>CP029803.1:0-1200000 GCA_003226295.1 Candidatus Moanabacter tarae | reverse complement strand
ATATATCCATATGGGAGGGAAAGTCGGTGTTTTAGTGGAGGTCAACTGTGAGACGGACTTTGTGGCAAAGACTGAGGACTTTGGCGAATTAGTGAAAGACATTTGTCTCCATATAGCTGCAGCTAACCCAGAATTTATCACTCCAGAGGAGGTCCCGGAAAAATATCTGGAAAAAGAGCGAGAAATTGCTGCTTCTCAGGTCCAGAATAAGCCTCCTCACATTGTGCAAAAAATTGTGGAGGGAAAAATAGAAAAGATTTACGAATCGATTTGTCTCATGGAACAGCCGTTTGTCAAAGATCCCGATAAGACGATCAAGGATCTTCTTACGGAGCGTATCGCAAAGTTGGGGGAGAATATTAATATCAGGCGGTTCACCCGATATCAATTGGGGGAGTAGTTGCAACTCTGCTAAGGAAACTCGAAGATTCGAGGATTTAGTGCTCTTAGACGGATCTCTGAGACATGATTATCGACAGTCATGTTCACCGCTATCCCGAAGAAGTAATTAACGATCCTGAGGGATGGGGTCGTAGTTTGAAAGAGGATCACTGGGTTAATTTGGTGACGGATCGGGGAAGCAGAAGGTCTATTCAGGGGTGGGCTAGTCGGGAACGACTCCTAGCAGATATGAAGAGTGCTTGTGTCAAGCAAGTTGTCTTGATGGGTTGGTACTGGGAACAGGAGGAGACCTGCCGGCTTCAGAATGAATGGCATTTGAGGTGGGTAGAGGAAGATCCAGAGAGAATGATAGGATTCGCCGCTGTGCAACCTCGTGCTGGGGACCGGGCTTTCGATGATGTGCGTCGCGCAATAGACTCCGGATTAAAGGGGATTGGAGAGATTTTCCCAGCAGTCCAGGGCTTCACCATGAGGAATCAGGTGTGGATAAGGATACTAGAATGGGCACAAGAGATTGGAATCCCCGTCAACCTTCACGTGACTGAGCCTGCTGGTCACCACTATGAGGGTAAGGTATACGGACCGTTAAGCGAATATGAATGCCTAGCAAAAGAGTTTTCTAATCTGAAGTTCATTTTTTCGCATTGGGGAGGCGGGCTGCCTTTTTACGAACTTAATAAAGAGTGTCGTAAGTCATTAAGGAATGTATTTTACGATACCTCAGCCAGTCCGCTTCTCTATGACCATAAGATCTTTCGTGTTGTCGCCGATATCGTTGGTGCGGATAGAATTCTTTTCGGCTCGGACTATCCGATCCGACTCTATCCAAAGGAGGAGCAACAGCCTGGATTCCTTCGGTTTGCTGAAGAGGTCGCAGAATCAGGATTGACGGAAGAGGAGTTATTTCAAGTCTTTCGAGGTAATCTAGAGCGTCTATTAGGGGATTCAATGAGTATGCAAACCACCGAGAATACTGATAGTGGCGATACCGCAGAAGACAAAGAAGAGCTGTAGTCGAGGAGATTGGTCTTCAGAATCGCGATGAAGATTTGCAATTAGGTCGACAGTCGCAACATAGATAAAACTAGAGGCTGAAATGGCTAGAATGAAGGGGATGAGAGGATTCATGAGATCAAGGGCAAAATAGGCGATGAGAGCTCCTAGGCACATAGTGAGGCTAGACAGTGTATTGAAAAGGATAGCCTTTTTAGCAGAAAATCCTTGTTTAAGAAGAATTGAGAAGTCAGCCACTTCCTGTGGGATTTCATGGATAATGATTGCCAAGGCAGTAGTTGCCCCAAGGGGGATCGATGTCATGAAGGCAGCTGCTATTGTAATTCCATCTACAAAGTTGTGAAATGAATCTCCCAAGAGAATGAGGTGTCCACCTGTTGCATGGACCTGGCACTCTTGTTCGTGGCAATGGCGCCAAATAAGTAACTTTTCAAGTACAAAGAAGAGCACTATACCAAATAGAACGGTTACCATGATCGATCTACTTTTGGCTAGCTCGAGTGCCTCTGGCAACAGCCTTAGAAATGCAACTGAAAGGAGAGTTCCTACTGCAAAACTGAGAAAGCAGGAAAGCGTTACACGACTGATTTTCCTCTGTGAAGTAAGAAAGAGGGATGCGGCGACAATCGTTCCGATCGTACCTGAAAGGCTAAATGTAAGTATCCAAACTATCAGCATTAATTCAAAATTTTATCGGTCTATGTGTCTTCCATCCGGTTTGTTAATGGTAGGTTTACCAACCAATCCTTTATTCCTTCTAAGAAAATAAATCTGTATGACGCAAGATATAGCTATCGTCGTTCCAGTTAGACTCGCCGCGACACGTTTCCCAGGTAAACCCCTCCATGAAATCAGGGGGAAGCCGCTTATTCTATGGACTGGTGAGCGTATCACGGAGCAGGCCCCTGGTTTTCCTCTTTATTTTGCGGTCGAAGACGAATCTGTCGCAATACTGCTGGAAGGCTGCGGATTTGATGTGGTCAGGACCTCAAGTAATCATTCCAGTGGCACTGACCGAATAGCGGAAGCAAATGAAACCATCCGAGCGACGCACATTATCAATGTGCAGGGAGATGAACCCACGGTCACTGGGAGTCAGATCAAAGCCTTAGGAGACTTGATTAGGGGAGAGCCGGTTATGGGGACACTAGCTACTCCCTTTCTAACCGAGGAGGACTTTCGTGATCCAGACAAAGTAAAAGTAGTGATCGATCGCAACCATAATGCCCTTTACTTTTCGCGGGCACCGATCCCATTTTCACGGCAACGACGTGGTCGGTTGGACGTCAATTTGCTGCGAGAAAACCACTGTTTCTGGCATTTGGGAATGTATGCCTATACGGCTGATTTCTTACAGCTTTTTCAAAAATTGCCTAGAGGATGTTTGGAGATGATAGAGATGCTGGAACAGCTGCGTGCTTTGGAGAATGGGTTCAAGGTCGCTGTTGGCATCACAAACCAGTCAACTATTGGCATTGATACTCCGGAAGATGCAGCTTCTTTTGAACGGTATCTAGATTGATTTTTGCCTACCGCTTTTTTGGGAAACAAGGACCTTGCGTGCTTATCCAGATTAAGCTTCTATCTATAGCAAGACTTTTATCAGATATGGTACGGTTAACTGTGTCAGTCCTAATTCTCCGTTACTTACCCGGATGCGTTGTTCTTATGTCTGCAGTTTGGAAAATAGGGTAACATTAATATCCGTATCCTAGTTATGACTTAATCTTACCAAAGGTGTTTCGATAAAGCTTCATTCAGGTGTTCGAAACTTAAAAAGCTAAAAAGTTCATTGACAGATTTAGATATAATAATGTTTTTCTGGGCGGAAAGGGTTGATGAAGGGTAAGGACGCATTAAATAGCTGGTACCAAGGGAAGGGACATTGGGACTTGGAGCCCGATGAGAATTGGAGGAATTGGCGCTGGCAGCTTCAAAACCGGATTAGTACGGTTGAGGATTTCTCGAAGTACCTATGTCTGACTAAAGAAGAGAAAGAGGGGTTTGGATTTGCTGATCAGAAGTTGGCTGTTTCGGTAACTCCTTATTTCCTTAACCTGCTTAATCGAGATGATCCGAACTGTCCTATCCGGCGTCAGGTTGTGCCTCGAATTGAGGAGATGGAGACGGCAACAGAAGAAATGCGGGATCCGGTGGGGGAGGAAAAAACGATGCCGGTACCCGGAATTGTCCATCGGTATCCTGACAGAGTTTTGTTTTTGGTCACGGATCGGTGTGCGGCTTACTGCCGGTACTGTACTCGTAGCCGGATGGTTTCTAATTCGCAGGAGTATAACTTCCGATCGGATCTTGAAGGAGGGCTGGATTATATTGAGAGAAATGTCAGTGTGCGTGACGTTTTATTAAGTGGAGGTGATCCGCTTCTCTTTGCCGACAGCAAGTTAGAATACCTGCTTGGGCGTTTGCGTCAGATTAAACATGTTGAATTTATTAGGATAGGGTCGCGAGTTCCAGTCTTTGTTCCGCAAAGAGTGACGGACAAACTCTGCGCGGTTCTGAAGGAGAATGGTCCGGTTTGGATAAGTTTACATATTAACCACCCATCGGAGTGTACGCGTGAATTATATGAAGCGTGTGAAAAGCTCTCCTTTGCGGGTGTTCCTTTGGGCAATCAGTCAGTACTTCTTAAGGGTGTGAATGATAATTTGGAGACCATGAAATCATTGGTCCATCGTCTATTAATGATGAGGGTCCGTCCCTACTATCTTTATCAGTGCGATTTAATCACGGGAAGTGCCCATTTAAGGACAGAAATAACCAAGGGAATTGAGCTTATTCGAGGTCTTCGGGGGCATACTTCGGGCTATGCAGTTCCCCAGTTCGTGATCGATGCTCCTGGTGGTGGGGGTAAGATTCCTCTGAACCCTGATTACGTTGAGCGAATTAATGATGAGGAGGTGGTTCTTCGGAATTACGCAGGGAAAGTCTTTCGCTACCCTTTGGTTAAGGGAACCACACCGGTTCGACGGAGCCTGGATGAGGTATTAGAAGAGGTAATCCTTTAACCTGAATTATCTTCACAACTTATGGCGTTAATTTTAGGAAACTTTCAGTCTTGTTTTAAACATTTTGGTGAGCTTAGGAGCGGACCAGGTTGAATCAGGTAGTAAAGTTATAGTTGTGCAAAGGGCAAAAGCTGCCCAATCTTTGGCCTAATGCCGGAAGTATTTGTTGACCTGGCGCGGGGGGCACTAGGGTTTGTGGCGATTTTCTTGTTTCTGTATTTCTTTAGTTCTGAAAGAAGAAATATCGATTGGAGGTTGGTGGGCAGTGGTTTTGTTTTACAAGTCCTGATTGCTGTCCTGGTTATTAAGGTTCCCCTTTTCAACAGAATTATCGGTAATGTCTCAGGACTTTTTCTAAAGCTTCTTGAGTTCTCCCTAGAAGGTTCGACGTTTCTTTTCGGCGAACTACCAACGGACCCATCCTACGGGGCATTTTTTGCTTTTAGGGTTCTCCCTTCGATTGCTTTCTTCTCTGCCCTTGCTTCTCTTTTTTACTATCTTGGCATCCTGCAGAAAGTTATCTTCGTTTTCGCATGGGTTATGCAAAAAACGATGCGTCTCTCAGGAGCTGAGAGTGTGGCCGCTGCTGCAAATATTTTCATTGGGCAAACCGAGGCCCCCCTCATTGTTAGGCCCTATCTGGAGCGAATGACAAAATCTGAAATCGTCTGTCTGATGACTGGGGGAATGGCCACAATTGCAGGGGCGGTCCTTATTGCCTACATGAATATTCTTGGAGGAGAAGATGAAATTAGAAAAATTGAAGTCGGAAAACATCTTATTTCCGCTTCTATCATCGCTGCCCCAGGAGCAATAATCTGCGCAAAAATGCTTTTTCCTGAGAGCGAGAAAGTTGAAACGGATCTAAGGGTAGGCAAAGAGTCCATAGGAGTTAATCTCTTTGATGCAGTTGCGAACGGAACAACCCAAGGATTAAAGTTGGCAGTGAATGTAGGTGCCATCGTGCTAGTTTTCCTAGCCTTGATGGCTTTGCTCAATTACATAGCAACCGATTGGATTGGATCCTGGTCAGGTATCAACGAGATGATTTCAGATTCCACTGGGGGGATCTACGAAAGTCTCACTCTACAGTTCATTTTCGGGGTTCTTTTTTCACCAGTTGCTTTTCTAATGGGTGTTGATGGTGGAAATCTTCTGGTAGTGGGACAACTGCTGGGGCAGAAGATGGTAATGAATGAGTTTGTGGCCTTTCAGGAGATGAGAGTTCTTATAGATGCAGGACATTTGACAAATGAAAAATCCTTTATTATTTCGACATTTGCTTTATGTGGTTTTGCAAATTTTAGTAGTATGGGAATCCAGATCGGAGGCATTTCTGTGTTGGCTCCTGGACAGAGGGAAAACCTAGCTAGAATGGCGTTTCGAGCTATGATAGGCGGAACCTGTGCAAGCCTCATGACGGCAACTCTTGCTGGGATTCTCAGCTAGTGAAGACTCCTAATCTGACCTCTGCCTAATTTTTCCCTCAATGGGCTACCTGCTAGAGCGGCTTTCGTCATAGCAGCAATCCACATGGTTCGTTGTTTCCAGTGCCGAAAGAAATCCGGTCGATTAACATCTGGTTGAGTCTAAGATCTTATTGAGAGAGGTCCTAGATTTAAATACAAACTAAACTGGATAGTTTGAGTTTTGCTATTCGAACTTTATGGTCAGCCAAATGGAGGTGCAATCAATATCTATTTCTAATTGAATTGTAGGGGAAAAAGGTAGTTGAAGAGTCGAATGGTTGGGCTGTGCTCATTCTTCCCATTTCTCTATTATACTCCTTAGACCGGTAAATCTGGTAGCCGACTGTTTGTTATTAACCGCAATGGCGTAGGCGGCGGGATCGCCCACGATGATGACTTTATTTTTGCCACGAGTGATAGCGGTATAGAGTAGGTTTCGCTGAAGCATGATATAATGCTGTTTGAGAAGAGGAATTATAACGATGGGGAATTCACTTCCCTGAGCTTTGTGGACGCTAGTGGTATATGCTAGTTGGAGATCACTAATATCGAACCGGTCCAGGACGACGGTCTCGTTAATGAATGCGACGGTAAGTCTATTTTCGTCATGTTCTATTGAAACGACCTTTCCAATATCGCCATTGAAGATAGATTTGTCGTAATTGTTTCGGGTTTGTATCACCTTATCGCCGATTAGGAACCGCGTGTTACCGGTGTATAGACCGTTATCATTGGGATTAAGCCGGGCCTGAAGTTCAAGGTTCAGGTTCCGAATCCCTGCTATTCCCTTGTGAAGTGGGGCCAAGACTTGTACATCCATAAGGGGATCATAGTTAGTTTGGGTGGAGATAAAATTTTTACAAATGTCTGCAATCAATTCGACGCATTCTTGAGGGGAAGTTGTCTTGAGGAATTGGAGGTCTTCGTTGAGATGAGGAGAGCTAAGTCCTGTCCTAGGACGTGGCGGGCTGGGATTGCCTTTGAGAATTCGATAAGCAACCTTGATAATCTCGCTTTTCTCTTTTTGACGAAAGATCGTGGATAGAAGAGTCACTGGTATGCTTTTCGAAGTAATAAGATCAGTAAGAATGTTTCCAGCTCCAACGGAAGGTAGTTGATCTATGTCGCCAACTAGAACGAGATGAGCATAAGAGGGAATCGACTGGAGAAGGGCGGCGGCAAGACGGCAGTCTAACATACTTACTTCATCTACAATCAGTAAATCTGCGTTTAGTGGAGAAGATTGATTAACAGAGAATCTCCCTTTCGCGGGATCGAATTTCAGCAAACGATGGATCGTTTGGGCTGAACTGCCGGTTGCTTCCGACATTCTCTGGGCAGCCCGACCAGTGGGAGAGGCTAGTAGAACGTTAACTTTTTTTGCTTTTAGAATCTCTACTACAGCCCGGAGAATAGTAGTCTTCCCAGTTCCGGGTCCGCCAGTAATAATTGAGACTTTTTCTGTAAGAGCGGTGCGAATGGCATGTTTTTGGTCCTCGGCAAAAGGTATGCGAGCACGCTCTTGTGCCCAATTTATTGCGATTTCAACTTTGATCCCAGGATAGTGAGAGGGGCCGGTTGAAATCTTGTGAATAGCCTTCGCGATAGTGCGCTCAGCTTGGTCCAATGTTGGTAACTGAACGAGGGGTTGATTGGAACTAAAAACTAATTCTGTTTTTTCAATTAGTGAAGCCAAACAGCTTCGAACAGAATCAATTTTGGTCTGAAGGAGTTCTGCCGCGTGAGTAGCCAAGGAGTCGAAAGGAAAACCGGTGTGACCTTCATCCTCGAGGGATTGTAGGGCGTAATGAATTCCCGCTTCGATTCGTTCCATACTGTCGTTTGCGAAACCAATGTTAATGGCGATTTTATCGGCACTCTTAAACCCGATTCCAGGAATATCCCGGGCAACCTTGTAGGGTTCCTCGCGGACGATTCTTTTGGCCGATGGGCCGTATCGACGCACGATGCGGAGGCATTGGGCGACGGAAACACCATAGGTTTGAAGGAATGTCATTACATCTCGAAGAGCTTCTTGTTCAATCCAATTGCTTCTGATGGCTTGAATTCGTTTTTGTCCAATTCCTGAGACTTCTTTGAGACGAGCTGATTCTTCTGAGATGATGCGTAATGTATCGGTTCCAAAACGGTCTACTATTTTATCGGCATAAACTTTCCCGATCCCAGGAACCAAACCGCTTCCTAGATACTTTCGAATACCGTAAACCGTAGAGGGAAGAATCGATTTGAATTGCGTAACATTAAATTGGTCGCCGTGCTTGGGATGACGCTCCCAGTGGCCGTGAAGGTGCAATGTTTCGCCGCATTGAACGCCCGGAAGGGTGCCTTTAATGGTTAGATTCTTTCCCTCCTTACTGGACTTGAATTCGCCTATGCAAAATTGTGATTCGTCATTCAGGAAAATAATTCGCTCCAGAATTCCTTGGAGTTCATTTTTGTTCTTCGTCTTCACGTTCCTAGAAAAGTCTCGTATCGGTTGCGAGATAGTCTTCGTTCGTGAACGTGGTGTTGCAACTCTCGATCTAGAGTTTTGCAGCGCTACGGCTTTTGAATATTGGTATATTAGGGTTTGGAATCTGAAATCACAGCCGATTATCACTCACAGATTCATATTTTCCTATTGCTAGGAGATAGGTTTTAAGGATCCAATTTTAGACTCAGATGGCTACAATACAGATGGACTTTGGAGAAGAGGTGTTAACCATTCACTTAATGGGCAACTGGCGGGTGGATTCATCCCCTCCAAATTTTGCTTCAATCGAAGAATTATTCGACACAGTTGGGGATGTCAGAGTTGTGGCGGTTACAACGAATAAGGTCGAGACTTGGGATTCGATGCTTATGACATATTTGGTTAAACTCGTGCATCTATGTAGAAGACACAAATTGGAATTCGATCGGTCCCCGCTTCCTCATGATTTAAGAATGCTGCTTAATTTGTCCTTGGCTGTACCGGAACATGAAAACGCCCAACTGGATGTAGAGACAAAGTCATTCTTGGGCCGAGTTGGAAAGGCAACGGTTGATCGATATGGAGAATTCTTGGAAATGCTGGTTTTCACTGGAGAGTGTTTTGCGAGTGTTCTTCGGATGCTAGCTGGACGGACCTCGGTACGATGGAAGGACTTTTGGCTCATTGTTCAAGAGGTGGGGGCTAATGCTATCTGGATCGTTACTCTTGTCAGCTTTTTGATCGGCCTAATTATCGCATTTCTGGGGGCAGTAATATTAAATCGATTCGGTGCTGATGTCTACGTCTCCTATCTTATTGGATATGGAATGTTAAGGGAATTAGGTGCTTTAATGACAGGAATAATTATTGCAGGCCGAACGGGGGCAGCTTTTGCGGCCGAAATCGCGAGCATGAAGTTTTCCGAGGAAATTGATGCTCTTAAGACCCTGGGGATTGATCCAATCGATTTTATCTTCCTTCCCCGTATTTTGGCGCTTTTTTTGATGATGCCACTCCTTGTATTGTATGCCGATGTGATAGGAGTTGCAAGTGGCATGCTTGTTTCCAATCTAATGCTCGATGTTTCGGTTCCTATTTTTCTTAACGGAATGAAAGTTGCTGTGGCTTTGCCGGACTACTTATTGGGTATCTTCAAGGGAATAGTTTTTGGAATTTTAGTTGCCATTTCAGGATGTCTGCGCGGAATGCAATCTAGGGGTAGTGCAGAAGGAGTAGGGTTGGCTACTACCTCAGCGGTAGTAACTGGAATCACACTTGTCATTTTCTTCAATGCTATAATTGACTGGATTGCTGCAATCTACGACATCTAGAATTTGAACACAATTGTTATTGAGAAGTGACTTCTAAACGGGTTCATATTGATGTCAAAGGATTGGATATGGCCTATGGGTCCTTCGTCGTTATGCGAGATCTTAATTTTGAGATTCTTTGCGGTGAAGTCATGATTATTATGGGTGGGAGCGGATGTGGGAAAAGTACCCTTCTTAAACATCTGATTGGTTTATCGGAACCGGTTCGAGGAGATATTCTTTACGATGGGATTAGTTTTGTACATGCCTCCGAAGAGGAGAAGCAGTCTCAAGTTCGTCGATTCGGTGTTCTCTATCAAGGTGGGGCTTTGTGGAGTTCGATGACCTTGGCTGAGAACGTGGCGTTGCCGTTGGAGGAATATACCGATCTGAATTCAAGAGAAATCTCGGAACTCGTTTCTTACAAGCTGTCATTGGTCGGGTTAAAAGGATTTCAGGAGTTTTATCCATCTCAGGTAAGCGGAGGAATGCGAAAGCGAGCTGGATTGGCTAGAGCCATGGCGTTGGATCCCGAGATTTTATTCTTTGATGAGCCCTCGGCTGGGCTCGATCCGATTAATTCTCGAAGACTTGACGACTTGATTTTACAGCTGAGGGACAGCTTGGGTACTACTGTCGTAGTTGTAACCCATGAGTTAAAGAGCATCTTTTCGATTGCCGATAACGCAATCTTTCTCGACGCTGGTCCTAAGACGATGACGGCAATAGGGCATCCAAAGCAACTAGTAGAGGATCCACCCAATACAAATGTTTATGAATTCCTTACCAGGGGCGGTAAGTAAATTCTCAAGGGTGCCCCGGGGTCACTATTCCCAATGAGCAGAAGAGCTAACTATACAGTCATCGGCCTGTTTGTGATCGGAGGATTGATCCTAGCAGCGGGATCCCTTATTTTCTTTGGTTCCTTTAAGCTTTTTAGCGACCATGAGGAATTTATCTGTTACTTCGACGAACCAGTCAGTGGCCTTGATATTGGATCTCCTGTAAAGTTTCGTGGCGTGAAAATTGGGAGCGTTAAGGAAATCTTTTTACGCTTCAACCAGGGGGATAAAATTGATCATATTCCAGTGGTCATGCAATTAGATTTGTCTCTTCTCAATAGTTCTATCGGTGTAGATGTGGATATTCGCGATGACGATACATTTTCTAAAATCATAGCCCTGGGGTATCGAGCAAAGTTAGTGACAGAAAGCTTCATTACGGGGTTAAGATATATTGAAATCGATATCGTGTTTGAGGCAGGAAAGCCCAAACTGGTACAAGAGAAGGTTGTCTATAAGGAGATCCCAACAGTGCCTTCCTTGAACGCTCAATTAGGTCAGAGTGTGGAGGAGGTCTTTGTAAGATTAGGTGCGCTCGACATACCAATGATCAATGATGAACTCATAAGAGTATTAAAAAATGCTCGAGAAGGGTTGGAGGAAGTTGATTTTGGAGGAGTTAGCGAATTAATTAAAGAAGCCAGCCATTCTACTTCGAATTTTTTAGAATCGCCTGAGCTTGGAGAGACCATAACGGCGATAAAAGAGACCGTGAATGAGTTTCGACTATTCGCTACAAAGCTTAACAGTCGATTTGATACGGTGTTGGCTGAGGCCGGCGAAACTAATGAAGAGCTACAACGATTGCTGAAACAAGTCGGGGAAACGACATCTAAAGCAGAGTTCTTGTTTTCTTCAGAATCGTCTTTTCGTTACCGGATCGAAGATGCTCTGGAAGAGGTGAAGGAAGCGGCGGAAGCAATTCGTATTTTAGTTAATTATTTGGAACGAAATCCTAATTCATTATTGAGAGGAAAGAGTCCGAAGGAAAATTGAAAGAGGCGGGAAATAAATAATTTTTAGGAAAATGATGTATCGAACATCGGTTTGCGTTGTCTTATTTTCAATGACCGGGGGATGTATTGATTTGGATCCTAAACTGGATCCAACTCGGTTCTATGTCTTGACTGAACCAACCCCAATTAAAGCGAGTGGTATCCTCAAGACCCTGAATGTGGGTCTGCTTATTATTGAGATGCCAGACTACTTAAAGACTTCAAAGATAGTGCTTCGAAGAGAGGGGAGTGAGATTACTTATTCAGAATTTAATCGATGGGCTGAGGATCTCGAACAGGGCATAGCACGAGTGTTGTATTCGCATCTAGCTAATAAACTTCCGGGAGTCAAAATTTCGCGATTCCCTTGGTCAGCTCCAACGGAGTTAGACTATCGGGTTAAGATCCGTCTCACTAGATTTGATGGAGTTAGAGGCGGTTTAGTGGCAATTCATGCTGGGTGGTCCATTGTCGGGAAAGGAGGAGAGACAGTCGATTCGGGTGACTTTCGGTTTAATGGAATGTGGAATGGGACGAAGTATGGGACTTTGGTTAGTGAACTGGGGACTGGATTGGCCCAATTGAGTGATGAAATCGGGGTTGCTATCTCGAAAGTTTCTGATCCGTCCAGATAGATCCTGATGCTAAGAAGAGGTCTGAAATTAATACTTTTCCTAAAGTTTTTAGTTAATTTTAGAAGCTGTAATAAATTGAGATAGCAAACTGAAGCTCTTGTTTCTTAATTGTTCTCGAGTCTTGGTCTTTGGTTCAATGTTCACGATTTATGTGACACCTCTGGTGCAGTCGCTATAGTATCTTTCTTCGCTGCGAGAACATTTGTGCGATTAAACGAACTGACCAATGCTTTGATTCCTGCAAACTCAATGTTGCTTTCAACGCTAGCACCCCAGAATCGTTTTCGATCACTGGTTCGCTCGATCTCAACGTAGGCAGCTGCTTCTGCGGTAGATCCCTTTGTGATGGCATGCTGGCGGAAATCAGTGATATGGAAGTTCTGTAAAGAGATTGAATCGAGAGCATCGACGAAGGCGGCAATAGGTCCATTCCCGCTACCTTCTATGAATTCTGATTGATTCTTGTAGGTAATTTCAGCCGAGATTGAAACATGACTGTGATCTTCCGGTCTCTTCTTAATCTGATATGAATTTAATGAAAGAGGAAAGGTCAGATCGGAGTATTCCCTTAAAAAAGCGTCGCGAATTTCAAGAGATGAGAGTTCTCTACCTTCTCTGTCTGCGATCTGATTTACAATGGCTCCAAAATCTGGATGTATTGCTTTTGGCAGATCAAAGCCAAATTCTCTGTGCATGACATAAGCAATACCACCTTTCCCGCTTTGGCTATTGATTCTAATTATTGCATTGTATGCACGGCCGATGTCTCCGGGATCGATCGGTAAGTAGGGGACTTGCCAGAGAGAGTCGATTTCTCCGTCCATTTGGTCCATTCCCTTCTTTATAGCATCTTGATGAGTTCCACTAAAGGCGGTGAACACAAGATCCCCAGCATAGGGATGGCGTTCGTGAACATTCATTCTAGTACATCTTTCGTAGGTTTCCCTAATGTGATTCAGGCGTCGGAAATCAAGATCGGGATCCACTCCTTGGGAGAACATGTTCAAGGCGGCCGTGACGATGTCGAGATTGCCGGTCCGTTCGCCATTTCCAAATAGGGTTCCTTCCACGCGTTGGGCGCCGGCCATAAGACCAAATTCAGTCGCTGCAATTCCGGTACCACGATCATTGTGAGTATGAAGGCTGATAATTGCTTTATCCCTATCCTTGAGTTCTCGACAAAACCACTCGATTTGATCGGCGTGGGTGTTTGGCGTCGATAGCTCAACCGTTGCCGGCAAGTTCAGAATAATGGGCCTTTCAACGGTAGGTTCCCAAACATTCATCACAGCCTGACAGACTTCTAGAGAGAAATCCAATTCGGTATCGGAAAAGCTCTCTGGTGAATATTGATAGAAAATCTCAGTTTCAGGCACCTTAGGAACCAGATCTTTCACGAGTTTGGTTCCCTCAACGGCGATGGCTTTGATCTGCTTTTTACTCATTCCAAATGTCACTCGACGTTGGAGCGGATTTATTGAATTGTAGAGATGTATGATCGCCTTATCAGCTCCTTTTATTGCTTGAAAGGTTCGTCGGATAAGATGTTCACGAGAGGCTACCAGGACTTGGATCCTGACATCGTTTGGAATGTGCCCTTTTTCAATTAGAAAGCGGGTGAAATTAAACTCTGTATCCGAGGCTGAAGGATACCCGACCTCAATTTCCTTGAATCCAATTTTGACGAGAGTTTGAAAAAGCTCGTGTTTTTCCTCCAGATTCATTGGCACAGAAAGTGCCTGGTTGCCGTCTCTCAGGTCGACGCTGCACCAAGTTGGAGCTGTGTCGATTCTACGGTCGGGCCACTGTCTATCAGGCAATTTTATTCTGGGGAACGGGCGGTATTTAGTTCTTAGGTTTTCGTGCATTGTTCTTAAAAGCTATTTATGGAGAATTGGGGCTGGTTGGCGAATCGCAAAGAATCATATATAACCGGGCGACGCGGAGGGGACGGGTAACCGTTTCTCGAGGGAATTGGATATAACAATTCCAGCGGTTAAGAAAAAATATGTACAGATCGAACCCTTTTCTCCCCCTCAGGGGAGAAGTCGCAACAGTGCGCTAAGCGCAATCTCAAATGGTGCGGTTAGGAACATATTTGAATTTCCGAATTCCCGGGATAAGAGGGGTTTCCTAAATGCATGTCAAGACTTGTTACCCGAGAGCTTGTTTGTGATAGGGCGCTGAATCAGTTTAAAGAAGCATCATTATTTCGGACATATCTTAATGCAGCTACTTGAAATATATTCTTTAACTCTTCCAATTTGGATTTTGGGGAACAATAATGAAGTTTACAGTAGAGATTGAATGGAGGAAGATAAATTAGATAAATTCAGTTTAGTGGATAAAGTATCCAAAGACTAAGCATATAGTGTGTTACTATGGAAGAAGATCAGCAGCTTAAAGGGAAGACGATTGTTTTGGGAGTGAGCGGATCGATTGCAGCATACAAGGCGGCGGATATAACGAGTCAGTTGGTCAAAAAAGGAGCCAATATATTCGTCGTCATGACTCGTGAAGCTATCGAGTTTGTAACTCCTTTGACTTTTCAGACCTTGAGCCGGAATCCGGTTGGGGTTGATCTTTGGAAGGAAGGGGAAGGTTGGCAACCTGGGCATATCGAGGTGGCGGATCGATCGGATTTACTCCTGATAGCACCGGCTACGGCAAATGTAATCGCCTGTTTCGCCCTCGGATTGGCTCCTGACTTACTGACGTCAATCTACCTAGCGACAGATTCCCAAGTAGTTGTTGCTCCTGCCATGAATGGGAAGATGTTGGAGCATCCTGCAACGCGGAAAAATCTAAAGGTTCTGAAGGATCGAGGAAATCTGATCATTGAACCAGACGAGGGAATCTTGGCTTGTGGATACGAGGGAAGGGGAAAGTTGAGCGACCTTGAAGTTATAGTCTCGACCGTTTGCAAGCGTTTAACTGAACCTGATTGATAACAATTTAGCAGTTAATTAGGGAAATACTGCTGGCGGGTGTTTACGATCATGGCTGGTCTTCTTACGTCTAGTAATCAGTTAGACAGAGGCTTATCGATGACTGTTTTAATATTCGGTCTTGTTATTGGAAATAAGTGTTGAAGACTTGCTGTAAGATGAATAGGTCTAGATCCGGCCGGGTCCTATGCAACGGAGTGTCGGTGAAGTCCGCCAGGCCCGGAAGGGAGCAACGGTAACCAGAAACTCTGTGTGCCGTAGGGTGCCTGGCCTTTTTTATACCTTACCTCAAGTTAGGAGATTCCCTTCGTCTAGTCATTTGAGTCGGGAGTGTTTTTGTTCGGGTGCATTCTCCGTTCCTCTATTAAGGGCCTAAGATCGCTTTTGTATGTGGAAAGTTTACAACTGTTAAAGAGAACGATTAGGTACCAAAAAGTGATAGTTTGTGTCGAAAAAAAGGGGCGTTTCATTTCCTTCGAGTGCGCCTATTCGGAGACTGAAAAAATCTATGAATGGCGAGTAGATTGAGTTTGATTAGATCATTCCCTAACCTAACAATCTATATTTCTTTCATGTCTTCATCGTATAAGGTCATTGCGCGTCGTTGGCGTCCTCAACAATTTGAGGAGTTAGTAGGGCAGGATCACATTGTTAGAACGCTACGGAATGCTATCGAACAGGGGCGGATCGCCCACGCATATCTTTTTGTAGGACCACGTGGTACTGGTAAGACAAGCATGGCCCGACTCTTTGCTAAGGCACTCAATTGCGAGGGCGGGCCTTCCTTAATTCCGCCGAACGATTCCCCGATTTGTCAGTCCATCATGGAGGGGAGTTGTATGGATGTGATTGAGATAGACGGAGCTTCTAACAACTCGGTTGATCAGGTCCGAGATATTCGAGAGGATTGTCAATACGTTCCTTCGCAGTGTCGATATAAGATCTATATAATTGATGAGGTGCATATGCTGACGAATCAGGCCTTTAACGCCCTCCTTAAGACACTTGAAGAGCCACCTTCTCATGTTAAGTTCGTTTTTGCGACAACTGAGTCTCATAAGGTTTTGCCAACTATCGTTTCCAGGTGCCAACGGTTTGAATTTCGACCTATTCCAGATGAGCAGATTGCAGCCAAATTAGAAGAGATAGCGGCCGTTGAAAAAATTGAAGTTGATAAAGGCGCGTTGCAGTCAATCGCACACCTTTCTCATGGTGGGATGCGTGACGCTCAATCGATTCTTGATCAGATGATCTCGTTTTGTGGACAAAAGATTGAGGAGGAGGATGTGCTCGATGTCTACGGACTCGCTTCTCAAGAAAGGGTGGAAGCTCTTGCCCAGACGATTGTTTCCTCTGATTACAGTACACTTTTAAAGTTAGTTGAAGAACTTGCCTCGGAAGGTCGCGACTTATACCGGATCTTAGTAGATCTTCAGGTGGTTCTAAGAGAGGTTCTTATTTCTTCTGTTCGGGAGGGTGGGAGGACCCGTGCTTTGGGTCCTTCAGGCCTTACATCTGAATCTCTGCTCCGAATCATTGAAGTCCTACATGAGGGCGAAAGATCGGTAAAAATGGGATTGAGCGAGAAGGTAAATTTTGAAGTTACCTTGCTCAAGGCTGTCGAAGCTAGCAGATCAAGAGCCATCGATTCCGTAATTAATCGCTTAAGTAGTCTTGCGGTAAATATGCCTGATTCTCAGTCTCCTGTCAGTCAACCATCTTCGGATCCAGATTCAACGGACACGGGCTTAAATAAAGCCTCATCTAGTCGTGATGTTCCGCCAAAAAAGGCATCTAAGGTTGAAGGAGAGCCCGTAGGGGATAGCCCTCAGGAGCTAGTTCATGATACGGAATCTGAGCAGGAAAAAGATCGGGTCAAACCTAAGCTTGAAGATATGGTATCGAAGATATCACCTGAGACACGAAAGATTCTGGAGAGTGATTTGCGTGGCCGTTTCCGTGAAGTGCGTAAAGTTGATCAGCAAAAGTTAATATAGGAATCTGTCGGTTTTCTATCGTCTAACGGTTTTACAGGACTTTTAGCCAGTCGAGTTAAAAACTCATTTTATTTGGAATTACTGGACCACTTTATCATAGTTTCTAACCGTTCTCCAATGTGTGGTTGGGTTTTTCTCGATGAACTAAATCAAACATGACTTTTAATTCATTTGTCCTAGGATCTAAGCTCCCACTGGAAATTTTACCTGTCCGTCCTAGGAAAGGAGGGCAACGGCAGAGGTAAGGTAATCGATACGTTTTAATGCCGCCACTAGGTTTTCGAGAGCGGCAGCAACTTTCATTCCCAGATTCTCCCGATTTCTGATTCCTTAATCCATCCAGATTTTCCTGCTTCCAATTCAACAAAAACAAAATCTTGATGAATCTTTTTGATAGAGGCTACTTCTCCAGATTGTAGATAGCCAGCTTCTGGACTCCCCTTTGAAGGTGCTACTCTAAGAAGTGTGTTGGTTGTCAGGATGATCCCCCCTTTGCCTTTTTTGTGAGTTCCGATTAAGGCCAGAAGGCAGGTAGAAGTAGCGAAAACAGATAAGAGGAGAAAGAATCGCGTGATCAAATTTCCTCCACCGTAGAGACGGGGAAAAACCACAAGGGATATTGTGACCCAAAATCCAATCGAAAGCGACCAACACCAATACTCGAGAGGAAGCAACATACTAAATTGGGTTAAAGGCCCATAGGAGGGCTCTTGGAGTTCTGCGGATTCTCTAACAAAAGCCAAGTTGGCCCGAACTTCGGGGTTTAATGGATCAATAGCGAGTGATCGCTCATAGTGTAGTACTGCTAACCCAATTTCTCCAATCTTAAAGTAAACATTTCCCAAATTGTAGTTAAGAGGAGCAGACTGAGCGATATCGAGGGCCTCTCTATACACCTTTATGGCAAGTTTGTAATCCCCTTTGCTGTAGTACTCATTTGCTTGCTCAAAAAGGAGGGAAGGATTCTCGGCGGTAAGCGGAAGAGGGACTGCAAGAAGAATGATAGCCAGGAGTTTGTCCAACTTATTCATGGCTACTTTAAGGCTGAGAGCTGGGCAATAAGCTTGAGAAGAGCTCTATTCCAATCGAGAAGCGTTTGTTCTTGAGCCTGATTACCTGCAAAAAATCGTACAGCATCACCCGCTTCAAAGAATTTCCGAACTTCGTTGACTGTCTTGCTGTTGGAATCCTTTCCTAGGAGAAACAATTCAAGATCGGCCAGGGTGAGAGTGGAAGCACTACATGTGAAATGTTTCCCCACACTCTCCTGAATAGCTCTTTGGGCGGCGGCAAAGAATGCGACAAAGTCGTTCTTTGAGGAGGCCTCTTTGGCGGATTTAAGCCACTTTCGCATGGATTGAGTCGTTTTTAGGCGACGGGCATAAAAGGCATCTTCTCGGAAACGGATTTGCCGCTTTCGGAATAAGTAAATGCTGGAGAAAATAATTAAGGGAATTAATTGCGATGACAGGAAGTAGGAGGATTTAAAGGTGGGCTGGATGGAACTTATCCAGCGGCCAGGTAGAAGTTGTATAGGTAGAATATTTCTTTCCGGAGCTTTCGATGTTCCCAGCGTATCATTGTTGGAGGTTGTGGTTTGAGTGACAGATGTATTAGCGAAAATGTAATCAGTAGCAGGATTGACGGTGAGAGCAACTTGCTCGTGAGAGAGTTGAACATATTGGGCAGTTCTGGGATCAAAGAAGCTGAAGTGTATTGGAGGTGATTGGGTGATATCGATCGACTGTGGTATAAGGATATAGTCAAAGATCTTCTTTCCGGAATGTTCCATTTTATCCCCGGCAATGAACTCTGACTTAGGCGGGTAAATTTTCCATTGATCGCCCGCCTCCAATTGTAAAGGCTGGATACGGTCGAAGTTTCCGTTTCCCGTGATTTCAACTTTAAGTGTGAGTGGATCTCCAGCATTGATCTGGATAGGGGAGAGTGTCTGTTTTATTAAAAATTGACCAATGGCACCAGAAAAACTTTTGGGCTTCCCCTCTTCAGGGAGCATCCGAACCGCTATCTCAACTGGCCCTGTCGAAACCGAGATATTGCGTCGTTCCCTGAATCCTCCAAAGCTGAAGAAGTCTTTGTTAAAGAATTCGTCGAAATAGGAAGATGAAGAACTTTGTCTCTGTCGGGGAAGTGCGACCTGAATAGTCAGTTCAAACTCGAGGGTCTGGAGCCCGGATTTCAGGGGTGTAATGGAGACAGGAATTTCGTAGACTTGATAGTCGAGGTTATTCCTCCGAGCTCCGTAGGAGTTGGTCGATTGTGCCATTTCGTGTTGGGAAAAGGCATCACCTTTTTGCAAGAGTTCTCCTGCCCGAACTTCACTTAGTCCCGTATGAACGAAGAGTTTGAGAACATATTTTAAGTTTTGACCGACATAGGTTGGTCTCTCTTCTTTATCCAATTCAAGAAAGGTAAGATCTTCAAGATTTGTCGCTGGTTTTCCGTTTGGAGAGTTGACCGTGATAACAGCTGCGGGAACCATTATTCTTTGTCTTCCGATACTGAGATCATAGGTCGGTATGATGAACCTTCCAGTTCTCTTAGGCTTAACACGGAAGTTGTATTTCTTGGTGACTATAGTCTTGGTGTTCCGGTTTATAGTTGAAATTTGCATACTTTGGCCGGTTCCAATGAAATCGATTTCAAGATCTTGCACCTTAGGCGGTAACCATGCGGGTGGCTGTTCTTCTGCCTGTATTGAAACGATGTAGGTAGCAGTATAGCCTAAGGCGATTGAATTGGGATTAATCGTGCTAGTAACTGTTGGCTGAGCGGGGAGTGAAATTACAGGACTACTGAGTAGACCAAGCAAAAAAAATATTAATGATAATCTTATTGAAGAAGAAATGCTTACACTTTTCATCCTCCAATATAGAAGGCCTTCTAGGGCCATGCACGAAGGTTTCAATGAACCCGCGGTTGATTTAACCACTTTGGATCCACTCCAACATTTCTGTAAGCATTGAAGATTCAGGAGTCGCATATTACCAATCCTTCAGGTTTCGATTCTCTGAATCTCTTTTATCCGGAAACTCGAAAATTGTTATTGGAAGTTTCTTTTCCTCGTTTCTAAGCGATTCGAGAAGCTGACGCGCTTCTTCCCGTGTCATGAGCCCGTTGGATTTCCTTTCCCACTGATCCTCCTCTAGTTCTTCCTTATCCTTGGTTTCTTTCGGTAGGCCTTCAGGTTTTCCTTTCCCCTCTTGAGAGTTTTGTTCAGTTGGTTGCCCTTGGTTCTTTTCTTTGTCTTGGTGTTTCTTCTGACCTTCTCTATCCTGACTCGTTTTATCCTTGTTTTGGCTGTGTTCGGTCTGATTTTCTTCCTTTTCCTGGTTCTGTTGTTCTAGTTGCTTTTTCAATTCCTCGAGTTTCTTGGTAATAAAATCTAGATTGAACGTAGCATCTTGGTTCGCTGGGTCGAGGGTGAGTGTGTTCTTGTAGTCTTTAATGCCCTGTTCCCAGAATTTAATAGTGTCTTTCGGATCGGTTTTTAAAGATTTTTCCCCCATGCGGTATCGCGTATTTCCAAGATTGTAGAAAGCATTCTTCTGGATATCTAAATCGTCGGTTTCGAGCGCTAATTGGAAGGCTTTCTCAGCCGCATCGAATGATCCATCGCGATATTCCGTCGAACCTAGATTATAGTAAAGTCGTTTGTCATTAGGGGATTTTTCAATTGCTTCTTTATAGTGCTCCTTCGCATCCAGATAGTTCCCTTCGTTATAGAACTTCTCCGCCTTTGAAGGAGAGGCATCAACTGTTTCAAAGCCAAAAGGGTAAAGAATTAGTAATGGAAACAGGAGAAGCCCAATATTTGAATATGTGCGACGCCTTGCGTACTTTCGAGAACTAATAAGGGACTCTACAATAAGTGCAATGACGGCGAGACCTAGCGGCCACTGGAAACGCTGATAGGGAAGCTTTTGCATATGAGCCTGCCTCTCTTGTTTGGGTATCGAATCAAGACCCACTTCATAGACTTTATCGAGTCCGTCACCTTTGCTACCCATAGGAAAATAGAATGCGTCCGTGATCTTAGAAATCTCACGTAGAGTTGTTTCGTCTAATCTTGTTTTGATGACGTTCCCATTATCATCACGGAGAAAATCAATGTTGCCGTCTACTCCATGAAATGGTATGAGTTCCCCGCCTGGGCTCCCCACTCCAACTGTGTAAATCTTAACCCCTTCCCTAGCTGCTAGTTTGGCTTGTTCTATGCCTGCCCCTTCGAGATCTTCGCCATCCGTGATTAATACGAGGACTTTGAAGTTATCATCTACAGCGAATGATGCCTGGGCTTCAGCTATGGCAGCGGAAAAGTTTGTTCCTCCACGAGATATAACGGAAGTGTTGATTGTCTCCAGGGTTAGGCGAAATGCATTGTAGTCGAGAGTCAGAGGACATTGTAGAAAGGCGCTTCCGGAAAAGGCGATCAAGCCTACTCTGTCTCCCTCGATACGGTTTACAAGGTCGAGGATCGCCAGTTTAGCCCGCTCCATACGGTTCGGGTTAATGTCTTCTGCAAGCATGCTCTTCGAAGTATCAAGGGCTATGAGAATGTCGATTCCTTTGCCTCTTGTCTCTTGCCAATAATAGCCCCAATGAGGACGGGCCAAGGAGACTAGAATTAGGCAGGATGCGGCGATTATAAGGCCTGCCTTGATGTTTCGTTTTGTCGGGCTGACGGAGGCGGCAAGATTTGAAAGAAGTTTGAAGGCAGCAAATGTCTCAAGGCGATTCCTCTTAAGTTTTTCTGCGTGGATGTAGAGAAGTGTTAATACCGGAAAGGTGGCGATAGCGATGAAAAGCCAAATACTTTGGTCGAAATTCATGATTAAGGAATTCGGCGATAAAAGGTGTTACTCATCAATTGCTCGAGAACGAGTAGGGAAAGTCCAGCTATCGCAGGCCATATAAAAATGTCTGTAAAATTAGTGCGATGTTTCAGCTTAATCTCTGATTTCTCTAGGCGATCTATTTCGTGATATATCTCCTCGAGTGACGCCGTGTCAGTGGCGTGGAAAAATCGTGCTCGTGTAAGTCGGGCAATCTCCTTGAGTGAATCGAGATCGATATCCGATTGTATATTCTTGAGAAGTAATTTTCTGTTACGGTCAAGTAATGGGTTTCCATTAGGATCGAGGCCTCTAGGGACCGGAACCACCCCTTCTTGGCCAGCCCCAATCGTATAAATCTTGATGTTATATGCATTAGCTGCTTCGGCGGCAGCGAGAGGACTGATCTTGCCTGCATTATTAGCTCCGTCAGTCAGAACAATAAGAATTCGGCTCTTTGCCTTTTGGATACGTAAACGGTTCACGCTGGTTCCAATTGCAGTGCCAATTGCGGTTCCATCCTCTAAAATACCAATCCGAAGTCGTTCAAGATTCTGCAAGAGCCACTCGTGATTTAGGGTTAAAGGACTAACCAAGGAGGAGATTCCAGCAAATGCCACCAGGCCGATTCGATCATTGGGGCGTTTCACTATAAAGTCTTTTACAACTGCTTTAACTACCGTTAGTCGATCAGTCCGTTTTCCCTTAATTTTAAAATCATGGGCCCACATTGATGTTGAAAGATCGACTGCGAGAACTATATCTATTCCGCTCGATTCGATTTCGCTGATGCCGCTTCCTATTTGCGGACGAGCGAGAGCCAAGATTAGGCAGCTAAGAGCTAGAAGACGTATATGGGGGAGGAGTCGCCCTGGCCGGTTGCGCACGAAAGAAGAGATTTGTTTGGCCAGTTCAGTAGCAGGAAATTGGACGGCAGCTGATGCTCCACGCTTGCCTTTCAGAAGAGCAAGGAGCGGAATTACGAGTAGGAGCCAGAGCAAATCGCTGGATGCAAATCTAAAAATCATTAAGTCAATTCCACCGTCTTAGATACTGGTTTTTCATTTTGTTTAGTGCCAAGGACTGAAATCTGCATTCGATGCTTGAGGTAGGTTTCCTCAATTAGACTTTCTGCTTTTCGGTAAAGTTTCTGCATGCCAACTCGACCGTGGGAATGACGGGCGAATTTGGCTAAGTCACAGAGAACCAAGAACTCAGAAAATGCATCGGCTAATTTGCCTTTTATGAGTCTGTCATCCGTAATTCGGTGGAGGAACTCCTCGGTGGTTGATTCTGGAGCTGGCATGTTAAACTGGCGTTCCAGGAAGTAACGTACGACGTCTGAGACAGCCGAGGAAAATTCCTTGTCTTTGGCCGAATTAATTAGGGACCGAGTGGAGTGGAGATCGAGAAGGGCCTGTTCATAAGGAGGAAGGAATGTTTCATTTGCCTTCTTCTTGTGACTCATAACCCAACGGTAGGTGAAAAATCCAAGAATAAGTATTCCAGCCGTTACTACCAAGGCAATAGCGTAGGGAAGCCATGGGATTGGAATTGTCAGGAGATTGCGAATATCCCGTATATCCTCCGTCTGCCGATCTAGAGAAGGAACTGACAATTGGGCTAGAGAGGGGAAAGAGGCTTTAGACCCGTTGGAGAATTGGATGAGAGGACTCTGTCGAGGGTTCTTATAACCTTCAGGTTCCAATCCTTTGATTTCACTGGATAAAGCCGTCTCTTTCGAAATTTGTATTCCGAAGAGACAAAGAAACAGCAGAAAAAGGGCAGAACGAATTCTCATTTGCGCCTCTCACGTAAGCGAAAAAATTCCCTCAATACAGCGATGTAATGGCGATCGGTTGAGACTGAAAGATGGTCGACTCCACTTTGTCGTAATCCTCGCTTCAAGGAAACCAGTCTTCGTTGATTCTGTTGTTTATACAGGAGCCGGTACTCGCTGTTTCCGGTATCAACTTCAACCGTCTCTCCCGACTCTGCATCCTCGAGATTAATAATCCCAACATTCGGAAGCTCGAATTCCCTGGGATCTGAGATTTCAACACAAATTAAGTCGTGTCGCTTGTTCGTCAAGGTAACGGTTTTAAAAAGATCTCCATTGGTCGCGATTGAGGGCCGTATCCAAGAGAGCGAATCCTCAGTTAAAAAATCAGAGAGTAAGAATAAGATAGATTTGCGACGCAGGATTTTGTTCAGAGTGTTAAGGGCTAGGACGATATTTGTCCCAGAATTTGTTGGCTCGAAGAATAAAACTTCTCGGATCACACGAAGAACATTTTGTCGTCCCTTTTTAGGGAGAATTACTTTTTCAATCTTATCAGTGAAAAGGAGTAATCCAACCTTGTCATTGTTACGAGTTGCGGAAAAAGCCAGTACACTGGCCAATTCGGCGGCTATATCACGCTTACTTTGATCGGTTGATCCAAAGTTTCCAGAAGCGCTGAGATCAACACAAAGCATGATAGTAAGCTCTCTCTCCTCGCGATATTTCTTAACGAAGGGTTTATCCATTTTGGCAGTGATGTTCCAATCGATATCTCTGATATCGTCCCCGGTTGCATATTCACGGACATCCTCTAAGTCCATCCCTTGGCCCTTGAATACGCTCTGATATGCACCACCCATTGTTTCGGTTACGAATCGACGACTGCGAATCTCGACCTGACGAACCTTCCTTAGGATCTCTCGAGTAACTTCCACGGATTCAGGCATTTTCCCCTTCAAAGTAAACCTCGAGCATCTGGCTTGTGGGTTTCCAAGTCTTTTGATGGCTTCGTTTAAAATTATGCCGAATTTACTGCTTTGATTGGGCAATATACAGAATACATAAGCAAGTCCAAGCCTACTGCCGAATATTGATTAGAAAGAGAAAGCAGCTAAAATTGATTCGAAGGGGTTTGTCGTTATGGTACAGGTATTGTATCGAATACAGAGCGAATAATATCTTCACTGGACATATCTTCTGCTTCGGCCTCATAGCTAATTATAACGCGGTGCCTGAGGACATCCATGCCAATTGATTTAACATCTTGGGGCGTTACATAACCCCGACCCTGGAGAAAAGCCCATGCCTTTGCTGCAAGTGTGAGTGAGATAGTAGCTCGAGGGGAGGCTCCGTATTGAATGAAATCTCTAATTTCCTGTAGTCCGAATTTATCGGGTACTCGAGTGGCGAAAACAATGTCTACGATATAGTCCCGCACTTTTTCATCTATATATATGCCATTAACAATTTTTCTTGATTCAAGAATCGTATCGGGATTGATAACGGAATTTACCTCGGTGTTGGGTGAGGTCGTTGCCATACGGTCGAGAATCTGTCGCTCTTCCTCACGCGAAGGATAGTCGATTATTAGTTTCAACATAAATCTATCGATTTGAGCCTCTGGGAGTGAATATGTCCCCTCCTGATCGATCGGATTCTCGGTAGCGAGGACAAGAAACGGGTTCGGGAGTGGATAAGTTGTCTCCCCTATTGTAACCTGACGTTCCTGCATACTTTCAAGGAGAGCACTTTGCACTTTAGCGGGAGAACGATTTATCTCGTCGGCTAGTAAAAGATTAGTAAAAACTGGCCCCTTCTTGGTCGAAAACTCACCCTCTCTTGGGTTATATATGAGAGTGCCAATTATATCCGCTGGAAGGAGATCAGGTGTAAATTGAATTCGTTGAAACTGGACATTTATGGCTGCGGCCAGAGTGCGGATAGAGAGTGTCTTAGCTAGTCCAGGTACCCCTTCAAGCAGAACGTGGCCATTCGTAATTAATCCGATGAGAAGTCGATCAATGAGATATTGTTGTCCGACGATGACTCGGCCAATCTCGGTTTTTATAAGGTTGATCCAAACCGAGGTTTCCTTAACGCGTTCGTTTATTTCGCTAATTGTAGTTTGCATATCTCTACAGACTTATTCCTGATCATGTAAGCGCTATCAAATAAGGTTTCCGGGGCTGATCGTATTCACAAGATTCCCAGAACGTAGTTCCGATAAGCATGGAAATGACCAAAGGGCATCCTTTAAAGCCGACAAATTCTAATAGGCAAGGTTTCATTTAGGTTAATAGGTGAGTGGGAGAAGGGTTTCTCTTTGTGCAATCTATGTTCATCAGATTCACGTTTGATCTTGGAAGGGATTTGTTTGAATTTTAGGGGATATTGTCTGATTCTAGAGCCGAACATTCTGTATTTCTGGAAGTCCTATGGATGGTAGAACGTACTTATTGATGAGTGCCTCTCAATCGAATATATTTGAATTAATCTTTCCGGAAAAAATCAGTGGCCTTTTTGCTTTTGTACTAACGCCTTTCTTAAGGAGGAAAAGAAGTCCCCCCGTGGTCATTGGAATTACCTTGGACGGGGTGGGGGGATAATTGTGGAGAAAATCGTTCGAGCTGTACCTTTGCTCCAGAATACTCGTAGAATCGATTAACTCTCGTTCCCAAGCACAGTTCTAGCATCTTTAGAGCACCTCCCATATCGCCATTCAGTAGACGCTTATTCCCAGTGTAGAAATAGGCCTCGCAAAGATACTCGGTTTGTTTTTCGGGTTGTGAGGAGCGAGCTAGATCTAAAAGACGCGTTTCATCAATGGAATCGAGAAGGAAGGCGGCCAGGTGCAGATACCACTCTTCACCATTTTCAGGATTTCTAGCTTTGACGTGTTCACTCAATATTTTATCTGCTTTGGATGAGTCGCCCATTTGAGTTAGTGTCATCCACAGCCAAAGGCTGATGTAGTCCCTCCCCTCCGGTTCCAGGTCAAGTTCCAGAGCTTTTTGGAGATCATTAAAGGCGGTTTCTAGAGTTCCCGAAACGTAACTATAGAATCCTCTTTCGAGATAGGCTGTGTAATCATCAGGAGATAGGGATATCGCTTCATCGAGATCTTTCAATGCACTCTCTAAGGTTCCTTGTTTAACTTTCAGTTTTGCTCGTGTCACAAAGGCATCAGCGGCGTTTGGATCAATTTCGATCACTTTGGAAAAGTCGGATATTGCTCTTTCCACGTATCCCAGCCTTTCTAAAGCCCAACCTCGCTGCCGGAAGGCGGCTCCCTGATTGGGATATAGCTGAATCACTTCAGTGAAATCCTCAATCGCATTCTCTATGTCATCCATTCGCAATTTCAGATTTCCTTGAGCCATCAACCCAACCATTGATTTAGGATCCACCGCGAGAATACTATGGAAGTCAGCCAAGGCTGCTTCTAGCTCTCCTAATTGTTGTTTTGCGAGTCCTCGGCTAAAGAGTGCAGGAATATATGTAGGATTCATTGAAAGTGCCCGATCAAAATGCTGCTGAGCTTTTTCTGGATCTGATTCCCTTGGATCTGCTCCTCGAAGAAAGGCCCGCCCTAATTCGGTCTCTGTTAGCGGACTGGGATTTTCTGCAGCCAATTTGTACAGACGAAGGGCTTCTTCGTAATCTCTTTCCACACCTGTTCCCTCCTCGTAGGCTGCCGCAAGATTTAATTGAGCCAGGACGTGGTTCTGCTCTGCAGCTAGGGTGAATAAACGAACTGCTTCAGCATGATCTTTGGGTACGCCTTGCCCGGAAACATACAAGTTGGCTAGGTAGAATTGAGCTGGTGCGTATCCTTGTTCAGCAGATTGACGATACCATTTTGCCGCTTCTCCCAGATCTAAGTTTATGCCAAAGCCACTTTCAAAGCATCGCCCCACACTGGTTTGGGCAGCCGCATGTCCTTGCTCTCCCGCGTAGAGGAACCACTTGTATGCCTCCTCTTTTACCTTTGTCACTCCCTGCCCGGTAGAGTAAGCCACCCCCAACTTATATTGCGCATCGGCATGTCCGCTCTCAGCTGCTTTTTCATACCAAAGAGCCGCTTCCGCTGGATCTTGGGCGACCCCGGTCCCAGCCCCGTAGAACTCTCCTACCTTGAGTTGTGAATTGGGATCTCCCAGTTCTGCTCCTTTGCGGAACCAGCCTAGGGCTGCTTCGAAATCTTGTTTTACCCCTTGGCCTAAGGTGGACATTAACCCAAGTAGAAAATTTGCCCGGAGATCTCCCTGGTCTGCTGCCCTGAGATACCACTCTCGAGCTTTCTGAAAATCTTGTTCTACCCCGTAACCATTGTAAAAGATCGCTCCTATGTAATTTTGGGCAGGAATATGTTCCTGTCTTGCAGCTTGGCGCAGCCATTCGAAAGCTAACTTGGGATTTGCCTCTATTCCTTGCCCTTCAGCCGCCATAATTCCTAATACAAACTGCGCATCAGCGAACCCTTGACGAGCTGCCGCACCATACCATCGATGTGATTCAACAAGATCACGCTTCACGCCGACCCCTTTAAGGTAGATTGAACCCAAGGTATATTGCGCAAGAACATGATTCTGGTTGGAAGCCGCCCGAAGCCATTTCACTGACTCCCCAACATCCTGTCGAACCCCTAGTCCAGAACTGTAGAGTAGAGCTAACTGATATTGTGCCTGAGTGTGGCCTTCGTCGGCAGCACGTTGGTAAAATTGAGCTGCGCGACTGTAATTCAAACCAACTCCATCTCCGTTAGCATGTGCCAACCCCAATCTAAATAGTGTCTGTGAACTGCTCGTCTCAGAAACCCCTTCAACACCCTTGTCTTCGCTTTCAGGGGTTGTTGTGCATGCGACGAGTGTTAGAAGAAATGCTGTAACAAACCCCATTAAACTGCGGCTAATTACTGGCTGACGGTTCCCATCACTTAACTTTCCACGTGACATTCCTGTCAGTCTCTGAGACATGTTTCTTGCCTGGTTATCGCTTGAAGATTTCATAAACCTTCAAATTAAAAAAAACGCAACGGACTGGATTTGATGCAAGTAGAAAGAAGGTGTACCATAGGCTCCGGCTGTTCCCTTTGGGTAAATGGTCTGCAATTCGATAGTATTTTTCGACATCGATATACTACATTCAATCTTTTTGAGAATCCATCAATCCACTAAACACATACAGCTTTTTCTTCGATCAAATCAATTCCTGATTCCTGTAACTAAATGAGACTCTGCCAATCGATTTTCACAGAAATTGAGAATTGTCATTCGGTTCTAAGTTATTCATTTGTTTGACGTCAAATCTTGAGAATTATCGTATTGGCGAGCCTGAAGCTTTGATTTCGTTACAGGCTCTTTAGACGATGAGGTTCCTTACCGGAATTCTACTGCCTGGTGGTGTAATGGTAGCACGACTGGTTCTGGCCCAGTTAGTCCAGGTTCGAGTCCTGGCCGGGCAGCCATTTTTAACTAAAAATTTTTAGTATCATATTATTTGGCCTGTTTAGCTAACACTTCTTTTAGGAACGGGATAAGGTTCAACTGAAGACATTGAATCTTACCAGAAGAGTAAAATATCTACAATAGATAGGCTGATCTTTAACCATAATTAATCTAGACACTGATCTAGCCTGAACTTTCTGCGGGACCAAGTAGTTTTCAGGTGGGCATTCAACGTGAGAGAGGGTGCTGGAACCAATCGGCTCTACCATTCTCATCAGTTTTAATTTCATTGCCACGGATCCAATATTCCAAAAATTCGGCTCAGCATGAACACTTCAAAACCGAATATCATTTACATCCTAGCCGACGATATGGGTTACGGTGATTTAAGCTGTCTAAATCCCGACTCTAAGATTCGCACGAAACATTTGGACCGTCTGGCTAGCGATGGAATGGCTTGCCGTGATACCCACGCTTCGTCCGCGATGTGTACACCATCACGGTACAGTATTTTGACCGGACGCTACAACTGGCGATCGGCTTTGAAACAGGGCGTAACCATGGGCTATTCTGGTCCGCTGATAGAACCGGGACGGTTGACTGTAGCCTCGTTTCTCAAACAACACGACTACCATACCGCATGCGTTGGCAAGTGGCATCTTGGGTGGTCTTGGGCCAGACATAATGATGACACTGATGAAAAAGGCCTTACTGGGAAGAACGTTGATTTTACCCAGCCGATTGAGGATGGCCCGATCAGTGTAGGGTTTGATTATTTTTATGGCCTCAGTGCCTCATTGGATGTGGAACCGTATGTGTATGTGGAAAATGACCGGGTTTCCGCCCAACCCAATCGCGAGATACCCGCACGTAGTGGCAAAGAGCAGGTCCGGGCCGGGGTTATTGCTCCCGGTTTTGTCCATCGCGACGTTTTGTCCAACCTGACCCAAAAAGCTGTGAGCTATATCGATGAACAGTCTAAAATCGGCGGGCCATTCTTCCTCTACTTCCCCTTAACCGCGCCGCATCTCCCGATTATACCAACCGACGAATTTCTGGGAAAATCTGGGACCAATTCCTACGGTGATTTCTGTCTTCAGGTCGATGATGTAGTGGGTCAAATTATGACTGCGCTTGACCGCAACGGTTTGGTCGATAATACCATCCTCATTTTTACCAGCGATAATGGTTGCTCATTTAAGGTAGGGTTAGATGAGCTCCAAATGTTAGGTCACGAACCGAGCTACATCTTTCGCGGGTATAAGACTGATATCTTTGAAGGCGGGCACCGGATTCCTTTTCTGATTCGTTGGCCGAAGACCATCCAGGCAGGTTCGGTCTCGGATGAGACAGTTTGTCTGGTTGATTTATTGGCTACCTGTGCTGATATTATGGGCGAGTCCCTACCAGATACTGCTGCTGAGGATAGTGTTAGTAATCTACCCGCCTGGCGCGGCCAGGTATTAGACAGATCGCTGCGGGAAGCAACTGTTCATTCATCTCTAGACGGTTCTCTGGCCATTCGTAAAGGTCGTTGGAAACTGGAAATGTGTCCTGGTTCGGGTGGTTGGAGTTATCCGAAACCTGGTTCAGATTGTGAAGGCCTTTCTCCACTTCAACTCTACGATTTACAGACTGATATTGGTGAGCAGCATAATATTGCAGCGGACCATTCTGAAATCGTTGGGGAATTAACTGAACTATTGACCTTCTACGTTAGAAATGGACGCAGTACACCAGGCGCACTCCAAAAGAATGAAGGAGGCGAATACTGGTCTCAGTTATGGTGGCTGGATCGTTAGAAGCTCACTTCTGAAATTCGCGATTGATTACGATATTTTCAGTCTTCTTGGGAGAATGTTCCTTGACCTCGATGAAATGCTGATGATGACTCCTTACGATTGCTGTTAAGGGTGTTTGTCTTTCTACTTCGGGTAGATGCGCTATACTTTGGGGAAGGTTGTTGGTTAAACTCGTGGTCTGGATACGAGTCTACATCGTTGAAGGTGATCGGTTCTGGATCGGAAGCAACATCCTAACAACAATTCTGATGTGAAGGTTGTATTCTGGGGGTCACAAATTATTTGAAGACTTCTGGATTAACCGGAGCTGGAGGATGATTTCCCGAGAGTACAGCAATTAGATTTTGGAGGGCTAGTTCACGCATGGCGCGGCGGGTCTCTTCTGTGCCACTTGCAATATGAGCGAAGCAGTAAGCGTTTGTTAATTGGGTAATAGGCTCGTTTTCCGCTGTTGGCTCGGATTCAAAGACATCTAGAGCTGCCCCAGCAATCGTACCCGATTTTAATGCTTTAGTAAGAGATGATTGATCGACTAAGGGGCCACGGGCAGTGTTGATGAGGTAGGCGGTTTCTTTCATTTTATCTAATTGAACTTCACCGATTAAGTGGCGAGCAGATGGACTGAGGTTAGTGTGGAGGCTAACGAAGTCTGATTCTTCTAGGAGGTTGTCTAATTTCCGATAATCACTGTTCGGAGCCCCATCGGGGAGGGTGTCGAAAACATCGTACCAAAGGGTTTTCATACCCAATGCTTGGGCTCTTCTCGCAACCTCTTGACCTATACGTCCGAAACCGATCAGGCCAAGCACCTTTCCTTCAATATCCGTTCCCAGGGCCGGCGCGGGTTTCCCGCGGGCCCAACCACCAGTGCGGACGAAGGTCTCATTTTCAATCAGTTTTCGAGTAATAATAAAGATCATCGAGATTGTGAGGTTGGCAACGGCATTGGTCAACACACCTGGTGTGTTGCAGATGACGATTCCTCGCTTGGTTGCTGCATCCACATCGACAAAGTCGTAGCCAACACTGGCTAAGGAGAGGACACGAAGATTAGGCGCTGCATCGAAGAAGTCCGCGTCCATACTTAGATTTGGAAATCCCAAAATACCCTCTACATCTGCGATTGCCGATAATATTTCTGACTTGGAAGCATCGGGGTTTTCTTCTGTTACTTGGAACAATGCGTTCAATTTTTCTTTGAGATCGGTCTCCAACTGAAGAGCGAGATGAACCTTTTGATTATTTTTCATTTAAGCAGTTATTTCTATGCGCGATAGAGCGTATTGGTTAATGTTTTGTTTTATTTGTTTTGAAAGGGTAGTTAGATTTCATTCCTGGTAGATATTTGATCGTCAGAAAAATGGAAAATTATCTTATAGGACAAGATCTGAGGGCGGAATGAAACACCGACAAATAAATCTCATGTTGATTATTCTAAGGAAGTCGAATATTCGGTAGTTCGAAATCGTCTCCTGTTTCTTTGATCCATCTTGAAAGTCTATTATAGCAGTGGACTTTCTGCATTTGGAAGTTTGTACTGTGTACATGGTTGGCCTGCTCGTAAGGATCGTTTTTAGTGTCAAAAAGGAGCCAATCGCTACCGGGAATGCAGACATATTTCCAACCGTCCCGCATTAAAACACCGCGCCAGGCCTTGTTAACAGTATTTGGGTTCATCTTTCGTACGATTTGTTGGAGGTAAGCCGAGTCCGGTTCGTCAGTGCGATCGGGGTTTTCGCGATATTCGGTTGCGTATTCAGGGATACAATGTCTTGAATAATCGTAGCCAGCCATTTCATTCGGTACAGGAATCCCACAGAGTCCAAGAGTAGTTGGCGCTATGTCTACGTGGTTCAACAGGGCGTCGGTTCGGCCACAGCACATATTCTCCGGTCCTCCAACTTTGCTGATGATAAAGGGTATGCGAATAGACTCTTCCCATGGCGATGATTTTCCAGTCTGACCATGGCTCCATAGTAAATTCCCGTGGTCAGAAAAGAAAATAATGTAGGTTTCGCGGTCTATACTGAAATCCTTAAGAGTTTCACAGATGCGTCCAATATTCTGATCAAGATCTTCTATCATAGCATAGTAACCTGCATGATCGATAGAAGCGTTAAACCGCATTGAGGGGATTTCCGGCACATTATTACGGAGCTTGATTTTTGAAGGATGTATGTGATGTTTTCCCTGTTGCGAGTTGATCGGTGTGACATAGGGTCCGTGTGGAGGTTGGACCGAGAGTACAGCAAAAAACGGGTCGTAGTCCTCTCTTTGTCCAACATGCTTTTCTAGATGTCCCAAAAGGATGTCGGTCAGGCCTTCGGTTTCATATTTGGGCAAGCGCTGGGGAGTCTCGTTCTTTGACCCATAGACATAGGTTTCGTGCTGGTTATTATTGTTCTCGTAGCCCATCCAGAACTTAAAGCTCCCCCTGTGATGGGGGGGGACGTAGTGTTCCCTATGGTTAGATCCATCTAGATGCCATTTGCCCACGTAGGCAGTGTGGTATCCAGCGTCATTGAACGAGTGGGCGACTGTTGGGATATCTGGGTCAAGTAGGCTTGGTGTCCTGATGACTCCGTTTTGGTGCGGGTACTTGCCCGTGAGTAGAGCACCACGAAAAGGTGTGCACCAAGGTGCTCCGGAAACCGCGCATTCAAAATTCATTCCAGTCCTGGAAAGATTGTCGATATTGGGTGTAAAGACATTGGGATCTCCCCGGTGGCTTAGTGCTTGGGCTCGATGCTGATCACCAAAGACCCATATAACATTTGGCTTACGTGGAGGTCGAAAAGACAGTTCTTTATTCATAAATCTTTAAAAAGGTCTTAGCTAGATACTGAGTAGCTATAGTGAGATCAATTTCGAACGCCTGTGCAGTATTTCCCTCAAGCGTCAAATAGCCGTTATAGCCAGCATCGATTAGTGCCTTGAATAGACTAAGAAAGTCGATGCATCCAAAACCTGGAAATCTCCGGTTGTTATCCGAAATATGGATAGTCTGAAAGGCATCTAGATATTTGGAAAGAGAACCGAATATGGAGCTTTCTTCGATACTAATATGATAGGTGTCGGGGAGTATGGTCACCGCTTTACTACCGACCTCGTTGATGATCTCTTCAGTCTCCCATATTGTATTTGCGATGGCAGTTTCTCGGCGATTAATAGCCTCAAGAAGGATGAGGATTCCAAGATCTTCCGCAACGTCGACAATTTGGTTTAAGCTTTCAACTATGAGTTTATGGGATAGACGTGGATCTTCGGAAGGCCCACCTTTGAGCATCCCAATAATCATCCCTGCATCGAAATAAGCAGCCACCTCGATCAGTTCTCGGGTGCGGGTGATTGAATCCTTTCGAACCATGTCATCAGTCGTAGTTAGGGAAAGTCCTTCCAATTTCGCAGTTGCACCTGTTGCGAAATTCGACATTCGAAGCCCATTTTCCAATAGACAGTCCTTAATAAGAGAAAGGTCTGCCGTTTCCAGGTCTTCGATGTTTAGCTCAATGACTGAGTAGCCGAGTTCTCTAATCGTGCGAAGCCGTTTTCGAAAGGCTGGGTAGTCGCATTCCGAAGAGAGTGTGAACTGAACTCCTAGTGGGAAAGGAAAGGTTTTGGTGTCCATGCGTCTACTTTTAGATTAGAAATACCTGCCCGTATTTAATGAGCCAATCGTCTGACGCTATTTCTATCGGCAATGAAGTACGGCCACTTCCATTTGGTGAAGTAACAGTGTAAACTCTGGACACAACCGGTACGGATTAAAATAAAAACCACACACTTAGAGGAAGCATTAGTATGGGAATTAGCGGTGAGTCAAGGTCTCGGATATTAAATAATCTAGGGAACCAGATCTGCGTCCATCAAAACCAAGGGACCTTTTTCATCTCCTTCGATTTCGGCGGGAGTTCCTCCCGGAATTCCAAAGTGATCGTGAAGGACGATTGGGCATTTTTGGCCGGCCATCCGGAGAAGGCCGGATCCACTGACTACCGATGCAGCTAAAAACCGGTTGCTCCTAAGGACATATGGTTTACCTATGGGATCACGGGTGAGATGCAATTCGAGACCGCCAGTCCCATTGCGATCTGTACGACACGCTGGGAGGATACGTTTACGCTTACACAATGACCGGCAGGCGAAGTTACGGATTATGCTTTCCAGTCTGATAGGAGTGTTGAGTCGATTGCTGTCCAAAGGTACTTTCCGTAATGCTTTCAGCTGGATCGGTTGTGCTTCGACGTCGAAAAATACACCCCATCCGCCTCTCTTATAACTACCGAAAATAAAAGGTAGGTGATGTGTTTTCTCACTTGCATTAACATAGCCATGCCGAGTGTTTGGAGGAATTACTAAGGCGTAGCCCTCTTTGGTAAGGGCACAATAGTGATCCCAAGGTTAGGCACAACAAAGGTGCTTGTTCAGGAGCCTCGGTGTCGCGGGTCAACTCGATCCCATTGGAGCTGCGAATCTTGTTGACGACGTTAATAAATCGTTTCCTGATTCGTAGGACTTCTTGATCCTGCGAACACGACCCATCTTCATTCATTGCTGCCTCAGCTCTCTTGATATTGTTTGCATAGTGGGAAACGTTGCCAACAAGGCGGTGAAATCTACTGGAATGGGTTCAATTGTCATATTGGCGAGGTCCTCGAGCAGTTTACATTCCCGCATTCGAAGCAACGCACTTTGGTCTATAGATCTTGGACGGGCTTCCAATAGGACCCGCGTGGCGCTAAAGACCCCAATTACATGCCGACGAAAGGCGTAAGAGTACAATCGTGCCAGATCAATGTCATCTGATCCGATCTTGTCTGGATTTCATCCTGTCTCGTAACTTTTGGGGGCAAGAAGAAATAGACGAATAAAATTTGGATGGGCGTTCTTTAAAACCTGCTGTAAGAACTCATGTTTTATTGCCCTAAATAGGTGGAAATATATATTTAAATATTCAATCTCAAACAATTTTTAGAACCTAAAAGGACAAAGTGGAGCCGGGAATCGGATTCGAACCGACGACCTACGCATTACGAATGCGTCGCTCTACCAGCTGAGCTATCCCGGCAAATACTTGTATATTAAATCCTTTCTTCTGACGTTAGATTGTCTACTAGGCCAAGCTGACGATATTGCGGTTATTTGGACCGTAAAACAGAAATTAAATCTTAATGTGAATCAGGTAGTGACGGCACCCTAATATGAGCGTTAGCCTGAGATAGATTTCCTGAGAGGTTTTCCAACTGGTCGAATCCCCATTTGGTTCGCAAAGCCGCGGCTTTTGCGCGATCAAGCACTGGTTGCTGAATTGTATCCCATACTTCGGGGCATAGATGTTTCATGAAGGGCTGTAACTCAGTCGGTAAGGACTCATACTCAGCTCGGGATAATGGTTGGCAAATTGTGTTGAAGATATTTTCTGGAGCATAGTCATCGACTGACAACCACCAGGGACACCAGCGGTTAATCACTGCCACCCTGTCTTGTCCACCAGGGTTATGCATGGGCGAGGCGTGCCAACTACGCGAATCTTGGATGTAGACTGAGCCGGCAGTTGCGGTGACTTGCATCTCACCAGGAATAGGAGCTACCACATTGATGTTGTCAGATGGTCCCCTGGGATTACGTTTGTCTCGATGTGATCCTGGAACAACCCAAGTTCCTCCTGAGTTTTCATCCACGTCAGTCAGGTACCAAATCATTACCAGACACATGGTGACGTCGGGGAAGGGTTGACGGATACAGCCAGCGTTGTGCTCTGGTTTGTCACCGCCATAAGCTGACAGGTCGTGAGGCCAGTCAGTATGCCATCCTCGGTTGTCTCGACTCCGATACTGGACTTTGCCAAAACCACCGGGAGTTCCATCAGGTTGTTTGGACTCGATAATGCGTAGGTGTAACTGGGCAATTCGCAGATGGTCATCCAGTACTTGGCGGGCCAGTGCTGTAATCACCGGGTGAGCCAGATACTGAGCATATTGAGGCATCCACACAATGTCGTTCGGTGGTTTAGGAAGATGCCCAACTCGACGTACCGGTCTTAGTTCCGCATCTGTGCCAGTTAGTAATTTGGATGGATTTAGTCCAATATTATCAACTCGTTCCCTTATCTTTTTCAGGTTCTGGCTAATCGTAGTTTGGGCTTGGATAACTTCCTGGCGAATAACTGATACTTGGTTGGAAGGAATCGCGTTATCGACAACACAAAACCCGTATCGTTGTAGAGAATCAACGCACTGATCTACCACTTTGGCCGGTGTCCCAGAGCTCGGGTTAACAGCATAAGACCGACTTTGCACCAAGTTCGCAGTGAAGTCTTCAGGATTGTAAGTTGCTTGAGCTAACCGTTGTTGCGCGTCAGATAGTTCCCGTTCAAGACGCATGACTTTTGACTGCAATTGATTGATATTCAATTTTGAATCCTCGTGATTTTAGCATTGAATGCTCAATGCTGTAGTAGCACCGAAAGTCAGCTGGTCATCGATGGATAGAATGGAAGTGGTTTATCATTCGGCATTACCCCAGTGATTTCATCTCCGCGCCATGAGAACTCATATGTGTCACCCGCAGGCATGGCTTCAGTGGTTCGCTTAGACGGCAGGGCGTAATTTAGCGAAATATCAGCCCCAATGCTGATATGTGTTTTGGCCAGGAAAGCATAGGGTCCTACGAAGGTGGGGGTTACGGGCTTGCCCTGAACTTCAAATTTAATCGTTTCCTGAGGGACCCATCCGGGAATCCGGATCAGGATGTTGTCATGGATGCGAGGTTTGATGGTGAGGGTCGCGCGTTCATTGCGGACTGAGTTGATATGGATGTTTTCGTCATCGTAATCGAAATGGAGATTGATGACGAGGCCCGTTTTGTCGTGTCGGTAGATCCGCTGGTAGAGTGCGCAAAAGGTGTGGATGATCTCTGCGGTTCCGCTGGGATTACAGCCCTTCCCGGCGTGGGGAAAGTCATTTTCACCCCATCCTCCCTTCTTTCTTGGGTAATTCGAAGGTTTTTCGAATAGGAGGTCTACTTCGGTCGTCTGCCCTGGGAAAAGCCGTGCCCTAACAAGGCGTTCGACGTCATCATAGCAGTCCGGTTTCCCGGTATATTCGGCAATCCATAATGCTAAACGAGCAGCCGCTCCGGTCGATTCGGTGTTAGCCATGGGATTGCCGATCTTATCCGGAAAATTCAGCCGGCCCAAATCGTGGGCTACCCATCCCGACTGATTAACAATGCTGGGAACGCCTATTTTATAGGCGTTCACCACTGCCTCTACGTACTCTGATTGGCCTGTCATCGTTCCGAAAAGGAGAAGACCACATAGAGTATATAGATAGGATTGCCGGTCCCCCTGAGGTGAGTCTTCGGCGGTAAGTTCATCTGGGATAGTGCCGTCTGGATTAATTGCATATTGGAGATGAAACCGGGCCAGTCGTTCGGCTAATTCTATTGCCAGATCGTCACCGGTAGCTTTGTAAAACCAAACCAAAGCTTCTATGCAGCGGCCGTGAGTCGGTAATTTTTGGCCCATATTAGCGTTGGCTGGAACATGTATAGGGTGTTCGTATTCGGAACCGGTAAAATGTCGCGTGTATTCAAACTTATCCACGTCCCACGTGAAATCCTCTTTAAGGCACCGGTCAATCGTCATAAGGTATTGGTGACCTTTCTCTCGAGCCCACTGACTGTTACGGAATTCAACCAGAGCATTAAATGCTAGAATGCCTTCACGTAGGCTGTGAAGTTCGAACCTCATCAGATGCCAGTCCAGGCCAGGAGGAACGAAAAGTATGCTGTCGGGATTATCGGTGAGCCAATGTAGATTACGCAGACTTGCACCCTCTATGTGTGCGGGAATGGAAAACCCTATTGCACTCTCGAGTCGAAGCATGGCATCCCACCAGCGCCCGACATCATGAGTGATCCATCTTCCGTAGGGAAAATAATCCCTCTTTGGGTCGAGCCAGGAGAGTAGGCCTTCACCTCCAAGCTTCATCGATTCCTTTAATGTCACTGATAACAAATCTATGATTATTTTCTAAAAGAGGCAACACCAATGTATAAAATCAATTGTTATTACCATGGATCCTGTATCCAATTCTTAAAATGATAATGGTCAGAGACTATGGTTTCACGGGAGGATTCTATCTAGTTTAAGTCTGCTTCAATATGGGTCTATGGAATTTGAGAAACTGTGACTGCCTTAATGGTTACCTAATACTTAGAGTCTATCCGTAGTTTAGTTATCTCTATCCTATTGCTGCTTGACCTCCTTTTACTCATTAACCAATAATTGCGCTGTCGGTGTTTTGCATATTGGGAGGAGGGGCCGCGGTTGAAAAACTGCGGCCCCTTGATTTTGTGTTGTTTATTAAAGAAAGGACACGGACCGATTAAGTCCAAAATAGGGAAAACAACGGACTGATTAGATGGCCAAAAAAGCGCTCATAACAGGTATATCGGGACAAGATGGTTCATATCTTTGTGACCTCCTCTTGGGAAAAGAATATGAGGTTCATGGGGTCACTCGTGATCCTTCGAAATTGTCTTCCGGGAATCTGGCTCACTTGATGGGAATTGATGGAATTGTGGGGCACCGTCTCTTCATTCACACAATGGAGGGCTTCGACGGTGTTCAGATGGGCTCAATTATCAACAAAGTTAAGCCAGATGAAATCTATCATCTGGCTGGCCAAAGCAGCCCAAGACTGAGTTTTGATCTTCCGGAAGAGACCTTACATAGCAACGCTACCTATACCTTGCAGTTGCTTGAGATAAATCGCTTCCTGGATCAACCTGCGCGGCTATTTTTTGCTTCTAGTTGTGAGGTTTTCGGGAAGACGGACGAAGCAGTTCAGGATGAAACTACTCCCGTTCGGATGGCAACTCCCTATGGAGCGGCTAAAGCCTATTCCCAGCAATTGGTTTCTATCTATCGGGAGAACTACGGCATTTCCTGTGGATCAGGTATCCTTTTTAATCACGAGTCCCCGAGAAGGAGTCCTGAGTTTGTTTCCAAGAAAATTGCACGTGGAGTTGCTGCGATAAAGACGGGAATCCTGGATCGATTGCAGCTGGGAAATCTCGATGCAAAAAGAGACTGGGGCTGGGCTCCAGATTTTGTTTATGGAATTTGGCAGATGTTGCAAGAGGATGAAATCGAAGATTACGTGTTTGCAACTGGTGAATCACATTCTGTTCAGGAACTTGTCGATGCTTGCTTTAGAGTAGTTGATCTCAACTGGGAAGCACACGTTGATTTCGATGCAAGTCTGGCTCGTCGGGTTGAACTTCATCCTCAGAAGGGAAATCCTAGTAAGGCTCGCGATAGGCTTGGGTGGGAACAGAAGGTGGGATTTGTGGAGATGGCTGAAAGGTTAGTGGAGGCTGAGCTAAAGGTTATGAGAGGTTCGCCTGGGAAATCGGCCACTTAGAGTTTGAGGATTTAAGCCTGTTTCTTGCTGATAGTGACGTAGAATGCTGATTTTATGGATCGGTTGGTCTGGACCATGGCTTAGCAGATCAGTGTGTCAGCCTGGTTCAGAGGGTATCAGGGGATCGGACATTTTAAAAAATGCGGTATAGGTATTAAAAGTAAGTGGTCTTGGATCTTTCTAGTTAGCATGCTGTTTGTTAATTACGCCAACTTTTGGTTCTACGAGATTGTATCTAGAGGCAGGATTACTCAGTCAGCAGCTTTGGATGACATTGGTTTAAACACCATATTCTCTAAAGTGGCCAAAGTTTTCCTCGATATCATGCATCCTATTCTTTTCTATTTCTGAGGACTATTCACGGTGGGTACTAGAAAACGAAATACCAGACGGGTTAATTGTCCAGTTGTTAAAGTTATTAGAGAATGAAAAAGAAAGGAGTATTAGGTGATGATGTCTAGAGAACTGGAAGAAGGAAAAAGTTTGGCAATCGATTTCGGAAAGCTGGAGAGCGTTGTGGCGAATGGACAAGCGCTTTTGCCGACGGTTGTCCAAGAAGTAGAAAGTGGTGCGGTACTGCTTGTTGGATACGTCAATAAAGTTGCTTTGGAGGCAACTTTTAAAACAAAAAAGGCGACTTTCTGGAGCAGTTCTAGGAACGAACTCTGGGTTAAAGGGAAAAGCAGTGGGAACTTTCTTATTGTTGATGAAATCAGGATAAATTGTGAACAGAATTCACTGCTCTACAGAGTTCGTATGGTTGGCGAAGGTGCCTGTCATACGCAGGATGCAGATGGTAGATATCGATTTGGATGCTTCTATCGCAAAATTAACCAGAATCAACTTCTTGCTCACCTTGATAGTTCTCATGAGACGGGGTGATATGATAGGATCTCCTCTAATCCCTATCTACAAGCTCAAGAATTTCGTGAGTAGAGGTAATTTCGGATATTCTTGGAGGGGGTGGCTTTGGTTGCAGCTTTCCAGTTTAGGAAAACTCTGCGGAGTTGTTTCCGTGAACTTTAATTATGTGCGGGAAGAGTTACAGACTTAAAATATTTTAAGTCGATGCGGAGAGAATCCTAGTTGAGAAGAGACTAGATTTCCCCGAGGAAATCCTCATTTTTTTTCTTCGTCCGGATACACTCTATTTTGGAAATCAAAAATTGATACCTCGCTTTGGTATCGAAGGTCTCAAGAATCCTCTGTTTATCAATAGGGTCAATTTGGAAGGAATCGGCTGCAAGATCGATGAAAACTTCAGGGTTTTTTACCACTTCGAGTGATTTCAATAGCTGCAATGAAAATTCGTTACCCAGCCTCCCTAGTTCCTCCAGTAATTCCAACAGTTTTTGCCGGTATGGATCGAGATGGTTATCGTTTTTCTGATAGTGATTTTGTACCGGAGTGATGGCGATAAGTCGGTATGGATTTTCCTGAACTATTCGGTCAATCTTAATACGACACAGTCCTTGAAGAAAGAGCTTCGAGGTCCCGTCTTTATTGCTATAGCACGCACGTACAAGTCCGAGTGACGCGGTCTGATAGAGTGGTTCCGATGTGGGTTCAGATGCGGCCGCCTTTTTATCCAATCCAGCTACAGCAAAGAGGCAGTTACTGCCCAGAACATCAAAAATCATTTTCCGATACCGGGGTTCAAAGATTAGGAGTGGCATGATTACATGCGGGAAGAAGACCGTATCAGGCAGTGTCATTACTGGAACTTCTCGGGGAATATCGAAGTCTTTGAACATAGAGGATATGGGATGAATTGGGAAAATTAGAACTGGGAATTGTCAATCCTTCCAGGCCCATGGGTGGAGAAGTTCAGGATTAGGATTCTCAGTCTCAGAGTAGTATACGGCCATTCGGACGTGAAAGAGGTGATCTCGGGGAGTTCGGGGTGCCAATTTCTGAATCTCCTCAAAGATAACTTCGGGAGAGCGTCCAGAAAGTTGATGGATCTCTGTGAATCCTACTCGCATCAATTCGCGCACCGTGTGGATATCCATGCGAGGGATTCTCATTAGCGAGCAGGAAAGAGCCTTTTTTACCTCGGCTTTTTCTTTATCGGATTTTTCCGGTTTCATCGGTTTTCAAAATCGCTATCCGGGATTGATTGGATTTATTTATGACACGATTCTATTCGAATAGCAGTTGACTTCTATCGGGGGAAGGAGAGTGAATCCATGTTGATATGAGGATTCTTTCAGTCAGATGCGCTCTTGTGGGGATAAGGTTGGTATGCGTCTGTATGTGTTGTCCTTTTAAAAGCACTGCTGGATAATGGATTAGGCACTAAGATTTAAGCAATTAATTATCAATAATTTAGGCCCCGGAAGTCCAGCAGGACTTCCGGGGCTTTTTTTTATAAAAATATGAACGATAAATGTTCATCATTGCGAATTAACGCAGGCAATCCGACTCATCATCTTTGGAACAACAATGGGACCTGGTTTATTCACTACACCATTCATCCGACTCCTCATACGAAGGAAAGGATTCGACGAACTTTGAAAACAAAGTCTCTGAAAGAGGCGCAAAAAAGAAGAAATAGAATACTTCAAAGTTTCAAGTAATGAAAAGTTTTAAAACCAAAAGTAGTAAATTAGACTGTGTTAAGTCGATTGAAACATTAGATAGGGTGAAGCTAATTCATGAAACCTATGGTTCGGAGGCTATTCATCTTTCCAGCATGCAGAAAACATCCGGTGTAATCATGCATATGATTTCCCGACTTAAGGCTTCAATACGAATTGTTTTTATCGACACACAATTTCACTTCCCAGAAACGTTGGAAATAAGAGATTTATTCATCGAGCGGTTTGGTCTGAATATCGATTCAGTAAAACCAGAATTAAGTCCAGAAGAGCAATTGGAAAAATATGGTATTGAACTAAGCCAATATATCGATGGGCAGCCGCTTTGCTGTTCTCTGCGCAAAGAACAGCCTCTCATGAAGGCCAAGGAGACATTCAAGTTTCAGGCAATGATAAATGGAGTAATGCGGGAGGAAGGCAGAAGTCGCGGGAAAATTAATTTTGTTAGCTTAGATCCAAGGCTCGATTGCAAAGTGTTTCATCCGCTCTTCGACTGGAGTTTCAATGAGGTTGATGCCTACATTAGTGAGCATAAAGTTCCGATCAACAAACTTTATGCTAAGGGGTATGAGAGCATAGGCTGTTCTTCTTGCACAACAGCAGTATTTGATGGTGAGGATGTTCGTGCTGGTCGTTGGCGCCACTTGCGTTCAGAGAATGGAGAAAAGCCCAATTACTGTGGCTTGAATTTTTTGGACCACAATCCTACAACGAAGGTTTAGATTCTTGCGGAGGGTCGGTTTAACATCGGGTCCCGTGAGGGTGTAGACCACATTATCTGTGGTTTCGGGTCTGAGGGTCCTATTGAGATTAGGACCTATCCTTGATCAAGGCTATCACCGGTTTTAACTGGTTAATGCTGTGACAAAAAAATCGACGGACTTCGATTTTTCTGCCATGAATTGAAAGTATGTTTGATGCAACTTTCCCTGGTTATACACCCGCTTACGAACTCCGACGAATGATCGGTGATAAAGAACTCTCACCGGTAGAATTAGTAGAGGCGACGTTGCGTAGAATTGATGCAGATAACAGTAAACTGGGCAGTTATATTACGGTTATTGGGGATGAGGCAATTGAGGCAGCTCGAGTGGCGGAAACAGCGGTAATGCGGGGTGATAAGCTAGGCCCCCTTCATGGGATTCCCGTTCCGATCAAGGATTTAGAAGGAGTAGCGGGGGTACGCTTAACACACGGATCGGTTCCTGCTGATGAGATATCCGATACCGACGCTCTTTGTGTGGAAAGAATTCGTAGTGCTGGTGGCATTATTATCGGCAAGACGAACACACCAGAGTTTGGCCATGCTGGTACAACTGAGAATACCGTATTTGGTCCTTCACGGAATCCATGGAATTTAAAACATACACCTGGAGGTTCTAGTGGCGGTGCGGCAGTTTCTGTGGCGGCCGGGATGACATCGATAGCCCAAGGAAGCGATGGTGGGGGTTCGATTCGTATTCCGTGTGCATTCAGTGGTATTTACGGTATAAAGGCTACCCAGGGGAGGGTGCCACGTCGCATAACGAGCGAGCATTCTTGGCATCCGGTTAATAATTCTTCGGTTGGCCCGATGACAGGGACAGTTCTCGATTCGGCCGTTTTACTTAATGTATTGTCCGGTCCTTCCCCGGATGCAGAATATACAACGATAAATGAGGAACCGCCTGATTTTACGACGGCACTGGGGAGTGGGGTTCGTAATATAAAGATGGGTCTTAGCCTGACTTTAGGCGGCGCTGTGGTTGATTCCGAAGTTGCGAATTCGGTTCTTAAAGCGGCAGAAGTTTTCTCTGAGCTCGGAGCAGAAGTCGAAGAGGTGGATTTTCGACCCAAAGATAACGAGGATGTCATGTCTGGATTTCTCGATTATTTTTGTGTTCGGGGGTATGCCGCATACGGAAACCTTCTTAAGAACCCAGATAAAGCAGCACAGTTGACAGATTACTTCCGGGAGAACTTGGAGAATGGACGTGCATGCTCCACCACTCGATATATCAGCGCCCTTAATTTAATCGGTAGGTGTCGGAATTACACTCAGAATTTCTTCGACCGTTACAATGTGCTTCTTACTCCAGTTACAGCGGTGCCCGCATTTCCTATTAACGAACCACCTTCTAAGATTGGAGGTTGTGTGGTTACGAATCGACGGTGGGGTTTTATTCCTTTCACACCCCTATTTAACCTGACCGGGAACCCTGCCGCAAGTATCCCTTGTGGATTCTCTGCCGGTGGTTTGCCTATCGGTCTTCACATTATCGGTCCAATGTGTGACGAGAAAACTGTGATTGCCGTCTCTGCGGCTTTCGAGAAAGCTCGACCTTGGACGGAACACAGGCCAAACCTCTCGGTTATATAACTATCTGGAGATGGATAATTTCCTTTGCGGATTGTCGGCGAACAATGTTCCTACCACTAGTATTAGCCCCACGCCGATAGAAACTGCGCTTATTAATCGATAGTTGCCTCCAACCGAACGCGAAATTGCAAAACAGAGTGGGCCAAGTGCGCTCCCAAGGACACTCCATTTTATAGCAACCCCACTGATTGCACCGAGATGAAGACGCCCAAAGAATCGGGGCCAAACTAGAGTGCTGAGTATTGCAGATCCGCCAAAGAGCATGCCTAATCCACTGACGATGAGGACACGACCAAGAATTGTAGGCATCAGTAAAACTCCTAATGGCCAAAAGACCGAGGCTATGCTGACGAATAGTAGGATGTATTTCAGACGGATGTAATTACTTATCCAACCTGTTATGAGCATCGTTATTACCGCTATAAGAGAAGACTGAATGAGAAAATCAAGGATCTCTCCTCGGGGCAATCCAAGTTCGTCTCCTATTGAAACGATGTGAAATATATAGCCCGTACCATAGAGGCTACCCCATGAGAGGGAAAGTGTGAAAATCCAAAATGAATAAGTAGAAAGAGCCTCATGTTTGTTAAACTCTTTCACAAAAATCCTATCTGGATTTGTCGGTCTATCTTTTATATGCGCGTTCAATGAACCATCCATAACCAATCCACATTCCTCTGGACTGTTTCGATAGAAGATCCAAACGATAAAAACGGAGAATAGAAAAAGAATGATTCCGACAGTAATCCACGTCCCCCGCCAACCAATATTTTGAATGCCGTAATTAAGAATCTTTGGACCTAGTGCGAATGCGATAACCCCAATAACTCCCGATATTGAAAGAATCATACCTCGAAATCTATCAAACCAGAGTGCTATCATATTCCGACTAGAGAGAGATAGCATTCCTTGGCCAAAATACCGAAGAAGGAAGAAACAGCAGCATATTACTGAAAATTCTATTAACCATCCTTCTTCAGATTTAGCCAGATGCCTGATTCCATAGGCTACACGGTCAATCTGGCTGAAAAAGATAGCTGCAATCCCAAGTCCTAATGTGGAAAATGCTGCTGACCGGCGAGCACCGAATTGGTCGAATAAAATTCCACCCCAGGGAAGAAGAAAGCCGCTTGCCGCGGTTCCAACCAAGTAAGCAGAACTGACTTGAAGGCGTGTTAGTTCTAGTTCCTTAATAATTATATCAGTAAATACGCTGACTCCTCCTGTCTGTCCGGGCATGGTTGCTACGGCACCTATTGTCCCTACCAAAGCGATCCACCATCCGTAGAAGAATGGAAACTTACTAGGGTTAAAGGGAAAATCTGGTGACCAGATCGACTTCACGATTCATTTTAAGTCCAAGATTCCGGAGCGCAATTAAGAGGCAAGATCACGAATGGGATTGTTCCCTTTTGAGTTGCCGATTACCCATCCCGCCTTACTGATAGAATGAAGATATCAGGTTGTGGTGTTCCATCCCAGATCCTTCTACGAGGCATCCTCTTGTCAAGCTCTAGCCAACGGTTACCATGGACGGATATTGCTGTGTTTTGGGACTAGGATTGGGAGAAAGGTCGGACCATATGACATTTTAGATTGAATACGCTGTGTGCGGGTCAGAAATTTGATGAGTGTACATTGGATGCTTATCAGCGATTTCATGTAATATTCAGCTGTCTTGACTAGAGGTGTTGAGCATGGCATCAAACAAGGACCTGAAATACTGCCGAATAAGACATGGGTCTGATAAACAAAAAGAGAAGCTAGGTAATGTAAGAATGAGTGAAGCCAAATCCGCCCTCTTTCATCGCGATCCAGCATACGAGTATCCCGTCATTGTCCGAGGTGAAGGAATTTATCTGTTTGATGACTCAGGCAAGCGCTATATTGACGGTGGTGCGGGAGCGACTAATGTTACTCTTGGCCACAGCCGGCGTCGTATTGTCGAAGCGATGGCTGAACAAGCGGATACCCTCGCTTATGTTTTCTCTACCAATTTCGCTAATCAGCCTGCAATCGAGCTGGCGGAGCGTATCGCCTCTATCGCCCCGGGGGACCTGAACCATGTTTATTTTGTCTCAGGTGGTTCCGAAGGAATTGAGAGCTCTCTTAAAATGGTCCGGGTGTATCATCAGCAGCGTGGAAATCCAAACAAACAGAAAGTCATCGCTCGCTGGAGGAGCTATCACGGCGGTACTATTGGTGCATTATCTCTTACCGGTATGCCTTGGTTGCGGCGGAATTTTGATTCGTGGTTGTTGCCTTTCCCCCATATAGAGACCTGCTACCCGTATCGATGCAAATATCAAGGTTGCCTAGGAGAATGTAATCTATCTTGTGCTGACGAACTAGAGAGGACTATTTTAGAGACTGGGCCGGAGAATGTTGCTGCTTTTATCAGCGAACCCGTAGGTATGGCTGGAGTTGGTGCTTTGGCTCCGCCTCCCGATTATTTCCCGCGAATTAGAGAGATTTGTGACAAATACGATGTTCTCTTAATCATGGATGAAGTCATCAGCGGATTTGGAAGAACAGGCAAGTTTTTTGCCATAGAACACTGGGATGTAATTCCGGATTTAATTGTCTTTGGAAAAGGGGCGAGTGGTGGATACTCTCCTCTTGGAGGTGTGCTTTTCCGATCAAAGATAAACGAAGCTTTGAAAGAAACTTGTAGTTCTTTCCCACACATTTTTACGTACGTTAACAATCCTGTTTCCGCTCGGGCCGGGCTTGAAGTGTTAGATATCATTGAGGAAGAGCATTTGGTCGAACACGTCTCTAAGATCAGTGGTTATTTATTTGAGCGAGCAGAATTACTAAAAAGCCATCCGATTGTCGGAGAAATTCGAGGCAAGGGATTGCTTTTCTGTCTTGAGTTAGTCAAAGACCGGACTACGAAGGAGCCGTTTCCTGCAGCTTTTGAAGTATCAAGACGCTTGCATAAATCCCTGATGCATAAAGGGCTTTCCTGTATAGTAGTAGGTTCGGCCCCGGAATGGAAGAGTGGCGATGACATTCGTCTTGCGCCTCCTTTTAGTATTACTCGTGATCAGGTGGAAGAAATCGTTGGCATCCTGGATGAAGGACTATTGGAACTGCAGCAAGAGTTGAGTGTCCTTTAGGTTGAGCTTGATAGCCGTTTCGAATAGAAAAAGATTGGTGGATATTACTGATAATCTACTAAATCTGTGAGATTTTACGGGCGGTTCAATTCGAGTTTCTATTGAGTCAAAGAGGGAATTTTACGATTTGCTTTCTGGTAAGAATGCTGGACGGGTCCTGTTTCCTGAAGATCAGTACTCACACGTTTTGTAATGGCCATGAAAACATTTTCGCTTCTCGGTTATAATGCTACTGAGTCAATCGACTCGCGCAATATTTGAACTATTTTGTCAACGTCTTCTTCTGTTATAATTAGAGGAGGAGCCAGCATTAGAATATCACCTTTTATCCGAGTAAAGAGTCCGCGATCAATACAGGCATTTCTTACTTTCTCACCTATGCCAGCTGGTTCTTTTGTGTCACGATCAGACACGAATTCTACTGCGCACATGAGCCCGAGGCCACGGACATCACCGACGCAGGTGAACTCTTTAAGTGTGGTTAGTCTTGAGAGCATCTGTCGGCCTCTTTCTTTCGCACGTTGCACTAACTTTTGGCATTCCAGGATTTCCAGATTTTTGATTGCTACCGCGCAACAGGCTGGATGACCGGAGTAAGTGTTAGCGTGCATCCACGTCTGTTCTGGCGGTGCCTTGACAATGACCTCATATATGTCGTCAGAAATTTGGATTCCACTAAGAGGGAGATATCCGCTTGTGATACCTTTTGCGAAAGTCATTATATCCGGTTGAATTCCCCAATGTTTCAGAGCAAACCATTCTCCCGTGCGTCCGAATCCAGTGATAACCTCGTCAGCAATTAGTAGGATATTATAGCGGTCACAAACTTCGCGAACTCGAGGGAAATAATCGTCCGGAGGTACTATCACTCCACCTGCCCCTTGAACTGGTTCCGCAATAAGCCCACCCACAGTATCGGGCTCCTCTCTTAATATGACTTCTTCTAGTGCCCGAGCAGCTGCCATCCCAACTGTCTCGTTTGTTTGTAAATCACCCTGATATCTAAATGGATTAGGCGACGGGATGTGGAGAAAATTAGGCAAACGAGGTTCGAACATATGCCAATATGCAGGTATCCCGGTTGCGCTCATTGCTCCCAATGTTACTCCGTGGTAGGCATCCATTCTGGCTATGATTTTAACCTTCTTTGGTTTACCTTTTCGCTTCCAGTAATAGCGAACAGTTTTGAAGGCGCTTTCATTTGCTTCTGCTCCTCCTGATGCAAAGTAGGTAGTGCTGAGATTTGGATAGGCAAAGCCGGCTAATTTCTCAGAAAGTTCAATGGCTGGGATGTTGGCCGAGCCCGTGTAGTTGGAACAGTAAGCTATCGTTTCCATCTGAATCTGGGCTACACGTGCAAGCTCCTCATTCCCGTGCCCTATAAGTACATTCCAAAGACCGGCGAGCCCATCAATATATTCCTGTCCTTCAACGGTCCGAAGCAATATGCCATCACCAGAACTGATGATTAGAGGAGACTTGTGGGTTTCTGGATGATGAAGGGGATGGAGGAGGTGCTTCCTGTCCTGAGCTAATAAAGAGGTTTGAATTGACATAAATTCTCCCCTTATTTTTAGGAGTTGTAACTTAGTTTGCAATGATAGAGATCGAGCAACTTGCCCCCCCCATTTCCGAAGAACTGAAATCTAAGCTATTTGATCTCTGGGAAAGAACTTTTGCTTCGAGTTATCAAGGGTTCGAAAATATGATGGATGGCGGGGAAATTTGTCAGAATCGGGATATAATATATTTTTTAAGGAGAGAGGGTGAAATCTTAGGCACTTGCCATCTAACGATTTCTTGTTCTCAGTTTTCTCTCGGTGGGATAGGAGAGGTCGTTACCGTTCCACGTTTCCGGCGCCAAGGCATTGCTTCTGCCGTTTGTGTGCGTGCTCGCGATGATTTTGTTAACCTTGGAGGCGAGGCCCTTTTTTTGGGGACTGAAAGCCCTGAGGCATCGCGTGTTTATCATCGTCTTGGTTGGCGCAAATTAGATGGCGCTAATGTGATGATGCTTTCAACGGGAAAATGCTCTCCTGGAGAATTCTTCATGAATTATACCTCTCAAAGAGGTTCGGCTTATGTGACACTTGGTTCTTGCGCCGCTCGGGTACCAATGATTCCTCTGATCTTGGCACCGCACGATTGGCTTGTACTCGACTTTAATGTTGGATTATTTTCGACCCGCTACAAGGTTCAGAGATCGTGTATGGGGCTCTATCCGCGCTACGAAACCTTAATTAAGGGAGGAAAAGGTTGTTTTTTCGAGGCTCGTACGCTGAAGGGATGTCTGGTCGGACTTTCAACTGCTAAAGTCGATAAATATGGCGTTTGCTGGGTTGATGGTTTCACTTTTCGGCGCAGTCAGGCAATTTGGAGTGAACTAATTGAAGCGGCCTTCTCTTGGGGTAGAGATCAAGGTGTTGATCGAGTTCGGACTCTTGTCGCAATGGAAGATAAGGAGAAACGTTTTGCCTTCGAAAAGGTGGGGTTTTTTGTCACTGAGAGTGAATCAGAATCGCCTGTACAGAATTGGCAGATCCCATCAATGCAATTAGCGTACTCGGTGTTCCGGAAATAAAATTAGGCCATGAGATAATTGGAATGCATGTTATTTAATAATTTATCTAACACGTTAGATAAGCGAACGAAGAGTACCAGTTCGGTAGAATACCGTTATCTTTCAATTGATTATGTGTGACTAAGTTCTTGAAGATCCGGGATAGTCGAATTTAATTTGGGACGATGTCCGAGCCCTGTGCGAATGTCCTAGTTGAATCCCTCATATCGAAAGGTGTCAGACACCTTTTCTCTCTTTCCGGAAACCAGATTCTCTCCCTTTATAATGCCTGTATTGGACGTGAGATTGAGATCATCCACACACGTCACGAAGCAACTGCAGTACACATGGCCGATGGATGGGGCCGTCTCTCTCAGGAACCCGGTGTAGCCCTTCTCACTGCAGGGCCAGGACATTGTAATGCGGTTTCCGCTCTCTACGTTGCCATGATGGCTGAGTCGCCTTTATTGCTGTTGAGCGGAAGCAGTCCAAGAGCTCAGGTAGGTAAGGGGGCATTCCAGGAGATGGATCAGGTGGCCATTGTTAAGCCGGTTTGTAAGGCGGCATGGTCTGTTGAGGATCCGATGCAGATTGGAGTCTCAATTGATCGGGCCTTTGACATTGCTACGGGAGGACGGCCCGGGCCCGTGTTCCTTAGTTTACCCGTAGATCTTACTGAAGCAACATTTCCAGGAGAAACAGACATCAAGTTTGAAGGTAAAATGCTTCCCGGCTTAACCGAACTTCCCGATTTAACCGAAAACCAAATTGAACAAATCCTGAGAACGCTTAGTACAGCAAAGAATCCCCTTATCTTGGCTGGTCCGGCAATGGGACGATCTCATCGATGGAAAACAGTTAAAACTTTTTCGGCGATCACGGGGATACCCGCTCTTCCATTGGAGAGTCCACGAGGTGTGGACGATCCTTGGCTACGCCGTGCGGGGAACTGTCTTTTTCATGCAGATGTAGTTTTACTAGTTGGCAAAAAATTGGACTTCACCCTTAAGTTCGGGCAATCGCCTTTTTTCAATAATAAATGTCATTTTGTGCAAATTGATGCGGATGAGGAAGAGTTGAGGAAGAGAGATAGGGTTGTGTTGAAGATAAGGGCGGATCCATTTACAGCGTTACAACAACTCTGTGCGGTGGCTGGCAAAATTGAATTATCACGAAATTCCTGGTTTGCAGAAGTGGTTGCAAAGCGCGAATCTAGACCTTCAGAATGGTTTGATTTAGCAGAGAATCATCCTATTCATCCTCTGTCGATCTGTCGAGCGGTTCAACCTTATCTGGATGAAGGAGCGATCTTAGTGAGTGACGGAGGAGAGTTTGGGCAGTGGGTACAAGCTGGACTGGAGACAGATTATCGGCTGATTAATGGTCCTTCAGGTTCCATCGGCAGTTCGATTGGGTTAGGGTTATCGGCCAAGCTTCATTACCCTGACCGTTCGGTTTTTGTCTTTCAAGGCGACGGTACTTTCGGATATCACGCCATGGATTTTGATACCGCGCTGCGTTATGATCTTCCTGTAATCGTTTTGGTTGGGAACGATGCTCGCTGGAATGCCGAACACCAATTGCAGATAAAAAACTATGGAGAAGACCGAACAATTGGCTGCGACCTCCAACATTTACGCTATGACCAGATCGTCGAAGCTATGGGGGGGCACGGAGAGTTTGTTCAGAATTATGACGAACTTACACCTGCGATCCGACGAGCCTTTTCATCGGGATTGCCTTCTTGTGTTAACGTTATCATAGAAGGGGTTCCAGCACCTTCTATCAAGTAGTAATAAACATCTCTCAGTTTCGATATGGCTAGGATCACTGATAAACCATAATCCGGCTTTGCCATGTTTGGCTAAACAACTGTTTTCAGTGTACCAGTTAATAATGCTTCGAATTCTAATAACTATATCTTTCTGTTATTCTTCATTTTTCTTTCGATGAAGTCGGCATGTTATGTGAAATTACCGTTTCTAAACAGAGATTGTAGCTGGGGGGCGTTCATTAGAACAAACTGGATTTGGGATTCGAAGAATAAGAATGGCTAACCATTATGACGTGATTGTCCTTGGTGTTGGAGGGATGGGGAGTTCGACACTTTATCATTTGGCTAAACGCGGAATTCGGGCCTGTGGGATTGATCGTTTTGAAATTGCCCATGATCGTGGCTCATCGCACGGGGACACCCGGATTATTCGGAAAGCTTATATGGAGCTTCCTAGTTATATTCCTTTGCTCAATCGGGCTTATGAGTTATGGGAGCAACTTGAAAAAGAGACAGGATCTAAGCTCCTTTTACAGACTGGCTTGTTGTTGGCTGGTTCCCCTGAATCAGAGATAACCCAGGGACTTGAAGACTGCTATCAAAAACATGAGTTACCCCATACGGCAATGAAGGCATCGGAGGTTGATCAACTCTATCCTCAGTTGCATCTACCGGAGGATTGGGTTGCAACTTTCGATCCCTTTGGGGGCATACTTAGGGTTGAAGAGTGTGTTAGGCAATATGCTTCGATGGCTCGAAGATATGGCGCAAATCTTTATACTGGCGAAGCCGTACTTTCTTGGAAATCAGAAGGCAATAAAGTATTGGTGGAAACGGAAAGAAGAAATTTGACAGCGGACCGATTGATTTTAACAGCAGGTTCTTGGTCAGTACGGACTCTACTAGATATCGGGATTGAGATTAAGATCTTACGCAAAGTTTCACTCTGGTATCTTGGGTCCGGGGTTGAGAATTACAGGCGAGAAGTCTTTCCCTGTTTCTGCATTGGTATCGGAAGCGGGTCCAAGTTTATCTACGGATTTCCGGTAACTGACAACTGGGGACTAAAGGTAGCGGAGCATAATCTAACCCGTAACGAGATAGATAACCCTTTGAAAGTAAACCGGTGTTTGGGGGAAGAGGACGAAAAGCCGGTGCTTGAGTTTTTAGGTCACTTTTTCCCTCAATTAAGCCCAAAGAGAAGTAAGTTTACTACTTGTTTATACACTATGTCTCCTGATGAGAATTTTATCATTGATTTCCATCCGGAGCACGAAAATGTTGTAATAGCAGCCGGCTTTTCAGGCCACGGATTTAAATTTGCTTCAGTTATTGGAGAGGTTCTGGTTGATCTTGCCGTGAATGGAGAGACGAAGCATCCCATTGAATTCTTAAAAATTGATAGGTTCTAGTGGTCTGGCTGATTTTAATCTATCGTCATTCGATCTGCAATTCCGATTCTAAGTAGTTAAATTGAAATTACCCTCATTTGTTTTATGATTTCCAAAAACAGAAACTAGAGTTAGTAATCGTGAATCTCTTCTATTAATTCCAATACTTAGGTGCGTTATGACTTCAAAGGATTTCGAAATTAAGAGTATCGAATCGACTGTCTTGAACGTTCCCTTTCATCCGCGTTGTGCAAAAGTCAAAGAGGTTCGTGTGCCTTTTTGGTCATTGGTGGATGTCATCGAGGTGACGTTATCCTGTGGGGTGAAAGGAATCGGGGAAACTCTGACTCGGTATACCTGGGCGCAGTCTGACGAGTATCAGTTTAAACGGATTAAAGGAAAAAATCTTTTTGACTTTTTGTGGGATGATGATCTTGGGGCTGGACTTCAGATGGCCCTGTTTGATGCGGCTGGGAAAGCGATGGGTGTCCCATGCCATAGACTATTGGGAGTGCAGTATCGAGATGCCTGTCCGGTATCGTGGTGGACCCAAGATCGAATTCCAGTAGAGTGGGCGGAAGAGGCCAAGGCCGCTGAAGAACACGGCTTTACGAGCATGAAGGTAAAAGCTCGTCCATGGTTTGATCCAGAGAAACAGTTGGCAGCGGTGTGTGAAGTCGTCTCTCCTCACTTCAAACTGGATATGGATTTCAATGGGTTGCTCTTGGGGGTTGACCAAGCAGCACCGTTGATTCGGAATTTGGAGGAAAAGTATAGCAACCTTGCAATTGTTGAAACACCAATTCCTCAAAGCGACGTTAATGGTAATTCGCTTTTGCGAAGAAAGATTCAAAGTCCGATCGCAATGCATTTCGGTAATCCACCGGTGATGACGGCTATCAGGGAAGGAGTATGCGACGGATTTGTCATTGGTGGAGGGGCTAGCTGCGTTATTAGCCAAGGAACATTAGCGGAACATGTGAAAATGCCTTTCTGGTTGCAGATGGTTGGAACCGGACTGACTACTATGTTCTCGGTACATCTTGGTGCTGTTCTCTCCCACGCCCGTTGGCCGGCTATTCCGTGTATCAATATTTTCTCGAATCCGCTTATTAAGGGATTTAGGGTCGAAGGAGGATGCTTAAGAGTGCCGGAGGATCCGGGTCTTGGGATTGAAGTGGATAGAGATGCTATTGAGAACTTCCGGGTTGAGTCTGATTTCAAGTTGGAAATAAAACGCCAGATACATACTATTAATTGGCCCGATGGGAAGAAGGCTTATTATTCCAATGGCAGTTACCGGCAGGATTTCTTAGACGGGAAGATTCTTGGTTTCCTTCCTGGCATATCCTTAGATCTGGAGGTGGATGATGGATCTAAAGAGTTCGACCAAAGGTACAGGGATTTTTTCTCGTGATCTGAAAACACCTGGCTCTAGACTTTATTTTGTGTGCGCCAGGGTTTAGATTTATATGATGGTAAAAGGCGATCTTGTCCCAGCCGCTTCATTTCCCGTTTCACTGGTTTGGGACTATAGTCGCTTTAACACATTTCATTGACTTGGCACATTCTATTGCGTTTGTAAGGCCAACTTCGTTGAATGGAAACTTTGTTTGTATTCGATGCCAAGGGTAGCGATCTCGAGCGCGATTAAGCATATTGATGGCCAGTGGAATGTCGTTTGCGGTAAATGCCCAACTGCCTAAAAGGTTGATATCTTTACTACAAATTCGGTGCCAGTTGGTTTCTATTGAACCTGCATCAGTAAATTGGCCCATTTCAACGTATGTGCCTCCGTCCCGCAGCATTTCTATGCCTTCAGGGCCCGCAGAAGGATGGCCAGAACAGTCTAGGACTAAATCTGCTCCGTAACCTCCGATAATGTTGCGAATTGTACTGATACGATCCCCGGGAATCTTATGATCTTCTATCGAAATTGTAGCGTTAGCGCCAAAGGCTCTGCACAATTCAAGTCGCGGTTTCTCTGGGGCGCCCACTACCACCACACTGCCTGCTCCCATCTCTTGTGCGGCAACCAGACTCAGTAAGCCTATGGGGCCTGATCCCTGAATTACTACGGTATCACCAGCTCTAAATCCACCAACCGAGATTGCCCGGTTGAGGGCACGAATGCAGGATGTCAGGGGTTCAGAGAGTGATCCGAGCATTAGCGGCATATCAGCGGGAAGAGAGTATATTTTAGTGGCCGGAAGCATATTGAAATCGATATAGACCATTTCTGCCCAGCCTCCCCAAAGGTGAGGAGGCTTTTTATAGGGTAAGTAGCGACCGTAATAGGTCGGATTTAGGCAGCGGTTGGAATTCTCTGGATAGTGTACACAGTAGTGGCACAAACCGCAGGACATCAATGGCGGCAGCATAACTTTGCTGCCAACGTCAAGCGGGTAGCCCATAAAATCCGTTTTTAGTTTTGATCCAATCTCAATAATTATTCCAGCTAGTTCATGCCCAAGGGTGAAAGGCCATGGTAACGGTTCGGGCCAGTGTCCGGCAAGTATGTGCAAATCAGTGCCGCAAACTCCACAGGCTTCTATTTGAATCAGGGCAGCCTTGTCAGGAACTTCCGGCCTAGGAACGGATCTGATCTCAGGATTCCTTCCGGGCCCCTCGAAAGTTGCTACCGATACCCTTTCCATCATACTATAGGGAGAGTACTGCTTGCCTATGGCAAAACTATTCTGGTGAACTTGGTTATTGTGCCTAGTCGAGACCAATTCCAATTTTTTAATTCAGGAAGGCTGTGGGTGTAGCGCCCGACTGCGTATTAGGAGTCCCTTTTGTTCTGTTAGGGATAGCAGATATTCCTGAAAACCTGTTCAGTGTCCCTATTCTACACGTCTTCCAAGGGCCATTCCCAAAAGGTTAATGGCAAAACTTCACTAGCAAAATCACTGATCCGTTCGGGTCCAAAAAATAATTTAGCAATTTCCTGGCGATTGACAGTTACCGATTCATTGCTGCGAGTGAGTGTGAAAATGCCGTTACTCTCTGTTACTGAGATGTCATAGAGTCCGCATGAATCTAGGATGCTTTGGGGATTAATAATATACAGCATTCCCCAGTAATCTCTGGAGACTGGAAGCAATGCAGAATCCAGGAAATCAGCGAACGGATGTCCATTCTTCGGTGCTACCAACATTAGCTCAGGACTAGAAGAAACTTTTTCCTGATGTCCTGGAGTGAGCTGTCCCTCTCTTGCTCCGAATTTGTGGTAGAAACAAGCCCGGACGAGACCGGAAACCAACTCTACTGAGCCTCCCCATTCAGTGATTTTATCTTCTTTAGTAATGCAGTAGGCAACTGGTGACCCCTTCCGTAATGCTAAGCAATACTGGCTTCCACCCTTTAGGGATGAATCGTTGTTTGACGCCAATAGATCGCGCATGATTTCCAGAGTGCGTACACCACCCAATTGGTCAGATTGACGTAGGCGGACGATGGAGGCGATGGTCTTGTCATCAAACTCCGATCCGAATGTGAGCTTTAAATCGCCTGGTAGCTCGGGAAATAGAACAATGTTCGAATGAACTAAACGATATGTGCAGCTAAAGCCGGCGTTTTCCCAACCTAGACGGTGATACCAGTTGCTGATGCCGGTTCGTAGGCGTCCAATATGACACCCAATCTGTTCCATATGTTTGACGGCTGCTTGTAGCACCTTTGTAGCGAGTCCATATCCTCGATAACCTGGAAGTGTTGCTACGCAGTTAATGCCTCCAGTTCGGATGTTTCTAATTCCCGCTGCTTCAACTGAATTAGTCCAGATGGCTGCTGAGCTAACAACTCGGTCGCCGTCTTTCACAATCACGATGTTCTCAACGTTTTCTCTATTGTAGATGAAAGAATAATCATTCGCAATGGTAGGATTCATTCCTTTTCCTAGTCGCATAACCTCGTTGGCCAGGTCTAGTATTCTTGCTAGGTCGGTGACATTAGCACATCGGGGTCCATCTAGATTAACGGAAGACTTCATGTAGACCTCTCGGAAAGGGCAAATTCTCTTTCTCGAAAATCAGGGCAACTAGTAAAGAGGTTTACCCTTTCAAATCCCTTCACATAAAAGTTCTCAAATCTTATTTAATAATATCTGCTTAATGCCCATTTAGTAATTGACGCAAATAGGAGGCTGCGAGGCGCACTTGTTCAATGCGATCTTCGTTTTCTCCTTCATAGACAATCGAGATGCAACCGTTGTAGTTGATGTTTTTGATGAGACAGGCGATTCGGTCGTAGTCGAGCCATTCTTCTCTACCGGTTTCGATCCTGTAAAACTTTGTTCTGATATACATTGCGTGAGGAAGGGTTTCCTCCATGTATCCGTAGAAGTCGTGTTTGGGATCAGTTTCACCTCTAGGGGCTGCCCCAGGAGAGCCTGTCCATTGTCCGGTATCGACGATGAAGTTGAAATTATTACGATTGGTGTCTTCCCGGATTCGCAGCATGGTTTTCCCTGTTATGGGATGGTTCTGTAAGCCGATTGAGATCCCTTTGGCAGCAGCGTAATCGGCTACTTCTCGATACCCCGCAATCATTCCGGGCCATACTTCTTCTCCATCTGCGTTTTTCTCCGGTACTGTTGCGCAGAAAAGCCTGATTATAGGAGATCCAAGAAATGCAGCCAAATCAACTGCGTCCTTGGCCCTTGAGGCTTGTTCGTTCCTCTCCTCGGCGGTGCCATGAAATAGGCCGCTAACCCCAATGTACCCTATGGGCAGGCCGTACTTTAGGCAAAGAGACTTAATTGTGCTTAAATAAACAGGGTCACTCGATTCAAAGGCGTCTTGGTGGAAGTCCACAACGTCAAGTCTAAGTTCGTAGACTATTCTGATGAATTCTTCAATAGAGGTGTTTTTTAGGCTGAGGTAGTTACATCCAATTTTTATCATATTAGAATACTCTTACGGGTTTAATAGGATAGTTTAAAAGTTATTGCAGTTGAGTTAAGATTCAGGTCAGCAATTCAGGAAATGGATTTACCCTACCATTTTGTGTTGTAATGCCTCTAATCTGTAACGACACTATTCCACCTCTTCGGCTCTTCCAGACTCGGCTGCTTTATAGACTGCTTCGGTTAGCTGCACTACACGCAGACCACAGATAGGGGGTGCCTGAACTTGCGCCTTCCCTCTAATTGAGTCTACAAAATTGTGAAGTGGTGTATCGCCTTGTTTGGAATCATCCGGAAGGATGATATCCTCGCCGGTTCGGTGTAGTCTCAATGGCTCCGAGTCTCCGAATCGGAGTTCTCCTTCAGTTCCGTAGAATGTAAACTCCTCTCTCCATGCCGGCGACAAAGAAGTGAAAGCGAGTGTACCAAGAGCACCACTGGTAAACTTGACTACAACTCCGGTTAGCACATCGACCAGAATCCCCTCCCTGCTGAGAGATGCTTGAACCTGTTTAGGCTCCAAGCCAGTTGTCCAGAGCATAATATCGTTGATGTGGCTTCCAGTGTCTATAAAATGCCCTCCTCCTGAAAGAACCGGATCCCCTCGCCATTTTTCGCCTGGCTGAAAAGCATGGATACAATTTTGGGCAATCAGTACATTTAGGAAACGGATCTCACCTATGGCACCCTCTTGTAACAGCTGACGAGCCCGTATAAACTTTCCTAATCCATGTCGCTGATAGGCTATTGCGAGTATCCTATCGTTCCTCTCTGATGCAGAGATGAATTCTCGTGCTGCTTTTACGGTTGTGGCCATTGGTTTCTCCACTAGGACGTGAAGACCAGCATCAAGACATACTTTTACATGGTCATTGTGTTGTGTATGAGGAGTAGCAATAACGACAGCTTCCAAACCATCTTTACCCAGCATTTCGCTCAGTTCGGAGTATTGGCGAATATTTGAAGTTGTAATTCCTAGAGTTTTCGTGATGCGTTCGATCGATGCCTGGTCCGGATCACAGACTGCGATAACTTCAGCGTCGGTGCGTTGTCGTATATCACGAGCATGCTTATTTCCCATACCGCCGGCTCCAATAATGCCCATTCGAAGAGGTTTCATAGGTTATTATAGATTGATAATTTCTCAGTCTTTGTTTACCTAAAAATGAATCGTTTGCGCAGAAAGGAAAGGAAAATGAAAACTAAACATACACCTCTCGATGAAGTACGAAAAAAACTACGGGTATTTTGGTATAGATGTCCAGTACCCGTTAATAAACTGCGAGAATTGAGTAGGCCGAGTGATATTCAAGGCTGGTTTCAGTCTTTGGGGCACCTAGCGTTGGTTGGTTGCACTGGCGTGATTACTTATTCTTTTTTTCTACAACAAAATTGGATTGGGTTTGTGGTAGCACTCATTATTCATGGTGCATTTTGGAGCTTTATGGGGTCAGCCTGTCATGAGTTAGGACATGGGACAGTTTTCCAAACTAAGTGGCTCAATCGAGCGTTTCTTTGGATCTACAGCGTACTTTCCTACCACAATAATCGTAACTATGCGATGAGCCACACCTATCACCATCGTTACACACTCCACCCGGAGGGTGATCGGGAGGTTGAATTGCCTAAGAATCCGAGCCTGAAAGTCCTGTTTGTACTGCAGATGCTAACTTTTAATGTTGTGGGGGGGTTTGAGGCCGGTGGTTTCATAAACCAGATGAAAACTCTTTGCTCCACAGCACTGGCTCGCTTTCCAGGTGAAAGGGAGTGGATTGAAGCACTGTGGGAGGACTGCCCTGAAGAACGGATGAAAGCTGTAAATTGTGCAAGAATCACCATCCTTTTCCATGTTGTTGTTTTGTTGTTTGCAATTAGTTTTAAGGTTTGGCTCCTCCCCTTAATTATTACGCTCGCCCCATTTATTGGAAATATATGGAGATATCTTGTAGGTGTCCCTATGCACTGCGGTTTGCGGGATAATGTTCCTGATTTTAGACTATGTGTCCGTTCTATTACCCTAGATCCGTTGTCTTCGTTTCTTTATTGGCGAATGAACTGGCATACGGAGCACCATATGTATGCCAGTGTGCCATGTTATAGACTGGCTGAATTATATCACGAGATCGCGGACGATATGCCGAAGCCACGTACTTTGGTAGGAGCCTGGCGGGAAATGCGTGAAATATGGCGACGCCAACAGGTCGATCCTAGCTATCAGTTTGATACCCCCCTCCCGGAATCAGCTGGTCGACTAGCAACAGAGCAACAGGATTCATTAAGCGCGTCGATCGGAGACCTTGCACCCGAAGTGTTGGCAGAGGAAGAGGGGAATGCAGCAGGTTGAGGCTGTGCTATTTCCCTCTCCTTATTAGTCCTAAAAGTTAGTGAATCAATAATCTCTACCTGAGTGCTTTCTTGAATCCGCACAGGTGGGGTTTTACCCTAATAATCCTTTATCAGGTGATGAGAATTTTCTGAATTTACTTTCGCTTGCCTGAACCACTGCACAGTAGGCCTCATATGCCTAAATTCTAACTTTTCTGATAGATTCCTTACATTTAAAACTATGATCTAGATAATCGTAGTTGCGATTAGTAGATCTGGGGATAGGATCCAGTGAATTGGAAGTAGTTTATTCCTTGGATTTTATAAGGAACTGGAAACTACATTTTTTCAGTTTATCTGCTTAGCTACTTTCAGAGTGCCTGATTAGTCCAGAAAGAGTAATAGCATTTGAAAGTGAGCAACGCTAACCAGAAAGGTTACCTTGAAGTTAAGAATCTCAATATAAGCTTTAATTCTCGTGAGGGAATTTTGCGTGTGGTTAAAAATGTATCATTTACCCTCGAGACAGGAAAAACCCTTGCTATTGTAGGAGAAAGTGGAAGTGGGAAGACTGTTTCTGCTCTTGCTTTGACTCGTTTGCTCCCGGGTGCTTCGGTCTGTAAAATCGCCGGACAGGTACTCTATCAGGGAACCGATTTACTTCGACTAAGCAGAAGAGAGATCCGAAAATATCGAGGCAAAGAAATAGCCTATATTTTCCAAGATCCCTCTACATCACTGAATCCGGTGCTGACCATTGGTTACCAAATTGAGGAAGCGATAAAATTACATCTTCCTAAAGTGGAAGATAAGAAAGGACGGGTAATAAACGCGCTTCACCAAGTAGGTATACGTAATCCTGAGATACGAATTAATGATTATCCCCATCAGTTGAGCGGAGGAATGCAGCAACGAGTGATGATTGCAATGGCATTAGCTAGCGAACCCCGCATTCTGATAGCAGATGAGCCAACCACGGCTCTCGATGTTACGATTCAGGCCCAAATTATAGATCTGCTTCGTCAGATTCGTAGAGATACGGATATGGCAGTGATCCTAATTACTCATAATTTTGGAATAGTTTCTGATTTCGCAGACGATGTTATCGTCATGTTTCGTGGCGAAATAGTTGAATCGGGGCCGACGGATCGAGTACTAAAAGAACCGGAACATGCCTATACCAAGGCACTTATTTCTTGTATCCCCCAGATGGGCAAAAAGCAGAGGCGTTTGAATACGATCGATTACAAAATTCTGGATAAATGAGGTATCAGACTCTTATCGAAGTCAAGGACTTGATGGTGCATTTCCCGGTAGGCGGGAGTATCTTCCAGGGAGTGAAGGCATATATAAGGGCAGTGAATGGTGTTTCCTTCATAATTCGACATGGATCAACGGTAGGGCTTGTGGGAGAAAGTGGAAGTGGTAAAACTACAGTCGGTCGGGCCATAATTGGGTTACAGGCTATTACTTCTGGGACAATCTCCTATGAGGGAAAGCCGATTAGTAATTTAATCCCCAGCGATTTTCTTCCCTTTAGGAAGCGGATCCAAATGATTTTTCAGGATCCTTTTAATTCGTTGAATCCGAGAATGACGGTTCATGGTATTATTTCAGAACCACTGTATATCCATTTCCCTGAAATGAGCAAAGGAGGAAAACGGGATAGAGTTGTTGACTTATTGGAGAAGGTTGGACTTAGGCCTGAACACATCGACCGGTATCCCCACGAGTTTAGTGGTGGTCAGCGGCAGCGAATTGGGATCGCCCGGGCTTTGGCAGTCGAGCCTGAATTTATAATTTGCGACGAACCAGTCAGCGCTCTTGATGTTTCAGTTCAGGCGCAAATCATTAACCTCTTGCAGGATCTCCAAGAGGAATTTAATCTGACCCTTCTTTTCATTGCCCACGATTTGGCTGTGATTCAACACATAAGTGATTTTATCCTTGTCATGAATCATGGGAAGATAGTCGAACAGGTGACAGCAAAAAAGATCTTTAGAGATGCCCAGAACGAATATACTAGGAAATTAATCTCTGCGGTACCGAAGATTGGCTAAAAATCTTGAACATTGAAAATTAGGAGTAGATTTCTTGTCGACTTTTAATCCGAAAATGATCGGAAAGACGCAATGGTGCAAAACGGTTTTATTGTCCTTTCCTGCTCTAGTCCCCTTGTTTTTTTTCACCGGCTGTAAGGATCGCCTTACTCCGGTTGAACTTGCCAATAGAGAGCAGATTCTCCTGATCGGGAATGGCACCGATCCCGAGGACCTCGATCCTCAAGTAACGACAGGTCTTCCCGAGCATCACATACATATGGCCCTATTTGAAGGGTTAGTGAACACACACCCAGAGGATCTTTCTCCAATTCCCGGAGTTGCGGAACGATGGGAAGTATCTGAAGACGGCCGATGTTACACATTTTATCTTAAACGTGATGCAAAATGGTCAAATGGTGACGCAGTGACATCAAATGATTTTATATTTTCTTACCGCCGCATGTTAACGCCCGAGTTTGGGGCCGAGTACGCGTATATGTTTTATGTGGTAGATAATGCTGAGAAATATCATCGCGGTGAGTTGGAGGACTTCGCGTTAGTGGGGTTTGAAGCACTGGATCCACATCGTCTGGTAGTACGATTAAAGACGCCGACTCCTTATTTTCTTTCCCTAATAAATCATAATTCTTGGTATCCGGTTCATGAGAAGACTGTCTTGAAGTATGGAAAGATGAGTCAAAGGGGTTCTAGGTGGACAAGGCCAGGGAATCACGTGGGGAATGGCCCATTTTCTCTGAAGGAGTGGAATGTCTCTGACGTTGTGGTAGTGAAAAAAAATCCGTTTTACTGGGATGCAGAAAGAGTAGCGCTTAACGGGATCAGGTTTTATGCTATCGAAAATGCAATAACCGAAGAACGTAATTTTCAAGCTGGGCAGCTTCATCTCACTGGAACGGTAAATCTCAATAGCATCGAGAGGTTACGGAGAGAACGGTCTCAATATTTAGAACTCCACGGTTGGCTTGGGACTTACTATTATATTTTGAACACTGATAATCCGCCTTTGAATGATCCCCGCGTGCGAAGGGCGCTTAACATGGCAATAGATCGAATGGCCATCGTTGAGAGTATTACGCGGGGTGGGCAGATTCCCGCCTATTTTTTTACCCCTCCGAATACTGCTGGATACACCTCTAGAATACGGCTAACCGAAGATCTTGATTTGGCGCGCCGGTTTCTCGATGAAGCAGGATACCCTGAGGGCAAAGGATTTCCATTACTACGTCTTCTCTATAATACCTCGGAGGCCCATCGCCCGATTGCCGAAGCGATTCAGGATATGTGGAAAAAACATCTCAATATTGAAGTCACTCTCGAGAATCAGGAATGGAAAGTATATCTGCAATCTCGAAGCGATGGAGAATTTACTATAGCTCGAGCTGGTTGGATTGGAGACTATAACGATCCCAACACCTTCCTTGATCTTTTCACTAGTAGCTCTGGCAATAATCACACAGGATGGAGTAATCCTTTATACGATAACCTGATCGCTAAGGCTGGTAAGACTCTTGATATGGAAGAACGGTATGAGTATTTCCAGCAAGCAGAGGCCATTCTTATTAATGAGCTTCCTGTGATCCCTATCTACTTTTATGTCCGAACTTTCCTGAAGCAGCCATCAGTGCAAAACTGGCACCCTAATATTCTTGATCAGCATCCCTACAAGTTTGTCTACTTGATAGCAGGGGATGGATCATAGATCGAGTAATCTTAACTCGGGTAGTTAGTTTCCTAATCCTTAATCTCCTTTTTTCCTAGTGGTTTAATTGTCCAGCCTGTAAAGCCATATAGAACCGAAATTAACGGAGTAAGAAGATTAAGAAAGGCAAAGAGAAAATACTCTCCTGCAGATACTCCAAGGACTTTCGACATATAAGCACCGCAGGTGTTGTAGGCAATAAGGGGCGAGGTTAATGTGCCAGCATCTTCAAGGCAACGCGACAGATTCTTGGGATGGAGATTTGCATTCCGGAATGCCCCACGGTACATTCTCCCAGGAACAATCAACGCGAGATACTGATCTGGTGCAATTGCATTCATTCCAAGGCAACTAAGAACTGTTGCAAAAACAAGAGAACCAGCTGATTTAGCAGTTTCTAAAATGGATGAGGCTAAAGTCCTTAGCATTCCTGTCTTCTCCATGATTCCACCAAATGACATGGCACAAAGAACCAGTGCAATTGTATTCAGCATTCCTTGAATGCCTCCTCTGGTAAGAAGATTATCGACTTGTTCGTTCCCCGTTTGTGAAACGAATCCATTTTTGGCAGAACCTAGAATATCCCCTATACCCTGACCCTGAAAAACACAGGCGAGAACCCCTCCGAGAACAGAACCGGCCAGAAGGGCTGGAATTGCCGGGACTTTGTAGATAACAAGAATCAGGATAAGGAAGGGGGCGGTAAGAAGAATTGGGCTGAGATTATAGTGAGTCTCCAGAGTGGTGAGAAGTGAACTGAGATTGCTCGATGAACTTGTTGCTGGAGCATTGTAAAGGCCGAGACCCGCGTAGAGAATAAGAGCGATGCAAAAACCAGGAATAGTTGTATACATCATGTGACGAATGTGCTCAAAAATCTCTGATCCCGATACAGCGGGAGATAGATTAGTAGTATCTGAAAGTGGTGACATTTTGTCGCCGAAATAGGCTCCCGAAACAATAGCACCTGCTACCATGGGAAGTGGAATACCCAATCCCTGACCTACCGCCATGAGAGCAACTCCAACAGTCCCAGCAGTAGTCCACGAGCTGCCTGTGGCAAGGGATACAATCGAGCAGATAATACATGTGGCAACAAGGAATATGCTGGGGCTTAATATCTTAAGCCCGTAGTAAATGAGGAGAGGAACCACCCCTCCTGCGATCCAGGTGGCAATCAAAAGGCCTACTATAAGGAGGATAAGAATTGCTTTAAGGGCGATTGCTATACCGCTAACCATCCCTTCTTCTAGATCTGTCCAACGGTAGCCTATGAAAACTCCTACCACAGAGGCCGCCGCTGTTCCAATGATCAAAGGAATGTGTGGCTCTCCACCATAGAGTTGCACATTTAGAGCAAGAGAGCCTATCAGGACAATTACTGGGGAAAGGGCCTGCCAGAAGTTTGGTTGAGGCTTGGCCCCCCGTCCATTACTGTGGGTTGCTGAGATCACTCGACAGGGAAGGGCCATCTTTCGACCTTTCCCGGTTTCTTTTTAAAGGTGAAACCTGGATCCGTTCGGAGCAGCCGATCCATGATTCTCGGAGCGTTTTCTATCTCAGCTAGTCTTGTTTCCCAATGAACAGGAATCGATTGAAGAATAGAGAAGATAAAAGCAAAAGTACTTAAAAGATGCATGATAGAACTCCTTCCATGCTAGGACTGCTTATTTCCGAGATCAACCTCCAATGGAAAAATTGTTAACGAATTTAGACTAGGATAAATCTACTTTCGAATTGAGGAATGAATTTGGGTTGAGGTGGGAAATCCTTTTTTCAGAAGGCATCTTAGAATGTGTATCGAGTATCTATTGGCCTGATGTTGTAGTGAGTCCAAAGGAGTACTTAATATCTGACTTATGCAGATTCTTTAACTATTTATAACCTATGTTCAACTTATGCTTCATTCGTTATTCGGATTTCCGTCGGACCTAATCTGGAATATTTCCTGAGTCTTAAATTAGCTTGGGAATTAAAAGAAGCTTGTCCTGAAAGCCGGAGAGTGCCTTATTGAGAACCTAAATCTGTGACCGTGACTGATTATCGTTTAAAGGTTGGATTGATTGGATTGGGGGGAATTGCTCAGTCTCATTGCGATGCTATTGCTACCCTTGAGAATGTTGAGGTGTTGGCAGTGGCTGACCTTTATGAGGAAAACCGTCGTCGATACATGGAAAAATACGACATTCCCAAAGGCTATTCTTCCCATAACGAGCTTTTGGAAGATGACGAGATAGACGCAGTTGCGGTAATATTGGGCCACCAGCTGCATCATCGGCTCACAGTTGATGCCTGCAATGCAGGCAAGCATGTGCTTGTTGAAAAGCCAATGGCTTTGAGTTTGCGGCAATGTGATGACATGATCGAAGCTTCAGCAGCCAACAATGTGAAGCTCATGGTAGGTCTATCGCAGCACTTTTACGGGACCAGCCTCAAGGCAAAGGAGATTCTTGATTCGGGAGAACTTGGTCCACTTATTACGGCGGTTTCCTACATGTCTAAGAATTGGGGATACCAAAGTCGTCGGCCGCAATACCGCAACCGTTATCATGGAGGGGGAATGTGGCTTACAAATGGAGTCCATACAGTGGACAGGCTGACATGGGTAATGGGTTCTCAGGCCGTGTCTGTCTCCGCTTCGATCGGAACACGTGCTCATTACCAAGGTGGCGACGATTCGGCTACCGCTCTCATTCGATATAAGAATGGCCTTGCTGGTGTGGCTGTTGCCGTCGGCTACGCCGATGGCGCTCCCAATTACGAGTGTCAAGTGATTTGTGCCAATGGTTCGTTACGATTCAGTGAAAGCGGGGAAAAATACGTCAGAATAGGGAAGGGCGAAAAGTGGGAGGATGTAGAATTTGAGGAGCCTCCAACAGGCATGCATTACGAATGGAAGTCGTTCACGGAAGCGATACAGAAAGATATTGAGCCGCCGACTCACGGTGAATGGGGACGCCACATTATGGAGATCCTATTTGCGGCTGAACGATCCACGATTAAAGGGGGAGATGTCCTTTTGGAGAGTGGTTCTGACTGGACCCACCAGAATTCGGGTTCAGCGGTAACTATTGATCACGGTTGGATATAACTTTACATCCAACTGGATTTTTTAGTTTAAGCTTTCTTTGGACGAAGAAGATGCCCTTTCGAGGACCTCATATACCTTGTTTACCATAGATCGAGGATCTTCGCTATAACCGGCCGCGACCATCGCATTGTCGTAGATGAGGTTGATGACGAGCTCAGCGAGATCGGTGTCGTTCCTAGAGAGATTGATAAGATTCATGATAAGGGGATGGCGAGGATTGATCTCTAGACTGACTTTAGGACTCTCTGATGCTTCCTGATTCATTGCTTTCATCATTCGGCGCATACCGTGTGACATGAAATTGTCGTTGTTTAGCACTAAGGCAGGGTTGTTAATCAGCCGATTGCTTGGGCTTACTTTTTCGATTTTCTCTCCGAGGGATTTGCTTATCCATTCGCAAAGTTCGGTTTCATCTTCTTTCGATAGGGCTTTGTCTTGAGACTCTTCGGTAGCTTCTAGTTGGATATCTTCCTGATCTGCGGAGACGAGTTTCTTTTCCTCAAAAGTATTTAGATGGCTCATAACAAACTCATCTATTGTTTCAAAAAGAAATAACACTTCTAGGTTTCTGGCTTTGAATGCTTCCAGATAAGGGCCGCTTTCGATTGCTTCTCTGGATGGTGCGTGTAGATAATAGATTTCTTTCTGAGTTTCTTTCATCCCTGATATATAGTCTTCCAGGGTAGTGAATTTCCCCTTTTCGGTGCGTGAAGATTCATATCTAAGTAATTTTCCCAATTGTTCCCGATGTGCAAAATCCACCGTGATTCCTTCCTTTAGGAAGACGCTGAAATTTCTGTAGAAATCCTCGTAATCATCCGGTCGTTTTTTTGCTTCGTCTTGAAGAAGCCTGAGGAAGCGCTTGGTTAGGACAGTATTCAGCCTCTTCACAAGAGCGCTATCCTGCATTGTCTCCCTCGAGATATTTAGTGGTAGATCAGCGCTATCAACAACACCTCTAAGGAAGCGCAACCATTCAGGCAAGAGCCCTTCCGGTTTAGAATCAATTAGAATGTTGCGGCAATATAGGCTAACTCCTATCTCTGTGCGGTTGAATCCCATACGTTCCATATTATCCTTCGGTACGAAGAGAAGGGAGTTTATCGCAATAGGAGCATCCGCAGAAAAATGAAGCCGCATTCTTGGTTCGTCGAAGGCGTTTGCGTGGAACTTGTAGAACTCGGTGTATTCTTCCGGTTTGATTTCTTTTTGGCTTCGTAACCAAAGTGCCTGAATCGTATTAACTCGTTCGCCATTAAGATTGATGGGGAACTGAACGAAGCTTGAATATCGGGTTAAAATTCTCTTTACGGTTTCGGTTTTGGCGAAGTCCTTTTCCTCGTCCTTGAGTTTTACTACAATTTTTGTACCGCGTCGCTGGCCTTCATTCTCTTCAATCTCAAAGTTCCCTGTCCCATCGCTTGTCCAAAGCAGATGCTCTTCATCAGGATTCCAGGAATGGGTATAAACTAGGATCTTCTCGGCTACCATGAATGCGCTATAGAAACCTACGCCAAATTGCCCGATCAGATTATTGCTTGTATCTGATCCTTCTTTTATAGCCTTTAAAAAGGCCTTTGAGCCGGAGTGGGCGATTGTCCCAAGATTCTCGACCAGCTCTTTGCGGGTCATTCCAATTCCGAAATCCTGTATCGTGATGGTACCTGCTGTATCGTCGGTTGTGATATTGATTTCAAGTTCGAGCTTATCGTCAAAGATCTTCTTTTCCGTAAGTTGAGTGTGCCTTAGCTTTTCTAAAGCATCTGATGCGTTAGATACGAGCTCGCGAATAAAGATCTCTTTATCGGTATATAGTGAGTTGATGACGATATCCAGGATCTCCTGAACTTCGGCCTTAAACTTGTGTTTTTTTCGTGTCCTAGTAGCCATTTTTGATCAGTGTAAGACGGGGTTAGATGGATTGAAAGAAAGGTGCAAAAAATAGAGATTGGGGAAAGTTACCCGAGCCCCTTTTAAAATCAATCGAAATTTTAAGTCTAAAAGTAAGGTTTATGGATGATCCTTCCATTTATTAATACTACTAAGCTAGTAAGAAACGGGTTCCTTTGTTAGTTGATTTTATCCGTCATACAGGCCAGAAGGAGATCTGGTACGTCATCTGGTAGTACTGAAAAAATTGTCGATTTCTTTTTGGTAAGGCATTGACGCTGTTGTGCCGTGTTTTGTGACAGAGAGAGCTGCTACAGCGTTTGCATACTCGGTAGCCTTATTGATATTTCTTTCAAATTGGACTAAACCCGAAGCTAAGCCTCCAACAAAGGCATCGCCGGCACCCGTTGTATCAATAACTTCGATTTTATCATGAGGCGGAACTAGTTTATATTCCGAAGGCGATGATATAAAGCAGCCGCGACCTCCCATTGTTAGGATTACGGTGTCCGGTCCAATTGAACGGCAGATTTTGTGGAGACTACAATGAGACATCAAGGTTATCTTTTTTTCGTCTTTAAGTGAGGCTGAGAGAGGCCTACCGAACTTTAGAATATTGATAAACTCCAAGACATTGAGAACAAGGATATCGACTTGACTGAGGCAGTTGGGATCAAAGTTAGAGTTCATTGGGGCTGGATTCAAGATCGATGTAACACCGTTGCTCTTAGCGAGTTTTAGTACATGTAAAATCGTTTCGCTGTTAATCTCATTTTGGCAAACGACAATATCAGCTTCTTTTATGGTTGTTTCGGGGATATCCTTTGGCTCTAGTCTGAGATTGGCGCCGAGATCGACGACGATGGTATTTTCGCCGCTCGCTGTAACGTATATTCCGGCGTTCCCAGTTGGAGCATCTTGATATTCAGTAAGTTTATAATTAATGCCCTCAGAATTATAGAGTATTTTGGCCTGAACACCGAAAATATCGTTACCGATCGCACCAACAAAACTTGTCGTAACTCCGGTCCTTGCGGCCGCCACTGCTTGGTTGCTTCCTTTCCCTCCCGGCCCTGATACAAATCGTCCATTGACAGTTTCTCCCTGATTGGGAAACCTACCACAATACCAAACGAGATCATTGTTAAAACTTCCAACAACTACAATGGGAGTACTCATAGATCAATTTTCAGTTATCCATATAAGATTCAGGATGGGGAATGGTTGGGATTAGAATAATTCTTACGAGAGAAGGGTAGAGTAGATTGAGTTCTTTTTTGCGTGGAGTCTAACTATCGAGCTAGGGTAAACAAACAGAAATCATAATAACAATGTCGGCAGACAACTTTTATCACGATGACTCTTCGTGTAATTGATCATCCCATTTGCAAACACGTCTTGAGTCTTCTTCGGGACAGGAAGACGTCTTCTGCAGCATTTTGTATTTTGAGTGGGAAGGTGACTACGATACTTGCTTTGGAGGCAACGCGTGATTTGCCGATTCGAGAAATAGACATCGTGACTCCCCTGGAGGTGTCACGGGGTGTGCAGATAGCAGTTCCAGTAGTGGTGGTTGTTTGTTTTGCGAGCCGGGATGAGCATGGTAGGTCCGGTGGTAGATCTAATTTCGGATGTTTCGGTGGGTTTCGTCGGGATGGAGCGCAACGAGGTTACAGCCAAGGCGAGCAGTTATTATTGGAAGCTTCCGCCCCTGAAAGGGAATAGAATTCTTGTCGTTGATCCCATGTTGGCAACTGGTAGTTCAGCCCGGCATGCAATTTTAAGAGTGTATGAAAGTGGAGGTACGGATGTTGATTTTCTCAATATTGTGGCAGCTCCAGAATGAGTGGAACTGCTTGATAAGGAGTTTCCAAATCTAAAAATTTATACTGGAGCTATGGATCGAGAGCTCAATCAACCAAAATATATACTTCCAGTGCTTGGAGATTTCGGCGATCGACTTTATGGCACTTAGATTTTTCGGTAATCAAAAATCTCAGACAAGTTAATGAAAATCCTGATGGTTTCGGCAGAGGTTACTCCCTTAGTAAAAGTGGGTGGTGTCGGGGATGTAGTGGGGTCCTTACCTCGGGAACTGATGCTTCAAGGGCATTCCGTCCGTGTCGTTTGTCCCTTCTATGGCTGTGTAAACAAATCGTCCCAATGGATTCGATTTGACCGGCCCTTTGGAGTTTCTCTGGGAGAGAAAGACCTCGAAGCATATATCTGGGAGGTCCAACTAGAGGATAATGGGATTGAGGTGTTATTGATCGAAAATAAGCATCTTTTCGGATCCTCAGAAGTTTATGAGATTAGTTCGAACGACCCCATGGAGAACGCTCGTCGTTTTATCTTTTTCAGCCGTGCAGTTATCAATCTCTGCTACTACCTAGGATGGGTGCCGGATGTAGTTCACTGTCATGATTGGCCCACTGCTCTGATTCCGGTGATAATCAATACGACTGAGTGTAATAAACCGATGGGATCGGTGGCATCCGTCCTTACCATCCACAGTATTGAGCATCAGGGAATTTTCCCTCGCGATCTTATTGAATGTGCTCGATTGCCCGAAAATACCTTTCGCCATGAATGTCTAGCAGCTCATGGCCAAGTCAATCTACTCAAAGGAGGTATATACAACGCGACAAAAATTACGACTGTTAGTCCTAAATATGCGATGGAGATTCAGCGTCGGGAGTTCGGGTTTGGATTAGAAGAAATCGTTCGGTCTCGATCTAACGATTTGGTTGGAGTGACCAACGGAATCGATACCGATAAATGGAACCCGGCGCGCGATGATTTGCTTCCGGCCATATATGACATTAGCAATTTGAAGGGTAAACGTGTCTGTAAGCAATATCTCCAGGAATCCTTTGGATTAATTTCAGATTCTGAGGTTATGGTAGTGGGGATTGTCTCGCGGCTATATTGGCAGAAGGGTCTCGATCTTTTGCTCACGGTTATCCCACGTCTTTTCCAGTCAATCGACGTCCAATTCGTCATCCTAGGGCAAGGGGACCAGGGTCTTGAGGAACAGTTTTCGGGCTTAACTGCTCAGTACCCTGGCAGGATGGGTTTTAAATCTGAGTTCTCGAACCAGCTTGCCCACCTTGTTTATGCAGGATCCGATATTTTCGCTATGCCTAGTCGCTACGAACCTTGTGGTCTCGGACAAATGTATGCCATGCGTTACGGAACGATACCCGTAGCCAGAGCGGTTGGTGGGTTAGTAGATACGATTGAACCGTATTCCCGGTCTGCTAAATCTGCTCAGGGCTTTCTTTTCGAAAAACCCGATCCCAATGACTTGTTCGAAGTTTTACATTCTGTCTTTAATATTTTCCGTCATCGATCTGCCGAATTCTCCCGAATACAAAGGAACAGCATGGAACGGGATTTTTCATGGAAGATTTCTGCCTCTCGTTACAGTCAGGTTTTCAAATCGGCTTTGGATTCTAAATCCTGAATATCGTAGAGTATTCCAATAAATTGGAATACAAAAATTTGAATTAATAAGGCGGAATAGTGAGCTGACTTTAAACAAAGGGAATTGCAAAAGAGTTGAGATACTATTTGGATGTTTCTGGGATGAACGAGGCACTGCCAGACTTGAAGGGAATCACCAATTATGGATTGAAGCATAGGATCAATGCAGGTCGAGTTGCATTGAGTGGGCAAGTAGGGTTTTTTCGGAAATTTTTTGGGCAGGTTAAAAGTGAATGGAAAGAAGACGAGACTCGGGTGACATTTTCTGATTTCGCGATCTCTGAAAATATCATATCCGATCTTCAGCGGATGTTCCCGAAGGACGCTTTTTGCTCTGAAGAGTCCATTGCTCTGGATGAAGAATTAGAACTAAGAAACCGATATAGTTGGATTTTAGATCCGATAGACGGAACCAATAATTATGCACTCGGAATACCGTTATGCGGAATATCACTGGCTCTTCTTTACAATGGATCGCCGGTTTACGGGTTCATATACGACTTTGGTCGAGATGTTCTTATTCAGGGAGGAGTTAAGAACGGAGTCTACGATGGTAAACGTTCTGCTTCGGTAAGGCGTGGTCCGTTCGATAATCAGAGTATGATCGGGCTCCATTTTCCTTTGTCCAAGAATGATGTGAATAGGTTACAGCCACTGATGGAACAGGCGAAAGTCAGGAGTTTAGGTTGTTGTTCGTTGAATCTGGCGTATTGCGCGGTCGGTTTGCTGGACGGCTGTGTTGACTTCAGGGTTAGAATCTGGGATATAGCTGCTGCTTATACGCTATTGCGATCGGCTGGAGGGGAAGTTCATTTTCTGAACAATTCTCCTTTTCCGTTAGAGTCTTTCCGTGTAAGCACAACCTCTGTCCCGTTCTACGCCGGATCTAAGGAGTTTTGTTCCTACATGCAGAATTCATTGAAATTCGATTCTAGTGAGGGCTAGAAAACCGAAAAGTATTCCTCAAAGAAATGATCGGGTTGGACGGTTGATGCGATTTGGTGGGGACCGCTTCCCTGATCCCAATGAGTTACACCTATGTGTCCGTGAGTTGTTAGATCAACCGTGATGGATCCTTTTTCGAAGTTACAAATTTGGTCATTAAAAAGAGTGGCAGCTGCCAACGGGTCGTGGAAGTGAAGGATACTTCTTTTTTCGAACCATATTTTGGAGAAATCGTAGACGGGTCGAAGGAGGGGGATTCCTTCAAATCGTTCCATAACTTCAGTGGGCGTCATTTTGACTTGAAGGGTAACGTCGAGTCCAATGCTGCGGTGGATGGGCGGACGGCTCTGGAAGACAATTGCGGTTGCGTGTGGATCGACGATTGCATTCCATTCCGTATCACCCCATGGGGAAGGAGAATTAGTAAATTTCCCACACATTGTAACGAGGCCTTTTAGGAGAGAAGGGACTTCCGGATCTATTGCGAATAGCAGAGCAATGTTGGTAAGCGGTCCAACCGCAAGAAGGATTATTTCACCAGGATGAGACCGGATCGTATCTCTAAGGAAGGAGATGGCCTTGCTCATCGGAAACGCTGCCTGATGTTCCCAGTTATGCAGTTTCGATGCTTGCTCCGCGAAGTTTTGCCGTTGTTTGACAATCAATGGATTCTCGGTCCCTGGATAGATGGGGATGTTTTGATCTGCAACCTTACATAAGACACTGGCCAGCTGTGCCCTTTTTGCGCTTTCGCCGGTGCCGGTTGTAATACCCAGGAGTTCGCATCGTGGCTGAGCCAGTAGGTAAGCTAGACAGACGGCATCATCGATATCGCTACCGATGTCAGTATCGAATAGGACTTTTTGAGGTTCTGGGATTGGGACTTCTTGAGCAACTGAAGTTCTTGTTAGCCCCACTCCAAACAGGGTAACGGTTCCGCATTGAAGGAATTGACGACGGGTTACTGAACCGGAGGGAGGGGTCATCTTAGATTTATCATCCATTCGATTGGAGATTAAAAGTTAGGCTGATGAAGAAAAATTAAGATTATGATTAGTAGATCTGATTAGGTTCTAAAATGAAAGTAGGTGTTACTCAAACCACGTATGATTCAAGAGGTTCTGGATCCACAATTCTTGTCCGTGGAATTAACTCTTTAAAGGAATTTCTAAACCAATTCCGAGCTGTCTCTTCGCCATGGGTCAATACGATTACCCGAGGGTTGATATCCAATGCGAACTGTACAAGCTCCTCCCTATCTGCATGCCCGCTCAGATCAAATTTTTCGATTTGCGCCTTAATACGACACTCGAAGTTAAGTGAATCAAAGGGAAAAAGATCGCCTTGTTTAGCGGCGAGGAGACGCCCACCAGGGGTATCAGGATCGCAGTAGCCTACCCAACAAATCGTATTTTTTCCATTATCGAGAAGGGAGGCAGCTATTTTATAGGAAGGAGTATTCTCTACCAGCATTCCGCTGCTCAGGACATAGAGGCTATTTGGGGTCGGCAACTTGCCTGTTTCAAGATTGCGCGGCAGGGGTTGGACTTGAAGCTCTTTAAACAAGCGTTTTCGGAAATTCACTAATCCTGTCTTTCTCGAAATAGAGTCAAACATTTTGGCTAGGTCTATACCAAGACCACTAGCGTAGATAGGGCTATGGCGAAGCTTTCCCTTGGAACGGGCTTCTGAGATCAGGGAGAGGATTTCTTGCATCCTGCCAAAAGCGAAAACCGGAATTAGGACCGATCCTCCTTTCCCGAGGCCTTTATCGAGGGTGGAGATTAGTGCGTCAATTTGGCTCTCACGATCGAAACTTGATGTCCGCTCAGTCATGCCACGAGTTGTTTCCATAATGAGGGTGTCGATATTCCCTCTTGGAAATTGAGCTCCCGAAAGAGTTCTTAGCGGTGCAAAAAGAACGTCCCCTGTAATTAAAATCTTACGATTTTTATAACTGATGATCACACCGGATGCACCTACAACGTGGCCGGCCGGTTGGAAATTGAATACAATCTTATCCCCATGTGCATAAAACACATAGGGACGGTTATAGGGTACGGGCATGATGCGATTGTTCAGGTTCCGTACTTCCTTACGGGAGTAGAGCGGGAGTTCGGACATTCCAGATTCAAATTTCTGACGTTTCATGACTGCGCATGAGTTGAGCAGCATTCTGGGAGCAATTTCTTTTGAGGCAGTACTAGAAAACACGCAGGTATCAGGCTGGTAGCGCATTAGAACTGGTAGTCCTCCTAGGTGGTCAAGGTGGCAGTGTGTAAGAAGAACAAAATCAAGCGTTAGATCTTTCAGCTGACGAAAATCAGGAAGAGCGCGATTTCCTGATAACTTAGGGTGCATTCCCGCGTCGATCACAAACCGGAAAGGCCCTAGTTCAACAAAAATAGAATTAGCTCCAATACCTCCTACGGTGTTGAGGTCAACGAGCCTCATTGGGCTGGAATTTTCACAATAAAAGGAGGCTATGTAGAATTAAGGGATCTAGAAGATTGGGAGATCAAGGTCAGATTTCATTAGGATTTGAACCCTTAGTAACTAAGGACCTAGATGTCATGCCCCCAGCCACAATCCTAACGATCTCTAGGATATCACCTCTTTTGAGCTCAATATTGGTAGCCTCTGTTGGGGAGAGAGCTCCTTTGTTGAGTTCGACTATTACCCTGTCTAGGTCAAGATTCAGAGATTCAATAAAATCAGGCAACAAAGTTCCCTTTTCCAAGTTGAACGACTCTCCGTTTGCAAAAATCTCGATATGGTCGCTTCCCTCTATCTGTTCCCGTTTTCCCATATAATACCGATGGTTTTGCTTGCATTAACTGGAAACCAAGGCCTGATCGAAATCCTTCCAGACCGGTTCGTAGCCCTGACTTCGAATCATGTCGGCGATTTCTCCGGGGGAACGTTCGTCGGCAATATGAAATTGTTCCCCTGGTTGTTCATCGACTCGCTTCCAGGAATTGGTATCGAAATGACTGTAGCCTCCCGGCTCGGTACTGGAACCAGCACTCATGTTGGTGATTCCTATCCGCACAAGACCGTCTCTTAGATTTGGTAATTCCCGAGTTGAAAGCACAATCCCTACGTGAGGTAGAAGCATTCTGAGGGAACAGATTAACTGGACGAGTTCTTGATTCTGTAACTGATATTGGTTCTTGGTTTGGAAATTCCCAGACGCAGGCCTTAGCCGCGGTAGGCTGATTGTGAGGTGTACTTTCCAACAATGTTGGTACAGGTATCGGGCGTGAGCGGCTAGTGCTATTGCCTCGTATCTCCAATCGTAAAGGCCGAGTAGTGGACCGATCCCTATTCGACGAAACCCAGCATCGTAAGCCCGCTCTGCTGTATCTACTCTCCAACCGTATTTTTTCTTTGGGCCAGCCGGATGCATCTGAGAGTAGGTGGGTTTGTGGTATGTTTCCTGGTAGACAACCAAGCCTTCGGCCCCTGCCTTTACAATGGGCCGGTAGTCTTCGGTCTCAAGAGGTCCTAGCTCGAGAAGAATGCTGGGCATAAACGGGAGACACTTTCGAATACACTCTTCAACATATCCATTAGATACATACTTTGGATGTTCCCCCGCGACAATGAGAAGTGAACGGAATCCTTGGCTTGAGAGTAGTCGGGTTTCTTTAAGGAATTGATCTACCGATATTGTGATTCTCGGAATATCAACATCTCTGGAAAATCCGCAGTACCGACAAATATTGATGCATTCGTTGGAAAGATAGATCGGTGCAAAGAGTCGAATTACCTTCCCAAATTGGCGGTTAGTGATTTTCTGGGAGACTCGCGCTAGGGCTTCAGTGTGAGTGAGGGCGGCAGGTGAGATCAAGGACGCAAATTCCTCAAGTGATTCAGCTCTTCCCTTTTTAAGGATGTTGTTAACATGGTGGGGATTTGACTCCAGCGAACGTTGCACAAGTTCCTCGATAGGGAGGGACGGTAGTAACTTTGAAAACCCCATCGATCAGTCAAGAAATGAGGTTAAAGGACTTGTCGGCTGCGCTCCTAGAGAAGCGTCGCTTTTTCCGAGGTGACGAGAAACCCATCCAGCTTGAACCCCAACGGCAAAAGCTTGTGCAATTTGAAGGGGATCATCTGCGATTGCAATAGCTGTATTAACTAGAACGGCATCGGCCCCCATTTCCATCGCCTCGGTAGCGTGGGAAGGTAAGCCGATCCCAGCGTCCACTACCACCGGGACTCTTGCCTGTTCTATAATGATTTCAATTTGGGCTCTGGTTTGGATGCCAAGATTGCTACCGATGGGGGAACCCAAAGGCATAACAGTAGCACAGCCTAGATCTTGTAGACGCGCTGCTAGCACAGGATCGGCGTTAATGTACGGGAGTACGACAAATCCTTCCTTGATGAGTGTCTTTGCTGCTTCAAGAGTTTCGATTGGATCTGGAAGAAGATAGTTGGGGTCAGGGTGGATTTCGAGTTTTACCCAGTTAGGTAACCCAGCAGCTAAAGCTAGCCGGGCAATCCTTACAGCTTCATCAGCATTCATTGCGCCGGCTGTATTGGGTAAAACCATGTAGCGATCGGTTTCTAGGTATTCAAGGATATTGGCAAAAGGATCCTTTTCAGATTTGAGATTTACGCGTTTTAGAGCGACTGTAACCAACTCTGTTTCACTAACAGCAAGCGCATCGCGCATAAGCTCGTTAGAAGCAAACTTTCCTGTCCCTACCATAAGGCGGGATCTAAATTTCCGATCCGCTATATACAGTGGTTCAACGTGAAGTGGACTGAGCATCTTTCGAAGCTAAATTATCCGTGAAATCTACAATGATAAGAGTAATTGTAAATTAAGAAAACTAGCCTACTTTGCTGTGTTTTAGGATATGGAACATCTTAACGGATATCATTTGTTCTTAGAGGTGCATCACGAATACAACATTTTGTAAAAATATGTTAGCCCAATTCCAGGCATAGAAACTGGTGAAAAAACTAGAATAAAAGTTTATGAGTTTTATCTATGGTTCGCATGATGCCAGGATATGTATCCTAAGGCCATAACAGGTTGAAGATTAGGCTACAGCTTTTGCATGATAGGTAAAATCTAATAAAGGAACTTTGAAAAATCCGTTGACTCTATGCTCTTAGGTGATGTTGATGCATATTAAAGCCATGTTAACAAGTTTCCTTATCTCGTGCATGTCATCTCAAATACGGCTGCAGTTATAGTGCTTTCTATAAACTGCATAAACCCCTCCTTGCTCATAACCGTTAGTCGGAGCTGTATTTTCTAACTATTGAACTTTTTACAGCGATGAAGTTAAAATTCTCGAAGACTAACCGTGATATCGATTGGTCTGTCCTTCTCTTTATAGGGTTCTACCATATTCTCCTTTTTGCTTTATTGCCTATCTATCTGATAAAAGTAGGAGCCCCATCTCTTTCACTTATTCTTTCTAGTTTTGTACTCTACGCGGCATCGGGTCTTGCCATTACCGTTGGCTACCATCGGTTTTATTCGCACAAGACTTTCAAATTGAACCCAGTAGCTGAATTCTTAGCGATTTCAGCTGGAAATTTGACAGCAGCGGGGACTGTATTGGATTGGGTCCACGACCATAGGCTCCATCACAAGTTCGTTGATACCGATCGGGATCCTTACAACATCAATAAAGGGTTTTGGTGGGCTCACTTTATTTGGCTATTTCATCGGAGATCGAATTGGGATCAGAATATCATCAAGGACCTGGCAAAAAACAAATTGGTAATGTTTCAACAGAGGTTCTATGTCGGATTGATGCTCGGAACCAATATAGCTGTGGTTTTGTTGGTTGGTTGGCTGAGCGGGGATTATCCAGGAGCCTTTGTTTTCGCATTCCTCCTTCGTATGTTCTTTGGTCATCACTGTATGTTCTTCATAAACTCGCTGGCCCACTTTTCAGGTTCGAAACCGTATTCTACTGAACATACTGCTGTTAACAACTGGTTTATTTCCTTCCTTACGTTTGGTGAAGGCTATCATAATTTCCACCACACCTTCGCTTACGACTATCGCAACGGTGTACGCTGGTATCAATTTGATCCCTCAAAAATCATAATATGGTGCTTGGAAAAGCTCGGGTTGGCTTCGGATCTAAAACGGGCTAAAAAATATCGAATCCTTCTGAGTCTGATCAGGGAGGACGAGAAACTACTCTTGAAGAGCATACTACGAATGAAGAATCTGACTCTAGAGAAAAGATTAAGATTGGTCGAGGAAGCTCGATCCATGTCTTCCGGACTCTACCAACAGATCCAAGAACTGAATCATTGTTTAAAAGAATACTGGGGACTTAAGAAGGAGGAAATCGAAGACCAGATTAGGATTGGTGAATTGGAGGAGCTCATTACGAAATTGACGAGACAGTTTAAGGATGAATTCAAGGAGTGGGGCCAGTTTTGCAACAGTTATGCTACATAAAAACGGTGGGTGTGAATCATTGATCACAAGAATTAGTATCCAGCCTCCGTGTCACACAAATTAATTAGAGGATCATCGGAGAGGTATCGCCGCAAATTTTCTTTAAAAATTTGTCCTCGTCGTTCTAAGAGTTGGGTAGATTCAGCACATGCATGTGGAGATATGATAACATTTGGCTCGTCCCAAAGAGGGCTGTCGCTCGGCAGTGGTTCGGTTGCTGTAGCATCCAAGGCTGCGCCGGCAATGTGACCAGAACGAAGCCCTTGTATGAGGGCAGCTTCATTAACAATGGATCCTCGTGATACGACAATAACGTGTGCTCCTGATTTTAAGCGTTCTATTTCTTTTAGGCCAATCATGTCCCGAGTTTGGTCGGTTAGCGGGGCGGTGATAACTAACCAATCAGAGATCTTTAGGAGATCGTCTAGGCACGAAACATCCCAGACTTCGGCGACTCCTGGCGGAGGATTCATTTCCTTTATATCGACCGCGTAAACATCCATATCGAAGGCCTGGGCTCGCTTTGCTACTGCTGTGCCTATATCTCCCATGGCCACTACACCCATGGTGGTGTTGGCTAGTTCGATGATACGTCCTTTATACTTCTTTGTTTCCCAGTGGTGCTTATGCTGGTCATCTAGTAGTTCCGGAACTCGATGGGCGAAAGCCAGCATCATGGCAAACACATGTTCTGAAATTGGAATGACGTGGGTTTCACGTGTATTCGTCATTATTGTATCGCTATCGATGATCTCTGGAATTTCCTTTAGAGTGCCATCAAAGCCGATACCTATAAAGTGAAACCATCGAAGGTTTGAAGCTGCGAGGTAAGTCTCCCTGTCGATCAGACCGAATTGAACTTCAGTGTCTGGTGCTTCCTTGAGTCGTTCTTCAGGTGAATAGGCGGTGCGGAATTCAACATTGGGAAAAGTCGCCTGCAGGTCGCTGACAAATTTGTGACCAAGATCGAAGGCTAATGTAACTTTTACTGTGGATGACTTCATTTAAATAATAGGTTATTCTAATCAGGGCTCGATCAAAAGTGACATGTCAATATGTTTTTATTTTGAATAGTTAGATGCTTGTTCCGGTTTGGGATACTCCGTGCTTGAGTGTTGAGGCGAAACGTTGGTAGAATCTCGAACAGCATGAATAAAACAATGAGCACATTAGTTCACGTTGGGGTTCGGGCATCAAAATTGGACCAGACGATACGGTTTTGGAGGGATGGTTTGGGTCTGAAAGTTCATGGGATCATTGATGATCGGTGTTTCGATTTAACCGATGGTTACCATAACTTTCGTGTCTTTCAGCATTCAGGACCCAGTCGTCCTGAGCATGTCAGTGGAATGCTGGATTATTTACATATTGGCGTTATGGTACCAGACTTGTCCGAGGCAGCTTCTCGTTTGGAAAGAATGGGATTCAGGATTTACTGGGATGGGGTTTCTGGTGGTAAGGCATATGACCCCTCAATTCCTCCTTCAGAGTCGTTTAAAGTGGAGGATCCTGATGGTATTACGGTAGACGTGACGGCCAGTGACGATCAATGGCCTGGAGTACAGCTGGAACCAACAGAAAATGTGAACAAAGCGGATGGTTCATTATAGGATTCTATCGAAAACTTAGCTTAATAGGGTAGTCTAGACACGAGTGGTGTGAATATACGGATGAAATTCTTGGGCGGGAAATAGGTGAAATAAGGTTTCTAATAGTTCCTATCGGACAGTTATGGAGGTGCTCTTGTTTGTTAAGTTTGCTATCTTATCGAAATACCTTGGGTGGGTTACTCAAATGTCTTAGGGAATTGGATATTTGTTTGGTGGTGTTGCTTGATGACACCCAATGGTTTAATGTTTGGAAGGTCTGAATTGGAGTTTCGGATGGCTAAATACTGAAAGCAGAATTTATATTTTATGACTGTGGGGAAACCTAGGGCACTTAAAGTTACGTTCATTCCCTGTCTGAATCTACTTTCTCAAACCGGGTGTTTTAAAAACTAAGACAATGAATGGCGAAATTCCTGAGGCTCTTCCTAGTGTTATAACAGATGCGATGGTTGCAGAGGCGAGCAATCGCCCCCAGTCGAATGATCGTAAAGCTCGGATTGGGTTCATAGGCATCGGATGGTGGGCTACTAGTAACCATATACCAGTTCTCAAATTGAGGAGCGATATTGAGCTGGTTTGCGCCTGTGGGTTGGACGAGACAGTCAATAAAAAGGTGCAGAATGACTTTGGTTTCGACGAGACAACTACAGACTATGAGGAGCTTTTGGAACATCAGCTGGACGGTGTAGTGATCGCCTCGCCACACCCTTGGCACGGACCTCATGCAATTGCGGCCCTTAATGCCGGATGCCACGTCTATGTCGAAAAGCCGTTTGCAACCAAGGTCGAGGATGCTCGGGAGATTGTCCGTATTGCTAATGATTATGGTATGCAATTAGTTGTATCTCATGGATGGCATTACCGCCCCCTTACTAAAAAGGCGAAAGCATTGATGAAGGAAGGATTAGTCGGTGAAGTAGAGCACGTCGTCTGTCATATGGCATCCCCTGGTGGAAAAGGACTTTTTAGTGGGGAGAGTTTTGAATATACCGGTTCTTACATGCCTATTGAGGTCAAAACCTACTCTGACCCAATAACATCAGAGGGTGGGTATGGACAGGGACAGTTGAGCCATGCTCTGGGGCTTCTAATATGGCTGACTGGATTAGATCCCAAAGCAGTGTTTGCTAAAATGAGCCAGGTGGGGTCTCAGGTAGATATGTACGATGCCATAACAGCTACTTTCAAGAATGGTGCCATCGCGACAATTTCCGGGGCTGCCGCGCTTCCTGATGCTGCCCGCTATCAGATGGACATGAGAATTTTTGGATCCGAGGGGATGCTTAATTTCGACATTGATCGGGAACGGGTTGATCTCTATCGCCATGATGGTGAGCATAGATTATTGGATGTTGGAAAGGATGAGGGTGCCTACCTTTGTGATGGTCCTTTGCACAATTTTGTTGAATTGATCCTTGGGCTAGATGATACGAATCTTTCGCCTGGGTACTGTGGATTGCGTGCTGTCGAGTTACTTGATGCGGCCTATAGGTCGAGTCGAAGTGGACTGGAGGAAAAGTGCTGAAGAACTCAGAGGAATTAGATTCTGTGAGACTTTTCGACATTCTTACTGGATTGGTGTTCGGGTAGAGGTTCCTTTGGCCATCTTGGGTCGTAGAGATCTCTTGACCGGTTTCATTCCAAGATTCAAAATACCATCCCATGACCGAATTAAAGGCAGGTGCTCAATTGTTCACGGTTAGAGAATTCACCAAGACTATAAATGGGGTGGCAGATGCATTCAAGAAATCGATGGAAATTGGATATAAGGGAGTTCAGATTTCTGGTTTCGGAGATGTTAACCCAGGCGATGTGGCCCACCTTGCAGCGGACAACGGTCTCACTATTGCTGGCACTCATTTTGGGTGGAACGAATTTCTTGGAGATCTTGATCGTGTCATCGAGACCCATCAGCTTTGGGGCTGTTGCCACGCCGCTATAGGTGGGTTGCCCAAGGAATACGCGTCCCTTGATGGCCTGGATCGATTTGTATCCGAGTTGCGTCCAATAGCTGAGAAACTCAATTCAGCTGGAATTTCTTTTTCCTACCATAATCACAATCACGAATTAATTCGTTATGAAGGACTTACTTGGCTTGAGCGTCTCTATAAACAGGCTTCGAGTGAAATCTTGAAAGCCGAACTGGATGTTTATTGGTTGGTTGCTGGTGGTAGCGATCCGATACAGTGGATTCTCGATTTAGGTGACAGACAGCCTGCTATTCATTTTAAGGATATGCAGGTTGATCGAGATCGGATTCAGCGTTTTTCAGAAGTAGGAGAAGGGAATCTTAACTGGCCAAAAATTATTGACGCATGCCGGAAGGTTGGTGTCGAGTGGGCTTTTGTGGAGCAGGATCAGTGCTACGGTAAAGACCCCTTTGACTGTCTCGCGATCAGCTATCGGCATATGCAAGAAATGGGGATTGGTTAGGATTCTCCTGATTTCTAACTTTATACCGAATCTGAAATATAGACTAGGACAAGTTCTACCCCTATCCTTATTAAGTGGGCAAGTTTTGTGATCAAAATCCTCGGGTTTCCCGTTTTACGGAATAGGGTCAGATGAGGTCTAGTGGTTGGTGATTAGAATTTCTAAAATTTATCTTTGGAATGGTATACCCTCGTTTGGCTAAAAACGACTTTAGAATAGATCCGAGATTGGGTGGGCCCATTTTTAGCAGGAGACATTTACCCATTTAAAGGGAAGCCTTGAATTTCGTCCTTCTTCGTGTTTGGGTTTTTCCGGTTTATAATTTGAGTTAGATGTATTAGATCCGTGGAATTTCAACCAGATTACGATTTTATTCTTGAAGAGGACATTATAGTCCCTGCTCGCGATGGCGTAGATCTTGCGACTGACGTTTATTATCCAAAAGCTAAGAGTTCGGATTCACCCTTGCCGTCTAAGTATCCTACGCTCCTTCATCGAACTCCATACAACAAGACCGAAGTCGAGAAGTTGACCAACTTTTGCCGATGGTTTGCATGCCGAGGTTACATCGCTGTGATTCAAGATTGTCGCGGCTGTTTCGGGTCTGGTGGCGACGTAAATTTTTTGGTTCCCGAAGCAGAAGACGGTTTTGATACAATGCAGTGGATTAAGGAGCAGGAATGGTCGAATGGCAAGGTGGGGACTTGGGGTACTTCGTGGGCAGGCTGGACTCAGACAGCCCTTGCTGGACTTGGACCAGATAACCTGACGACTATGATTCCAAACCAAAGTGGGTCAAATGGATACTCAAGTTCTGTTCGTCAGGGTGGTGCCCTTGAGCTCCGGTTTCTTGCCTGGGCATTTTGGCATTCAGCGTCGAATACGCAAAGTAAACTAAAATCTGATCTGAGTATCGATCCAGCGCTTAACTTGGGAGCTATTCCCTTCGGTGAATGGCTCACGCGAATGCCGATTCGTAAAGGGCAAACCCAGCTGAAACTCGTTCCTCAATACGAGAAATGGGCGTTTGAGCTGCTTACAAATTCGGACTACGGAGAGTATTGGAAGCATCCTAGCCTTGCTCCTTCTGAGCATTGGGATAGTTTTCCTGATATTCCGATTCTACTCTGCGGGGGTTGGTATGATTCTTATACTCGGGCAACTTTTGAAAACTATTGTGGTCTCTCTGAGTCTAAGAAGGGGCCAGTTAAAGTAATTGTCGGCCCATGGACTCATGGATCATCTACCCAAGAATTGACTTATGCGGGTAATGTTGAATTTGGCGAAGAAGCGTCGATCGGAAACTTCAGGAATCTTCATCTTCAATGGTACGATTACTGGATGAGAAATATGGATAATGAGGTTTCTAGACTGCCTCCGGTGAGGATCTTTGTGATGGGAGGTGGCGGTGGGTATCGTACTAGTAGCGACAGGCTGTTTCATGGTGGATCATGGCGAGACGAGAATGAGTGGCCCCTTTCACGAACGAAATTTACCAAATTCTATTTACATGAAGGAGGTTCTCTTAGCAGTGACCACCCCTCTGCGACTATCCCCAGTACAAGTTATAGCTTTGACCCCAGTTTCCCTGTCCCTTCAGTGGGGGGGAATGTTTCATCCCTTAGGGAAGTTGGTGATTTCCCATCAGGTTTAGCGAATCCTGCTTTAGCTCCCATATCGACTCGGGTTCATGAGGTTATGCTTCCTGGGGGTTACGATCAGGTTGAAGGAGCAACATTCTATGGCTGTAGCCCTCCCTTTCTCCCGATTGGGTCACGTCCAGATGTACTTGTCTTCCAAACTGAGCCATTGGACAGGGACATCGAAGTCACAGGCCCGATAGAGGTAGTGCTTTGGGTAACTTCGTCAGCTGTTGATACAGACTTTACTGCTAAGCTCATCGATGTTTACCCATCGAATGAATGGTATCCTTTGGGATACTCTCTAAACCTGACGGATAGCATCATCCGTATACGCTACCGGAATGGATTCGATCAAGAGGAGCTTTTGACACCTGGCGAGATTGTGAAAGTCGGAATAACTCTTTACCCAACAAGTAATTTTTTTGTGGCAGGCCACCGTATTCGCCTCGATATTTCCAGCTCTAATTTCCCGAGGTTTGATGTCAATCCAAACTCAGGTGAACCTTTAGGCCGCAATCGGCGCACAGTGATAGCCGATAATACGATATTTCACTGTGCCGAACAACCGTCGCATGTGATATTACCGATTATTCCAATACAGTGTTAGTCTAGGAAGCAGTTGAAATCTGCCGAATAATGGCTGCTTTAATCTCATGTTGATAGGGCATTACTTGAAGTTCCTGCTTAGCCTTGAATGAGATAAATTTGGAAATACTTACAATAATCTGGTGTTCCACAATCTTCCTCATCCCTTGATTTAGGAATGGAGAGATGCCCCTTTCAAGAATCAATAGGGATGGGACAATAGAGGGGATTTCAATTCGAATCCTTGCAATGCTTAAATAGTAGACTAATAAGTAACACATGCCGCTGGACGAATCAGGTAAGGTTGATTCGGATGTTTCTGTCGAGACCCTTCTTGGTCTGATTGACGAGATCGTTGCGGAGATTAATCCTGGGGATTCGAGACGACTACCAACTGAGATTGACCATAATCTCGATAGCGTGACAGGTCTCGACAGTCTCTCTAAAATGGAGCTCCTCTCTCGAATCGAGGAGACGTTTAAAATCACCCTCGTAGAGCAATCGCTTATTGATGCTGAAACACCACGGGATTTGTTGCGAGTTATTGAAAGTGCTGGGTTCCAGGAAGGAATAACTACCAAGGTATCAGTTACACCGACGAACCGAGAGGTAATAGAAGGAAATCCTACCAGTGCTAAGACACTAACTGAAGTTCTTAAGTGGCACGTAAACCAGCATCCAGAACGAACCCTTATCCAATTTTACTCTGATCTTGGAGAAGGGGAGACGATCAGTTACGGTAGCCTACAAAACTCCGCGCTTATTATTGCTGAAAGCTTGCGGCTACGTGGGGTGGAAATCAATGAACCGGTCGCAATTATTCTCCCCACCGGTGCTGAATATTTTTACAGTTTTGTGGGAATTCTATATTCGGGAGGTGTTCCTGTTCCATTGTACCCACCCGCACGGTGGAGAACGTTAGATGATCATATTCAGCGACAGGAATCGATCCTCCGTAGCTGTGGAGCAAGATTCCTAATTACCTCAGTGGAGGGTTCGTGTTTTATGGAAAACAAAAAGGGACATGCAGGGAAATTGCAGCATATCTTTACAGTAGCGGATCTTCTCTTATCGAAATCCCCAAAGGTACTCCCAGTTATAACGCCTAAAGATACGGCGCTCTTGCAGTATACATCTGGAAGTACTGGAAATCCAAAGGGTGTCGTGCTCACTCATTCCAATCTTTTGAACAACGTTAGGGCGATGGGCGAAGCAGTAGACGCTAGATCATCTGATGTTTTCATTAGTTGGTTACCTCTCTACCACGATATGGGCCTAATTGGAGCTTGGATGGGTAGCCTTTACTTCGGGATGAAACTCGTTCTGATGTCACCAACTGCTTTTCTAGCAAAGCCTCAACGTTGGCTCTGGGCTATACATCGCTATCGAGGTACTCTTTCGGCTGCTCCAAATTTTGCCTATGACCAGACCCTTCGAAGAATCGACGATGCTCATATTTCTGGTCTCGATCTCAGCTCCTGGCGAGTAGCATTTAATGGTGCCGAGCCAGTCAGCGCGGTGACGGTAGAGAAATTCATTGGGAAATTCCGTAATTATGGATTTAAGTCAGAGACTTTAACGCCTGTTTATGGTCTTGCCGAGTGTTGTGTAGGTCTAGCCTTTCCCCCATTGGGTCGAGGGGTTAAGCGAGATCAAATTAATCGTCAATCATTCCAGAGGACCGGAATAGCAATGGAGGAGAATCAGACAGACGCAATTCCCCTCGTGTTTGTTTCTAACGGGCTCCCTCTTCCCGGGCACGAAATCAGGATTGTCGATACGAGTGGAAGAGAACTGCCCGAACGACAGGAAGGAAGAGTGCAATTTCGGGGTCCATCAGCCACGTTAGGCTATTATAGGAATTTTTCTGAAACTGGCCGTTTGTTTGATGGCGATTGGCGAAACACTGGCGATCGCGGGTACATCGCCCAGGGAGAAGTGTACATTACGGGCCGAGTAAAAGATATCATCATTAAAGCTGGACGTAATCTATATCCGTATGAACTAGAGGCAGCTATAGGACGACATCAAGATATCATCACAGGTAATGTTGCTGTATTTGGTAGTTCTGATCCAATCTCCGGATTAGAACGATTAGTTGCCATTGCCGAAACCCGAAAGAAATCGGAGAGGGGGCTCAATATACTGCGTTCCGAGGTCAATCTTATAGTTTCAGAACTGGTTGGATTGATTCCCGATGATCTGGTTCTCGTTCCACCGCGAACTGTTCTCAAAACATCGAGTGGTAAGGTCCGACGGGCGGCAAATCGTGCGATCTACGAGAGAAAAGAGCAGCCAAAGAGACGTCATATTTCTTTCATAGAAGACCTTAGAATTCGGGCGTCTCTCTTAAAGGATGAGATTGGGACAAAATGGAACTTTCTTCGATCAATGCTTTATGCAACTAGATGCTGGATTCTTTTTGGTTTTATGGTTCCTTTTATTTGGTTCGGAGTCGTGGCCAATCCCATAGTATCGTGGCGGTGGACAATATTGAAATACATAGGTCGCTTTCTTTCCGCGTTGGCAGGTATTTCTTTAACCATCTCGGGACTTGATCGAATACCTAAGAATCGCCCTTTTATTTTCGTTTGCAACCATGCTAGTTACATAGATGGGTTTATATTAACAACCCTTCTTCCTTTTCCGGTAAGATTCGTTGCGAAATCAGAGCTCTGGAATAATCTATTGATTGGGAAATTTCTTAGCAAGATCGGTTCTTGTTCTGTTGAGCGGTTCGACCACCAACAGGGGCTCAAAGACTTTGAGGTTCTTGCTTCAAGTTCTAGAGAAGAGACAGCCCTCCTCTTTTTCCCAGAGGGTTCTTTCAGCCGAATGCCTGGACTTCTTCCATTTCATTTGGGGGCTTTCGTTGCTGCTGCAGAAGCAGACGTAGCGATTGTTCCCATCGCCATTCGAGGAACACGATCGATCCTACGTGCTGATTCGTGGTTTCCCAGAAAAGGTACGGTCTCGGTAGTGGTAGGAGACTCAATCGATCCGGAAAAAATATCGGCTCAGAATGATAATGGAAGATGGAATATCGCTATCAAACTACGAGATAACTCCCGTTCTTGGATCCTCCGTCATTGTGCGGAACCAGAGCTTTCCCATGAACAGGCCTCCATATTTGCGCAACGTCGTAAGGACCGAAACTCTGGCTAGTTTCAATGCCTACAACCACTGAAAAGACAGAGCATGTGAGGTTCTGTTTAAGGAACTTGGAGATCGCTGTCCGGTGGATCTTCAGTAAACACGTAGGCTCTTCTCTGAAGAAAAGTTGTGGAACAGATAAGAAGGTTGGCGGCCAGACCGATGATGCCTGAGTGAAACCCCCAAAGGGTTTTGTAATTTTGATGGGTCAGACCGAGAGAACCAGAAAAGGCGAGCCCGAGACTGATCAGACAGCCCACAATTATTCCAATCACAAGAGTACGTCCTTCTAGTCTTCTCCAATAACAACCCAGAAAAAAAGTCGGGACGCATTGAATTAACATCTCAAATTTGATCTCTATAAGTCGAATAAGGTTTCCTTTGTATTCGAGGGCGATCCAAACTAATGGTAGGATTAAAATCCAGACCGCTAGTCTTCCAACCATTGTCAGATGACGTTCATTTGCATTCGGTTTCAAGTAAGGTTTGTAAACGTCATGGGTTACCATAGAACTAATACTAAGGATAGCAGAGTCAGCAGTGGACATTATAGCCGTGAGAACAGCCGCGAAAATTACAACGACCAACCAATAACCAAGAATAGAACTCTGCATTACTTGTAGGCATAACTGTGGAAGAACGGTTTCCGAGAGATTGACATTGCTAGACGTTTCCAAGCTTGTTACCTGGCGGCCTAGATCGGGATGGTAGGCGGCCATGAGCGTCCCAATCGTGACTACTACAAGAGTTGTAGCAAGAGGCATGAATGCCATCACTGAGAGAGACTTTTTAAGAATCCGAATACTCCCTGCAGCGTAAATACGCTGGATTGCTTGAGGATATATTGCTCCTCCGAATCCGACTAATAGGATGAAGCTTAGCCAGTAACGACATCCGGGTGGATCAGGTCGAGTGACCTTATGGACGGTTTCTGGATTGTTTGCCAGGATTGCTACTGCTTTGGGAAGGGATCCTAATTCAACTAGAGCTAGAGCCAGAATAAGAGCGAACCCGATCAAAAGTATTACCCCTTGAATTGCGTCGGTCCAAGCAACGCTGCGCATGCCACCTAAAGTTTCATAAGCTAACATCACAATAGCTAGTCCGATTACTCCTATCCACATTGGTATGCGGCCCTGGGAAATTCCTTCAAATGCTGTTCCTAATGCTTTCATCTGTGCAATGACGAAATTGCAGAGGACGAACAACATAATAAGAGTTACGATGAGTTGTAGGGTTCGATGTTTGAACCGTTCAGCAATGAAATCGGCTGGAGTAACAAATTTGTGCTTGCGGCTGAGTTTAAAAAGAGCTGGTGCGTAAAGCAAGTAAGCGACAACGATAGCTGTCATGAAGTGAAGACAGACGAGAAATCCTAGTCCGTTACGATAGGCAGCGCCACTGAATCCGAATAGGGTATTGCCACTGTATTGTGTTGCATATAGTGTTAGGAGAAGGACGAGAAATCCCATCTCTCGGCCGGCTAGATAGAAGTCGCTCGGACTTTCTTCCTGTCTTTTAATATAGCCAAGATAACCAATTCCGAGCAGGCTCAACACATAGATACCTACTACCCATAGAGCACCCGGACCAAATGGAAGAGTTTCAATCAAACTCATGTTAGTCTTTAGACCCTTCTTCGTCGTTTTCCGGCCACAATCGGTGGATAATATAGGTGGCGAAAAGGCTAAGAGCGATACTCATCAGAACAGCGAATGCTGCCCAAGTAGGAACTCCAAAGATAAATCCATCCATTGGCCACATTGGAATTAGTCCGGCGATGAGAATGAAAAAAATTACCCAGACGGTAGGTCTCTCTGCTGGATCGCGATTTTTTGGATTCGATGTTTGATTCATATGCTATTGATTAATAATCATTAGATTAATCCTTGGGACAAGAGTTAAGGTTGAGAATATGCGACAAATCGAATCAACATGCTTGTCATTTTTAAGGCTTAATTTTTATGTGTTTTAGAAGCGGACGAGGGTTATTCTAGCTCAGTCTGGATTCGAATGAAACCTCTAGAGTTGGACTTAAATTCCCGAGTAAGATTACGGCATTATGCCTCGCTTTTAGGACGCTACTTAGCGCCTTACAAAGGTCGAGTTGTATTCTTGGTCATGAGCATGCTCGTCTCGATCGGCCTCAATCTCCTCAATCCTCAGATTTTCCGCTATTTTATAGATACGGCCACCATGAATGGCCCCCTTCGATATCTCGTTTGGGCGGGAGTTGCTTTTATTGGTATCGGTATTTTGAGACAGACTATCCAAATTGTAGGCTCCTATCTCGGCCAGGATGTAGGGTGGCGTGTGACCAACGAAATGCGTAACAATCTTGCACTTCATTGTTTGAAATTGGATATGAGTTTCCATCAGCAAAGAACTCCTGGAGAAATGATGGAACGAGTTGATGGAGATACCACCGCACTTTCGAGTTTTTTCTCTCAATTTCTGATTCAAGTCCTAGGTGGTGTGATTTTGCTTCTCGGTGTTATTGTTCTAGTTTTTTTGGAAGATTGGCGAGTTGGTCTTGCTCTAACTCTGTTTTCAATTGTCGCGTTAATCATCCTCAATCTCACAAGAAATATTGCGGTTCCCATCTATACAGAAGAGAGAGAAGGTTATGCCCGTCTCTTCGGTTTCCTTGAGGAGCGAATTTTTGGTCTCGAAGACATACGAACTAGCGGATCGGGTAATTACATACTGAACCGTTTTCATGGTGTGAATCGTGACGTTTATAGTCGGGTAAAGAGATCGGAACTAATGAATGAACTGCTGCGAGCCATTACTGGGTTTATGTACGTCCTCGGGTTTGCTTTAGCAATGGGAATGGGTATTTGGCTATACCAGGCATCCATATTCACGATAGGAGATGTGTTTTTGGTTGTTCATTATACTTCGATGCTCCACGAGCCAATATTTCAGATCAGTCGGCAGATTAATGAACTGCAGCGAGCAACTGCTGGTCTCAAACGAATCGAGGAACTTCATCGAATTACATCGAAAGTAGGTGCGGGTCATCACATCCTAGATTCGAACCGTCCATTCGGAGTCCAGTTTAGGCAAGTCACTTTCTCATATAATTCTGGAGAGCCGGTTTTGAACGATATCGATTTTATTCTCAAACCGGGTGAAAAGCTAGGGTTACTTGGAAGGACTGGTAGCGGAAAAACGACGATCACACGCCTGCTCTTTAGACTTCATGAAATTGAGAAAGGAGAAATTAGGATTGGCCAGCAATCGATAATGGATGTGCGAGTTGAAGATCTACGCCAAAATGTTGGATTGGTCACTCAGGATGTTCACCTTTTCAATGCTAATTTACGTAAAAATTTGACTCTTTTTAAAGAGGGAATACCGGATGAAAAAATTGTAACAGCACTTAGAGATTTAGGTCTTGGTCGCTGGTATGATTCCCTGCCTGAAGGACTTGACAGTGAGATCGATTCTAGGAAATCCCGTCTTTCGGCAGGAGAAGCCCAGCTTCTTGCATTTACGCGAGTCTTTCTTAAAGACCCTGGGTTGGTTATACTAGATGAGCCTTCTTCGAGACTCGATCCAGCTACTGAAAGAACCATAAACATTGCAGTGGAGCGCCTTCTCGAAAATAGGACAGGAATCATCATTGCTCACCGTCTCGAAACGGTTCAGAAGGTTGATCGCATTTTAATCCTGGAGAACGGATACATTCGAGAACACGGTAAACGTTCTAAGCTCTTAGCAGACTCGAACTCTCACTTCTTCGGTTTGCTCAGAAGAGGTTCGGAGGAACTCATCTAATGAGTTCCTCTACATCAATGCGAAAAGTAACTTGGAGGCTCATAAAGTTTCGGCCACTACTGTTCTTGGCTACAATTTTTTTTCGAGGAATTGACGATATTGCGCCTTTTTTTGCAGGGCTCGTATTAAAGGCATTTTTTGATGTTCTAACTGGACAGGCAGAATCGGGTTTTACGGCGGCCACTTTTGTGGCTCTCTTTATTGTTGTTGAAGTCGGGGATCGCATTGCGCTTTTCGGTTCTGCGCTTACTTGGCCTAGGTGGTGGTTTTCTATAGAAACTCTCCTGCGGCGAAATCTCCTTTCGGCTATTCTCGAAGTCAGGGATTCCTTGCGTATCTCTGGAGCATCAGGCGAGGTAACCAATCGTCTCCGAGACGATGTCAATGGAATTATTCATTATTTAAATCAGTACATTCACTTGTGGGGTAATTTGGTTTTTGCAGTTCTAGCGATTCGTTATATGGCTGCCATTGATCTCGGTGTGACGCTTATTACATTGGTTCCCGCCATATGTGTGGTTATCATCGTAGACGCTTGTCGCAAGCTTATCCATAAATACCGTATAGCTCAACGTGTTGCTACTGAAAGAGCTACGAACTTTATTAACGAAATGTTTAAATCAGTTCTTGCCGTTAAGGTTGGGACTGCAGAAGTCGATTTGGTTAAACACTTTAGAGGGCTCAATGATCAACGTCGCAGATCGACATTGGTTGATAATATATTCAATGAATTACTTCAGTCGATCAATGCGAATTTAGGGCATATTGCTACTGGTGTAATCCTTATCCTGGTTGCTGAGAAAATGAAATCTGGCAGTTTCACCGTCGGGGATATGGCCCTCTTTGCAACCTATATCGGGCAAGTTGCGCGGAGCGGTTCTTTACTCGGTACACTGCTTGCCCAACATAAACGCGCAGGAGTTTCTTACGATCGAATAGCGAATACCGTGGAAGATATTCCTCGACAGCGTCTCATTGATGATGCGCCTCTTTATCTGACTGAGCATCCTCCTGAACCCAATCAAACACATCTGAATAATCCACTGGAAGAACTTTCGTTAGAAGGGATCGGGTACACATATCCTGAGTCTGATATGGGGATCTCCGATGTTTCATTCCGGGTACCTGTAGGTTCCTTTACAGTAATAACTGGTCAGATAGGTTCCGGAAAAACGACACTTCTTCGGTCTATTCTCGGCACACTTCCTATTAATAAGGGTTTAATAAAATGGAATGGAAATAAGATCAAAGACCCGAAGACCTTTCTAACTCCCCCAAGGTGTGCCTATACTTCCCAAATCCCAAATCTCTTCAGTGAATCTTTACGGGAAAATATTCTCTGTGGTCTTCCTAATGATCCCGATGATTTATCTAGAGCACTTTATCAAGGTGTTTTGGATGAGGAAGTCTTCTCTCTTTCGGACGGTCTCAATACGATCGTTGGCCCACGAGGTGTAAAACTTTCTGGAGGCCAGATTCAGCGGGTCGGCGCTGCACGGATGTTTGTTCGGGATGCTGAATTGTTTGTGTTTGATGATCTCTCGTCTGCTCTTGATGTCGAGACCGAGAGAGTTCTTTGGACACGTTTATTTAAGGGTCGGAAAGCAACTTACATTGTTGTTTCTCATCGCCGGCCCGCTCTCCTTAGAGCTGACCAGATCGTAGTTATGAAGGATGGAAAAGTAGACTCTATTGGTACACCGGAGGAGTTACTTAAATCGTCGAGAGAAATGAAAAAACTCTGGGAACTTCAAGGTGGCTAGATAGATACTTCGTAAGTTGCCGGAGGATTGCATTGTCACGATTGGCAATAAAGATGCATGTTCCTGATAATTGCGGTAGTCTGATATCGTTGGGCTTCACATTAATAACTTTCCTTGTTTAGGTAGGCGGAGGATTATCTCATCAGATAGATTATGATTAGATAATTTATCCAACAAAGGAGTAGTTGGTGATTAAATAAATTCAGAAGAACAGGAGTATTTAAAGTATGGAAAAGGCAACAGTACGTCGTAGCAGAGAGTCAAAGACGGTGCCCTTTGACTGGGGTAGTCTGACTTGGTATGCGAACGCCGAACTTGGAAATTCGACCAATATGACAGTTGGAAAATGTGTCCTAAAGGCTGGCGAGGAAAATCCATTACACTATCATCCTAATTGTTCCGAAATTTTGGTAGTATTAGAGGGAAGAATTGAGCACTTTATTGAAGGAGGACGTAGAATACAGATGCAACCAGGCGATTCCATCAATTTGCCCGCTAATCTACCGCACAAGGCACGAAATATTTCATCAGGCGAGGCGATCTTGCTGATCTCCTTTTCTTCTGCTTACCGAGAGACGATAGAATTGTAGTCCGATCATTTCATAGCCTAACTAAAACTTTGAAACTTCGACTTCCTTGCTGGTCATGAATTCAAGAAGGACAGGTACCCCTTCTTCGGTTTTCTCGATGCCCCGCCTTATGGCTGGAATTATGTTCTCGGGTAAATCGATACGTTCCCCATAACCCCCGAAGGCATTTGCCATTTGTGAATAGTTGCCGGAAATATCGGTGCTCCGAAACTTCTCTGTAGAGACAGGCATAATTTTGAGTTCGATGGCCATAGAGAGGTTGTTGAACAAAATTGAGAGTATTGGTATTCGCTCCCGAACTGCAGTTTCAAAATCCATTCCTGTAAATCCGATCGCTGCATCTCCCCATACGTTAATGCAAAGCTTATCTGGACATGCGAGCTTTGCACCCATGGCCAAACCTAGGCCGTATCCTAACTGGGTGGTCTTCCCCCATCCGATATATGAGAGAGGAGCCAAACTAGCCCAGAATGGGGCAAGCTGATCTCGAGGACTCCCGGCATCGTGAGTTATAATAGTGTTTCCTGTATCGACTGTTTGCATGAGATCCCGGATTACTCGGTAGGGAGAAAATGGTGTCGATGTGTCGGTCAGTTTTGGTTTCCATCGTTGCATCCAACTTTTTCTAATAGTTGCGATTTCTTCCGTTACTTGATTAGTGCGTTTACGGGGTTTCCCCCGAAGAAGATCTGAGATACATTGATTTATGGCATTAAGGGTGAGGTTTGCATCACCGACTAATGCCTGACTTACCTTAACGTCTTTATTAATGTCGGAAGGATCCAGCGTTGCATGAATTATTGGTTTTTCTAATGGAATATGGATGGCGAATGAACTCCGCGTAAAACTGCAGCCGATGCCAAGTATGAGATCGGCATTCTTAATAAAATCAAATACTGTCTGGGGTACTGCCAGTCCTCCTGCACCCAGCGATAGAGGATGGGTTTCAGGGAAAGCACTTTTTCCACTCAAGCTGGTTGCTACCGGTGCTTCTAGGAGTTCTGCTAGGGTCTTTAGCGAATCCCAAGCTTGGGCATAATGAATACCTTGGCCGGCATAAATGACAGGCCGTTTTGCTTCCAGGAGTGCTATGGAAGCTTTTTCTACCGCTTCCGGATCGGGAGCTGATCGAGTTGTAGGAACCGGGGTGTAGTTGAAGGGTTGGGGCAATTCTTCTCCAAATAAATCAACAGGAATTTCTACTAACACCGGACCAGGACGGCCGTTACGAACTTGTGTGAAAGCCCGGCGGATGACTTCCTCAGTCGCAGCGCTGGTAATAAGCGTTTCGCATGACTTTGTGATGTGTTGGAAATTCAAATAGGAACTAAAATTCGGGTTGATATGGGCGAGTTCCCGATTGTAACCGGCTGGTAGAACAAGAATTGGAGAGGACTCGCCGTAGGCTTGAGCGACTCCTCCGTATGCGTTCTCTGTACCCGGACCGTGCTGCATACAGAAGACCCCAATTTGCTTTCCTGAGGACAAGCGTCCTATAGCATCTGCCATGTGAAGCCCTATTCGTTCCTGTCGGACAATAATTGGCCGGATATCTAATTTAGCAGCAGCCTCAATAAGGGGGTTAACTGGATAGGCGAAAAGATACTTAACTCCTTCTTTCTTCAGGGCATTGGCAATAGCATCAGCAACTGTCATAGGGTTTGTGTCTTTATAAAAGGACTTTTAAATTAATCAAATAGATGTGCAAATTTGCACGTAGATTTATAGTGACGACAAAATGCGTGAAATCGAATTGGAAATCCTGGGACTATTGTGTTTATCTTAATTTAAGTTTGGTCAAATGTTTATGGAATTTGGTTTATTCTATCGATAGGATTAAAATGTACAATTGGATTAGAATCCAATCTTTTAACTTTAAGGTTTGGCTAACATTAAGAGACGAAACGTGAGGCTTTACTACAATTCCTGTTTCAGCCATCTTTGTTATTTAGCTTCGAAAAGAGTTATTAACTAATGCTTCTTAGAGAAGAACTAGAAAAACAAGGTGGCTGGCTCTTTGGAAGAAGAAGCTATTTTCTGTTATTTTCAATTCCACTCCTTCTTTTTGCTTTTGCTGACTCCTCTAATTCCAAGCTAACTCTTGGAGGTGTTGGTGACCAACTATATAATTGCGCCTGCATCGTCCTGTCATTTTTTGGATTTACGATAAGATGTATCACGGTGGCCCATCTTCCAAAACGTACTTCTGGTAGAAGCACCACTGAGCAAATAGCCGAATCACTTAATACGACTGGAATGTATTCGATTCATCGCCACCCACTTTATTTTGGTAATTTCATTATTTATCTAGGGATGATTCTATCGGTTCAAGTCTGGTGGTTCACGGCTATTATGGTATTGGTGGTTTTCTTTTATCTCGAACGCATTATGCTGGTAGAGGAGCGTTTTCTGTTAGAAAAATTCGGAACTCCGTATATTGAATGGGCCAGGGTAACCCCTGCATACTGGCCCAGATTCCGAATCTGGCGTCAAGACAGGCTCCCATTCTCCATGAGAAATGTACTTAAGCGAGAATACTCAGGGTTTTTCGCTATAATCGTTGCCTACACGGTCTTTGAAATGCTGAGGAATTTTGTTCATGGTTCTCTGAGCTTGGGAGTGGGCTGGCTTGTTTTCCTTAATATCGGATTACTGATTTATGTGTTTTTAAGGATCCTTAGGAAGAGAGGATACCTCGATGTAGAGGGGCGTTGAAGCATGAATGCAATACTGCCTGATTCTAAGAATTTGGATAACTGAATCAATTAGGGTTTGGGATCTTCCCAATAACGTAAATATTTAGCCATAATTCTGGATCCATCTAAGATCTGGGAATACTCATTGTTATTCAGGCTCAAGTAATTTCGGGAAGGGCTATATTTTTAATTATGAATCAAGGAAAGCTAACTGCCTTAGGTTCTTCAATTCTTCTTCCTCAACTGGAATTCCTTTGTCGATCCGGTTTAGCTGCTCCTCCCAACCGCGCTCTCCAGGCAAGCGAACTGGGTGGTTAGGATCTTGGGGGGGGGTGTTTCGGATTTGATCTACAAGAGTTTCAATTCGCGAGCTGAACCCTTCCCAACCTCCAAATGCATCGGGGGAGAGCGCGATGGCGCTAAATGTTCCACAGTAGGGATCCTTAACATTCGATACTAGAGGAACTTCTTGTCCGATGGACGAATCGGCTAAACCAGCTGTTAATGCATCAACTAGAATGCCCAACCCATATCCAATGCTCCCTGCCGTTGGGAGAATCCAACCTGTCTCGATGTCCTTAGGATCAGTTGTCGGCCTTCCGTCCTTGTTTACCATAAATCCCTTTGGCAGATGGCCTGTTGTATTAGCTATTTTTCGAGTTTTGGCAGCCGAATAACCTGTTGCGAAATCAAAGACAATTGAATTTCCGGTTTTCCTAGGTATGGCGTAGGAAATAGGATTAGTTCCATGAATTCCTTTGGTGCCTCCGTGGGGAGCAACGTGGGGAGCACAAGCACTGGCTACAATTCCAAGCATCTTTTTTTCTGCAATCCTGTTAGCGTAAAAACCAATTGCGCCGTTGTGGTTGCTGTTGCGGATAACAGCGGTTCCCACGCCAGTGTTTCGCGCCTTCTCTACCGCGTTATCAGCTGCCCTAAGGCTAGCATAGTGTCCCAGTGTTTGCTGAGCATCCAATAGGATAGTTGTCTTTGTTTCTTTTAATTTCCTTGGTTCAGCATCTGGCATGATCCGGCCTTTTTTCCATTGATCAACATAGCCTGATAGAAGTCCGATTCCATGGGATTCGACACCACGAAGTGAGGCATAGATAAGAGCTGATGTGGTAGCTTCCGCAATGTGGTGGGGAGCCCCCATACGAACTTCGAGAATGCGCATGGAAATTCGGTGCGCTTCCGTTGGGTTTATTCGAATAATCACTGACTGACCTGATATAATAATTTGCTTATGAAACCTAGGATGATTTTCCTCCTCTAGGCAACTCTGGACGACCTCTTTGGGGTATTGAATGTAGAGGAATTTCCCGTTCTTATCTTGTAACTAACTGTAACGTAATTTAGAAAATTATTTTCCTATAATATAATGGACACTTCTTTTACCAACAGTCGAGATAGCATTGCCGACGCCCGACAGGATACAACTAATTGGGCTAGCCTAACCCGGGCTGATCAGATTCGATCTATCGAATTCAACGGATTTGTTGTTATCCCCGATGTCCTTTCAGTCAAAGAGACTGAATCAATTGGGATGGAGCTTGACCGGATCCCGACAGAGGCGGTGGATTATAGTCCTCACCAGAGAGGGTGTTCCGATGTACAGTGGACCGACTCTCCTACTGCGATTAAGGTAATAGGGAACCCCAAAATTGTTGATTTTCTTACTTACCTTTTCGGTGACGATCTTATTTGTACCTCATGCGCTTATGTTGTATCAGAACCAGGTCATCCTGGAATTGCTATGCATACGGATGCTCAGCCTTACGGCTCTAAGATCTTTGGTCTTCAATCCAGCTCACCTATTCTGGCCCGCGTCCTATATTACCTAGATGATCTTACTCCGGAACGGTCTCCATTCAAAGTCATACCAAGATCTCATCTTTCCATGCACCGGGACGCCAATCCCTATCTTCGTTACCTCAGTCATCCTGACGAATTAATGATCACCTGCAAGGCTGGATCGGCTGTGATAATTAACCAAAAAGTTTTTCATGCAAACTTTCCCAACCATTGCGATAGGGATCGGCGGATGTATGCTCTCGCTTATCGTCCTGCCTGGTCCGGCCCCATAGGGGAGGTGGAGGAACGGGATCCAGTAAAAATTGCTAGTCTACCCAAAGATATTCAGCCCTACTTTCGAAGCCTCAACACTCGCGATATTGAATACGATCTTCCTAATCGTCCTGATGGTATGCGTCGTGATGCGTTTGGTGTTAGTCTGCGGAGGTGGGAGGGCCCTGAAGCTATAGATTATTCATAGTAAATTTTCTAAGACTTTTCCTTTTTAGGTGGTAGAGGGTCATTGATTTCTTTAATTAGAAACCTAATTAATAAATATAGTAATGGATGTGGGAATCATACCTTTCAATCCTGAGATCAGCCAATTTACCAGTGTGATTGAAATTGGCTAAATTATTCTGACATTAATCTCAGAACATGGTAAAAAAAGAAGTTATCTTAAGCGACCAAGATAAGGGTGCCTACCAAGAGAAGGGCTACCATATCATTCGTAATGTATTAACATTGGATGAAGCCGAACACTATCGTTCTTTGGTCCAAGAGTATACCAGAGGTGGGCGGGCCTGGACTGATGGCGAAGGCTTGGAATATCCCACTCCTGGGAAATATACAATTCAAGGCAATCAAATGGCCGACCCGGGGTTTGTGCCGGTAGTAGAACATCCTGTGGTGGTGAATGCTGTGGAATCTTTTTTAGGCGAATCGTCTTATTTGACTGCTTTTGTCGCTTACCTAAGGAGTCCCGGGGACAAAGGTGGGGGAGCTCACTGCGATTATAAGAGATGGAGGCCAGTAGGCTCTTCCATGAATTGGCTTTTTGCGATCATACCGCTGAATGACTTTGATAACTCATTCGGCCCTCTACTTGTGTCACCTGGATCTCATAAATTGGCGGAGGTGATCGATGAGAATGCTCGGATCCGGGATTTAAGTTGTCCAAATAAAGATCGATTGGGTCCTTTTATTGATCCTGAGCTTAATACAGGGGATTTGCTTTTGATGCATGGACATACCTGGCATTTCCCTCCGTCGGGCGATACCAGGGAAGATCGTTGTGGTTTCTTCCTGAAATATTGCGGTGTAAGTGCGCCGCCCGCTGCGGGATATTTTCCCTACACAAGTTCCGCTTATGAATCGCTAAGTGTGGAGGGAAAGAGGTTGCTTCCCATTCATTTTGATAAACCAATCACTTCCACCAGGTTATTAGTCGAGAGAGAATGGGAGGGGACTCGAAGATATTTGCTAGTGCGTGAACACAACAGTGATCATTGGACTTTGCCTGGTGGCGAAGCCGCAGACGAGGAAGAAGGTGTCGGATGGGATGTAGGGGCGAGAATTAGTGCATTACAGGATATTATTCACAAACAACTTAATATCGAAGTCCCTTGGATGTCGTATATTGAGGACATTCAGTCGAAGAACGAGGTGTGTCGGGTGTATGGGTTTATTGATTCGGAACGATTGTTTAAAAATTCGTTCCACGAGGGGATTCGGTGGGAGTGGTTTACAAAAGAACGACTGCTAGGGACATTGGGAGAAAACGATCCGATTTTAGAGATAGTTCGAATTTGGCAGAGAGAAGACATCCTTCGTGGTAAAGGGAAGGCTCTAAGGCAACGAAAGGTGCAGTTTGATTGATAGGGACTATATGGTCTGTCTTTTGTAATGACTGCTGTTTTGAATGGGAGATTGCCCGCCCCAGTATATGGGAATTGTGGCTAAATTTGTGGGTATTACTCAATGTTTCACATTGGTTCGATAATCCGAAGAGGTGAATTGCTTAGGCGGACTTTCGGATGGAACAATTTGGTTTCCGTTATTCTGTTTCTCTTCGATGTGGTTTATTGTGAGGAAATTAGAACATCGTTGAAACGATTGCTTGAGGTGATCGGAATAATTCCTAAGACATTTCGAATACGGGAAATCCTGCTTTGTTCATCCTTCCTCCGTGTAGAAAGCTGCGCTGTGGTATCGATTCTTTGATTCAGACACTTGTCAAAAAGGGATCGAATATTGCTTGTATGCTGTGCGCCATTTGAAAACGATCACGAAGAAATACACATCGAAACATGCCCAAGTACAGTACAGTCAGAAAACTTCTCTCGATCGGGGAAGATGAATCCGTTGCCATTTTAGGTTCTCAACGGAAAGAGCTCACCTATGGGAACCTGCGGGAGCAGGTTGACGAAACGGTATTGAGCTTAAATAAATTTGGCATTGGTCGAAACGATCGAGTCTCCATCGTTCTGCCCAATGGCCCGGAAATGGCAATGGCCTTTGTGTCTATTGCTTCGGGTGCTACAACAGCACCCCTCAATCCTGCCTACCGAGAAGAGGAGTTTGAGTTTTATCTAGCCGATCTTCAATCGAAAGCCTTGTTGGTGGAGGCGGGAAGTAATTCTTCGGCAGTTAATGCGGCAGACAAACTTAATATTCCAGTGCTTGATCTTGTATTAGATGATTCTGGTCCCGTGGGGCGATTTAAGATTATACCCAGAGGAGATTTTAGGCATTCAAAATCGGATTTGTCTGGAGGTCTGGCGAGTGTTGATGATGTTGCCCTTGTTTTGCATACTTCAGGTACCACATCACGGCCGAAAATTGTCCCTCTCTCGCACCGGAATGTATGTGCATCAGCTGAGCATATTTGCGAAACATTATCTTTAAAGAAGAGAGATCGTTGCCTAAACGTGATGCCCCTTTTTCATATACACGGTCTAATTGCTGGGATTCTTTCAAGTCTTTATGCTGGGGCATCGGTGTTTTGTACTCCGGGTTTCAATGGGTTACGGTTCTTTTCCTGGTTGGAGGAAGCAAAACCGACGTGGTACACAGCGGTTCCGACCATGCACCAGATGATACTCAGTATGGCTGGAAGAAATCAGGACATTATTGATTCCCATGGACTTCGTTTCATCCGATCTTCCTCTGCTTCCCTGCCGCCTCAGGTAATGCAGCGGTTGGAGGAGGTTTTTAGTTCTCCTGTTGTGGAAGCATATGCGATGACGGAGGCTGCACATCAAATGACTTGTAATTCTCTTCCTCCAGGGAAGAGAAAACCGGGCACTGTCGGTCGAGCGGCTGGACCTGAGGTGGCCATTATGAACGAAGAAGGTTTGTTTCTTTCGATTGGAGATGTTGGCGAGGTAGTTATTAAAGGTCCAAACGTTACGTCGGGGTACGAGAATAATCCGATAGCGAATAATGAGGCCTTTAAGAACGGCTGGTTTCGTACTGGCGATCAAGGTAAGTTAGACTTGGACGGATACCTGACGATCACCGGTCGCCTGAAAGAGATTATTAATCGAGGTGGAGAAAAGATTTCTCCACTTGAAATAGATGACGTGTTGATGGATCATCCATCAGTTGAACAGGTGGTGACCTTTGCAATGCCTCATTCTAAACTCGGTGAAGAAGTTGCCGTTGCTATCGTTTTGCGTGAAGGCAACAAGGCTGAAGAGCGCGACATTCAGACATTTGCTAATGAACGGCTAGCAAATTTTAAGGTGCCGAGAAAAGTTCTTTTCCTTGACGAAATCCCAAAGGGTCCCACTGGGAAAATACAACGCATTGGATTAGCTGAAAAACTTGGCATTGGCTAATGCGGATTTGTATTTACGGTGCCGGGGCGGTCGGCGGTTATCTTGGCGTTCAATTGTCCCTTGCTGGGGAGGAAGTGTCGTTGATTTCCCGTGGCCCGCACCTCGAGGCAATGAGAGAGAGTGGGATTAAGTTGAACACTGAGGGCAAAACTCGTGTAGCGCACCCTTTTTGCACGAGTAATCCAGCTGACATTGGTCCTCAGGACTACGTTATTATTACGCTAAAGGCACCATCTATCCCGGGTATTGTCGATTCCATACAACCCTTGCTCGGTCCTGATACAGCAGTGGTGACTGCATACAACGGCATACCGTTCTGGTATTTTTATGGGTTAGAAGGGTCGTGGTGTAATCAACGACTTGAGAGTATTGATTCAGGGGGTGAGCAATGGGATAAGATTGGACCGGAAAGGGCTATTGGGTGTGTTGTTTATCCAGCTACAGAAATTTTGAAACCAGGTTTGATTGGTCATATTGATGGGGACCGATTCAGCTTGGGAGAACCGATTGGCGGTAAGACTAATCGCGTTTCACGATTGAGCGAGATCATGAACCGAGCGGGATTGAGAGCACCCGTTCGTGCTCAGATTCGAAATGAAATTTGGGTTAAGCTTTGGGGGAATCTATGCTTTAATCCTATTAGCGTTCTTACCTTATCGACGTTGGATATAATTGCGACCGAACCGGGTACCCGTAAGGTAGCACGTACAATGATGCTGGAAGCTCAGGCGATTGGAAAGAGATTGGGCGTACGTTTTGGCGTTGATGTTGATAGACGTATTGCTGGAGCAGCAGCGGTGGGAGCCCACAAAACATCCATGTTGCAGGATCTAGAGAGGGGACGACACATGGAAATCGATGCTTTATTGACAGTGGTCCAGGAGATGGGACGACTTGTCGAAGTCAAAACTCCAACAACAGATGTTGTATTGTCTCTTGTTCAACAAAGGGCACGAGCGTCGGGACTTTATTAACGCACCTATCTTCAAAAAAGTAAAATACCATATTTTTTGACCGTAAAGTTTGTTTCCACAAATAACTTCGCCGAATATTCGTCCTTACGGTTTTAAATTTGGAATTTCTTCAAATGGGTACATGGGTTGTCTTCGATGATGATATTTGAATGTACGCATATCGGCTGAGGTTGAACCCGGAGTATTGACGCGTATTAAATTGGGGCAGACTGGTTTAAATGCTGCGACCGGGGCATGAACTCCTTTTGCTACCAGTATCTGAAAATTTTTAGGAGACAGGCCTATGCTTGTGACGACTCCAAGGCTTACAGGTACTACCCTTAAGCTTGTTAGGCTGATCGTAAGACCAGTCTCAGTGGTCACGACTGAAGTCGGGCCCATGTTGTAATGAGTGTATCCTCCATGACGAATTTCTGAATCTTCAAACTCTCCGAGGTGCAGGCTATTAACCGTGACATTGGCCACCAACGGTGGACCGTGGCAGTCATCGGTCTTTCCTCCCATTCTCAAGGTCAAATTGCTTCCTACACCCGCCTTTCGGGCTTGTTCCTGCGCAGCTGGGTCGTAAATACACACGAAGCCTTTTGTATCACCTCTACGATGGATTTCGTGGGCAATAAGAGTACCGTCGGCGGCTGATCCGCCACCGACATTGTCCCCCATGTCGAGCAAACAGACTGGCCCAGGCATTCCAACAGCTGTTTTGACTGAATCCTTGACGGAAAAGTATTCACCAACGAATTCACAACGATGATCCAGCATGTATTCAGTAAGGTTATCCGCCAGATTTTGTGCTAACTCGGGATCATCGTTGGTAATTACTATTGCTGAGGAACCCATTTCTTCGACATCTGCATAAGGGTATCCAAGAACAATACTATTGGAGATTACTCTAGAGTCTTCGAGTTGACGGTCGGCCATTTCGTAGAGGGGGAGACACGGGAATTCTGTTGTTCCTTGTCTCTCCATATTGATTCCAAATGCAGGTAATGATGCTCTTTGAACAGGTTTTATTTCACCGCGTAGTGTTCGCTTTAGTAGGTCCACAGCCTCGAATCCGCGTTCTTTTTGATCGATGTGTGGATTCGACCTGTAAGCAATAGTGGCGTCACATGCATCAACCATACGTTGGGATAGGTTAGCGTGGGGATCTATGACGCAGATAATGGGAATTTTTTGTCCAACCCGTTTCCTTACTTTTGATAACCAACATCCATCAAGATCTCTGAAATCTGGGCTGCTGCCCGCGTTTGCACCGTGAGGGGATACCAGAAGACCATCGAGAGGTCTAGCTTGGTCTAAGGCGTTTAAAATTAAACGTATAAGCTCCTCGCAGGTTTTATTTGTGATTGTTCCTGATGGTAGAGTCGAGGCGTGAAATATGGGAACAGCTTCGATCTCTGATTGATCGAGACCTTCTAAGAAAGCGCTGATTTGATGAAGTCCCCCTTCGAACTCCTGGCGAACTTGTTCGCCAGTCAGAAGACTATCTCGTCGAAAGGAATCGATCGTAGTCGGAGTGACGGAGAAGGTGTTGGATTCATGGATGAGGGAAATTATACCGACGCGCATTAAGGGAATCCTTCTGGTTTTCCTATTTTTTGTTGTACTGGGAGTTTTGCATACTTGCATCTCTAATTACTTTTTTGCAACTGAAACTATGTAAGTGTATTGAAGTTTCCGTTAAGAAGCTATGGAATGTAGAAATGTGCAACTTGAGTATTAAGGATGAATTGGATTCTTTGCGGTCTGGTGATCTTTTTTTAGGATCTTATCTAGATGCAATTTGTGATCGGATTGATGAGGAAGAAGGAACAATCCATGCTTTTGTTTCGGGGCAATGCGATCGTGAAACAATCAGATCTCGGGGTGAAAGCCTACTTAAGAAATATCCGGAAACAGATAAAAGACCGTCATTGTTCGGGTTGCCAATCGGGATCAAGGATATTTATCGAGTGGATGGATATGAAACACGATGTGGCTCACGATTGCCTCCACTTCTCTTTGAGGGCAAACAGGCGAGTTCAGTCACAAGACTTCTTAATGCGGGTGCTGTGTTGATGGGAAAGACCGTTACTACAGAATTTGCTTCCTATATGCCTGGCCCGACTCGGAATCCCCATAGGCTTAACCACACTCCGGGAGGATCTAGCAGTGGTTCGGCAGCGGGTGTTGCTAGTGGGTTCTATCCAGTAGCACTTGGATCACAGACGGTAGGATCCGTAATCAGGCCTGCCTCTTTTTGTGGTGTTTTTGGGTTTAAACCTTCTTTCGGCCGGATTCCTACGGATGGGGTCATTCCCTTGGCACCGTCACTTGACCACGTAGGATTTTTTTGCCGAGATGTTTTCGGTCTTTCACCGGTTGCATCGGTTTTGATGAAGGATTGGAATGCCGAGCTTAGTTCTTCTTTTCATGGTCATTCTAGTTTGGTAATTGGAATACCTGAGGGGCCTTATTTGGAACGTGTCTCTGATTGTGGGCGACAACGTTTCGCTGAGAATCTGCGTCGATTGAGGGAAGGGGGATTCCAGATATTGGAAATATCAGCCTTTCCCGATCTGGATGAGATGATTGACTGCAATATGAAGATTATGATGAAGGAAATGGCCGTTGTGCATAAGTTGTGGTACGAAGCATACGGGGTTTCTTATGGGCCTAAAACAGCTGATCTCATTAATAAAGGGATGCTTATAAGTGATGAAAGACACAAAGAACTTTTGGGGAAAAAGAAAGAGAATTGTCAGCGGTTAGAGGATCTAATGGATCAGAATGGGGTGGATTTTTGGATCGCTCCTTCTGCTACCGGCCCCGCGCCTGAGGGCCTCGAGAGTACTGGAGATGCCACCATGAACTTGCCATGGACTCATTGTGGCATGCCTGTTATTTCGGTTCCCATTGAAGTGGGCGGAGAGGGCTTGCCCCAAGGAATTCAGCTTGTAGGTCGAATCGGATGTGACGAGTCGTTAGTTGAGTTTGTGAAGTCAGTGTCTGAAATTTTGGCTTAACCTATGCGGCTTGTATATTGGTTTAGAGACGTATAATCTTTTCTCAGACTGAGCTCTCAGATAACAGCTGTACAGCTGATGAGACTGTTTACTATCCCAAACAACTTCCGTTTGCGTGAATTTAGTCGCAATGTGAAGTTGTTTTATATTTACGGTCTTTCCCTAAACGCTGGTATGGCGTTATTCACTCTTCTCTATAATCTCTATTTGCTGAGACTCAGCTTCCGGGAGGATTTAATAGGGCAAATTGCAAGTATGGGGCCTCTGGCCACGGGACTTTTAGCTTTGCCTATTGGTATGCTTAGTGACCGAATCGGTCGGAAAATCTTCCTAGTGGGGGCTAGTGTCCTGTTGGCTGTATCACAGATTGGTTTATGCTTTTCTACAGCTACGGCATCGTTCTTTGCATTCTCCTTTATAGGAGGAATAGCAATGGCCTGTATTTGGGTTAACCACGTACCCTTTCTGTCTGATAATACTGTAAGAATACGGCGAGCTGAAGCTTTAGCCTTGTGGACAGCTATGCAGATTGTGGTACGAATGTTTTGTACTCTCATCGGTGGCATGTTGCCTGGGGTAATGGGTTATTTTCTGAATACTTCAACCGAGATGCCTGAACCATTTCGATATTCGCTACTAATTGGTGCTGCTTGTTCTCTTTTATCCGTACTACCTCTCATACGCATGCCCCACCGAGTTGAGGCACTTACCGGTGACAAAATGGAGTCCCGGAATCGAGTGGTGGAATTAGGTATTCAGTGGCGGACTTACTTTGGTTTTACTGTATCGAGTGGTGCTAGAGGGTTTGCCGTAGGACTGACCTTTCCATTTTTTAATGTTTTTTTCCAAGAGGAGTTGTATTTAGGTCCGATGGTTATCGGGGTGATTTATTTTCTCAGTGAATTTCTAAGCCTTCCATCTATTATCATCGTACCCAAGTTAATGAGGCGGTTCGGAGCACCGTTGACTATGTTTCCCCTTCGTAGCATTTGGGGAGGAGCCATCGGTATAATGGGAACCGTTATCAGTCTCCCTATTTCGATCGTTATGTTTTTAATCTCACGAGTGTCAGAAGTTATTGATAATCCAATCGAACAGATTTTCTCCACCGAGTTACTTCCACGTTATTTTTGGGCGCGAATACAAGGCTTCCGTGTGTGCGGATTTCAGATTCTCGCTTTTGCAGGGAGTATTCTTGGTGGTTTTTTGATCGTTGAATATGGATACTATGCAGCTTTCGTGCTGGCGTGTTTGTCTCGAATTGCGAGCGGCATTTTTGTGGCCGTATATTTCGGATCCCAATCGGCGCCTCCCCGTAGTATATGAACCATTGCTTGCTAGCATGAAGCAATGATGCATATAATTTATGGGCAGTTTATCTTCTCCCAACCTCAGACTCTAAGTGCTTCAATTCTATTGGACTTAGAGAATCTAAGTTGTACGGTCGTGTAGTGTTATCTAATTCTTTTAGTCCCGTTAAAGGCGAACTCAGGATTTCAGAAGTTTCTGCTTATTCTGTTCGACTTTGGCAGCACACGAATCAGGGAGGGTTGCCAATTTTTAAGTCGGATGATGATGCAGCGAGGCGGCATTATCACGGGCCATTTGCCCAGTTAGTCAGTGCAATCGTTGCGGTTATTCGTACTGATGAGGGTATAACCGGATTTGGGCTTGGTGGTGGAGGCCGGGTGGCGGTAGAGATAATTGATGGGCATCTTAGAAACCTTCTGGTCGGTACTAACCCCCTTAATGTAGATATGTTATGGGAGCAACTATATTTGGCTGGAAGCTACTATGGACGCCGTGGTGTGTTTGTCATGGCGCTGAGTGCTCTCGATAATGCACTTTGGGATATTATTGGTAAGTTTACTTCCAAACCGGTATACCGTTTAATAGGGCTTCAGCCAAAAAAAAGGATACTTGGATACAAAACGGATGGGAATATCAAGAAAGCTTTAAATAACGGATTTCAGCATTTTAAAGTGAATCCTCCCTGTGGATTCGCAGACGGTAGCGCAGGTATAAAGAGTAACCTTGAAACCTTGGGTAACGTTCGTGACCTAATTGGGCCCAACTGTACTTTGATGATAGATTGTTCCGCTCGTTGGGAGAATGTAGAATATACTCTGGAAATGGCACGACGGCTCCAGGCGGTCAACCTCCATTGGATCGAGGAACCGCTTTTCCCGGATGATCTTGAAGGTTATGCCCGACTTGTTCGAGAAATGAGAGGACCACTTATTGCAAGCGGAGAGCATGAATATACACAATATGGTTTTTCAGAATTGATCCGTCGAAATGCGGTACAAGTTCTCCAACCCGATGTTACGTGGAGCGGAGGCGTTACGGCAGTTCGGAAAATTGCAAAGATGGCCGCTGATGACGGTCTTTCTTTTTGTCCCCACCGTGGAGGGAGTCTCTATGGACTCCCTATTGCCTTAAATTCCGGGATATGTCCATTCGTCGAAAGCTTTGGCACTGGGGACGATGGCACTGAAATTATGAATGCGATCACGGCTCCCTTTAAAGATGGATATTACTATCCATCGGATGAGCCGGGTTTCGGGACAGGATTGAATGAAGAAATGATCCAGGAGTACAGGCTTTAGAGATAGGACAAGACTTTAACGTTCTTTCTTTGCTCGCGATTGTTCCTGAAGTTCGTATAGTGAAGCTACTTTTTTTTCATGTACGGGAATTGGAAATGAGGAGAATGTAATTCGTGCGTTAAGTTTTCTTTTGCCGCGAACTAACTCCACAAGCTGTTCAATATCAGCAGTTTCTTGTCCCCTGAAGATTGGGTAAGAGTCAGCTGATCGATAGCTTATGATTAAAGTACGGCGAGGTTTGTTAGTTTTATTTGGTACTGATGAATGAGGTGTCATAGCATGCATGAAAATAGCCGTTCCCGCACTACCTTCTATAGCTTCCGCGACATTTTCATCAACCGGGCAAGTAACTCGTCCTTGAAAAAATCCTTCAGAGGTGTGATCCATGGGAGGCTGATTATGCTGACCTGGAATCAATTTCAGGCATCCGTTTTCCATATTTGCATCGTCTAGATAAAGAAGAAGGGCCAAAGAATCTCCGTTAGTTAGAGGGTAGTAGGTCAAATCTTGGTGCCATTCTACAACGGACCCGACTTTTGCCGGTTTCATATTAATTTTACTGTAATGGCGTAAAATATCAGGTCCTATGAGTGACTGGACGCGGTCAAGTATTTGATCAGATCTTGAGAACGCATTGAAGGCTGGGTAGTGGGTACATGGTTCGTAAAGCCTCCTTACAGCGCTTCCTTCCGGAGGCTGGTCCGGTTCCATCTCCATTCGGGTTTTGTCATGAGTTTCCAGGGTATTTCCCGCGCAGATGTTGGTCATTTCAGACAAAAGGTCTGATACCTTTCTCTGATCGATAAGGTCTGGGACCACAGTCCATCCTTTTTCCCTGTATTCTTTAACTTTTGGTTCAGTAAGCATGAATTAGATTCTGGATTATAGTAGATAACTATTCAATCGAATTTCTTTAGCCCACCGTCGTCCGCTGCGTGCTATTTAAGCCTCGCGTCAAAGAAAAATTATCGGCCCAAGTTGCGGGTGTTTACTGATCTTGGGTTTATGAAATCTGGGGTGACTAAATAGTTTTTGGTTCAAGATGGTAAGTCTCACTTATTCCAGCTCCGATTTTCGATAGGCTGGAAGTTTTGAGTTGAAAAGGTTGGGGTTCAGGCGAGTACCAAGACCAGGTCCAGTAGGAATACTAACGTGGCCATTCTCAATTTTTATACTTGGCTCGATTAGGTCGGGATAGACGGTTTGTATATGGGCTCGTACTGTTTCTTGATAACAACAGTTTGCGACAGCAGCTCCAACATGAAGGCCCGCAAAAAGCGTCAAAGGCCCTGTGCAATCATGCATTGTAACTGGGACATTATAGGTCTGGGCTAGATTTGCGATTCGTGAGGTTTCAGAGATTCCGCCCACCCATGTAGGATCAATCATTATATAGTCGGCAGCATTCTTGAGAAGCACCTCATTATAGTCCGCTCTACTGAGCAACATTTCACTTGCCGAGATTGGCATTCTACTCTGTTGGCGGAAATCAGCAAGAGCGTCAATGTTGTCCATTTTTATCATATCCTCAAGCCAAAGTGGTTTTACTTCCCGAAGGGCATCAGCAATACGCAATGCCTGAGGCAATTGAAAGTGAGCATGACCGTCCACAAGAAGATTTAAATCCCAACCTACGGTTTCCCGAATTTTTATTAATGGCCGGACTGATTCTTCGATCTCGCGATAGGGTATGAGAGAAGGCCCGAATCTTTTTGCTGCTTGATCAAACGGCCAAACTTTCATTCCGCTATAGCCCAGATTGGATAGTTCTTCCGCTAGCTCTACAGGTTCGTTAAAGAGACGCCATGAGTCGGCCCATGGCCCGGGATCCCCTATATCACCAAATCCGGGCCATCCATGTCGACCTGTTTTACTTGCCCCATACTGAGGGTTGCCGCAGCTATTATAAACCTGTATTTTGTTACGGACCGGACCGCCGAGAAGCCGATAGATTGGCTGATTACAGATTTGGCCCAGAATGTCCCAAAGGGCTAAATCGATAGCCGAAAGAGCCCGTATTTCTGTTCCGCGTACTCCAAAATTTGCTGCTCTTTCGTAAAGGAAACGCCAGTGAGATTCGATTGCTAACGCATCCTCTCCAAGCAACCGTCGCGCCATCCAATCATGAATCATGGATTGGACAGCTCCTGCACAGTAATAGGTCTCCCCATGTCCAATCAATCCAGAATCAGTGTGAATCCGTAGCAAGAGAAGCCCTGGAAAAAGATTCACGGGCTGTATTGTTTCAACAGCAGTGATCGTAATTTTTTGGTCGGAGACTGGGGAAGGTTGAAGATATTGCGTATTCATTATGAGAGGAAAATATCGAGAGATTCTTAGAAGTCCAGATTCTCATAAAATCTAACTTATATCTTTAGTGACCAGAAAGGAGGAGAGCTATGTTCATGATTTTCAACTCGCTAAAGTGAACCAAAGTTAGCATTTTGTACGATATACTTTTAAAGGCTGAGAAATACAGAATTATTCTTGGTCGGCTAGTAGGCTATAGGGATTTATGGTACACTGAGCACAGAAAGAATGTATGTTAAAAGATTCCGAGTTTTCGATTATTAAGGTTAATATCTCAGAGATTGATATTCCGATATCGGAAGCATTTACGATTTCCCAGGGAGAGGTTCGCGTTGCTAGGAATATCATCATCATATTGTTCTTAAAGAAAGGCGTTTATGGTTATGGCGAGATTGCTCCGTTCCAAGAACTCACTGGTGAGGCTCGAGATGATTGCCTGGCAGCTGCGCAAGAGACATCCAAATTCCTTACTGGTCTTAATGTAACCAACTTTCGAGGTATAGGGAATGCCCTTCGCAATCGGTTGCCAGAGTTCCCGTCGGTGCGTTGCGGATTCGAAACGGCAATTGCAGATGCATTGAGCCGTGGAACAGGAATTCCACTCTGGGCCCTTTGGGGAGGTGCCGACGTTAGGAAGTATGAAACGGACGTAACAATTCCTATTCGAGATATAAACGATTCAATAGATATTGTGGGGACTTGGTGCGTAAAAGGTTTCCGCAGAATCAAAGTCAAAGTAGGGATCGATGTCGAACGGGATATCTTATTGATGGAAGCTTTGTCTAAACAGTTTCCTGGTCTCAAAGTGATCATCGATGCTAACCAGGGTTACTCTGTCTCTCAAGCGATTGCTTTTGCCGACGTTTTGGAGCAGACTAATTTGAGAATTGAAGTCTTTGAACAGCCGGTTGATTACCGTGATCTAGAGGGATTAAAGGAATTACGAGAAAAGTTAATTTTCCCAATTGCGGCAGACGAATCAGTGCTTTCCCTGACCGACGCAAAGAAGATTATTGAGATGAATGCTGCTGATATTATTAATCTTAAGATAACTAAAAGTGGACTCATCGAGACGATTGAAATCGCATCACTATGTAAAGCTTTTGGGATTGGCCTTATGATAGGAGGAATGATTGAGACGCGAATCGCAATGGGTTGCTCATTTTCCCTTGTGCTGGGACTGGGAGGAATCAGTATTTTAGACTTGGATACACCTCTTTTAATGGCGGAAGATCCCTTTGCATCTGGTGGGTATTGTTATGATGGACCATTTCTTATGCCGTGGTCCGAGCCAGGTTTGGGTTTACGTTGGAAGGAGACAGTGGGTTAGTTGGCGGTTTGGTAATGGGTGTTAAACTAACGAGTAAATCTATTTCTGATGGCGGCTTTAATCACTTATGTTATGCGTGTCATGTCCATCCCTGAAGTCCTTTGTGGGTTTTCTGCAGGTAGGTTAACGAAGAAGGCTTTATTCTGGGTAAAATTTTGGCCAGAGAACGTTGCATCTACTAGGTGTCCGGTTCTGCAAATCACGGATCGAGATAAGTGGCGGGTAATTACTTTCATCTTTAAATCAATGGTTTGAGAGGCTAGATTAACTTATGCTCAGAGAGAGGAAGTCAAGCGATCTTAAGGGAAAAATAGCCCTTGTTACTGGAGCAGGAGGCGAGAGAGGGATTGGTCGTGCAATTGCCCTTCGGTTTGCCGAAGAGGGAGCAGATGTGGCTGTCAATGATCTCAATTTAGACCCTAGGGGTGATTGGGGAGGGTTGGCTAAGGTGGCGAAGGAAATAGAGGAAAGGGGACAGAGATCGCAGGCAATAACAGCGGATGTGTCAAAGTCTGATCAGGTAGAAAATATGGTCCGATATGTTATTAAGAGTTTTGGAAAGATCGATATTTTGGTTAATAATGCTGGAGCGCCAGCAGGACCCGACCGAGTCCCGGTTGTCGAGCTAGAAGAATCAGTATTTGATCTAGTCTATCAAGTTAACGTCAAGGGCACTTTTCTTTGTTCTCGGTTGATCGCTCGGAACATGATTGAACGCGGAGAAGGAGGGAAGATCTTAAACATCGCATCGACCGCAGGATTCCAGGGATATGCTCGTTATGCTGCATATTGTTCATCTAAATCGGCTGTGGTTGGATTTACGAAATCATTGGCTCGCGAATTGGCACCAAGCAATATTCACGTCAATGCAATCTGCCCGGGAATGATTGATACTGAGCGCCTTTACGGAATCGCCAGCGGTCTTAAGCCTGACAACATGTCGACGGAAGAATATCGAGAGAGAATGATTGATAGTTCTGTTGAAATGAGTCCACTTGGTAGAATCGGACGACCCGAAGACGTTGCATCTGTGGCTGCTTTTCTCGCATCATCAGAAGGTGATTATATGATAGGCCAATCCATTAGCGTTTCTGGTGGCGCTTTGATGCGGTGAGAGAGGTGGACTCTGGATGGTATGTACGAATTGCGGGCTTTTATTATTACAAGACAAAAACCTGTGCCAGGGTAAGATCCCGTGTCAGTTCGCCTATGTCCTCGGGGTTTCTTACTTTTCCCTTTAAGATATTAGCAAGGCAATGAGTCTATTTCCGTTATTCCTTATTCTTCTATCTACAATTTTGCATGCTGGTTGGAATGTTCAGGCGCGAAGATCAGGAGGCAAAGTGGTAGGTTTGTACTTTTCGAGAATACTCATTATGACGGTGTTGCTTGGAGCCGTGCCCGCTATTTGGGTCCAAATTAGTAGCCCGCTAATACCGGCGGAAGCTTGGCTTTTGTTAATCGCCTCAGGAATCTGCTGCGGTGTTTATTACGCCGCGCTAAGCAAAGCTTACGCACAGGAGGAACTTAATGTTGTCTATCCCATTGCTCGAGCGATTCCAGTGATATTTGTTGGGATCTTTGACATTTTCCTTAATGAAGAACCATCGCTTCTCGGATGGGGAGGTATGGTTATTGTCGTTCTTGGTTGCATCTTTGTGGCATTTCGAAGCGGAGAGTCCGTGTCCGTATCAACTGTGTTTGGACCTTCGACAGTTCCTCTTCTCGGTGCTGCACTGGGAACGACGGGATATTCCGTAATGGATAATGCAGCGGCTGAATTAGTTGTCACTGGTCCTACATCGGCGGCTGTCTACTGTTACTTCTATCTAGCAACTGGAGCATTTGTTTACTTCAGTATCACGAATCGAACCGCATTTTGGAAAATTAATCTAAAAATAGATTTTGTGCCTGTATTAGCAGGTGTGATACTTAATTTTGGGGCCTACTGGTTGGTGCTTTGGGCCTATCAGATGTCTAGTCGCGCCGGGTACGTCGTTGCCTGTAGGCAATTTAGCATCGTTGTTGGTGTGATAATGGCGATAGTGTTTTTGAAGGAACGCGTTCCTTCGCACCGATGGTTGGCAGTTGGGTCGATTATGGTAGGCCTTTTTATTATTTTGGTTTGGGGAAAATAAGAAAGAATTGTGAATCGCTATTTTTTCCATCCCCACACTTGGGCAACTAGAAAGGAGTTTGACACTGTAGTGGGACTAGCGAGGTGGTTACGACATTCATCAATAAGCCGATCAATTTCTTCCCCTGAAGCAATGCTGCGGCTAATTAGAGTGTTCCGAATGGACTCTATTGTTTGCGGCAAGTAATCCGCCATGGGGTCGGAATTCCGGAATCCCAATATAAATGGCCGGTATGTGACATCGGTCAGACCTTCAGCGGAGATCAGATGGTAGGCCTTTTTCCCCAACTTGAGGTCCGCGCCAACATCGGCAAAACATTTTATTAATAGTTGCTTTAAACGGTCAAAGGCTGGATGACGAGGGAAGCAGCCAAGCATACTGGAGTCCGGTTCCTGAATAGCGATGACTCCCCCTTTCCGAGTTAACCTTTTTGCTTCTTTTACTAGCCTTTCCGGCTCTCCGGCCGTACCAAGCAAAAACCGAATGTGAACGAGATCGAATGATTCTTCAGGTAAGCGAGTAGCGTAAGCATCGCCTCTTATAAATCCTGTGTTTTTTAATCCCAAGGTGGCGGTCCATTCTTTGGCCGCGTTCAGTAACTTAGGGTTGGAGTCTAATCCAACCACATATCCAATATCACAGACGGAGGTGCTTAAAAGATCCATTATACCACCAGCGCCACATCCCAGATCAAGGCAATGCCATCCTTTGGTGACCCCAATTTCATCCAGCATGGTTTTTGCATCAAATTTCAGGGCTTCACTCTGGATACGAAGACGATTGATTTCCCCAGATCTGAGTTCCAAAGGGTAATTTCCAGTGGGTGGTTTTCCGCTATGGTCCATATGTTCTACTTGAAACAAGAGGAGGCACTAGAATAATTTCACGGCGGATCATACAAAAGATAAGAGAGGAAAACATTCTACCGATAAATCTCGCATTATTCTCCTGCCGGGGATGGTCAAATGGTTTCAACCTTTTCTTAAGTGTCAGGACGTATAATTTAGTTTTTTCCGTTTAAATATGTTCCTATGGGATCCAGCTCATCAAGGGTTCTAGATTCTTGAGAATCTCGTCGAGATAGCTAGATGAGATTCTGTCGATTGGTACAATTCCATTACGTTGAGCTGGACATTCGATGACACCGCGACGATGAAGTATTTCGTTATAAACACCAGGCAGTTGGGTTTCGAAAAAATAAAGCGGTGCTAACTCTCGGTAGATCTGCATAGCATTTTCTTCCATATTTCTGTCTAGAGCCTCCCAGAAGGCTACCATAACATCAGTGACATGGCAGCCAGGCATATTTCCACACGTGCCCCTTCGATACTCCTCGATGAGATAACGTCCTCCAGCTCCTCCCATTACTCCCTTGCAGGATCCTGAGTTGAGTTTTATGATTCGAGAGGTATTTAGGGTTGATGGGGGCACTTCCTCCTTGATATAAGATACGTGTTCGATCTCGTTGCATAGCCGGTTAAGAAATTCAGGGGTCATTACAATCCCGATTGGTGGTGGGTTGTTTTGCACAAAAATTGGCATTTGGGCTGCTTCCGAGATCATGCTGTAGTAATCGTAAATTGCCTCGGTCGACGGTTGTTGTTTCCACGCGTAAGGAGGCATGGCTATAACCCCATTTGCTCCGATTTGTTTGGCGTGACTTGCCATCCCAGCAGCTGTCTTTCCAGAAAGATGCTGTACTCCAACGATAACTGGAATCTTTCCGCGGGTTTGGGCTACTAGAACCTCTGTCATAGCGCGGCGCTCGTCATCTGAAAGGACCGAGAAGGAACTTGCGTTTACTGGGTAGACTAGACCGTGTGCTCCACATGCTATACAGAAGTCAATACACCTGCGGAAGCTAGATTCATCGATTTCTCCGTTCCTGTCGAACGGAGTAGCCGGTATGGTAAAAATTCCCCTAAATAGTTCTTTCTTCATAAATACTTATACCAATTAAATCTGAGTAGGAGTTGTTAAGTTCCGTTTCTCCCAGCCCTCTTTCCCATACATATCGAGGAAATGAGATTCATCATAGGGGAATTTGGCCATTTCGGTTTCATTAAGTTCAAGTCCCAGCCCTGGACCGGTGGGAATTTGGATCTCACCCATTTCACACTTTATCGGATTGTCGGTAATTTGTTCTGAGAAGGGAGTGGCGAAGTCTTCGAATACTTCTTGAATCAGTATGTTTGGAGTTGAGGCACCGATGTGGAGACAGGCAGCAGTGCAAACTGGTCCCTGTGCGTTGTGTGGAGCGACGTCGATATGGTGGGCCTGCGCAATGGCACAGATTTTTTTTATTTCAGAAATGCCTCCACAAGTAATTGGATCAGGTTGAATGATTTGTGTCGCTCGGCTGGCAATCAATTGGAGAAAGGAGTCGATTCCATCCAGACTTTCTCCAGCCGCGATCGGAATTGAAATGGAGGATGAAATCGTTTTCAGGTCTTCGATCTGAGATGAACGAACGGGTTCCTCAATCCATCCAGGATCATATATTTCGAGACGTCGGCCTACGTTGATCCCAATTGTTGAATTAAACCTCCCGTGGCATTCAATAAAAAGATCTACATCATTCCCAACTGCTGTCCTTACAGCCTCAACAATGCTTATTGAACGCTTTAGTTCAAATTTTGATATCCTTTCGAAAGCGGTGCCAAAAGGATCGAATTTCATGGCTGTGTAGCCTTTCTTAACAACTTCTTTTGCTCGTTCTGCGAAAGCTTCAGGTTCTCGGTCAACTTGGTACCATCCGTTGGCATAAGCTCGAATTCTACCACGGAATCGCCCGCCTATTAGATTATAAATTGGTTGTCTTAAGACCTTTCCTTTAATGTCCCAGCACGCGATGTCGATTGCGGCTCTTACCGGAGCTGGAGCGGAATTAGTTGTGAGTTCATAGTTGATTTTTTCCAGGTCGAAGGGATTACGATTAAGATAGTATTGCCTATACTCCAGCAAAGCGGCTTCCATCATCTTTGCCTTTCGATGAGCTGTTGCTTCTCCGATGCCGTATACTCCTTCGTTGGTATACAGTTTGATAAAAACCCAATTCTTCCAGGGATTTCCAACAACAAAGGTTTCGATATCAGTAATCTTCATGATCGTTCCTTTTAGGGTCAAAGGGTTCTTTTATGTCTGTTCGGAGTCAAGCTCTAGGATTACGACTAAATCTTGTTTGCTAACTAGAGTTCCCTCTTTCATTGTTTGCATCCTATGAAGAATTATCGTTTAGGAATAATTGGTCTTGGCCGTATGGGTAGTACTATCGATGACGAGGGACACGGTAGAGATCCCTACTCAATAGCAGCTTCATGCCAGGCCATCGAGTGTTTAACTCTGGCAGCAGGAGCCGACCTCCGAGCGGAAAGACGCGAGGCCTTTAGGGATCGTTGGGGAGTGAAAGCCCTTTATGAAGATTACATGGAAATGGTCGAAAAGGAGAAGCCAGATTTGGTTGCAGTTTGTACTACCGCTTCTGGACTTCAGAAACCTATTAATAAAGCCCCAGATTCAACCTTTCGTGGTGACTCACACGCAGAACTGACAATAGCACTAGCTAATGCAGGGGTTCCAATGCTTTATGTAGAGAAAGCGATGGCGAGTTCACTGGAACAAGCCGATTTAATTCTAAATGCGATCAAAAAAAATAAGACGGTTATCAATACAGGAGTCCTTCGTAGGTTTGATGAGTCCTACGATGCAGTGCGTGATGCAATTTCATCGGGTGAGATTGGAGAGCCGAGGGCTGTCATACACTTTGCTCCTTCCAGTCTAATGCATGGACATATCCATTCTATCGATACTGTATCATTCCTTCTCGGTGATCCAAAGATCACTGCAGTTCGTGGCGAGTTGCTCCCTAGAGATTTAGAAATCAAAGGTTGCCATCTTTCACAGGATCCTAACGCCATCTATCAATTACGCTTCGAGAATGGCGTTGAAGTATCCTCAATTGCAGCAGGAGAATGGGAATTCGAAGTGGTTGGAACTGCGGGCTCCATCCGTTCAATCAATAATGGCAATGGTACTATTTTGCGGAAACCAGGTTCTATGGTAGGACGTCGCCAGAGTTGGGAGGAGGTCCCGTTTCCCCCAAAAAGCCCAAAGAGTCCTGTGGTCTCATGCCTTGAAGATATCTTGTCTGCATTCAGTTCGGGAGGTCCGACTCTGGGCCATATTGATTGTGCGCATCATATTACAGAGGCTTGTTTCGCTGTAGCTGAAAGTCACCGTAAGGGTGGAACTTGGGTTGACCTGCCTTTACTTGAAAGAGGACTTTACATTTTTCATGTTTGAATGTTCTAAACTCTGGATTGTGGTCTGTCTAAAATGAGATAAAGGAGATGTTGGTCGAACATTTAGGACATGGATTATAGTAAGGTTAAGCCATCCATTAGAAACCGCATCCTCCTTAATAACGGAACCTTTATTCCGCAACTGGGGTTGGGTGTTTATCTTTTGGGAGCTAATTCTCGTTCGGTTGAAATTATGAAAGTCGCAGTTAAACATGGCTATCGGCATATCGATACAGCGGCTTTTTATGGGAATGAGGCTGAAGTAGGAGAGGCGATACGGGAATCTGGAATCGCAAGATCTGAGCTCTATGTAACAACCAAACTTTGGAACAATGATCATGGCTACGATGCTACTATTAGAGCATTCGAAAAGAGTATGAAGTTAATGGGGCTTGATTATATTGATCTCTACTTAATTCACTGGCCTGTGAGAGGCGTTCGTAGGGAATCATGGCGAGCGCTTGAGATGCTATACGAAGAAGGGCAGTGCAAGGCAATTGGAGTAAGCAACTACATGGTTCACCATTTGGAGGAGCTTCTGGAGCAGTGTAAAGTCGTGCCGACTGTAAACCAAATTGAAATGCATCCCTTCATTTATCGCTATCGGCATGAAGTCATAAATCTTTGTCTTGAAAACAGCATCTGTGTCGAATGCTACAGTCCTTTGACTAAAGGAGTAAGGCTCCACGATCATGACCTGGTCACGACGGCTGAGAACTATGGGAAATCTACAGCGCAGATTTTAATTCGTTGGGGTTTGCAGAAGGGTTTCATCACCATTCCTAAGTCAGAAAACCTAATACGTATTGCCGAAAACGCCGATGTCTTCGATTTTGAAATCGAAGATACTGATATGGAAAAACTCGACCAACTGAACGAAAATTATAGTTGTACATGGGACCCAACAGATGAGCCATAGAATTCCCCTCCGAAGAAAACTAAGGATCTTTGACTGTTTTATCGGAGTTTATCTGTAAAATTTCAGAATAAACGCCTTATGATGTAGGAATAGGATGGTTGGAGAATTATACTAGATTGCGATCCCTATTCCCTTCGCTACCATTCGGATGTAATCTGCTGCTTTTGTGTATTCCTTTTCCGTTTTGAGATGCTCAAGCATTAGAGGCATATCGGGATCAAGGTGTTCAATTAAACGCAAATACTTGCTATAATCGAGCTTCCCTAAGCCGGGTCTTACCTCATTGAGTTGGACCGTTAGCTTTTTACGTAAAATGATATCTTTAGCATGACATGATCGAACATAGGGACCTAGGGTGGTGAAGCACTCTTCGAGGAAAGCAGCGTTGTAATAGAAACGATGTATGGTAGAGACAACATTTACTGGATCCAGGTGTGCAGCAAATCCTTCTCTTTTAATTTTGTTGATGAATCGTAAGTAGCTGTTAGGCGAAGTTGGGTGTACCCATGGCGACATCTCCAGAACGTAAGAAGTTCTCTTTGGTTTAACTGCATCAATGATTTCACGTACTGACTCGACGATTCGGTCAAAAGTATCGGAGTTGAGATTTTCTGGATGCGGTTCAGACTTACTTTCTCCATTTGAACCCGCAAGATTTATGCAACAGTTCGCACCTACTCTCTCCGCTAATTCCAGTCTTCTTTGGCACAATTCAATTGCCTTTCTCCTCACCCTTTCATCCCGACTTATTGGATTACTCCAAGCGGGAACTTCCGCGATCACGATATCTAACTTCTTAGCTGCATCTACTAATTTCAGGCATTCACTTGGTGAACCATTTTCCACTAGTTCCAAGGGACAGTAGGCTGCTCGGTACCCCGAAGTTCGTACTGCATGTGCCCAGCTTTCGGCATCATCGTATGGTTTAAATATAGGCCCACCTAATCTCATCTTAATTGGTCTGTTTCCATCTTTTTTTTATTAAAAAAATTTCCTCAGTATGGGCAAGTTCTACTATCCTGGAGTGTCACATAATTTATAACATAGCTTATTTTCAGGCTTCGATCAGCATTTTGACTAAAAGAATATGGTTGAAGAAAAAACTTTCCGATTTTTTTCTCTTTGATAGGGTTTATCTATCATGAGTGAAAAAACTAAAGATACACTTGTCTACTTTGGAACCGCAACGGCTGGTGAATCAGATGGCATTTATCGGTGTTGGCTTAATAGTGACAATGGAGAACTGACTGGGGTTGCTTTAGCAGCGAATATAGGGAATCCAGGTTTTCTCGCTATTCACCCATCAGGGCTTTATCTTTACTCCACTGGGGAAAAACTGGAAGGTGATGAGAGAGATGCAGGATCTGTTAATGCTTTTAGCCGGAAACTCACAAACGGTGATTTGCAGTTAATAAATAGACAATCATCTGTTGGTGCGGGGCCTTGTCATATTTCCATAGACGAAAATGGAAATAGTCTTTTCGTTGCCAATTATGGTGGGGGAAGTGCAGCGGCATTTCCCGTCATGTCTGACGGAAGTTTGGGTGAGGCAAACTCGTTTATCCAGCATAAGGGGAAATCGGGGGTGCATCCAACTAGACAGAATCAATCTCACGCTCATTCAATTTTTCTGGATCCATCGAATCGCTTTGCTTTGGTTTGTGATCTTGGGTTGGACCAGGTATTAGTGTACAGAATCAAGCCAGGTATTGCGAGGCTTGATCCGAATAACCCACCCTTTGCTAGGGTTGCCGGAGGAGCTGGGCCAAGGCACCTTGCTTTTCATCAAAACCGGAAATGGGTTTATGTCCTTAACGAGATCAATTCTACCGTAACTGTCTTTTCTTTCAACGAAGAGATAGGCTCTCTAAAGGAAGAACAGTCGATATCTGCATTACCGAAAGACACTAGTATAGAAAGTACATGTGCCGAGATTATATTGAGCCCTGATGGTCACTTTCTCTATGCATCAAATCGTGGGCATGACTCGCTTGCGATCTATTCCGTCAATGAGGAGAATGGCCTACTGGAATCAGTAGGCCATCAATCTGTTCTGGGTAGAACTCCGCGAAATTTTGCCTTTGACCCTACCGGGAATTTCGTGATCGTTGCTAACCAGGATACGAGTGACGTTTATTCTTTTCTTTACGATGAGAAAAGTGGCAACTTGGAGCCAACTGGTTCTCGTATCGAGATACCTAATCCCATCTGTGTTAGGATGATAGCTTCGTCTTGAAATTGGGATTGCCAGGGTGATAAGCTGGTCATTATTTCTAGAGAACCGGAATCTTTAAGATTTGGGCCTTTTCAGTTAGTATTCTAGATAATGGGGAACCCCACGACTATAGAGGACGTTGAAGTAATCACAACACAACCTGCTCAAGCTAGGTTTGTCGTAGTGAAGGTTGTCACATCGGAACCTGGTCTTTATGGACTGGGCTGCGCCACTTTCACTCAGAGATTCCATGCCGTAGTTGCGGCAGTTGAGAAACATCTTAAGCCCTTTCTCATTGGTCGAGACGTAGACCGGATCGAGGAGATTTGGCAAATGGGAATGGTTAATGGATATTGGAGGAATGGTCCGGTTCTGAATAATGCTTTATCGGGAGTGGACCAGGCGCTTTGGGATATTAAAGGGAAGCGTGCCGGAATGCCGCTCTACCAGCTATTGGGGGGGAAATGTAGGGAGGCTGCCGCGTGTTATGCCCATGCTGGGGGAGGAACGGTCGAAGAGGTTTTTGATAGCGTCCAAATCTTGATGAATGAAGGGTACCGTTATCTGCGCATACAAATGGGAGGATATGGAGGCTCGGATGCAACCGATAAATTACGTCCCGAAGGTGCACCCGATGGAAATTATTATGACCCAGGATCCTATAGGCGTAAACACTTGGAATTGTTCGATCGCCTTCGTGAAGAATTTGGATATGAAATCGAACTTCTTCACGATATTCATGAACGATTGAGACCGATTGAAGCGGTAGGGTTTGCGAAGGATGTCGAGTGTTTTCGGCTATTCTTTCTTGAGGACCCACTGGCACCAGAAGATATTGATTGGTTCCAGCGAATCCGTGAGCAGTGCGTAACCCCAATAGCAATGGGGGAACTTTTCAACCATCCGCTCGAGTGGAAACCACTAATTGAGAAAAGACTGATCGATTTCATACGCATGCATGTGAGCCAAATGGGAGGTCTAACGCCAGCTAGAAACGTAGCTTCTTTTGCGAACCTCCACGGCATTCGAACCGCATGGCATGGGCCAGGTGACACTTCTCCAGTGGGTCATGCTGCCCAACTTCATCTCGATCTATGGGCTCCAAACTTTGGGATTCAAGAATGGTGCGGGTTTAATGATTTAGTCTACGAGATGTTTCCAGGACTTCCTGAAGTAAGAAATGGGTATATGTATTCCAATAATCAGCCAGGTATTGGCATTGATATTAATGAGAGACTTGCTTCTCGATACCCGTGCCGTGATGCAGTTGAGGAGTGGACCCAGACTCGATTGCCGGATGGGAGTCCGGTAAGGCCCTAGTTACTCTTCGGTTCCATCTTTGTCATTCTAAACATTTTATCACCAGGTTTCTTTGCATCCCTGTCATGGGCAAGGGCGAAGGAGTTCTATCCTTTAATGAAGATTGCGCGAAATTTCTTCAACTTGGGGGAGAGTTAAATTATGCGACAATGCGTTAACGCCTTAGACTAATCTGTCTTTTTGCGTCTATTTTAATCTCCGAAGTCTATTACGCCTCTGATGTTTTTACCTGCTTCGAGGTCAGCGAAAGCATCGTTAACTTCCTCAAGTTTGTAGAACCTGGTTACTAATTCATCCAATTTTAGTTTCTTCTCTTCGTAGAGTTTTAGAAAGTGAGGCATGTCTTCTTTAGGATTACATGACCCCATAAATGTTCCAGAAATTCGCCGTTCGCCGTAAGGTAGCATGGCTGCAGGTATCTGAACTTTTTGATCCTGTGCTGCTATACCGACAATGACAGCGTTTCCTCCAGGGCGAAGCATACTGAAAGCCATCTCCATGGTTGAGGTAATGCCGATTACCTCTATGGCATAATGGACACCTTTCCCTGAGGTTATTTCTTTCACTGCTTCAACAGCGTCTCTTTCGGATGAATTTACCGTATGGGAGGCTCCAAACTCTGTTGCTGCCTGAAGTTTGTTTTCTAGTCTATCAACCGCGATAATAGGATCTGCTCCCGCTAGTCGAGCCCCCTGGACAGCGTTCAGTCCCACTCCTCCGGTACCAATCACACAAACACTTTCTCCTTCCCTTACTTTGGCTGCTCGGGTAACAGCTCCAATCCCCGTTGATACACCACAACCAATTAGAGAAGCAGTTCTAAGGGAGCTTCCTTCAGGCATAGGAATTACTGTATCTACGGGAACGACTGTGTACTCGGACATTGTTCCGAGGCGCGAAAATTGGTTGATCTCTAGCCCATTCTTGTGAAATCGACATGAGTTGTCTAGTAATCGGCCACGATCGTTTTCGAAGTGGACCTCACATAGAGTATGATGGCCGGATTTACATTGTTCACATTTGCCACAGCAGAGGACGAATGAGAGCATGACAGGATCTCCGGGTTTACATTGATAGACTCCCTTTCCAACTTCTACAACGGTTCCAGCTCCTTCGTGTCCGAGAACTTCTGGAAGGGCGTGAACAATGGTTCCGTTTAGCAAAGAGAGGTCACTGTGACATACCCCACTGGCTCTAATTTTAACGAGGACCTCATTCTCTCGAGGTGGCCGTAAGTCGATTTCTTCAACTACGACCGGTTTTCCTACTTCATAGGCGACTGCGGCTTTTGTTTTCATTCGTTATAGATAATAACTATTGCTGTTTTAGGTCCAAATAAAAAATCATGAAACTACCATGAGTAAAAATGATTCACTTGTTTGTAGCCATTATTAAATCGGGGTGAGAGCAAGGAGTTATGGTGTGGGGCAAGTTTAAATTGTGTTCTTCTGCTACATCGTGATGATAGAAGTAATAAATGACTGACGACGCTTATAGGTCGGAAAAAGAAAGAAATAGAAGGAAGGAGAAGGATCCGTTCGCGGCTGTCCCTTCAATCACTCCTGGAATTGAGGCAAAGTTAGATAGTCGTTCGATGCTGCAGCTTAGACACAAAATCAAGCCTAGTTCTCAACTTATGCAATTTATGGCTGACAAACTCGGATTTCGTCGCTCCGTAAGAGTTAATCTCGACGAGAGGGGGACCTTCTTTTGGCAGCAGATAGATGGCATCAGAGATTTACGCTCAATAGCTAAAAGTATTCAAACTCGATTTAATATTAACCGAGAAGAGTGTGATTCGGCTGTAATCCACTATACAAAATTGCTTATGTTACGCGGGTTGGTTCAGCTCCGAGTCGATTGATAAATCGGGGAGATTCTTTTCGCAAGATTCGGCTGGTCCAATTCATGATTGCTTCCCTGGGCGATAGATTTTTATAGCCGAGCTCTTATTTCTTGAAAGGTTAACACCTTGCCAATCTTGGAATCCGATAGGAATCTAGGGTCAATGTGTCTTTCGTAGACCTGTCTATTTTCTACTTCCCATAGCGGCGCTAAGACGAGCCGGTGTGATTGGTAAAGTATCTACGCGTTCGCCTACGGCGTGATATACGGCATTGGCAATTGCAGCGAGGGGAGGCACAATAGGAACTTCTCCGACCCCTCGAATACCGTGTGGACTTAAAGGATTGGGTACCTCGACAAGAATCGTTTCAATCATCGGGACGTCAAAAGGTGTGGGCATGCGGTAGTCAAGAAAACTGGTATTCGCAAGAGATCCATCTTTGTTAAAGTAGAATTCCTCATTCAATGCCCAGCCTATTCCCTGGGCCACTCCTCCTTGCAGTTGGCCTTCAACATAGCTGGGATGAATTGCGGTACCGACATCCTGGACTGCCGTATACCGGAGGATTTCAACCTTCCCTGTTTCAGGGTCAACCTCAACGTCGACGATGTGAGTTGCAAAACCATTAGTTGGTCCTTCTGCATTGACAGCACCATCGGCTGTAAGCGGGCCCCCGGTATCCCTCTGATTGGAGGCTACTTCCTTAAAGCTAAGATTCTTGTGATTATTGTTACGATCAATGAACCGGCCCTCATCAAATACAATTGCACCCTTGTCCACTTCTAATTCTTGGGCAGCACGCTCGATCATTTTTTCCTTAAGCTCCGTTGCTGCCAGATAGCAGGCATGTCCGGTTGCATAGGTAACACGACTTCCTCCGGTTCCGTCAGTAAACCCAACCGAGTCTGTATCAACAACTTGAGGATTAACATCATCTGCTTTTATACCCAATGTTTCTGCTACGATGATTGCCATTGAAGCACGACTTCCACCGATATCTGCTGAGCCTTCCAGCAGATTAACAGTTCCATTTGGATTTACACTTAGAGTAGCAGCAGATTGGCCGCCGCCGTTCATCCAGTATCCTGAGGCGATTCCGCGGCCGCGATTAGGTCCAATTAATTGAGATTGATAGTGATCGGAGTCGATAGCAGCCTGGACTGTTTCTTTACAACCGATTCGACTGAATTTCACACTGTCCGCACGGCGAGTCCCTTCCTCAGCGCCATTAGCTAGACGAAACTGTAACGGATCGAGATCTAGTTTCTCTGCCAGTTCGTCAATAACTGTTTCCGCAGCAAAAGCGGCATTTGGTGCTCCTGGGGCTCTGTAGGCAGTTGACTTTGGTTTATTTACTACGACGTCATAGGCGTCGATGATGAGACTATCTATATTATATGGAGAGAAAATACACATTGCACCAGCACCTACAGCGGAACCGGGATAGGCACCAGCTTCGTAGGCAAGATATGCTTCGGCGGCAACTATTTTCCCGTCATTAGTAGCTCCCATTTTGACTTTGATATATGAACCAGGAGCAGGACCAGTGGCCTCAAATTCTTCAGTTCTAGTCATCACCATTTTGACCGGACATCTGGTTTTTTGTGACATTACCGCAGCAGCTGGTTCCATATATATAGGAAATTTGGCTCCGAATCCTCCGCCGATTTCAGTTGGAATAACTTTGATCTTAGAAACTGGTATTTGAAGAACATCGGCTAGTTGGTCTCTAATCTGGAATGGACCCTGGGTGCTTACCCATACGGTGACGGTTCCATCTTCTCTCCAATAGACAGTCGTATTATGGGGTTCAATGTAGCCTTGATGTACGGTAGCAGTCCGAAACTCGCGTTCAACAATAACATCGGCTTCAACAAATTGTTTTTCGGGATTTCCAATTTTGTATTGATTGTGGGAAGCAATGTTACTGGGTTTTTTAGAATCTTCTCCCATTGACCGAGTAGTAAGTTTCTCGTCGAGTAATGGAGCGTCATCTGACATTGCTTCCAAAACGTCGATAACAGGTGGGAGGGGATCGTATTCAACTTGGATCAAATCAAGGGCTTCTTCTGCTATGTGAGGGCTTGTGGCAGCTACTGCGGCTATCGAATGCCCTTTGTAGAGTACTTTATCTGAAGCGAGGGAGTTTTGGGCAATTTCTCTCGTATTCACGACCGTTTCGCCAATATCAGACATCCTATCAACGGTGTTAACAAGATCATCGGCCGTTGCGACTGCCTTGACTCCTGGCATTTCCAGAGCCTTGCTGCAGTCAATCGAAACTATCTTTGCGTGGGCATAGGGGCTTCGCTTTACTTTTCCATAAAGCATTTTGGGAAGCCGCACATCAGCACCGTAGACTGCTCTTCCGGTAACCTTGTCGATGCCATCATGTCTGACCGGGCGTGTGCCAATAATTTCGTAATTTCCATTCTTCATAATTTCAGACAGTCTTGAGAATTAAATAGGTTAGCTATACAATAGAAATCCTACCATGTCTTGCCAAGCATAAGTGAAACCAATCTTATGATTCAACTAAAGAAAATATAGAATAGGATTACCTCGGGCAGTTTATACAGTTCGCTTTTCTTCCTATTCCTATTGCATCTAGGCCTTATCAGAGGGCCTCTCTTTTTTGTTTCATTGGTCATGTATTTCTGAATACCAGCCAGACAACAACGATGGTTTCAAGAATGTAGCCACCGACAAGTGCTGCGATACCGATCGTAGCTCCATGAAGGCTCGTTTGAGAAAGTGCAACCAGTATCAGAATAGTTCCCACTATCCGAGTTGGTCCACTGGGAGCGAGGAGAACCGTTTGTTGTTTGGCCATCGCAACACCATGGTAATATGTACGAAATAGGGCAATGAGAGGTAGAAATGCAGACAAAACCAGGGGTACGGTACAGAGCTCGGCAATTTCTGGGGTAACAGCAATGAGCTTAAGTAGGATATAATTTCTTAACGGAGTAAAAAAAAGAACTGAAGCCAGAATGAATGAGCTCACCCCGCAGGTGATACAGAATCCCATGATTTTGTGTTGGCTATCTTTGGTGTTTGGAAAAGCGGGAACAAGCGACTTTAGACTGTTGATCCATCCATAGTGAATTCCTCCAAGGGAATATGATACGGATATAGCAGCAAGCACAGCAACACTATCATGTCCGCGAGAGACGAATAGATTAATAACTGGACGACTAAACCCCTGGAGGGCCATGACAGTTGCAAGAGGTAAAAAGAATCGCGCTGCGCGGTAATAAGAAATAGATGAATTCGGTATTTTTCTTAGAGAAGGTTGGGCGGTTCTTAGATAACCGAGAAGAATAACTGCAAATTCGACTATTGAGCCGACATAAATAACATAGATGGGAAGTCTAATTGGATTTCTATTTACGGATTCTAATTGGATGAAAAGGTAGACAGAGAAAAGACTTAAACCAATATTGGCGAAAGTGGCGTAACTGATTAAATCAGTTCTGTGAACACGCATGAGAAGACCGGAGTGGTAGCTGGTCATACCGATAATTAGAGGTAATGGGATGAGAGCCATGAGCGCATAGCGGGCCGACTCTCCGATCTCATGATTTACTTGATGGAGATTCTCTAGATACCAGGCCCCGAAAGGGGTAAAAACAAATAACGCCGAAGCAAGAGAGAAGGAAAGGCATATCAAAAGGACGAATTTCTGAATTTTTCTTTTAGCCTTGATGTTCTTAGCTAGAACCAGTCCTAAATGACTCACCTGTTGAAGGGGAAGACAGAGAAAAATCATTAAGGTCCAGGCCAATCCAAAGGCAGCTAAAGTTTCCTTTGATTGGGGTAGGCGAGCCATTCCGCTGTTTACCAACGGACTGCGAAGATCAAAAGCAAACACGGTCAGTGCCAGAGGCACTAGGAACCTAAGGTAAGTCAGATAACAGAAAGACCTCACATTGGATGGTACAGGGGGACAAGCCGATTCCCCTGTTTTGTGTTAGGCCAATCTAACACAAAGGCTTAGGATTTCTGGAAGGTAGATTCCTTTAATTCCAGCTGAGTTTCGTAAATAGAACCCCGCCTCTTGGCAGGAGGGAGAGGTAGTCGAACCGGAACGTCAGCCATTCTAGGTTGAAAATTAGGTGACCCGCGAAGAATATAGTTATCAAATTCGTGAAAATCTGTTCCCATATACTGTGGAGGTTGAAGTGGCCAAGCATCGAGAGCAGCATATTGAATAAGGAAAAGGCGTCGGGCTTTATCCGATTTATTAGGCAATGAGCCATGTAGGGCACGTACATGGTGAATGGAAATATCGCCCGCTTTTAGTTCTATAGGAACTGCTGCTGCGGGGTCAAAATTCCTGTCGGTTACGGCACCAACGAAATGTCCGTCTTGATGGTGATCAAGAGTAGGCCCCCTGTGGGAACCTGGAACCACCATGAGACAACCGTTTTTTTTGTTTGAATCATCAAGGCAGATACCGACTGCCAAGAGATCGTCGTTGGTATGGGGATAGAATGCCCAATCCTGGTGCCATTCGACAGGGCTCCCTACGTGAGGCAGCTTCATGTTCATTTTATCACCATTTGTATAAATATCGGGTCCGATGAGTTGGGAAACGATATCGAGTATTCGGGTATGGCTGAGGGTTTTCTTAAAAACGGGATGCGTTTTGGACGGACTCTTAAGTCGGCGCAAACGGGGATTGGCAAAACTATGAGAGGGTTCAAGATCAAAAACGGTGTCACTTTCTTTTATCTCCCGCGACTTATCGATAAACTCATCCGTCACGCTTTGTAGTTCTTCAAGTTCTGATCCATTCAGAACCCCAGAAAGTGACAAGTAGCCATTTTCGGTGTAGCTGTTTATCTCAGCCTTACTTAGCAAAGATTTTTCTACAGGGAGGGTAGCAGCTTGATTGTATTTCATTTTCCTAGAATTTCTATCGATTATAGTACAACTGTTTACAGAGTAAAGAAATTATCAGAATGCCAAATTTGAAGAGTAAAATGATTTGGTAATCCCTAAACTCCAATGGTTAATTTATTACGAGGATAATACCGGGGGTATGAAAAACTTATTCCTACAATGGTAGAATTAAACGTGATCCCTTAGTTGCGGATCCTTCTGCGGCGATTCCAATTTCCGTGGCGTGGAGTGCGGTTTCAAGATCCTCGCGCCATAAATCATTTTCTTCTAGAATTTCTCTTACAAATTGGGCTTCAAGGGTTTCATTTTCCATAATCGGAGTTTTCAAATCTTTTACGGTTTCCCGATTTGAAAAAGTCCAATTTTCCCTTTCGTAAGTCAATGTGCCCTTGGAGAGGACGATATGCTCAAATTGCCGTGCCGATTTGATTTCGATACCGCCAGCCCAAGTCCATTGAGCGATACCCGCCTCGGCAAACCCCACCGTCAGTGTGTTGAAGAAGCAGTCATAACTTCCATTTTTTCGGAGGTTCCTGTAGTTCGCGTGAGATTCGACCCATATGGCTGGGCCGAAAAGATCAATCATAGGATAGATGTGGTAGATAAAGAATAGTGCAGGAGGACCTGAAAGTTTAAGATTAAATAGCACTTCAGGTCGTGTTCCACGATTTGGGGTAAGCCGAAGGAAATTCGATGCAACCAGATCTCCCATCCCTTCAATTTGATCTTTTAGGGCTTGGTGTTCGAGCGAAACGGTTTCCGAATGCGCTGCTCTCAGAATCGGAGATGATTTCTTCGTCAGTTGCCTTATTTTTTTTATTTCGTTCTGATATCGGGCGATTGGGTACTCTGTAAACACGTGTAAGTTATTCTCCAGAGCTTTTATCACGATTTCTCCATGAAGAGCGTTGTGCGTGCATATAACCACTGCATCGATCTCTTCATCGTCGATTAGGCTACGCCAATCAGAATGTAGATGGCATTTCATCTCATTTGCGAGTGCCCTACCGGTCTCTGGATTTCTCGCAGCGATCGACGTTACCTTGGAATAGGGTATTTCTTGGAAATTACGTGCCCGCCGCCAGGCCATTCCACCTGACCCAACTAGTCCCATTCTAATTTCAGACATTATTTCAATAGGCAGATAGATTTTTATTGGTCAACTATAGATAGTAAAGAGCCTCCGTTTGCAGGGCTCCTATTTAGCTAAGTTTAGGAAGGTTTTTGGTCTACCTTTGGTCTTAGGCCTGTTGAACGAATGGGAATTGGCTCCACAAAAGCCTCTAAATCAGGTTAGATAATTCTTAGACTTTTTTGTGGTTATCTGATCCTGTGATTGATTGAGATAACGGAATTAATAAGAATATTTGTTATATGGAATTCGATTCAAAGGATTTTTTTGATTCCCAAATTTGGGCTATCACTCTTTTTCGTGAAAATAGTGTGCGACAGGGTTATTTAGCCTGTGCCCATGAGTTGCAATTCTTGGACTTAGAGACTAAATGTGAAAAAATCCTTCATCCTAACGAGTTAAACTATTTTAAAGGCTTAAAATTTGATAAACGTCGACGCACATATTTGCTGGGCCGTTACGCAGGGAAAAAGGCATTATCAAAACAGTTAGATGAATTGGATTTGACCGAAATTGAGATCGGCACGGGAGTCTTCACCCAGCCGGTAGTAAGATATCTTTCTAGAGAGCATGCGGGAGTGAGCATCAGTCACACGAATTCATATGCTTGCGCTCTTTCTCATCCCGAGGATCACCCGATGGGTATTGACCTGGAAATGGCGTTGAACTCAAAAGTCAATGTTATGAAGAGTCAGATTTTGGAGGATGAACTTCAAATGGCATCCAAATGGAAAATTAACCAAACTTACCGCTCAACGGTCATTTGGACAGCTAAAGAGGCGTTGTCAAAAGTTGTTCGCTGTGGAATGATGAATCCGTTTGAAGGGTATGCTATCTGTGAACTGGAGCAGACTGAATCGTCCTTTCTCGGAAAATTTCGGAACTTTGGACAGTATCGATTCCAAAGTTGGGTTTTGGATTCCTTTGTGTTAACAATCGTCTTGCCAAAGAAGACTCAAATGAAGATCGAGGTTGTTTTAGATTAAGTTTTGGAGTGAACTCTGCTTGTCTTTAGCAGGTGTTGGTAAAATAAACTTCCCATCTCCTTTGCATCGACTAGATTGTGCGATCCAAATTTCGGCGGGAGTAGCTCAGCTGGACAGAGCAACGGTCTTCTAAACCGTAGGTCCTGGGTTCGAATCCCAGCTCCCGTGAGAAATTCATTGGGCCAACTCCTGATCTTCTGGTTTCATTTTAAACTAAACTATTTCTCTGAAGTTTCGAATGCTAAAATAATTGGGATTCGGTTGTTAATGTAGTATTGGGAAGAATTATTTGGGTGTGTTGCCCAATGATGCTCTATCGAAGTGCCAACAGATTCCTTCTTATTGGTAAAGTGAGAACGAAGTTGTTTTGATTATAAGAAAGATTTGGAATCCGACACAGATTTTAAGTTTCTTAATCGAATCGGTCGTCAGCTCAACTATGATAGGGGAAACATTTTCTGCCATTCTAGCCGATATGATCCTTGAATTACGGATTGTCTGAATCCCTTCGACAACGGCGGGAATAACATTACGAGCGGATAGATTTTTAGGTTTAGTGGTGGCTATCATGATATCATTGGAAGAAATACGGAGGAGGATTGGATCTCCAACATGGCCTATTGCTGCAGGGGTAATAAATTCAACGCTACTGTTCATTTCCCCGATCCGAATAGTGGCTGTTTCCCTGTATAGTTTATTAATTCGCCCTTTGAATATATTCTGAAAGCCTTCATTCTTAGCCATAGGAAAAATCTCAGGCTTTGTTAGAACACTCTTTGGTTCACCCCTTCCGATCACTTTACCTTCACGGAGTACAATGAGGTCATCACAGAGCGCTTGCACTTCGATCGGGTCATGTGAAACGATTAGAACCGGTAGTTGAAATTTTTCACAAATTGTCTGGAGAAAGGGCAGAATTTTATAACGAAGCGCAAGATCAAGGGAAGCCAGAGGTTCATCGAGGAGAAGCATCTGCGGTCCTGAACAAAGGGCGCGTCCCAGAGCGACTCGCTGGATTTCACCACCTGAAAGAGAGTTAACTCTTCTCTTTAGGAGAGGAGAGAGATGAAGAACCTTAAGGATTGTATCATGGGTTGTCCCCCAGTGACTACCATTGTGCCGTGCTCTGGAAGCGCCCGCCAAAAGATTAGTCTCCACATCCATATGTGGGAAAAGGAGACTGTCCTGGGGGACATATCCTATTCCCCGATTTTCTGGTTTTACGAAAAGGCCTGTTAAAGAATTTTGCCAGATTTCTTCTCCGAATTGAATTCTTCCACTAGCCTTCCTTCGTAAACCTGCAACAGCCTCAAGTAAGGTTGATTTCCCGGATCCGGAAATTCCAAAAATGCCTGTGACTTTTTTCGAAGTAGTGAAAGATGCTCTCAGTGTAAAGAGATCTAGAGGTAATGAAAGGTCAACCTTGAGCAAATTTAAATGCTTCATCTCACAAAAGATGTACGATTTCGTGAAAGATGCTCGGAAATGAAGATGGCAAAAAATCCAAAACCCAGGGCAACGAAGATAAGTGTATTAGCCTCACTCTCGCTTCCTGCCTGTTGGGCCGAAAAAATTGCTGAGGCTATAGTTTGTGTCTTTCCAGGGATGTTCCCGGCGAGTGTTACGGTAGCTCCGAATTCGCCCAATGCACGGGTGAAGCCGAGAATTAGAGCGGCAGCTAGTCCTCGAGATGCTAATGGTAAAGTGTAGGAAAAAAATACTCGGACTTGGCTGTATCCCAGTGTCCGGGCCATTAACTCGAGACGAGGGTTAACAGACTCAAAAGAGACGCGAGCAGTTCGAACAACAAGCGGAAAAGTCATAACGGAGCAGGCGATGACAACACCTTTCCAAGTCAAGATCACATCAAGATCGATCCCAATGATTCTTGTTCCCAAGAGTCCCTCAGAGGCGAATGCTTGGAGTAAAAGGTAGCCGATGGCTGTAGGCGGGAGAACAAGAGGAAGATTGGAAAGTGCGGATAGTAAATTTTTTCCAAAGAATTCATATCGTGCCAGAAGATATGCTAGCAATGTTCCCGGAATCATTATGACAAGAATTGTCAATGTAGCACACTTGATGGTGAGAGCTAAAATCGAAAAGATCATGTTCGTGACCGGTTAATCTTTAATTTGTTTTCAGGATTTGCTGATGAATCCGTAACGCCTGAATACTCTAATTGTATTTTGTTCGAGTAGAAATTGATATAGAGTACGCGTTGCTTCCTTCTCTCGACTGCTGGCTAGAATAGCCATTGAGTAACTAATGTATGGACCGTTTGTCGGACGAACTTCATGGAGAACCCTTATCCCTTTTGAAACATGTGCATCAGATCGGTAAACAATTCCGATAATGGATCGATCCGATTTAACGAGATTTAGGGCAGCCCGCACATCCATTGTTTCAGCTACCTTTTCCCGGGTGACTTCCCAGAGACTGTTTTCGGTGCAACCGATTTCTTTTAGCCAAGATTTAGCATAGCGGCCAGCCGGAACAGCTTCGGGATCAGCGATCGATAAATACTGGAATTCAAGATCGCAGAGGTCCGTTGCATTGGCAATTTGCCAGTTACTCTGTGAGTTCGATATCACGAGGAGTCTGTTAGAAATTAGGGAGACCCTCGATTTGGGAAGGATTTTCCCTTTTTCTGTAACCCGATCCATCCACTTTTCGTCGGCACTAATAAATAAGTCAGCTTTGGGTGCGGCAAGAATCTGGAGAGCGAGTGTGTTAGAACCGGCAAAATTAAAGACTAAATTAAGATTAGGGTGCTCCTTTTGAAATTGGGATCCAAGCTCTAGAAGAACGTCTCTCAGACTGGCAGCAGCAAAGATTGAGATGTCAACTCGTTCCAAACTCGATTCTTGATCTGACGACGTACAGCCTTGAACCAGTAAGCTGAGTAAAGCAGTTGTCGCTAAGAGCCATTGAGGAAATGTTACTTTTACATCGTCACCCATCCGGTCTTTGTCATGTTGGAAGATCCTATAGGTGACGGAGGGCTCGGAAGGATTCATAGGCAGCCCAGGCCAGAAAAATGATGATTGAGACTGTAAGAAAGCGAAAAATCAAAGAGCGCCAATATTTCCAATTCTGAAGACGTTTAAATGGGTTCTGCCAGAAATGAGATCGATCAAGAAAACCAAAAAAACCTGCGCTAAAGAGTGGTTTGTAATTCCTTTGATCAATTGAATAGTAAGAGTTTTTATGGTTCTGATGGTGCCACGGCAAGAATCTCTTAAACATTGCTCTTCAAGTGTCTCAAAATGATTTTTACGATTGGTAGTGCGCAGTTAGGGAAAACAACCCTATTGTGAACGGGTGTTATTAAAGATTCAATAAACAAGCTCGGAAACCGTGAGAAAAACACTTTTATTAATCGGAGTCTGCTACATAGGAACGATTTTATCGAATGAAATCTCTCAACAAAATTCGAAAGCCTTTATGCCATGAGATTTTGTGTATTGGGTGCTGGAGCTTGGGGTACGGGGATCGCGATTCATATCGCAAGACGAGGCCATCAGGTAGTATTGGTTCCTCGTCGGGTGGAACAGGCCCGGAAGCTGACTAGGGAGCGCGAAAATAGACGGTACCTAAAGGGCTGTCGAATCCCTGAGAAAATCTGTATTACAAGTGATCTAGAGGAAGGCATCGAAGGGTCAGAGATAGTTCTCCTGGCTTGTCCGTCAAAGGGTTTACGGAATTCCTGTTGGAATCTAAAAGAGGTGGGAAATGCGATTCGCAATGTTGAACTCGTACTATCTCTTTGCAAGGGGATTGAATTGGAAACCCATCTGCTATCTGCGGAAGTAATTAGTGATGTATTGCCGGGGATCCGAGTGGGTGTGCTTTCGGGACCAACATATGCTAAAGAAGTTGCAATTGGCCAGCCATCAGCAGTTGTTTTTGCAGTGAGTAAGCATGATTCTTACTCGCTATCAATTCAGGAGGCGATGAGCGATCGAAGTCTTCGTGTTTATACTAATGAAGACCTTCGAGGTGTGGAACTCGGTGCTTGCCTTAAAAATGTCTACGCCATTGCTGCTGGGGTTTGTGACGGATTAGGTTTCGGTGATAACGCAAAATCAGCTTTGCTTACAAGGTCCTTAGCTGAAATGGTAAGATTGGGGGTGGCATTAGGGGGGCAATTAAGTACCTTTTATGGTCTGAGCGGTTTCGGAGACCTTGCTGCAACTTGTAATGGCGGATGGAGTAGGAATCGTACTTTCGGTAGAATGATTGCAGAGGGGCAGTGCCTAGAATCTTTACTTTCAAAAAAAAGGATGACGGTAGAGGGATACCACTCGACTCATTGCTTTTACAGTATATGCAGGGATAAAAATTTGGAATCACCGATTCTGGATGAAGTATTTGCCGTACTCTATCAGGACAAGGATGTTGGAGAGGTTCTCCAGTCTCTAATGGGACGTTCATTAAAACCTGAAAAACACCAATCCTAAGAGTTTCGTAATCATCGACTAGACTGATATGAAAACTTAGGTTCTCGTTCTGGTATTGAGTCAATACAGGTTCCTACAACTAAGAGTGGATTTATCTTAATTCTTTGCCGGTTGTCGTAGACGGAAAGCGAGAGCGAGAGGGATAAAGAGAATGACTGCTGCAGTTAAATAGCAAAAACGAGAACCGACGTACCAGTAAATAAAACCTGCAGCGATTGGCCCGATAGCTCTTGCTAGTGATCCAGCGGAACGAAAGAGACCGAGATAATGGCCCTGTTCTCGGTCCGCGGAGTAGAGAGAGACTAGGGAGGCTAGAGTAGGGCTAGCCAAGCCAATCCCAATAGCAAGAAGAGCAAGCCCAATGTAGAAGGTAGTCGTGCTGATAGCGGAGGAGATTAGAAAGAATGCTAAGATCCCGCTAATAATCCCGAGAATGGCCAAGCATTTTTCACCCATTCGAGGAGCTAATGATCGAACAACGCCACCCTGTATAATGATTAAAATAACTCCAATAAAGAGGAAAATCCGTGCATTCTCAGCAGTACTGTAATTAAGCCGTTCGGCAGCTAGAAAAGGTAGGGTGAATTCCATACCACTAAAGGCTGTGATAAAAATAAAATAGAGCTGTGTAGTGAGTCGCACATCGCGGTCTTGGATGCTAAACATCTCGGTAATTCTATTTCTGGAAGTTTCCCTTTGTGAAACTTTTTGAGGTTCCGGAGGCAATGTCTCTACGAAACGAAGAAATATCCAAATCCAGTTGATAGCTGATAAAAGACAAGCGATGAGAGCTGGCATGGAAAAAGGATTCACCCCAAATCCTACTAGCCCCGGGTGGTGGGCAGATATATCATAAAGGGCTGAGAATCCTCCAATAACTGGGCCTACAATGAATCCAAGACCGAAGGCAACCCCGATAAGAGCCATTCCGCTGGAGCGTGATTTCTTACCAGTGACGTCAGCAACGGCGGCTGTAGCGACAGAGAGGTTTCCGCCTGAAATTCCATTGATAACTCTGGAAATAATAAGGAGTAAGAAACTTCCACTTAGGAACCATATTAAATATCCAAATGTTGTTCCAGCAACTGTCCAAAGCATGATATTTCTTCGGCCTATTCGGTCGGACATTCTACCCCATATGGGAGCTGAGATAAACTGTAGGATTGAGTAGAGAGATCCCAAAATCCCTCCGAATAATACATGGGTGAGAAAGGGTCGCTGGGATTCCTCTACAACGGGGAGAGTACTCATGAGGGAAATAAACGCAGCGAGTATGCCGCTGTCTCCTCCGCGAGGTAGGTAGTACTCCAGTATCGATGGGAAAAGGGGAAAGATTATAGAAAACCCAACTAGATCGATGAAGATAGTTAAGAGAATGACTCCCAACCTGGACCGAGATTGAGTGTTGCCGTTACTTTCCTGCGCAGGACCTATGGGAATCACCCGGAGAATTTCCTCTTCAGAACTTTCGCTACATTGGTGGGAACCAGTCTACCAATATTTCCAGAATAGCGAGCCACCTGCTTAATAAGTTGAGAGCTAGTAAAGAACGAGTCTTGTGTTGGCATCAAAAAAATAGTCTCAACTTCATCTGACAGGTGGCGATTCATAAGGGCCATTTGGAACTCATATTCGAAGTCTGAAACTGCTCTTAATCCTCGAATTATCGAACTTGCTCCTGTTTCGTGTGCGTAGTCCACTAGAAGACCATCAAAACTTGAAACTATGATTTCATCGCTACCAGTAATATTTTCCTCTATTAAAGTTAGACGCTCTTCAAGGCTGAACAGGGGCTCTTTGTCCTCATTAAGCGCAACCGCAATGATGATCCGATCAAATATACGGGCAGCCCGGTTGAGAATATCAAGATGACCGTTCGTTATGGGATCAAATGTGCCTGGATAAATGGCGAGTTTCATGCCCTTTTTTTAAATTTGAAAAGACGATGTGCTGGTTTGGTCTGGCTTTTCTTTTATTAACATAGATAATCTTATTGTTTAGCATAAGCGCAATTCGAATTTTAGAGAAAGAATTCGTTTGCCGATTGATATTACACTAGAGGGCAAGCTTTGAGAGTCAGCTAGAGAGTTGATAGTTGAACCAAATTACCACAGCTAGATTTCCAGAAAGGAATTGTTCGAAATGTTTCCTCAGATCGATTAATATTGTATCCGTATTAATTACTGAATGACACCTGGACTTCTTGTGAATCTCCCTAATCTAATTACTTTATCTCGGATTCCTCTGCTTTTTGTTATTTCTGCATTGCTCTATGCTGAGTGGATAGGTGCTCCCTCCATTGCTTTTTTCCTATTTGTGTTTGCCGGGGTGACGGACTGGATAGATGGCTACATTGCAAGAAAGTTTAATATGATCTCTAATTTTGGGAAGTTGATGGATGCATTGGCGGACAAGATTATTATCGTAGGAATGTTCGTCACCCTCCTTGCTGTCCAAATGTTGCCAAAATGGTCCATTGGGTTCGTTCTTCTTATTCTCTGTCGCGAATTTTTAGTTACGGGACTTCGGTTGGTGGCAGCTGGAAATGGTGTCGTGCTTGCTGCGGAAAAGCGGGGAAAGCAGAAAACGATTATGCAGATTATCTGCATTAGTGTAATTCTTGCTGTTCCTTCAATTAGAGAAGATTTTAGCTACCTAACAGGATTTTCCGTAGGATGGTTTGCGGATCTGTTGCAGGAATTGGGAATCGCTTTTTTCGTGCTCGTTTCCTTGTTTACGATATATTCTGGACTGGTGTATCTGAAAAAATACTGGACCGTTGTATTCGAGCTCCCAGATTAAAATCCTTTGCGGTTGGTTGAATGTCCGCTTAAATATTAGGTAATCAATCTTGTGCAAGATAACGTAATGCGAGAAGGTAGCCATCAAACCCGAACCCTGCGATAACTCCTTTACTAACCGGGGCAGTGACAGATTTGTGCCGAAATGATTCACGGCTGTGCGTATTTGAAATATGCACTTCCACTACGGTGAGGCGGGAACCGGAAATGGCATCGCGCAATGCGATGCTGGTATGGGTATAGCCACCCGGGTTCAGTATCACACCTCCGAACTTTTCATCGTCCCATTGGGCGATCTGGTCGATTAGATAGCCTTCGTGATTCGACTGGAAGCATTCGACTGCGATTCCGAGACTTGCTGCCTCCGAACGTAGCCGCTCTTCCAAGTTCGAGAGAGTGAAGGTTCCGTAGGTCCCGGGCTCACGGATTCCGAGCCGGTTCAGGTTTGGACCGTTAAGGCAGCCGATTTTTTTCATTACTTTTTTATGCTTTTCTATAGAACAAATTTTTCTGGCACTAAAGGGATAGCCTCGAATCCGCTATAGGTATTTCTATCCGGATGAAAAGGAACGAGTTTTCAGAGGTGCATAAAAACCATTAAATTGGTTAATCGAAAAGATCTCTTTCTTTATGGCTAGCCAAACCTTAGATCTCGACTAAAGCGGACTGATTTATAATTGTCGATATCGAATGCTCCACATCATATTGTATAAGCCTGAGATTCCTCAAAATACCGGAAATATTGGACGATTGTGCGCATTGACAACTTCCCGTCTTCATCTGATCCATCCTCTTGGTTTTGAGTTATCAGACCGCCATCTAAAACGGAGCGGGATGGATTATTGGAAGTCACTCGATCTGATCAACCACAATTCCTGGGAAAGGTTTTTGGCGGAACCTAACAAACCTAGAAGAATTTGGCTTTTTACGACAAAGTCAACGCAGTCATTTTGGGATGTTGGATTTGAGGAAGAGGACGGTCTTCTTTTTGGAAATGAAGGTTCAGGTTGTCCTTCTGAGGTTCATGAACAGGTTGGAAAGGAATGGAGAGTCACAATTCCCATGTTTGGCCAAGGTCTTCGTTCTTTAAATCTTTCAACCTCTGTTGGAATAGGCTTATATGAGGCCCTTCGTCAGATTAAATGAATGAAAAGAACCATGTGGTTTATTTAGTAGAATGGAAAGAATCGACACAGACCTACAGGCAACCTTTATGAACCACGACCTCGGTATGATGATTGAGAGAGGCACTCTACTGCTAGCCCCAAGTCAAATCTTTCTAACTTGTATTTAAATCTTAGAGACATGAGGTGGATCGCAAGGGATGGATGGTTGGTGTTGAAAGGGGTTGATTCGGCCGAATGACTTCACTTCGATCTGAGAGTATGGACATGATATCTGAAGCACAGCTTAAATTTGATGGCCTTATTTCGAAACTAGATTCTTACGTTCGAGAAGGGCTGTTAGTTGCGTTTTCTGGCGGAGTGGATAGTTCCTTCCTTTTATGGGCAGCGTCCGAAGCGCACAAGCGGACTGGGGGACGGCTTCTTGCAATTACGACGACTAGCCCTAGTGTCCCTCAGAGAGATATTGATGATGCCCTCAGTTTTGCTAAAAGAATCGGGGTCGAATGTGAGCTTGTTGAGAGCGAAGAGTTTAAGAATGAACGATATGTTCGGAATGATCGAATGCGATGCTATTTCTGCAAGTCGGAGTTGTTTCGGATTTCTGATTCAATTATTAGGGACAGGAATTTCCAATATGTTGCTTATGGTTACACGGCATCGGATAAGAGTGACATTCGGCCCGGACACCAAGCAGCGAAAGAACATAAAGTTCTATACCCTTTGGCTGAATTTGGATTTACTAAGGATGAGATTCGTAAATCTCTGCGTCAAAACGGGTACGAAATAGGAGAAAAACCTGCCAGTCCGTGTTTGAGTTCCCGTGTGATGACTGGAGTTTCTATAACGCCGATGATGTTAAAGGATATCGAGGAGCTGGAAAATCTACTTTTTGACCGGGGGCTCAAGTGCTTTCGAGTTCGGCATCACGATGACGGTGAAAGTAGGTTTATCCGCTTGGAGGTGGTTCCAACGGAGATGGAACGTGCCTTAGAACTAAAAGAAATTTTGGTGAAAGAGGCTAAAATGCGTGGCTACCGTTGGGTTACGCTTGACCTAGAAGGTTATAGAACGGGTGGAGCCAATAGATGAAAGAAGAGAATTTACGTAGTCTCCTTGACGGCGTTCAGAAGGGGACCGTAACACTGAATGATGCAGTTCGTGCATTGAAGCAGGGGCCCTTTAAGGATTCCTTTTTGGGTGAGGCGACGCCCGATCATCATCGTCGGTTGAGGCACGGACTGTGCGAGGTGATTTTTGGTGAGGGCAAGTCTGTTGAACAGATTACATCTATAGCGGGAGAGCTTTCGGAAGGAGGCGTGCCTGTGCTTATTACCCGCCTGGATGGGATGAAGTTAGCTGCTCTGAAAGTATCTTTTCCAAATGGTCGGGCTAGTTTGACTGGAGGAACTTTTATCGTTAACCCGCCTCCCGTTAGTTTAGTTGCTAAAGATCATCCACATATTGCGATCATTTCCGCCGGGACGAGTGATCTTCCAGTTGCGGAGGAAGCTGCGGAAACTTGTGTAGCGGCCGAAACTCCGTTCGTTATGATTTCAGACGTAGGAATAGCTGGCTTACATCGAATTCTCCGACGCATAGATGAACTCGAGGATGCAACGGTGCTCGTGGTAATAGCGGGAATGGAAGGAGCATTGCCTAGCGTAGTTGGAGGACTGGTCGGCAAACCGATATTCGCGGTTCCGACAAGTGTTGGATATGGTTCTAATTTGAATGGATTGACTGCTCTTTTGGCTATGTTAAATTCTTGTTCCCCGGGAATCTGTGTTGTCAATATAGACAACGGATTTTCAGCCGCTTATGCAGGGTGTCGGGTAATATCCGCAATTAAGCATAGACTGGGGAGTGTCAAAGAGGGATGAATGGAAACTCCGATGCAGTTCTTTTTATCGAGAGCATAGCAGGCATCGCGGGTGATATGTTCTCGGCAGCTTGTGTTGATGCCGAGCTGGTCACAGCTGGCGAACTCAAGGATGTTCCGGATCATCTGGGCTTTGATGGAGTTTCGGTACGGTTTACACGTGTAAAGAGGGCCCACTTGGTGGCGACTCACATGGAGGTTCTATGTGAAGAAGGAGCATGGACACGTTTCGTAGAGTCACGGGCGGAGATCCTAGAGCACTTGGAGTGTTTAGAATCGGAAGGCCAGTCTCCTCAACATGCGGCTAAGCATTCGAACGAGTTGAAACTTCAATCGAATCATATTCCAGTTCGCGTAATTGAACTTATTTTGGATTCAAGCAATCTCTGTCCGGTTGCAGTAAGAGCGGCAAAGGATATTCTCAAAGAGCTTGCTTGTGCTGAAGCAAAAGCGCACGGCACTGAATCGGGACTTGTCCATTTTCATGAAATCGGTCGGATCGATTCAATAGTCGATATAGCGATGGCGGGACTAATAATTTCTCGCCTATCGCCTAAACGGGTGTTTGCTTCAGGAATTAAATTGGGCCGTGGGAATGTCCGTATTGCACATGGATTATACCCTGTTCCTCCTCCCGCTTCCGCGATCCTAAGCCAGGGATTTCCTGTTGATCCTGTGCCTGACTCTATCAGCCGTAGGAATCTCGAACTCTCGACTCCTACGGGTTTGGCTATCTTAAGGGTACTGCAGCCGAGTTTTACTCAAGGTTGGCCTTCCGGTCGCGTTATCACCCACGGTTGTGGAGCGGGATCAATGGAGCTCAAAAACTATCCTAATGTTACTCGGGTCGTGTGGATGGAAGATTTAGATGCTCAACCACATTTGGAATCATCCTTTGTGCATAGTGAAATCATCGAGATTGTTTGCAATCTTGACGATGAGACTCCGGAGAGAACGGCTTGGCTCCAACAACAAGCGCTGAAGCGAGGAGCCCTTGACGTATGGATCACACCGATAGTAGGAAAAAAGAACCGGGCGGCTCAACTTTTTTCGATACTTACGGATGCCCAGAGTAAATCGGAATTAGTCTCTTTGATGTTGCGCAGTAGTGCAACTTTTGGACTGCGTACCCGCCGTTGGGATAAGGTTCAGCTAGTACGGAGGATAGAAACTCGCGATACAATCCATGGCCCATTGCGATTCAAAATTGGCATAACTATGGAAGGGGATGAGATCAAGGAGAAGCCTGAATATGATGATCTGGAAAAAATCTGGGAAAAAGATCCAAATTTTCGGCCAGATTCGGGGGATGAATAGTTCGACTTCCTGAGTGAGTGCTGGAGCTTTAATTCCACAATGTGATTAAATAGAGGTCAAGTTGCTACCCGAAATTTCAATCAGGACGTATTCTTAAATCTCGTTGGTTTCATTATTCTAGAATAAGGTTCGGTTCTATCAGAGTGGAGACCGGTTTATTAACTGCTTAATGAAATAAATATGCATGGTATTGAGACATTGAAGAAGAGAATTCATGAAGGTGAACTGGTTATTGGGGTAAGTGTGCCATTGTTTACAAAGGTGGAACATTTGAAGGAAATCTGGGAATATGATGATTATGGATTCGTTTCAACTGATAGTCAGCATGGAGCCTTTAATGAGGAACGATTGGTTGAGTTTTGTAATGCTGCGGAGGGATTTGGTATTCCTGTGATATTCCGTATTAAACATACTTACCTGACGTTCCTAGTAGGAAACCTTTTGGATTTAGGTCCCTCTGGTATCGAAGTGCCACAGGTTGAGGAAGAAACTACGGTAGAAGAGGCGGTTAATTATTTCTACTATCCTCAAATTGGTAAAAGAAGTTGGGGTGGTGCTGCGCGAGTTGGAGTCGGTGAACGGAGCGACCGTCTGGAATATTCAAATTGGTGGAATAATCGTGGCGTACTTTGGATGCAGATTGAGTCCTTGAGATCGGTTGCCGGAGCACATAGATTAGTCAAGGAGGGAGTAGATTGTCTTTCTTGGGGACCTGCTGATTTAAGTTTCGATCGGGAAGGCAATCCGCAGCATCCTTTAAAGACAGACGACGATTGTGTGGCCCATACTGTCAAACTTCTCGATGGAACGGGCACGAGACTTATGGTTAGAAGTTACGATCCAGATTTGCGCGAGAAGTATAAGGATATGGGGGTTACAGTTCTCTTGGAAGCCCCGCCGACTAATCTTCATTTGAAATAGAAATGTAGAACAACGCAGGTAATCTGTTGTTGGCAACGATAGGCGATCTCTGCCCGATAAGCTTTGGAATATATTTGAAAACCCGTACAGAGATTTGTGTACGGAAATCCCAGTAGATTGTATTAGGTATCCATTGACGATAGATTTTATTAAACACGCTCCTAAATTGTCCTCTGTTTGCTATACCGCGTTTGACATGTTATGTCGGGGTGTCGAATAGTAGTCCTGATAACCAAAATCAAACTGCGGAAACTCACATGAGCGATTTTTTTGTGTATATAGGAACTTACACGGACACAAATAGTGAAGGAATCTATGTCTATAGACTCAACATGTCGAACGGACATCTTTCACCGGTTAGTTCTATTTCTGGAATTACTAATCCGTCGTTTCTTGATTTATCTCCGGACCAACAATTTCTCTATGCTATAGGAGAGGTGGATGAATTTGATGGCAAACCTGGTGGAGCTGCTGCTTCCTATTCTGTAGATCAGAAGAGAGGGTTTCTTACCCACTTGAACACGGAGTCCACGGTTGGTCCCGGTCCATGTCATTTGGACATCGACAGGTCAGGAAAGTATCTCTTGGTTGCAAACTACGGGGGTGGGAGTGTTGCCTTATTGCCTATTCGAGAAAATGGATCTCTAGGGGCGGCCAGTGATTTCATTAAACATAAGGGATCAAGTTTTAATCCGAATCGCCCAAAAATCCCCCATGCTCACTCTATAAGAGTTTCTCCCAACAATATGCATGCATTTGTTCCTGATCTTGGCCTAGACAAGATTATGATTTACTCAATTGACTTAGAAAATGGGAAATTTCTTCATGGCGATCACTCCTTTACTGAGGTTGATCCGGGTGAGGGGCCTCGACACTTTGATTTCCATCCGAATGGTCGTTTTGCCTATGTTATCAATGAGCTCGGAAATACTATTGTGGCATACGACTATGACGCCGATCATGGTAAACTTGAACCTGTTCAGAAGGTGTCAACACTTCCTCCTGGGTTTGATGGCACCAGTTATACGGCTGACATACATGTGCATCCGAACGGTAGATTTCTCTATGGATCCAACCGCGGTCACGATAGTATAGTCATCTGTGAGGTCAATGAAAGCTGCGGAACCTTAGAAGTTCTTGCTCACGAACCAACGGGAGGTGAGAACCCACGTAACTTTGGTATAGATCCGACCGGAACCTACCTTTTGGTGGCTAATCAAGATTCGAACGATATCTTTACATTTATCATCGATGAGGATACCGGGGGCCTCACTCCCTTCGGTAAGGTTGCTCATGTGCCAAGACCAGTTTGTTTACAGTTTCTACCAGTCCAATAGATTTAAATAAAGTTTACGAGAAAACTGTTTTTCCTACTTTGAGTTGGCGGAATTCACTTTGTGCTGTTTAACGATAAAATATCGTGTTTAAGAGTCTGTCGTTAGGTGCCATAGGTATCAAAAGAGAACTAGAGGAAGGTTTGGGCCTAGCCAATCAGGCAGGATTTCAAGGATTCGATATAGACATTGGAGAGGTTGCTGGTCTTGTTGAGAAACAAGGGGCTGATTTTGTAACAGATCTTTTCGTTAATAGAGATCTTCGGATGGGGTCCTGGGGATTGCCAGTTCTATGGAATGGGACTGATGAGGAATACAGTAATGGATTGGCGAAACTATCGGAATTTGCAAAAATAGCTTCCAAGATTGGAGCTAATCGAGCTATTCTTTGGATCCCGTCGGGATCTAATGATCGAAAATTTATCGAGAATTTCCGTTGGCATGTACACCGGTTGAGGCCGATTTCTGTAATCCTACAGGAATACGGGTGTCGATTGGGGTTGGAATTTATAGGACCTCGGTCTCAACGTGTGGGGAAACAGTATGGATTTATCTATACAATCGGTGGTATGCTGGCTTTATGCGAAGCAATTGGCACAGACAACGTAGGTCTTTTATTGGATAGCTGGCATTGGCACACAAGTTTGGGAGCAATTGAAGATTTGAGATCGCTCAAAGCCGAAAATATTGTCCATGTCCATGTCAATGATGCACCTTACGGGGTTGGGTTTTGGGATTTTATCGATCATGAGCGTGGCATGCCTTCAGCAACGGGAGTCATCGACCTAATTGAATTTCTAAAAACTTTGAAGGATATAGGATACGATGGTCCAGTATCGCCAGAGCCATTCAATTCGAAACTTGGGAGATTGCCAGTCGAACAGGCTGTCAGTGAAATTCATGAGTCCCTGGAGCCAGCTTGGCAAGCAGCTGGGATTTAATCCAATTAGAAGATTGTTTGCGAATCCTTGGTGAAGGGACTAGTGATTAATAATAGAAAACCACCTTCTCAGAGGAAGAAATACAATTCAGAATTATGTTTGGAAGGATTTGTCTGAGATCCGATAAAGTTGCGTGATTTCCTCAAATTCACTAAATGTCTCGGATAATCTTGTCATAGAAATCAACGTAATCTTCCCTTGAAGAACTGGCTTCAAAAGCCATAGCGCTTCGCGGATGCTGGTTGTGCTGGCCAGTGATATTGTATGGTACGGTCGGCCCCCATTCAAGGTTTCGTCGAAGAGGTATAAAGTATTCCTGCAATAATTGATATATCGGCCGGGTTTTGAATTTAGGATTCCGCAGGAATCCTAAAAGAAGCTCCATCGGGCAATTCCCGGCTCCGCGGCCAAGACCATCCATGGTGGCATCGACTCTGTTGGATCCCAAAATGATTGCTTCGATAGTATTAGCAAAAGCCAGTTGCTGGTTGTTATGGGTATGGATGCCCACTTCCTTGCTCGTTCCTTCGACCGCCTGTAGGTATTTGCGAACAAGGATTTCAATTTGTTCGCGGTACAGCGCTCCGAAACTGTCGACCACACAAATCACGTCTACTGGAGTAGCGATAACTGCTTTCAGTGCTTCATCAATCTCGCCTTGTTGGACGATGGAGATGGCCATTATATTGCAGCTTGTTTCATATCCCTTTTCGTGGGCATCGTAGATCATCTCCACCGTTTCTGGGATTTGGTTGACGTAGCAGGCGATGCGAACCATGTCGACTACGCTTTCATCGCATGGTAGTATGTCTTCCGCCCAGTCGCTTTTCCCGGCATCCGCCATGAGTGCCAGTTTGAGTCCAGTAGATTCGGAATTGTGATCGCCGGTGATCTTGCGAATGTCTTCTTCGTCACTGTGGCGAAAAGGTCCAAATTCGTCTTTCGGAAAAAGTCGCTTTGAGTTACGGTACCCAATCTCCATATAGTCCAGACCTGATTCTACGCATGTCGCATAGACCGCCTTCACCAGATCGTCATCAAATTGGTGATTATTGCATAAACCGCCGTCACGAATTGTACAATCTAGTACCTTTAATTCTGGTCTGTAGGTAATCCAGGGAGCTTCTTGTTTCATATAAGAATCCTTTTGAGTCATTTTTTAGAAATGTGATGAAGTCGGTGTCGATCTTTTACTTCGTTTGTTGTTTCAGCTAATTCGAAAGTAAGATTTAATATTAGGCGAGGTATTAGCTCATAGGGTGGGATAATCTTAAATTGACTGAGTCCTGATTTTCGATGGATTTGGTAATTAGGCCCGATAAGTTCCAGGGTTTCTGACTGATTGTATGAAGAAGCGTTATCATCCACTTGAAGAAATAAAACGAGAGAATATCAAGATTACGGATGTTCGAGTACGTCTGTTTTCGTGTCAAATTCCTGTTGAGAAATATTGGTGGGGTTGCGGAATCGAGATGGTAACTGAGATTTTCACTGATGTCGGTATCGTTGGTATCGGTCCTCCCGGACACTACGGTGGCGGACAGTTTGTTAAAAACTACACGGAAAAAATCATCAAACAGGAAATTATCGGAAAAAATCTGTTTGATGTTGGATTGCGCGAGCCTGCGCACCAAAGTTTTAGACGAGCCTGTGCTTGGGCCGGCGTTACAAATGCCTGTTGGGATATAATTGGTAAGGCTAAAAACAAGCCAGTTTATAGATTGCTGGGTGACAGCAAAGATCTAACTCCAGAAGTTAAGCACTATGCCAGCTGCGGGACGTTGCACGACTGGAAGAGGCGACCCGATGATCTAATTGACGAGGCTCTTAAATACAAAGAAGAGGGGTTTACTTCCTTTAAGTTTCGTCTTGGCGAAAATTTCAGGGAACTCATGAATGTAGAAATTTACGCTGCTTTCCTTCGCAAATTACGGGAGTCAGTTGGATGGGATTTCGATCTTATGCACGAACGCGGTTTATCATTCGCAGAAACTAAAGAATTCTGTCCTGTCCTTGAAGAGTTGCGGTTTTTCTGGTTGGAAGAGCCATGCCAACATCAGTATGGTGAAATTATTTGTGAAAGCGGAAAATCCCTGAACGTCAACCAAGCAATTGAGAGAACTATCGAAATTAGTCAGCTTTTACCTTCTGTCAAAATCGCTGGAAGCGAAACTTTTGTTACACGATATGATTTCAATGACTGGATAGACCGCGATGCCTATGATATAATCCAGTTTGACTGTAGCTTTGTTGGCCTCACGGAGGCTTGGTACCTCGCTCGCATGGCGCATGCGAGGAGTAAACTAGTTGTCAACCATAATTGGCAGTCTAGTTTTCCTTGGTTAGTTAATATTCACTTTACGGCGTCTAGTTCAAAAATGGAAATCCTGGAATACAATAATCACTACAACCCCTTTCGAGATGATGGAATCTTTACTGAACCGATCCGAATTGAAAATGGTTTTGCTTTGGTACCCGAAAAGCCGGGGCTGGGTGTTGATATTGTTGAGGATGCGGAAAAGAAATTTCCCTACGATCCTGCTACTGACCGATGGAGTATCTTGAGTTAAAGTGGGGGTGTTTGATAGTCTTGCTGCTGAGCACTTAATCTAGATCAGGCCCTCGTTGAGCCCTGTGCCGAGCCCGAAGGCGGAGGCTCTGGAGTCGTATGAATCCACTTGCATCGTTAGGATCGTAGGAACTCTCATCGGCTTCCATCGAGGCGATTTGAGGATCGTAGAGGGAGTATTCAGATTTTCTTCCGATTGTTGTGATGTTGCCTTTGTAGAGTTTGATTCGTACGGTTCCGGTAACGTGTTCCTGGCTTTTGTCGATTAGAGTTTGGAGTGCTTCCCGTTCCGGAGCGAACCAAAATCCGTAGTAAATCATCTCGGAGTATTTTGAGATGAGGCTGTCACGGAGATGTGCAAGGTCACGATCCATCGTGATGCTTTCAATTTGGCGGTGAGCATGCATGAGGATTGTGCCTCCAGGAGTTTCGTATACGCCTCGGCTTTTCATTCCGACAAATCGGTTTTCTACTAGGTCGACCCGGCCGATGGCGTGTGTACCTCCAAGTTGATTCAGGGCCTGCATAACTTCGTGCGGAGTCTTTTGCTGGCTGTTAAGTGCAATACAGTCTCCGTTAAGAAACTCTAAGTCGAGGATCGCAGGCTCCTCGGGAGCGTCCTCTGGAGCTGAAGTCAGTTTAAACATGTCCTTATTGGAAATGATTGTAGGATCGAACCATGGATCCTCTAGAATCCCCGCCTCATATGAGATGTGGAGGAGATTGCGATCCATCGAATAAGGTTTGGAAACAGAAGCTTCAACAGGTATGTTTTCTTTCCTGCAGTATTCGATCATTTCATTACGGCCAGGAAATTTCTCGCGGAATTCTGTGAGTCGCCAAGGCGCAATAACTTCGAGGTTAGGAGCGAGTGCCGCATAGGTGATTTCGAAACGGCACTGATCGTTTCCTTTTCCGGTAGCACCATGGCTAAGTGCAGTAGCGCCGACTTTCTTTGCGATTGCGATTTGAGACTTAGCAATCAATGGTCGCGCAATTGCAGTACCGAGGAGGTATTGTCCTTCATAAACAGTGTTTGCCCTCATCATTGGGTAGATAAAATCCCGGGCAAATTCATCGGTTAGTTTGATCGAGTAATGGTCAACTGCACCCGTTGCCTTCGCTTTTTCTTCTAAACCTTCTAGCTCTTCCTGTTGACCAATATCCGCGGCGTATGTTACGACCTCAGCGTCATATCGTTGGCAAAGCCAATGCAGAATGACGGAAGTGTCGAGTCCGCCGGAATATGCTAAGACTATTTTCATGGTAGTTTGTTCGGCGTTTTTAGAAGAGCGGATCTTATTGCCAAAGGGATCTAACTCTATATTTTAGAAATTCTAAAACCAACGACGAAGTTGATAAAGAATCTTGTATTGAAATATCACTGAATTGGTCTGTTAGAATTCGCTTCGCTTAGAACTGAGAGTATTGCTTTTTGCATATGAAGTCGGTTTTCGGCCTGGTCGTATATGATTGATTGTTGCCCCTCTATGACTTCCTTTGCAACCTCTTGGCCAGGATGTGCAGGCAGGCAGTGCATGAATAGAGCGTTTGGTTTAGCCTGAGCCATGAGTTTGGGGGTGACGGAATAGGGATTAAGAATTGCTATCCGTTCTTCGGTTTCTTGTTCGTTACCCATACTAACCCAAACATCAGTGTAGACCACATCCGAGCCAACTACCGTATCCATCGGGTCATTGTCGAATACATATGTTGCTTGCAATCCGTTTTCATTAAGAAGATTTCTTAGGTCCTCTTTTGGTGCGAATTCTGGCGGTCCAGACAGTGCAACCTCGAAATTGAATACGCTTCCAGCCAAGACGAGAGATTTTGCCATATTTGAATTGCAATCGCCAACAAAAGTAACCTTGCGGCCTTTAACAGCATTAATTAGGTCATCATTAGAAGACCATTTTTCTGCCATGGTAAAAACATCGCTATAACTCTGACAGGGATGGAGGAAATCTGTAAGAGCATTTATCACTGGAATATCACCAGCAGCGGCAAATTCCTCCACGACCTTGTGTTCGTAGGCGCGAATAATAGCACCGTGAACGTAGCGGGACATTACTTTTGCGGTGTCGGACCATGATTCTCCCCGGCTTATCTGAGAACTTTCCTGCGTAAGGTAGAGGGAGTTGCCTCCGAGCTCGTAGATGCCAACATCGAATGAGATTCGGGTTCGGGTGCTATTCTTGAAGAAAAACATCGCCCATGTCTGATTTTTTAGAGTAGGGGGAGTGTGGCGATTGCGCAACCGTTTGAAATCCCTTGCCAGAGCGAAGACCTCAGGCAACTCGGCAACCGAAAAGTCAGTTTCTTTAATGAAATGTTTCACGTTTAGTTCCTAGCGAGACAAATGAAAGACGATAGAAAAATGTACGTGATAAGAGAGAATAAAAATTTAATAGATCGTTTCAGGTTATTGGAGATGTCTGGATATTACCGAATCCAGGATTGAAATGGATTGGTCGAGTTCCTTTTCTGACACGGTATAAGGTGGCAGGAGACGAATGACATTTCCGCTTGCCGGAACTGTAAGCAGACCAGCTTCTCGAAGTTTGTTGATTATTTCAGTTGGATCTTCCCTCATAGCGATGCCGACCATATAGCCACGTCCACGAACTTCTGAAACTAGATTGGGGTATCTGTTTTTAAGTTCCTTGATCGATGCAATCCATTTAGGGCTGTGTTTTTTTATTTTATTCAATAGATTCTCTCTCTCGAGGACCTCAAGAACCGCCAATGATGCGGCACAGGCTAAAGGGGATCCCCCAAACGTGCATCCGTGTGAGCCAGGTTTGAACAAAGAGGCGTGTTCGTTGTCGATCCAAACTGCTCCGATGGGAAACCCTCCGCCAAGGCCTTTTGCCATGGCTATCGCATCGGGCTGAATTCCTGCATGCTGGAATCCATAAAAGTCACCGGTTCGTCCAAGTCCACATTGAACCTCGTCAACCAGGAACAAGAGACCACGATCGTCGCAGAGTTTGCGTATTCCCCGTAGGAATTCTTGGCTACATGGATTAATTCCTTCTTCACCTTGTATGGGTTCGAGAAGGATCGCTGCAGTCTGTTCGTCTATCAGCGAGGTGAAGCTATCGAGATCATTGAATTTTCCAAAATCAAACCCGTCTAACATCGGCTTGAAGCCCCCCTGGACTTTCTCGATAGGAGTTGCAGACATGCCTCCAAAGGTGCGACCGTGGAAGGCGCCTTCTGAAGCTATGATCTTGTATTGCTCTCCGTCTTTCCCGGAGCGTGCCTGTCCGTACAAACGCGCCAACTTAATAAGGACCTCGTTAGCTTCAGCTCCACTGTTGCAGAAGAAAACCTTACCAGGGCCAGCATAAAGACAGAGTTTTTTAGCAAGAAGAGCCTGATTAGGAATTCGATAAAGATTACTACAATGGGCGAGTTTTCCAACCTGGTCTTGGATACGGTTGACCCAAATTGGGTGGCAATGACCGATTGAAGTAACGGCGATACCGCAGACAAAATCCAGATATTCCTTTCCTTGGTCGTCCCAAATCTTGGTTCCTTGGCCCTTGACGAGGGTTAGGGGAGGGGTTCCATAGTTTCCAAGAGAATACTCCTGGTAGAGGCTTTCCCATTCAGTTTCTATTGCTGTCATTTTCTAATCTCTGTTCCGATTCCTTTGTCCGTAAAGATCTCGAGTAAAATGCTGTGCGGCATTCGAGCATCGATGAAGTGTACTCTTTTGACTCCGGCTTTGATAGCTCGGATTGCACTGTCAACTTTAGGCAACATTCCAGATGAAATAACACCGGCATTTTTTAACTCGTCAACTTCGTCAAGGTAGAGAGTTCTAATAATGGAGGAGGGGTCTTTCGGATCCCGCAAAAGTCCGGGAACGTCGCATAGATATACCAGTCGGCGTGCTAACAATGCAGAGGCTACGGCGGAAGCTGCCTCATCGGCGTTTGTGTTGAAAACGTTACCACCACGATCTGTGGCAATGGACGATAGAACTGGGATGGATCCATCTTCTAAACAAGATTCTACGGGCTCTGTAGAGACATTCTGAATCTTACCTACAAATCCAAGATCGATCAGTTCTCCATTTTCGCTGAAACTTTCGAGTTTGCTACAATTAAGAATCGCGTTTCCGGGAAGTCCTAGTGGCTTTCCTTTTTGGTGAGATAGAAGGTCGCATATTTCGTTGTTGATCTCTTTGTTGAGTGTCTTTTCAACAATTCTGATTGATTCTTTATCGGTTACTCTGAGGCCTCGAATAAAACGTGGCTCCAATCCAGCTTTTCCCATAGCCCGGCTGATAGCTTTGCCTCCCCCATGGACAATAACAATTCGTACGCCAACTGCGTTCAGGAGAACAATGTCTCGTATCACTTGAAGTCGAAGACTTTTGTCTGGGTCGTCCATGAAACTGCCGCCGTATTTAATCAAGAATGTGGAATCTCTGAAGCGCTGGATATAAGGCAACGCTTCAAGAAGTACCTCTGCTTTGGCAACGGGATCTAATTTTAGATTTGTTGTCACCCTATTCTGATTTGTTGAAGTTTACGTATTCTGCTGTGATGTCAGTCGAAAGTAAACGATAGGAACCCAGGCCCGTCCCTAGTTTAATCTCTATACCAAATCGAGGGTTCGAAACAATTTCTTTCCAGATAAGCCGGTTCCTGTTCACGGGTTTTCCCAATTTCAAAACAACAACAGATCTACGTGTTTTCTTCTCTGAAAATTCAAAAAAATTCATATCAACTCGGTCCTCCCTCATGGCTGCTCCGGAGTATCCGATTGCATCAACGATACGTCCCCAATTTGGGTCATTACCAAACCAGGAGGACTTAACTAGTAAAGATCCACCAATGGCACGAGCAACTTTTTCCGCGTTTCGATTAGATTGGGCCCCATTGACTATAATCTCCACAACTTTCGTGGTTCGCTCTCCGTCGGATACAATTTTATTCGCAAGAATTCCACAGACATAAGTGACGGCACTATTCAATTGATCATAAAGGATATGGTTCTTTCTATTGATTTTAATGTCTGAGTTTCCGTTCGCTAGAAGTAAAACGGTATCGTTTGTGCTTTGGTCACCATCAATAGTGATGGCGTTAAATGAAGAGTCTACGGCTGACTTGAGGATGGTCTGCAAGATTCGATTTGGAACGCAGGCATCGGTCGCTAGGAAGGCAAGCATGGTAGCCATGTTGGGATCGATCATTCCAGCTCCTTTGGCAATGCCACTTAAAGTTATAATAGAATCTTGATAGGGAATTTTAACAGTCACACGTTTTTCACATGTATCGGTCGTCATTATAGCCTGCGCATTATCTAGTCCATGCCTTTCTGATGTGCCAAGACTGCGGTGCGCCTTCTGAATTCCTTTTCGGATATTTTTCATGGGCAATGGAAAGCCTATGTGACCAGTTGAGCAGACGAAGAACGAATCTGTTGTAACATTGCAGGAGGCTTCTGCTCGTCGGCACATTTCACGGGCATCATCAAGTCCTCGATCTCCGGTCCAGGCATTGGCGTTTCCGCTGTTGGCAACAATACCGTAAAAGGGCCCTGAGCCAGCAAGCGTCTTGCGATTGAGATGGACTGTGGCGGAAGGTGCGGCATTGGAGGTAAAGACCCCGGCTGCGTTGCATGGGAAGAGGGAATGAATTAAAGCCAGATCAAGTCGGCGGTTGGTTGGAGCACGCACACCACAATTAACCCCAGAGACCTGAAAACCTGGGACATCGACCAGTCCATGGGAAACGGTTTCTATGAATCTATTGCTCATATTCTATTTTAAAAAGGTGTTAATCCTTCGTCTTCTTCAAAACCGTTGATAATATTCATAGATTGAATCGCTTGGCCGCCAGCTCCCTTCATGAGATTATCCAAAGCTGAAGTAATTACCACATTACCAGTTCGCGGGTCATAAACTGCCGAAATGTCAATACGGTTGCTACCAATTACATGTGCTGTGTCAGGAAAAGTACCAGATCTAAGGAGTGTTACGAACTTTGAGTTCACATAGGTACGTTCCCATACCTTATAAATTTCATCTACATTATTTGCTTTTGCTTTGGCGACAATCGTGGTTGCGATTCCTTTAGTCATCGGTGCCAGGTGTGGGGAGAATTGTACCACAACGGGACTACCGGAAGCCTCAATGCACTGTTCTTCAATTTCTGAAAGATGACGGTGCTTGGGGATGCCATAGGCGGTGGAGCTTTCATTGCGCTCCCCAAAACTGAAGAATTCAGTGGCTTTCTTGCCTGCTCCACTAACTCCGCTGAAACTGTTTATAACGATACCCTCTCGTGCAACGATATCTTTACGTAATAGAGGGATAAGAGGCACTAGGATGCTAGTTGGATAACAACCGGGAGAAGCGATTAACTTTGCATCCTTCCAACTTTGATTTGCTATCTCAGGGATAACATAAAATGAGTGTTGGAGAAGATCTGGGGCAGGGTGGGGATGGCCATAAAACTCTTCATAGCGTGCAGTTGAGTTTATTCGGAAATCAGCACTTAGATCAATAACGGTTTTTCCTGATTTAAGCAACGGTCGCGCGAATTCTGAAGCCACCCCGTGCGGGAGGGCGAGAAAGAAAAGATCAGGGGATTCCATGCTTCCTAGCTTTTCTGGGTCTGAGTCAGAGAAGTAGAGGTTGCTGCATCGGCCGCGAAGAAAAGGGATCACCTCATCTACTTTTTTTCCTTTGTAGTTACGTGAAGTAACTACTTCTAAGTCGACTTTAGGATGGGTGGACAGCATACGAACAAGCAATTCTCCGATGTAGCCTGATGCTCCAACGACACCAACTTTCACCAAATTTTTTTCCAAGGAGCTATTAATGGGTTTCATGCATTTGTGGAAGTTCCGGACATTTGAGATTTTCTTACAGGTTCAAGGGCATGGTGCTTGTGGATTTAATATCCGATGTATACCGCTATATCAACTGGCTTAACTTCTAGGGATCCCTGATAGAATAAATTTTTGTTTCGATCCTAGATACATGTCTTTCGATCGGAACAGAGATTTTTCAATAGGAGAAACTTAGAAAGCGTGCGTCGATTGATCATAAATCTACTTATGTCCATTCGTGTGATTCTAGATTTATTCGTAAATAAAATTATAATTAATATCCTGACGAAAAAAACAAAAAAACCCCCCGTGGCATCTGCGCGCCAGGGAGGGTTTAGCCAAAGTGTTATCCCGTCGGCGGACTTTATCTTTTAGAAAATTGGAATCTCTTGCGGGCTCCCGGTTGTCCTGACTTTTTTCTTTCCTTTTGGCGTGGGTCTCTTTTTAGATGCCCAGCGCGTTTTAATGGAATTCTCCATTCGGGATTAAATTTTTCTAAAGCACGCGCAAGAGAATGAGAAATTGCTACCGCTTGGCTGTTGGGTCCCCCACCACGGACTTTCACAGAAGCATCAAATTCATTCAAGGAATCTATAGTAGCAAGGGGAGCTATGGCACTTTTGTAGACGGCCTCATGGCAGCAATAGTCGCTGAGTTCTCGATCGTTAATAATGATTTTCCCGGTGCCCCCGGGAATAAGCTGGATCCGTGCGGAAGAAGTTTTTCGCCGTCCGATAGCGAAGATTCTGGGGTTCTTGGAATCTGCGGTCATAGGGTATTAATTACGTCTCTAACAATGCAGGATTTTGGGAGGTGTGAGGATGCTCTGGGCCGGCGTGAACCTTAAGTTTTTTTATCATTCGATCAGCAAGCCTGTTTTTTGGTAACATTCCTTTGACGGCATGTTCGAGGAGGAATTCGGGTTTCTTCTCTCGAATATCACGGACGGTAAGATATTTTTCATTGCCCATCCAACCAGTGTAAAACATATATCGCTTGTCATCCTCTTTCCTGCCAGTGAGCCTTATCTTTTCAGCGTTTATGACAACAACAAAGTCACCTGTATCAACATGAGGAGTATAGGTTGGTTTACGTCGACCACGTAGGACATCTGCGATTTTTACAGCCAAACGACCGAGTATTTGATCGGAAGCGTCGATCAAATACCAGCGGCGCTGTATTTTTTCCGGCTTTGCAAGATAGCTCTTCATAAAATTTGAAGTTGGTTACAGGTATCGTTCGAGCAGGGGTTGTCAAACTCAATTGTTCAAATCCCTTGTGGCTTTATCACCAAGTTTAAGTTGCTAGAAGGTTTCAGAAGTTTAGATGGATAACTTCCAATCGAAAGTTTTCCTGCTGTATTTAGGGGCCAAAAGACGGGTGTTTAGGTTGAGACGATTGCGACCGAATAAACAGCAGAATCAAAGTACAACTAACTCGCCATGGACGTGAGACAGTTGTCGTAGACGAGAAAATTTTCTCCCTCACGCTCATCAGGATCGACTAGTTTTAACCAACGGGCTTGACCTGGGTTCCCGGTGGCGAGTTCTCGGTGGCTACGGATTACGGAAGGATCGACTCCGTGCCAAACAACTTCGCCTTCTTGGAGATAAATGAACTGATTTGGAAAACGCTCGGCCAATTCCTTCTTTTTGTCATTATAAAAAAGTCCCTGTTCGCAGGCGGACCGGCGAATGGAGGCCATTATTGGAGGTGGATCTTGTTCCTCGCTGTCGAATTCATTAAGTGGAGATGTTACTTCAGTTTGGAAGTCGATTTCATTTAGGTCAACGGTGCCATAGCCACGTTCAGCAGCAACCAGCAAGTGATTCCGGTCACGTCGGAAAGGAGGTGTAGGCCAGTCAGAAACTGGGTCATGGCCCATAAGATGGGTACCACATGCGTCGGTAGCAGTTGTTTGGTCGCCAGCGATCAAGGCATTAGCGATTCTGCCCTCTCCACCCCACTCACGACCCCATTGGCCGGTTAGTGCATCGATAATATTAAGACAAGGGTTTGTGATCATGGCGAGATCGGGGAGTACGTAAGAGAGCCGGATGGCGTGGTGGAAGTAGGTACGTACACGGCCCGATGGGAGGGTCATGGGTGGAAGTCCAAAAAGATTTTTCATGCAAAGGGTAATCCCCATAAATAAATGGTTCTTTAGTTTTGCAACGGAGACAACTTCGTCGGCTTCTTTAAATACGCTGCTCAGCGTATAGCGGTCAAACATGTTGCCGCCTCCCGGTACATCGTATGAAGCGTATGGGGGTGCGTTGGAATCATCGATTGCTACATCGAACTCTTTGAGGAGATAGCTGTAATTAAATCCGTCAGGAATGCGTTTGTCCGGTGTATAAGTGTTGGTATCAGTGGCTACTATATCTGCCTTGGTTCGCTCCCGAAGCAATCGCAACACGGCTCGGCAAATTGAGTCATCAACTAATTCTTGCCGCCGGCCCTCAAAGTAAACGACATCCTCAGGCTGTTTCATCATGTTAAATTTGATAACGATCCGGTTAGCCTTTTCTAGGCGTTCCCAGGAACGTTTAAGAGGGTTGGTAACTCGCTTCAGTGTCTGATAGATTTCCTCGTCAGAAGCGCGATGATTACAATGGGCAGCTCGAACGGTGTATTGTTTTTCTGACATTAGATTTAAAATGGTTTCAACAGATCTTATGACTGTTACTTATCAAACGTATAAGGGAGTTGGGGCTGAGTTAAGATTTTTTATCGCAGGTAAACCTAAAAGTCTAATAATTTCACCAAAGGACTGATCGTTGACAATTGGAAAGATCATAAATTAGGAAATTTCTCTTCGAATTCCTTAACTAAGGCGTTGATTACTTCCGCGGCGGTTCCATTCCTTTCGGCCCTTTCGGTCCAATGCCAGTACTCCAGATACTTATTGCTATCTAAGATACCTTGTTCCATTGCGATTCGATCGATTTCCTCTTGAAAGATTGTCGGTAGGGGATAGGAGATTGGCCGTCGACCCTCGAAAACTTTGATCTGAGCGGGAATATCCTTCCAGTATAGGATCTTATACTCAGCCATTTAGTTCTCCCTTTCTATATGCTCTAAGGAATTTCTTACAGAATCGGTCGCGGCCTAGAAGCATATTTTCAGTAAGTTTGTAAGGAATGGAGGCGCGTTCCATTGAGAGCACATGATCTAGCCGGCTGGTTATTGGGTCGATAATTCCACTGTCGGCACCCGCTTGGATAACGAGGTTGAGAAAGACGTTGTTGACCAGCCGTCGGCAAGGGATACCAAACGAAACATTACTGAAACCACCAGTGATATGGATTTCAGGGCCATATTTTTCCCTCAGCCTGCGAATTGCTTCGAATGCATGATTCCCGAATTCGCTGTCCACTGAAATAGGGAAGATAAGAGGATCGATATAGATACTCTTTAGCTGTATTTCTTTATCTAATGCGGTATCGACCATTCGAGAAGCATTCTGAACACGTTCATCGTCGTTTTGCGGCATCCCTGAACTGCCAGCCGCACTAACGATGACAGCCGCATTGTATCGTTTGGCTAGATCGAGGACTTCAATGCGTTCTAAGGAAGCTGAGTTCAACATGTGCTGGATTCCATTAAGCCGACAGGCTGCCAATCCAGCTTCCAGAGTTTCTATGTTTGAGGAATCAATGGATAGAGGAACAGAGGAGATATTTTGGGCAGTTTGGACAAGCCAACTCATTGCCGTTTTTTGTTCTGCAGGGTTTAGCGATATCTCATCAACATTAAGGTCTATAAAATCCACATTTTTGGCCACTTGTTTCAGAATCATTTGGCGGAGATACTGCATCCCTTCGTAGGCTGACGGACTGGGGTCTCCCATAGCTGACTGGATCGCAATCTTAACGTGCTTGATCCTACCTTCTTCGTAATCCTGAGTCCTTTTTACTTCATTTGGAATAATCAAAAACCGTTCAATGCCGTCTGAATCCTTGTACTGAACAGATTCAAGGCCCTCAGGATTTTTAGTAACTCGCTTACCCTTGCGGAGAAGGATACGCGTGGTATGTACATTTTCGCCAATAACAAAAAATTCTCTCTCGAGTCCTTTTATTTTCACAGGGAACCTTTCTTAGGATGATGAGTCTTGGAGAGATGATCCCGTTCAAGGAATGTGTTCATCCACGCGCTAGTTCCACTGAGAGAGTTGTCTTTTATAATGACCTCCCGAGTGAGAAGCTCCTCTTCATGGCCGTAGGCCTTGAGACGATTGTAAGCGCGAGACCAAATGCATTCTTTTTCACCGATTTCACATTTGCCTTTCCGGGTTCCACCACAGGGTCCGTTTCGTTGGTTTTTTACACACTGTGATTCAGGGCAAAGATATGCGATGTCGGGTAGAGAACAGTCGCCGCAATCGCGGCAATCGAAAGCCGGCATCTTTATCGCCTGCTCCAACCCATGGAGGAATTTCCTGATACCGTTTCTGCTGTCGTCAACCATTTTATAGAATTTCTTGCCAATTCCGAAACAAGGGCTTCCCTTTTCAAAAACAAAGTTGTGAACTCGGCGATTAAGTCTATATGCGGGAGAGATCTGACGGCGTGTTTTTTTTAACTGGCTCAGATTCTTTGATTTGAGATATTCTTGATTAACTTTAGTTGAACTTAGGCCAGACTCTGGATCTTTCTGAAAGTAAAAAAATTCACCCGGTTGCGAAAATCGTATTTCTTTAGCAAATTCACGCCAATCGTCTTTCCCATAATTATTAGTTTTTTCGATTATTTGTTCGTAGTCTTCATACTCGAGGTGGCCACCTAGGTAGACGCCTCTATATCCAAGGCCCTTTGCGATAGCACATTGTTTAGCAGCGAATTCAGTGAAAAACGATTTTCCCTTATCTTTGGATGCTGCCTCTGCCTGACAAAGCTCCAATAACTCATCAGTAACTTCAATCCCCGGTATAGTGCCTCCGTGAAAGAAGCGAGCAGTACTTGCTTTAAGGACATAAACATTTGCTATCACGGGAACATTGAGTCCCTTCTTCTGCATGTATTTGATAAGTTCGTCCTGTTTTCGGGAATCGTATCCAACCTGATTTATAATGAATGCAGCCCCTGTTTTGATTTTTTTGATGAGCTTAAAGTACTGCGGCATAACTTCACTTTCTAGGCGCTTGTGGTTATTAACTACGGCTCCAAGAAAGAAATCAGTAGGCATCATGGTCTTTTTTCGATTCCGCTTTTTTTCTTCTAAACCCCGATTCATGTCCTTCAACATCTTTAGTAATCCAACTGAATCGATATCGAAAACGCCTTCTGCCTGTCCTTCATATCCGGAGATTGGATAGTCTCCGGACAAAGTTAGGACATTATCAAATCCTTCGCTGGCTAGTTGCCAGGCTCGTCCTTCCAATCCATTTCGGTTCCAGTCTTTGCAGGAGAGATGAATAATGACTTCCTGGCCACGAGAGATGAGATCTCTTCCCAAAGTATCGGCACAAATCATGGGGTTGCCTCCCGGATTATCTGTAATACTGGCACCATGGATCTTAGGATGCTCCACGAGGCGGCGCGCGAGGGTTAAGACCTTACGGCTGTTTTCTTCGGTAAGAATACCACGAGATGTAACCAACTCAACAATGTTTACAAATTCGTCGGACTTGCTTAGCAAATGGCGTAAGGATGCTTTATGCCACCCTGCACCGGTTGTTTGGTTTGGGATTTTAGCCATGGAAGCCAATAGGTTCTTGGGCACCAAGTTTTTTGAATTCTGTAGGCATTTGTTTAAACTGACAGCCCTCGACAAAGATTTCAAAAAAATCAGATGTGGTCTCTAGTTCGATATGCTCAATATTCTCGACGAGTGATTCGATTTGCGCACGTTTTCTACGAGATAGAAGTATTTTCCTTGACCCTTCGATCGAAGCATTTCCTACCTTTTCGATACGGTCGAATGGTACCGGGGCGAGAAATCCGATATTAACGGCATTTCTGACATCAACGTAATTAGCGAATCCTCCCGCTAGGTAGAGCTTATGGATGTCGAGTGGTTCTATTCCAAAGTTTCGCATGACAATAAACTGCCCGCAAAAATTTGCCGCTTTTGCCTGAGCCAAGTTGCTAGCATCTTCTCGGGATAAGGTAATTCCTGATTCCGGTACCAAAGACAATTGGCGCCTCTTTTCTGAGAAAACACCCTTAGGGGTCATTTGACCAGAACGGCGTAATTCTGCGAGAACATCAATTAGCCCTGAACCGCATATACCCACTGGCTTAATATCCCCTATTGTTTTAAATAAAAATTGCCCGTTTTCTATAGAAACTGATTCAATTGCGCCTTCGTAACCCGGCATGCCATATGTTATTAACCCACCTTCAAAGGCCGGTCCGGCAGGACAGGATGCACACACAAGGCGGCCGGCGTGACCGACGACGACTTCAGTATTCGTTCCAACGTCAACGAGCATGATTGCTTCCTTTTGTGAAGGCATATCAATTGAAAGAAGGTCAGCCGCAACGTCTCCTCCCACGTGACTGCCAATCAGTGGAAGACCATAGACTCGAGTTTGTGGATTTGCACGTATCCCCAACCTCCTTGCTTTGGCCAAAAGGGTAGTAGAGCCTCGTTTCCCATCGAGCTGTTCCTGTTCAATCAGAGAACGGTATGGTTTTTGTCCAATGCTCTGAACGTTAAGCCGAAACAGAATATCCCGCATCGTAGAATTGCCAGCTACAACGATTTCATAAACCTCTTGTCGAACAAACCCAAGTTGATGGCCCAGCTCCTCAATTTCGTGATTTAATGCATTAACAACCGCCTTTCTGAGTTCCCCGGGATACTGTCCATCGTAGGAAATACGGTGCATCACATCACTTCCTCCGAAACGTTGTGGGTTTTCGAATGCACTAGTCCTTAGGGTTTCCCCAGTTTCTAGATCGATCAGATCCATCACGATGGTGGTGGTTCCCAAGTCAATCGCGATGCCGTAAATATGACCTCTGAAGGAATCAACTTCTTCTCCGTCATATAATATTGTGTTGCCCCTTCGTGTAACTACGGGGTCAATCTCGGTACGGGTCTCCTTAGTCTGGGTTAAAATTTTAGGGGTTCTCCTTAGAGTTGAGAATCCGATGTCGATATCCTTCCTCTCGACTTGAGCCTGACAGGCCAGTCTGAAATCGTCCCTGAGAAACGACTCCGAATCGGTTTTCGCGTTTAGAGCCTGTATTCCATTGGTGACTTCAACGATACATTCGTGGCAGATGCCAGAGCGGCCACAGGATGTTGGTACTTGTACGGCGAGTTCGTCGGCATAGTCAAAAATAGTTCTACCTTTGTGAAGATTTCGGGACTCTCCTTCGTGAGTAATGGTCGCCATCATTAAGAGTTTGTTGTTCTTTTACTATGCAGTCCCTATGGGGATCACATCAGAACCTTTTGGTCTACTTTCGACTAGTTCGTTACAGAATAATTATTAAAGGAGCAGAAGAAAACTAAACATGAAACTGAAGCTAAAAAATCTTTATTTAGCGTTCCGAAATTCAGGCTCAACATAGGCGTAAGACCTTCGGGATTAGATCTACACTAAAATCGAATGTATTTTCGGAAGAAGGGATTTTAGAGGTCTGTTTTCCTAAGGATTACAAGATCCCAAATCGGGTGCATCTGCTGTTCCTGTATCCTTCTTCCATGCGTTACAGTAATCAATTAGGCCACTGCATTTGGGGAGAGCTTGCTGGCTTTTGGTTGGAATTTGATTTCCGCAATCAAACTTAGCGGTGCATTGATCGAATCGGTTACGATAGGGGCATCGACTCATCGATTGCTTTCGGGCGTGAAGGACAAACCCAGAAAATAGATCAGTGATTTTTTCCAGTCGTTCCTGATATTTTTCTGGATCAATCTTTTGCATTACAAGCTGGTATCTCTTGCTGCTTCATCAAGCAGGGATTTTGCTAGCTCTACACAGGCCAGTGCATCCTTCCCATAACCATCTGCTCCCATGTCATCTGCGAATTCCTGGGTTACTGGTGCTCCTCCGACCATTATCTTAACGTCGTCACGGATGTCTTCGTCGATGAATGCTTCTATGGTAGTGCCCATGTAGGGCATAGTGGTTGTAAGAAGAGCAGACATTCCCATAAGTCGTGCTTCATGTTCTTCTACGGCTTCCATGAACTCATCAAACGAGGTATCTACACCTAAATCGTGGACAACGAATCCAGCCCCTCGCAACATCATAATGCAAAGGTTTTTCCCAATATCGTGGAGATCGCCTTTAACTGTACCCATAACGACAGTTCCAACTGGCTCGATTCCCGATGCTGAAAGTATGGGTTCGATGTGGGTCATTCCGGCTTTCATTGCACGTGCGCAGGCCAGAACTTCGGGAACAAAGATGAAATTTTCTCTAAATTTTATTCCAACAATTCCCATCCCAGCGATTAGGCCGAAGTCCATCACTTCTAAAGCCGCGATTCCCGAGTCTAGAGCTTTGCGGGTTAACTGATCAACCGTATGGTTGTCTCCGTCGATAAGAGCAGCTGCTATTGTTTGCATTTCGGGACGCGCTTTAGCAAAAGTGCTGACAGTCCTCTCAATTTCATCCGGTCGCTCGATAAATTCTTCAATTTCGTCACGAATAAATTCGTTTTCGATGTCCGAGATTTCTGGCATGATAGTATTTAGGATTTTAGATTACTAGGCGGCATGGTGTTGGTGCCAGTTCTTTACCGATATCGGTATTTCTTTGAGATTTTCTATTGAGGTTTGTAGCGGTATTGCACACTCAGGCCCAATCATTTGAACTCCAGCTTCAAGATTCTGGGTGACTTCCTCTCTTACTTCCTCTGGTCCTTTTGAAAATAGGGTTTCAGGGTTATTGATGTTCCCTACCAAGGCGATTCCGTCTCTAACTGCATCCATTGATTCATTTGGTTTGTTCTTTGAATCATAATGAAAGGCAGCCATACCAGTCTGAGCGATGAAGCCCATTCGATCGACGGTTCGGCCGCAAATATGCAGGATAAGAGGAATCGGAATTCGTTCGACGAATTCGGTGTGCAAGTCCTTAAGAAAGCGTTCGTAGTATTCGCCACTTACCAGGTCGCCTGTGGCATGATCCGGCAGGGTAAGGGCATCCGCACCAGCTTCAATCTGGGCCACCCCAAACTCGATTGTCGCCTTTTTTAATTTGTCTAGACATAGCATGGTTCTGCCGGGATCGTCTAGGGAGAGAAGAAGAAAAGGCTCCACTCCAAAGCAGTGGTAAGCGAGCGACCAAGGTCCCATGGTCTTCCCAATTATAGCAACTTCATCACCAAACTCGCGACGGAGAATTCGAATGGATTCTAGAACGCACCGAGTATCCTGATGAGTAAGAAAATCAGAAGGAATTTTTATATCTTCGGGTTCTAAATAGATAGGCTCCCGCATCCTAACAGTGGGCCAATTGTCCTTTTGCTCCCATTGAATTTTACAGCCAAGGGCCGAAGATTCCTGGATTATCGAGAAGACAGGCATTATCGTATCGAAACCCAACTCGGTATGTCCGGTTGCTGCTAATCGAGCCATCATTTCCGGTTCCCTGTTGGCCTGAGGGAATGGCGCATCGACTAAATCCATTAACTCAACAGTGGCCAAAGAAGTCGGATTGCAACATGGTGTACGATCTACGGGTTTTCGCTGGAGTGCGGCTAGCACCCGCTCACGACTTGTCATGGGGAGAATATTTTCGGATTTGGTCGTCATTTGTACCAATCTGATAAGTTTTTAATAACTGTCTTAATTTCTATTTTTGCTGGCTAGGTGCTGCTAGCATCCCTCGGGTCAGGGCTGCTTCTTGTTCACGTAAGACAGCTCGAACATTGGGAGCTCTTTTCAATAACAAACTAATTAGGGAATCATGGGGATGGCCGCAGGGGAAGGTGACTTTTCCAAGGACAGAAGGATCCAGCTCCATTTCTCCTAGTCTGCTTAGACCTCGCGCAATTAAATCAACTCTCCGGTTTACTTTTTCATTGTTCTTTTCCGCAGTAACCTCATAGCCGCCATTTCCCAGACTCGATATGAATATACGGCATCCAGCTTTCTTATCGTCTATTTCAAGGGGGAGCATGGGAACTTTATCTCCAGTGGCGATTTTACAGGCTTCAAGAAAAATCCTCTTTGCTCCTGCTAGATGTTCAGATTCGCATGAGAAATAAAGCAACCCATCTTCTTGAGATTCCAAGCCACCTAAGAGCTTAGCGGAATCACGGACAAATGTTATTCTATCATCAATTCCTTCTATCCTACTGTAGCTGTGAATAAGATATCGTGTGCCTTTTTGTTTTTCTTTCTGATAGAACGCCAGGGAAATGTCGTGGAAATGAATATCCATCGGAAACAATTCAACTCTCTCTCCAATATTTAGTATTCGTGACATTTTCAGTTTCCCTTTTTGCTTGTCTTCAGGCCTCTTAACCGGCAATTACGGAGAATGGGCTAATGGTCAGACCATCAGCACTTAGGATTGGTAGATGTAGCTTGAGAGGAAGTAAAGTGAAATATTGAATCCAGTCGGCCAATTTACATCGCAAAATTATAGGATGGAAACACAACAGTCGTCAGTCCAATTAACGGAATCTGGGGTGTTGCACGATCTTCAACCGGTTTCCAGGTCTTCATTAAGCGGGGAAATTGTGGAACAGATCGTCGATCTGATCTCCCGTGAGGTTCTTAAGTCGGGTGAGAGATTGCCGGCTGAGAGAGAGTTGTGTAAGCGGTTTGGCGTTGGGAGAACTTCTTTGCGGGAAGCTCTAAGATCTCTTACAATGATGGGTGTCCTTGATGGCCAGGTTGGGAAGGGGACATTTGTATGTAGTAATAGAAACTATCTTGATAGGACCCTCCAATGGGGATTCCTGTTTGACCGGAAGACGGTCCAGGACCTCGAGGAAACCCGATTAATGCTAGAGACTCAGGCAGCATTTTTGGCTGCTAAGCGAGCAAGGCCTGTGGACCTAGAGGATATTGAGGTAGCCTTTGGAGGAATGGAGAATTCAACTGAACAGCTAGAAAGCTTCTTAGAGTACGATCTTCAGTATCACATGCTGATTGCGCGGGCCACTCAGAATTCGATAATTGGAACTCTTTCGCGGATGACGCGTGGCTATTTGAAAGAGTGGATTAAGAGTGTACTTGCGGATCCATCAACCGTAGAAGTTCAGAAACGAGTGCAGTTGACTCTCATGCAACATCGAAGGATCCTCGATTCCCTTAAGAGTAGAAATCCTGGGGAAGCACGGGAAGCTATGAGTCAGCATATTATTTCGAGCAGTGTAGATGTAAGGAAGCATCTTTAGCACAAGGTTATTGGTGAGTAAATCTTATCAAGATTGGCTGGGAAGGGTGAGGGTTCCTGTTGACACCTTAAGGGCTATCATTCCTTTGTATTGAAATTCCTTAGTTTTTTGAGTATTGAGTACGTGATAAAGATATGAGTATGCGATAAATTGAATTTCCGATTTCGAACAACTGATGGATACAATACTAGCGAGTACAGTAGGGAGGCATCATGACTACGATGCCCCGTTTGTGAAACTTCTCGATGAGGCAGGATTCAAGGTAAGGTTCTCTTCGAATCCGAATTTCTCAAATGGCATATGCAGCGTAGAAGAAGCAATTTCTGAATTGGAAGGTGTCTCTGCGGTCATAGCCTGGGGAGATAGCTATCCTCGCGATCTACTCGAATCTCTCGACGGGTTGCGGGTGATTGCACGAGCAGGAGTAGGTTTTGATAAGGTAGATATTAAGGCTGCGACTGGATGCGATATCGTAGTGACGGTGACTCCAACTGCGAATCATGCGGCTGTGGCTGAACATGCGATTGCATTGATTTTCGCTGTAGCAAGAAAGATTATCTGGTCGGATAAATCGGTGAGAAAAGGAGAGTGGGCTACAGTTTCAATGGTACCGCTGAGAGGGAGTACATTAGGAATTGTCGGTTTAGGTCGGATTGGTAGAGATGTCGCGGTTCGGGCTCTTGGTTTAGATATGCGGGTGATTGCAAACGAGAAATTTCCCGACAAGGAGTTTGTAGCAGAATATGGGATCGAATTGGTGGAGATGGACGAGCTTTTGGGGCAGTCTGATTTTATTACATTACACTGTCCTTTGGCGGAAGAGACCCAAGGTTTGATCAATCGAGGTTCTCTTGAGATGATGAAAACCGGAGCGTTCTTAATCAATACGGCACGAGGTGGTCTGGTGGTGGAAGAAGATCTCATAGAGGCCTTGCGATTGGAAAAAATCGCAGGTGCTGGCCTAGATGTCCTGGAAATAGAACCGGCTAATCGAAATAATCCCATCTTTGAACTTGATAATGTTGTCCTCAGTCCCCACCACGCGGGAAGTGATAAGTTGGCTGTCGAAAATATGGGAATCGAAGCTGCGCAATGTATCATAAGCTTATCTCGTGGAGAGTGGCCGGAGAAAGCAGTGATTAACAGCGAGCTTGGAGGAAATTGGCAGTGGTAGATAGGCCTTCAAGTTTGAAGTTTTATAAAGAGTATTATAGAAAAAGAGGAAGATGAGAGAACTTTCTCTTCTTTGAGAAATATGGATTAGATTCCTGATCGGTAATATCTGTGACCACAAAATCTAGATCCAGAGTCGGATTGAGTTGGTTCTTCAAAGTTTTTGCTGATCTTAATGAGAACACCGGTATCGCTTACATTTTCTCTAGCTTCTCCAGATTAATCAGTCCACGTCGGGTCTGAAACAGTCTAGTGCAGCCGGCTCCATCGACTCTAGAGGAGTGACCCCTTCCGTTGAAGTTTATGAAAGCCACAACATCGTTAAGTCCAAAGTGTTGAGAGGCATCATCTGGTCCAAAGTAAATTGTGAATCCCCCAGATAGAACGGTGTGGATATGGGTTAGTGGTCCGAGGTTGTCCGGAACTGCGTTGTGGGGAGGTTTATGAAGGCTTCCTTTTAAAATTCGAACTTCTTGAAAGAAAATTCCATCAAGGAGGTATTTGTATGATATTCGTCCAGATGAGATAACTGATTCCCCGTTTGAAGTGTGGACAACAAAAATTGGGAGCTTGAAATTTGTTCGATCGGTTGTTTGGGGCATGGTTTAATCTGATCTTTTAATTCAGACAATTCAATCTATATGGTTATGCTAGAGTGAAGTAATCTTTTCCCATATAAACCTGATATAGAAGGATTTTTACTTTATGAAAACTGACCGACAACAGCATTCTAAGAGGAGGGTGGGAATGCAGGTATATAGTTCTGGGGCTAACCTCTATTATCTTCCTAATACATGATCGCAGCGGTAACGTTGTTTTTGGGATAGGGGTAGCGGCGGCAAGTTGGAGATTGGTGGCTTGGCTGTGGATTTAGAGAGTATCCTTTGAGCTTCTTTCTTGAACTGCATCCACCTGTCCCATTTGAGATTTGGAGAGTGAGTGATTTGATTCAATAAGCTTATCCACTCTAGTCTAACTCTTTCTATGTCACCTGAGAGCATTTCGGTTTTCCAAACTTGAGCGAGTCCTGATGGATCTTGATCATGCATGGTCAAGATCTCAGCGGCTCCATCTCCGTAGTCGATAGGTTTCCCTTTGTCCAGATAACCGGGATAAGTCGCTCCATTAGAGGCAATACGGCAGGTATTCCCAAGTCGACTGCTGTAAGACTCAAAATCAGTAAATCGATGCCCGGCCCGCAAATTAACAATGTGCTGTATGATTTCAGGGATATCGTAGTTTGGATCCTCAAGTGCTGTGGCGATGGCAAACCCCTCTGCCCGATTAAAAAAGCTGAAAATTTCACCTCTTCTTGTAGGAACAGCTTTATTATCGATTAGTCCAAGTTGAAACCAAGAGGATACTGGAGACTCTAAGCTATGGCTTTCGGTATATGCTTCACGAAAGGAAAAATCGAACTCTTCGTTTTTTTTATGTTCTGGTGGATTAAGAAGGAATTTACCCTCCGAATCGACATAGAGGTAGGCCTCTGCTTTAGAGTAATCGAGTCGAGCATTGATGAAACCATTGCGTTCCACTAGTTCGTCTAAACTTCCCCCGTGCGTAAGTGTTGGCAAAAGGGGAATGATAATTTGTTCCAATCTTTTCAGGGTCCAATTATGACGTTTTATACTGTTCTTGATTCGAAGTTCGTTTTTTCTTTCTCGGAGAGCGCGATAGAGCCACTTTGTGAGAATAAGTTCGCCACTGGTTAGGTCGTCCGCAATGAAGGAAAGAGAAACCTCCCTTCCATATTGAATAGTGTTTTTTCCTCTTAGTTTACAGATAGTTCCTATGCGTACTCCCGCCACCGTAGAGGGGTGTTGTAGTGCGGGGATCCAAGTACGCTTATAAAATATGAGGGCTTTCCCAAGAGAGTCACGAACGGTAGGTTTTCGCCGTTCCCATTTTCCTTGAGTGTTTAAAATTTCGATAACGGATTGGCGGACATGACGACTTTCTGGTTCTGGCGCGACTGGGCATCGGTTCTTTGCGTCCTTGAGGAATGCATCAAAACCCAACGGGATATCAAGGCTGCTGAATAGTCGAGACGTTAAATCTGCTGCTGCTTTATCTGGCTTTTCTTTTTTCTCGATAGCTGAATGCATGACAAAAAGAAGAGCTGGCCACTCAATCTGATTTGTTCGTTTCAAAAGTAGTTGTCGCCCTTCCTTGAGGCGAGGTTTCCCGGGATCAGCGAGAATGAATCCCTTACTGTCCAGACCGCGACGGCCGGCACGCCCAAACATTTGAAGAAGTTCGTCGGGTCTAATGTCAAAATAACGATCGCCCACCCTATATTCCCGATCCGTGACGAAGACAGAACGAAGGGAAAAATTAATGCCGGCTGCTAATCCTGTAGTTGCAACTACAACCCTCAGTTGGCCATTTTTGGCAAGAGGTTCTACGAGACCAGCTCGTTGGCGATAGGTTAGTCCACTATGATGAAAGGAAATTCGATTCCGTAGAAGTTTGGAAAGGATTGGCCCTGCGAGTCTTTTCTGCTCGGCGGTTAATTCGAGAGGTAGGTCAATAGGTAGTGCAGCTGATATTTCTCTTGCGATTGATTCGCTAGCTTTGCGTCTAGGGGCAAAAATTAGGACGGGCCCCATGTCTGCCATCAATGTTTTAGCTACCAGCCGAGGCCAATACCCCTTTATATGCTTGGGCACTCGGTTAGGAAGGGCTTCCACGTACACCTCCTCTAACGGGACAGGTCTATTTGATGTTGAAACGAGAACTGGATCACGGCCAAGCTTTTTTAACCAGTCAACTACATGTCCGGGATTCGCAACTGTACCGCTGAGCAGTAAAAGTTGAGTTGTCTGGGGTGCCATGGCGATTATAAGCTCATAGTTGACACCCCTTGCTGGATCCCCGATCATTTGAAATTCGTCCACAACGAGTAATCCTGGTCCAGCTCCATCTAGAAACCGGCGTTTCTGAGTCTCTAATGTCGCCACAACTAGTGGGGCATCTATGTTTTCAGTCAGGTCACCTGTTGTGATCCCTACTTCCCAGTTTCTGCTACTCCATTCCAGGAGCTTGTCATTTGCTAGAGCTCTTGTGGGTACTGTAAAAATTGTATCTTGGCGATATCCTCCTTCGAGAAAAAGCTCCAAAATATAAGTCTTCCCAGATCCGGTTGGTGCGTCGACCACCACATCGCGGCCAGCCCTAAGATGGCGGATTGCATCTTGCTGCCAAAGATCAGGAAGTTTTAGACTCGTTTCGAAGTTGTCCATCAGTCCTTTAGACAGTGGCAGTGGACTAGCTCATTCGGCAAGCAGAGACTCTTAGGTTTTCATAGTTAGCGAGCAAGCTAGCTATAGTAATGCCCCGTTGCCCAAAAAGCAGTCTTTCCCTGACTTTAAATATACCGTTCAAATCGATGGAGTTTGCCGATCGCGTGTCGGATTGTGGTCTGATTTTGACTCTACCTCAGAATTGGAATTTAGCATTAAATCGACTTTCGTTTTATTATCCATCTTAGCAATTTTTCGAATGAAATGCTTTTTGTGTCGAAACCTATCCTCTTGACTCTTCCTTGGAAGGTTCCTTAATCGACACTGCTTTTAATTATTCTTTTGGTCCCTATTGGGTGAAGACACCAAATCCCAATAGTTACAAAGATTAAATATTTGACCCGCGTGATCTAAAGAAAACGGAGAGTTGTTATGGCATACGTAATCACTGCCCCTTGCGTTGACTGTAAATACACTAGTTGTGCTGCTGTTTGTCCGGTTGAAGCTTTTCACGAAGCTGACGATAGGCTGTATATAAACCCTGATACTTGTATCGATTGCGACCTCTGTGTCCCAGAGTGTCCTGTGGAAGCTATTTTTCAGGATAGCGACGTTCCGGATGAGTGGGAGGAGTGGATTGAACTGAACGCTAATGGAGCACCTGATCTTCCGGTCCTAAATGAGGAAAAGGAGGCCCTTAAAGCTTCGAATTGCGTTAATCCAGACGCCGCATAGATTGCAGTATTTATAGATGATCCTCTACAGGATTCTTCATCTGGTTGGAGTTATGATGATCTTCCTCTCTCTCGGGGGAGTCATTGTCTATGGAATGTTAGGGACCAATGAGGAGAGAATAAAGAAGATGGTGGGAATGACCAATGGGATTGGGCTTACTCTGGTTCTGGTTGGCGGTTTTGGAATGCTGGGGAAGCTAGGACTTGGGTTTCCCGGTTGGGCTGTAGCTAAACTTGGAATCTGGTTGGTTCTGGGAGGATCAATTGCGGTAGCGAACCGGAAACCTGAGTTTGGGAAGTATTTATGGCTAGGATCGATTCTGTTAGGGTTTGTGGCGGTGTATTTGGCTATAGCCAAGGCATTCTAGTCGAAATTTCAGTACCAGGTATTCAAATCCTCGGTTGGACTAGTAGTGTCTATTCGGAAGATGAAACGGATAAGCTATTTTTTTGGGGCACTAAAGGTTCCTGATATAGTGGTTCTGTCTACGTTAATTAATCGGGCTAAATCATAGCCCATAATGAAGAGGAAGTCTTTTGATTTGTATTCTAACGGCTGCCAGCCTCCGGACGATTCAAAAAGCTATTTATAGACGGGTAGAAATAGAGTGCCGAGGCAAAGACAAAGGTTAGGAAGGTTGTCGCGCCCATAGCAAGGAAGACAGTTCCGACAGAGAAATTTTCAATAATGACTTTGACCGCACCAACAGCAAGAGAGCCTAAAGCAAAAACGACGGTAAACTTTATGCCGTAAGCGGTACTTCGCCAACGGTCAGGGGTTAGCCTAGCAACTAAACTATTCTCAATCGGCTGCATTCCAAAACTAAAAAATAAAAAAACTCCAGAAACAGAAAGAAGAGCTGCGCCGGAGATGGCAGCCATACAAAGTACCAACGGCACGGTGAAGCCGTGAAAAAGCAAGTAGAGTAATCGGAGGTCGTATCGATCTGCAACTCGACCCCCAATAATTTGACCTAACGAACCAAAAGCGAATACTAACGATGTAGCCGTTCCGTAACCTAGAAAGCTGATTTTTTCAGCGAAATAGGCTGGGTGGGCAACGGTAGCTGCTCGATAAGTTAGTCCTCCCATCATCATTGCGATGAGGAGTATAAGAAAGAGTTTCAACCTGTTTGGTGGATAATTTTGCTCATTAACTTTTGTTGGCTGATTAGAATACGTTTCTTTAATTGGCAGGGTTGAAACGAGAATGCCAAGTCCGAGAAGGAATGATCCAATTGCCAAATAGGCACCCTTCCATCCCCATTGGAGTGTCGCAAGAGAAGCCACTAACGGGGCCCCGGCAATACCAATGTTACCTAGTAGACCGTTTATCCCCAAAGCTGTGCCCCGCAGGCTAGTGGTGCGAGTAATAAGACCAAGTCCAGCTGGATGATAAAGGCTGGCAAATAAACCAACAATGGCCAGAGGAAGGGCTAGCAAGGGTCCAGGAGGGAAGAGGGAAACAAGCATCATTGCAGGGCCAATTCCAAGAACACCAACCCTAACAATCCACTTGGCCGACAGTTTGTCAGTCAAGTAACCAACAGGCAGAGCTCCTAATCCGAATAAAAGGTAACCTAGAAAACTCCAGCCAAGAACACTTTCTAAGGGTAGTTGTTCTTCGCTGGCTATTGAAATTGCTACGGTAGGAAACGTTAGCATGGCAAGGTGGCAGCCGAGATGGCCGACTCCAGTAAGCCCCATGATATTTCTTTCGCTACCTGTAAAAGCCGGTTGTCCCATTCTATCTACATTCGTTCTTTGTTGGAGGCTTCTGGGAGAATTTCTGAACATACGGAATCCGATTATTACCCCAATCGATCGACGCAATCCTCCTAATGGGAGTCATAAATACTTAAAATTATGACAATAGTAATCCTACAAATCGCTTAAGTATAGTAAGGGAATAATTCACCTGATTCCTCAAAGGTTCTAGTAATATACCCTTCTTTAACCTATACGAGTCGAGGTTTGATTTTCTTTGATTGGAAACCCCTTCTACATAGATTGTGATAGGCGTTACTATTCATTTGATCACCTTTAATCTATCAGACCCCATGTTATCAGTATTTTGGTTGTTAGCAGAATCTACCCGAAAACCACCTAGCCTATTATTTTGAAGAAGACCCGTTTCCCTGCCTGAATGATGATTTCTTTCTCTGGTTTATTGATGGAGTGGGTTGGGGTGACAATTTTTTTTGAGTCCAAACGCACGGCGCCATGCTCGAACAACCTCTTAGCTTCCTTCCTACTTGGGAAGAGTTTTGTGGCAGCGATCAGGTCTACCAAGCGGGCAGAATCATCGCCAGAAAGTTGGTTCCAGGAGTAGGTAGCCATTTCTTCTGGAACCTCGCGTTTACTGAAAACGGTTTCAAAACTTTTTAATTCATTAGCCGCTGACGAGCTATCTGTAAGAATTGTTGTAATTCCTAGAGCAAGATCTTTCTTAGCTTTCATAGGATGCCCCAACTTCATCCTATTGATTTTCTCTTTTGGAGTATTTAGGAGAAGTTGGAAATAATCCCACATCATATTGTCATTCAAAGACATGATCTTTCCAAAGATGTTCTTGGGGGCCTCGTTGAAAGCGACAAAATTATCAAGGCTTTTAGACATTTTCATAACACCGTCCAGACCAACAAGTAGAGGAGTGGTCAAAACGATTTGAGGAAGCATGCCGGCTTCCTTCTGTAAGGTCCGTCCGACTAGAAGATTAAATAGTTGATCGGTTCCTCCAATTTCAATGTCAGAGTTGACCATAATTGAATCGTATCCCTGAAGTAGAGGGTAGAGAAACTCGATAATAGAGATTGGATTTCTATTTTTATAACGTTTTGAGAAGTCATCGCGTTCGAGCATTCGAGCCACGGTCATTTTCCGAGCCAGATCGAGAGCAGATTCAAAATTCATTTCGGTAAACCATTCGCTGTTTCGCCGAACGATGGTTTTGTCTTCATCTAGTATTTTGAAAGCTTGCTTTAGGTAGGTTTTAGAATTTTCCTCAATTTCTTCCTTTGTAACGATAGGACGTTCGCTTGATCGCCCTGAGGGATCACCTACGAGAGTTGTAAAGTCGCCAATGATAAGAACAGCTTGATGGCCGAGTTCCTGAAAATCTCGAAGCTTATTAAATACAACCATATGTCCCAGTGTTAGATCGGGTCGGGTTGGGTCGATTCCTAGTTTGATCCGCAGTGGCCGATCCTCTCGAAGCCGCTCTTCCAGTTCCTTTTCAGAAATCAAATGCTCAAGGTTACGAGTGATCTTCTCCAATTGATTCATGAGATTACAATTTTTATTGCGGAGTAATTTACGAGTCAATATGTTGAGGACAGAACCTTAGAAGGAGAAGAAAATTATGGCATTAGAACCTGGACAAAAAGCACCTGAATTCAATCTCAATAGAAAAACAGCTGAAGGGCTTGAGGAAATCAGTCTATTCGATAATATCGGAAAAAGACAAACGGTTCTTCTATTCTTTCCGCTAGCTTTCACGGAGGTCTGCACTAACGAGATGTGCAGTGTTAGTAGTGGTATATCTGAATACGAAGCTCTCGATGCTGCCGTGTACGCAATTAGTGTCGATAGTCCTTTTTCACAAGAAGGTTGGGCTCAAGCGAATGGCATCACGATTCCTATTTTGAGCGATTTTAATAAGGAGGTCTCTTTGGCCTACGATGTTCTATATGAGGATTTAATCGGGTTTAAGGGAGTTTCTAAGCGTTCGGCCTTTGTAATTGGTAAAGATGGTATAATTAATTATAGCTGGGTGACGGATGATCCCCATAATTTGCCGCCTTTTGATGAGGTCAAGACTGCCTTATCCGAGTCATAATATAGAACGATAAGAGAGGTTAATATTTATGGGAGGGTTTCGCAACCGAGACCGATTTGGAATTTGCCAAAAACTTAAGATTGGTGATTCCACGGGTTTAGTATATTCTCTGCCTGCTTTAGAAGAAGCGGGAGTAGGTAAAATCTCACGATTGCCTATTTGTATTCGAATCATTCTTGAATCATTGCTGAGACACCACGACGAAGATCGGATTGTAGAGGAGGATATTAGCGCACTCGCCAATTGGGAGGCCAGGAAGCCCACAGATCGAGAAATACCCTTTATCGTATCCCGAATCGTACTCCAGGATTTCACCGGTGTTCCGCTTTTGGTGGATTTAGCGGCGATGCGAGACGCAGTTCGGGATCTGGGGGGGGATCCTACCGAGATTGAGCCGTTGGTTCCTGTTGATCTGGTTGTTGACCATTCGATCCAAGTCGATCGGTTTGGAACAGCAGATGCATTTGTTGCAAATCTTGCGCTCGAATTCCAGAGGAATCGAGAGCGATATCAATTCCTGAAGTGGGGCCAACAGGCGTTTGAAACATTCCGTGTAATTCCACCATCCATGGGGATAGTGCACCAGATTAATCTGGAGTATCTAGCAGAAGTTGTGTTTGCAAAAAAAATTGCTAACGAAACGGTCTTTTACCCGGATACGGTAGTAGGAACAGATAGTCACACAACAATGATCAATGGTCTCGGTGTTGTTGGATGGGGTGCTGGAGGGATCGAGGCCGAGGCAGGTATGCTGGGGCAGCCGGTTTATTTTTTGACGCCAGAAGTTGTTGGTGTTAATCTTTTTGGAACTTTGCGGGAAGGTGTGACTGCTACCGATCTGACTCTTCGTGTTACAGAGCTTTTACGTAGTGAAAATGTGGTAGGGAAGTTTGTTGAATTCTTTGGAGATGGTACGGCTAACCTACCCGTAGCAGACAGAGCTACGGTTGCTAACATGACGCCTGAGAACGGTGGAACGATAGGATACTTTCCGGTGGACGAAAAAACACTGGACTACTTGAGGATGAGTGGGCGCTCCGAGGGCAAGATAGAAATGGTTCGAGACTATTTCACTGCTCAGGGACTTTTTGGTTCACCACGGATTGGCGATATCGATTACACGAGGGTATTGGACTTAGACTTAAATACAATCAGACCTTCAGTAGCTGGTCCTAAACGACCTCAAGACCGGATCGAGGTTCCAAAATTAAAGCAGGTGTTCCGAGATCTCTTAGGTAACGAAGTTGAACAAGGAGGTTTCGGTGTTTCCTCAGAGAGATTAGAGGGCCGGTTTCCGGTGTTTGTGAAAGGTGGAGTTGAGGACACTGATGACGGAAACAGAACTGTAAGTGGGGTAAATATTGGCCATGGTTCGGTACTGATAGCGGCGATTACTAGCTGCACCAACACCAGTAATCCAAGTGTTATGATTGCTGCCGGTTTACTGGCCAAAAAGGCTGTCGAGAGAGGTCTGAAAGTCCAATCCTTTGTAAAGACAAGCTTAGCTCCAGGTTCGAGGGTAGTGATGGAATATCTTTCTGAGACTGGCTTGAAGGATTACCTGGACAACCTTGGGTTCAACCTTGTCGGCTATGGGTGCACAACCTGCATAGGAAATAGCGGACCTCTCCGGCCGGAAATTCAGTCGGTTCTAAAAGAGGGTGAGATTGTTGCAGCCAGTGTTCTTTCAGGGAATCGTAATTTTGAAGCACGTGTTCATTCTGCAATAAAGGCGAATTTTTTGATGTCGCCGCCTCTTGTTGTTGCTTATGCCCTGGCTGGGCGAGTGGATATTGATTTAACAACCGAACCCCTTGGGGTTGATAAGGAGGGAAATCCAGTTTATTTACGCGAAATTTGGCCTTCTGGAGAGGAAGTTGAAGAAAAGATAAGTAGCGGCATTCGTGCTGATATGTACCGTTTGAAGTATTCAAATATGCTGAATGCAGGTTCGGAATGGGAAAGTATACATGCCTCTCACGGGACGCTCTACAATTGGGATATGGAAAGTACGTATATTCAAAAACCACCATATTTTGAGGCGCTTAAGAAAGAACTTAGTCCGATAAAAGAACTTAATTGCATGCGGGCTCTGGCAATAGTAGGGGATTCTGTTACGACGGATCATATTTCACCTGCTGGAGCTATCCAAAGAAACTCTCCTTCGGGAAAATTTCTGATGGATAATGGTGTCGAAGAGAATGAATTTAATTCCTTTGGATCTCGTAGAGGGAATGACCGAATAATGGCACGGGGAACTTTTGGAAATGTTCGTTTTAAAAACCTATTAGCAGGTGGGAAAGAGGGTGGATGGACTCGTCTGATGCCCGAAGGAGAGATCATTCCTATTTTCGATGCTGCCAAGATATACAAAGAGAGAGGAACTCCTCTCATCGTATTTGCTGGGTGCGACTATGGTATGGGAAGTTCGCGGGACTGGGCAGCAAAAGGACCCATGCTATTAGGGGTCAAGGCCGTTGTTGCTCGTAGTTATGAACGGATTCACCGTAGCAACTTGATCGGGATGGGGATTTTGCCACTTGAATTCATTGGGAACGTTTCTAGCTGTTCGCTCGAACTTGATGGTTCGGAAGAATTTTCAATTGTAGGATTAGAGGATGACCTACGCCCCAAGGACGAACTAACATTGGTAGTTAAAAGATGTGAAGGAGATCTCCAAAAGGTTAGGGTTATTGCTAGAATCGATACTTCAATTGAAGTTGAATACTACCGTAATGGGGGGATTCTTCCATACGTTCTTAGAGCAATTATATAAAACCGATAGACGATATTTACGTGTATGAGATTATTCCTAGCGTCTGTCCTCCTCTGGTCTGATCCTGATCATTAATTAAGAGAGTTGAGTTTTCTGGAACTGGAAACCTCCAAGGGATACATATGTTTTTCCAGAATTACTTTTGCTATCCAGTTTCTATCTATTTAAGGGATTGATAAAAATCCTATTGTATCAATCGCGGTTGCTGCTTCTACTTCGCAACCGTTGAAGGAGATTTTACGCTCTAAAGTATGACTAAAAAGACCAACCCGAAAAGAATCGATAGGTTTAGTTTGCCGGATAGTACAGGTCATTTTGGGCCCTATGGTGGTATGTATGTACCAGAAACATTGGTTACGGCCCTTCTCGAATTGGACGCAGCCTATGAAGAGGCAAAGAATGACCCTTCCTTCATAGATGAATTAGAGTATCACCTAAAGGAATTCGCCGGGCGACCAACAGAACTCTATCTAGCAAAACAACTAAGCAAATTTCTTGGTGGAGCAAAAATCTATTTCAAGAGAGAGGATCTTCTTCATACTGGAGCGCATAAGATAAACAATTGCCTAGGCCAGGCACTGCTTGCCCTGAGAATGGGAAAAGAGAGGATTATCGCTGAAACTGGTGCAGGGCAACATGGGGTAGCAACAGCCGCTGTATGTGCAAAATTTGGCCTGGACTGTGTTGTCTTTATGGGAGCAAAGGATATGGAGAGGCAAGCCTTGAATGTTTTTAGAATGGAGCTTTGTGGGGCTGAAGTTAGAGCTGTTGATGCTGGAGAGAAGACTCTTAAGGAGGCAATTAATGAGGCAATGCGTGACTGGGTGACAAATGTTCGAAATACTCACTACATTCTCGGATCTGCACTAGGAGCTCACCCGTATCCCAAAATGGTACGTGATTTTCATCGTCGGATAGGCCAGGAAACACGGCGGCAAATCCTGAAAAAAGAAGGTCGTTTACCAACGGAGCTAGTTGCTTGCATTGGAGGTGGAAGTAATGCGATAGGGTTCTTCTGGGATTTCCTCGAAGACGATGATGTAAGATTAGTTGGTATCGAGGCAGGCGGAGAAGGACTTGCTCTGGGTAGGCATGCCGCACGTTTTGAAGGAGGAAAAGTCGGTGTTCTTCATGGATGTAAAACCTATATCCTCCAGAACCCTGACGGGCAAATTAACTTGACTCATTCTGTGTCAGCTGGGCTGGACTATGCAGCTATTGGGCCAGAACACGCCTTCTACCACGACCGTGGCAGAATTTATTACAGCTATGCAACAGATTCAGAGGTGCTAGAAGCGTTTCAGGTTTTATCCCAGAAAGAGGGAATTATTCCGGCTCTTGAATCAACGCATGCAGTTGCATACGCAATGAAGAGAGCTCCGCAAATGAAACGCGATGACATTCTCGTTCTCAACCTGAGTGGAAGAGGAGATAAAGATGTTTCGCAGGCCCAATCCCTTTTGTGAAGAGTATGACTGGATACGGCCGTGGCGAGGCATGTGAACAAGGACTGGGGTTAATTGTTGAATTGGTTTCTCTCAATCGGCGTAATTTTGATATTAGTTTTTCAATGCCGAAAGAATGGTTATCGCTGGAAAGAAGTTTATCAGAACCCATCCGCAAAAGGGTTTTTCGTGGTCGAATCCAGGCTTCAGTTCGAATGGGACATCTGGAGGGGGAAGAACAGAGGTTCTGGAGTGATGTCTACATGGAGGGAGCTCTCAAGCGGCTATCGGAATTTGCACGAAACCATGGGATTCCTTTCAAGCCAACAGTAAGAGATCTCGTTGAGATAGCGGCGTTGGAGCGAAAGGCGAGTTCGTTGCCGGAACCGGATAGGGTGATGCCGATAGCCCAATCTGCACTTGAAACAGCATTAAATGAGCTCATGGAAATGCGTGAATGTGAGGGAAAATCACTTGCTAAGGATCTTTCTGATCGGACCCAGTCCCTCATGCAACTGATTGGGGAAATTCAAAAAAAATCGGTGAACATTGTTCCTCAGTACCGTATTCTTCTTAATGAGAGGCTCAAGAAAGCTGGATTAGAACTAGATCTGGACGATGAACGAGTCTTAAAAGAAATTGCTCTTTTCGCAGATCGAAGCGATTTTTCTGAGGAAATTACTCGATTGGAGAGCCATATTCAACAATTTCAAGATTACATTGGATCTGAAGGGCAGGTGGGTCGTAAGCTTGAGTTCCTAACTCAGGAGATCAATCGAGAGTTAAACACAATAGGAGGCAAGGCCAACAACCTTCACGTGAGCAAGCTGATTATCGAAGCCAAAAGCGAGGTTGAGCGAGTCAGAGAGCAAGTTCAAAACGTGGAATGATACTTAGTCTCGATGGATGGATAAAACATATTTTACAGAATCTATTGGTTTTCCTATAGCAGTCGCCGCCCCTATTAACCGTAATTTTATCGGCCTTTATCCAGTTTTCTGTAATATGCCCTTTCCTATCAGGTTGTGTTCGAGTAGTAGGACATAAGGGTCCGACGTTTTAGATTCTATGGTATAATTTATGGCGTCCTGTTTTTGATCTAACGGAATTAATCCGGAGATGTCGGATATTGAAAGGAAGCCAATAACTCCTTTTTCAGGAAATCAAGTTACTGATTTCCTCTTATCTTTTGCAAAAGGTTTCAAAATTCTTTGCCATTTGCTGTTAGTTCCCAAAAGAACAAGGCCGCTTCGTGTAATTCCCTAGATTGTTTTTTACGGCCCTTTTTTCTTCCGCATCTGCACGCTTTAAGAGATTTCCAGATAGATGTAGAAAAGGCCCTGCGGAGTCGCTAGTTTTCTTAGAATCTTCGGTACTCTCCAAACCTATATCTGATTTTTTAGAGCACGAATCTGTAGCATCAGTTTTATCTAAATTGGTATCACCGATTGCAGGAGATAATGGACCTATTAAACAAACAAATCCTATTACTAAGTTTAGTGTTTTAGACTTAACTTGAATCTCTTACCATGACTTAGAACTTCATTTGAAAATATAACCAATTTCAAATGAGTAAACTCTCCGATTTTCTTTATTGTAATCCCAAAGGTTTTCTCACGTGTGAGAGCAATAAGTAGTAGATTACTCCGATTGTTATCCCGCTATCGGCTAAATTAAAAGCCGGCCAATGAAAACCGAATATTCTAATATCAATAAAGTCGATTACGTATCCATGTAATATACGATCAAATAGATTGCCCACAACTCCCCCGGATAGCAAACCGAGTGGCCATTGGACTGCAGAGTCTTTAAGACCGATTTGATTTCGTAATATGAAGATGATGACTAGCGCGACAATGGCGAATAAAATCAATCCCGTATTAAAACCGCTTAATATACCCCATGCTGCCCCCGAGTTTCCTGCATAAGCCAAATAGAAGAATTTAGGAATGATCTCAATACCTCCGTTCGGCCAATAGCTTCCGAATTTTAGTCCTGACTGATTACTGATCCAAAATTTTGTGAGTTGATCAGAGATCAGAATGATGATGGAGATTAGATAAAATCTAAAGTATTTTGCTAGCACCAGCTGTTCGGGTATAATTGGGCGGTTTACTACTATTCTTCTTCTTCGAACGTAGACCTATCCCCCGAATCAGTATTCGAGTCGAGGAGTATAGTTTGACGATTCAGAGTTTTCTTGTTCGAGGCCTCATATTCCATCTGTCCTTCAACTGAAAAACGGGTAAAGGGGATGGCAGCTAGTCGTTCCCGATTGATCGCCTTTCCTGTTACTTCACAGATTCCGTAGGAGCCGTCGAAGATTCGGTCAATAGCTGCCTCTATCTCTATAAGGACATCTTGCTCGTTGGAAACCAGATTGAGGGTGAAATCACGCTCGAAATCATCAGTTTCTCCGTAGCTTACATTCTGGTTATAGGGCGATCCATCATTTGAATCATCCTTGCCTGATCCTTTTAATGGATCTTGATAGCCCCTCAGTCCCTGTTTTAAATGGTCTCTAAGTTTAATGAGTTTCCGGTAATATGATTGATGCTTTCTCGGGATGCTCGTCGGTTGGGGTATTGGCTTTTGGTTTTTTGTAATGGGATTATATCCCAAGATATCAGCCAATGATGCTGCTCCTAATTGCCGATGCTCTCTGGGTGGCTCGGCTGTTTTTTCGCCTTTTGGTTTTGATGATTTTTTTGGTTTGAGATTTTTTTGAGTTTTACGCGGAAGTTTTTTCTTTGATTCCTTTTCCGGCTGGTGGGATTGTGAACGAATTACTTCCTGGACATCTTCAAAAGAAAATACAATGGGAGATCCAGTTTTCGAGTTTACCTCAAATTCAGAAGGGGGTCCATCTTTCGGTTGAGCTTCACTTTCCAGATTGTTAGTTTCAGTGGGAATTGGATATTTATCGGATGTTTTCCTAACTGGTGAATCCTTTTTTTTCCTGCTATAGGGAGTTTTTCTTTTCCTCTTTACTGTCGATTTTAGTGCGGATTTTCGGGTTGGTGAACTCTTCTTTTTTTTGGCTATAGATTTGGTTGATTTAGTTTTTGTGGACTCTTTCTTTTTTAAAGTTTTTTCACTGGGAGAGTTCGGTGTATTCCCGTTTGATGTTTTTGTCTTTTTAGAGTTCATCGTCTTTTGACAGTATCTGGGTTGGACTGATTTTTAGATGATAATTACAAAATCTTGTATGCCTTTTTTGTTACTTTTAGGATCTTCTTGTGTTCTAATGGAATTTCTTAGCTTCTATCATTTAGGACAGTTATGCAGCGCCCACAAACGGGGCTTTCTTCATGGTCTTGGGAAACCTCTTCAGCCCAGCGCCAACATCTAAGGCAGCGGTTACCTGTTGCTTTCTTTACGGTTATAGACAGTTCAGAATTATTTGATTGTTTAACTACGAGGTAGACTTTGGAGACAATAAAAATTTCCGGAAGGAATTCCTCAAACTTCTTGAGTATCTGAAAGGATTTATTCGATACACTTCCTTTAATTTCTACTTCTGCTTCCAAGGATTGACCGATGGTTTTTTCTTTTCTAAGATTTTCTAGAGATTCATTGATTTGAATCCGCACCTTCATGATTTCCTCCATCATTTGCGGAATCTTCCCAGATTTCCATTCCATAGGGACGTTGGGAAACTCTTGCAGGTGAATGGAACTTTCGGCATAGGCCCCTTGTTTTATGCTATGGGCACCTGATTCATCCGCAGTAAAGACAAGAATTGGTGCGATCAGTCTCGTCAGAATTTGATTGATGTGATAAATAGTTGTTTGGGCCGATCGGCGCTCCTTTGACGAAGGTTTGAGAGTATAAAGACGGTCTTTGAGAATGTCATGATAGGTCGCAGAAAGGGTTACTGTTGTGAAACGGTTGATTAGTTGGTAAATCCTTTGGAATTCGTATTCTTCGTATGAGTCTTGGACTGATTCGACCAAGTCAGATGTGTGATAGAGCGCCCAACGATCGAGAGGAAGTAGTTCCTCAATCTCAAGCAGGTCCTTTTCGGGATCGAAATCGAAAAGATTTCCAAGTTGAAACCTCAAAGTGTTTCGTATGGTCCGATAAGTTTCTACTACGTGGGATATTATTTCTTCTGATAATCGAATATCGTTCCGATAGTCCACGCTGGCAACCCAGAGGCGCAAGATATCCCCACCGCTCTTATTTATTATATCAAGAGGGGAAACCACATTTCCCAAGGATTTGCTCATCGCATTACCTTCGCCATCAAGTATAAATCCATGGGTGAGAACAGCTTTATAGGGAGCTTGATTTCGTGCGCCGATTGAGGTGAGAAGAGAACTTTGAAACCAACCCCTATGTTGATCGCTTCCTTCTAGATAGAGATCAGCGGGAGAGGAGAGGCGATCGTCCCCCTCTAGTACAGCTATATGGCTGGATCCAGAATCAAACCAGACATCGAGTACGTCCGTTTCCTTCTCAAAGTCTCCAGCGTTTGATTCGCCAGTTGATTTATAAGTAAATCCTGGAGGAAGGAAACTCTCGATAGGATCGGTGAACCAGCAGTCTGTCCCTTTTGACTTTACCGCATCTATGAATCGATCAATGACTTCCAGTTCCAGAACTGAGTTCCCGGAAGCTTTGGAGCGGATTGAGGGGATGGGAACTCCCCAGGAGCGTTGACGGGAGAGACACCAGTCTGGTCTATCCCGTATCATATTACGAATTCGCTCGTAGCCCCACTGAGGGATCCAATTAATTGTTGATTCAATAGCATCTAATGCATGTTGGCGAATCGAGCCTTCTTCGAATTCCATGAACCACTGCTCTGTCGCCCTAAAGATGATCGGCTTTTTGCTTCTCCAACTAAAGGGGTAATCGTGGGTGATCTGAGAAGCAGCAACGAGCAGACCTCTCTCTTTCAGATCTCGGATGATTTTGGGATTAGCATCAAATACGAATTCTCCTGACATTTCAGAATAGTCATCAGTAAAGCACCCCTTTGCATCTACCGGGACCGAAATTGGTAGTTTGTATTTTTGTGCGATGGCAAAATCATCAGTCCCATGTCCTGGTGCTGTATGGACGCACCCGGTTCCTTGATCCATTGTTACATGGTTGCCTAGCATGATCAAGCTAGTGCGGTCGCTGAAAATAGGATGCTGGCACACCGAGCGATCAAATAAGTTAGATGAGATTTTGCCTACAATCGTCCCATCTGTGATTCCGCAATCTTCTATGAATGCATCAACTCGTTCGGCTGCTACGATGGAAGTCCTTCCTTCGTGACTAACAGCGACGTATTCAAAGCTTGGGTGTAGGCAGACTCCTTCGTTAGCAGGTAATGTCCATGGTGTTGTCGTCCAAACTACCAACGCAACATCGGGTAGATTCTTCAAGGCGTCGAAACGTTCGGGATTAAATAATGGAAACCGGACGAAAATCGAGTCTGATTGATGGGAATGGTACTCGACTTCGGCTTCAGCTATCGCAGTTCGAAAAATTGGATCCCAATGGACAACCTTGAAACCTTTTCGTACTAGGCCCTTGGCAACGAGTTCCCGGAAACACTGTAGGATTCCAACTTCAAATTCGGGATCAAAAGTGCAATAGGGTGCTTCCCATTCCCCCAGAATTCCGAGACGCTTGAATTGTTTCTTTTGGATTTCTATGTATTTGGAGGCGTAATTGTGACACCTGCCTCTAATCTTAGTAGGGGACATGGTGTGAATCCGGTCTCCTACTTCTTTAAAAACTTGCTGTTCGATGGGAAGCCCATGGCAATCCCAACCGGGTACATATGGCGTGGAATAGCCCCGCATGGATTTATAACGAAGGATGATATCCTTCAATATCTTATTCAGGGCATGGCCAAGGTGAATATTCCCATTGGCGTAAGGTGGACCATCGTGCAGAATAAAATTCTTGCCCGCTGCGTTCTTTTCTTGAATTCTCCGATAGAGATCTATCTTGTCCCAATGAGCGATGCGCTCAGGTTCTCGTTGCACCGAGTTCGCCCTCATAGGGAAAGCGGTATCGGGGAGATTCAGGGTGTCTTTATAGTTCCTGATCAACTGGGTCATCGTTTACCCCAGGCTTAGCAGTAAAGGCGAAAAACAATGCTTATCTCATCGTTCAAGTCAAGCAAACAGAAGGGCTAATTCTTTCTCGGTGTTTGCTGAACAATTTGTTATGGAAGATTTTATTGGAAAAATCCTAGAACACCAACACACGTCTATTCTCCTGGCGATTGTTTCTGTATCTATCTATATCCTGATGAAAGGTGCAGATCTATTGGTTAGAGAGGTTATCATCCTTTCTAGACACTTGGGTGTTCCTTCCTTTCTTATCGGTGCCACTATTGTAAGTCTAGGTACCACATTTCCTGAAGCCGCAGTATCTGTCTTTGCTGCAGTTCAAGGAAAGCCGGACCTAGCTTTAGGTAATGCGGTTGGATCCATAATCTGCGACACGGGATTGATTTTGGGGATCGCAACATTGATTTCACCTCCCCGACTTCCGAGTTCTATTGTTAATCGCCAAGGATGGATCCAACTGGGAGTAGGATTCCTTCTTGTGTTCTCGGCTATCCCCTATGCGAACCTGAGAGGTATTCCTGTAAGTGGAGGGCGGTTACCACAAACGATCGGATTAGTCTTTCTGGTCTTGCTCGTGATCTACCTTTATTTTTCGATTCGGTGGGCTCAAAGAATTCGAAGCGAGAACGAAAATGAATCTGACTTACCTGATTCGGATTTTTCCACAATAGCTATTCTTGGAAAGCTGGTTCTTGGGATAATATTGGTTGTTGTTTCGTCGCAGGTATTAATACCTGCAGCAGAAGAATGTGCAATTCGGTTCAATGTCCCCGACAGTGTTATTGCTACTACCATTGTTGCCTTTGGGACATCTCTTCCTGAGCTCGTTACGGCAATTACAGCGGTCCGGCGAGGCCATGGCGAGTTAGCTGTAGGAAACATTATTGGAGCAGACATTCTCAATGTGCTATTTGTTGCTGGTTCGGCTGCAGCCGTCACAAGGAATGGTCTTTCCGCTCCACCCCTTTTCTTTTATTACCTGTTCCCAGCCATGCTTTTTATCCTCATAGTTTTTAGGGTTGGCATTCTGGTTTCAGGGGATAGACTGAACCGTGGTTTTGGCATGATTCTTCTTTCCGCCTATCTTGTGATTACCTTCATCCAAATGCAGCTCGAACGTTAGAATGTTTTCATTACCAACAATTTGGATTATTTGTCCTCGATCTCACTAGAGAACAGGCTTGTGATACGGACCTAGATAAGAATTTGTTAAGAGGAGAGATAATTGAGGGATACATCAGTTACGCTTATAATTCGTGACGGATGGGGGGTTAATCATAGACAAGATCAGGACCCCTTCAATGCGGTCAAGCTTGCCCAGACACCGATAGCAGACAGAATAACGCAGGAATGCCCTAGAACCGAAATTTCCGCGAGCGGTGAAGAGGTGGGCCTTTACGCTGGTGTAATGGGGAACAGCGAGGTTGGACACCAAAACATAGGAGCTGGACGCATTGTCCAACAGCAGATTGTTCGAATCGATGAGGCCTTTAAAAGCCGGGAGATAAGAAGCCAGCCAGCAATGGGAATATGCTTGGCCAGGTTAAAGGAAACTGGTGGTAATCTCCATCTCATTGGACTTGCCTCCGATGTTGGTGTTCATTCGGTACTTCGCCACCTTTATGGCCTTATTGAGATAGCGAAAGAGCTCCCTGAAAACAGAGTCTTTCTTCATCTTTTTACCGATGGCCGCGATTCACCTCCTTTCGATGGTTTAAGGTACATTCGAGAAATAGAAAAACGCTGTCATGAGATTGGATTAGGTCGAATAGCTACAGTCTGCGGTCGCTATTGGGGTATGGATCGTGACCAACGTTGGGAGAGAGTCGAACTTGCATATGAATGTCTTGTCGGACGACGTGCCCGATCAAAGGCTTCTAATGCTGTTGCTGCCGTAAAACAGGCCTATAGCTGCTCTCAGGATCAAAAAATGGTAGGGGATGAATTTATTCTCCCGACATGGATAGTCGATTCATCAGGGAACCCAATTGGGAGAATTAAAAATGGGGATTCCGTCCTCTTCTTCAATTTCCGTGGTGATCGTCCTCGAGAGATAACCCGAGCCTTTATCAGCGATTCTTTTGTTCATTTTGATCGGGGAAGAAAGTTGGATTTATTCTATGCTACCTTGACTGACTATGAACATGGGCTCTGTCGAAATGTAATATTTCCAAAGGCCGCCCCGATGAGAAATACCCTTGGAAGCTTGTTCTCGGATAGAGGAATTAGGCAATTCAGATGTGCCGAGACTGAAAAGTATCCACACGTTACATATTTCTTTAATGACTATCGGGAAGAGCCTTTTCTTGGTGAAGAACGAAGAATGGTTCCGAGTCCAAGAAATGTAACCACTTATGACCAGAAACCTGAAATGTCAGCTTGCAAGGTAACTGAAGCTACTTGCAGGGCCATCTTAAGTCGCGATTATCCATTCGTCATGGTCAATTTTGCTAATCCCGATATGGTTGGCCATACGGGTTCCCTGGAATCCACCGTCCAGGCTTGCGAAGTGGTAGATCAGTGTGTTGAGAAAATTCTAGCCAGTGTACATAAGGTACAAGGATCTGCTATGATTACTGCAGATCACGGAAATGCTGAGCAGATGTGGGACCCAATCAGCGATACCCCTCACACTAGCCATACCTTTAATCCGGTTGAAGTTGTTCTAGTAGGTGAGCCTTGTCGTTTTCTTGATTTAAAGAACGGAGGGTGCCTTGCTGACATCTCACCTACAATCCTTCAGCTGATGGACATTGGGCAGGCCTCGGAAATGACTGGGAAAACGCTGATTCGCTGATCAGAGCTTTATATTGATTTAGCATTGTAACTCCTATTAGACGAAAGAATTCATGTCCAGATTTCTAAGTACCAATGTTTATGTTTTTCTAGAAACTATCCAACCTAAACCATCTTTTCATTACATCAGATTAAAATAAGGGGAGGATATATGTATCGATTAAAGTGGTCGAAGGTATCGAGAGTCTATCTGATTTCCGTGATCAGTTGAATGTTTTCGATGTAAGAAATTCCATGATAAAATCCCCTTGTATTGGTGTGGTAGAGAAATAAAAAGTAATTTGGTTGAACTTTTGGAGCCTAGCCAATGGAAGCTTACCTATTGTGGATTTGACAACTTTTGCAGCAGGAGGATTTTCAAGGAAGAGATTTGGCCTCCTTTTTAAAATATTTTCTTAGGGTTCGTTGGGGCTCCAATCTCATGCGCTGGCCAATTAACATTAAGACAAGTTGTTTTCAAAACTTAGAGCTAACAGCTGCTTGCTTGCTCCTTAACCTTAGGCAAGGATATACCACGTTGCTATGACTCGTATTTTTGTTCAGTTGTGGTTTCTTATTGCGTTGTCTCCATTGGAGTTAACTCAGGTTACTGCGCAGGATTTAATGCCTCTTTCAGATGTTGTAACAGGGATAAAGGGTGAGTGGCGAACAGTGGTTTCCGGAACTGAAGTTGAAAGCTTTGAGCTCGAGGTCCTTGGGGTCGCGCAGAATTTTGTTGGGCCTCAAAGATCTGTTATCATTTGTCAGGCTTTGGATCCGATGAATAAATTGACAGGTCCGGTGGCAGGGATGAGCGGAAGCCCTGTCTATATTGATAAAAAACTGGTTGGGGCCTATGCATATGGTTACTTGTGGTCTAGGGACCAGGCTATTATTGGAGTTACGCCAATAGAGCAGATGCTTGAGGTTTTAGAAGGTTTTCCAAGATCCAGAACACGGGCTTATCCGATCGCCGAAAAGACAAATCTTAACGAAGAATTTGTTTATCTATCTGAGAAAAAAGATGAAATGAAGTGGCAGATTGTCCGTGGAGCGGATCGAATCCAAGAGGAAAAGATTAACGTCCTCTTGCAGCCTTTGCCGACTCCTTTGATGGCATCGGGTTTTTCCGATCGTGTTCTTAGTACCTTTAAGTCGGAGTTCGACAAGGCAGGAATAACAGTAATGCAAGCACCCATAGGGAGCGTTTCGGAGGAAACTTATCTACCTATGGAGCCAGGGTCTTCTGTAGCTGCAGTTCTGATGAACGGTGATTTCAATGTCTCAGCTACAGGAACAGTGACTTATAGGAATGGTGATACGATCTTAGCATTTGGGCATCCCTTTTTCCAAATGGGACCAACCCAACTTCCTATGGCGGGTGCCGAAATTATCACAGTGGTTCAATCTATACCGGGAGCATTTAAGTTGGCAAAAACAGGACCCGTTATTGGAGCTATTTATCAGGATCGACTAACAGCAGTGGCTGGACTGATTGGGGAGTTTCCACCACTATTAAAGATGGAAGTGGAGATTAATTTTTCTGGAGGAATGAAGCGCGGGTTTAAAGGAGAGCTTGCCGAACACCCAGTTCTTTCTCCTCTTTTTGCTTCAGTTTCTCTGCTCCAGGCCCTCCTGGAGACTCTTGAGGCAAGTGAAAGACAGACGTTTTTTCTCCAGGGCATTATTGGGTTTGCCGATAGCGACCCAATCGAGTTTAGCAAGGTTGCTTCAGGTCCAGATGGTGCGATTTCAGTCGCCTTCAATTTTTTAAAAAGATTCGAGAGCCTGATGAACAATCCTTTTAAAATTCCTCAAGTAAAATCGATTAAGTTCGATATCGACGTAAAGGATACCTGGCTCATTTCTAGCTTGAAATCGGTTGTTGTTCAATCGACGAGGGTTAAACCTGGGGATAATTTAGAGCTTCTTATTACGCTATATAACTATCAGGAAGAAGACAGCCAGCACGGGCTTTCTATTCCGATGCCTTATTTGTTAAATTCAGGTGATCAGGTGACGGTGGTTATAGCTGATGCAGAGGAGGCCGAAAGGATAGATGGGATAGGTAGCAAAGCCTTTTCTTCCTATAACGATATTGTCGGACAATGGGTTGAGAGCCGTTCTGGTAAGTCAATCTATATAAAGTTACTCCGTAATGCAGAAGGCCTAAGATTCGAAGGTTCGAGTATGTTTGATCTTCCTCCTTCTATTAATGCTCTTTACGCATCACCTAGTAACAATATTGTCCGAAAAACTCTAAATGAGGTAACATTGTGGGAAGATCAAATCCAGCTTCCGGGAGAGTATCGGGGAAGTTACCGAATTCCTTTGACTCTGGAATAGAGCGCTGCCTCTTTCTTTCGCACTATTATTCAATTGGAATCGATGATTGAAGAGCGTCTTATAATTTACACCTAGTTGCAGGTTCATAGTGCGGACTAAATCTAAACAAATACTAACTTTTGTTTGCTTGGGGATTCTTCCATTGGATGGTTGGGCGGTACGAACCTCATCATTTGTGGATACTAGTTATGAGGAGTTTGTCCTTGGAGAATTTAACAACGTTGCCTTGTCTAATTCGGGTGTACTTAAGCTCGCTCCATCCCTTGATTTATTGGCTAAACTAGATGAGCCGATTGTATGGGTAGCGGCTTCGGATCAGGAAGGGAATTTGATCTTGGGAACGGGAAATTACGGTAAGGTTCTCAAAGTAGATTCTGAAGGAGAAGTTAAAACCCTTTTTGCACCTGAGGAAATGCTTAGTAGAGCCCTCGCCGTTGCAGAGAATGGTGATATTTTCGTAGGTACTTCTCCTTCCGGTAGGGTCTACAGACTTCCCAAAGCGGGTAGGCCCGAAGTCTATTTCGATCCTCCGGACAGCTACATATGGGCCATGACTCTCGACAAGAGAGGTAACCTGTATGTAGCAACAGGAAATTCCGCTGTTGTTTATATGCTACCAAAGGACTTTCAGCCTAACGATACACCGACCAAATGGTTCGCTTGTGATCAGACCCACATCACCTCATTAGGTTGGGATTTGGATGGCAATCTGCTTGCTGGTAGCAGTCCAGGAGGGACTCTATATAGGATAGACTCTAAGGGAAGTGGTTTTGCCCTCTACAATACGGGAGAACAGGAAATTAGGCAGATCCTGGTTAATGATGGAGGCAAAATATATTTTTCAACTTTCAGTGCAGGAGCGCGTGGTAAAAAGCCGATTACGCCGCAAACTCAAACTAAAATTGAGGATGATGACACCTTCACCGTCACTGCAAAGCAGTTTGGTGTTAATGGGACAAATACTTTGTCCCAGGCGGCTTCAGGGAGTAGTACTATCTATAGCCTCGATCAAGAAGGATTTGTGGAAACGTATTGGGGTCTTCCAAGGGCACATGTTTTTTCTATGATCTTTAGTAACTTGGATGAATTAATTATTGGAACGAACGATAAAGGAAGACTTTTCTCTGTTAGAAAGCGGGGAGAATGGAACCTTCTACAGCAAACGCCAACCGGAGGTGAAGTTTCGATAATATTTCCATCAAAGAAAAACAACGGAGAGCTGTTTGTTATCACCAGTAATCCCGCCATAATTTACCGCCTTAAAGGTTCATTGGCTGAATCAGGAGAATACACTTCTAGGGTCTACGATGCTAAACAAATAGCCAAATGGGGCAAAATTCTTTCTGTAAGCGAGAATGCTGTTGATAGTTTTGGGGCATTTTCAACTCGAACTGGAAACACAAAGGAACCGGATGCTACTTGGGGAAACTGGAAATCAGTTGATTTGACGGAGAGCGGGCTTCTTATTAAGAGCCCTAATGGAAGGTACATCCAATATCGGGCCTCATTCGATCATCTGAAATCAGGCATCGAGAATGTGAGGTTGTTTTATGGGACCAAAAATTTCGCCCCACAACTGGGAGTGATTCGAGTCATTCCTGTTGGGTTTAAACTTCTCAATGCGATTATAAATCCTCCCAATATTGATTTAGATAAACTGTTGGATGAGAAAAACCCTGGAAGGCTGATTCAGACTCCAATCCCCCGGCTCAAATTAAAGAAAAGGGGGGAAGAAGGTCTTCTTACAGTTGCGTGGAAGTCATTCGATCCTAACAACGATCGACTTCATTTTTCGCTTAGCATTCAGAACATTAAGGATTCAGTTTGGATCAAACTTGCTGAAAAAATCATGGAACCGATTATAACGTTTAATACAAATGGTTTTAGGGAGGGGTTTTATAGAGTTAAAATAATTGCTAGCGATGAGCCGGATAATGGAAGAGATGGTGCTCTTAAAGGTGAACGCCTCAGTGAGGTTTTTTTGATCGATAATTCTCCCCCACGCGTTGAACTTTCAGGTAAGAATATTCGTGGAAATGATGTCGATTTCAAATTCAGGTCATCCGATTCCTTTAGTATTCATCGCGAGGCATGGTTTTCTCTTGATGGGCAACCCCCCAAATTACTACGACCGACCGATGGATTATTCGATTCTAGGATCGAAGATTTCAATATTTCAATAGATGCACTTGAGTCCGGGACTCATAGTTTGGTATTGGAAGTTATTGACGAGAGCGGGCGTTCCGGCATTTTAACCGTTCCTTTCTCGATTTTTCAAAATGAATAGAAGTCATCATTGCTGCGAATTGACAAAAGAAGATGCAGGAATTTCGGCATCTCTTATTGGTTGGATTAATTCAATAAGAGATCATGGTGGAATCCTATTCATTGATCTGAGAGACAGGGAGGGATTGACACAGGTTGTAATTGATCCTTCGGATTCTAAATTCACTGAGGTTATTAATGATCTGAAACCGGAATCTGTAATCGAAGTTTCAGGGACGGTGAAGTTGAGAAGCGAGGATACGGTAAATTTGAAGTTGAAAACCGGTTCTGTTGAATTGGAGGCGGAGAAGCTTTCTATTCACAACAGCTCGAAAACTCCGCCATTCCCAGTTAACGATGAGAAGACGGACAACGTTAATGAAGATTTGCGTCTTACCTATAGGTATTTGGATCTTCGCCGGCCAGGCAGTCTCAATTTTCTAAAGAAAAGACATCTGTCCTACAAGGTAGTGCGTGATTTCATGGATGATAATAAATTCATCGAGATAGAGACGCCCTTGCTCTTCAAGAGCACTCCTGAGGGAGCGCGGGAGTTCCTGGTTCCGAGCCGTTTCAATCCGGGAAAATTCTACGCGCTATCACAATCCCCTCAGCAGTTTAAGCAGCTCTTAATGGTAGCAGGGGTTGAACGCTACTACCAGATTGTGAAGTGCTTTCGTGATGAGAATCTAAGATCTGATCGTCAGCCCGAGTTTACGCAAATCGATATTGAGCTTTCCTTTATTGATCGTGAGGATCTTTATGCTTTGGTCGAGGGCCTTTTGAAACGGCTTTGGAAAGATGTCCTCGATGTCGAAATCGGTACTCCATTTCCTAGACTTTCCTATCGTGAAGCTATGAATCGATTTGGAATTGATAAGCCGGATACCCGATTTGGTCTGGAGTTGGTTGATCTCAGCGACATTTTCAATGATTGTGAATTTAAAGTTTTTTCCTCTGCCATTCAAAGTGGTGGCGTAGTGAAAGCGATTAATGCCAAGGGGCTTGCAGATATTACCCAGGGTGAGCTTAAAGAAACGGAAGACGCAGCAAAGTCGTTAGGGGCTAAAGGTCTGGCCTTTATCAAGGTAGAAAATGGTGAGTGGAAGTCCCCGATTTTAAAATTCTTTTCGGAGGAGGAAAAATCAGCTTTAAATGAGCGCCTAAAAGTAGACGACGGCGATATTATTTTCTTCGCTGCTACCACTTGGGATCGGGCTTGTACCATTATGGGACGGATTCGTTTGGAGTGTGCCCAATTGCTTTCAAAGAGAGGAATTCTGAAATTCCCTCCCGGAAAGTTTAATTTTCTATGGGTAACAGATTTCCCACTTATGCTTTACGATGAAGAAATGGGTGGTTACGCCTCTGCCCACCATCCTTTTACGGCTCCGGTACCAGAGGATGTTCCATTACTTGATTCTGATCCGCTGAATGTACGGGGGCAGCATTACGATGTTGTACTTAATGGAGTTGAACTAGGTGGAGGAAGCATTCGTATCCATCAATCCGATGTTCAGAGAAAAGTATTCGAAGATGTATTGGAGATTCCCGCCGATGTCGTCGAAAATCGCTTCGGGTATCTCCTTCGTTCATTTCAATATGGTGCGCCTCCTCATGGCGGAATCGCTATTGGTTTCGATAGGCTTGTTGCAATTTTATGTGGCAGAGAGAGTATTCGTGACGTTATCGCCTTCCCGAAAACCCAGAAAGGACAGTGTCTTGTTACTGAGACACCGAGCTCTGTCAACTCTGGCCAACTCAACGAATTGCATATCGAGTTAAGTGAACTGGTTGAAGATGCGGTGGGTAATGACTAACGGATAATTTGTAACCATGGTAGCTTTTATTAAATTGGACACACCTTAGAAAGTCTCTTTAAGAATTTTTAGTGTGAGCTCTCTTTCCGGCTGATAGTTCCCTAGCAATAACTACCTCCCAAAGTTTTCATAGCGCGGAAACCAGTCCTCAGATGTATCTACATACGGTTTGGACTATTGCTCGGGGTCCAACTCAAATTTATCGATATTAGTCTCATTAGTTTCTTCCTTTAGAATTTCGATTCTGAGTTCTGCATCCTTAATTTGCTTTTGGCAGGTTTTAAGGAGTTTAGTTCCTTCTTCGAATTTTTCAACGAGCTCTCCAAGAGGCGTTTCACCTTTTTCCATTGAATCAATTATAGATTCAAGATTAGCAAGGGCCTCTTCAAAAGATTGATCTTTATTTTCTTTTCCCGACATATGACCTAAGGAATTTTTAAATAGACTATTCCAATTTGAAACAGCCGATTTAACTGATTACGCTAAACGGAATCTTCTCGTTGTTTAGTCTCGAATTTATACCCATGTCTAGCAAAATTATGAAATAATGTCAGAAGTCACTATTCTATTCATCGTTTTGTTGGTCTCTAAATCTTGTTTTGAGCTCTGGCTAGAATTTAAAAACAGGCAATATGTAAAAGAGTTCTCAGGACAGGTTCCTGATGCATATTCAGAATTCATAGATAACAAAACCTACAAAAGATCGATATCTTACACTTTAGCAAAAAATTTGTTTGGGATATGGAAAACGGTATTTGATACAATATTCCTAGGATTAGTCATCCTTAGTGGATTCCTCCCGTGGCTTTTTGCTAGACTTGATTCTATTCTCGGAGGTTCTTCATGGGCAAATGCTCTTATCCTATTCCTTGTAGGAATGGTAATCGCAATTCCGTCTATACCCTGGGATTGGTGGAGCCAGTTCCGATTAGAGGAAAGGTTTGGGTTTAATAAAAGCTCACAAAAGCTTTGGATTGTAGACAGAATCAAAGTTTTTGTGTTAACCTTAGCAATTGGATATCCGGTGATCCTTTTTCTTTTGTGGATTGTAACCATTTCTGGTTGGTGGTTATTTGCATCAGCAGCCGTATTCGGACTCCAGATTGTTTTAATGATTCTCTATCCAATGTTTATTATGCCTCTCTTTAACAAATTGGAGCCTCTGCCTGTTGGTGATTTGCGGGATCGTTTAATGAAACTTTCTGATCGTACTGGATTTAAAACGAAGTCGATCCAAGTTATGGATGGCAGCAAGAGGTCCGGGCATTCCAATGCTTTTTTCACAGGATTTGGACGATTCCGGCGTATCGTTCTTTTTGATACACTCATCCAGCAGATTTCAGACACCGAATTGGAGTCAGTTTTAGCACATGAGATTGGTCACTATAAGCTAGGGCATATTCCACGGATGCTTTTGCTTTCTGCGCTTTCTGTACTGCTGGCATTCTTCATACTTTCCTGGCTTCTAAAGAGCCCATGGTTTTACGAAGGTTTTGGATTCAGTTTAACCGAGGGTATATCTCCTGCCTTTATCCTCTTTTCCCTTATGAGTGGTCTAGTGTCATTTTGGTTTATTCCATTCATGAATTGCTGGTCACGAACTCAGGAATTCGAGGCCGACGCTTTTGCTAGCGATGCTGTCGAAGGGTACGGTGATTTGGTTAGTTCGCTACGAAAGCTGACAGAGAAAAATCTTAGCAATCTAACTCCTCATCCGCTTTACAGCAGGTTTTATTATTCGCATCCAACGCTTTTGGAAAGGGAATCAGCTCTGCGTGCCAAATGGGAATTAGACACCTAGGTGTTAAGTTTCTTCTTATCCGTGGTGAAGATATAAAGATATATTCACTTAAGTACTAAAGTGTGATTATCTATTTTATTATCGTATGGAATCTATGGTTTCGATTTTTTGATAATGATTAGCAATCTTCAGATTGAACAATTCAATAGGGATGGATTTCTCAATGGTGGTCGAATCCTCGATTCAGCTGAACTGGAGGAGATAGTAGACGAACTTCAACGGATTCTTAATATCGGACCTGACGGATTTAAGCCAGGCGATAAGCGGCCAGTAGTATTTCGGGATCTAAACGCTGCCGGTTACGAAAAAGAGGATCGAATTATAAGAACCTCACAGAACCCGGTGTGGCAAATTATCAATATTTGGGAAGCCTCAGAGATTTTCAGGCGACTCCTCTACCATCCATTTATTGTAAAGGCAGTCAGCCTTTTAACAAGCCATCCAGATCTCATGGTCTGGCACGATCAAATTCAGTATAAACCACCTAAGCACGGGGGAGCAACTCATTGGCATCAAGACGCACCAGCTTGGCCCACAATTAGTCCTTTGACGCCGGTATCAGCATGGATACCAATGGATGATGCAGACGAAGAGAATGGATGTATGTGGATGGTGCCTGGGAGCCATCGGTGGGGACCACAGAGCGAATTTTTGAGAACTAAGAGAGACTTGAATGGGTTGCAGGAATTTCGAGAACTAGAAGGTTTTAAACCACCTAAGGGTAGCCCAATCCAGACAATAAACGCACAACCCTGGCCGGTAAAGGCAGGTGAAGTTTCATTCCACCATTCAGTTACGTGGCACGGTTCACCAATGAATCCTTCTTCTCGACCGCGTCGAGCAATAGCTATCCACTATATGACTGGAGAAGCACGATTCAACGCGAAAGGGGATCATCTGATGAAGGAGTTTATTCAACTTGAGGATGGCGAATTGATGGCGAATGCAGGAAAACACTTTCCTGTTGTATGTCGAAATGGAAATCCACTGGATTTTGGCTCTGGGGATTGCGGTTCAGATTAATCTTAATTCTAGTAGCAGTGTTGAGGTTTAGTATGCTGGATCAATTCCTTGCTTGCGGGTAGTTTTGATTCCTTGGATATTGCTCGTAAATGGCGTCTATAAAACAATCAATTTGTTTCTGGCCCTTTAACAGAGGAGACCTGTCCCCCCAAGAAATAATTGCGGCTGCAGCCGACATAGGCTATAGATCGGTTGAAATGGCTGAGGAGAAATACTGGCCGATGATCTTTGATCATGGACTTGAAATTGCAATCTTCTCAGGCCATGCCTCTCTTCCCGATGGATTAAATAAGCGAGAGAACCATGATCGGATTGAGAACGAATTATTAGTTAATATAGAATTAGCTGCATCCAAAGGAATTCCTGCTCTTATATGTTTTTCTGGAAATCGTGAAGGAAAGTCAGAAGAGGAGGGGCTAGAAAATTGCGTTGAGGTACTTCGTCGTGTTACTAGACAGGCTGAGGATAAAGGAATAAATCTTTGCATGGAACTTCTCAACTCAAAGGTAAATCATCCTGACTATCAATGTGACCGAACGAATTGGGGCGTCGATCTTTGTCGTGCAGTTGGCTCACCGCGAGTTAAGCTGCTTTACGATATATACCATATGCAGATTATGGAAGGGGACTTGATCCGTAATATAATTGAGAATATTGATAGTATCGGCCACTTCCATACGGCTGGGAATCCAGGGCGGCAAGATCTTGATAGTGAGCAAGAAATCTACTATCCTGCAGTTATGCGGGCCATTGCAGGGACTGGTTACAATGGTTTTGTGGGACATGAATATGTGCCTAAGAAAGACACTATAGAGTCCCTTAAGAATGCATATCGAGTATGCAACGTTTAAGTTTAGTGTTTAAGGAGTATTGAAGTAAAAACTTGGGACCTTTAATTTATTCAACATCACCATCCTGGATTAGTTTCCCTGATTTATTGGTTCCGAATGGAATAGGGTAGTATTCAAAAAGAGAATGCGCAGGAATTGATTTTTATGCATCTAGGTATAGGTTTTCATGCCTACGGGTATGATGTCGGTTTTTAACAAGAATCAGGATATGTAGCAGATAAACATGGTCGCTAATTTACTCCGTTGTTGCATGCTAGGGCATGCATTGAGGCGACTGTTTTGAAAATCTAAATGGTGTTGTTAATCGGCTACCTTTCTCTTTGTTTTCTTTGATTCCTTTTCTCCGATTGACTCAATCTTTCTATGAAAATTAACTACAATCCAAATTATCCCTTGGTTGAGGACCTCAGAAAACGTGCTAAAAAACGAATTCCTCGATTTGCCTTCGATTATGTTGACGGAGGATGCAATGAGGAGGTGAATCTTCAACGTAATACAGCTGAAATACAGGAAATTCAGTTGGTCCCAAGATATATTTCAAAAACATCAGAATCGAACTTAAAAACTGAATTGTTTGGGCATACCTACGATGCTCCATTCGGTATTGCTCCAATGGGTTTACAGGGGATGATATGGCCCGATTCTTCGGCGATCTTAGCAAAAGCTGCCCACGTACATAATATTCCATTTATCCTAAGTACGGTTACGACTACCAGTATCGAGAAAGCCAGTGAGATCACTGAGGGAAAGGCATGGTTTCAACTATATCATCCCGTTGATGACACGCTCAGAGACAAGCTGCTTCATAGGGCTGAAGCTGCAGGATGTTCCGTACTAGTTATTATCTCAGATGTACCAACTTTTGGTTACCGAGCAAAAGAAATAAGGAGTGGATTGGCAATGCCTCCGAGAATGACGTTAAGGAACATTTGTCAGATGGCGACAAAGCCAAACTGGGCCCTTCGTTCGCTTTTTCACGGAAGACCTCGATTTGCTACTTTACAACCCTATATTCCAAAGAACCTGGACCTTCGAAATCTAGGCCGATTCATGAATGAAACTTTTAAGGGTACCCTTAATGAGACAAAAATAGCACGGCTTAGGGATAAATGGAAAAGAAAGCTCATAATTAAGGGACTTACTAGCGAAGAGGATATGGAAATTGCTATAAAACTTGGACTCGATGGAGTCATTGTTTCCAATCATGGAGGGAGGCAACTTGATGCGGCTGAATCAACCATCAAGTCTGTGCAGCGAATTGCTCCAAAATATAGCGATAGCATTGAAGTTATGATGGACAGTGGGATTAGGTCCGGTCCAGATGTTGCTAGAACAATTGCCTGTGGCGCCCGTTTTACTTTTCTTGGGAGGCCTTTTATGTACGGAGTCGCTGCATTGGGTAGGGAGGGGGGGGATCACACAATATCAATTATAAAGACCCAACTTCGGCAAGTTATGGAGCAGATTCGGTGTGGTAGTACTTCAGAGCTTCCCCGGTACTTAAATAAGAAATAGACCAATGAACCATTCCGTTCTCAAGAAATGCCTGAGTGCTTTTGCTTTTGTGGAAGTTGGAAGAAATTGAATAATGAAGATCTCTATTACACGAGCGGTATCGGTGAAAACTCAATTATTGATGCGAGGGGAAAATAAGAAGAGTGATCAGGTTCCTGTTCTGAGGAAAGCCTTGATGGATTTATTGTTCCTCAGGTAATGCTTTCTTTACGAAGATTACGCTTTCGTCTCGATCACGCAAAACTACCTTTTCCTGGCTCTGGGTTTTTTGCCCAAAATATGGGATAGCTGCAGCGGCTAATAGCGGAAGGTATTTGTCTATATCAGTGCTTTCATTTTGCTGAATTACTTTTACACGCCAAGCTTCGGTTATCTCCTTGTCACTATTCAATGGCTGATTCTGGATTACTGTGATTTCGAGAAATTTCGCATAGATTGTTTTAGGAATAATCCTCTCGGTGGTTCCTACGAGGCGGGTATTCCTCCCACCTGCAATTCCGAGATCACCTATGTGGAAGCGCCTGTTTGGATAGGGGGAACGTCCCGTAGGATCCATTACTTCGGCAATCCTAGAAGTAGAAGGATGTGTACTTCGAACATCAAAATCGACATGAGGTTCTTCCATGCCGTATGATATATCGACTAAAAGATCTGCATTCTTACGATTAGGCGCCTCGTAGTAGCCAAGTCCGGAAAGAATAAACTTCACACAGATCGAAGCTCTCTTGTACCTTGGAGATTCGATATCGATTTTCAAGTCGGAGCTTATAATAGTGTATGACAAACCTGGCCGGATAGGAAAATCTGGATTACTAATAGCATCAACTAGGAGGACGTGTTTTTTTGCCCAACCATAAGAGCAAGCGAAAGTCGTCATAGTGAAGACTATAGCAAGGGAGAAAAAATATCTCAACGCCATAAGAACTTATTGGATCAGCCTTTATTTTTTTAAGGTGACTTTCCTGTTTTGTAAACTGAAATTTGGTTCATTATCCGCACTAATGAGCAATGATTTTTTTAGTTTTTCTCAGGCTTTCAGAGTTTCATTTACGAAGGATTAGACTCTTGTTTTGCCCGAGAAAGATAAGCAGTCAGGAGGCTACAGCAGGCGTTAAGATCGTTTAGGTGAACCATCTCAGTTACAGTGTGGATGTAGCGGGTAGGGCAAGAAAGGGTAAGGACTCGGGCTCCCGGTCCAGCACGTTGAATGGAAGCGGAATCTGTTCCGCCCCGTGTTAGAATTGAACGTTGATAGGGAATCTCTTTCTCTTTTGCGATCGATTCAAAATTCTCAAGGAGGTCAAGATCACTGATCGTAGATGAGTCCATTACGGTAAGTGCTGCACCGTGTCCCTGCTTGGTGGTTCGCATGTCTTCTGGAACGCCAGGGGTATCGACACAAAGCGTGGTATCTATCCCAATGCCTATATCAGGTTTAACAGAAAATGCACTGGTCTCAGCTCCTCTAATTCCCACTTCTTCTTGGACAGTAAATACGCAGTGGATCTCGCAATTATGTGAACGCAGTTTTTCAATTGCCCTTATTGCGATCCAGCAAGCAACCCTGTTATCTAAACATTGGGAAACAAACGTTTCGCCAACCTTTTGTGCAGGAGCATCCAGAACAACCATGTCTCCGATTTTTACTCTTTCCCTGACCTGTTCCAATGGGAGGCCAAGGTCGACGGTTAATTCGTTAACCTCAGGGATTTTTTTCCTTTCCTGAGGATCGCTTATGTGAATTGGTTTTCCGCCAGGATTAAGTACGCCTTTGAGATCGTTATCCGGATTGCGTACATCAGGACAGATTGTGCACATCCTAGCAAAAAGATTTCGGGTATCAAATCCTCCAACCGAGTTAATCCTTAGAAATCCTTTATCGTCGATATGTTTAACCATGAATCCAATTTGGTCCATGTGGGCGGCGAGCATAACTCGAAGTGGCTTTGGACTAGAACGAGTTGGTTTCTTGACAGCTATAATAGACCCCATTGCATCAACTCGAACATCTTCAAATAGGCCATCGATCTGTTCAAGGATCACCTGCCTTACCCGGTGTTCGCGCCCAGGAATTCCTGGAGTTGTAGTAAGTTTTTTAAGGAGTTTCATTCTTTTCTATATTTGTATCCGGAACTAGATTTTCTCTCTCCAAAATCAGAATCGCATTAGAAGTTTATGAAATGTATATCCTAGAGGTTGTTTTCCTAGAACCAATTGGCCTTATCGACTATATTCAGTAGTTCTTTTCCTTCCGAGAATCGTTTAGTATTTTCAATCATTAACCCAAATCTTCGATCTTCGAGGAAAGGGCCGGAAGCTGCGACATGCGGCGTCATAAGAAAATTTGGAGCTTTCCATAATGGGTGGTCTATTGGTAGAGGCTCTTCCTCGAAAACATCGAGAGCTGCTCCTGCAATTTCATTTTTTCTTAGAGCAGTATTCAGATCTGCCAAAATTACGTTCGATCCTCGGCCTATATTAATAAAATATGCGCTGTTATTCATTTTTTCGAACTTAGCCGATGTAAAAAGACCCTCAGTTGCTGGAGTCTGTGGCGCGGTTAGGATTACAAAATCTGCCTCCGGAAGAAGTGAGTCAAGTTTGTCAGGTCGGTATAACCTATCTACTCCATCAGGTGCCTCATGTATTCGCGGATCAACGGCAATAACCGACATTCCGAAGTGCTTGCACTGGCGTGCAGTTTCACCACCAATACCTCCAGCACCGATTATTAAAGCTGTGGAATTAGGTAGATAGATTGAATCACTAGTTTCACCTCCTTTTCGCCAATGACCTATGAATTGATCACTGAAGTAGAGATGCATTTGACGGGCAAAAACTAAAATAAATGCCATTATATGAATTGAAATGTGGTCGTTATAAATTCCTCTAAAATTTGTTACAACCACATCGCTCTGAATTAGATCTTCAAAATAGAATCCCTTTGGTGGTCCAGCGGCAGGGGCAGCCAACCACTTTAGATCCCGCGCTTCCGCCAATAATTGAAGATCAAGAGTTCCAAAACACGCAGATGCGTCTCTTATTTGCTTCAGAGATTGCTCCCTTGTGTTACAGAAATGAATCTCAATATTCGGAACGGCCTGGATCATTCCTTCGGAATATTTCTGTGTGCTTATAGTTGAAGGTGAAAGGAATACGAATTTGTAGGACATAACCCATCTGTGACAAATAAATCGACCACAGTCGATTTATTTGTCACAGATGGGTTATGAAGATCACAGACATTAGGGTAGAGAGTTTTCGTTGGCCGCGGATGAAACCTATATCGAACGGATTGCACACCTATACCCATTCGGGAGTTGGGTTAGTTTTTGTTGAAACAGATCAAGGGACAACGGGAATTGGTTTAGGAGGAGAGAAAGGCGGTGTGGTTGGAGCGACCATTAATTATATGAAAGAATTGCTAGTTGGTGAAGATCCAATCGATGTCGAAAGGTTGTGGCACAAGATGTGGGTTCCAAAATTAACTGGAAGACGCGGTCTAACCACCCGGGGTATTAGCGCCATTGATATCGCTCTTTGGGATCTTCGAGGGAAGATAGCAGGAATGCCTTTGTACAAGATGTTGGGTGGATTTAGAAGAAGTGTTCCTACTTATATCGCAGGCGGTTATTACGAGGAAGGGAAAGGTCTTAGAGAATTACAGGAAGAAATGATTGAACATGTAGAGTCCGGGGCGAAGGCAGTGAAGATGAAAATCGGTGCTCTCCCTATTAAGGAAGACGTTGAGAGGGTTAAAGCAGTTCGGAATGCAATTGGTCCAGACATTGACCTCATGATAGATGCGAATGCTTCATATCGATGGTATGAAGCGGTTCGGCTAGCAGGTTGGGTTGAGGAGTACGAACCATTTTGGTTTGAGGAACCGATTGGACCCGATGATTTAGAAGGTCACAAAAGAATTGCGGAGAAGACTTCAATTCCACTCGCAACAGGAGAGAACGAATATACTCGCTATGGTTTTCGTGATCTTATTTCGATGGGGTGTGTTCCCATTCTTAATCCAGATGCAGTAATTCTTGGTGGAGTTACCGAATTCATGAAAGTGGTTGCGATTTCCCAAGCACACGATCTTGACATTGCTCCTCATGGTCCGCAGGAAATCCATATCCACCTAGTGAGCGCTATCGCCAATGGCCTCATCCTAGAATTCTATCCAAAACGCATGGATCCGATGTGGGGCAAGATTTATAAAGAAACCCTTGTTCTAAATGATGATGGAACAGTCAGCCCTCCAGAAGTCCCAGGAATAGGAATTGAACCTCGTTACGAAACTCTTGAGAGATACCGGGTCAGTTAGAGTCTTTTAAGGGCGAAACAGAAACCTTGGTTATAATACGGGTATGTTCTTGTCTTGCTTGGATTTCGCTTGCGATTACGGTCTTAGAATTTTCGCCTGAGAATAACTAATGGATTTTGCATATGAAGATTACTACTCTCCAAACCTACGTCACAAATTGTGGAATACGGTCACGGGTACTTGTTAAGCTGGGGACGGACCAGGGAATTTTCGGTTGGGGGGAATGTTACGGAGTTGGACCCGACTTGGCAATTGTCCCGACCTTGGAGTATGTTTTTGAATTGGTGAAGGGAGAGGACCCTCGAAGAATAGAATTTATAATTCAAAAGTTGTTTCAGCAATTCCGATTTCCGCCAGGTTCAATTGGCTTAGCTGCAATATCGGGACTGGACCATGCATTATGGGATATTAGTGGAAAGGCTGCTGGGTTACCAGTTTATATGTTGCTTGGTGGTGCAGTACGCGATCGTATTAGGGTCTATCGAGGAATAGGAGGGGAAGATTCGAAGAGAACAGCAGATTTAGCACATAAGTTGAATTCCGAATATGGGTTTACTGCCTTTAAAGCATCTCCTTTCCAGCTTGATCCGAATTTAAACCGATGGGGAAGGGTTTGTAATGCAGCGGCCCGATATTTCGAGGAGCTACGAAATAACTGTGGCGAAGAATGGGAATTCGCCTTTGATCCCCATGCCAAAATATTTGAGCCTGTTAGAGCACTTCAGTTAGCAAATTCTTTAGCTCCATTCGATCCGTATTTTTTCGAAGAGCCATTGAGACCAGAAAACCGGGCTGCATGGGCTAGTCTTCGTTCTCAAATGCAGGTGCCGCTAGCCACTGGGGAATCACTTTATACACGTTTTGAATTTCTGGATCTTATGTCTCAAAATGGGGTAGATATTATTCAACCTGATGTTTGCGTTTGTGGAGGATTGCTTGAACTTCGGAAGATTGCTGCAATAGCGGAGGCACACTATGTTACTGTGGCTCCTCACAACCCGATGGGTCCTCTTGCGACAGCTGTGAATGTTCATTTTGCAGCAGCAACACCTAATTTTAAGATTCTAGAATATTGCATGCCGGATCGAGATCCATGGCTGGAGGATCCGTATTTACCTAAAGACGGGTATCTTCACCTACGCCCTGATCGTCCAGGATTGGGGGTCGAAATTAACGAGGAGGCAGTAAAGGCTGGTGGTTATATTCACTGGGAAAGATCTGGTCCCAGAGCACCTGATGGTTCGACTATTTACCTGTAATTATTGGGATCTAATAAATTCATCTGCAATTCTCAGGCAACATTCAGGAAGAAGAGCGAATAAGTTTTGTATATTAATCACTTTAACAAAGTTTGATGTAGGGTTAAATCAAAATAGAAATCTACTGGACTTCGGTTTATGAACTTGCGGCCTTTTTGCACGTTGAAGTCCATTCGCCAGTGAGGTAATCAATCATGTTCACAGGAATTATTGAGGAGAAAGGGACTGTTCTTCGATTTGAGGAGGGACCAAAAGCATGGAGATTAAAAGTTTCTGCAAATCGAATAATGGAGGGACTAAATCTTGGCGAAAGTGTAGCTGTTAACGGGTGTTGTCTTTCGGTAGCTAATATTGATCAATCGACAGTTTCGTTTGATGTAGTCGGCGAGACAATTCGGCATACTTCACTTGGGAAATTTAAAAAAAGGCAAAGGAAATCTTTAACAATGGGATCTGTTAAAGGTTTATCAGATCCCACCGATCTGCCCAATGTTTTGTCAGTTAATCTTGAAAGAAGTATGCGTTCTGACGGTCGATTTGGAGGCCACTTTGTCACGGGGCATATCGATGCGATCGGGAGGATCACGGAACTCGAGGCGAGGCAGAAGGACTACTACCTAAGAGTCGAACCGCCGATTGGTTTTATGAAATATGTGGTCTATAAGGGATGCATCGCTATCGATGGTATCTCTCTGACCGTGGCCGAAGTCGATAAATCTGGATTCGGGGTATACCTGATTCCTCTCACTATAATGGATACCAATATAGGTGAAAGGAAAGTAGGAGACGAGATCAACCTTGAGTTTGATCTGCTTAGTAAATATGTAGAGAGATTACTTCCTTCTGTGAATAAAGGATGATGTCTTTTACTAAAGTAGAACAGAAGCGAGAATGAGGAAATGCGATCGGATTTTGAGGCAGTTGTTGTTGAGCTTAGGAGATTAAGGGCATCCGGTGTTGAGCATATTTATTTGGAAGACGAAACTATTGAACTCCTTGATGGTTTATTGAAAAAGACCACGGATAACCCTAGCAAAACCCGCGGGAAAGTTGAGTCTAAAGAAAATAGGAAAGAATATTCGCAGGAGGATTTGGATGTTCCTATCCCTGATTCTCTCGACATCAAATTACCTCATGAAAATAAATTGGAGAATTGGAACTACCTCAGAAATATTGTCCTGAACTGCAAGGTATGCCGGCATCATGTTAAACCGGGGAAAAAGGTTGTTTTTGGTGTAGGGAATTTAGATGCAAATATTTTTTTCTGCGGAGAGGCTCCGGGAGCAGATGAGGAAACCATCGGAGAACCGTTTGTTGGTAAAGCTGGCCAGTTGCTTACGCGGATTATCGGGGCCATGGGTCTTCAGAGAAATCAGGTATATATTACAAATATTATGAATTGGAGACCTGCTACTGAATCTGGGTTCGGGAATAGACCACCTGATCAAGAGGAGATGCGATTCTGCCTGCCCTATCTTAGAGCTCAGCTTGAGATTGTTCAGCCTAAGGTGATAGTCGCTTTAGGCAATACGGCAGTTGGTGGACTCCTTGGCCCAGATCCAAATAGAAGAATGGGTTCAGTAAGAGGAAAGTGGTTTGAATATGTAGGGGTTCCTTTGGTAGCTACTTATCACCCTTCTTACGTACTTCGTAATAACTTGAAGGAGACAAAGCGATTGATCTGGTGTGATATGCTTCAAGTTATGAAACGAATTGGAATGCAAGTCTCCGAAGTACAAAAAGGATATTTTCAAAACCGAGATTGAGGTCCTAGTTAAAGACTCTTTGGAACATTTAAACAATTTCGAGAAATTCCGGGAAAGTCGACTGTACATGGAGGGTAAACATAGCGTAGCACTAGTGGGGAGACCAAATGTTGGGAAAAGTCGTCTTTTTAACCAATTAGCTGGTCAAAGAATAGCGATTGTTCATGACCAACCTGGAGTTACTCGGGACGTTAACCCTATTGAAATCGACGGTGAATACGTCTTGATGGATACAGGGGGTATTGGTCTGGAGCGAGATATAGATTTGCCAGGTATCTCTGAAGCGATTGAAGATCAAGTTTTTGTGGCTATAAATGCGGCGGAACTTATTCTATTTGTAGTTGATGGAAGGGAAGGATGTACTGCTCTTGATGAAGAGATATTGGAGCAACTGCGAAAAAGCGGTAAGATTCCCTATCTTATTATCAACAAAATAGATTCATCCAGCTTAGAAGAGCAAATCCTTGAGTTTTCTCATTTTGGTTTAGATGCAAATTTTCTGGTTTCCGCAGAACATGGTCGTGGAATTAATGATCTTAAAAGAAGCATTCGAAATTTCTTAAATAAAAGACCTAAAAACGAAATAGAATCAACTACGGAACGTATCAAGATTTGTTTTGTTGGGAGGCCAAACGTTGGAAAGTCTGCGCTCTGTAACGGTTTGCTTGAATCGGAAAGACTTATCGTCAATGAGGTTGCTGGAACAACTCGAGATGTAATTGAGTTAGATCTCGATCACACAGATTCAGATGGTAACAAATGGGGGTTTCGACTTGTCGATACTGCTGGAATCAAAAAACGACGCAGGGAGAATTCATCTGTCGAGTTTTTTTCTGCTGTTCGAACAGATCAGGCGATAGAAAAAGCAGATGTTGTTTTCCTGGTACTGGATGCCCTAAGTGGTGTTACTCGTCAGGATAAAGTTTTGGCTGGCCGTGCGATCAAAGCTGGCCGTGCCCTCGTGGTGGTGGTTAATAAGTGGGATTTAGCAAATGAATTATTTGAACGAGATCCTCCAGGCCAACACAAAGATTTAGCGGGGTTTCTAGAAACTTATTCAAATGCGATTAGCAAGGAGTTGTTTTTCCTGCCCCAAAGCCCAATTATTTATGTTTCTGCCCTTGAAAAAATAGATTTAGGTCAGATTTTAATTTGCGCCCGCAGACTCGAAGAGATTCAAAATAGGCAGTTTTCAACTTCTCGCATTAATTCGTTGATAAAAGGCCTGATGCTTAGGAATTCGCCATCTTTGGTTAAAGGGAAGCGATTGAAGATTTATTACGCAGTCCAGGTCGGTAAGCGCCCAATCCGAATACGTCTTTTCTGTAATCGATCCGTATACTTTGAAGATAATTACCGCAGATATCTTGAGAATGGTTTCATATCGGAATTCCAATTGAAGGGCTGCCCAATTCAATTTGAAGAATCTAGCAAAGGTACCAACTAGAATAGCATTTATGAGTTCGGATCCGATTGGGCTTCCGCTGTTGAAGTACCTGGGTTCCGCTAATGGCGGAGCTATGGATGTAATCGGTGTATTTACCAATCCTGATCGGGCTACCGGACGCGGAATGAAGGTTACAGAAAACCCGATTAAAAAGTGGGCACTTATTAAAGGGTTAAATCTATTACAACCAGCCAAGATCTCCAGAAATGAAATTGATTGGCTCAAGACAAGTGGATGCGAAATTTTACTGGTTATGGCTTATGGGCATATCCTTCCCAAGGCTGTTCTAGAACAGCCTCGATTAGTTACGGTAAACATTCATGGCTCGCTTCTACCTTTTTATCGGGGCGCAAGCCCAATAGAAGGGGCAATTGCGGCGGGAGAAACTGTTACTGGAGTATCTCTAATGCGAGTGGAAGCTCGACTCGATTCAGGGCCGGTCGTTGATCAAGAAAAAGTAGCTATTGAAAAAAGCGATACAGCTCCATGTTTACGGGAAAAGCTAGCGGATGCTAGCGTTTCCCTTTGGGAGAGGAATCAGAATTTAATTATTTCTGGTAGAGCAAACTGGGAAGAGCAATGGCATGACAAGGCCAGCTACACTCGAATCCTTAATAAAATGGATGGACAACTCGATTTTTTTAATTCGGCTAAAACCTTAGGAGACAGAATCAGGGCTCTTCATGGCTGGCCAGGAAGTTTCATTGAACTCCAGGGTTCGAAGTTAAGAATTGGGAAAGCAGTTGCTATGCCTCGAATTTCGAAAGACCCTCCAGGAACGTTACGGTTGCATAGCAATTATCTGACAGTTGCAACTAAAGAAGGTGTTTTAAGGATTGATGAGATGCAAAGACCAGGTGGTAGGATGCTTCCTGCCTCAGAGTTTCTAAGGGGATTCAAAATAACAGACGGTACAGTTGTCACAAGCATGCAGATGGTTCCTCTGTTCGCAAAGAAACCTTTTGGTTCCAAAATCGCGTTTACAAGGGGAAGTGAATGAAGTATCACTATGGACGGAAAGAGTAATTAGAATTCTGGATGAGCATGTGGGAAATATTTTCAGGTTATCGTTCGACGATACTCGTGATTTTGATGCTTAACATTGTTAGTGCTGAAGGAGCTCGAAACTCTCCATATTCAAACACAATGGAGGTTCCTAGAATTGAGTGGGCTAATCTTAAGCAAGACATGGAGGTTTTAAGACAGGAAGTTGGGAAACTCCGCATTGAGAGTGAAGGATTGCGAAGAGAAAACTCGAATTTGGAAGGTAGGATCAACGAGATCGAGAAAAGCAAGGAACTTCTTTCAGAGAACTATGTATCTTTTAATAGGCTAAATGAAAGATTAGAAAAATTTCAAAGGAATCTCCAAAAACAAACTGATGAAGTCGGTTTGGAGCAAATTTCTGAAGTGAGAAGTCAAATCGTTAAGCTCGCATCCCAGACCGAGGAAGCTCTTAATCTTCTTGCTCAGTCGATCGACAATAAGTCATATTTTAAGACAGAATTTAAATTTTCCGATAAATATCCAAAACAAGGATTGGCCTATACCGTCCAGGCTGGTGACACCCTCTCTCAGATAGCCAAGCAGTTTGATGCAACTGTCCAGGATATTCAGAATGCGAATAAGATTCTGGATCCTACAAGGCTGATGGCGGGTGAGACAATATTCATACCTCAGAAAGAAAAAAAATTCTAGAATGGCGACTGAAAAGAGAAGACTTGGCAGGGGATTGGTTGAGTTAATTCGGGGTGGGGTAACCCAGCCTGAGGATACGACTGTTGCCGAAAGTGAACCCGTTAATGCCCCCGAAACAACGGTTAGTATATCTGAGAGCAATTCTATGATTGGTGGGGGAGCGATGTCAGAAGTCGCAGTAGAATCAGTTGATGTAAACCCTTATCAACCACGGACAAATATGGATCAGGAGAGTATCTCTGATTTAGCAGAGAGTATTCGGTCAGAAGGGTTGTTGCAACCTATTGTAGTCCGTAAAGTGGGGAACAAGTATCAGATAATTGCTGGTGAGCGACGGTATCGAGCCTGCCTCAAGTTAAAACTGAAAACAATCCCCGCGCGGATTATCGAAGCTAGTGATACCTCTAGTGCCGTAATGTCGATGATTGAGAATCTTCAGAGGGAAGGTCTGAATCCTATAGAAGAAGCTAAAGGGTATGCGAGTCTGGTTTGTGATTTTGATCTGACGCAAGAGGCTGTCGCTGAGAGAGTGGGGAAAGGAAGGGCGACGGTGGCCAATGCTCTCCGGCTTTTGCAATTGGATCAAGAGATTCAGGGATACCTGGGGCGCAGTCTTTTGTCAGTTGGCCATGCAAAGGTCTTGCTTCAGATTGAAGATGCGAACCAAAGAGTTTTGGTTTCAAGAAAGATTCTCGAAGAAAATATGAGTGTTCGCGAATTAGAAAAGGTAGTTTCTAGATATCGTGATGGAAGAAACTCAAGAACATCTAATCCACGACCAAAGGAAGAGCTAACTGCTTTAAAGGATCTCGAAAAAAGAATGGCAACGCAGTTAAATACTCCAATTCATATCCGCCATTCAAGTCGTAAGGGTCGAATTGTAATCGAGTATTTTGGAAACGAGGATTTACAAAGAATCTTGGAAGTTATAGGTATTAACGGTTTCTAAATGCCTTGAGTTTATCTTGATGGCCGTCCAGGTTGAATGAAAAAAGGAATCTACCCTATAGACTCTCGGATTACTTTCAAAAAAAAGGATAGCTTATCAAAACAAAAGTTCTGGGAGATTGATTACGATTATGGCAAATATACTAATTACTATATTCACCTTTCTCTTGATCATTGTGTGCCTTTTTCTTGTTTTTGTTGTTCTACTACAGAGAGCTAATACAAATGCAGGTTTGGGCACTGCTTTTGGTGGAGGAATTGCTGAATCGACCTTCGGTGCCAACACTGGTAATATTTTAACCAAAAGCACCATTATTGCATCATGTGCATTTTTTATAATCAGTTTTGGTCTTTATCTTGGGTACATTCTGAACTCAGAAAACCCGAATAATTCAGGGGAAATCCTGCCCCAGCTTTCATCGGAAAAACTCCCTATCCAAATTGATGAAAATGCGTATGATTCAGTCCATTCGGATACTGTGATTGAATCATCTCCATCGGTAGAAGACTCTTTTACTACTGAACCTTAGATTGCGTTATAACAGAAGAGTTGTGGGAAATTAGGATTAGGTTCTATTCAGCTTTTGATATTAGGAAAATGAGTTTTCCGTAATATTGTATTGTTTTTAGATATTTCTCTAAAAACTTCCTTCAATTAACCTAAAACATTCTCGATTATCTGTATTATAATTGACTGATAATCACCGCAACGGAGGGATATTTATTCTCCTTTTTCTTTTCTTGTTTAATGCGAAAGGGGATGAATTAAGGCTGGACGAGGTAGATGCTTTCTCAGCTTTGGAGGAGTTTCGATACCAGGGTATTTCCGAGAAATACAGTCTTAGTTTTCTTCTTCTTAATATTCCAAATGAAGGCGAAGAAACTTATCACAGAGGGCAAATTTGGGGAAATTCTAAAAATGACGGGACAAGGACGGTTATAAGATTAGAACCGGTTGCAGGCAATGGAGAAGCCGAAATTCGTCTGTTCTTAGAAAATGGAATCGATCCAGTTGCCTGGAGGATTAGAAAGGGTACTAAAACGCTCCGAATGATAAAAGGAGCTTCTCTCTTTTTCCCATTATTCCCGGGGCTGGTTCTTACCCCTTTTGAATTACAGATGCCATTTCTTTTTTGGGAAGATTACATATATGAAGGTGTCTCGAAATTGAAAGGGAGAAGGGCCTTCATGTTTTTGATGATACCTCCTCTGGCTATTCGAAAGGCTAATCCCGATATGGAAGCAGTTAGAGTTTCTATCGATACCAAATTCAAGGTGCTGATTAAAGCCCAAATTCTTGGGCCAAGGAGACAAACGCTTAAAAGCTTTAAAATCGTTAGCCTGAAAAAAATCCAAAACCAGGTAATAATTAAACGTATTGATTTTCTTGATGAGATTTCGCGCAATAAAACGCGCTTTATAGTCACTGGGGCAGACTTGTCTCTAGTTATTGACGATGTTTTTTTTAGACCCGATACATTGCTAGAAGAAAGGCTCCCTCGCCCTTCGAATCGATTTGAGCACTTTTAAAATTCTATATGGTTCAATAGACCTCTTCCTTCGGATATAGATGTAGAAGGACGCAATTACTACAGCGCTAATTCCGTATCTAGGTCGAATAAATGGACGAAGTCTTGATCAATGCTCATGGAAATTTTTTGCCCAATTGTGTATCGGATGTTACTTTCCACCCGGGCAACAAGAGAATGCGATCCCGTTCTAAGATACAGATAGGTTTCTGCCCCCATCGGCTCGGATACTTCAATCTCTGCTGATATCAAACGGGAAGGGTCTAAATCAGGAGCCGACTCCGCATCAAAGAGGTTTTCTGGTCGAATGCCTAAGATGATTTCGCGATCGATATGGTTCTTGATTTTGTCTTCCAACTTTGGACTTAAAACAAACGAAACTGGGCTTTCCCCATTTTCAGTAAATCGTAATTGATTGGTTTCACGATTTACTTTTCCATTTAGGAAATTCATTGGAGGACTGCCAATAAATTCTGCAACGAAAATGTTGGCTGGCTTATTGTAGAGGGTAAGTGGTTCGGCGACTTGCATTATGTCACCGTCCTTCATCACTGTAATACGATCACCCATGGTCATTGCTTCCACTTGATCATGAGTTACATAAATCATTGTAGAATTAAGCCGGGAATGAAGTTTTGATATTTCAGCGCGCATTGAAACACGCATCTTTGCATCCAAATTAGATAGAGGTTCATCAAATAAAAATACCTTCGGTTTACGAACAATTGCACGACCTACAGCAACTCTTTGGCGTTGCCCTCCAGAAAGGGCATTCGGTTTCCGTTCCAGTAAATCCCCAATCCCTAAAATACCCGCAGCTTCCAAAACTCGTTCGCGAATCTGCGATTTAGGGTACTTCATTATTTTTAGTCCAAAGGCCATATTGTCGTATACAGACATATGAGGATAAAGAGCATAGTTCTGAAATACCATTGCTATTTGTCGATCCTTTGGGGGAACTTCGTTCACCACGTGATTGCCAATTGTAATCGAACCTCCAGAGATTTCTTCTAGTCCAGCGATCATTCTTAATGTCGTAGATTTGCCACATCCAGAGGGGCCTACCAGCACCATGAATTCCTGATCTTTTATCTCAAGAGATACTTGATTAACTGCACGGACTATTCCTGTCTTCCCATCGGTGTAATCCTTCGTTAAGTTGTTTAGAATTACTTTAGCCATTAAAATTTCCTAGCTCTATGGTAACCATTACATCGAACATTAAAGAGTAGCCAGATTATTCCCTGATTTCAAATTTTCCGCAGGCAAATTTTTTTGTTGAAATCGATAACATTGATACTAATTTCAAATAAACACTGACAGTTTGTTCAGTTAGCACAGCAACTCGATTTACACCTTTTGTCCTTTTGTAGATTTTGAATCTTTGACAGTTTACTCTGGGCAAAAATACTATAGGTAATGGTGGCTCAATCAAACCCGGTTCCAGATCAATATACGCGGTATTTTTTATCTCCTTACCGAATGGGTATTTCAAATGTTGATTGAAAGTCAAGGTCGCGATTCCAATTTGATTTACCTTTAAGGAGCGACCAGGTGAGGTAAATTTATTGAGGTTTCCCAGTCAACGGATTATCCTATGATTTCGAGAGGCCTCCTTTAAAACAAACCAAAAGAAATAGAACCCAACGTTAAGGACAAATGGCAGCAAAAAAGAAATCAGCCAAAAGACCTGCAACGAAGAAGAAAGCACCGGCTAAGAAGGCGGTGAAGAAAGCACCGGCTAAGAAGGCGGCGAAGAAAGCACCGGCTAAGAAGGCGGTGAAGAAAGCACCGGCTAAGAAGGCGGTGAAGAAAGCACCGGCTAAGAAGGCGGCGAAGAAAGCACCGGCTAAGAAGGCGGCGAAGAAAGCACCGGCTAAAAAGGCGGTGAAGAAAGCACCGGCTAAGAAGGCGGCGAAGAAAGCACCGGCTAAGAAGGCGGCGAAGAAAGCACCGGCTAAAAAGGCGGTGAAGAAAGCACCGGCTAAGAAGGCGGCGAAGAAAGCACCGGCTAAGAAGGCGGCGAAGAAAGCACCGGCTAAAAAGGCGGCAAAGAAAGCACCGGCTAAAAAGGCGGTGAAGAAAGCACCGGCTAAGAAGGCGGTGAAGAAAGCACCGGCTAAGAAGGCGGCGAAGAAGGCACCGGCTAAAAAGGCGGTCACTCGAAAAAAAAGGTAATCCGCTAGGATACACCTTATCTTGGATCCAGGTAATTCTATTATCTGGTTATCCTTTTGGAGCAGTCGGTTAGGAGATAATCGATGGTGTATACAGCCCCCCATCCTTGGTGGGGGGCTGTATGACTTCAGCCCAAAGAATAGCTGGGAATTTGTCTTTGGGTTGGTAAAGTATGGTGAATTGGAAATACTATGTGTCTTTCGATACTTTAAACCCGACCCGTTGTAAGAAGATAGTATTGAATTATTTGATAATTTAGTAATAGCTAGTGTGGACACAATCGCCAGTCAGTAATACTTGAAATGGAAATCGAATTCTCAAATGGAAAGCTAAAGGTCCCTGATCAACCGATAATTCCCTTTATTGAAGGAGACGGAATCGGGCCGGATATTTGGTCTGCAGCTAGGGAAGTATTCGAAGGTGCGGTATCTAAAGCCTACGGTCAAAGCCGAGTTATCGAATGGAAAGAAGTCTACGCTGGGCAGAAGGCTTTTGACTTGTTCAACACCTGGCTACCAGAAGAAAGTCTGTCTGATTTTAAGAAATATCGAGTCGGTATAAAAGGTCCTCTTACTACACCCGTTGGAGGAGGTATTCGTTCGTTAAATGTAGCTCTTCGGCAAGAACTTGACCTTTTTGTTTGTCTAAGACCAGTACGGTATTTCCGAGGTGTTGAAAGCCCTCTTAAAATGCCTGAATTAGTCGACATGGTCATTTTCCGAGAAAACACTGAGGATATCTATGCCGGTATAGAATTTGAAGAAGGAGGCGAAGACATTGAGATATTGAAGAAGTTTCTTTTGGAAAGATTCCCTGAGAAGTTTCGCAAGATTAGATTCCCATCGTCAGTAGGAATTGGATTAAAGCCAGTTTCGATTGAGGGAACTTCTAGATTTGTTCGATCAGCGGTACAATACGCGCTGCAACAGAATCGCGACAGCGTGACCTTAGTTCACAAGGGGAATATCATGAAATCTACGGAAGGAGCTTTCCGTGACTGGGGGTATGATCTTGTGAAACGGGAATTTGGGGCTCAGGAAATTGACGGTGGTCCTTGGCTCCAACTACCGAATGGTCTCATTGTTAAGGATGTTATTGCTGATGCATTTCTTCAGCAAATTTTGACGCGACCATCGGAGTATGATGTAATTGCTACTCTGAATCTTAATGGGGACTACATATCCGACGCACTAGCGGCGGAAGTTGGAGGTATTGGAATGGCTCCAGGAGCAAACATTAACTATGATACTGGGCATGCGATTTTTGAAGCCACTCATGGCACTGCACCAAAGTATTCAGGGCAAGATAAGGTAAATCCTGGTTCACTTATTTTATCTGGAGAGATGATGTTTCGATACCTCGGTTGGCACGAAGCGGCAGATCTGATCATAAAGGGACTTGAGAATACCATTAGTGAAGGTACTGTGACCTATGATCTTGCCCGACTTAGGGAAAGTGCGAAAGAGGTTAAGTGTTCCGAATTTGCCAGGACAATTGTTGATCAAATGTAGGCTATACTGTTTGGAGTGATCCATTCTGTTTTGGCTATCGCTTATATCAAACAATCCTATTTCTTTTTTGTTGTTAGGTTTGATCAAAGTTTGGGCCTATCCCGAGTTTTCGCTTCACGTCGGGTCTTTCGTTGATGGCCCTAATAAATTCTGGCACACTAAAGTCGACAACCATAAATTCTTCGAATTCAAGTGTCGGAGTAAGTGTTTGACCACTGATCTCGATCAACCGCTGGAAATCAGTGGAACTTTTGTTTACGTCACGCAGATCTACATCGATAGCTTTATCTTGCAGGAATCGAATTGCCTGACTGCACCATGGGCAGCCCTGTTTGACGTATAGCTTGGGTTTTGATTCATTCATACTGAAACTCAACGATGAAGTGATTTATCTTTGCGACCAATAATGAGTGCTGAGAAAGGAGAGTCTAAATTCATTCACATAAAGGGTGCACGCGAGCACAATCTTGCCAACATTGAATTGCGTATTCCAAGAGACAGCTTTATAGCGATTACTGGAGTTAGTGGTTCAGGGAAATCATCCCTTGCTTTTGACACTGTTTATGCGGAAGGATATCGTAAATACATTGACAGTCTCTCTACAAAGGCACGTCAAGTTCTAGAGCAAGTAAAAAATCCTGATGTGGATTTTATACATGGGCTTTCTCCCGTAATAGCCATTGAGCAGAGAACGGGGACAGGGGTTAATCCTCGTAGTACTGTAGCTACAGCAACGGAAATTAGCGACTACGCTAGTCTCCTTTGGGCTATCGGGGGAACGGTTAAGTGTCCATTAGATGGTGGTGTTATTGAACGACGGTCACTTGATCAATGTATCGATAGGATATTCAAGGAGGCAGAGGGCAGCAGAATAATGCTTTTAGCTCCTTATTTGGAAGCAAAAGCAGCTGTTCTTCGCGAAGAGTTGCCGAGATTACAACAACGAGGTTTTCAGAGGGTACGGATTGGAGGTGAAATCAAAAATCTAGATAACAAAGGTTTAATAGAGTACTCGCCTTTAGAAATACCTGTAGAGATTGTAATCGACCGGATTGTCTTGAGGACGGATCAACGTAGCCGTGTTGCTGATTCCTTGGAACTTGCTTTTCGAGAAGGAAACAACCAAGCAGTTATCGTTGTAGAGAGTAGTGGGGATCTGGATCAATGTGAATTTGTTTTGAGCCAGGATCTTGCCTGCGTTGAGTGTAGTCGGGTTTACGAACCGATCTTACCCAAGTCATTTTCATACAATCGTCCAGAGGGCGCTTGTATTACCTGTGGTGGAATGGGAGAGACTCGTCAATTTTCTGATTCGCTATTGGTTCCAGATCCTGAAAAGAGCGTAAAAAAGGGGGCTATTAAACCATTTCGATTTGGATCAAAAAGAATGGTTATTCGAAATAATGCCCTCTTGAAACAATTGGCTGAGCAACTTCCATTTGATCCGGAAGTTCCTTGGAAAAACCTGGATAACGAGATTCGCAACCAAATACTTCACGGAACCGGAAGTAGACTTTTCAGTTTTAAGCTAAGGGGAGGGAATCGGAAATCTGAGATGGTGCCATTTAAAGGAGTCGTCGCAGAATTAGACGAAATCAGAGGTAAGACCTCTAGCGAAGGGCTCAAAGCGCGTCTTCTATCGTATCAGGTTTCTAGCCAGTGTCCGACGTGCAATGGGGAACGGTTAAATGATTTAAGCCGTTCGGTTTTCTTGAACGGAACCAGCTTCCCTAATTTCATGAAATGCACGATTGCGAATGGGTTGCGTCTAGTTCGCGACTTCCAAAATACGGTTGGAGTGGCAGAAAAGCTTTCAGAAGCAGTGATTGGGTTGGATCAACGCTTGCGTTTCCTAGAGGAAGTAGGCCTTGGATACCTTTCTCTAGATCGACCCTATTCCACATTAAGCGGTGGTGAGGCCCAAAGGGTACGACTTGCGACTCAACTTGGAATGGGTTTGGTTGGGGTAGTTTACGTTCTTGATGAACCTACTATAGGTTTGCATCCCCATGATAACGCTAAGTTGCTAATTAACCTACGGGATCTTCAGGAAAGGGGTAATGTCGTGATTGTTGTGGAACACGATGAAGAAACAATTCGCGCTGCTGATCATCTGATTGAATTGGGACCAGGTGCTGGAAGGTCAGGTGGTCAATTAGTTTTCCAAGGAACTCCTAAGGAGGCAGAAAAATCAAAGCAATCTCTGACGGGGAAGTACCTGAGTGGTCGTTCAGCAGTCTATAAGAATGCTGATGATTTATCTCCATCAGATCGTTGGCTTCGCATATATGGTGCACGTTGTCATAATCTCAAGGGATTTGACGTCAAGTTTCCTGTCGGATTGGTCTCCTGTGTAACCGGAGTTTCAGGGTCTGGGAAAAGTTCTCTAGTTAACGATATTTTAGCCAAATCAGCTGCCTTGAGATTAAATAGATCTCGAGTCGTTCCTGGTGCATATGGAAGAATTGATGGGTTTGATAATTTCAAGAGAGTAATCAGAATTGACCAATCAGCCATAGGTAAAAGTCCCAGATCGAATCCTGCCACATATGTAAAACTTTTCGACCTGCTTAGAAATTTATTTTCCCTTTGCCCCCTTTCAAAAATAAGAGGTTACAAACCCAAACGATTTAGTTTCAATGTTATGGGTGGCCGATGTGAGCGTTGCCGAGGAGACGGGATGATTCGTCTCGACATGCAGTTTCTTTCGGATGTTTACACCGAATGCCCAAGTTGTCTGGGAAACCGTTATAACCGTGAAACTTTGGATGTGAGATTCAAGGGATACAACATTGCAGATGTTCTGGAGTTAACGGTCTCAGATTCTCTTGAGCTGTTTAGCAGACAACCTCGGATTATGGAAAAGTTAAAAACTTTGGAGGAAGTTGGCTTGGGATATTTGCGTCTAGGCCAATCCTCCAATACACTTTCGGGTGGTGAAGCTCAACGGATAAAATTAGCGCTCGAGTTGAGTAAGCGCCAGCAAGGGGACACTCTTTACTTGCTTGATGAACCGACCTCTGGACTTCATTGGGCAGATGTACAGAAATTAATGGACTTGCTTTTCAGACTACGCGACGCAGGGAACACAATTATCATAATTGAACACCTTCAAGATGTAATCAATGTAGCAGATTGGGTTGTAGATTTAGGTCCAGAGGGCGGAGAGAAGGGAGGCCAATTACTCTATTCTGGAACCCGGAGCGAATTTGCCACAACAGTAGAATCATACACTGCGACTTACCTTCGAAGGTTTTTAAGAGAATAAACCGTTTCAGTTGTCTTTTATATTCGTTGGAAAAATTGACTTAAGTCGATTAGTTCGGGTTGTTTATCCAGATAGTAAAATGCTTTTAGCCGTCCTGCTTGGAAATTTTCTCTAGAATTTGAGTCATGTCCTCAGTTCCATCCAACACATTTTTCGCTACAAGAATCGGTCGTTTTCGTTGTAGGGCTAGCACTAGAGAATCGCTTGGACGGGCATCGATTTCTAGAAATTTGCAGCCCAATTCGTTTTCCATCCGCAAAATGATACGAGCAAAGAAGGTATCGTTACTCATTTCAGAAATAACAATACGTTCAAGTTCGATTCCGAGTCCCTGAAACATACTAACAATAAGGTCGTGAGTTAGTGGTCTCTCTTTTTTTTCCTCATTAATTGCCATAGTGATTGCGTTCCCAATAAAAAGATCCACATGGATCATTATAGTCTTTTCCCTAGGACCGAGAAATATAGCATATCCATTAGGAACTGGAACTACAGCTTTAATGGTAGCCTCCACTGTGTCGTTCTTCATTCTTCTATCGTCGGCATAATTGGAAACAACAGCAAGTGAATACGGGAGAAATCTCCAAACTCTGAACTTAATCTATTACCATGTGCTCAAAGAAAAAAGAACGGCCGAATCTTTATATTGTTGGCTTTATGGGGACAGGTAAATCGTCAGTCGGTCGGTTGGTAGCAGATTGCTTGGGAATGATTTTCATAGATTCGGATCGCGAAATTGAAAACTCAGTTGGGCGGACAATTTCACAAATATTTGAGAAATCAGGTGAAGCTACGTTCCGTAAGTTAGAACGCGATTTTATTGTTGAAGGGCATCCGAATTCGGGGTGTGTGGTAGCTTGTGGAGGTGGAATGATTACCCAATCGGAATTGCCTGAACTCCTGATTCGGAAGGGTGTTGTTGTGTGTCTTTATGCATCGGTTGAGACGATCCTTCAGCGCACTTCGAATAATCAAACCCGGCCACTTCTGAATACTTCGGACCCAGAAAACCGAATCAAAAACCTAATATTGGAGCGGGAGGATGCATATGGGAGTTTCAATGTCAAAATATCTACAGATGACCTTGACATTCAAGAAGTTGCAGCTTGTGTTTCCGAGGTTTATTCTGACCAGATAAAATCTTAATGTTGTATCTCAACATCAAAAATTAATGGAATCATTGCTGCTGAAATTCAGGGGAGATAATGTTTTACCTAATTAATATATGTTGTGGTTTTAGAATTTTAAACTCCAATTCGCAGTCAGTTGAAATGGTGGGAAGTTTTTTCAACGAAAGTTAATGGTGGGCGCGTCGCCCTACCTTTGTCGGTTATGAAAGCATGACCTGTATATCCGCTACAGATCAGTTCATCTTTACGGAAAAGATGGTATTCAATTTTGATTCTTGCTGAAGGCCGATTTTTAATCAAAGTTTCTATTTTAATTATATCATCGAAGTAGGCAGGTTTTAGATATTTAAGATTGGCCTCAAGTACCGGAAGGCGATATCCCGCATTCTCTAGTTCTCGATAGGGGAGACCAATCTCATCAAGGAGAATGATTCTTCCCACCTCAAACCATGTTAGGTAAACACCGTGATAAACAATTCCCATTTGGTCAGTTTCAGCATATCTTACACGCACCTTGGTGTGGGCAACAATCATTGCAATCTTCCGATTAAATTCGTATCGCGTATTAAATGTTTAGGAAAAAGGGCATCCCTTATGCTGGTAGGTAAAAGCGGGAATTTCAGCTCCAATATAACCTGAAGGAAAATATAAAAATGGAAGTTCAAAGGACTAAGGCTGAGTCCGCAACTAAACATTTTGCATTGAATAAATGGATTGAGGATCTGGAGACTCAATGCCAACCAGCAAGAATCCATTGGTGCGATGGTTCTCAGGAGGAGTATAATACTCTTTGTGAGGAGATGGTACAAAGCGGAACATTCATTCGTCTGAATCCCGAAACAAGACCAAATAGTTATCTTTGTCGATCGGATCCCCGCGACGTTGCCAGGGTTGAAGATCGGACTTTCGTTTGTAGTCGAACAAAATCTGAAGCAGGTCCGACCAACAATTGGGTGGATCCAGATCAGATGAAGAAAACACTAGAAAGACTATTCCAGGGATGTATGAGGGGTCGCACTATGTATGTAATCCCTTTCAGCATGGGCCCCATTTCTTCACCCATTTCACAGATTGGGGTAGAAGTATCGGATTCTCCTTATGTTGCTGTCAGCATGAGAATCATGACGAGAATTGGTGGTGAGGTTTTAGATGCCCTTGGAGAAGATGGGGTTTTTATTCCCTGTTTGCATTCAGTCGGAGCCCCTATCACTTCAGGGGAGGATTCCTCATCTTGGCCTTGCAATTTAGACAATCGTTACATTGTTCATTTTCCTGAAGAACGAAAGATTTTTTCTTATGGTAGTGGTTACGGAGGGAACGCTCTATTAGGGAAAAAGTGTCTCGCCCTACGCATTGCTTCCTGCATGGGAAAAGATGAAGGCTGGCTTGCAGAACATATGCTTATCTTAGGAATAGAGTCTCCAGCAGGAGGGAAGAGCTATGTTGCGGCTGCCTTCCCTAGCGCTTGCGGTAAAACAAATTTCTCTATGTTGATTCCTCCAGATAATTTCACTGAATGGAAAATTACTACCGTTGGTGACGATATTGCCTGGATAAAGAAGGGGAAAGATGGCCGACTTTATGCAATTAATCCTGAAACGGGATTCTTTGGTGTCGCTCCTTCAACCTCTTATAAGACAAATCCCAATGCGATGGAATCTTTTCGTGAGAATTCAATTTTCACAAATGTGGCACTCACGGATGATGGTGATGTTTGGTGGGAGGGGATGACTAATGAACCACCTGCCCATCTGATTGATTGGAAGGGGAATGAATGGACTCCCGAATGCGGGCGACTTGCGGCACACCCAAATTCACGTTTCACAGCTCCAGCATCTCAATGCCCGACTATTGATCCTGCTTGGGATGATCCCTCTGGCGTACCAATTAGTGCTTTTATTTTCGGAGGGCGGAGGATGAACGATATTCCTCTTGTATGCCAGGCATTCAATTGGAAACACGGAGTTTATTTGGGTGCAACAATGGGATCAGAAATGACATCGGCTGCAGAAGGATCCGTTGGAGAAATGAGACAGGATCCTATGGCTATGCTTCCTTTTTGCGGTTATCATATTGGGAATTACATCCAACATTGGTTGAATATGGTATCAGGACTTAATCCAGTTCCATTAATATTCCATGTTAACTGGTTTCGAAGGAACGAAAAAGGTGAATTCCTCTGGCCTGGTTATGGAGACAATATCCGAGTTCTTTTATGGATTGCGGATAGGATAGCAGGTAAAGCCCAGGGGCTTGAGTCACCAATTGGCTGGATACCTAGGTTCGAAGACATGAATCTTGAGGGGCTTGACTACACTGAAGAAAGATGGAATGAACTTATGAAAATCACAAATTCATCGATGGGTGTAGAGGCTTCTCGTCATCAAGATTTTTTTTCAAAACTAGGGGAATATCTCCCAAAGGAGATGGTTTCCGAACAAGAGCAACTAGTCTCTCGATTGGAGAAGGAATAAAATGCCAGATAATTTTATATTTTCATCGGAATCTGTAGGGGAGGGGCATCCGGACAAAGTCGCAGATTATATCTCAGATAGCGTTCTCGATGCTTGCTTGGTTGATGATCGGCGAAGTCGTGTGGCATGTGAAACACTTGTTAAAAGTAACACCGTGATCTTGGCAGGCGAGATTACGACAAAGTCTAATGTAAACTACGAAGCTGTGGTGCGTAAGGCGATCCGAGAGATAGGTTATACAAATAAGGATGACAGTTTTCATGCTGATCGAGTATTTATTACCAATCTCTTAACTCGTCAGTCCGCCGATATAGCACAAGGTGTAAATGCATCTAAAGCTCCGGGGAAACTGACGGCGGAACAGGGGGCTGGCGACCAAGGACTTATGTTTGGTTATGCATGCAATGAAACACCAGAAAAAATGCCGGCACCAATAACCTTTGCCCATCGACTTACTCGGAGGCTAGCGCATGTCCGGAAAATTGATAAAATCAGTTGGCTTCGTCCTGATTGCAAATCACAGGTGGCAGTCAGATACCAGAATGGGAGACCCAAGGCAATCACATCTGTGGTGGTGTCAACTCAGCATAGTAAAGATTCTACTCATCGGATGATACGAAAATTCTGTATCGATGAGATTATCCGCAAAGTCCTCCCTGAATCACTCCTAAATTCAAGAACGGAGTTTCTAGTTAATCCAACAGGGCGATTCGTGATTGGCGGTCCAGAAGGTGACAGTGGTTTGACCGGTCGTAAAATAATCGTGGATTCCTATGGAGGTTGGGGAAGACATGGTGGCGGATGTTTTAGTGGGAAGGACCCTTCAAAAGTCGATCGTTCAGCGGCTTACATGTGCCGATGGATTGCTAAATGTGTGGTTGCAGCAAAATTGGCTGAAAGGGTTGAAATACAGGTGGCCTACGCGATCGGTCATCCCGATCCAACAAGTGTTCATGTCGAAACTTTTGGAACTGGAATGATCAAAGACGAAATAATTGCATCTGCGATCTCAGAAGTGTTCAGTCTCAAACCGGCAGATATTATTGGCCAGTTGGATTTGATTAGGCCTATTTACAGAAAGACTACTAATTATGGACATTTTGCAAAACGTGGACTGCCTTGGGAGAGTATCGCTAAGGCCAAGGAATTGGAAAAGGCGGCTATTGGATAAAGGAAACGAATGACAACAGACACAGACCTCATCCAAGACTATAAAGTAAAAGATATTTCTCTCGCAGAATGGGGAAGAAGCGAGATTTCTATTGCTGAGAAAGAGATGCCGGGACTCATGGCAATCCGGGAAAGGCATTCGGATCAAAAGCCTTTGTCTGGAGTGCGGATTATGGGGTCCCTGCACATGACGATTCAGACCGCTGTGCTAATCGAGACTTTAAAGGCCCTAGGGGCGGATGTTCGTTGGGCTAGTTGTAATATTTTCTCAACGCAGGATCACGCTGCCGCCGCAATAGCCCTTGGAGATACACCAGTATTTGCCTGGAAAGGTGAAACCCTTGAGGAATACTGGTGGTGTACTTACCAGGCCCTTACTTGGCCAGATGAAAAAGGTCCTATGCTTGTGGTTGATGATGGGGGAGATGCGACTCTTCTAATCCATCGTGGTTTCGAATACGAGGAGGGAAGCAATTGGGTTAACGAACCATCTGACAATGAAGAGTTAAAGGTTATTAAGAACCTTCTAAAACGGGTCAGGATAGAAAATCCATTACATTGGCACAGCGTTGTTAAAGAGTGGAAGGGTGTGTCCGAGGAAACCACAACTGGGGTGCATCGTCTTTACCAGATGCAGCAGAACGGGAGCCTGTTGGTTCCTGCTATAAATGTTAACGATTCAGTAACAAAATCTAAATTTGATAATCTTTACGGATGTAGGGAATCTCTTATTGATGGAATCAAAAGAGCCACTGACGTAATGATAGCGGGAAAACTGGCCGTCGTTTGCGGCTACGGGGATGTAGGAAAGGGATGTGCGCAAGCTCTTAGATCCCAAGGAGCTCAAGTAATTGTCACAGAAGTCGATCCAATCTGTGCTCTTCAAGCTGCCATGGAGGGATTTCAGGTTACAACACTCGAAGAGACGCTTGGAAAGGGTGATATATATGTTACCGCTACAGGAAACCAGGATATTATCACTTTGGAACACATGATGGGATTTAAGGATCAAGCCATCGTCGCGAATATTGGTCATTTCGACAACGAGATTCAAGTCTCTCGGTTGAATGAAACACCGGGTGTATTAAGGGAAACCATCAAACCACAAGTTGATTGTTACCATTTTCCAGAGGGTCATTCAATTTATTTGCTTGCGGAAGGCAGGCTAGTAAATCTCGGTTGCGCTACTGGACATCCGTCTTTTGTTATGTCGAATTCCTTCTCTAACCAGGTTTTGGCACAGATGGATCTCTGGGAGAATTTAGAAAAATATTCCCCAGGGGTCTATATCCTACCTAAGTATCTTGATGAGGAAGTAGCACGTTTACATCTCGGAAAGATCGGTGCCAAACTAACAATTCTAACGGACAATCAAGCTTCTTATATTGGTGTTCCAACCGAAGGCCCGTTTAAACCTACGCACTATAAATATTAGCTTAAAATGTTTGTGGATGAAGTTGAAATTCAACTGCGTGCGGGGAAAGGAGGAGATGGATGCGTTAGTTTTCGACGAGAACGGCATCGGCCGAAAGGAGGACCTGACGGTGGCGACGGTGGAAATGGAGGGGATATAATTCTTGAATGTGATGAAAACGTAGCTGATTTGTCCGAATTCAAGTACAACTCTCAAGTTATAGCGAAAAATGGAACTAATGGTCAGGGTGGTGATAAAAATGGAAGAAACGGCGACGATCGGATTCTCAGGATCCCCCCTGGGACGGAAGCAACAGAGATTTCAGATGAATCATCGAAGACTGAACTTCTTGATCACGGACATCGTTCGTATCTTTTAAAAGGCGGCAAAGGGGGATTGGGCAATATACGTTTTAAAAGCTCAATAAATCAAGTTCCACGCCGGTCGACAATGGGTGAAGTTGGAGCCGAAGGTAGATATCGACTAGTCCTTAAGACAATTGCCGACATTGGGCTCATTGGGTTCCCGAATGCTGGAAAGTCTTCACTTATGAATCATTTGACTCGGGCTCAATGTAAGATTGGCACCTACCCGTTTACTACTCTAAATCCACATGTTGGTGTGATCGAGTATGAAGAAAATTTCGATCGTCTCCTTTTAGCAGATATACCTGGATTGGTTGAAGGGGCTCATGTGAATAGGGGATTAGGACATCAATTTTTGCGTCATATTGAACGCTGCCATGGACTTCTATTGGTGATTGATATGGCTCAAATTGATGGGCGTAAGGTAGGAGACCAATATAAGACCCTCCTGCAGGAACTCGAACTTTTTAAATCTGGATTAGGTGGCAAAATTAGACTGATCGTCTCAAATAAAATGGACCTTAGTGGGAGCCGGGAAAACCTTGAGAGTTTTCTGCTTAAATGCGATATTCCTGTCTTTCCTATTTCCTGTAAAACAGGAAAGGGAATTATGGAGTTAAAGGGATTTCTGTACAATGTGGTTAGGGGTGATTGAGTTCTCCCAAGGAAATTCATAGGAATTTTTCACACTCTAATTAGTCACAGTGACTGGAGTTTCTCAGGCTTAAAAGGTAGAATTTAAATTCATTTTATTCTAAGCCTGAGAAACCCAAGTAGATCTGTACTCCGTTTGCTATATTAGATGAGGACTATAAAGGAAAGATCTCATTATGGAGATTGAATTGTTTTGTTCTAATATCCTTTATGAAGTTTATTAATAATATGTACCGCCGCCTACAAGTCTTTCACCGTCATATAAAGCACATATTTGACCTGGTGCTAATGCTCGTTGAGGCAACTTAAATTCAATTTCTGCTTCTGCAGTCCCGGTCTGGCGAAAGAGGATAGGGGTTGAAGGATCCCGATAGCGAGGTTTAGATAAAAGCTTATCATTATTGTCGAGGGGCTGATTTAAGAAGTTTAAGTTATTAATTCGGAATCTCCTTCCATAGAGACCGTCAGACGAAGATCGATCAAATCCAATAACTAGTTGGTTCTGGGTATGGTTTTTAGAGATTACTACATAGGATTCATTGTAGGTATTGGAAGGAATTCCAATGCCTTTGCGTTGTCCTAGTGTGTAGCGATGTAAACCTTTATGGGTCCCAATTTTCTGGCCAGAGATGTTAATAATCTCACCCGGATTATCGGGTATGTACGATTCAAGAAACTCGTTTATTTTAACTTTTCCGAGAAAGCAAATCCCTTGACTGTCTTTTCGTTCTGCATTTGGGAGCATGTTGTTTCGAGCGAGTTGACGGACTTTCTTCTTATCAAGATCTCCCAGCGGAAAAACCGAATGACTAAGTTGATATTGAGAAATAAGGGCCAGAAAGTAAGACTGGTCCTTGTTTTTATCTTTCCCTTCAAAAAGACTAAATGTCCCATCGTCGTTTTCGGTCTTCCGACAATAATGCCCAGTAGCTACTCCATTGTAGCCATTTTGAAGGGCATAGTCTAGGAAGCAACCGAACTTTATTTCGCGGTTACATATAACATCTGGATTGGGTGTAAAACCCCTACTATAGCCATCCAAAAGATATTGTACGACTTTTTCACGATAGTCGCCAATCAAATTTACAAGGTGGAATGGTATTCCGATTATTTGAGTTATTCTACGTGCTAAATCTAGTTCCTCTTGCCAGGGACAATTAGCTGAAATAGAATATTCGTTCATCCAAGTTCTTATGTAAGCTCCCGTAATATTGTATTCTCGCTCCTTCAAGAGAACACCTGCCACGGAACTATCCACCCCCCCCGATATCGCAACGAGCAGTTTGGGTTTTTTTAACTCGGCTTTCCTTTTATCAAAGGACATCAAGAATTTATGGCTTCATTTTCTATGAGAAGAGGATTTATCACTACTTTAAAGCAACACAATACCTGCTTCAAATCGATTTAGCTGGTATGACAAAGAAGGAGAATATTGAGGTTTGAGATGATTTGTCGATTTAGATTAAGGAATTATCCTTTTGCTTATCAATTTGATTTGTTATTCCTGTCCAGTGCCAAACTCCAAGTCTAGCGCTTAATATTGTCACAATGTGTAGATCTTCTTTAGGGGTTTAACCAAGTGACTAGAATAAAAACAATCAAAGATATACCGCTACAAGGGAAGCAAGTATTTGTGCGGGTGGACTTTAATGTACCTATGGATGATGATGGACAAATAGTGGACGATACACGGATTTCTGCAGCTATTCCTACGATCCGCTATCTCGTTAGTCAGAGAGCAAAAGTGATTCTTGCTAGCCATCTTGGTAGGCCTAAGGGAAGGTCAGTACCTGAATTATCTCTTCGGATAGTAGCAGCGAACCTAGCAAAAAAGTTGGGTCAGCCTATAACATTTATAGAAGGGTGCGTGGGAACCATACCATTTTCTGCTGCTGAAAAGATGCAAGAAGGATCAATCCTTCTTTTAGAAAATCTCAGATTTCATCCTGAAGAGGAAGCGGACGATCCGGAATTTAGTAAAGAACTTGGCCGTTTTGCACAGGTATATGTAAATGATGCCTTCGGCACCGCACACCGCGCTCATGCCTCTACTCATGGGATCGTTAATCATGTTGCTGAAGCGGTAGCTGGATTCCTTATGGAAAGTGAGTTGAATTACCTCGGTGAAAAAACGAGGAATCCCGAAAGGCCATTTGTTGCGATCCTAGGCGGGGCCAAAGTCAGCGATAAAATCAAAGTTGTGAGCACACTTCTTAAGAAAGCAGACTCTATTCTGATTGGCGGGGCAATGGCCTATACTTTTCTTCTTAGTAAAGGGTATGAAGTCGGAGACAGTCTTTGGGAGCCAGATCAAATCGATGTAGCATCCGGTGCTATTGAAACGGCAATGGATCAAGAAACAGAGCTGCTCCTTCCTCTTGATCATGTCGTTTCTCGGAAGGTTAACTTTGGAAAAGAATTAGTTGGGAATAAGATCCTTAGGGGTTCGATTCAAAAAGGTTGGATTGGGGTAGATATAGGCCCCGAGACTATTAATTCTTATAAATCACGCATTCAGTCTGCACGAACAATTTTGTGGAATGGGCCTCTTGGTATCTTTGAGAATAAAAAATTCAGAAATGGAACTTTAGCGATTGCTGGACTAATTGCCTCAAACACGAATGCTACATCTATAGTCGGCGGCGGTGATTCGATTAAGGCTTTAAAGAGCAGCGGCTATGAGAATGAAATCACCCATATATGTACAGGAGGAGGTGCTGCTCTTGAATTTCTGGAAGGGGTAGAACTACCAGGAGTGAGGGTGTTGCACAGGATAGATTGATAACCCTTGCTACGTATTTTAAAATCGCGTTCCCGGTTCAAAAAGAATAAATCCGATAATTATCTAGATTTTATCATTCAATGGAGAATAGTGTCCGCAGGAGCCTTATTGTAGGAAATTGGAAGATGCACAATACTTCCTTTGAAGCTATTGAGCTATTTAATGAAATAAATATTAAAGTTGGTCAATTTTCCGAGGTTTCTATTGCCGTTTGCCCGCCCTTTACAGCGATTGAGTCACTTTCTCGCTTAGTCAAAAATTCCAATATCCGCCTGGGTGCTCAAAACATGCATCAGGTTGTTAGTGGCGCCTATACAGGTGAAATATCTGCCGGTATGCTTCGCAGTCTATTTTGTAGCTTCGTCATTATCGGGCATAGCGAACGTCGTAATCAATTTGCTGAAAGCGACTCTGTTATTAACGAAAAAGTGAAAACAGCATTAGGGAATAATCTAAAACCTATTCTCTGTGTAGGTGAGTCTTTTAAAGAAAGAGAAGAGGGTAAAACTGAGGAATTAATTGAACACCAAGTAAAGTCTGGCTTGGCATCCATTCATCCGAGATCAGCCGAAAAGATCATTATTGCCTACGAACCAATCTGGGCTATTGGAACAGGAAAAAATGCAACTCCCAAGGTAGCTCAACAGATCCATAAGAGAATCCGGAATATTCTTAGCCGTATGTTTTCAGACTGTATAGCAAATCGAATTCGTATAATTTACGGTGGGTCTATGAAGTCACAAAACGCGTCTTGTCTTCTCAGCCAGCCAGATATTGATGGAGGCTTAATTGGCGGGGCATCTCTAGATTCCCGTGAATTTATCCGGATCGTCGAAATTGCGGTTGAAAAAACCCCTTAAAATTTTGTGCTTTCAGGTATCAATATTCGAGATTAGTTCCAAGTTGGGTGCTTCATTTGCGAATCTCTGACACTGCTATAGGAGCCCGATCGTGTCCCGGGGGCCTGATACGCTACCAGTTAATCATATCATTAGAGGAAATGACTGATCTAATGGACCAAAAAAACTTTAGAGCAATCTGCTTGTCAGAACAAATGTTCAACCTAGGAACTGTAGGTTCTATTGAAGTTCGAAAAGATCAGCTCTTCGATCGTAGGACATCTCTTCTTCTGTTCCCTCTGGTGTCGACTCTAGGTCACCTTTTGATCTTGTTTCAACGCGTCCTGAAGGAATCCCCAAGGATATAAGGTACTCCTTGACGCTATTGGCTCTGCGATCCCCTAAGCCAATATTATACTCGGAAGTTCCACGCCAGTCACAGTGTCCTTCAATAAGTATATTCCATGCTGGATTATCGAGAATCAGATTTGCAGACTCACGTAATTTTTCGCGTTCTGCAGGATCAATAGAAGCTTGATCAAGTTCAAAGTAAACGGATGAAAGTACACGAACAGGTACAGATCCGGGGCCAGTCATCGTATTGAATTTCGAATCCCGAGGTGAAAGGATTTCTCCATCCGGTCCATATTGTCCACTGTGAGCTACATAGCTAATATTACCGGTCGATCCTTCTCCACCTACAGTGTCATCGGGAATAGGAGGGATTCGCACTTGGCACCCCGAGAGAATTGTTGCCAAAACAGAGATACAACAAACCCTTTCTAAAAAACGCCTCACTGAAAACATTCCTGTAACCCTCCTGTTCATTTACTAACGGCAACTGCTAGATCTCCACACGAATCTGTGTATATTCAATGTTATTGCATCTGCAATAAAATAATCGGTCCAAGTTGCTCTTTCGGTCAAATTTAATCACAGGATTGTAGTCAGTGGTCGATAAAAGGTTTGGGTCGACTGGGACTCGAACCCAGAACCAATGGCTTAAAAGGCCACTGCTCTACCGATTGAGCTATCGACCCGAAATTCTATCAGCTAATTCCAGATAAAACCTACCTTATAAATTCTTTTCAGCATTTACGTGCCTACAGAAAAAACTAGCCAAATGGAAAACAGAGGTAATTCGACAGTATGGAAAAGAACAAAAGTAAGGAGGACCTCTCTCGATTAATAAGCAAGCGGGAACTACTAATTGGCTTTTAAAGCTGGTGGCAAGTAGAAATAGGTATCCTGTAGAATAGGAGGGTATGCCGTTTAAGAACTCTATATACAAATGGCCAATGAAGGAAAAAGGGATACTACACAGGATGACTTCTTTATAGAGAAAATAATCGATAGAAATGGATTAGGTATTTTAAACGATTACTAAAGAATTTGAGACCAATCTATATCGCTTAATAAACCCTGAACTCTCACTTTTTAAAGAGAAGACTGCTTAGAGAATAGCCCCTAAACATTGTAAAAAGGGACTCCCAGTAAAATTTCACAAAATCTTGAATGAATTTTTAGGTACACCGTCTAATTAAAACAATAAAGGAATATGGAACCATTTCTCTCTGAGAGAATCAAAATTAAAGAAATTCAAATCAAATGGCATCGAAAACAAAAGACATTGCCTTGGACAAATTGTTGGTTGCTCGTTCCAAAGATGGGGATCATACAGCATTTGATGCATTGGTGGGAAGGTATTGGGACCGAATATATGCTCGAGTCCTATATTTGCTTAAGAATCGAGAAGATGCTGAGGAAGTTACTCAGGATGCTTTTCTAAGGGCCCGTCGAGGGTTAGAGAAATTTAGAGGTGATTCTTCATTCTCAACATGGCTTTTTCAGATCGCGACCAATCTCGCCCACAACAAGTATTGGTATTGGGTAAGACGTAAACGGCACGAATCAATTGCTCTAGAACAAAGTGCCCTGGATGGTGGAGATACTACTCTTATCGACATGATACCTGCTGAAGGAGAGGATCCAAGATATTTATCAATTAACAAAGAATTTGTCGATCGAGTATCCGAATGTATAGGAAATTTAAATGAAAAACATCGAGAAATTCTCACATTGCGAACAGTCCAAGATCTTTCATACGAGGAAATATCTCAGAAACTTCATATCAGCGTAGGTACTGTAAAAAGTCGAATTGCGAGAGCAAGGGAAAATCTACGTGAGAAAATGGGGGTAGATTTCATATGAAAGATTCACAATTTAAAGAACTAGTAAACCTCTACTTCGACAATGAGATAAGAGAAGAGCAACTCCGTGAGCTTAGTAGGGAATTAAGAACTGTTCCAATCCGTCGTAGGAAATTTAAATCCTATTATCAATTGCATCAGGCCTCTTGTTCCGTTCTCCGTAAATCTGAAAACCGAATTCACGTCCGACCTCATCGCAATTGTAGGATATGGAATTTCTCTTTTGCGACTCAATTTGCTATTGGAACTGTTTGTGTTGTGATCGCATTTTTCATTTACTTCCCCTCTTTATCTCAAAAATCCCCATTACTGGAAGAGGGACTACCTGTCTATCCGATCCATGTTTCCCGTACATTTGAAACCAAAGAAAACACAGTAAGACAGCTTGAATCATCGGATTTGGAAGCCGTTATCCCGGTAGACGCTGAAATTTTTGTTTCAGAATCAGAATTGTCAGTAATGACTGGTAATCGTGATCCGATAAATCCTTTTTTCGAAAAAACGCAGTTCGAACAGAAGGAAAATCTGAGATTCAAGTATGGATTTAGAAAAAACTTCCCTTCAGTATTGCATACTGAACGACAGAAAAAACATCGATCCATGTTTTTTGAAACTAAAAAAAATTCCGGATATAATTCCAAGGCAGGAAGATTTACGGTTCAGTATTAATATCGCTGTTTGTAATTTGAATAATATCAGGTAACTGCTTCCTTGTCTCAGATTCCTTCAGCCAAGCGCTTGTTTAATTAGCTCTTCGATTGTAGCATTAGGTCCTAGTTCTTGAGATGCACGACGTATAGCCTTATCAGCATCGGGAAACTTAAATCCTAATGTAGATAGTGCGGTAATGGCATCAACCATAAGGTCACGTGAAGTAGTAGAACTTGTCGCATCTAAACCTTGATGGGGCAATCGACTATTTGAGGCTATGGATGGGCTCACTTTGTCCTTAAGCTCAATAATAAGACGTTCTGCAGTTTTCGCACCTATTCCCGGACATTTTGCAAGAAGGCTTACGTCGGAAGAAATTATAGCTGATTTAAGCATCGCGATTGAGAGTTTACTCATTATTCTAAGAGCTATCTTCGGCCCAATTCCAGATACCTTCTCAATAAGCATGCGAAAAAAATCGCGTTCGTCCTTAGCATGAAACCCAAAGATCGCCTGTGAGTCCTCCCGGTATACTGTATGAGTGTAAAGAAAAACTTGTACGCCGGGAGATGGAAGTTTCTCCATCGTCGTTAAAGGAATGTGGACTTCGTATCCTATACCGCCAATTTCAACGAGGGCAATCGTGGGATTAGCCTCAACAAGGGTTCCCTTAATTGTAGCGATCACTAGGAGTTATAAAAAGGGGAGTTATTGTATTGGGACTATGGGTAAGATTCAGTTAACAACTGGAGCTTTGAAATCGTAAAGTAAGCCGCAGAAATTGATTCACGCTGACTTCATTCCCAGAACATCTCTCATCGAATAAATGCCCGGCTCTCGATTAACAACCCAACTGGCAGCAACAACTGCACCTTGCGCATAAATGCGGCGATCAGAGGCCCTATGGGTGAGTTCAATCCGTTCCCCATTCCCTATAAAATTTACAGTGTGGTCGCCAACCGCATCGCCTCCGCGAAGAGAATGCATTCCGATCTCATCATCTGGCCGTTCTCCTGTAATGCCGCTACGCCCCAACCGTGTCTTTTTTTTACTAATTCCCCTTGTTTCACCGATCACTTCCCGAAGCCCTTCTGCGGTTCCACTCGGAGAATCGATTTTAAAACGATGGTGTAATTCCACTATTTCCGGGTTGTAACTTGTATCAAGGATTTGAGCAGCTTGTTCGGTAAGGTAAAAAAGCAAATTTACCCCGATAGAGTAATTCCCTGCCCAAACAATGGAAAGAGATTTCGATGCCTCAACGATTGAATTTCTCTCTTCCTCAGTATGACCAGTGGTACCTATAACCATTGGTTTTTGCTCCCTTTTCGTATGTTCAATTAAGGAAATTATTGAGTCATGGGAGCTGAAGTCTATCGCAACATCGCATTTAGACATTTCTCTAGAGGGATCGTCACCCAAGTCCATAGCGCCCACAATTTCAAAATCGAGTTCATTGGCGAGGGCGGAAATTGTTTTTCCCATTCTCCCCTTAGCCCCATTCAATAAGACCTTTAATGACATCAATTGTCAGTTTCTAATTTTCCAGCTAATTGGAACTGATTTCAAGATTATCAAGGACTTGCTGGAGGCGGCGTGAGTTATCTTGTGTCATTTCGCATAGGGGTAAACGTACTTCCCTAGAGAGAATAATTTTCGCATTCTCGAGAGCAGCCTTGATCGGGACTGGGTTTGGCTCGATGAAAATTGTACGGAAAAGATCGAAGTACCGAAGATGGATCTGGGTTGCAGGTTTTAAATCTCCATTGAGTGCAGATCGGCACATATTAACAAGGTCTTTGACGATGAGATTTGATGCGACACTAATTACACCCTTGGCTCCAGCAGATATAAATGGCAGGGTAAGGCTATCGTCGCCACTGAGAACTGTGATATCTTCACCCATGGAAGAAACCAACTCCGATACACGGTCACAACTCCCACCAGCTTCTTTAATTACATTAATATTAGGATATAGGGAGCGCAATCTCTCAACTGTCTTTACCCCAATCTCTATCCCGCACCGAGAAGGTATGGAATAGAGTACGATCGGCTTGTCCGTAACCTCGGCTACAGCACTGAAATGGCTTATTAAGCCTTCTTGACTCGGTTTATTGTAGTATGGTGCTACTTGTAGCATGCCATCTACTCCAGCCTCGTGAGCGTGTTGCGTCAGAGAGACTGCTTCTTTCGTGGAGTTTGATCCCGTTCCTGCTATCACAGGGATTCTTCCGGCTACTTTGTCGATTGAAAAACTTACAATGTCGCAATGCTCTTGGTGGCTAAGCGTGGGAGATTCACCGGTGGTTCCTACCACTACAATACCGTCGATTCCATCCGAGATCTGATATTCAATTAGATTTTCGAAGTCTTTAAATGAGACCGATCCATTGCACATTGGCGTCACTAGCGCTGTGTAGGTACCTGAAAATTGAACTGTGCTCATTTTTTGAAAGAGTAAATTCCGGTTATTATACTAAATTAATAGGTTTTGGTATACTCTGATTCAATAGTTAGGATTTTCTAAAAAGGTGCTTTTGGCAAGAAATGTAAATTTTAAATTTATACTCAGAATCCTCTCGCTGAATATGCAAAGAAACAAATGATAAAGTATAAGGAATTATATTTTAATCATTTAGTTAAAAAAATCAAAGAGGACAACACGAAATTCTAATCCTATTCCTTAACCATAGAGAGTGGAGGAATACAGTTGAATTATTCTGTTACTATTACTTGACGGACGAGGAATGCGAGAGGTACTTTCTCATCCTAGGAGCCTTTAAACGAAATCCACTCTCCGAAGATTATTATCCAACGGATCTAATATTCAGATTTCAAAAGATAGTAAACGAAAGGTATCCGAACACTATAATCTTCCGATGATATCCATAAAGAATATCCGAAATTTCTGTATAGTTGCTCATATAGATCATGGGAAAACTACACTTTCGGATCGACTTCTCGAATTAACCCATACCGTCGAGAAGCGCGAAATGAAGAATCAGTTATTGGATTCCATGGATCTCGAGCGAGAACGAGGTATTACAATTAAAAGCCATCCTGTTGCAATGAACTATAGGTTGCCAGATGGCGAAGAATATTTGCTCAATCTAATCGATACCCCTGGGCATGTGGATTTCTCCTACGAAGTATCAAGAAGTCTTGCGGCTTGTGAAGGAGCGCTTCTTTTAGTGGATGCTTCACAAGGGATTGAGGCGCAAACAGTTGCTAATGCTAGTCAGGCAATTAATCAGGGATTGGCTGTAATTCCAATTATTAATAAAATTGATTTACCGGGTGCAGACATCGAGCGTACTCGCCAGCAGCTTGAGGATGTTCTTGCTATCCCTGGGGATGAAGCACTTGAGGTTAGCTCAAAAGAAGGGAAAGGAATGCAAGAGACGTTGAATGCTATCCTGAAGCGTGTTCCTGAACCGAGATGGGCATCATGTGAGCAAACCAGAATATTGATATTTGATAGTTTCTACGATCCCTACAAAGGAGTTATATGCTACATTAGAGTTTTTTCTGGCCAAATAACCCCTGGCGATCGTGTCCTCATGATGAACCTGGGAAGTGAAGCCGAAATCAAGGAAGTTGGTACCTTTACCCCCCAAATGACTTCTACCGAAACTTTAGGAACTGGTAGGGTAGGCTACGTAGTAACAAACATCAAGGATGTAGCGGATGTAAATCTAGGGGATACAATGACGGGTGTCATAAACCCAGCAAAAAAGATGCTGCCTGGCTATAAAGATGTTCATCCAATGGTATTCAGCGGTATCTACCCGGTCGATCCAGGTGATTTCGGGAAATTAAAAACTAGTGTTGGAAAACTTCGCCTTAACGATGCTGCCTTTGGATTTCAGCCCGAAACTTCAGTTGCCCTAGGCTTTGGATTTCGATGTGGCTTCCTTGGATTGCTCCATATGGAGATAGTAGTGGAGCGAATCCGACGGGAATACGATCTGGATATCATTTCAACCTACCCAAGCGTTATACTTCAAGTCCGTTCTCATAATGGAGAAACTATTGAGGTGCAGAACCCTATTAACCTCCCAGAAGCAGAAAAAATCGATGAAATAAAGGAGCCAATGGTCCAGGTTTCTATTCATGCACCTAACAAAAATATTGGCGACATTCTAAACTTGATTATGGAAAAACGCGGAATCTGCGACCGAACCGAAACCGTAGATTCTTCCCGAGTAATTCTCAATGCTACGCTGCCTCTGAATGAAATTTTAGTCGATTTTAACGATCGACTAAAAAGCATAACCCGCGGTTACGGATCGATGGATTATAGGCATGCAGAATATCGTTCGTCCGACCTTGTGAGATTAGACATAATGGTTAATGGTGAAACAGTAGATGCTTTTTCTTCAATTGTACATCGGAAAAGTGCTGAAGAAAAGGGCCGAGTGATTTGTGAAAAGCTTAAAGATATCTTACCGAGACAGTTGTTTAAAGTAGCAATACAGGCAGCAATTGGTGGCAACGTGATCGCCAGAGAAACCCTTGGATCTTTACGGAAGGATGTTACTGCAAAATGCTACGGGGGAGACATCACTCGAAAACGAAAACTCCTCGAACGCCAAAGGGAGGGAAAGAAGAAAATGAAACAGATAGGTGACGTAGTTATTCCTCAGGAAGCTTTCATGAGCCTGCTCAAATCGTAAGGATCTATATCTATGCAGTGGGATCCGAGTAATGTTTAGAAAATCGCAGAAAGAACGACGTCTCTTTAATCAGTCAACAAATCTGCTCCGGATTGCTGAAAGGGTTCATGATTACAGGCGGGACTTAATGACCCAAGAAGAAATCGAAAGCCTACGTGGTGGTGTGGAGAGGCTTAACGAGGCTGTAAGAACACGGTCGAGTGAGAAAACCGTCCCGGCTTTGCAATTTCTCGAGAAGCACTTACGAAAATCAGGAGGCTGTCTCTATCCTCGTACGAGTTGGGCTGAAAATGTTGAGATGCTTCTGGTGGCATCCATTCTCGCGATTGGTATTCGTACCTTCTTTATTCAACCATTCAAAATACCTACAAATTCAATGTATCCTTCTTTCAATGGACTTACCTACAAAATTTCTGCTGAAAAGAGAGAGCCATCATTTCCGCTCCGAATGTTTAGGATGTTTTCTTACGGAGCAAACCAGCATAAATTTGTCGCTCCAGATGATGGAGAAATCCTCGTTCCCATTTTCTCTGCTTCCAAAACAAACGCGATCAAATCAATATTCCCAACTGTAAAAACTTCTGCCCGAAAATGGCTTCTTTTACCAACTACCTTAAAAGAAGCTACTATTTATGTTGGTGTAACACCGGTTAGGATAAAGATGCCTCTCGAATTTAATTTCGATAAGGTTCTTCGAGAACGTTTCTTTCCGGATGCTCCGGAAACTACTAACCCAGATGCCTTTGAACGATGGCTAAGGATAAAAGTGCAGCAGAGGGAAATTGTTAGGAGAAAAGATCTGATTCTCCTCAAAACAGGAGAGGAAGTAAAAAATGGAAATACCTTTTTATCCTTTGATATCCTTACGGGAGATGCCCTTTTCGTTGACCGATTTTCATATAATTTCATCCCTCCCAAAGTTGGAGACCCAATTGTATTTAGAACTCGAAAAATAAATGGAATCACTGAGCAAAATAATGGAATCCCTATCGATAAATATTATATTAAACGCCTGGTAGGGATAGGAGGAGACACCCTTGCAATAGATGATGGGATACTTTACCGAAATGGTAAGCCAATAGAAGGTGCAGTTCCATTCAATCTAAACGCTAATAAAACAGGCGAATACCATGGCTATACAAATCGAAAACGTCTGCCTATCGGAGGAATGGATAGTGTTCCTATGGATAATTTTTATGCTATGGGTGATAATTCTGATGAAAGTTCAGATAGTAGAATTTGGGGTTCCGTCCCGAACACAGCTGTTGTAGGTAAGGCTCTGTTTATATATTATCCATTTTCTAAACGTTGGGGAGCTGAATTGTAATTCCTGTCATAGACCATAGAATTGGATCTTACGCGGGGCGCACAATATATATTATGTCTAATTTGTATTTTAGATATATAAACCAATTATTAAGGTAATTATTTCAGATCTTTTCCTTTTTCCTAATTATAAGATCTAATCCCCCATTTATTATTATGATTCGAGTAGCAATTATTGGTTCAGGAAATATAGGTAAAAGACATGCTGAATGTTATCAAAATAATCCCAATAGTCATGTAATTGCATTCTGTGACTGTATTATTGATCGAGCCAAGGATGCGGCACGTACATATAATTGCCCTTCCTTTTCCTCCGTGGCTGATCTTCTTGGCTCAGGTTTGGAATTCGACGCAGCGAGTATTTGCACCTCCGGACAGGAAAATGGTAGCCACCACTATTCTCCAACAATTGAGTTACTCAATGCCGGAAAGGCCATCTTAGGTGAAAAGCCTATTTCAAATAATATTGATGAAGCAATACAGATGGTTGCTCTTGCACAGAAGAAGAAGATTCGTTATGGCATCAATTTAAATCACCGCTTTACTCCAGCTGCACAACTAGCGCGGCAATGGATCGATGATGGACGCATTGGAGAAATGAATTCCATCCAAATGCGGATGTGGATCAATAATAAGAACGAGACAAGTGAACATTTCCACATGCGTGCCCTGCATCCCCATTCTCTTGACGTAATGCGTTATTTCGCTGGCAAAGTAAAAAAAGTGAATGCTTTTTTTAAGAAGGGAAAAGGAAGGAAAATCTGGTCAAACGTTCATCTTAATCTTCAATTTGAAAATAATACTATCGGTCATTTATATGGGAGTTACGACGGAGGCGGACCTAGTTCTCCATGGGGTCTTGAGACTTGTGAAATCATAGGATCTGAGGCCCGGATTATTATCGAAGAAGCATGTGAGAAATTAATCTTTAGTCCACGGTTTTCATTCGAACAGGAAACCTACGAACATCTAGGAGGAATGGGAAGTTTTGAAGAAACCTTTCAATCGAGGCTCGATGCTTGGGTGGCTGATCTAAGTAACAAAACTCTACCTGAACAAGTAAATGCTAAAGCGGAAGATGCCCTTGATGTACAACGTGTTATTGAGGCTGCGATTCAAAGTTGGTCTAATGGGTCCGTAGTCCACTTGTAGAGAGGTGATTCCTTTAATGTTCGAATGAATCTAATGAACTTTTGTTTTAGTCTATTGAATTTCCTCATGAACTTTGGTTCTCATTGCTTGAAAATTAAAGCTCAGGGTTAGGGACAGACTACGTTAAATGAAGATCGGCATAAATTCGGTACTTTTTGGCGGTTATGATATAGAAACTGCCTTTAAATATGCAGCCTTGTGTGGCTACGATGGAATTGAAATTTCAGCGATTAATGGAATGAGCGAGCACCTCGTTATTGATCGTTGGAAAGAAAACTTAGAGGAAATAAAACGGCTTTCTGCTACTTATGAACTTGAATTGCTTTCAATGGAACAGCCCAACACAGATTTCAGAACTATGGAAGCTGCTATGCAGGCAGCCGTAGCAATCGGTATACCCATAATTAACTGTGGGCCAGGTGGGTCATCCGATAATCCATCATCAATCGAAAGCGAAATAGAGAAACTGGGAAAACTCTCTGAGCGCGCCGAGTACTACGGGGTAACCCTTTGTGTCAAAGCCCACGTTGGAACTGCTATTTACAACACTCCCACTTCCTTAAAAGTGCTTGATGCTATTAATTCTTCTGCCTTTGGTCTCGATATGGATCCTAGTCATATTCACCGTGCAAAAGAGAATCCTGTTAATGCAATTAAAGCCGTCGTTAACAGAATAAAACATGTACATATCCGTGACTGTAAAGGCAGAGGCCCCGGTCCAGGAAAACCTAGATTTCAGGCTAACGGTCGAGGCGATATCGACCTCGTTGGGTACATTCGGGTCCTCCATGAACATAACTTCAGTGGACCAATTAACCTGGAAGTTATCGGCGCCAAAGATTATGAACTCTCTGAATGTATCGCTATCGCTGCCGAGACTAAGGGACACCTCCAGGCTTCTCTTCAATCTTGTGGTTCGCGATAAACTTTCTTAGAATAAATTCTAAATAGAATGACGCAGTACCCTGTTTGAGAAATTTAGAATTATGTATGAACCACACTTTTAATCTAAATGAAAAACTTCTTCAAGTTCGAGCATGCTGTCATCGGCGTGAGCGCCGTCTAACCCCTGGAAATACGGCGCCATCAAGTCCTGCCATTTGGTATTTATTTCTTCTCTAGCCATACCATCAAGTGCACTTTGAAAGTTCTCAGGAGTTTCGAAATATCCAAACAGCAATCCGTCTTTTCGCATAAAAAGGGAATAATTGTGCCAACCGGTATGGCGTAATGCATCAAGCATCTCCGACCATACATTCTCATGATGCCTTTTGTACTCCTCAATCTTCTCTTCTCTTACTTTCAGTAGAAACCCGATTCGTTTCATTATGAACTCCTTATTTTGATGTGCGATTAGAATGCGGTCCTAGATCAGATTTTGTGCATCAATCATACCGAAATAAACCCCTCGTTGGGATAGAAGTTGATCATGGGTGCCAGTCTCTACAATCCGTCCATTTTCTAGGACAATGAGACGGTCAGCATTGCGGACTGTAGAAAGTCGATGAGAGATAATCAGGGTAGTTTTGTCTTTCAAAAGACGGGAAATCGCTTCCTGGATAATAGATTCGGTCTCTGAGTCAACAGATGAAGTTGCCTCATCAAAAATCAGGATAGGTGCATTCTTTAGAAGTGACCGAGCAATAGAAATACGTTGTTTCTCCCCGCCTGACAGGCGGATACCTCGTTCACCTATAAGAGTATCGTAACCGTCGTCTAGATTACGAATAAATTCATGCGCATTGGCATTTTTAGCTGCACGTTCAACATCCAACCTATTCGCCATTGGTCTACCAAAAATAATATTGTCGTAAACACTACCATGAAAAAGGAAAACGTCTTGCTCTACTGATGAAATATTGCTGCGGACAAAATTTAAAGGAAGTGTTCGGATATCGTGGCCACCTAAAAGGACCTTTCCTTTAGTCGGGTCATAGTACCGAGGAAGGAGATTAGAGACTGTAGACTTTCCAGCCCCTGTATGCCCCACAAGTGCAACTATTTGGCCTTCATTAATATCGAAGTTTATCCCATCAAGGACGGGAATTCCCTTGTTATAGAAAAATGAGACATCACGAAACTTTACCGTCCATTGAAATTCACCACTAGGAATACAGGCATTTGGCGCATCATCAATATCAGGTTTTAAAGCCAGTAATTTAAAGATCCTGTGAGCACTTGCGCTGGCCTTCTGTAGGACATCGTTAATAGATGCTAGATGTAGGAAAGGCTGATAGATGTGACCCAGGTAGACAATGAAAACAAACAGATCGGCCACAGATATATGTCCCTTGAGAGCGGATCCTCCACCAAACCAAACAACTAGGACAATTCCAATTCCTCCGGAGGCTTCGACTATCCCAGCAGGTATTAGCGAGATCTTGTTTGCTTGGATTGATGCATCGCGAAAAGTTTTACTGTACTTTTCAACACCACTGGCAGCTGACTTTTCTTGGACAAAGCTTTTTATTACGGAAATTCCGGATAAGTTATCCGCTATTTGTGATACCAGGTTAGAAAGTCGAGATCGGACATCATGCCAAATAATGCGAACTTGCCTGACATAACGATAAACCAAAATCCCGACCACAGGAATAGGCAGTAGAGTTATCAGTGCTAATCTAGTATCCAAAAGAAATAGGACTACCATCATCAACGATGGTATAAGGAATGAAAGAACGGTCTCCGGGATACCGTGAGCCACAAAATCCTCAATGGATTCGACATCATTCACGGATCTAGAAATAAGGTTCCCTGTTCTTTCCTCAGCAAAAAAACTGTGAGGAAGGCGTTGAATATGCCGATATGTACGGACCATTAATAAGTGAAGAACCGTATAGGCTGCTATATGTGAGTACCTCCCGTAACTGTATCGACTAAAACCTCGGATCAAATAAATGCCAAGAAGGCTAAAAGTTATGCCGTAGGTTCCGATCCGTGATTCTTGTTCAATTTCTTCTGTTAGAGATTGGATAAGTTCTCTAATTAGGAGAGGAGGAATAAGATTTGTACATGCAAAAAGGAACCCGAAAAACACGGAAAAACATAGAAGCAAACGGCATCCTGAAAGAATCTCATAAAATTTGCAAAAAAAGGACACAAAGATTCTTATTTAGATGTGTCTAGATCAGGATTTTCCTCAAATCCCCAGACACGTGCTGCTGTCTTTCCCATGACCCAATCGGCATCATCGCCATTCTGAAAGGCAGGGTGATTACAGACTCCATTCAAGGTATTCCAATAGCCTTCTCGACCAGCACATGGAGGGAAATCCGATCCCCACATCATCCTCTTAACTCCAAATGCTTCCTTCGCCATTTCAAATAACGGCGGAATGGTTTCAAATTTGAATTCTGAAGTTAGTACGGGAGGTCGCATGCAAATCTCTGCTAGCCCGGGAATTTTAATCGAGGTATTTGAATATTTAGCAATCTCAAGTGCCGACTTGTATTCATAATAAGGCGGAGATGCCATTCCTACAAAAGCCAGGTGTTCAATTACAAAATTGGTATTAGAACACGTTTGGATAATATCTTTAAAGTCTGTGGACCCAAGCCTGACGGTATTGCTTATCACACTTACGACTAGACCAAGATCTCCGGCTTTCATCCAGAGATCGATGGTGCTGGTGTTGTTAAATTTTTGATCTGGGTTTAACCTAATACCCGCAGCGCCCGCTACCACTAGTCGTTCCAAGTCCCCTTCCGGATCTGGGCTTTGTGGATCTATTAATCCTACGACTTTAAAACGACCATGTCTTTTTGAAGCCTCCTCGAACAGATACGAATTATCATATGAGCCGCCATGTTGAATAAGAATTGCACCGTTCACTCCACACCGATTCATTTGGAATTCGAGAATCTCAATTGGTTCAAACCAATTTCCTCCAGCGTGGCAATGTGTGTCTATTATAAGCATCGGTCTATTGTAGATTATTGGATCAGTGATGGTTGCACGTTTACACCACAGAATTAGTAAATAAAAACATTATCTTACCAATAGTTAATTTTTAGGTGAAGGTTACACCTATAGCCTGTTCCTCCCGATTACTTCAAGAATCAGCCCTATATTTAAATTCCCTCAATCCGTGTGCCAGAACCTCTTGGACTGAGCAACATTCAAAGAAACTACACCCCATTTTCTTTAGTTCTGGAACTTCCTCTGCACTCTCTGGCGGAACTCCGACAGCAATATTGTTTGCCTGAGCAGCATCGATGATCCTCTCTATTGCTTCCATTACTTTAGGGTGCCTGGTTTGAAATGGGACACCGAGCGAATTGGAAAGATCACAAGTTCCAATATTAAAGACATCAATGCCATCTACAGCGGCGATTGCCTCTATATCTTCAACTGCTTCTCGGTCTTCAATCATGCAAGCAATAACAGTGTCTTCATTAGCATTAGACACATAATTTTTCGCATCTGTTAAACCAAATTTGATCTGTCTTCCTGGTCCCATTCCACGGCGACCAATTGGAGCATACCGTGATGCTTCAACAACTAACCGCCCTTCCTCGGCAGACCTGATGTGAGGAACGAGAATACCGTTAGCCCCAATGTCAAGAGCGCGACCAATTTCTGCGGAATCAAGTTGTCTTACTCTATAAATAGCAGCGATTTGCCCAACCCGAGCAGCAAGTATCATAGCCTCAATCTCTGTTATGCCAAGCGCGCTATGCTCGGTGTCGAGAAACACGAAGTCGAAACCCGCATAACCGGCTATTTCCACAGCCATAGGATGGCTTAAACCAACCGCACAACCTAGCAATGATTCTCCACTCTTAATCCTTTTCCGAAATTCTAGTTGATCCATGTTTTGTTTCCTTTTCGCCTTATCTTTTAATAGAATAATTCTAAGTGTCCATAGCGCTTAACTGAGGAAATTTGTTTAGATGAACGTTAAGATATTTTACTATATTGCCTATTCCCTACCCTACATCATTAAATAATAGCCTGAATAATCAATGAGAAGGTTCGTAACTAACATAGATAAAGAATCATTTCCTTCACCTGTATCATAATAATAGACACCAACTACTATACCATATGGAAATTTATTTCTTTGGTTCCGTTTGTGATAATTTCTGTTATCGTAAAGATTGGATTAAATACTTCCTCGTTTTCAAAAAACTCTCATGGCAACTAACTTTTGTGGGAAAATTGTCCAATTCAGGTCGACTTATCATTAATATGGAGGCAGTTGGATAAATTTTAAAAATCCAGTATATAACGTATCTGAGTTTATTCCCCACAGCCTGAGACACAACCTGTTCGGTTGACGGGTTTGCTAAATGAACCAAAATTGGTGGATTAAAAAAGATGGCAGTTAATAGTACAGAATATGATTTCCTTAAGATTGAGGATTATTGGCAGTCCTTTTGGAAGGAAAACGGTACATTTCGTGCCAAAGATTTCCAAGACGGAGAAAGAGTCTATGTATTAAGTATGTTTCCATATCCCTCAGGAGAAGGATTGCATATTGGACATAGCGAGAATTACACTGCTCCTGACATTTTTGCACGTTTCCAACGAGCTCGCGGATGCAATATCCTTCAACCGATGGGATGGGATGCTTTTGGTCTACCGACTGAGCAATATGCTGTTACTACAGGAATTCATCCACGCAAAATTACGGAAAGGAACAAGGATCGATTTAGGAGCCAACTAAAACGCCACGGTTTAGCAATAGATTGGGAACGAGAAATCGATACTTCGAAAGAAAAATACTTTAAGTGGACCCAGTGGACCTTTTTACAAATGTTCAAGCATGGACTTGCCTATGTCGCTGATCGTCCTGTGTGGTGGTGTCCTGCACTTGGTACAGTGCAGGCAAACGAAGAAGTCATAGATGGACGATCACTTCGTGGAAATCATCCAGTCGAAAGAAGGAATCTTCGACAGTGGGTTCTCCGAATCACTGCTTATGCGGAACGCTTAATAAACCAACTGGAAGAATTAGACTGGCCGGCTTCAACGAAACGCCAACAGAAAGCTTGGATTGGACGTAGTGAAGGAACTGAGATCATTTTTGAAATTACGGATTGTCCTAATGAAAAATTAGAGGCCTTTACAACTCGACCGGATACCCTTTTTGGTGCAACCTACATGGTTCTTGCACCCGAGCATCCACTTATACCCAAATTAACAAAACCCGAGAATTGGGATGCGGTTAATCGGTATATCCAACTAGCTTCTAACAAAAGTGATCTGGATCGCACCGACCTTGCGAAAGAAAAAACTGGAGAACCGACTGGCAGTTTTGCTCTTAATCCGCTTAGCGGTAAAAGAATTCCGATATGGATTGCCGACTACGTACTGATGACATACGGAACCGGAGTAATAATGGCGGTTCCCGCTCATGATGAAAGGGATTTCGAATTCGCTAAAAAGTACCGGCTTCCCATTGTTGAGGTAATATCTAAAAACGACACAACTGATGGTGGGGGCAAAGAACCTTCGCCGTATATTGGTACCGGGAAAATGATTAATTCTGGTTCCTATAACGGTATGCAATCTAATATAGCATTAGGTAAAATCATTGCTGATTTAAAGGATTCCGGGAAAGGGAAACAGACCATTAATTACAAGTTGAGGGATTGGCTTTTCTCTCGACAACGCTATTGGGGCGAACCTTTTCCTATAGTTTGGATTAAGGAAGAAGATTATCTAAAAGCGAAACGGTTCGAGGATTCTAAAGTGGCAAGCTATTTGCCGAAGGAACCTGTTTACTTTGAAGAAAATGGTATTCGCCGTTACGCTATGCCTATTCCGCCTACAGAACTTCCTCTGAATCTTCCAGAGATTAAGATAATTGAACCATCGGGTAGTGAGGAAAGTCCCTTGGCAAATGTTTCCGATTGGGTAAATGTATATTACAACATTCTTACCGGAGAAACTCGGTCGGTTTCTGATTCTTTGGAGGATTTAGCAAGAGACGATTGGGCTCTTGCTAGGCGGGAAACGAATACAATGCCACAATGGGCTGGTTCCTGTTGGTATCATTTGAGATATATCGATCCGAATAATACTACGAAGTTAATTGATGAAGAGTTAGACCGTTACTGGGGCGGAGGCCCCGATTATTACATCGGAGGCGCTGAGCACGCTGTTCTCCACTTACTATACGCTCGGTTCTGGCAAATGTTTCTTCATGATATCGGATTTGTCTCAAAACCCGAGCCTTACAAACGTCTCATACATCAAGGAATGATTCTCGGAGAAGACGGTTCAAAAATGTCTAAAAGTATCGGCAATGTAGTCAATCCAGATGAGGTTATTAATCTTTTTGGAGCAGATGCCATGCGCCTTTATTTAATGTTCATGGGGCCACTCCAGGATTCCAAACCATGGAGCACACAGAGTGTCGAAGGCATCTCTAGGTTTCTTCGCCGAGTTTGGAGGATTTATTTCGACAGAAAGGGAAAAATCTCCTCAAAGATTCAAGCAGACCGAGATGATTCAGAAACAAATCGTCTCCTGCACGCGACGATTAAGAAGGTTACTTCTGACATACTAGATTTCCACTTTAATACTGCCGTCTCTCAGTTGATGATATTCGCAAATCATCTTCAAAAAGTTCCTTCTGTTTCTAAAGACACTGCCTCTCGATTTTGCCAAATCCTAGCACCTTTTGCACCCCATTTTGCGGAAGAGGTTTGGGAACGGTTAGGAGAAACATCCTCAATTATAGATCATCCATGGCCAGAATTTGACGAACAAAAACTTATCCAGGAAGAGGTGACAATCGTATTCCAGGTGAACGGTAAATTCAGGGGAGATTCTAAGATATCGATGGATGCCCAGAAGGAGCAAGTTATCGAGGTTGCAAAGAAACATCCAAGGGTAAGCCCCCATCTTTCGGGAAAAGGAATCCAGAAGGTTATTTACGTGCCAAGAAAGATTCTCAACATCGTCACTTCTTGAATTTGCTTTCACAATTTCTTCCCTCTTCGTTTGATCGGCAACGATCGATCGCTATTATAGCCGGGAAGGACGTTTATCCTCGCCTAACATTTGAGGCTATCCAAAGCCATGGTATAAAGGTTTTTCTTATAGGATTCGAGGGCGAAACCTCTCATGATTTAATCTCTAAGTTTCCGTCAGACAGGGTGGATATAATAAAAGTTGGCCAGTTGGGCCGTCTCATTCGCTCAATACGGAGAACACAGGTGGGATATGCAATCATGGTTGGGCAAATTACCCCGCGTCGGATATTCCGAGGACTTCACCCGGATCTTAGAGCTCTTAAGATCTTAAAGACCCTAAAACAAACAAATGCCCACAGCCTTTTTGGAGCTATCTCTAGAGAGATTGAAAATGAAGGAGTAAAAGTTCTAGATGCACGTGCGTTCCTTGACCAAGAAATTACAGAAGAAGGTCTAATGGTCGGTCGTCTTCCAATCATGATGGAAGATCATATCACCCACGGTATCAAAATTGCAAAAAAGTGTAGCCAGATGAATATTGGGCAGGGGGTAGTAATTAGAAAGGGAACTGTGATGGCTGTGGAGGCATTTGAAGGAACCGATGAAATGCTTCGTCGGGCCGGAAATTTTACAACTGATAAGATGATTTTTATTAAGACATCTGGGCCTTGTCAGGACTTTCGCTTTGATGTTCCTGTTTTTGGAATAACTACGCTTAAAGTAATGCACAAATCGAAGATCAATGTTGCCTGTCTTGAAGCTGGGAAAACTATTATTCTTGAAAAATCAAAAGTTTTAGATTTCGCATCGGAATGGGGAATTTGCATTTATGGTTTCTCTTAAAAAAACGAAGCCGAGCTTTAGCTCGGCTTCTAATTCCCGCCTGCGCCGGAGAAACTAAGTTACTCTATTTACCTCTTTTAGGTAAAAGTGGGTGCCTTCTAAAAGGGATTTGCCTTCCGATTTACGGCATGGCATCCACCTCTCAGATCTAGCTCCCTATATGAAATAACAGGATTAGAGTGTATTATTAATCCTTCGTACACTGCAGGAAGCGCTTTTATTGACTTCAACGAGACATGAAGTCAATTCCTAACCGGGATAATTAGTAAGGATTGAAAGTAATTAGAATGACATAATTATTTCCTCAACTATCAAACGAACATCTTGAACAAAGGAAAAATCCAGTCTTAAGAAACGAAATGAATTTTGATAAAGGCTCTCCTGCTAAAAATCATAATCCGAAGCCTTGGCCGATGATCTGGATCGTCATTGCTATCCTTTCTTATATACTCTTTCAGCTGGTTTATATCCTTTGGAAAGATTAACAAGCCATCTTGTTTGGACGTAGGAATAGGCCAATGCCTTTTAACTTAGTATTACCTATTGAGCATCTATAGGGCTGATGCTTCGGTATTTCCCACCGAAATAGAGGAGAGGATTATCTCCTTCTTCTGAAAATATCCCTACTACTCGACCAAGAATAACTAGATGATCTCCGCCATCTGTTTGACTGAAGGGTACACACTCGAATACAGCTAGATTCGGTTTCAGAATTAAATTCTTACGAGAACTAATTTCGAAGCCTACATTATTCCATTGATTCTCTTCAGCATGGGCAAAGGTTTGTGAAATCTGACGTTGATTTGCGTCCAAAACATTTACCGCGAAATTCTTAACTGAAGATAAGGCCTCGAAGTGATGATAGGTTTTTGCTAGAGAATACAGTATTAAGGGTGGTTCTAGAGAAACTGAACTGAATGAGTTTATCGTAATACCGATTTTCTCCTTTTCCCCCTGGATGGCGGTCACAACAGTAACGCCCGTTGCATATTTTCCTAGTGCGTCCCTAAATTCCCGTGATGTGAAATTATCCATGTCCAAATATTAATTTAATATCTCCCAGAACTTTCTCTAGGTGTCAATTTAACAGCGTTTTGTTGTCCAAGATAATCTAATAGTTGTTAAACTATAACTTCTAATAGCTTTATTCTATAAATTAAGTGAAACACAAAATGCTAGAACAGCGCCCTGCCCCATCTTTGGGTTTTGGCTAGCCTCAGTTTCCAAGTACCCATTCAACACATCGGTTATAATTTAAAGTTGTCCCCCTTCTTTCCGCTTAATCTAATTCAGGAATGAAAATAACATTAGTCTCTCTCCTCATAATAATGGCTGTCCAAACATTTGGACAAGGATACAAGACTTTCCCAGAGAGAGATTGGAAGGATCTCTATAATCCAATTATTGATCATAATGCTCAGGTTGGAGGAAAGTTCATCGCATTCGCCTCTCAATATCCTAAAAGCTTTAATTATTACCTTGATAATAATATTCTTAATTCTCGTTTGTTTGGGTTAATGTTCGAAAGCCTTCTTTCGATTCATCCCGTTAATTTAAGTCACCAGCCAGGTTTGGCCAAAGAGTGGCAAATCTCCGAGGATAAAAAGACTTTTACATTTCAAATAGACGAGCATGCAAAATGGAGCGACGGGAAACCGGTCACAGCTGCCGATGTGATGTGGACGTTTGAAGCGATTATGAAGCCAGAAAACCTAACGGGACCCCATAAGGTATCTCTCGAAAGGTTTGAAGCCCCCAAACACCTTGAGGACGGCAGGATCCAGTTTAAGGCCAATCAAGTTCATTGGAGGAATCTGCTCTCACTTGGGTCTTTTACCATCCTTCCCGCCCATGTTTTCTCTAACAAAGATTTCAACAAGATTAATTTTGAATTTCCAGTGGTCTCGGGGCTTTACGAACTTGGGGATATCAAGGAAGGCCAGTACGTACGGCTTGAGCGACGTAATAATTGGTGGGCCAAAAATATGAAACGAAATCAAGGATCTGGAAATTTTCAGACACTGGAATTCCGCTTCTACGCCGAAAGAGAGACTGCTTTTGAAGCTTTTAGAAAAGGGGAAATCGATTTCTTTGCTGTCTACACATCACATCGTTGGGTACAACAAACCTTCGGTGAGGCATTCAAAAGAAATCATATAATAAAGCAGGAAGTTTACAATTACAACCCAGTTGGATTCCAAGGCTTCGCTATGAACATGAGGAGAGAACCATTCGATGATCTTAAAGTAAGAAAAGCGCTTGCACACCTTTTAGATAGAAGAACGATGAATGCTACTCTGATGCACAACCAATATTTTCTTCATCGTTCCTACTACGAAGATCTCTATAATCCTTCAAATCCTTGCATGAATCCAATTATCGAATTCAACAAGGAACAGGCTCGGCGATTACTTAATGAAGCCGGATGGAAGGCAAATCCAACTACAGGGATTCTGGAAAAAGGAGACAAAACTTTTCGAATTAAATTCCTAACTAGGTCGACAGCTGCTGAAAAATTTCTGGTCATTTTCAAAGAAGACCTTCGTGATGTTGGAATTATCATGGAAATAGATCGTAAGGACTGGGCAGCCTGGGCTCGTGATATGGATGAATACAATTTTGACATGACATGGGCTGCGTGGGGTGCTGGAATCTGGAAGGATCCAGAAAGCATGTGGCATTCGAAGGAAGCAGTTCGACCTTCAGGCAATAATATAACTGGGTTTAGTAACAGTCGTGTTGACCAGCTTATAGATCAGCAGAGAGAGATTTTCGATGTTAATCTGCGGAACGCAATTTTACGTGAAATCGACGGTATTATAGCAAATAATATACCCTACATTCTTCTTTGGAATATTAACTACACTCGTTTACTTTATTGGAATAAATTTGGAATGCCTGATTCAGTGCTTAATAAGTACGGTGATGAGGATAGCGCCTATACTTATTGGTGGCTCGACCCTGATTCTGAAGCTGATCTCGTAGAATCAAAAGAAACTGGACATAGCCTTCCCTCAAAGTCTTTCAAAATAGTATTCGATGAGTTGTTTCAAGGAGTTGGCCTCGAGGCCAACCTCGAGGCCAACTAATTAAACTATAATTCTGATCGGGTTTTTTGATATGGACCGAATCAGCTACTTCATTCGCCGTCTTCTCCTAGTCATCCCGACCTTCATCGGTATTACCATTAGCTGTTTCGTGCTCTGTCAGTTTGTTCCTGGTGGTCCAGTCGAACAATTAATGATTCAGATGCGTGGGTTGGGTGGAATAGAGACGGAAGGGTCAGTTCTACCTTCTGAATCTATATCCCAGAAACAAAGGGAAACCCTTGAGGCCCATTTTGGCTTTGATAAACCAATTTTCGAAAGGTATTGGGAATGGCTATGGGTTCATCGGATGGGAATGACCGTAACATCCTATAAATACACAAACAAGACTGTCTGGCAGCTTATTGTTGAACGGTTTCCAATCTCCCTCACGTTCGGAATTACTGGTTTCGTGCTTTCCTACCTTATTTGTATTCCACTTGGAATTGCTAAAGCTCTTCGTAGCGGAAGTGCTTTTGACATTCTTTCCAGTATAATTGTCTTTATCGGCTATGCAATTCCGGCCTTTGCTTTTGGAATGTTGCTCAAACTTTTCTTCTCTGGGACATCAGAACATTTCTTCAACATCTTTCCCTTAGGGGGGTTCCGATCAGATAATTTCGAAGTGCTTTCGTTCGGTGGAAAGGTTAAGGACCAATTTTTCCACATGTTCCTTCCAGTTCTATGTTATGTAATTGGAAATTTCGCCGTTCTTACTCTTCTTATGAAAAACTCTCTCCTAGAACAAATTGGACAGGACTATGTCAGAACTGTTCTGGCAAAAGGTGCAACTCTGCGGCGAGCAATATGGTTCCATTCATTCCGAAATGCGTTGGTACCAATTGCGACCGGCTTTGGTAGTATAATGACAGTTATGTTCGCAGGATCGGTTCTTATTGAAAAGGTATTTGAGATACCTGGAATGGGACTCCTTAGCCTGGACGCAATTATTAGTAGAGATTATATGGTCTTCATGGGAATTATGGCTCTTACATCTTTGCTCGGACTCCTCGGCCGTATCCTGTCCGATTTTTGTTATGTTCTGATCGATCCGAGAATAACCTTCTCTGCCGATTAGACCAATGCGCATAATTCTTAATCCGATAACCCGTAAGCGGCTACAACGCTTCAAGGATATGAAGCGCTCCTATTGGTCATTTTTGCTTCTTGTTTTTATCTATTTTATCGGGCTTGGAGCTAATTTATTGTGTAACAATCTTCCAATTTACCTTCATTTTGAGGGTAAACACTATTTTCCAATCTTTCGCTACTATCCGGAAGAAGAATTTTTAAACAATGGTCGGCTTACTCGGCCTAATTATAAAAAACTAACGGAATCTGGGGCCTTTAAATCCAATCCATCCAATATCGTTTATTTTCCTCTGTTTCCTTACGGACCTAATGAAAGCTTATCTGAAGAATCAATCGACATTCCGGAATTAGTAACTGTCGAAATCGAATCCATTCAACGGGTAGGGACCGTCAACATTCATTCCGATTATCGTATTTCTCGGTCAAATGGGAGCGCCTACTTTTTCGGTAAAACACAAGAGGATTCACTGCGGAGGATGAACCTAAAGAATCACTGGAAACTAACACCTGATATTGAGGAGGCTGTCTACAATCGATTTGAGAACCGAAATATGCCATCTGTCTCAATCGATACTGTTAGCAGAACAGGACAACATGCTACGCTTTCAATATCTGCATACCAATCCAGGACCCGGAAGCCATCAACTGTTAGGATAATCTTTAGGGAATTAATAAATTCCAGTAGGACTTCAGTGATAAAGTTTAACCCAATGCTACAGGCAATTTCAGAAATTCCCGGTGAATGGCATGCGTTAAATGAAGTCCAAAAGACGATAATCTTAGAGAATGTAAAAACTAGATTTAAGAACCAAGTATCCTCAATATTTGTTGAGATAATCGACCAGCAGTACCTCGTTAATTTTCTTAAAGAGGATCTCTATTTCCCATACAGACCGAATCAGAACCACATAATGGGTCTGGATAGTTCAGGCCGTGATGTATTTGTCAGGATTGTATATGCCCTCCGCACATCCTTGAATTTCGGATTTCTCTTGGTTTGTTCCACTATGGCCCTTGGTATTATATTTGGATCTCTTCAGGGTTATTTTGGAGGAAAAATAGACCTGTTTGGGCAGCGTCTTATTGAAATTTGGGAATCTTTGCCATTTATTTACGTACTGATTCTTATCGGTTCAATCTATGGAAGAAGCTTTATCATCCTGCTTCTAATATACGGAATATTCAACTGGATCGGAATATCTTACTATATGCGGGCAGAATTCTTCCGCCTCCGAAAACTGCCTTTTGTCGAATCTGCTCTCTGCCTGGGTCTTTCCAATTTTAAGATAATCTTTCGGCACATTCTTCCCAACGGGTTAGTACCTATCATTACATTTTTTCCATTTTATCTTGTTGGAGCTATTGGCCTTCTAGCAGCACTTGATTTCTTAGGTTTCGGCATGCCGCCTCCCACTCCTAGCTGGGGAGAACTTCTCGGACAGGCACAAGAATTCCGATATGCATGGTGGTTAATATTGTACCCATCTAGCGCACTCTTTGTCGTTGTGCTGTTAGGTGTCTTTATTGGAGAAGGAGCAAGAAGCGCTTTGGATCCACGTACAAATAACCATCTAGAATAATTAAAGAATGCTGAATACAAAAAAACCCCTTCTCTCTGTTAAGAATCTGACTGTTACTTTCGAGACCGAAGAGAAAACTATCACAGCTGTTAGGAATGTTAGCTTTGAATTAAGTGAAGGCGAAATCCTCGGTCTTGTAGGGGAGTCAGGAAGCGGGAAATCTGTAACCGGGATGAGTCTTTTACGGTTAATCCCGACTCCTCCCGGCAAAATAGAATCCGGATCTGTGTTCTTCAATGAGTGTAATTTACTTAATCTTCCTATCAAAGAACTTCGTCGAATTCGTGGTAAAGATATAGGGATAATATTCCAGGAGCCTATAACAGCACTTTCTCCACTCCATACGATTGGAGATCAGCTGATGGAATCTTTAATTCTACATAATCAAACAACAAAACACCATGCTCGGATTACGAGCATAGAATGGCTAGCGAAGGTTGGAATACCGGATCCAGAGAGACAAATGAATGCCTATCCGTTTCAGTTTTCAGGGGGGATGCGTCAACGTGTAATGATCGCAATGGTCCTTATGCTAAACCCTCGAATAATCATTGCTGATGAGCCAACAACCGCTGTCGACGTGACAACCCAACGCCGAATCTTTGAGCTTATCCTGAGAATAAAAAAGCGGAGAACTTCCCTCATTTTAATTACCCACGATATGGGAGTTGTCTGGCAGTTATGTGATCGCGTTCTTGTAATGAAGGATGCCGAGATTATTGAGAACGGCCTACTTGACAAAATCTTCAAGAATCCAGCTCAAGAATATACGAAAGAGCTCCTACGTTCGGTTCCTAGGCTTGATTCACCTCCACGTCGATCCAGAATTGCGATTACGGATCGAAACACCATTCCCCCGACGGAAATACAAGAAGAAAAATCACCTGTCGTCCAAATAACTAACCTTAGAACCTGGTTTCCTGTTCGTCGTGGAATATTTGCTCGTACTGTTGGTTTCGTCAAAGCTGTAGACGGAGTAAGTCTATCCGTTAATGCTGGGGAAACTCTTGCACTAGTAGGGGAATCTGGAAGTGGGAAAACAACTTTAGGCAGATCAATTCTTGGACTAGATAAAGCAATCAATGGAGATGTTTTTTTCAGGAAATTTAATCTGAACAAAGCTAAGAGTAGTGAGTTAAGATCTGTTCGGCGTAGTCTTCAGATTATTTTTCAAGACCCATTCTCCTCGTTAAATCCTCGGATGACGATTGCGGATATCGTTACAGAAGGATTGATAGAACACCAACTCCTCATTGGTAAAAAAGAAGATACTGCCGTTCGATTGCTCGAGGAGGTAGGTCTGAATGCAGATCATTTGTATCGGTATCCCCACGAATTCTCTGGTGGACAACGACAACGGATATGTATCTCCAGGGCAATTTCCTTGAAACCGGAATTTGTCGTTTGTGATGAAGCTTTAAGTGCTCTGGATGTTACCATACAAGCTCAAATTTTGGATCTTCTCATAGAATTGCAGAATAAATATAACCTTTCTTACTTATTCATTACCCACGACCTTGGAGTGGTTAAAGAAATTGCCGACCGGGTTGCCGTAATGAAAGATGGTAAAATAATTGAAGAAGGTAGCACGTCTAGTGTTCTCGATTCTCCCCAGGAGCTTTACACCAAAGAACTAATCTCTGCAGTTCCCAATCCGGGCGATGATCAAAGCCGACTTTCTTTAACTAATTCCTGAAAGTGACCAAACTTGTCTTAAGGCGCTTTCTCGAAGCCATACCCCTCCTTTTCGTAATTATTACCGTTACCTTTTTCTTAATTCATCTTACACCAGGAGGTCCTTTTGATGACGAGAAGGTGGTACCACCTGAGGTTACGAAGGCTCTTAATGACCATTATGGCCTTAATGATCCATTATGGGAGCAGTATTTAAAATATGTATGGAATCTAATTAGAGGGGATCTTGGACCTTCATTTAAATATCCAGGTTGGGATGTTAGTGAGCTTATTTTAGCGAAAATTCCAGTCTCAATTGAATTAGGCCTCTACTCCCTTTTGATCGCGGTAACGGTCGGTATACTAACTGGCCTTCTCGCTTCCCTTAAACCGAACAGCTTTACTGATTATCTCACCATGGGAGGAGCCATGGTAGGCATCTGTCTTCCCACTTTTGTGCTCGGCCCGCTACTGGTCCTTGTTTTTGCTTTGCATTTGGAATGGTTTAACGTCTCTGGATGGTTTATTGTTCATGACAAAATCCTTCCCTCTCTGACCCTAGGACTCTTTTATGCTGCATATATTGCTCGGCTAACTCGAGGAAGCATGCTGGAAGTACGCAATGAGGAATATATCCGAACCGCGCGTGCTAAAGGTCTTCCTGAGTGGAAAGTAACTCTTTACCATGGGTTGAGAAACGGCATCCTTCCCGTTGTAAATTTTCTCGGTCCAGCTGCAGCCGGTTTGATAAGCGGGTCATTCGTTGTTGAAACTATCTTCCATATTCCTGGACTCGGTCGGTTCTTCGTTAATGCAGCATTCAACCGCGACTACACTATGGTAATGGGTACGGTCTTCTTTTACGCGACCTTGCTTATCTTTCTAAATCTCCTCGTCGATATTATACAAATTTATCTCAATCCAAGGATTAGGATAGATTAAATTAACGAAAGGTGAATTCTTCCCAACATCACTCACTATGGTCAGACTCCTTGCGGCGCCTAAGCAAAAACCGTATGGCTTTAATCGGAGTAGTATATCTGATTTCGATCAGTTCCTTATGCGCATTAGCCCCATTAATCGCACCTTTTCCATTTGATGCTACTAATCTTTCCATCGGTGCAATCGGCCCATCACTTTCTGAGCACTTATTAGGCACTGATGTTTTAGGTCGCGATCTCCTAAGCCGCATTCTTTATGGTGGAAGAATATCGCTCCTAGTCGGCATCCTTGCGACTCTCGTGTCTCTTACTATTGGGGTGTCCTATGGTCTAATATCGGGCTATGCTGGTGGTTGGACTGATAGAATTATGATGCGGATTGTTGAGATTATTTATTCTATGCCTTTCATTGTTTTTGTAATTCTTTTAACTGTCCTTTTTGGCCGAAGCATATTTTTAATTTTCATCGCAATTGGAGCAGCTGAGTGGCTTACAATGGCACGCATTGTTCGGGGCCAAGCACTAGCCCTCAAAGTACAGGAATATGTGTTAGCATCCCAGATATTAGGACAACCCCCATATCGTATAATTCGCAAACATCTACTTCCGAATATGCTTGGCCCTATCGTGGTGTATACAACTCTTACTGTTCCCAACGTAATGCTTCTTGAAGCTTTTGTAAGCTTTCTCGGACTAGGGGTCCAGGCTCCCATGGCCTCCTGGGGATCCTTGATTAAGGAAGGGGCCGATGCTATGGAAGCTTATCCGTGGCTCCTTATCTTTCCCAGCATCACTTTTTCTTTTACCTTATTATCGCTTAATTTTCTCGGTGATGCACTCCGTGATGCTTTCGATCCTAAGACGGCAATTCGGGAGATATAGGTACACTGAACTTCTTGGAGATATTCCGATGCACGGGGACCTTCCAGTCCGAGAACGTTCCTGAATACCCTTCTAAATAAATGAACTTAGGCTGGATGGGGATTCAAAACTTAAGGTCTAGAACTTAGTTAATTAATCTGTTGAATTACAGGGTAGGATTTCCCAAGCCTTCTGTAACAGCAAACACTGTTTTATAGATAGACTCTAGGGGCAGAGAACAAAAGACAGAAATAACTTACCTTACTGCAATTGGATTACCTGGTGAACCCGTAGCACCTTTTAAGGGTACTGGTGCAAAGAAGAAAGCAAACTCATAAACTAAGTTTTGAGAAAGTTCATCCAGATTTAAATTCTCTATAATGTGGATTCCATTCTTAGCTATCAACCACTGGTGAACTTCAAATGGACGATTTTCATCCTCTCCAGGAACTGCCTCCACTGCCCAGCTGTCTCCACCTACCATGACAATCTTTTTTTTGATTAGCCATTTAGCTGCTTGCAAACCTGGCCCAGGGTGTCCGCTGTTATAGGTTTCGTTATCCTTCATCCAGAGTTTTCCGTGACCGGTTCGGAAAAGAACAACATCGCCTTCGCGAATTAAAATATCCTGCATCTTTAAGGTACCTTTAATATCATTCACCGTTATAACATAACCAACTTCAAGGCGGTCTACCCCCTTATAGGCTGCTACATCAAGTAATACACCTCGGGTTAAAAATACTCCAACGTTTTCAACCCCCAGTTTTTTCAAACCGTAGGAATCACCGAAATCTTCAAGCCTGAATCCATTGTAAAACCTATCTTCACCATTGACCCGAACTCCAATATGACCGAGTCCGTCAAATTGTGTACCTACCTGACCAATTTCACCGCTGAAAATTTCGTCATTCCAGATAATTTGATTTTCGGCTTCAACCATTCCACTGGGAACGCCAGGTATAGTTAAACTGTAATGTCGATCTCCGAATAATGGCATACCTGATTCATACACTCTCCCCAATTGGTAGATCTTTCCTTCCTTAATCAGACTTATCGCTTCCAGAACCTTGGAGGAAGTAATACGATTTAAAGCACCTCTTTGATCATCTTTGCCCCATTCCGAAGGCCACCATGCCGGACCCACAGGAGTTTCCTCATTACCTCCAAGTGGGCTAACAGAAACTATTAATAGAAAAACTATTGCATTCCATATTGCCGATGCTGTGGGTCCTGGATTTTCTACTTTTCGTTTATTCGCGATCATTATCATTCTGGCATTGATTTTATTGCTATTTGTTAAATCTGGGCTCCTTCATAGTTCACCTCAACATAACATCAAGGAACTTCGTCTCATATAAATTTCAATCTTTGGAATCCCAACTAGACTTTTACACTTTGTGTCCTTTCCTGTTTTAGGTATAAAACGCATAAGACAATGAAGTTAAAATCTACCTCTAAGTCACAATGAATACAGAGGTCGTTAAAAAAGAAGTAGATCTATTTTCGTTCACACTTAATAACGAGGTCGTAGAAAGTTCTAATATTCATTCTAAAAGCCGATTTTCAAGATGCAGATATCAGCTAAATAATCTTATTAAATGTCCAATTATTAATTCTCTTTTTGATTACGAGTAAGAATCCTCAGAAAACCGCCGTAAAACATTTTCAGTAATCTGTGAAACATTGTTATTACTGCCATTGTAGGATAAGCAACTGCACCAACTAATCGATCCAACTGAAAAAGTTGCACCCCCTTTTTGCCCCTCCATATATATCATGTCCGAACGCACCATTGCGTTTCTAGAACCGCCAGTATTTGGATTACAGCAAAGTTGATCCTCGATAGTAATCTGGTACGTGTCCGAAAATCCTCCGGCGCTCGCAAGCAGCAGGGCATGCTTTGGAGTACCTTGAATATGGTCCAATCGGTCAATCTCGAATCCACCTGCTCCGTGCTCTAAAACAAGCGCAGGGAAATCACCAATTAGTTCGTCTTCCCCAACTCCATCAAAAATAAAAGCAACTTCATCTTTGAGGCTATCAGGTTTTCTTATATATGGTCGATTTTCCCCGCTACCCTGAGCGGTGAATCCAACTCCGACCATCTTCTGTGGTTCTCTATTCCGGAATCTCCATATTCCTCCAATTTCTCCGGTTGTACTATGGAAACACTCCCCAGGGGCAGCTTCCCAAGCCCTAGTCCCTCGCCAACGCCGAACCTCAACAATATGGGGCCTCTCAGGATCAAAGGAAGTGACCCAATAGAATCCGTTCCCACCTAAATACATAAGTCGCCCCCCGCCGGTCTGATACAGTTCCATGGCCTCAAGCATCTGAGATGTCCAGTATTCCGGGTGAGAACCCGTTAATATGACTCGATACGAGGAAAGTAATTTAGATCCTTCGCTATGCAATTCGTGGTCGGTAATAATATCGTAGTCGAAACTCTTATTATCAAGCCAGTGCAGGAGATGCATATCGCTATTTAGATGTCGAGGAGAGAATGCTGCCAGCGATTGAGATGGCATCCGATATCGTGGACGAAAATTAAGAAACGGTCTCAACTGAGATGAGTAACAAACTCCACTCCCATCAGAATGGAGATCGTAACCGCTCAAAAGGGAGTGCTTCTTCATGTACTTATCCTCGGGAACATTAGATTCAATTCCCTCCCTCTCAAGCATTGCACGCATCAAATCGATATAACGGTGATTCGCGTAGACTTGGTAGGTTAGAGTTGGAACTAAGAATGCGATTCGAGAATGCGGTTTAACCGGCACAACAAAGAATGTAACATAATCTTCTTCTTCTTCCGTCTCCAAATGTACGGAGTAAACACCACTAAGAAAGTTCTCTGGAACTTTCCATTCAAACCCTAGATCCCAACGAGCATCCTCAAGATCGTCATCGTGGAAATGAATTGCAGCGTAGTGGCTCGGTTCCACATTAAAATCAGATACATTCCCATTCCAGTTATGGCCTGTTACTGCCCGTGTCGGTAAATTGATTAGGATTCCATGGAATCCATTTGGTCCCGTATCGCTAATTCGATTTGAACTTATATCCAATGAGAAATCCCAATTACCAACGACCGAAACAGGTCTCGTCAATTCCTTGCCTATATCTTCAATAACACAACTGTAGATTCGTGGATTATCGATTTTCCCATTAAAATGATTTTGGGCCGCCGAATCCATAGAAACGGGAGTTCGACTAGCTCCTATTAGTAAGTCCCCTTGACTCGCATTAACTGCTCCCGAATGTACACTCTTTCGGATACTGGCCTCAGCCTTTCGGTCTGGCCATTGAGTTTGTTGTTTCTGAAAAAGCTGTACCTCGTTGTTGGCTGGATCGTAGGATGCCGCCACAAAATACCAAACCCGCTCTTGAAGGGCTGAGCCTGTTCCGACTTTTATAAGATTTTCTCTAGATCCCAACCATAATGAAAGGGAACCATTCTCGTCGATATAAAGACCGTATCCAGATTCATCTACTCGGGAGAATTTCGTTAAAATCCCTTGCACTCCCCTCTTGGGTGTAGTGGGAAAAATCCATGACTGGATTGTGAATCCATTTGTACAGTTAAGCAATGGATCATGGGAAATAGATGCATATGATCCTGTATGAATCGGCTGATAATGTCCTTTGTACTTTCCCTCTATGGAGGTCAATTGTTTCTCGGTCTTAAAGCCAGGACCATTCGGGTTGTCATCAGTATGTCGTAATCGAACTATCTCAGCCCGATAAGAAGACGCTTCGCAACTCACCATGAACTTAATCGTCTGACCAGGCCGAACACTTAATCGATCACTGTAACCTACAATTTTCATTTCCAAAACTGTGGTCTAGCACACGATCTAATGCAAATACCCATTTAAAAAAGAGCAAAATTTTTGTTCTTATCGGATTTTAAATCCATTGCTATGGGATTCAACCTATGAAAAGGTTAATCAATGATTGAAAAAGTCGAAAAGAAAACAGGAATGGATAGATTTTTTATTGAACTCGAAGATAAAGGCTACGTCGTTTTGAAAGATGCTTTGAATCAAAACCAAGTTTCAGAGCTTAGAAGCAAAACTGTGGAATTAATTGCCAGGGAACGTGCAGCTGGAGCAGACCTTTACCTTAACGGAAAATCACAACGAGTTTGGAATTTGTTAAACAAAGGATTGATTTTTGAGGAGATTATTCAAATACCTACGATTTTAAAATACCACGGGTATCTTTTAGGAGATGATTTCGTGTTGAGCAGTTTCACTGCAAATCTAATCGGACCTGGTTCTACAGCTGGTGATTGGCACATAGATTCGCCTTTGGCAAAATTTCCCGATCCAATTCCAACCACCGCTTTCTGTGCCAACACAATTTTTGTTTTAGATGATTTTAAGGCCGAAAATGGGGCGACATGGGTTGTCCCACAGAGCCATCGTCGGGGAAGTCGGCCAGATCCCAAAGGAGATTATCTGGATGCAGTTCAACTTAAGGCACGCATTGGTGATATCATTATTCTCCATGGAGGTACCTGGCATGCTAGTGGAGCTAACTGCACCGATAAGGATCGCTTGATCCTCCTAGGGTTTTTTACCCGTGCCTTCATGAAGCCCCAGCAAGATCACCTTCAACTTGCAAGTCCTGAATTGATAAACAGGGCGTCCCCCATTTTAAAAAGGTTTATTGGTTTTGATTCTCTTCCAGGAACAAAAACCTAGAGGTCTTTTTGGTTTGATTAAATCTAACTGACTCAAAAATTTCTATGTTTCGAGCCTCTTTAAAATCAAGACAGATCTAACCAATATACAGACATGAGTTGCACCTCGCCGTTCCCGAGAATTGGAATCCTTTATCCCGGCAATGCCGCGGAAGATGATTATCCTCAGCTGGCAGCAATGATAGAACCTCCTGTTGATCTTAGAATTGTTCATACGGAAGGCCCGGATGTTCACAGAGTGGATGAATGCCTTATCACAGGAAGCGAGCGGATACTAGCCAATGGTGCACATGAATTAAAAAGTCATAAAGTTGAAACTTGCATGTGGGCCTGCACAAGCGGAAGTTTTTCATTCGGTGTTGAAGGAGCTCGTCTTCAAGTATCAAAAATCGAAAAAATTCTAGGTGTTCCAACTTCCAGCACATCTTTATCATTCTTGAGTGCTATTCGAGCTCTAGGATTAAAACGTGTCGCTATTGCTGCAACATACCCTCGGGACCTAGCCAATGCATTTCGTTCTTTTCTCGAGCATGACGAGGTAGAGGTTCTTTCACTTAATTCCTTAGAAATTTGGTCGGGACGAGAGGTAGGAGAATTTGATGAAGAAAAGATTATGGATTTCGTTTTGGCAAATGATCATCCGAATGCAGAAGCTGTTTTAGTTCCTGATACAGCACTTCGTACTGCAACTCTTCTACCCAAACTTGAGGCATCTTTGGGGAAGATTGTTCTTACAGCAAATCAGGTAACATTTTGGGAAGCAATAAGGCTCGCTGGAACCTTTAAACCCCAAATGAGACTCGGGCGTCTCTTCTCCTGTGATACATCTTTATCATGGAGAATGGGAGAATTATGATAAGTTGAAAAACAGGAAGTGTTTGATTGATCCAAACTTAGTGACAACTGAATATTCCCTAAAGGCATTTTCAAGATCTCGCTTTTTTATTTTAAAGAGTAAATATAACCATCTTTGCCTGGATTGCAGAAAACTAGAGAGGATAAAATGGCACGAAAAATCGAAATCGAATTCGTAAAACGACAAGTTAAATGCGTTGCAGAGTTGTTGGACGATCTAGCACCAAAAACTAGCGAAGCTGTGTGGCAAAACCTTCCACAGTCAGGAAACGTTTTTCACGCTAAGTATGCTAGTAATGAGGTCTATATATTAGTTCCACCCTTTGCCTACGAAGAACCCGGAATGGAAAACCCTACTATAACGCCAACTTCAGGAGATCTTCTTTACTTCCACTTGCCGCCTGGTTTGGTTAAGTTTCCCGAAATTCGGGAAACAGCAGACCAATCTGGATTGATCGATTTAGCGATCTTTTACAATAGAGATAATTTGTTAATTTCCCCTTCGATGGGCACGACTCCTGGTAACCGATTTGGCACTATCACAGAAAATCTTTTGGGAGTTCAAAAAGCTTGCGATGACATCTGGAGGCATGGGTTTGCGGGAGAACAACTCATTTTCCGAAGACTAAAATAGAGATTCTTGTCATCTAACTCAGCTAGACACAGGAAGCTTAACGCAAAAACTTCTAAACATTTTGGATTCGACTAAAGGTGAATTTAAGTAATGAACACCTCGTAGCAACAAATCGGGAACGCCGAATAATTTTCCAGGATGATATTTTAGCGAATTCTGTTTTTCGATCGGAAAATCATAAACCTGACCGTCTCACAAAGATAGTAGACTTTTACATGAGTCGTTTTGATTCGGACAATAATCAAATCGACAGTGTTTGGCATGAATGGGGTGAAGGGAATACAGCTGTTTGGCCAAGTAAGATTCTCCCAAGGACCGAAAATGTATTTCCGGGTTGGTGGTCTATCGATGTTGATCCTATTGATGTTCTTCTCAAGGAAACCCGAAAAAGGGGACGGGAAGTATTTCTCTCCTATCGAATCAATGGATCAGATAATGATCGCCTTTTTGACCCTCCTCATTCAATGGATCAGCCAATTCCAATTAAGAAGATACATCCAGAATGGCTTCTTCGGAAATGGCATGCATATTGGAATTTTGAAGTTGCTGAAGTCAGAGAATTAAAGCTCAGAATTCTTCTGGAAATGGCTGAGATGTATGACTTTGATGGCATCAATATCGATTTTGCCCGAGTCCCAATCTTGTTTAAACAGGGAAAACAATGGGAATGTCGTGATCTTCTTACGGATTTCATGCGTCAACTGAGATCGAAATTGCTCAGTATTGGACGCCATCGCAATCGTCCATTCCTACTCGCAGCTCGTGTTCCTGAAAATTTAGTTGGCTGTCATTTCGATGGTATAGACATTGAAACATGGGTTAAAGAAAGCATTCTAGATATAATCGTTGTAGGTACTCGAACAGCAAAAGCCGACGTCGTGGGGTTCCGGAACATTACTGATAGGAGTCGAATAAAGATTTATCCTAGTTGGGACGATCACCACTCTTCTGATGGGTATCGGCACCCTTCTTTGGAAATTTGGCGTGGAGTTTGTGCAAACTGGTGGAGACAAGGTGCTGACGGCATGCACACTTTTAACCTCATGATGGGATCTCCTAAATCAGAGCAAGCTTTAGGAATTAAGCCTGCTCCCAGACATCGTGGGGGTGAGGAGGATTGCACTGATGTCAACGATCAGTGGAAGACACAATGCCAAGTTTTCAGTGAAATCGGAAACACTGAAACCCTAAAATTTTGTAACAAGATTTTTTTTGTTGAACGACGAGGAGGTGGTCATAATTCAGAAGTCGTACCGGATCCTAATAATTGGTATACTCCTCGCCACATGTACTTTCAGAGCAATATGCAAGCAAACCTTCCCATGGATCTCTGCATGGATTCTTCTACGGACAGACTTCTAGAGATCGAGGTCTCTGACCATGTTAGCAATCTTACTGAGAATGTAAAAGACGTTTTTCTGCTTTTGGCATATTCTATTGCATCTAAAAGTGATTTCTCCCTAGCCCAATCTGGGAAAGAGGACCAGATATTGCTGGAGGTGAGGATTAATAATCTTTTATTGGATCCTCCTCAGCGGGTAAAAGAGACTAAAACAGCTCTTAATACTACTTTTGACCATTGGTTGCAATATAAGGTTCCTAGCAAATATTTAGCCTTAGGCGTAAATCTAATTGGGACAAGACCATGTAAGATACCAATTGGAGATGATCTTAAAATCTTCATTGAGAAACTCGAATTACACGTTATTTACAATTAATTGGTGCTTCTTTCTGCATTTAGGTCATCATGTGTCGAGTTCTAAGATACTCACTTAGGTAAAGATTAACATTACAAACCTTCATCTTATTTCAGAGTTGCATGCTTAATGGACATAATTTTCCTAGAAATAGTTTTGCTTAAGGCTCTCCATTGCCGATTTTTGAAATCTCTTTAATTGAAGCCATGGTCATTTACTTTAAAAATCCTATAAAGAATTAACCGAGAATCTGAATAGTGCTAAGTAGCTTTAATAATACGGAAGGAACTTAATCGAATGAAAATCGTAATGAATCCCCCTATAGGGGAAATTTATCGCCAACAGATTGCCGCAGTGGCACCTAACGCTACTGTGGTTATGCCAAGTTCGGATGAATTGTTGAATGAAATGTGCGATGCTGAGATTCTCTTTGGGAGCTACTCCGGAGAGATTATTTCTAGTGGCCCTTTACTTAAATGGGTACAGTCAACAAGCGCTGGGATGGATATTTCTCTAATTCCTGAAGTTATGGGAGATAACTTAATTCTTACCAATGCAAGCGGGGTCCATGCTATTCAAGTTGCCGAGCAAGCTTTTGCCCTAACCTTAGCCATAATTCGCGGTGTTTATTTTTCGGTTCGCGCACAACGGGAACATAAATGGCAAAGACCTGATCTACGGGATTTTTATGGTATGAACGTAGCAATTATTGGATTTGGGGGAATTGGGCGGCGTTACGCTGAACTAATACGTCCCAATAACACACAAACTATAGCGCTTGATGTTCATCCAATCGCTAAAGTTGATACAGTTGATGCAATCTGGCCCATGGAACGTCTAGATGAGGCTCTTGAAATAGCAGATGTAGTTTTCATTGCCTGTCCCTGCACGGAAAAAACAATCAAGTTAATTAACAAAAGGACGCTTGGTATAATGAAAAAAGACGCCATTCTAATTAATACAGCCCGTGGTAAAATTGTTGATGAACAGGCACTTGTAGCAGTTTTAAAAGAAGGTGGAATTGGAGCCGCAGGGTTAGATGTATTTGAAGAAGAACCTCTAGATGAGTCGAGTGATCTATGGGAATTAGAAAATGTAATCATAACCCCGCACGCTGCTGGTGGATCTCCTCATCGGCACGACCGTACCGTTGGATTTTTTGCAGAAAATCTCCGACGTTATCTTAAAGGAGATGAATTACAGAATGTAGTTGATAAATCATTAGGTTATCCCACTTAAGGGTTGTTAAGATACTGGAATCAATCGTCAACCCATCAACAATGGTCTCCACTATAGATGCCAGTAAATTCTTTTCACAATAAGGGGGATAATCCAGAAACTGTTGAAACCGTTAGTCAAAATCTGACATGTTTCTGCAAAAGACCTTGCCTTCGCGGACCTCGAATTTAGCCATTCCAGGAAACACAGTATGTGCTGTGATGATTAGGGCATCCTCTTCAATCGCTCTACTAATCAAATTCCTTCTGGATTCTATTGTGTCTTTCCGATTACGACCGGGCCAGACAAAATCAATATGTTCAGCTTCACAAGCGTGATGAAAGAGATCACCTACATAATATGCTATTAAACCCTTCGACTCCAAGCGCACAAGGATATGTCCGGAGGACTCTCCAGGAGCATGTATAGCAGTGAGACCAGGAGCAATTCGATGCTGGTCTTTTATTAGGCCAAAAAGTCCATAGCTTTTTAGGATCGGAATATGTAAGTTAAAATTCACCTTTCTTTGATGTTGTTCGGGCGCATTACTACCATCTGCCTCATGCATTAAATACATAGCATTCGGAAAACTTGGAATCCTTACGCAGTTTCTTTCTATAGTAGCACCCATGATATGATCTGCATGAACATGCGAAAAGACTACGTCGGTAATATCCATCCGGTTGATATTAAGGATATTTAACGCATCTAGTAGAGAAAGTTGTGACTTGAAAGGGAACAGAACTTCAAAACTCTGACGGGCCTTATTGGGTTCGCCAATTCCAGTATCAAGCAAAACAAGCCGATTCTGTGTTCGAACTAGGATAAGATTTAGAGAAAAAACTAAACGGCCAACATCATCGAGTGTAACAAGGTTTCTCCAGATTGATTCATCCATATCTTTAAAAACCAAAGCAGGATCACCATATAAAGTTCCCTCTCCTATAATGGTGAGTTCGATATCGCCTAATCTTAAGGTACGAATGAAATTCATTGAAATCTTCCGAGGAGTGAATTGATAAAACCCAAAGTAACGATATGTATTTCATTGAAGGCTATCCTCCTTCAATAAGTTGCTAACCCGTAGCACCTAATAGATAAATATTATACTATGACTTTATATCAATCAAACATGGTTCCCCATTTCTTACCTTAGCTACCATTTCTATAAAATGACCCTCATTCGCTTCGTGAAGGACTATTCCCTGATTCAAGAGGTAGAGAGTAAAACTCTGTTCTTTTAGAAGTAAGCTGGTTGCTTTTAACGGTGGATCACGGTTTTCATCCTTAGGGCTTCCTGGCAACAACAGGGATAATTTCCGCCCGTTATTAATAAATTGTAATTCTTTTACCCCATCCCATTGAATTTCGTTTTCTTCCTTAATCTCCCATTGGAGAAGCCCGTAGAGAATCGTATTCAGGCAACGGATAGCATGAAACACAGGACGAGGATTACACAAGGTGTCAAGAATACCGAGACTGACATCCATGGTTCGATCGATGTCGATCAAAGGATCAAAAAAAATTCGTGTCCCACGGAAAAGTGCTGCCGCAAATAGAGCTTCCACTGCGCGGCATGAATTTCTGTTGTCATCTTGATACCCTAATTCAATCAGAAAATATAACTTTCGAGCCTTTCCCAAATTCTTTAATCGATAAGCCAATCTGATAACATCCCAAGGGTTTTCATCTAAACCAATTCGACAACAGATATTCATAATTTGCAGATTTATCTTATCTAATTGAGATTTAATATTCTCCAATTCTTTCAATCTGTAGCCAAATCGCGTTCTTGGAAGCTGCTTTCCTGGAATTACTTGATCGGGTATTACAGGACAGAGTGATACCTCAATTTTTACCTTGTTTTGTAAATCCTTAAGAAGCTCAATGGTCTCAGCTAAGGGGAAAATAGAACCTGGCAATTGAATCTCCCAATTGGATACAGTGTCCATGAATTCTTCTATAATTGTAGGGAGTTTATGGATTTCGCTTTCGAAAAGAAATACACAGATAGCTATGCCTTGATCATGCAATAAGGAAAGCCGAGTCCATTGTTCATTATCACGAATGTCCTTCAATGGAACTCGTAGCGCTTTTACCCCGATCTCAAAACAACTGAGAAGAGGATAGTCATTTCGAACATCTTGGCGGATTGTGGATGGATACGCGATTGGAATTTGAGAAACGTTCGTTATTGGATTTCGCAATGTTAAACCAAGAGGAGAATCTTCTAAGTTGTTTGCTAATAGAGTGATGAGGCGTTGATTTTTACAGAGGATCTTCAGATCTTTGCAATCTCCTCCTGTTCGCAAAAAGTGCACATCCACTTTATTTCTTAGTACACGGAAAAGATAGAACCCAAGCTTTGCTACATCTTCGCGAGCATTTTCTGGAGGCGAAGCACTTGTAAAAAGATGGGCAAATCCCGGTCTAGTAAAGGATGTTGATCCGAGGGTTAATAATCGTATCTGTCCTATGTAGTTAAGAAATTGAAAATGAACGTGGCCATTTATTACAAGCTCGACACTGTGTTTTTGAAAAAGTTCTATCAACCAAGATCGAGCTGGTTCCCCTATATTATCGTAGTGGCCTGTGTACGACTCTGTTCTTTCCAATATAAAAAGAGGCAAATGCATGAAAACAAATAATCGCTGTCCTTCCAACTGGACTAAAAGATTCTCCAACCAAAAACATTGTTCATTTTCCTCAGGAATCCCTGTGTTAAAAATCTGAGAATTCAGGATGATGAAACTACATTTTCCATGGTTAAAGCTATACCACGAAGATCGCATATTCTCGTGATAGGCAGCAAGAATTCTTCGGCTAACAGGATGAGTTGGCATTGTTGCATCAGGTTTATCTCCAACCTCATGATTCCCTGCTACCTGATGCCATTTAGAATCCACGCGTTCAATCTGATCTAACGCTTCTTGCCTAGAAATTTCAAAGTTCTCTGATCCGGGTGCCTCCTGGGTGAGATCACCAAGATGGATGACAAATTCAGGGTTTAGAGAATTAATTAGATTCAATACATGAGCAATTCTCGTCAACTGCTTCCTACGACCCTCGAATTCGACTCTAGTATCCGGAGAAATTCGCGTGTAGTGAGTGTCTGCCAACACCACAAACTCGAATTCAGCAGGAAGGAGCTGCGTCCGGTCGTAATAATGTGACATACCCTCAATTCCTTAATTTTCTATTGAGTTAGACAGTAACCAACCAATTAATTACTTACTGTCAGATCAATTGTGTAAAAACCCTGGTTACACAATTTAACTTTGACTGAAGAAACCAGACATCTGGCATAAGGGAAACCGCAAAATCAATATATACGGAAATTAATCTTTAGGCAAATTTCCGGTTTAAGGATAATTTCAAGCTATTTTCACAAAGAACATTCTTATTTACTACACCGACACTCATCTACAACAGTACGGGTCCGTCGTTCTCCGGCGTAAACCCATATCATCGCCATCAGTTCATTCGTATCATTAAGAAAGCGATGGCAGATACCTTCAGGAATCATAGCTGTGTCGCAATCTGCCAATCTATAAGAGCGTCCATCTACCTCACAAACTGCTTCACCCTTAACAATGGAAATCGACTCATCATAGGGGTGAAAATGACAGGCAATAGCTGTTCCAGGTTGAAATTCCGAGTAGCCACCACATAACCCTTCTGCACCCATCGATCCGTCAAATAAGGTTAAAGAAACAGCTCCCGCTGTTGATTCAACACACTCCCCTTTAGTACTTCTGACTACATGCTCTTGGAAGTTAATATTCGGTTCTTCTGACAAAACCTCGGTTTTTTTAAAATCGGGCCTATCCAGAAACTCTCTTGTTACAACACTGCTCCCAAATGCACAATGCATCAAACATTCGCTATCATTGTCTGCATGGTCTACAGTGTGGGGAATACCCGCCGGAACGTGAATACTGTCGCCTGGATTCAACAAATAGCGGCGGCCTTCAACTTCGACACAAGTATTTCCCTTAAGAGGTGTAATGCATTCACTGCATTCATGGGTGTGGTACGGAACTACTCCGCCTGATTGAGTATTCAAAAGTGCAGTTGATAATCCCGCTGCATCGCAATGTTCCGAGGCCATCATCTGTACTGTAACATTAGGAAACATGTCCTTAACCTCGACCTCATTTCGCCTTGCTATATGCTCGTTCCTATCCCTTTGACTCATTTTACCTCCTATATCAGATCAGAATTTTCTGTTTCTATCTCTTTTAAAAAACTAATATACACGTCAATACTCGTTGAAAAGGTAAAAACAATTTTGTATTAATTTAGATCTGAAATCCTCTAATTTCTGAAATCGATTGTTAAAATTCGTCCACCCACAATTATTGCTTACGAATGATCAAATCATTTCTTGGCAATCACTAGATATATAGGCTAAATGCTTGCTATCCGCATTCCTCTAAGTTTTAACCCTCTGCTCTTCGTAATCCCGTTCACAGAAAAGTATTTTTATCCATGAGCAATTCCTACAAAATAGCCGTTATTCCTGGAGACGGAACAGGCCCCGAAGTCATACGTGAGGCACAGAAAGTCCTCGACGTAGCTTCTGGTAGATTTGGTTTCGATCTTATTTATGAACAATATGACTTTGGAGGGGATCGTTTTCTTCAAACTGGAGAGACTCTTCCTGAATCAGCAGTAAAAGAACTTAGCAGACAAGATGCTATTCTCCTTGGAGCAATAGGCCATCCAGACGTGAAACCTGGAATACTAGAGAAGGGAATTCTTCTTCGCCTTCGTTTTGAGCTTGATCAATACATTAATCTTCGACCAGTCAAACTCTACCCTGGAGTAGAGACACCTCTAAAGAATAAAAGTCCCAATGATATTGACTATGTCGTAGTTAGGGAAAACACAGGTGATGCATACACCGGAGCCGGGGGATTCACCCTGAAGGGCACACCTCAAGAATCGGCTGTTCAATCTTCAGTATACACGCGCTTTCAAGTCGACCGATGTCTTCGCTATGCGTTTGAATACACTCGAAGTAAGGGGAAGAAGAAAACCCTCGCTCTCTGTGGTAAAACAAACGTCTTAACCTTTATCTACGATCTTTGGGAACGTGCTTTTAATGAAATGGGTGAAAGAGATTATCCAGACATTACAAGAGAATACTATCACGTTGATGCAACCTGCATGTGGATGGTGAAAAATCCAGAATGGTTTGATGTTATTGTAACCGGCAATATGTTCGGCGATATCATCACAGATTTAGGAGCTATTACCCAAGGGGGAATGGGTATAGCAGCAGGTGGCAATATAAATCCAGAAGGCGTTAGCATGTTTGAACCGATTGGAGGATCGGCTCCCAAGTATACTGGTAAAAATGTCATTAATCCTTTAGCTTCAATATGTGCTGGTCTCATGATGCTACAGTCCCTTGGTGAAGAAAAAGCTGCAGAGGAAATCGAAAATGCTGTTATCGAGGTAACAGCAAATCGGCTAAAAGATTTAGGTGCTGGAAGGATGGGATTCTCAACAACTGAAGTTGGGGACATCGTTGCTGACCTCGTTGCAGGATGAAGTCAAATGATCTCCGAAAGTCGTTTCTCGATTTTTTTCGCTCGAAGGAGCATGAAATAGTTCCTTCAGCATCGCTTCTCCCCGATTCGCCAAACCTGCTTTTTACAAATGCAGGGATGAATCAATTTGTTCCGTTTTTCCTTGGTGAGCGAAGTCCAGCCTGGACGAGGGTTGCCGACACACAAAAGTGCATCAGAGCAGGAGGGAAACACAATGACCTAGAGGATGTCGGATTTGACACTTACCACCAAACATTTTTTGAAATGCTTGGGAACTGGTCTTTCGGTGATTATTTCAAAAAAGAGGCTATAGAGTGGTCCTGGGAACTTCTCACTGAAGTTTGGAAACTTCCAAAAAGAAGGCTCTATGCCACCATTTACAAACCGGGTCATGGTGACCCATCAGAATTCGATCAAGAAGCATCCGATATTTGGTCAGAGATCTTTATTCATGAGAAAATGGATCCATCAATTCATATTCGTCATTTCGACTCGAAGGATAATTTTTGGATGATGGGTGATACTGGACCCTGTGGACCCAATAGCGAAATTCACATAGATCTGACTCCTGACGGCGATACCTTAGGCATGCTCGTCAATACCGACTCAGTTAGATGCATTGAAATTTGGAATCTGGTCTTTATTCAATTCAATGCCGAATCTGATGGTTCTTTCAACCCGCTAGAAAAAAAGCACATCGATACCGGACTCGGCTTCGAAAGAGTCTCGGGGATTTATGCCAGCACTAAGGGTCTTTCTGATTTCTCCCAACCCGTGTCCAACTACAATTGTGATCTTTTTTCAGGGGTTTTTGAAGAGCTTACTAAATTATCGAACCACAGATACCAAGGAACTATTCCTAAAAGACGAAATCAGATGTCGAATATTGAGGCGAAGGATTGTGCCTTTCGGGTTCTGGCTGATCACATTCGTGCCCTTTCATTTTCAATTGCAGATGGAATTCTACCTGGCAACGAAGGAAGAAATTATGTCCTTAGACGGATTCTACGGCGTGCCATTCTATTCTCAGATCGGGTCGAACTACCAAAGGGTTCATTTGTAAAGCTCGTTGAACCTCTGATATCCCAATTCAGTGACGTTTTTCCAGAACTTAAGAAAGGGCAAGGTCTGATATCCCAAATTATTTCCTCTGAAGAAGAGAAATTTCAGAGAACCATCGAACGTGGCCTCACTATGTTCGAGAAAATTACATCGGGAGGTAAAACAAAAATTAGCGGGGGAGATGCGTTTACACTCTATGACACCTATGGGTTCCCTCTAGATTTAACTCAGATTATTGCTCGAGAACGCGGGATAAGTATCGATCAAAAAGGTTTTGAAGCCCAGATGCTTAAACAACGTGAACGAGCCCGTTCCGCTCAGGAAAAAATCGAAATTAGCGTTTTCGAAGGAGAAAACGTTGAAATAGAAGAAACCGAGTTCATAGGTTTCGATCCAGTGAATTTTGAAAACTGTAAGGTTAATATTACGACCCAAGTTCATCAAAATAATGAAAATTTTTTAGTCTTTGATCGGACTCCCTTTTATCCTGAGAAAGGGGGACAAGTTGGAGACTCAGGATTTCTCAAAGTGGAAGGAATAAAACTCAGGATATCTGATACCGTAAGAGACCCTCAAGGTCGTACTTTACATCAAATTGAGGCAGGTAATTTGAAAGGCCTTGAAGGCAAAGAGGCCAGTCTTCATATCGATGTTGAACGGCGCAAGTCCATCCAACGGCACCATACCGCAACGCACATTCTTCATTGGGCACTCCGTAGCGTACTAGGAAGTCATGTTAGTCAGGCTGGATCGCTCGTAGCAGATGACAGACTCCGTTTCGATTTTTCACATTTTGAACAAATAAGCCAGGATTTGCTCAACAGAATTGAGGCCATAGCGAATCGACGTATTCTGGAAAACGCAGGGGTTGGTTGGTATGAAATCCCCTTTGATCAAAAACCTAAGGATATACTTGCATTCTTTGGAGAAAAATACGGTTCCATAGTCCGGGTCGTAGATATAGGAGGGTGGTCTATTGAACTATGTGGAGGAACACATGTTACTGCTTCTGGAGAAATTGGTCTTTTAAAGATTGTTTCCGAATCCGGCATTGCTGCTGGAACAAGAAGAATTGAAGCACAAGCTGGTGATAGTGCATTCAATCTCGTTGTAAACAACTTCAGCCTCCTCTCCTCTCTTTCGAACCGGTTATCGTGCAGTCCCCAAGAATTGGAGGACCGGATTTCCAGTCTCCTTCAACAAAAGAATGATCTGGAAATGAATCTGCGGAAATTTCGTCAAAAGGAAACTTCCTCAGTTGCTTCGGAATTGATCGACCATTCAATTGAAATTCAAGGAATCAATATCATTATTGCTAAAATTGATGTGAAATCTCAGGAAGAAATGCGTGGCCTTGCTTTTTCCATATCGAAAACGTTTGAGCGAAGTCTTATAGTTTTAGGATCCTCTTCCGATTCTAAAGTAACCCTTCTTGCCGTAGCCTCTCCCGAAGCAAATGATAAGGGACACATCGCTCATGAGATAGTACGAAATCTCTGCGGTCAATTAGGCGGCAGAGGTGGTGGCAAACCTGACTTCGCCATGGGCGGAGGAGATTGTCCCGAGAAACTTGAAAAAGTATTAGAGTCCTTTCGAGATTCGTTGAATTGAACAATTTCTCTGGGTTAAGATTAAACAGGAAATTAATGCCCTTAAATAATTGAATGCCATCCTTGATAATTACCTTACCTCCAACCAGAAGGTATTGGTAGAACATTTAAAGCAATTGGTATCAATACCTACTGTTAACCCTCCCGGCAGGTCTTACAAAGAGTGCGTTACGTTTTTAAAAACCAGTTTAGAATCTATTGGGTTTGAAACCCAGGTCTTCAAAGTACCTGATGATAAGATTAGAAACATCCTCCCTACTAAAGACAAATACTCACGTTACAATCTTTTCGCTAAGTGGAATCTCGGTAAAAAGAAAACAATCCATTTCAATGCACACTACGACGTTGTTCCAGTTTCCGGTTCATGGATGTATCCGCCCTTTTCTGGCCATGTCGAAAAAGGAGTACTTTATGGTCGTGGTGCTGCCGACATGAAGGGATCTATATCTGCACTCATTTATGCACTAGGCGCCTTTAACGCAGAAAAACTGAAACCTTCTTTCAATATAGAAGTATCATTTGTTTGCGACGAAGAAATAGGTGGTCTATTTGGTACTGGATTTATTAAAGAAATGGCGTTAACTAACGCCGACTATGTTATTGTTTGTGAAGGAGCATCGGGTAATCGGATTGGGGTTGGCCACAATGGGGTCCTTTGGCTGACAATCCAATTGAGGGGGAAAACCGCTCACGCTAGCAGGCCACAAAGAGGCCGAAATGCATTTGATCAATTGACAGCACTTGGAGTCCAGTTACATGACTATCTCCGGAAAATCTCAGCCCGTGGGTATACTTCCCCAGATGGTGTTAAAATGAATCCCACACTTTCCCTTGGAGGTACATTTGGCCAAGCAGAGGGAGGTAAAACAAACATCGTTCCAGGCGATGCTTGGTTTACTCTTGATCGTCGCCTTCTTCCGACAGAGGACATTCCCCAGGTGGAAGGAGAAATAAGGGATTACGTAACCAAAGTAGGCCGTGATATTAAAGACTTCGATGCTACTATTACCTCCACCCTTGCTATCAATCCATATCGTCTCGATCACCGTTCGCCTCTTCCCCAGGCCCTTGCTTGTATCGTCGCATCCATCCGGAATTGTTCTCCAAAGTTCTCACACACACCTGGTTTCACAGATGCACACTATTTCGGTAATGGGCTCTCTATCCCTACTGTGGGATATGGAACTGGGGGTTCGAATTATCATGGCGTTAATGAGCAAGTTGAAATCAACGATCTTCTTACAACAAGCCGGGTTTATGCTGAGTTTATGGACAGAGGGTTTCCCGCATCCTAATTGTATTCTTATTAGGTAAAATCAACTCATGCTATAAACAGAACAAGTTTGCCTCTAAGAATCCTAGAAAATAGCGAATTGAGACCAGACTTAAATTTTATAAATCAGCCATTGAATCCAGCTCGCTCCTAGTAAAAAGAGGGATGATCCGTAATCCTTCTTTTTGAAGTTTCTCCTTACCTCCAGATTCTCTGTCAATCACGCAAAGGACAGTGTCGATAATGGCACCCTCCTCACGGAGAGCAGCCGCAGATAGAATAATCTGCCCCCCCGATGTAACCACATCTTCAATAATTGCTGTATTCATACCTTTGACACTTCTGCCTTCAGCAAACTTGCATGTCCCATAGCTTTTGGCCTCTTTCCTGACAAAAACAGAAGGTATTCCAGTAACCTGTGAAAGAAGAGTGACAATCGGTATGCCCCCCATTTCCAGTCCCCCTAAAATCTGCGTTTCTTCAGGAATATACTTGGACATCGATTCTACTATCTGCTTGAGCAGTAAAGGCTCCGATTCAAAAAGATATTTGTCGAAATAATCATTGCTAAAAGATCCTGATCTCAGCTGAAAACACCCCCGAATGTAACAGGTATCATATACTTGCCTAGCCAGATCCGTCTTTGTCATTAGAAAATTTATTTTTGCAGTTCTTAATATTTAACGAACTACATCTACTTCACGATATCAGATGCAACCATTTTAATATTAAAATAACAACGATTACTATGATTTCATAAGCTTGTACTCAACCGAATCTTTTAATGCCTCCCAACTTGCCTCGATAATATTGTCACTGGCACCAACTGTTCCCCAGATTTCCTTGCCATCCGTTGACTCGATCTGAACTCGAATAGTTGATTCCGCACCTTGAGTGCTATCCAAGATTCGGACTTTGAAGTCACTCAAGGAGACTTCCTGCACCTCAGGATACGCATTTTCGAGTGCCTTACGAAGCGCATTATTTAGTGCACCAACTGGACCCGAGGATTCTGCAACTTCATGGTGGATTTCATCTCCAATACGAAGCTTTACTGTTGCCTCAGAATTCCTTTCTTCCTTGTTCTCGTCCCATTCAACAATAACACGATATTCCAAGACATCGAAGTAGCTTTCCCTTTCCTCAAGCCATCGGTAAAGGAGAAGTTTGAATGATGCATCCGATGCCTCATATTCATAACCTCTGTATTCGAGATCCTTTAGTTCTTTGAGAAAAATCGGGACCTCAGTTGCCTTGCTTTTTACATCAACTCCCAATTCTCTTGCTTTCAAAATAAAACTACTCCTTCCGGACATATCGCTTATCAATACTCTCCGGCGATTGCCTACTGATGACGGATCTATGTGCTCATAGCTGCTGGGATTTTTTTCAGCTGCGTTCACATGCATCCCACCTTTGTGCGCAAAAGAACTAGCCCCTACAAAGGGAGCTTTTGAATCTGGTCTTAGGTTGGCAAGATCGTCCACCATCAATGATAGTTCACGTAAATTTGAAAGGTTTTTATGACAGTTCAACGAGTAGCCCAGTTTCAGCACAATATTGGGAATAATTGAAGTAAGATTCGCATTTCCGTTTCTTTCTCCGTATCCATTAAGAGTTCCCTGCACCATTGTGGCTCCTGATTGGATCCCAGTAATAGAAACAGCAACACCAACTCCCGAATCATTGTGACAGTGTATTCCGATAGGAACTTCAATGTAATCATCAACAACTCTCCTAGTAATTTTACCTATGTCATCCATTAAGCATCCCCCGTTAGTATCACACAGGACGATATAACCAGCACCACCTTTCCTAGCTGCATCAAGCGTAGCTAATGCATAATCAGGATTGTGAGAAAAGCCGTCATAGAAGTGCTCAGCATCATAGATTACTTGCCTGCCATTTTGGATGAAAAAGCAAACCGTATCTTCAATCATCTGGAGATTTTCTTCTTCAGTAGTTCGCAACACTTCGGTTACGTGGAAAAGCCAACTTTTCCCAAAAATCGTTACGACTTCAGTCCCAGCGCTCAATAGTGAACATATCTGAGGATCATCCTCAACTCCTACCTTTGCACGTCGTGTGGATCCGAACGCACTAAGTTTTGCGTGTTTTAAATTGAGGTTTTTTGCTTCCTCAAAAAAAGCCAAGTCACGTGGGTTTGAACCTGGATTTCCGCCTTCGATATAGTCGATACCAAATTGATCCATTTTCTCTGTTAGCCGTAACTTTGACGTAACCGAAAATGAAATCCCCTCCCCTTGAGTTCCATCACGAAGGGTGGTGTCATAGAGTAGAATGCCCTGTTTTTTATTCATTATAAAACTAGGTGAAATTGTACAGCTAATAATCGATAAATTGAAAAACAGTCGCCATTATGGAACTTAGTCTTCCTCGGAAATCTAATACGCGAGGCAACTAAATAAATTCTACGATAGAAAATCTGAGAGTTTTAGGAAATTAGAATCCTTACAGAATTAATCAAGCAACGAGTCTCTCTTTAGATCCAAGAGATTATTATAAGATTACGGTCCTTTCGCATTATGGAAATCATTAGTCCGCATGTTTAGCGATAAAATCCTGGATGGCCTTTTTTTCCGCTCTAACTAAATACTTTGTTTGGTGAGACCCCCAAAGCCCTTCTAGGTTTTCATTTCGAGGATGTACACCAATAGCGTCTATAATTGTTTCCGGAAATTTCGCTGGATGAGCCGTAGCTAATATCAAGTTAGTTCTGCTTTTAACCAGGCCTTTGAATCCACAGGCGGTGTGCGGATCTAAGATGTAGCCGAACTTGCTATAAACTTCCTTAATGATCTCTTCGATCTCACTATTTGATGCACTTGAGCTTGAAAAAATATCAGCATCAAAATTCCGAAATACAAAGCGACCGGACTCCCTAAATTTTTTTATGAACTCTTTTACTTTCTCACCATTTTTACCCTCATGGTAGTAAATGAAACGTTCAAAATTCGAGGCGACCTGTATGTCCATAGATGGTGCATTACTCCGTTCTACTTCACCTAATTCATAAATACCAGACTGGAAGAACCGGTGCAAGATATCATTCTGATTTGTAGAAATTTTGAGTGCTGCTATGGGCAAACCCATCCTCTGCGCCATCCAGCCTGCTAGTACATTTCCAAAGTTTCCTGTTGGAACAACAAAATTAACTGCATCCCTTTCTTCTTTTGGGAGTTGGAACCATGCGTAGAAATAATAAACACATTGCGCCAGTAGCCTAGCCAGGTTGATTGAATTTACAGAGGAGAGGCTAAACCGATTTTTGAATTCATGGTCTTCAAAGGTTTCTTTCAATGCCTTTTGGGCATCATCGAAAGAGCCCTCGATTGCGAGAGGAAATACATTCTCCGATCCAGTACAGGTCATCTGCCGTTCCTGTAAGGGTGATATACGCCCATTAGGATAAAGAATGAAAATTTTTATTCCACTTTTAGCCTGCAAACCGTGTATCGCTGCTGCCCCTGTATCTCCTGAAGTAGCTCCTAGTGCATTTAAGTGCTTCCCTGTATTATGAATCTGATCCTCATAGAGTCTTCCAAGAAGCTGTAATGCGAAATCCTTGAAAGCTAAAGTTGGACCATGAAAGAGTTCGACTAGATAAAGGTTTCTTTCCAATTCTACAACCGGAGCAATTATTTTGCTATTGAATTCACTGTAAGCACCACTGACCAGTGATCTCAAGCGGCTTGGTTCGATATCGTCTACAAATTCATTAAATATAGCTATAGTAAGTTCCTCGTACGAGAGGTCCTCCCAACTGGGCATCCGAGAACTCAAATCAGGCAATCTTTCTGGTAGGTATAGTCCACCATCTGGAGCTAAGCCAATCGCCACAGCTTGTGAGAAAGTTACAGGATCACAGTCCCCTCGTGTGCTTATATACCTCATACCTATAAGGCTGTTTTAACTGCGATAAAATCACAAACGAAGACGCACTAAATGTCTCAACTGTAGTCATTGGGAGGCTAAGATTTCCTATTTATGAGCCAAGACCAAAAGCATTATGTGCAATTCTAAGCGCTTCATCGGAATGTTCTGGTTCTATTGCAACTGAAATTTTTATTTCAGATGTGCTGATTATCTGTATGTTTATTCCTGCAGTCGCAAGGGCCGAAAAAAGGCTTGCTGCAACTCCGGTATGGGTTCGCATTCCTACACCAACCACGGAAAGTTTTGCTATTCCATTTACAGAGGAGATTTTACCGCCTCCCATTTCAATTAAACACTCTTGGACTGATTTTTCCGCCCTATAGGCATCATCGGACGGTACAGTAAAGGTTAGGTTTGCTTTTCCTCCCCTACCTATGTTCTGGACGATCATATCAACAACAATCTGTGCATCAGCTAGTTGTTGAAATATCTTGGCCGCTGTTCCGGGTTGATCCGGAACTTCGTTGACCACGATTTTAACCTGATTTACATCTATCGCTGCACCACGTACTAGTACATCCTCCATAGAGGCTACTTCTTCTTTCACAATTGTTCCTCGGTTTTTATTGAAAGTCGATCGTACCTCAAAATCGACTGAAAATTTCTTTGCTAATTCTACAGCACGTGCCTGGACAACCTTTGAACCCAGACTGGCCATTTCCAACATCTCATCATAGCTAATCTCTAAAAGTTTTCGTGCTTTAGGGACTACTCGGGGATCCGCAGTAAAGACACCGTCTACATCTGTGAAAATTTCACAAATCTCTGCATCCAGTGAAGCGGAAATTGCGATAGCTGTAAGATCTGACGCACCTCTTCCAAAAGTTGTAATTTCTCCATCGCAACCCAAGCCTTGGAAACCTGCTACTATAACCACCTTTCCTTGTTTTGTTTGTTGGAGAACATCACCACCCGTAACTCTCGTGATTCTTGCTCGCGTATGATTTGAGTCAGTCTCCACGCCAGCCTGACGGCCTGTTCTTGAAATGGCAGGAACGCCTATGCTCTGTAAGGCAATTGTCAACAGTGCGATCGATTCTTGCTCACCAACGGATAGCAAAACATCCATCTCCCTCTCATCCGGTTCTGAGGAAAGTCTTTTAGCCTCCGCAATTAATCTGTCCGTCACCCCAGCTCGCGCAGAGACTACAACGACAACCTGGTTCCCTTTATCTCTAGTTTCCTTTACTCGTTCTGCGACATTACGAATCCTTTCAATGTCGCTAACAGAGGTACCCCCAAATTTTTGGACAATAAGCGGCATCTCTAATCTTCGAAGTCAATAATTCGAAGTAAAAAAGGTTTCCTTTTAACGCACTTAAGCATTTCAAGGTCCTTCACAACCTGAAGCATGCTCCACTCATTACTTGTATGCGTAGTCAGTATCAACGTGGCAGAATTATTCGCGCCTTTTGGTTGAATAACACTGCTGATACTAACACCATGTTGCGCCATTTCATTTGCTACTTCAGCCAAAACTCCAGGTCGATCGTCAACTAACAAACGAATATAATACTCTCCCAGAACTTCGGATAGTTCAGTTAATTCAACTCCAATTTCGGCCTGGCTCAGAGAATCATGACCGGCAACTATCGATCGTGATCCATTTCTGGTTGTAAGTGCAGCAACTGCATCTGTTATATCACTTATTACTGCACTTGCGGTAGCATCTTGCCCAGCCCCTCGACCAATATGTAAAGTTGTTCCGACCACGTCTCCAGTCACGCTGATCCCGTTGTAAACTTCATTCACATTTGCCAAAACTCTTTCCTTCGATACCAGCGATGGATGCACCCTCACAAGAATTCTCTTATTAGCAACATCGAAAGTTATAATTCCAAGTAATTTTATCCGATAGCCAAGATCCTTCGCCATCTTAATATCTTCCAGTGTTACTTGACGGATCCCTTCAACTGGAACTTGCTTCAACGACACCCATCTACCGTAAGCAAGATAAGCGAGAATTACAGCCTTGTGAGCCGTATCCCATCCATCTAAATCTAGTGAATCATCCGCTTCTACATATCCTAATCGTCGAGCATCATCTACCGTATCTTTAAATGTAAGTCCTTCACGTTCCATCCGAGTTAAGATATAGTTGCAAGTACCGTTCAGAATTCCGTAAATCCGGGCAAAACGGTTAGCTACCAAGCCCTCGCGAATCACTTTTATAATGGGGATTCCTCCGGCTACACTAGCTTCAAAGTAGAGCCGCCCTCCACCTTCTTTCATTGCTTTAAGTAGCTCATTCCCATGTTCGCAGATAAGCGCTTTGTTGGCAGAAACCACAATTTTTCCTCTCGCCAATGCTTCTAATGTAACCTGCTTGGCCAAAGAGGTACCTCCGAGCAATTCACACACGATATCAATCTCATCATCTCTTACGACTGAAAATGGATCATCCGTTAGGAGCGATCGATGAACTTTAACCGAACGTTTCTTATCCAAATCCCTGACAGCAGCTTTCCGTAGATCTAATTTTACACCAAATCGCCTTTCCAAAGCTTGTCGGTTTCTCTGAATATGCTTCCATACTCCTTGGCCTACAACCCCTAGGCCAACAAGTCCAATAGCTATTACTGGTTTTTTAGACATCTATACATCCAACTTTTGGAGTAAAATTCTGAAGGAGAGTTGGATTATGTCCTATACAGGACAGTTGCAAGAAAAAGGAATTCTAGGTTTCCTTCTGCATTCGGTCTTCGGTACCCGAAATGAGTCTTCTAATGTTCGACCGATGCCGGAGGGTAATGAATATCGCGAAAAACAGACATAGAACAATTACTTCAATCGGCTCTCTGCAAATTAATGCCAATAATGGAAGACTAAGACAAAGGCAGATCGAGGCAAAAGATACATATCTAGTTATGTAAAAGACAATTAGCCAAACCACAACCGAAATGAGTAAAACGTTTGTCATGATTGCAAAAAGCCCTCCAATAATTGTGGCTACTCCCTTCCCTCCTTTGAATCTAATGAAAACCGAATAACTATGACCAAGAACTGCCGCGACAAGACCTACAAAGGCAAGTCTAAGTGGATCACTTACCATTTCAAAGACATGTAGTTGAGGCCATCCCGCAGCGAGTAATCCCTTCATTGAATCACCAACGAAACAAAAATACCCAGCGCCTTTTCCTATTACCCTCTTGACATTTGTTGCCCCTGGATTGCCGCTCCCCTGTTGCAAAATGTCGACTCCATGGAAGATGCCAATCATCACTGCAAATGGAATAGATCCAACGATATACCCAACTAATGTAACAAGTAAGAATTCCAGTCCTGACATTTCTTATAATCGCTCCTCTTTGTTTATCTTTCCAAGTTTATTGGGAAAACCCAAGAAGGTTTTATTTTGTTGTTGCTGCTTAAACATTTAAATTAAATTCCTTCTATTTCACTCTCAATTTAACCAAGCATATCAAACAATGTCAGGAATGCATTGATTGAAAGTGTTAGTTTATACTTAGTTCGCAGGCAAATTTAAGTTTCAACCTCACGAATCTTCAAGTTACTAGCATCAGTAATGCTAAAATTAACTTTTCGATTTCGGAGAATTCCCTTTTGCTGAGATAGTATTAGAACTAATTCGACATCAAGGTGAAATTGCGTTTGAGGAAGACAGTTTTAGTATAAAAATCTCATGGAACTCATTTATAGATAATGGGGAAACACTATGACTTCATTATAATTGGCGGGGGTAGCGCTGGTTACGCTGCTGCTAGTACTGTCCGAGAATATAGAGAAAAAGTTGCAATCGTCGATGGGTCTAAGGAATTGGGTGGGCTCTGCATTTTACGGGGATGCATGCCATCAAAAACTCTCCTCTTCATAGCTGATATACTACACTACTCTCGTCGCGGGGAGTTGTTTGGTCTAAACATACCATATGCTGAAGCAGATATGGAGGCTATCAACAAACGCAAAAAACGTTTAATAAAAGAGTTTGCAGAGTATCGCGTTCAACAACTGGAATCAGACAAATTTACACTACTGCGAAGCCATGGCCGGTTCCTTAATGACCATACTATTGTACTTGATAATGGGGAACAATTAACCGCGGATGGATTTATCGTCGCAACAGGTTCGAAAATAAATACACCACAAATTCCTGGACTCGATTGTGTGCCCTTTTTGACAAGTGACGAAATACTTGACTTAGATACAATCCCAGAATCTGTAATTATTCTAGGTGGGGGAATAGTGGCCGCTGAACTTGCTCAATTCCTCAATAGAATGGGGAGTTCCGTAACTCAGATCCAGAGAAGTTCTAGAATTCTTAAAGATGCTTCTCCTGAGTCATCAGATGTCGTCATGCAGGCCTTCCGAGATGAGGGGATCGAGCTGTTTACCGAAACAGAAATTCGATCCATCGAGGTTAAAGGGACGGGGGTTTCCGTACAGTTTCTTCATAATGGATCCGAACTTATAAAACAAGGTGTTGTACTTTTTAATGCACTTGGCCGGATACCAAATACTAGTAACCTCAACCTGGAATCTGCAGGAGTCAATATCCAGGAAAGTGGGCATATTTCGACAAATTCGTTTCAACAGACTAGTAATCCGATTGTCTATGCTGCAGGAGATTGCTGCGGGCCCCACGAGATAGTTCATACTGCAATTTTCCAAGGCGAAGTCGCGGGTAGGCATTTTCTTGGTAAAAACCCAAAGCCAGTTAATTATGACCACCTGACCATGGTTATCTTTACCGACCCTCAAGTTGCTACAGTTGGAATTCCTCTAGATCAGATAAAACGAAATTCGGCCAATTACATTTGCGCAGAGTATCCATTCAACGACCATGGAAAATCGATTTTGATGGAAGCAAAATACGGATACGTAAAAATCTGGGCTCTAGAAAACGGACAAATCTTAGGTGCTGAATGTGTCGGACGCGATGCCGGAGAACTAATCCATTCTCTAGCTATTGCCGTTACACTAAAAGCCAATGTATCCGATCTACTGAATACCCATTGGTATCATCCTACCCTTTCCGAAATTTGGACTTATCCTCTTGAAGAAATTGCAAGTAAAATCAAATCCATATAGTGGCATATCGAGCATCTTCTTTATATAGTCGTTTACAAATACCACAGCTAATACATCGTATTCGACCATGTTGAGATCCTGGTCATTCCAGCTCTTCCGAATCTACGGTATCCAGATTGAATTACATTTCACTTTCCTTATCCTTTTAGCATGGGTTGCCTGGGATGGGTGGATTGAGGCTGGTATTCTAGGTGGAGCCTGGAGCCTGACTCTTATAATTTTACTTTTTATATGCGTAGTTTTCCATGAATTGGGCCATTGTCTCGTAGCCAGACATTATAGAATTAAGATTCATCGAATCCTGCTCCTACCAATTGGTGGAATGGCTCAATTTGGCGAGATACCACGAAATCCAATCAAGGAATTACTCATAACTGTTGCCGGTCCAGCAGTAAACTTTGGGTTTTTCGGTCTAGTGTATGCTTGTATGGGATGGCCAGAAAAAGAATTCCTTCTCAGTTTCAGTTACGACCTCAACGGACTTTTTGTCGTCTTACTGTTCTTCAACCTTACAATGGGGATTTTCAATCTTTTCCCTGTTTTCCCCATGGACGGAGGCCGTATTCTTCGTGCTATTCTTGCCTTAAGATTCTCCTACTTAACAGCAACCAAGATTGCTCTTTGGATTGCTAAACCTCTGGCCGTTTTAGGTGTAATCCTGGCTCTTACCACCCTTGAAAGCATCCTGACTGCGATTCTTTTCGCATTTATTTTTATTGGTGGAGAACTTGAGTACGCAATGGTTCGTCGGCGGGAAACTCTAGGCGGTTTAACTATTGCCGATGTTACATGCAGAGATTTTATTGTTATGGATGCAAATATTACGGTTCAAGATGCTGTATCACGCTTCAGTATCGGATACCCAAGGAGCATTATTCTTCTCGATGATGGAATGGTTGCAGCACTCCTCTCTCCATCGAGATTGAAGAAGATTGTCAAAAAAGCCAAAGCCCATGATCTCCTTATCTCTAAAACAGATAGCAAAATAACCGCACTTCAAGCAGACTGGCCACTTGAAGTCTTTGTCGACTCCATTTTTCGAAACATTAAATGCGTTTACCCTGTCTATCAACATAACACCATAATTGGCATAGTAGAACCTTCTAACATCCAAGGTATTGCTGAATGGAAAAACCTAAGTCGTAGATTCATTTAATGGATGAAATTATGCTATATAGAGTATTATCTAAGCCTCAAATAGGCCGACACTTAGGATAGAAATAAAAACATTATTAACCTAATTTCCTAACGGGTATTTATATCCTAGATGTTTTCCAATCAGACTCGAATTTTTCAATAACTAGCTTACTACTTCTCAATTTAGAATATAATCAAAGAATAAAAACCGATCGTCAAAATAGATGACGTATTTATTTTGCAGATTTACCTGAACTCCAATTCCAATTATCAGGTGAAAGATATTCCTTATTTTTGTATTTGATTACGGAATCGGTTTTCAAGAAAAGGGTATGGCTTTTACAAGTCATAGGAAGATATTTTTTGCCAGGGTAGCTCAGGGGTAGAGCAGAGGACTCATAAGCCTTTGGTCGGCGGTTCAAATCCGCCCCCTGGCACATGAAGCGACTATCGAAACATTCTTACGATAAAAGGGAATTTAGATCTATGCGGTTGACTCTAAGATGAAACTCCACCCTCCGGAGCAAATCCAATACGTTTATATATGCCCCTGATCTAAATAAAAAAGAAGGTAAACCATAAATTTTGTTTAAATTTAAATTTAAGAAATAAAAAATCGGTTTCATCTATGATTTGGCCGAAGCTCCAGGATTTCTGAATCAATTATTCAATTTTCGATGGTTAGCTTCAATTTGCAAATCTTTCAAACAGCCTTCGGGAAGTCTCCCGAAATTATCGCCCGTGCCCCCGGACGCATCGAATTCATTGGGAATCACACCGATTACAATGGAGGATGCGTAATTGGTTCTACAATTGATAGGGATGTAGTAGTTGCTATTGCCCCCAGAAAGGACCCCGAAATTCATCTCGCGAGTTCTTGTATGAAAGAAAAAGTGGTAACGTCTATCCACAATATCGCCCCAGGAACTGGATCTTCTTCTTGGGCAAATTATCCACTGGGAGTGTTGAATGTTTTAATTGGAAAAGGGATTCCCATAGAAAATGGATTTTCCATGTGGATTGATGGTGATCTGCCCATCGGTTCGGGAATGTCTAGCAGCGCTGCTCTTGAACTCTCAACAGCTTTAGGGATTTTGTCTTTAAATTCGATCGATATGGATCGAATGAAAATTGTAACCCTATGCAGGAGAGCAGAAAACGAATTTGTCGGAGTGCCGTGTGGCATTCTTGATCAAACTGTATCTGCGTTTGGAGGTCCTAATCATCTAATACATATCGACTGTAATCTAGAGTTAATTAGCGAGATACCCTTTCCTGTTGGTTGTCAATTATGGATCTTCGATTCATTGAAGAAACATGCTCTCATCGATTCAAGATATGCTGAACGCAATAGGGAATGCCGTGAGGCGTTCAGGATCCTTCAAAATGAAGACCCTCAATATAACTGTCTCGCTCAAATCTCCCCTGAAATCATCCGAAGTTCAAAGAAAAAATTAGGCGATACACTCTATCGGAGAGCCCTTCATGTAACAGAAGAAAACTCTCGTGTTAGGGCAACTGTTGAAGCACTTAATAAACATGATTTTGATACAGTGGGTAAGCTCCTGAATGCTTCTCACAATAGTTCCAAAATCTTTTTCGAGAATAGCACACCAGAACTCGATGAACTAATTAAAATTCTTTCTTCAATGCCATGTTTCTTGGGTTCTCGGCTTACAGGCGGTGGTTTTGGTGGTGCAGTGATGGCTCTGGCAAAAACGGATAACGACCTTAAAATGAGCATTGAAGAGTTGAAACAAATTTACCTTAGAAAATTTGGTTATTTTCCTAGGATTATCCAGTTGAAACCTGGACTAGCCGCTTCGGTCTCAACTCCATAATCGTCCTTAGCTTCGAGTGGGTCGCCCTATCAAATAATTAGAAAATAGTTCCTTAATCCCCAATCCTCTTGCAGGAAAAATTTCACATTATAATTCCATTGATGAATTAAGAGTTTTCTCCACTAAATTAACCTTTAAAAAATACCCGATTTTTCGACTTCGAAAAATTCAAATTAAAGTTCAAGGCCAATATTTGATAGTTCTGTTTATCCCCTAAGTCTTTCTATTTTTAACCAAAGTTTCTCGAACATAAAAAGCGAATAATATAAAACCAACCAACCCACCTGTCGCGATCAAAAGCGCAGCAGCTGTGAGTGAAAACCAAGAACCCACACCACCAATAGTTGCATGACTGCCTAACCTTGCCCCTTCATTAACGAGCCTCCAATAACCAAAGAATTCTCCCCTGAATTCAGTAGGAGCGATATCCGCTGATAAGGTCAACATAGTTCCTGACCCAATTCCATTTCCTAAACCGATTAGTAGAGAGGCAATAATAAACCCCAAATAACAATCCATCATACCTAACAATCCAATGCCCATTGCTAAAATAAAAACACTAGGAAGGATCGCAGCTTTACGTCCAAATCTATCCATTAAAAATCCTGCAAACAAAAATAGGCTCGAATCCATTGCATTACTAATGCTTAGAACATAACCAACCTCGTCTATATCGAGTCCAATGTTGTCCACTCCAAAGAGGGGAATAAGAATAGCACGAGCCGAGCGCATAGCTTGAAATAAAAATGCTCCACCGGCTATCGGCAAGTAGCTACCTAAATTCAATCGAATGTGTTTAAGAAGATCACCTGTCTTCTTTCCACCTGGTTCAGAACTATCTTTATTTACCTTTACTCGGGCAACGAACAACAGGACCAGAATGAAGGTTACAGCCTCAGCAATCCCACAGAAAAGGAAAGGAATCCTTAGCCCCGCGTTTGATCCAATCCACCCTCCCAGTGCCGGACCTATAAGAAGCCCAATCCGATTCACACCTCCGTAAGTTGCGATTGCCTTACCGCGTTTGTGTACTGCAACGGTTTCGGCTAAATAGCCATGGCAGCTTATGTTGAAAATCCCAGAGCCTATTCCGGTAAAAATACATATAGCAAAAGCCTCAAGAACGGATTCAGCGAATGCTAAAAATAAACTAGCAAATCCTATTGTACTACAGCCAAGTAACATTGAAACTCGGCGGCCAAACCGTTGCAAAACTTTACCAGCTGGTATTGCACCGATTAATGCTCCAATCCCTTCGCCTGCTACAACCAAACCAACGGAACCATATGACTCTCCTAATTCCAACGCGAACAGGGGCAAGACTGGAAGCAAAATACCTCTACTAAGAGCGTGTATAAGGGCTGGGAGATAGAGTGACCAAATAAGTGTTTCGATCCTATTTCCTGGCACCGTTTCTTGAGGAACATCCTCTTCAAGATTTTTTCGCCCTAAATTGTCCAACTTCACCAAAAAAAATCGGTTTAGGCTCCAATAGAAGAGTACTGATTCCAGGACAAACCGTTCATTGTTCCATTATTCTCCCACGCATAGCTTTAATTCGGCCCCTTATTTTTTTACTATTAATTCGCCTAACTTGTGATTCTCGTGTTGGTCTTGTAAAACATCGCTCACTTGGAGAAAAAGTTGCTTTCTCAATTAGTATTAAAAGATTCTGCAAAGCATTCTTCCTATTACGTTCAGAACTTCTAAACCGCTGAGACTTAATAAGGATGATTCCACCTGCGGTAATACGCCCGTCTTTAAATTTTAATAGACGCGCCTTATAATTATCAGCTAAAGAGGACGCTTTTATATTAACCCGTAAATGTATGCCAGTTGAAACCTTATTAACATTTTGTCCTCCAGATCCTTGTGATCGAATTCGGCTGATTTCAATTTCCCGATCGAGAATTGTTAATTCTTTTAAAATACGTAGCATTCCTTTTATTTTAACAAAATTGTTGAGTTGCTGTATAAGGATCTCATCTATTTCGACTATTTGCTTTTTGTATTTATTGGTTAGTTTCCAAAACTATAGTCACTTTTTTTAATATTGAAGGAGCAACAAAGAGAGCACAGCAAAGCCAATTCCATAATAGTAAAATCGGTTTAACTTCTCCTTCATAATAAGGACAGCAAAACTAGCAGTAAACAAAAGACCACCAACGCTTGTAACAGGAAATATCACGAATCCCGGAAATATTCCGAGTGCTAATAGGAAAGTATAAACTTGAAGATTGTTTGCTACTCCCACGATAGAGCCAAAAAGAAGCTCCTTTGTGGTAGGACGACGATAACGAATAGCAAGTACCAGTATCGAAATAAAACCAGATGTCCCAAAGGTCGATAGAACATAAAGAAAGGTTTCCTCTGTTCTACAATATTGTCCAAATGCTTCCAGACACAGTCGCGTTATACCTGCAGTCAGGAAAAAAAGAGCAATAGATATAAATCCACGAAACCATGGTTTTTCGTTTCTCATCTGATCTCCTTTTTGCCCTATCAGAACGAGTGCTATGCAAGCTGAACCAATTCCTGCATACTGCAAAATTGTAGGTTTTGCATTCCATAATATGATGCTGGTGAAGATAGGTATGAGAATGGTTAACCTTGAAACAGCTGAAGATATTGCAGCCCCTTTAGAGGCCAATAAGGGCATCATAAAAATGAATGCCAGGAAGAAAAAGACACCGTTAAGTCCACCAAGAATTAAAGCAGGGCCCATCGTAATCGTTAGCGCTCCCTTCGGAATCGAGAGGATCGCAAGTACAGCGCTAAAAATATAACTGATGCAAGCTAGATTAACCAGGTCATCCTGTGACTCTTGCCGCCACCGAAACATAAGGATAAAGGACGAACTAAAAAAAATATTTAAGATAAGATAGATCACTTGGTGTAAAATAGGACTAAAGATTTCTAATCCTAATATAATTATCGTTCCAAAGACGTATGAATCTTTAAATTAACAAAATATTAATCTCATAAGGATTCATAAAAACCATCTTAAATGTCGAGAATCTGTAGATTCAATAAAAGCACCGATTGAACTAAACATCCGAAACTCTTTGCATTGATTGCTGATGAACCAAACGAGAATCTTCACACTCTCCCTGGCCATATCCTTTGCTGTTTCATGGGCATCTGCTCAAGATTCGGGATCACGTGGGGAGTGGGCCCATATCAACAGCAGATTGCGCCCGGACAACAATGTCAGATGGGGAACACTCGAAAATGGATTTCGATATGTACTCCTCAACCATAAGGGGATTCCTGAACGAGTATGCATGAGACTTCTTGTTCTGGTTGGTTCTACGGAAGAAGAAAATCACGAGCTTGGAATTGCACACTTCCTGGAACATATGGCTTTTAACGGGACTCGAAACTTCAAATCCAATGAGATGATTTCCTTCCTTCAAAGCCTCGGAATGGAGCATGGTTACGATGTCAACGCAACAACATCCTTTGACCACACCATTTATAGTCTTGAATACTGGGATAACGAATTAGCATCGTTAAACAAAGGTCTTCTTCTGCTCCGCGACATATGCAATGGCATATCGTTCCAACCAGCTGAGATTGAGAAAGAAAGGAAAGTTATACTCAGCGAACTGCGCAGTAGGGAGGGTTTTAACTACCGCGCACAAGCGAATGCTTACAAACTGTTCTTTCGGGGATTAAATTTTGCTGGACGCATCCCTATTGGCTCCCCTGAAAGCATCAAATCTTTAAGAAGAAATCAGTTTCTCAAATTCTACAACAAGTGGTACAGGGCAGATTTAATGCTACTGGTAGTTGTGGGGGACTTTGAAATTCCGAAGATGGAACATTTGGTTTCCGAACGATTTGATAATATCAATAAACCTTCTAGTCCAATTCCGAAAAAACCCTTAGGGCGTATACTGAGGTCAAATTCCATTAGAGCAGGGGCTTACCGGATTACTGACGTGGGATCTGCTTTTATACAAGCTGCTTCCGTACTTCCAATGCGAAAGAAAACAGAAAGCTTGGAAACTCGACGCCAAGAATTTATTCGTAAATTCTCGATGGCCCTGTTGGCCCAACGTATGCAGAGAGCCTTACCAAATACCTCAAACGGCTTTGCCGATTACGTTAGAATTTTCGAACATGACACAGCTCTTGCATCTCTTGCCGTAGCAGGTCCGGGTTGGAAAGATGGAGTACAGTCCATCGACCGAATCATTCGAATGACATTGAGAGACGGATTTTTAAAAGATGAAATCGATTGGTTAAGGAAGCGAGAACTTTCCAGGACTCAAAAACTTCGAGCTTCCTATTCAAAACTAGACCCAGCTAAGATCACAAATTCCATCATTGATTCCGTGGTGAAAAATCGGGTTTACATTGGAATCCCCAAAGAGCTGGAATGGCAAGAAAAGTTCTTACAGGAAATAAACAAGAAAAACATTCATCGTGCCTTCAGAGAATGCTGGAACTTGGATCAGATGGCTTTTCACGTCTCAGGGGAAGTTGACATTCAGAATAGCACAAAAGAAATAAAGAATGCTATTACCACATCCCGCAAAGAAGCACCTAACCTTTATTTAAATCAATATCTCTTCGACTTTGAATATGAACCCACTCTGTCGGGTAATCCGGGCACTGTAGTTGAATCATCAACAATACCAGAGTTTCAAGCTCATCTAATGCGGTTTCAAAATAATGTACGACTGAATTTTATTGAAACCCAAAATGAACCTGGGCAACTGAGAGCAATCGTTCGCATTGGAGGTGGCCTGTTTGATCAAAACGAAAATATGCCTGGACTCAGAGAATTTGGGCCCCAAGCATTTCTAGGAAGCGGTATTCAGCGCTACGAACTTAGCGATGTCCAAAGTTTCATTTCATCTTCAATGTTGGAATTTTCCTTTGATGTCCACGACCATGATGCTTTCACCTTTAGGGGAGTTTTGGGAAACGAAGACCTCGATTTGTTTCTTGGTATTGTTACGGATTACCTTAGAGATCCCAGGGTGCATCGTTCGAGCTACTGGGATGCGATGGTCAACAACCTTGTTCATCGAAAAACATCTGCTGTTGGAATCCCTGACGGATATCGCGCCGTTCAGAATATCCTGTATGGAAACGATGGACGTTTCTCATGGGGTAACATGAGAGATTACACCTCCATTGGTGTATCCGACGTTAGAGATTGGATTGAAGAACCCTTAAGAAACGGTTATATTGAGGTAAGTATCATTGGTGACATATCTATGAGTATAGTAACTCAAAAAGTTGCCCGTACTTTAGGAACACTTAATAACCGTCGCTCCAGCAAACTGCACCCCAAACCAAAACACCCGATTGCTGTCGTTTCCCCATCCGGTTATCGAAGAGTCGAATTCGTTGGCGAGAAACATCAAGCCGGAGTCATCGGCTTTTGGCATTACGATCAAGAAATTGGCCCTATGGAAAAGATTTCCTTGGAGATTCTTGCCCGCGTAATTAAAACTCGAATGTGGGAAAGCCTTCGTGAAGACTTAGGTCTTTCTTACAGCCCAACTGCCAACTTTTCATCCTATGACGAGTATTCTAATTTCTCGACAATTGAAGCCAGCCTAGATTGCTCCCCTGTTGATGCACCTGATATAGCTGAAGCGATATTAGATATTTCTACCAAAATATTCCGTTACGGTGTGAGTCAAGAGGAAGTAAACGGTTCCCTTAGGCCCTATAAGGTAAAGATGCGTCAGGCACTTCGATCCAATGAATACCTAATAAATAATCTCTTGAAACGTGCACAGGAAAGGTCTGACCTAATACACGAATTAGTCGATCTAAAGAATGGAAATCTCAACCAAGTCTCGGTGGAAAAGGTGAACAGCCTTGCTCGAAAGATATTTATGCCCAAAAATTCTAGAAGTGTAGCCATCATTCCAAAGCCATTCATTGGAATCTTCCAAATTGAAGCCCAATAGCCTTCTGCATTCCCATTTCGTGACTTCCATTTTAGCCCGTTGCTTTTACAGAAAAGAGGCCCCACAGGATTAAAGGCGTGCTTATACGATGCGTGTAGAAGGTAAACACTACCGAACGGTATGGCTGGATCCAAATGACCCTTTGACCGTTCATATAATCGATCAAAGCCAACTTCCTTTTAAGTTTCTTGTAGAAGATTTACGAACCGTTGATGATGCGGCAACTGCAATTTCGGACATGCATGTAAGGGGAGCTGGTTGTATTGGTGCTACTGCTGGATACGGGATGTATTTGGCGACACTTGAGGCTCAGAAAACCTTAGGTTTTTCAAACTTTATAGAAAAATCTGCTGAAAAACTTTGTTCTACTCGGCCAACTGCAGTAAACTTAAGCTGGGCAGTCGAAACTCAGCTAAATGGCCTTAAGGAGGCTACTTGCCAAACAGAAATGGTTAGTATAGCGAAGAAAACCGCTGAGAAGATTGCTAATCTTGATGCTGAGTGGTGTAAGAAAATTGGGCAGCATGCCTTACCACTAGTAAATGACATTTACCGAAAAAAAGAAGATGGCACTGTCAATATCTTAACACATTGCAATGCCGGTTGGCTCGCCTTCGTAGATTACGGATCCGCCACTTCTCCCATATATACCGCCCACGATAGTGGCATCCCTGTTCATGTCTGGGTAGATGAGACGCGCCCGAGGTCACAGGGTGCACGTTTAACAGCCTGGGAATTAGGAAAACATGGGGTTCCTCACACTATTATCTCAGACACTACAAGTGGACATTTAATGCAAAAGGGATTGGTCGACCTAGTTATAACAGGAACTGACCGGACAACTCATACTGGTGATGTGGCAAATAAGATAGGAACCTATCTTATCGCGCTTGCAGCCCAGGACAATGGTGTTCCCTTTTATGTAGCTTTACCCTCATCGACATTCGACTGGAAACGAAAAAGTGGGATTAATGAAATTCCAATTGAAGAAAGGGATGCAGATGAAGTCCACTTTGTCTCTGGGACTTCAAACCGTGGCGTTGAGACTATTCGAGTTACACCCGTCAAGAGCGGTGCGGCAAATTATGCTTTCGACATTACACCTGCAAGACTTGTGACCGCCTTAATAACTGAGAGAGGTGTTTGTTCAGCTTCAAAATCTGGAATTTTTGGTCTTTACCCGGAATATCTCTAAGAGATTTTTGGAAGACCGTTATTCGAATCCGTTGTATTGTGGCAACGGATATCAAATTTCTGACACCAGCGAGTAAATTTTTGCTTATGCGCTAAGTTTATTCTGAAGCGATTTTAACTAAAAGCCCTCTATCTCTAGCAATATTGAACATAAATGCAAAAAAACCACTAGCCAAGATTAGAAATCCAACGTTCATAAAGACAGAAATCAACAGGTTATTCCATTGCATTTCTCCTGTTCGAATTACTTCCCGCATTCCCTCAAAAACATAGGTAGAAGGTAACAACCAAGCCACGGTTTGAAGTGGCATAGGAAGCACTGATACTGGATAAAAAACAGCTGAAATCGGCTGAACAAGGAATGGAACCGCCCAAGCAAGAGATTCTGCGGCTAGACCCCATCGTAGAATTAGAGCAATAGAAATCATTCCTAGGCTCCAACCAAAGAGAAGGAGATTTCCGAAAAATGGAATCAATTGCCATTCAAAGTCGAAAAGATTAAAGCTATAGAGTGCTTTGGCAAAAACCGATAATAAGGCTACCGTAACTGTTACTCGAATAATCCCAACAATACAAATTGCAGATAGATATTCTGTGAGCCTGATAGGAGCAACAAAAAGGTTGAGGAAATTTCGGGTCCAAAGATCCTCTAAAAACGAGATTGCAACCGCTTGCTGGGCACGGAAAAGAACATCCCAAAAAATAACGGCACCAATTAGAAATTTCGTGAAATATGGGAAATTCCCTTCAGTTTGATTATGAATGAATACTGCAAGAAATCCCCAAAGAAGAAGTTCTAATGTAGGCCAAAAAATTAGCTCTATGCTCCGTATCCAACTTCTTAAGTAAAGCAGTGAATATCGAAGAATCAGGGCTATAATGACTCTACCATTCATTATTAAATCAGATCAGAATCATCAGTTTCAATGAGCTCACCACTACGGGCAATATGTATGAATGTGTCTTCGAGGGATTTCTGATCGAACCGTTGGTTAATTTCCGAAGAACTTCCCTCAGCGATCTTCTTGCCGAGATGAAGGAAAATCACCCTGTCGCAAACAGATTCAATGTCATGCATGTTATGCGATGTATACAGGACCGAAATCTTTCTTTCCATTCGTACCCGATTAATCACGGATCGGACCTTATCAGCAATATCTGGATCAAGACTAGCAGTTGGTTCGTCGAGGTATAACAATTCGGGGTCATTGAGCATAGCCTTTGCTAGATTCAATCGGGTAGTTTCTCCCGAAGAGAGATGTCCTGTCACTCGCTTTTTAAGGTGCCCAATTTCAAATAAATCTAGAACCTCGTTAATCTTACTTTTGAAATTAGAAACCCCGTAAATCATAGAAAACACGGTTAAATTTTGTTCCACCTTAATGTTATTTGGAAGATTGGCATAGGCAGATGCGAAATTGCTCTTTTTAAGAAGAGCAATTCGATTCTCTTCAAAGTTTTGCCCAAAGATTTTAATTCTGCCGGAGGTTGGTTTAATCAATCCAAGAAGCATCTGGATCGCCGTCGTTTTCCCAGCACCATTGGGACCAAGTAATCCGACTACTTCACCCGGATTAAGACTGAACGACAATTTGTCCACTGCAACTGTATCACCAAATTCTTTACGGAGTTGCTGCACACTAAGGATTTCTTCGGACATTTCTAAAAATTTAACACAGGATTTGCGTCATATACCAAGGACCGGAAACATTGTCCTTGCCTAGGGATGTTTGGGCCTTTGCACTTCGCAACAATGAAGAATCATCTTATTCGTCCCCACGGAGGTAGTCTTGTTAGTCTCATCGTGGAGAATAAACACGTGGATGCAATCAAGGAAAAATCAACGGTATGGCATTCTTGGAACCTGACTACTCGACAAATCTGTGATCTTGAGCTTCTCATGAACGGAGCCTTCTCTCCCCTCCAAGGATTCATGTCTGAAACGGAATACAATGGTGTTTGCAGTGGAATGCGTCTTCCAGACGGTACATTATGGCCGATACCTATAACCCTCGACGTTAACGAGGAATTCGCTTCAAAAGTGAATACAGGTGAGTCAATTGCCCTCAGAGATTCAGAAGGAGTATTGATAGCAATAATGCATGTTGAAGATAAATGGTGCCCCGACCGTTTAATTGAAGCTGTCTCGGTCTACGGCACTGACGATCCTTCCCATCAAGGGGTTAAGTTTTTACTGACTGAAACTGGAAATTGGTATTTGGGTGGGAAAATAGAAGGCTTACAGCATCCTATACATTTTGATTTTCTACCTCTAAGATTAAATCCAAAAGACACTCGAAAAGAATTTAATAAATCCGGATGGGAAAGGATTGTCGCCCATCATACTTCCCAGCTCATCCATCGTTCTCAATATGAAATGACATTGGACGCAATGCGGAAATACGATGCAAATCTGCTGCTTCATCCCTCAGCCTCCCTTGTCGGTCATGGAAATGTAGATCACTACACTCGGATTAGATGTTATAAATCTCTTTTCGTTCATTACCCTCAAAACAGTACCCGTCTTTATCTAATTCCTCTTTCCAATCGTATGGCGGGACCAAAAGAAGCTCTTTTGCATGCAATCATTCGTAAAAATTACGGATGCTCTCACTTCATTGTCCTTCCCAATCATGCAGACCCTGGCAACCATGATTCAGACAAACGATACTATCATCCAAACGCAGCTCAAAGACTAGCAGATGAATACAAAAATGAGATTGGAGTTGAAATGGTAACTTCATCTAATTTTGTGTACATCAAACAGAAGAATAGCTATATTCCAGAGACTGAAGTTAAAAAGGGAATGCAGGTTTTAAACATCACGGAAAACGAGTTACGCAAACGACTTTCCAATTTTACTCAACTGCCGAATTGGTTTACGTTTCCAGAGATAGAACGTGAATTGATTCAATTATACCCAATTCGCAACAAACAGGGATTCACTCTTTTTTTCACCGGATTATCCGGATCAGGGAAGTCTACCATTGCGAACGCCTTCATCGCAAAATTCCTCGAAAAAGCAAACAGGCCTGTGACTCTACTAGATGGCGACATTGTCCGGAAGCTTTTATCTTCAGAACTAGGATTCTCCCGTGAGCACCGAAATATTAATATCAGAAGAATTGGGTTTGTAGCCAATGAAATTACCAGGAATGGAGGTGTCGCTGTATGTGCGCCAATCGCACCCTATGAATCTGTCCGGAAACAGATACGTGAACTCATTGAACCATCCGGAGGTTTTATTCTAATCTACGTCTCAACTTCCCTTAAAGTCTGCGAGAAGAGAGATCGTAAAGGACTTTATGCAAAAGCCAGGGCAGGTATCATTAAAGAATTCACGGGAATATCCGATGCCTACGAAACCCCTGAAAAAGCAGATCTTACCATCGATAGCACTGAATTATCTCCAGATGAAGCGGCTAGTAAGATCATTATACACCTCGAGGATAATGGGTATATATAAGGATGGTAAATCCAATCTAAAATAAGCGTGCATCACGCTAATTAGCCGTCAATCGCTCATCCAGTAGGATGAACGACCCACAGTGTCTAACTCTGATCGAAGCAAAGACTATTTCAATATTTAGGCACTGAGGAATCTACTTGATCTGCCCAGGCTAGAATTCCACCGGCTAAATTTTTCACATTCCCAAATCCTGCTTCTCGAAGAAATCTAACAGCCTTAGCACTCCGAACTCCAGATCTACAATGAACAACGATTTCCCAATCCCGATCGAGTTCGGCAATGTGAGAATCAAGACTTCCAAGGGGAATCAAAGAGGATCCTGGAATCCTACAAATCTCGAATTCATGAGGCTCACGCACATCGAGAATGTGAGTTCCATTTCCTTTTTTATGATCTATTTTTGATTTTAAATCTGGGGCGGTTATGATTTCATCTGGCTCAAGGAATATGCCGTCTTCATCCCCACCAATCCCACAAAATTGTTGGTAATCAATCAAGTGGTCTATAGTAGGGTTTTCTCCACAAATCGGACACTCAGGTTGCTTTCGTTGTTTGACTTCCTGAAACTTCATTGAAAGGGCATTGAAGAGGAGCACCCGACCAATAAGACTATCACCTTTTCCCATGACTAACTTAATCGTTTCGGTAGCCTGGATAAGTCCAACAATTCCAGGTAGTATTCCAAGAACACCACCTTCGGCACAACTTGGAACCAGTCCCGGAGGAGGCGGCTCAGGATAAAGGCACCTATAGCATGGTCCTTTATTTGCCCAAAATACAGATGCTTGTCCTTCAAATCGAAAAATACTTCCATAAACATTTGGCTTACCAAGTAAGACGCATGCATCGTTGACTAGATAGCGAGTCGGAAAGTTATCCGTCCCGTCAACCACAACATCATAGGGTCTAATAATATCTAGTGCATTATCCGAGGACAGAGCCGTATCGTGAAGAACAACTTCAACATGAGGGTTGATGTCCTCAATAGTCTCCTTAGCTGAGTCTAACTTGGAACGTCCAACATCCTTAGTGCCATGGATTATTTGCCGTTGCAGATTTGTCCTATCAACAATATCGAAATCAACTAGTCCGATACGACCAATTCCCACTGCCCCTAAATACATTGCAAGCGGCGAACCAAGTCCCCCGGTCCCAATACACAGGACTTTTGCCTTTTTTAAACGTTTCTGGCCTGATACAGCCACCTCAGGTATGAGAAGGTGTCTGCTATAGCGTTCAATCTCCTCTACAGTAAGTTCAACTTCATCAGCATTGGGGCCCTCTTTGGACTGAGCTATTAAACTGGTTCCACCAGCAACGGCCGGAACAATCAATACTACCTCACCTCCGCGAAGTTCAGTATCCTGCTTTTGGAGATTCCTGATGTCTTCGTCATCTATGTACACATTAACGAAATTTCTTAGGATTCCCTGTTCATTGAAAAGATGAGCCTTTAACCCAGGACACCTTTCTACTAGATTCGAAAGAACCTCTCCTATTGTGGATCCCTCCAGTTCGATCTTATCTAGATTATCAGCATACTGCTTCAAAGCCGTCGGAATTTGTACTTCAACTGGCATATTTATTTGTCGTTTGATTTAGATCTATCTAACAGAAAAAACCCCGGGAGTCCTTTTGGACTGCCGGGGCCTAAATTCTTTGTAACCTTTAGTTATTAGTGCCTCTACGTACAGCCAACTATATTACTAAAGCAACAACACCTACAGGTTCGAGATGCACTGGCTCGGAACATTAGCTTCCTGACTAAAAGAGTCCTCATTCTGCATCACATGCATTATGCGTGTCAGAATTTGAGTCAATCATTATTATCCAATTTACTGTGCAGAATATCTTCTTCATCGAATCCAGATCGATCATCCTTCAGAATCCATGAAGTGAGTGCTTCCGCCTTTCCACTTTTAATTGACACAATTATGTATGAGTACCATGGCCAAGCGTGTTCCGTATCAAACACTGATGGCCTTGCCTCTGCGTCTGGATGAGAGTGAAAGAACCCAAGAATTTCTTCCCCTCTTCTTCTAGCATCCTTATTGATTTCTAGGTAGTCAAGAGGATCAATTATATATCTATTGCGTTGATTGGGTTTTGCAGCGCTATTTTGGGACGGTTTTACTCTAAGAACACATTTCCCTCCTTCCGTTATTTTTCCAAGGAGGAAACCACAGCACTCCCTGGGATAGCTCTTTTCTCCCTCTTTCCTTACCAGATCTAGCTGATCTTCTGAAACTTCTAATGCCATCTAATTTCCAATTTCAAAAATCAATGCAAAACAACCATTTCTAAGGTTCTGGATTTTCCCAGAACGCATGTCTAAGATATTTTGATGCCCCATCGGGGATTAGAGTTACTACCAAACCAGAGGAAAGACCGCGGGCAACCCGTAATGCACAAGCAACTGCTGCTCCACCCGAAGTGCCAGCCAGAATTCCCTCTTCCCTAGCCAATCGTAACGCCATTTCCTGTCCAACTTCAGTTTCTACAGCAATCTCCTCATCAGCTAATTCTTCATCATAAATACCAGGTATTATAGATGTCGGATAGTGTTTTAAACCTTCTAGGCCATGCATAGGAGAATCCGGTTGGAAGGAAATTAACCTTACATCCTTTTTTTCGTTTTTTAGTCGTCTCCCTGTACCAACAAATGAACCACTGGTTCCCAATCCTGCTACATAATGGGTTACCGCTCCTTCCGTTTGCTCTAAGATTTCTAAACCAGTTCCATTATAGTGAGCCATCCAGTTTGCTGGGTTGTTATACTGATCAACATAATAATAAAGATCAGGCCTCTCTTTAGCCATTTTCCGCGCTAAACGGATAGCTCCATCAGATCCTTCGGTTGGCGAAGAAAAAGCCAACTCAGCCCCATAACCCTTCAAGATTTTGCGGTGCAGATCACCTAAATTACCTGGAACAGCTAACGTAACTTTCAAACCCAGGGCTGCTCCTATCATGGCATAGGCTATACCAGTATTCCCTGATGTTGCATCAAGAATTACCTTATCTGGAGTTAGCTGACCATTTTTTTTTGCCTCTAAAATCATATTAAGAGCTGGACGGTCCTTAACCGATCCGCCCGGATTAAACCACTCTGCCTTTGCAAATATACGGACAGGAGCAACCTCTTCCGCTATTCGACTCAGTTCTAAGAGCGGAGTGTTTCCTACCAATTCGATCACTTGGTTAGAACGGCTTACTCGATTGTCCCCAATCGCTTGACACTTATCCTTCACCTCTTGCCTCTATGATAACTTTATTTCCATCAGATCATTTAACACAACCCGCCTCAGAAATTCAAGCTGATCGGAATGATTCAAAAATTCCCGGAATGAATAGGGTTCAAAGCGAAAATCACACTGCATGCCATTAAAAAGATTCAGTATCCGGTTCGTAGCTATTCTCAGACAGATGCCCAATTTAAAAGATTTGTTGGCTAATGCTTGTGCAAGCTTGAAATTGAATCAATCACTCCAGCCCATCGCAATATCTCATCGGAAAGTCTTCCGGATTCCTAAATCCTACGGATGCCTGAATGCGAGTAATCTGTTCCAATCGTCACTCCACAGTCGCATATGATCGTCTGCCCAGTCACCACCTCAGGCCCTGTGATAATACTAACAATAACACCGGCCACTTCTTCAGGAATGCATACCTTTTGTAAAGGGGCTGCCTTGGCCTTTTCCTCGATAAAAGATTCGAATCGATCACCCATTCCTTCTTTCGCCCACTCTCCATTAATAAATCCAGGAGCAACTGCGTTCACCCTAATGCAAGGTCCCAGAACCCTAGCCAACGACACTGTTAGGGTCATAAGCGCTGCCTTAGAGGCTGCGTAAGGGATAGAACTCCCCGTCCCTCCTATTCCGGCAATGCTAGCTACATTAACTATTTCTCCGCTTCCAGATTTTTCCATCAAATCTCGAGCTGCCCGAACACACATGAATGGTCCTTTCAAGTTTATACCCATGATTCGATCCCAAGTTGCGTCAGTTACACTCTCAAAATCGCTGTGAGGTATAAATTCTGTAGTCCCTGCATTATTCACAAGAACATCCAGACGACCAAACCGATCTTTGATTGCCTTTAATAAATATCGACAATCGGAATCTTTCCCTACATCTGCCTGAATTGAAAATGCATCAACCCCAAGGCTCTTCGCCATGCTAACCGTTTCCTCCGCCTTCTTCTTCGACGATCTGTAATTTACTGCTACAGAACAGCCTCCTTTGGCCAATTCAATAACAGTGGCGGCTCCAATTCCGCGTGCTGCTCCAGTTACTAAAGCTGCTTTCCCACGTATCTCCATCTCAAAATATTATTCTACTTATATCTAAATACAATTAACTTCTGTTTTAAAACTGCCATGAGTTAATTAAGACAAACAACATAAAATTCACTGCCTATCCCGATTGTATAACTTATCTGTCTTTGCCCCATTACAAAATCATTTCGATGTAGCCCACGTATTTTATGGGTCCACCAGGTCACAGTAACTTTACCCCATTCCGTCAAAAGCGCTGGGTGATGCCCTTCTTTTTCGGAAATCCTACTTACCCTATTTGTAAAATCTAGAGCCTGGCTAAGCTTCTTAAAAGTAAATTCCCGATAAAGTCTCCTGATGTATTCTCTTTAAACAATCTTCCAACTTTGCACCTGTGACACTAATACGGAGATCCCTTCTCTGTTATGATTGGAACACCATCCCGACAGGCCTTGCATTTCATTTTATTCAGTTGTTCCATTACTTGAATTTACTCAGGATTGATTTAGAGGGATCAAATAGTTATCATCCAAACCTTTTAAAAATAAACCAAAATCCAGAGTTTCCTGCCAATAGACTTTCGGGGAGGCTTCAATTATTATTTATCCTTGCCATAGTTCCAACAATTATCCGACTTTCAGGAAACTCTGCTTCTAGTTCATAAAATACAGAATACCAAATAATTACAACTTTCACCTAACCCTATTAGGAAGCAGCGACCTCGTGTTTTAGCCTGGTATGGTATTGATGACTGCTTAGTTTCGATTACCATGGATAGAGTCATATCTGCATTTTTTAAAAGTCCGATAGGGAACTTGTTGGCGGTTAAGGGGAATGGGGGTTTTACCAGTCTAAATCTTCTCAAGAACTGCAGAAAAATCCCACTTAAAATAAAACTCCAAACTCCCAAACCGGAATTCGAGGATCTCTTTGATCAACTGACAGCCTACTTTTCAGGCACACTTAGAACTTTTAAGGTTTCTCTGGATCCTAAAGGAACTCCCTTCCAAGTGAATGTTTGGAAGGCCCTTAATTCAATTCCATATGGATCCACCATCTCCTACAAGACACTTGCTCAAAAAATTGGTACCCCAGGTGGAGCTAGAGCCATTGGTGCCGCTAATCGAGAAAATCCCCTGCTGATTATTGTTCCTTGTCACCGTGTAATCGGTAGCGATGGAAACCTAACAGGCTACTCAGCTGGTCTTGATATTAAGAAAGCGCTCTTGGAACATGAAAAAGGAAATCTTGGGGCTAAGACTCATACAGAACAGCAAAAATCATTTAATAGATAAGATGACACTTGCAAAAATTACAGAGGAAATTCGAAAGTTCCGAGACGAACGCGATTGGATGCAATTCCACAATGCCAAAGATATGGCTATTGCGATAACGATCGAAGCATCCGAATTGGCAGAACAATTCCTATGGAAATCTCAAGTTGAGATTGAAAAAAAGATCAAAGATGACCCTGATTCAATTACTGATGAAATCGCCGATGTTGGCATTTATCTATTTGAATTAGCAGATAATCTTGGAATCGATATCATCGAAGCGATGCACGCGAAGTTGAAGAAAAATGCAATCAAATATCCCATCTTGAAAAGCAAGGGCTCTAATCTAAAATACACAGACCTAGATTGAAGTTATACTTTAGTCATTTCTTCGAATCTGATTTACTAAAATAAAACATATCTGGAAACCACTTAAAATAGGAAACATTTTAAAAATTCTTATTAAGTAATTATATGAAAACGAAGGAATGCTACCAACATTTGAGTCAGCTCCTCAGTTCACAAGAGAATGCTGTAACCGCAACTGTTGTAGGATCTAAAGGCTCTACTCCGAGGGAGCCTGGGGCTAAAATGTTAATTCGATCGGATGGAACTATTGAGGGTACAATTGGAGGCGGCTGTGGTGAAGCAGACGTCATAGAGGTTGCGAAACAAATGCTCGGTCGTGGGAAAGATGAATTTGAATTGTTACAAGTAGATTTAACTGAAAATGCTCTTGAATCGAGTGATCGAATTTGTGGTGGAATAATGGAGATTGCGGTGGAATGCTGGACGCATCCTGTTGACGGACTCGACCTTCTAACTGGAGAAGCAACTCCCAATGCTGTTAGAGTTCTCCCTGTTTCGAGTTCGGACCCTTCTGATCTGATTGTTTTTACGCCAGAGAAAAAGACCGGAAATCGAGATTTAGACCACAATTGCGAATTGGCTCTACAGGAAAAAATGTCTCATTCTTCATCGATCGGGAGAACAAAAGAGAATCATCGCCACTTTTTCGAATACGTAGCCGGAGAACACACCCTGGTAATTTGTGGAGCCGGGCATATAGCTCAACCGCTTGCCCAACTTGGAAAGCTTCTTGATTATCGTATTGTTGTCGTAGACGACAGACCAACATTTGCCTCCTCTGACCGGTTTCCCGATGCAGACCTCCTTCTCTCTCATTCCTTTCAACATTCTCTCTCGAAAATTAATATAGATAGGAATACCGCAGCCGTAATGGTAACCCGTGGACATAGGTATGATGAATTCTGTCTGCGCAGCCTTCTTAATTCCCCCGCTGGTTACCTTGGCGTTTTGGGAAGTCGGCGGCGAGTACGTGCAGTTTTTCACGATCTTATTGACGAGGGTTACACTGAAAAACAGTTAAGCAGAATATTTGCACCAATCGGAATTGACATTGGAGCACAAACTCCAGCTGAAATTGCCGTAAGTATCATGGCAGAATTGATTGCCCTCAAAAGAGGACAATTGGGAGGCCATATGAAAACTAATATTCCCTCCCCACGACGGTAATTCCGGTACCTAAATGAATAAATTCTTATAGGCAATAATCGAGAGAAATGGAAACGACTAGAAAGACCGTAATTTCAAATCCCAACCCTAGGCTCTTTCCAAGAAAGCCCTTCACCAACAAGTTCTTGATTCAACTTCGCCATTTTTGGTGCGATGACGAATTGGCAATAAGGAGCGGTTGGGTTATTTTTGAAATAACTTTGATGGTCCCCACTTGCTTCATGAAATTCTGAAGCCCTTGTAATCTCTGTCACTATGTTGTTATCGAACCGGCCTGATACATTCATATCATCCTTGGATCTTCTTGCCTGTATTCTCTGCTCATCTGAATGATAGAAAATTACTGACCGGTACTGGGTCCCGATATCAGGTCCCTGCTGATTTAGAGTCGTCGGATCGTGCGACATCCAAAAAATTTTAAGCAATTTCTCGTAAGGTATAAGAACTGGATCGAAACAAATCTGGATTACTTCGGCATGCCCGCTATTTCCAGCGCAAACCTCTTCGTAGGTAGGAGAAGCAGTATGACCACCCATGAAACCTGACTGCACGAACCCAACACCTTCGGTGCATTCATATACCGCTTCCAGGCACCAAAAACAGCCACCTCCAAGCGTTGCAACTAACCCGGATGGTGCATCTGCAGATTTATTGGATTTATGTACCATGCATTTTATGTCTGACAATTGATTCTGCTCTCACAGTAACAGGGCCAATATTATTCCTGTGAACATCTCCAACATTCTGATTAATCAAAAGAAACCCTGACTTAGCAAATTCCACGAACCTAACCAATCACCAGCGCATTCTTAACTACTCCGAATTATTATCACTGATTATAAGTTACCCAATAAGCGACTGGATATCATCATACACTGCCAGCACCCCGAACACGACAAAAGCAACACCACAAACAATATTCATCACAACCAAGAAACCATTCATTTGGAATGGTTTGGGAAGGAATTTACGATCGGCCCAGATCATGGCGAAACACCAGGGACCGGCAAGTAAAACTCCTGTTACATGTAGTGGAATCGTCATTATGGAAATTGGATTCCACCCTCCCCCCTCAGGATCTTTCACTGCCGTCCACCAAGCAACTAAAACCAAGAGAGAGCCAGCAATTCCAGTGTAAGTTAGGATCCAAATACGTACCTTATCTAAGCGTAAATCACGGAGTTTTGGAGAGAGAGTACGAACACATTCATAGGTCGTACGGACGTACAATTCGTAGGCACCATAAACGGTTCCGAAGATGGCTACAAGCACTCCTGCCTTATAGAGGCCAGCAAGAAGCAATTTGACCGTCTCTCCAGGGTGAAGTTCAGTAAGAAAAATAACTTGGTGATTGTACAAATTCATTCCTGAAGGAACAATTTCCCGTGGGTTCAAAAGCGTTGCGCCAAGTATTAGAAAGGCGCCGGTAAATATAAATACACTCGAAAATGATACAACTGTATCAATCAAGGGTGCCTTCAACCATCCCTTGCCTAAGGCAATATTCTCAGGATCGACAGAGATAGGAATTGGCTTAAGTTCACTTTTATTTCTTGGTCCTTCTTTAACTCTTCCTATCAACCCCCAAGCCTTTTCTCGAAGCATACCCACATACCCGACATAGTCCTGTACTCCACCACCCATAACACCCATGTAAGCGACCAACTCTATAATAAGGGTGCGATCAACAAAGGAGGGATTTTTCACAACCCAACCTGGATATTCAGGAAATTGAGGAAGAACTGACCCAAGCAACACAGCAACCCAATCAGGCTTAACTGCAATAGCTGCAATCAACATCACTATTAGCATTACCCCTATAATAAGAGACTGTACGTGCTCTAGAAAGCCGTAGGTTTGCCGCAGAGTGAGAAAGATAAGGAAAACAATAAATGCCAATGCAATAAGATGAGCGTATTTACCTGGATCATCAAACAGGATCCAAGATGAAATACTTCCTAACATAATAGGTAAACTTGATAGGTAAAATGGAAATGCAATAATCAGAACCAACCCAATAAACCCAGGGAACCACATTTTTGGTCCAGGTAAAAAAGCCCAACGCTCCATAGGATGTTCTCCTGTAAGAGTCATATAACGTGCTGCCGAATAGACCTGGACTCCTTTTGTGATACAAAAGAGGCTAAATGCCCAAAACATGGCATACCCGAAGATAGCACCACTCCTCGATGCCCATACGGTCTCTCCACTCCCAATTGTAACGGAGGCAATTATCGCGCCGGGACCAAAAAACGTAAGGAAATGAGAGATCTTTCGCGACCGAAGTTCTGGTGCTAATTGTGGATACCTTTTTTCCTTTTGATCCATTTTAGGCCTTATAGTGGTGGGGTTTTAGATCCCTCAATAATCTATGTCTAAAAATTAAAGATTTTCCTTCATTCTACCAGAAAAGCAGCCGATTTCCAATGCCACACCCCTATTCTTTAAATACAGAATTATCTAAAGGGCAAACGTCGTGTAAAACTAAGACTTTAACTTCAATTATCCGATGCATTTAATAAAGTAGGACAGAAAATTCAGGATTTTGATTTTTTATAGAACTTTAATTCATTTCCAAAGTCTAGAAGAATTAGGTTGCTATCGGAGGTAATTTAATAGCTCAATCATATTTGAGTCTAATGGATTAAGAGACTCAATTCTCTCTCGGATGCCTACTTAGCAATGAATTTCGAAACACGCGCCGTCCATGCGGGAAGGAAGACCGACCCTACTACCGGTTCTATAATCCCACCTCTTTACCAAACTGCGACATACGTCCTGGAAGAGGTTGGCAAATTAAAAGGATTTGACTATACGCGATCTGCGAACCCGACCCGAGAGAACCTGGAGGTGAATCTCGCCTCACTTGAAGGAGGCAAATATGCTACTGCATTTGCCTCGGGAATGGCTGCTGCAGATTCTGTAATTCGACTTCTCAAAGCCCATGACCATATAGTATCTGTCGATGACATTTACGGAGGGGTAATCCGCCTTCTCGACAACATTGTCATCCGAAGCGAAATTTCGGTAGATTATGTGGATGGGAGCAACCTACAAAATATTCGCGATGCGATTAAGCCTGAAACCCGGATGCTTTGGATTGAAACACCGAGTAATCCCCTCCTCAAGATTATCGATCTCGAAGAGGCAGCTCAGATCGCCCAAGAGCATAATCTAATCTATGTAGTTGATTCAACTTTTGCCACTCCTTATCTCCTTCGGCCCCTGGAATTTGGAGCCGACATCGTAATACAAAGTACTACAAAATATTTAAGTGGGCATAATCAATTAATAGGTGGTGCTTGTATCACAAACCGGGAGGATCTTCACGAAGACCTCTTCTTTATTCAAAAGACAGTTGGTGCGGTTCCCAGCCCACATGATTGCTGGTTAACACTACTCGGGATCAAAACCTTACCACTCCGAATGGAAAAACATTGTGAGAATGCACAGTTAATCGCTGAGTACCTAGAGCAACATGATAAAGTTCAAAGAGTTGCCTATCCAGGTCTCCCTTCCCATCCACAGCACAATATCGCAAGGAGCCAACAAAACGGGTATGGGGGAATGATCACCTTAGAGTTAAAGGGGGGGTACGATGCAGGTGTAAAGTTTCTAAACTCTCTTAGTTTGATTTCCCTCGCGGAAAGTCTTGGATCTGTGGAGAGTATGATCACCCATCCCGCATCGATGACTCATAAGAGTGTACCTAGGGAAGATCGCCTGGCCCGAGGTCTGACTGATGGTCTAGCGCGCATCTCCGTTGGAATCGAATCTCTTCAAGACCTAATCGAAGACTTAAAGCAGGCCTTATCTCAAGTTAAGGCCTGAGGAATGACGATTAAAGATAAAGGATAAGATAGCCAAGAGAACCTACATCATTCAATTGTTCCACCCCATCGCCATCTCATCTCTCGTTATTAGTCCATTTTAAACACTCAATGTTTAAACATGCTATTGCCACTGTTGGGATGTCGATTGACGAAATCGACACTCCCGCCCTACTACTCGATCTAGATGCGTTCGAGAGAAATCTCGTCCACTTGGCTGATTTCGGAAACGCACACTCTATACAACTTCGTCCACACGCCAAAACCCACAAGTGCCCCGAGATTGCAGGTCTTCAAATCAAGCACGGGGCAATCGGTGTCTGTTGTCAAAAAGTAAGTGAAGCAGAAGCCATGGTTGCGGGTGGGATTAAGGATGTCTTAATCTCAAATGAAGTCGTTGGATCTAAAAAGATCGATCGCTTAATGAATCTCGCAAGGGAATCAACAATCTCCGTATGTGTAGACAATTCAGAAAATCTTAAAGCTATTGAAACAGCTGTTCGTCAATCTGTCGTCAATCTCTCCATTCTCATTGAAGTAGACGTCGGTGGTAATCGCTGTGGATTACAGCCAGGATCGGCGGTCCCCAAGCTCGCCCAAGAAATAGTTGCTTCACCATTTCTTAGTTTTAAGGGCCTCCATGCTTATCATGGTGGAGCACAGCACCTTCGGAATTTCGAGGAACGGAAAGAGGCAATTGCTACGGCTACAGGTAAGGTTAAGGAATGTGTCGATCTCCTTCGAACGGAAGGTATCGAGTGCGCAACAGTAACCGGAGCTGGTTCGGGAACTTTCCCTTTCGAAACTGCTAGTGGCGTTTATAACGAAATCCAGGCAGGTTCATACATTTTTATGGATGCCGACTACGCTAGGAATCTAAATCAAGCTGGTGAAAATTGGAATGATTTCGAACATAGTCTATTCATATATTCAACAGTTATGAGTATGAAAACTCGTCGGGTAGGAATAGTCGATGCTGGGCTGAAAGCATTAAGTGTAGACTCAGGTATGCCCATAGTTATTGATCGAGGAGAAGCAGAGTACGAGGTTGCCGGCGATGAACATGGGAAAGTGAATCTTTTTGATTCGAATTCTACCCTCTCGCTAGGTGAGAAAATTCGACTCATCCCGGGCCACTGTGATCCAACCATCAATATGCATGATTGGATTATCGGTATACGAAAAGAAAAGGTTGAATCCATCTGGCCAATAACTGCTCGTGGACCCGGAATTTAAATCGGTCAAAAAAACGTACTTAAGAAATCCCAATATAGTGGACGATTGCTATTCTCTTGCTCGAACAATTAGTTTCAAGCTACCGGTTCTTTTCGCCTACTTAAATCATTACGCTTTTCAATTGGACGGTATTAAGTTCTAAAAGTCCCATTTGGATTGCTGAATAAACTAAGCACTCGCTTCGAGCATTTCACTGAAATAACTATTCCCTTGAGAGAGTTTTTCAAACGTCCCAGTCTCGACTACGCTACCCTCTTTAAGAACAACAATAGTATCTGCCTTCTTTACAGTACTAAGTCGGTGCGCGATCGTAATCACAGTTCGCCCTTCGGAAAGTCGCTCAAGAGCCTCCTGAACAAGGTGTTCACTCTCGTAATCGAGGGCTGAAGTAGCTTCGTCTAGGATTAAAACCCGAGGATTTCGAAGAATAGCTCGTGCGATGGAGATACGTTGACGCTGTCCCCCAGAGAGGTGCACACCAGCTTCACCAGCACTCGTCATATACCCCTCAGGAAGTTTATGTATAAACTCTTCCACGTTTGCTTTCTTTGCTACCTCATCTATTTCTTTATCCGTGGCATTGGGACGAGCAAAACGTATATTATCCTTGAGGGAACCTGAAAGAAGGACGCTCTCTTGCATTACGATAGCAGAATTTCTTCTAAACCATCGCATATCCAGAGAAGATTGAGGTACATCATCGATTTTGATCGTCCCTTTTGTAGGTTTGTAAAGCCCCAGTACCATATTCGCTAATGTGCTCTTCCCAGAACCTGAAGGACCTACAAAAGCAACGTGCTGACCAGCCTCAATTTCCAAGTTAATGTTATTTACCGCGGGCAAATGTCCCTCTTCGTAAGCAAAGGTCACGTTTTCGAATTTAATTGAGCCCTTTAGTTCATTTAATTGTACAGAGCCTTGCCACTCTTCGACATATTGCGAATCGATAAGTTCTTTTACACTTCTGTAACTTTCCCTACCCTGAAAGTATTGCTGACTAAAACTTATAAAGAGTTGAATTGGCGAAAGAACAACTGGCAGGGCCACAAGAAATGCTACCAAGGTTCCAAAGGTAATCGTTCCTTGAATAACATAGATGGCTCCTCCCGCCACAATGAGAAGCGAAAGCAATTGCGTGCTAACGTAGGAGAAAGCACCGAATAGAGCATTAAAAGAAGATAATTCTGCCCTCGACCGAGCAAACTCTTCACTTGAAGCATTCATCGCTTCACGAGCTGTTTGTTCTTGTCCAAATCCACGAATAAGCCGGATAGCACTGATTAACTCACTTGCCTGTGAGGTCATTCCCTCTCGGGCCACACGGTTTTCTGTTTCCGTTTTTATAAGCTTGCCGTAAAAGACTATTTTAGCGATCGCGTAGACTGGAATAATTAACGCCAACGCAATCATCAACTGCCAATTAAATAGAGTCAGCAAAGTGATAATACACACACTTACTAAAGCCTCTGGCAATAACTGCCGAAGAACCGGGTAGGTCACCTGTTCAATTCGCTGAGTATCAAACGCGTATTTAGATATAAGCCTACCGGTCTGTTGATCATCAAGATACCCGAAACTAAGAACCTGCAATTTATGAAAGATTCTTCCTCTAAGCTCCACCATCATGCGACCTACCGAGATCGCAAAATATCGAGCGGCGTAAATAGCAAAACAATAGTGCAAAACTAAAAGGCCGGAAAAAAGCAGAGCAATACTAAGGATTCCCATTAAATTCGCGGATTTCACGTGTTCATCAATGACGATCCGGAAAAGAAACGGAAGAGGAGCGATTACAATCGCCCGCAATAAGGTCAATCCAATCCCCTTCATTTGCTGGCTTCGATAGGACCAGATGTATTTCAACAGAGTCGGGGCTTCTGTAGGTTCCTTGTAATCCATAGTGTTTTGATTCAGATTATCTGCCTTCGTAATTTCTTATTAATTACAAACCTCTAGCCAGCCCTTCTAGGCGACTCTGGTATATCGAATAAGGTTTTAATAATGGACCGCTTCCCAATAAGAAAATAAACATCAATACGGGAACCTAGAATTAGCGGATGAGGAGTATAGCTAACCTCAATTTCAACGTCAAATGTAGGACCTGCCTCCTCGACATACATCTCAAACCTTCCCTGAGGATCTACTTGGGTAACACTGCCCATTATAAATCCTTCCAGAATGGAATCGAAGACTCTTGATTCCATTCGAACCGGAGTCCCTTCTTCAATAAGGTCGAAATTTCGTTCACCAACCTCTGCCTCTACTACATACTTACTATTTGAATTGCTGATTTTCAACAACGGTTCCCCCTTCGCCAAGGTCATTCCCGCATAAGGATACTTGAGTTCCGTAATGCGTCCCCCGATGGGAGCGCGAATATGAAGTCGATTTTTAAGATTTTCAGAAATACTAATTTGTTTCCGTAATAAGACCGCTTGGTTTGCAAGCCTATTACCTTCTTCTAATAAACTCTTCTTCTCGATGTCGAGCACTCCCTCCTTAACCCATTCGGCCTGTAATTGCGCATCCGAACGGTCGAGTTCAAGTTGAAGCAACTGAGCACGTTCTTCTGCATATTGCGCCTGAGGCACCGCGTTTTGATCACGGAGTTTCTTAAGTGAGTTGACATACTCCGTTCGAATCTCAGTCATCTCGTTCAACAGATCCAGTCTTTCCCCTGCATTTAGAAGGTTCCCATTTCCTGGCCGGACATCGAACTCCGCGATGGCAAGTTTATTCTGTGCCAATTCTGATACCAGAATCTGAAGCTGATGGCGCAACTCGAGTAGTTTGAGATTAATATCGCTATCATCTAAGATCGCTAGCAAATCGCCCTCTTCTACATTATCTCCCTCTTCGATATCTATACGGGATATCAATCCATTTGACTGTGAGAAAATGATGAATTCCTCGTCTCGAAGGACAATACCTGTGGCATAAACTCTTTGCTCCATCTGGAAGAAAGAGACCCCGGCAAGTATACACAAAAGCCCTCCGACCAGAAGCAATCGAAGCACCGATGATCGATGCCGTTTAAAATCATCTTCAATTTTTGTGAAAATATCCTCGTGTTCTACTGGCATCTTAACAGTGCACTCTTGGTTTGTGTTTCACTGAATTCAGTCGTAATCCTATATTGGAAGTAATTCCTAAATGTTCTATTATTAATTCGGGGCTGGGCTGTTGTCTATGCTAAGTCCTTTAAGAAAGGAACAACGGGAAATTATGCTACAAGCGTACTTTATCGGGCCAACTCCTCGGTATCAGCAATGGCGCAATTATCATAATAAAACTTACAAGCTACCGCTAGTTATAAATTCACTTACACCGAAACACGAACAAGATATACGCTAACCTCTTATTATTTTACACCCTTTGTAAAGCTCCTTCCTCTAGGAACCAGTTTCCTTCTTCGTAACAGGAAACAATTGTGGGATTACCATTGTTAGTGAAGCATTCCTATTTTTTCTGGAATATGGATGTATCTAAGGAATTCCTGATATTCCTTAGATTACTTTCGGTTAGGAATTTCCTCAATCATTTTTAGCTTAGGATCTATTTAGCCGTGGGCAAATGATACCCTTGTGTATTCAACCTTACCCGGTATAGACTCCGTCCTGCAGTGATGTAGAGCATATCTCTGTCCTCTCCCCTTCCAAATCCCACATTAGTCGGGACCTCGGTATTAATGTAACCGATTTCATCGCCCTTTGGAGAATAAATACCGATTCCAGGTCTTGTTAAATCGCGAACCGCGACATAAACATTTCCAAAAACATCAACAGCCAAACCATCCGGACCATCATGAGGATAGTAATCAATCAAAACGCTTCTAAAAAGTGCATTCCCATCTTCGTTAAGATCATATGCTAGTAGGGCCATCCTTCCTTTACGTACTGATGTGCCTGCAGTAATGCGTTGAAAATCAGTAGTCCCATTGTCGTTACTTACTACGTAAAGAGTTTTTTGATCCGGAGAGATAGCGATCCCGTTTGGTTTTCCGGCGTCAGTTACGATGAGATGAACCGAACCATCTAGATCTACACGATAGACCCCAAAAACAGCCTGATCAATGGGTTCGTGACCCAAATATCTGGGATCGCTAAAATAGATTCTACCTTTAATATCGATAGCAATATCATTAGGTGAATTCAACCGTCTTCCCTGATAAAACCCAGCGACAATATAACTCTTCCCTGATTCCATATCGGTCCTGACAAGGCGTCTCCCTCCGAAGTCCGCACCCTCCGCTGTAATCATGTCTCCACTAGCGTCGAACTTAATTCCATTTGTCATACCACTCGGGGAACGGAAAACTGAAATATTTCCGGTTAATGGATTGAACTTCCATATATGTCCGGCTTCGATCGCACCATTCTCATCCCGACACACACTTGAGAAAGTGATATCGCTAAAATAAACCATCCCATCTGGTGCAACGGCCACGCCCTCTGTAAGAACACAACCCCCTCCAAAAACATTCTCTAATTCCGCGCCCTTTGGAACGATCCCTTCATCGCTATAAACTTCGTTAATCGACGCCAGCAAAACATGAGATCCCACTCCAAAACTGGAGAGACAGAATCCAAGGATAACAATCCATCGCAAATTCATCTGATTGGCCTATTTTAAAAAAAGCTTATTTTTTCCACCCGATTTGAAATACAATCACAGAGTGATTTCTACCCTTCATAGGAAAAACTAGGCACGCCTCGCACTGGAGCTTTTATTCGCAAGAGAGACCCTGCTAATGGTTCTTCCTTCCATTGCTCATCTGAGAATCCGTCGCCTATAGAAGTAATGTAAAGTTCGTCCAGATTTTCGCCACCGAAGGCACACGAAGTAACAATACTGACCGGTAGTTTCAGACTTTCTAATTGACGCCCACTCCCTGGATCAAAGCGCCTTACTGCCCATCCTCCAGCCATTGCAATCCAAAGCATCCCTTCCTCGTCAATAGACATTCCATCAAAGTGCCCGGAACCTTGGTTTTCGATCACAACTCTTTCATTCGAAATTTCTCCTGTCTCTACATCAAAGTCCCAAGCTCGAACATTATCCAAAAGAGTGTCGATATAATACATAGTCTTATGATCGCCACTCCAAATAATGCCGTTGGAAATAGAAACCGGACTAACCTTTTTCGTTACCACACCCTCAGTATCAAAACAGTATAATGCGCCCTTTCCAATCTCTCCGCTAAATTCCATCGTCCCCGCCCAGAAACGACCAGCAGGATCGCACTTCCCGTCGTTGAACCGATTAGACGGGATATCCCATTCGGGATCTGCTAAAAGAGTTAACTTTTCGGTTTCGAGATTTATCGAAGCAATACCATTATGTAAAGCGACTAGCAACCCTCCACTCGCCCTCGGAACAACCGTTCCAACTGCCTGACAAGTTTGAATAATTCGATTCTCTCCGGTAGTTGGGTTGAATATGCAAACTTCCCCGGAAAGAATATCAACCCAATAAAGAAGGCTCTTTTTTATATCCCATATCGCACCCTCTCCAATTCGCGATCGCTTCATTACAACCACCTCTGGATCAACAACGGTCTCTTTCATCATAAGTATTAATATCAAATGGACAGTACAATGATTTCAATAGGAAAATCCGGTTGATTTTGAGACCCCATAGAAAACTTTTTAACATTTTGGATCCCGTTAAATTATTTTCTTACTTTTAAGGCCAGTAACTGCAGGATTTGAGGATTTCTAACGTCTCCCCTATTGATTAAAACGGAAATAAAAAAACGGTCATTCTAAATTTATGAAATGACCGATTCGGGAATTGGAAATAATATGATGGATTCTAAACCCAACTAAACCCAGTTATAACAAGCACTATTAGCCTCGACAGCATACAGAGTCGGAACCTAGTTTTGTTTCAATGTCTAGGGTTGCATTTATTGGAGCAGGGAGGATGGCAACGGCGATGGTCTCAGGGCTTTTGGACACAGAATTTTGTAGAAATACTGAAATATGCTGTATGAGTGCACCGGACGGAACAGCCGAGGAGCTGGCCTTAAAAACAGGAATAGGGGTTGTACCTAACCTTTCGCAACTTATCGAGAACGCAGATATCTTAATCCTAGCTATTAAGCCTCAGCAATTAGAGACACTGGAAGTTTCAAAACTCACTTCATTGTCAGGAAAGTTAGTGATCTCGATTCTCGCTGGCACAAAACTCGCAAACTTAAGGACAAAATTTTCCGAAGCTAAAAACATCATCCGAGCAATGCCAAACACTCCTGGCCAGATAGGGGCAGGGATAACTTGCTACACATCGAGCAAGCAGATGAGCAATGAAGATAGAATCTCGGTTGAAAGAATACTCGGATCAATGGGGAAAGTAATACACTTACCAGAATCTCAGATCGATGCTGTGACAGCATTAAGCGGAAGCGGTCCAGCCTATGTTTTCGAATTCGTTGCTGGGCTAAGAGATGCTGGAATTGAGGCGGGGCTTAATAAAGAAGTCGCCTACAAATTAGCTATCGAAACAACCCTTGGATCAAGTCGCCTTTTGGTTCGGAGCGGAGAAACCCCAGAAACCTTGAGAGATTTGGTTTCCTCTCCAGGCGGTACAACTCTAGCTGGATTGGCAGAGATGAGCAAAGCCGATTTTAGAGGAGTCCTGCGAAAAACAGTTCAAGCAGCAAAAAAAAGATCAATTGAGTTATCGAAACCTGCTTGAGGGTTCAGAAACTGACTAGGTAAAGTTTCTGTATCTCCAGGTCACGGTTTATGTAGGATTCAACAATGGTTAATTCGAGATTTGGGAAATCATATAAAACAATTTCCCAAATTCAATTGAAGAACTGACCAAGGACTCTAGAAATTCTCAGGAAATATTTCAGGCAAAGTTGGCAATTAAAATCATGTCAGAGATTCTCCAAGAATGCATAATTTAGAAAAAGGCAAAATCCTTGTTACTGGAGGCGCTGGATTTATAGGAAGCACGATTATCTGGACACTTAATCAACTGGGTCTTGAAAACATCGTCGTAACGGATCTTTTAGGCACGGATGAAAAATGGCGAAACCTTGTACCTTTACAATTTAGTGATTATCTAGAATCCAATCAATTTCGCCAGCTTCTTATGCGAGACAAACATCATCTAGGTGATATACGTACAGTTTTTCATATGGAAGCATGCGCAAACACAGCTGAGACCGACGCTTCATACCTGATTGAAAGGAACTATGAGTATAGTAGACTGTTAGCCCATTGGGCATTGAAGATCGACGCTCGCTATCTCTACGCTTCTTCAGCAGCTACCTACGGTAAAGAAGAGAACAACATGGCCGATGAGACGGAAGCCATACCGGACCTACGTCCACTCAACATGTATGCATACTCAAAGCAAATGTTCGACCTCTATGCTCGAAATAATAGAATGCTTAATCGGATTACTGGCTTAAAATTTTTTAATATATTTGGGCCTAACGAGAATCACAAGGGGGAGATGAGAAGTGTCGTGCACAAGGCGTTCCAACAGATCTCCGATACGGGTACAATGAAGCTCTTTAAAAGCCATCGGAAAGAATATGATGACGGCAAACAAAAACGGGATTTTCTCTATGTAAAGGATGCAGCAAAGATGATATTGCATCTCGCTGAGAGTGATGCCTATGGAATATATAATATTGGAAGCGGAGAGCCCCATTCCTGGATCGATCTAGTAAATCCGATATTTGAGGAAATGGGAATTACTCCCAATATAAAATTTGTTGAGATGCCGCAGCGTATGCGTAAAAATTACCAATATTACACGCAGGCTAAACTTGAAAAGTTACGTTCTACTGGCTACAAAGCTGCTGTGACTCCTTTACGAGGTGCAGTAAAGGAGACGGTGAGAGACTATTTAATACAAGACAAGAGACTCGGAGAGTGAATCTTGTGAGAGAACTCTTTGAAAACGAACGCTTCCGATCCAGCCTCTGTACCGATATAAGAGATCGGCTTAGCCCAGGCTCAATATTTGGAACACGGGAGGGTCCTGTGACGTAGAAGAAGTTCTTTAATATCCGGCCCTTCTATTCGGGATATTTCTTTGAAAGCTCCTCTGCCGTCCACATACCACGGACTCCGTACTGATCTCGAAGAATGGAAACCATTTCCTCAGTCACTTCTTTTGCCTCATTCCCCCATTCTGAATTTGTACGTATAAAGGTCGTGACCGCAGCAATTTCCTTGTTGGAAAGCACTTCTGCTAAGGGGGGCATGGCTGAGTTAAAGACCTGGCCTTTAACCTCTATTGGACCAAAAATTCCATGCAAAATAATGACCGGCACTTTTTCCGAACTACCCAGAACCCATTTAGATCCAGCAAGAGGTGGAAATACTCCGGGAATACCGAGGCCAGTTGTTTGATGGCAGGCAACACAATTAACATACACCTCCCGTCCAATTTCAAAAAGTGATTCCTCCGGAGGAGGCTTGGGCAGCGGCCCACTAGGATCGAAAGCCTCGTTGTGCGCCAAAGCCTCGAACCCGCCACTATAATTGACAAAATAGAACCCAGCCCAGCAAAGGAGAACTGAAAATAAAAAAATTAGAACAATCAAAAAAGGGAAAGAACCAAACCCCGATCCATTCCGATTGATGCTCTTGGCTTCATGAACCTCATGAAGTTCATTATCACCGAAGCCACAATTTTCGTTGTGCTTTTCGCTTTCGTCTCTTTTAGACATTCTTCTTCCGGAGCGACAAAAATATTTTAACAAATTAGAAATAGGAAATTATAAGACTAAAAATAAATATATAAAAGAATCCTGTTGTGCACCTGCCCTAGCCTTAGGGGATAATAAGAGAACTACAGTTTGTGGGAAATTGATTCACGATAATGTATACTCACTTTTGAGAGAGATCTCCTCTATCTTCACTTTTCATTAATCGGTTGATTAAAAAACATCTCAGGCAACTGGTAGTCGATCTTAAGAGAATGTAGATAAGTAACTAGAGCCTCAGCTCGCATACTGGGTACAATTTCGTAACCCTCCTCAGGTTCATAACCATTCGGGAAAGTCAAAGCATTAGATGATCGAACTCCTTGGCGAATTTTTCTTTTTTCATAGAGAAATGGATAGGGAGGCATTAACGATTGCTCATCCAATAGTGTTGGATTGTAGATAAGGAGGTGGGTCTGCTCGCGGGACGCAAGACGGCTTCCAACATGAGCCAGATCAGACCCGATTCTCTGAGAACCAATAAGGACACGTTCCTGCCGAATGTAATCTCTAGCAAGGGATTCCCGTATTCCCCACCCTCTAGCAATATCTGTATTCAGGCCCACTCTACTAACTTGCTGCGTATGGCAAACCACACACCCTAAGCTTATGTATACATCTTTTCCCTGCCGCGATCTTCCGTCCATAATAGCCGGATAGCGTTCCTGGCCCTCTGTGGGCACTTCTACCATGAATACCTCGTTCTCCTTATCCCACTGATAGCTTTCCGTCATCACGCGAAGATCCCCAAATTGAATATGCCCAGTGATAACAATTCCTAACCAGGAGATCCCAAGGGCTACGAAGATTCCTGAAGCGATAAGATTAAAGCTCCTCATATCTGTCGGTCGTAACGTGTACCATAAAGAATTCTAGCCGCTTTTTCTTTAAAGGGTTCCATATCAATCTCGAATTGAAACTGCTTCAATACTCCATCACCTAGATACGAAAGAAGCATCGACATCAGATTAAATACGAAAACGAAATTACCCAAAACAAAGGCAGCAATGCCAATTAACTTTAGGAATAGCCAGGTACTCGCAAATCTAGAGATCTCGGAAATTGAATATGATGCAACCCCCTCTTCGTTTAGGCTCGAGACCTGAATACCCTGGAGCCAACCCCCAAGGTAGAGGGAAATCAGCACAACACTAATTCCACCTCCACTTACCCAATAGTGAAAACCAAGTAACGAATTCGATGACCACTTTCGATCCAGTAGTTGAGGTAAAACAAAGTAAATCGAACCGAACATCGCCATTGTATAGAAGCCCAATAAGGCATGATAAAAATAGCCTTCGGTGAAATAAGTAAACCTAAGTACGCTACTAACAGTACGCAAGGATATCAGGGCGCTAAGGAGTCCAAGAATCGAGAAGAAAACAGACGAAAATACAATAAATCTTAAACTTGGATTTTTCCTTATTTTCCCAAGATTGAAAATACTGACGCCATGCAGATTTACGGAGATTATCACTATTGGTACAAGCAGAAGAACCGAGGCAATGATTCCGGATGTCACGATCCAAGCAGGAACTGGGCTTCCCGCGAGATCAGACATTCCCGCCCAGCTTGAAAAAAGCGCCCAAAGCCAGAATGCGGCAATCGCATAGTTGTAATGCAAAATCTTTTTACCGAGTATTTTTGGAATTAAATAGTAAGCTGCCCCGACGGCGATCGGAGCAAACCACATCCCTATCACACCCTGTACGTACCACCAATTAAGGAGCGGCTGCAATGTCCCTCGAACCGGCCACCAGAAGAGCATCATCTGAGCGACGGTATAGAGCCATGGAAACCAAAAAAGGGCGCCCAGAAAATAACACTGCGCGATATATACGTTTCTGGTAAGACGATGGAGGAAGGTAATTATACCCCAAGTCCCCATAACAGTATAAGAAACAAGTAGTATTCCGGCCGCATAAGTGGGCATTTCTAGCCAAAGAACTGAAGTCATATCGCCGATAAGAATACCCACTACCCCAACGATCAACCCAAGCTGCCAAAAGACGCCTCCAACGAAAAGAATATTACACTTACATGCTACGGATCCGCAGAGACGGGCCATCATCCAAAGAACAACTCCAAAGGCAGCATTAAACCCCCACCCATAGATCAAACTATTCATGAATACTGCCTTTGTCTTTCCGTATGTGAGCCACTCAAACCCGGCCAAAAACGAAGGGTTTATATCCTGAATAGATGATATCAATCCAAACAACGAGGCAACGATTAGCCATTTCCCTGCAGCAAGAAAAAAATGGACAGTCGGCCACCGTAGCCTTTGGTCTAAAGAAACTTTCGATAATTCTGGGTTACTCGCCATTTCTCTGTGTCGTCAAACAATCAAAAACCTGAAGGACTTTAGGAATTAAGATACAAGTGGCAGGCATTGAAATTAACTGTCTTAATCCCGATCTCGATCTCTTTATAAATAACTTCCTAGAAACTGTTAAAAGTAAGTTTAATAACCGCGTAAAATGGCCCTATGCTTTCAACCAAGCATGCAAAATATTCTCCCATTTCATTCTCTCAAAGCCTCACCCCTTAAATCTCTCTCGGTCAACTCCATGGCACGTTCGATAGGGATACGAACCACTCCCTTTGTTTGATCTACCCAGCCATAGGAGTTTGCAAGAGAATGTTGTTTTGAATTCACCTCAGCCAATATAGCAAGACGTTGGTCAATAAGATCCTGATCGACAGGTTTCGGTCGGGTAGGCAAATAGGCTATAAGAATAATGAATCCGAACATCAAAATAGCTAGAATGATTCCCGCTACGGAAAGACTGAAATGCATACGATTCATTTGGTTTTGATTTAACTTATCACTCATGGGCATTGATAGATTCCTCGATACGAGGATCCCGAATAGGGATCGATTTTACTTTAGCAGCGCTGGTGAGGAAGGCCCAAATACAGATGCCACCGACTCCAATAAAGGTACTCGCATCCCAGATACTTACACCGAAAGGACGGACAATGTATCCAAGAGTATCCGGATCTACGGATAATTTTTCCGGTAGGATGTTCCAATAGATGTCAAAGGCATGAAAAAACAGGATCCAAAATGAAATAAAAATCACACGTCTCCCGAACTTATTTTTGTAAAACAGTAGATAGATGAAAGGAAATAAAAAGTGAAGAAACACGAGGGTCATGCTCACCCACCACCAGCTGCTTTTTGTACCATCAGGATTCAGCTCCCGAATATTGTACCAAAAAGTTTCCTCAGGTATGTTGGCGTTATATACGAGGAAATACTGGGAGAAACTAATGTAGGCCCAAAAGATTGTAAAGGTCAGCATCAGGCAACCCAAATGATGACTATGACACCTATTAAAAATCCCCTTAAGACTTCCTTTACTTACCTTTAAAAAACAGACGAGCAAGAGAACTGCGATTCCTGCTCTCATACTTTCGGCAAAAAACCAGACTCCGTAAATGGTCGAAAACCAGTGATATTCTAGTGCCTTATACCAGTCGACTGAAGCAAAGGTTGCGGCTAGAGCACAGAGAATAATGCCAATGGCTGAAGTATTATGTGCTATGTGCATCCATTTTGGGTCACCATCTTTTTCAAGCGAAAAAGAACAAAACCTCAATATTTCAGCCAACCCTATAAAAACAACAAAATAGAGCACAGCGCGGAGCGTGAAGGCAGGAAGATTCAAATAGCTCGACTTCGCCTGAAAAATTGAATCCTCACCAATAGTATGACCACCGGGAAGGAGATTGTCAGGATTCATCCACGACCAAAGAATTCCGGAATTCTCCTTATAGAACCAGGAGAACAGAATAAGAGGTAAAAACATTAGACCTAACCACTTAATCGCTCCAACTCCATGTTCCATTTGTCGACGAACCACTACGGACCAACCGGAATCAAAAACGTAGAATATCATTATAAGGAAAAGCATCCCGATCGAGGCCATAAACCAGTAGGTAAATCCCATAAGCCACCCAAGAAGAGGCCGGGAGTCCCCGCTATTCCAGGCTATATAGATTCCCACAAAAGAGACAAACAAACCAATTATCCCCACAGTTAATGAGATCAGAGGATAGTTCCGCTTATCATTTGGTCCTTCGACTGTATTACCAAATTGCTGAGCGCGATCGAAACTCATAACCCTAAGTCCCCCCTCGCATGGGCAGCGACATCTTCGATCGATGCATTTCGTGCCCTTTGAAGAACCCTTAAGTAAGCGACAATTGCCCATCGTTCCTCAATTCGAAGCTTATGCCCGTAGGGCCCCATATTGTTTTTTCCTTTGTTGATAGTGTTGTAGATATCTCCTTCCAAAAGACTACGTCGGACTTCATCATGATAAGAAGGAGTCAATGTCATACCATGCTTCTTCGTAATCCCATTTCCATCCCCAGTTTCACCGTGGCAAACAGCACAAAAAATCGCGTATTTCTCTCTACCTAGTTCCAAGAATTCCTGAGTAACAGCGATGGGGAATCCGCTTCCATATTCTCCATCCTTCCTTCCCGTCGCATAGTATTCGTCTTCATGGAATGAGCCGAGGGGGACAGTCCCTGAAACGGAGGGTCGATCGCCTCTTCCATCAAGAAAGAATCCACTACCCCCTTGCGGCTTAAGTCGAGGCTGGCGATCCATATCAGGAAAGACCTCAAGGGGAGGTTTTTCTGAACGTGAGCCTCGGACGCCCATAATAGATACGGTAACAACGACGAGGAAAACAACTATAGATAAAAATAGCTTCATGTATCCTAGTCTTCCACTGACGATATATCAGTACCACCAATTTCCACCAGAAAATCTCTGGTTTTCTCGAGATCGAATTTCGGGTCCTCGCACTCAATCATGATGAGGAATTTATCATCCGTTATCCTATGCCAATTTTTGTAACTCATAACCGGGTGATGATGTCGTGGCAGAAGATTAGTTATGAACATTCCAAAAAAAGCACCGAAGGCCGCCAACAAAATCATAAGTTCATAAGCAACAGGAAAGGGAAATATGGGACTAAAATAGGGTTTCCCACCCACTATGAGGGCATAGTCGAATTCACCGGTAAACCATGCTAAGGCCATGCCTGCTAAAAATCCAGTCATACCACCTACAAATGAAAAGATCGGAACTTTTGAACGGCTGAGACCCATAGCCTCATCCATTCCATGGATAGGGAAAGGTGTAAAAACATCCCATTTCTTATAATTCGCATCTCGAACTTTCTCAGCAGCATGATAAACATCTTCAGTCGTATCGAAGAGTGCTACCAGTCCTTTTGTTTCTTCAACCATTCTTAATGATCTCCCTTGTGAGGATCAGCCTGTGGAATGACTGCTTTTATTTCAGCAAATGCCATGAAAGGCAGAAAGCGAATGAACAGGAGGAAACAGCAGGCAAAAAATCCCATGGTCCCTATAAAAGTAAATATGTCTACTACCGTGGGTGTAAAATAGTCCCAATTAGCTGGAATAAATTCATTGGCTAAAGTTGTCACGACAATCACGAAACGTTCGAACCACATCCCAACGTTGACCACTATTGAAATTAGCCACACTAACCACCATCTCTCCCGAACCCATCGAAACCAAAACAACTGGGGTGATATGACATTACATGAAAGCATAGTAATATAAGCCCACCAGTATGGGCCAAATGCCCGATTAAGAAAAGCGAATCCCTCGTAAGGATTAGCGCCATACCAAGAGATAAAAAACTCCATGGCATATCCGTATCCCACCATACTACCAGTCGCCAGAGTTATTTTACAAATACAGTCGATGTGGTATTGAGTAACTAAATCATGCAGTCCCAAAAGCGCTCGAAGGGGCAGGACCAGAGTAAGGACCATTCCGAATCCGGAAAAAATTGCCCCAGCGACGAAATATGGTGGAAATATGGTTGTATGCCATCCAGGCAAATTGGCGACGGCAAAGTCAAAGGAAACTATCGAATGGACAGAGAGAACAAGTGGAGTACTAAGCCCAGCAAGAAGCAAATAAGCCATTTCGTAGTTTCGCCAATGTCTGTTCGATCCTCTCCAGCCCATTGCTAAAAGTCCGTAAATATACTTGCGCCAAATATTCTTAGCACGGTCTCGGATAGTCGCAAGATCCGGGATCATTCCCATGTACCAAAAAAGGAACGAAACTGCAAAATAGGTGGATACAGCAAAAACATCCCACTCCAAGGGGCTTCGGAAATTTGGCCAGATATCATGGGCTACAGGAATGGGAAGAAGCCACCAGCCAAACCAGACCCGGCCAATGTGAAATAAGGGGAAGAGACCAGCACACATTACAGCGAAAATAGTCATAGCTTCCGACGCCCTATTAATCGATGTCCTCCACTTTTGTCTCAAAAGGCAGAGAACAGCAGAAATCAATGTTCCAGCATGCCCAATGCCAATCCACCATACGAAATTGACAATCGCCCATCCCCAATAAACGGATCCCCTAAGACCCCATACACCAACTCCCGATGCCACCAAGTAAATGACACCAGCACCCAGAAATGTTGTGACGAATCCGGCAACAAGGAATGATATCCACCACCAACGGGGGGTTTCCCCCTCAACAATCCCACAGATTTTTTCCGTGATCCAGTGGAAATCCCTGTTGTTCTCAACAAGAGGCCGTCGCGGCATGGAGGTCGGTCTGACCTCGTTGAGAACAGCTCTCGCTCCCGATCCTGCCTCGTCAATGGTCGCCATGCCCATTTCCCTTGCTCAATTTATCCAAACTATGTCCTTCATGCGAATCATGCACTCCATGTCCGGATTTTTCCTCATACTCCATTCGACTAAGAGGATACTCATGATAGTCCGGCATTTCAGGATTGGGGTTCCTTATTCTTGCCAAATAGGTGGTTCGCGGTCGCGTATTGAGATATCCGAGAACGGAGTAATTAAGTTCGGATTTCTTCCTTTTTGAGACTCTAGATTCAGGATCAGCAACGTCCCCGAACACAATCGATTCGGTAGGACAAACTTGTTCACATGCAGTTTTGATAACTCCATCAGGCACCTTAACGTCATTAGAATCACGTGCCTTAACCTTTTGTTTGATTTTCGCCTCCTGAATGCGCTGCTGGCAAAAGGTACACTTTTCCATAACTCCTCGCATTCTTACAGTAACATCAGGGTTCTTCTGCAATTCTCCTAAATCGGAATTTGCAATCTTCCCCATTGGACCCTTGTAAGCCTCGCCAATTTCTCGTTTATTCCAATCGAAAAAATTAAAACGCCGTACCTTATATGGACAATTATTGGAACAATATCGTGTTCCAACGCATCGATTGTAGGCCATTACATTAAGACCTTCATCATCATGCACGGTAGCGTTTACCGGACAAACCTGTTCACAAGGCGCGGTTTCACAATGCTGGCATAGCATAGGCTGGACAGTAACCTGAGGATCGTTGGGTATCGTTTGTTTACTCTCATTAAGATCACCGCCTGCGTAATAACGATCTAATCGGATCCAATGCATTTCACGACCACGAGTTACCTGATCTTTACCCACAATTGGGATACTGTTTTCACTTTGGCAGGAAATGACGCACGCGTTGCATCCAGTACAAGTATTTAAATCGATGCTCATACCCCATTGCTGTGCGCCTCCAAAAGTTGGGGTTTTGTAAAGGGATTCTCCACGAGGTTGATTCAGCGCTTTTGCTTGTTGTGAAAGATTCTTGTCCTTCCCGTAAACCGGTGGAGAGTGAGACTCGATCCCAATAGTCTCAACAAAATCGTGATTCTCCTCAAACTCTTTAAGGTTGCCCTCGCGAATGATAGCCCGGCCCTCCATCGACCAATGCTCTTGAGTATTAGCCAGGAGGTAGCTATGACCAGTTAGGTCAATTTTTGCTCCTCTGGCAATGCCAGGTGTTTTACCTCCGAAAAAGGGATAGAAATTAAACCCAGTTCCATTGCCAACTCTACCAACTTTTTCTCTTCCATAACCAAGGCTTACTGCCACCGTATAGTCAGCCATTCCTGGATGAATATGAATTGGACCTTCCACCGTTGTATTGTCAATAGTCAGAGCCACCATCGGCGCTACTTCGCGACCCTGTTCAAATTGATTGTATCGTCTCGAGGATGCGATGAAACTGTCAAAAATTTTGGTTACTGGAGACCGGTCTGTACCCGGGTCATAACCAAGTTCCAGGGCCAATTTAGGGCTTACTAATATAGCGTTATCCCAGGTGATCTTAGTTAGAGGATCAGGACACTCTTGCAACCACCCGTTGTTGTTAAAGCGGCCATCAGAGACCCTGCTGTCGGGGTCAATGCGGACCTCTAAATCTTCTATAGAAGGAGGAGTGCCATCCAGTTTAAAGCTACTCGCAACTTTACGAATCCGATTCAGATTAGCGTTCAGTAATACGGACTCGTACTCGGAATTTGGGAGATACCCATCGCTCAAAAATTTTTCGAACCCAATTTCCGAATCCCGATTTGCCGTGACCGTTTTGAGAGTCTCCGAAACATGAAAGTACGGGTCCGTTTCCTTCAATCCCGCAAGACGCGCCATGACTTCGATCTCCTGATAGCCATCAAAGAGAGGATGAATCATAGGTTGCACTGGGACCAAGGTTCCATCGAAGGTCCTCCCATCACTCCAAGATTCGAGATAGTGGGTAGCTGCGATATGGTATTCTGCAAGAAGCGAAGTCTCATCAAAATAGTATCCATAGCGAACGACCTCAGGTACTTTCCTCTGCGCATCTTTCCAATTGGAATCATTTGGTGCATTATAAGCTGGATTCCCACCCAAAACAATAAGTGTTTCCACCCGGCCTCTATCAATAGCATCCACAAGATCATAGATAGATTCCGCCTCTGTTCTTGGCACTTCCAAATATTCTACCGTCTTTCCCAACCCTTCAAGCAATTCGTTAGCAAAGTGAACTAGTTCATGAACCGCAATCGGTAGATGTCCCCCAACCATAACCAAGGCTTTGCCACTATGATGAACTAAGTCCTTAGCACAATTCTTCAGCCAATCCTCATCTTTTCCTAGACCCGCTGCCTTTTTCCTTAGAAGTTGAGATAGGGAAGCTTCACGATTGGTAAGATCGAGGACTTCAGCAACCAAATGTGCGGCAATACTGCCAATTCGACTACTCGAAATCCGAAGTCGATGATCCGCCATCATTCCCGTTGAGCTGAAGGTGCTCTCAACCTGATAAAGCCGGCTCATTTTTTCCGCTTCACGGGGAGAACTAACACGACGGGTGGACGCATAATCAGCCGCATTCCTTAAATGACCCGGTTCAGAATTTAAAAAGTCACAATCCAATGAGAGAATCCGCTTTGCTTTTTGTAAATTTGGAAGCGGACGCAGACGTCTTCCAAATAAACGTTCTGCTGCTATTTCGGATCGGTCGTGGTCTATAGGATCAAATTCGGCCCAAAGGGCACGCGGAAGCCTTTTCTTGATAGCCGATACGAGACGTTTCCTGGTGGGGGAGGTCGATCCCTCAGCGAGGAAAGCGATACCTTGGCCTCCAGTTGATTCATGCTTTCTAGAAAGGGAACTCAAAAAGTCATTTACCTGAGCTCGACTTAAGGTGGTTGTCCTCCGGCTACTTTGTTTCACCCGATCGGGATCGTAGAGATCGAGAACACTCGATTGCGCCTGAAGATCCGTCGCCCCCCGATAGGGTTCGTAGATTCCATTTCCTTCAATTTTAGTGGGCCGATGCTGATGCGTTTCAACAACGAGGGGAATGTTATCTCGGCTCCGAGGAAAAGAGGTAGCGTAATTTATAGGTACGCCCGGTATATCCAATTCTGGCTGTTTTGAATGTGGAAGTATATACTGCTCTGGCCTGCGGCACCCAGAAAGCCCGAGGCCAGCAACACCAAAAGATGCTGCCATGATTTTAAGGAAATGACGTCGGTTCGATCCATCCAGCTCCGAAGCCCCTTGAGGAAATTCACGTTCAACCCATTGACGAAAATTTGGAGTCTGCGCCAATTCATCTAAGCTCTTCCAATAACGTCTCCCAAGCTTTCCTTGCCGGGTCTCACTTATACTTTGTTTATTTTTCTTCACCGATGGCATCCCGAACAACTTAAGGGAGCATTTACTTCCCATTTTTTTACACGTTCACTTCCTTCTTCAATTTGGGCGTTAACGTTAGTTGCCTTCCAATCCAAATCATAGACCTTTTCAAGAGGCCTCACTGCTTTATCAGGATGACGGTGACAATCCAGACAAAATGCCATGCCCAAGGATTTTGCGTGGTAAACTTCCTTCATCCTGTTCACCTGCCCATGACACTCAACGCAACTAATACCCCTATTAACATGAACAGAGTGGTTAAAGAACACGTAGTCGGGAGTTTTATGCACTCGTACCCAAGGTATTGGTTCGCCTGAACTGTAACTTTCCCGAATGAGAGCTAAGGCAGGACTATTCTGTTTAATCATGGAGTGGCAGTTCATACAAGTACCCGCGTCTGGCACATTCGAATGTTCAGATCGATCAACGAATGTATGACAATAGCGGCAATCCAGACCAACTTGCTCAACATGAAGATTGTGATCGAACGCTACTGGTTGCTTAGGCTGATAGCCTACGCGAGTATATTTTGGTGTAGCGTAGTAAGTTATTCCTCCTGAAATAACTCCAACCAACAAAAGAAGACCTAAAAGAACCTTTAGCGGGACCGTATTGGCCCACTTGGGGAAAATATTAGCCATGACTCAGCCTAATCCCAGGTTTGTATAGCCTAAATTCCTAGTTGAATTCGTGTGTTTAGTCGCTGTACGATCTCAGTCCTATGAAACACTATAAACAACTGATCTATTCTCCTTCCTTACTTCTATTGAAGGAGAGTCTCCATTACTCCTAGTTCTTTTCAGAACTTGTGAAACGGCTTGACGACTATCTTTATGTTTTCGGCTATTATCAAAAGTTCCAATCACAGTATTCCAACCGACACCGACGAGAGATATTCCTGTAATAAACCTCAAAAATCTTTTCCTTTCAAACTTCATCTTAGACGTTAGTATTGTAAAACAGAAGGGGATTAGGACTTTCGAACTTCTTTAAGTTCTTAATAAAGAAATATTTCCAAAAATAAGTGCAAGACAAAAAGCATCAAACGCCCTGATTATAGATTAAATATAGAGGAATTGGACAAAGTAAAAATACTCTTTATCTGTATCCACAATAGCGCCAGGAGTCAAATGGCAGAAGCGTGGGCAAATGCTCTATATCCCCTTTCGCTTAAGGCTCAAAGTGCTGGTCTAGAACCCGGAACAATAAATCCTTATGTAATTCGGGCAATGGCTGAGGTCAACATAGACATCTCTAAAAGTTCTCCTACTCCTCTAGTTAATGTCATTATGACCAAATCAATTTTCAACTACGTTATAACGGTTTGCGACGAAAGTTCATCCGGAAAATGTCCCGTATTCCCTAGCTCCTCAACTAAACTCCACTGGAACTTCCCCGACCCTTCAAAATTCATTGGTAACGAAGAGCAGGTTATGAAAGATGTGCGAAAAATACGAGATTCAATAAAAGATAAGGTTTCTGAATTCGGAAAAAAAATCATGTATAAAAAGTAATTTCGCCCATTTAGAACACCAAAATGCAACACTCTTTTGTTTATCCAAGGCGCCTAATATGATGACTTTTTACACCCACAAATACTGATTTTTATTTCAATTAAAAAATCAATCAACACTTTGAAAAAGGAAACAAAATTCCTCATTATTTTAACAGTATTTCTCTCCGTCCTTTCGATTATTAACCTGGTCAGCGTCAAACTAGTTCAGTTAGGACCATTAGTATTCCCCTTTGGAGCCTATCTCTACGCATTGACCTTTCCCTGTACCGATGTCGTTTCGGAAATCTGGGGGAAAGAGCGAGCAAAGAAAATGGTCTACCTAGGGATTCTTGCTACCGTTCTCGCTGCAATTATTACAGCATTGGCTGTGTCCCACCCTCCAGCCCAATTCTGGGATGGGATGAACGAACCTTTTTCCCGAATCTTTGGACTCGTTCCTCGACTCCTCCTTGCCTCTCTCATCGCCTATTTCTTCGGGCAGATTCACGACATTTGGGCCTTTCACTTTTGGAAAGCTATGACGGGGCCTCGCTTCCTCTGGCTGCGCAATAATCTCTCAACTATGGTCTCACAATTTCTCGACACAACCCTTTTTAACTTAATTGCATTTCTCGGTGAGGTACCTGATGCAGATTTACCGAAGCTAATCTTAGGAGCTTACTTTCTAAAGGTTATGATCGCAGTATTGGACACACCAGTTGTCTATCTTCTCGTTCGTTGGGTACGCGGATAACTCAGCTTGGTTATAGGTTTGTTGCACCTCTCATGAACCTTTTTATGGTCGAGTCGGAATAATGAGGCTTAACGCAGTACCTTCTATTGTCTTGTTATAACAAAGACTTTAAATGAGCTTTTACGCTCCGGGATAATGCTCTCAAATTGTATCCACCTTCCATAATTGAAACAATGCGACCTTGACAGTGGGAATCAGCCAGCTCCCTGACCTTTGATGTAAGTTCTGCAAAATCCTCCTCTAGAAAATTCATAGTGGCGAGAGGATCTGACTGATGTGCATCGAATCCCGCTGAAATGAGAACGAGCTGAGGCCCAAATTCTTCTGCTATAGATCGAATAATAGAGTCGAAATCCTCGCGATAAAGAGACATAGAAGACCCCGCCGCCATAGGAAGATTCATTGTTGACCCCAAGCCTGGTCCAGTTCCCTTCTCGGAAGAAGATCCCGAACCGGGGTAATAGGGGAATTGATGCAAGCTAAAGAAAAAAACTGAGGGATCGTTATAAAAACTCTCTTGGGTTCCGTTTCCATGATGAACATCCCAATCGACTATCAGTACTCGTTTGAGTTTATAACGCCTCTGAGCATATCGAGCTGCAATAGCCACATTATTGAAGAGACAGAATCCCATTGCTGCATCATTACGGGCGTGATGCCCAGGCGGGCGGGCGCAGGAAAAGGCATATCGGTAACCGTTTCCCATTACCGCATCAATCCCTGCAAGAGCACCACCCACGGCAAGACACCCAGCCATGTAGGAATCAGGCGAACAACGAGTATCACCTGAATCTAAAACTTCATCTCCCTCCCTGCAAGCCCTCTCAACTGATTGAATATAGTTTCTTGAGTGATTTAATTCTATCCACTTAAGTTTGGCAGATTCGGGTTCAATAAACTCAAGTTCCTCTGCCAACGAGCTTCCCTTAATTTGCTCATAAACAACTTTTGCCCGCACCGAAGTCTCAGGATGGAGACTTCCTGTGTAGTGCAATTCGCAATTAGGATGATAAATAAATACTCCTTCGTTCATCATAAAAATTTAACAGACAAACAGAGAACTTCTAAATTTGTCTGTTAGATTCTTCCTAGCGCAAGGATAGATCCGGCCAGTCGGGTAATCTGCATGTCGTGTCGAACAGTCTTGGGATCGTAAGATTGAAGTAGATCCCAATATTTAAAGGAATGATCCAAATGAGTAATGTGAGCAAGTTCATGGAAAATTATGTAATCATGCAGTTTAGGGGGCAGGAGAATCAACCTCCAGTTTAATGAGATAGTTCGCTCATCCGAACAGGATCCCCAGCGCCTCCGTTGATTCCGGATCGTAATTTTTTTGACTTTAATTCGACGAATCCTTGCCAAAACTTTGACATATTCTGGTACAACATCCTTTGCGAATTGCTTAAGCATCGAGACGATCTGTGGATTTAAGTTAATACTAGAATCAAGATTCATCCTTACTCTGTTCGACTCTTTATCGCAGTGTACAGCAGGTTTTCCAGAGGAGAATAGGAAATCCAACGAAAACCATTCCCCATAAGCAGACAAAAACGGTTTGTCACGCAGGTAGCCAAGCAGATCCGGTTTCCTTTGTGTTTTGGCAGCCTTTTTGGAAAACCAATCCCCATTTCGTTTAAGGAATTCTATAGCTTCTCGCTTCGTTACCCTTCGTGGTAAAGTCAGTACTGCATGTTTGGCTTCATCGAGACTTAAATGCAGGTGCCGACTACGTTTTGAATGTACCATTCGATATGGCACCATTATAATTCCGTCTGAAGTATTTACAGTGCAAATATCGATCACAACTATCCAATAGAAAACTAAGTTTTAACTCGTTTCACTAGCTCACTTGTGTAACGGCGTAGAGCAGATTCTGGATCAATTTCCGCGTCATAACAAAGTTTAACTAATTGGAAGAGAATTTTTCCCGCTTCCTCCTCATCGATGTCGCCACTGACTATAGGAGCTTCTTCGGCATCGACTAACCCGCCATTTTCGATCCCCCCTTTTTTAATAAGCTTACAGACGTCCCTAGCGTAGAGAAGTGCAGGTAGTTGCTTGGGCAAATTCGACAGCTTATCTCGATAATCAACTTCCCTACCCCTTTCAAGGGCTTTAATTTCATCCCATTTATTGAGAGCCTCTTCTGCATTTGATACTCCTTTAGGGCCAAAGACATGGGGGTGTCGCCGAATTAGCTTCTCGTTTACCTCATGTATAATGGCATCTAAATCAAAACTACATTTCTCTTGCGCTAGCTGCGCGTGCATCACGACCTGAAGAAGAACATCTCCTAGTTCTTCCCGCATATGCATCATGTCGTTTCGGTCAATTGTGTCGAGTAGCTCAGCACATTCTTCAATCAAACATTCAGCTAGAGACTCATGCGTTTGCTCTCGATCCCAGGGACAGCCATTAGGGCCACGGAGCGTAGCAACAGTCTTCTTTAGTTCTTGAATCAGGGTTCCAGAACCTGTCATAGGATTAGGAAAGGATCATACTCTAGAGGAATTAGCGAATGCAATTCGGAAAATATCAGTCTAAAATCGACTTGGTTTCGACGTTTTACTATAATCCGGGAAAGTCGTTTAATCCAAACTTGCATGTATGACGGTTGATCTGAAATTCTAGTTTTCTGATGGATAAACTGGATGAAATCATGAAGTGGAAACGGGACGAACTCTCCGGTAGAATTCGTCACGTCAAAGAGAGAGAGTTAAGCAATCTCGCCAGTGTGCGATTGCGAGGGCCCTCATTTCGCGAATCCCTCTCCGACTTGGAACGGCTCAGTGTAGTAGCAGAAATTAAACGAAAATCACCTTCGGCCGGAATCATTGCGGCAGAAGTTGAGTCCGCTGAAAAAGCTAGAAATTACTACAATGCAGAAGCCGATGCGATATCCGTTCTAACCGATTCGCAGTTCTTTTCCGGAAGTTTAAAGGATCTTTGGGAAGTTAATGATTTCCTTCAATCTAGAGATGACGCTAGGCCCACTCTCAGAAAGGATTTCTTCATACATCCAATACAGATTGTCGAGTCCGCTGAAGCTGGCAGTAGCGCCGTCCTGCTAATTGTGCGAGCCCTTTCTGACAGGGAGATACAAGAACTCTATGAAGCTGCTTCACTCGCCAGTCTTGACTGCTTGTTTGAAGTTCATAATGAACAAGACCTTGAACGTGCAATACGGTTCAACGCGCGCATAATCGGTGTAAACAATCGTGACCTGACTCGGTTTGAAACCGACCTTTCGGTTTCGGAAAGATTGATTCCTCAAATCCCCGAAAATATAGTATCGATTAGCGAAAGTGGGATTCTGAGCCTTGAAGACGCAGAAAGAGTCCGTAACGCCGGCGCCGATGCCGTCCTTATAGGAGAAGCGCTTATGAAGCTCGATGAGCCCGAAATATTCATTCACGAGCTACACCAGCTATAAGAAAAAGAGTGATAAAAACATCTACCTCACGTTCTAGATAAGTGGCTTTTTGAGGACCAGATCGACTTCGCTTGATCGAAAGGAAAGACAAGGCTTGTTCGATTTCGATAAAGAAGTCTTATAGAACTTTCACTAATAGGAACATTTCTTCAACAGAGAAAATATGGTAGACTATTCCTTCTTAGTACTTAGTTCTGTTGTATAATTTTTAACCGCTCAAAAGGCTGTAGATCTTTAGCGTAAAACTGAAATACAAATTGAAAAACAGCCATCTCCTCACCCTCACCGATACTCGAAAATTGGTTGCGGAACTTGGCCTGCGACCAAAGAGAAAACTCGGCCAAAATTTTCTTGTTGATAAGAACATCGCCCAGCGAGTAATCGCGTTGTCCGAAATTACAGAGGAGGATAAAGTCATTGAGATTGGACCGGGATTAGGAGCGATTACAGGAGCTATCTTAACCAAGGGAGCAACTGTCTTTGCAATCGAAGCAGACAATATTCTTCATGGATTCTTGAGCAATTCTCTCGCACTTGAATTCCCATCGAGTCTAAAGCTTCTGAAAGGTGATGCCGTAAAAGAACCTCTTGCAGGATTCAAACCAACACCTGGAGTTGTTTCTCAAATTGAATCAGTTAAAATTGTTTCAAATCTACCATATGCTATCTCTTCGCCGTGGATGAATTCCGTGATGGAAGGGCCCCTTCCCAGCTCAATGACTCTCATGTTGCAGAAGGAAACGGCTGACCGATTTACAGCTTCGATAGGCTCCAGGGAGCTTGGATTGATTTCCATTCAGATTAAATCCACCTATATACTTGAGAAGCGTGCAGCAGTATCTCGTAGATGTTTTTATCCCAAACCCGACGTAGACTCATATCTTTGTCGATTTCATTTAAAATCTCAACCCTATGTTTTTTCAAAAACTAGCAAGAAACTGATCCGGCAAATTTTTACCCAACGTCGAAAACAAATTGGGGGAATCTGCCGTAATCAACCAACACTTCAACCTTGGCTTCAAGTATTGCTGGAGGCAAAAATTTCCCATCGCACCCGCCCCGAAGCAATTCCACTTAAAATGTGGCAGGAACTAGATAGATTGTTATGCATAAAAGAACGCGATTATTTGAAGTAATTCATTCTCCGTTACTGCAAGCCACTGTGCACAGGATTTAATCCAACTCTATCCACAAAACCCTTAGGTGTGATGTCAAAGCTTAAGAAGCCACTCAATGTCGCGATCATAGGTTGCGGAAATATTGCCACCCGATACTCGGAACAGATCCAGCGTTACACCCACGTTAATTTAATTGGATTTTCAGACATACTTGAGGAGCGAGCAAAGCTTTTTGTCGCAGAATACGGGGGGAAGCTATATTCCTGTTTAGACGATATCCTATCAGACCCTAATATCGATGCTGTAGTAAATTTAACGATCCATCATGCCCACGTGGATATAATCACTAGATGCCTAATGGCTGGGAAGCATGTTCATACAGAAAAGCCTTTCGCCATGACCTACCGTGAAGCAAAGAGTCTAGTGGAAATAGCAGAAAGGAAAAAACTTCACTTAAGTAGTGCCCCAATAACTTATATGGGAGAAGCACAACAAACAGCCTGGAAAGTTATTCGTGAGGGAAACCTAGGCCAAATCCGTTTAATTTATTCCGAGATTAATCATGGCCGGATCGAAAAATGGCATCCAAATCCTGAACCCTTTTACGACGTCGGCATCCTGTGGGATGTTGGACCCTATCCAATTACCATGCTAACTTCTTTTTTCGGCAGAGTAGCTTCAGTTCGCGGCTTTGGCCAAGTAATCCATGCGGATAGAAAAACGGCAGAAGGCCGTAGATTTAAAATTACAGTTCCAGATTGTATTTTTGCTACTATAGAGCTGGAGCAGGGACCTTTAATCCGGCTGTCAGCAAATTTCTATGCCAAAGGATCGAAACAGGGAGGATCGATAGAGATTCATGGGGATGATGGTCGACTGTTCATAGGTGATTTTCAGAACTTTTCGGCCCCTGTTGAATACGCCGGATTCGGAGATGACTACAAAAAGGTACCCTATTTAAGAAAACCCTACGAAGGGATCGAATTTGCCCGAGGAGTCCAAGATCTATCCGAATCTATTCTGAATGGCCGCCCCCATAGGGCATCGGCTAAACATGCGGCTCATGTCGTAGAAGTTATCGAAGGTATTAATCAATCTATCAAAACGGAAAAAGCCATTGAGATTACCTCTGATTTTATTCCTCCTACCCCAATGGACTGGGGCTAAACTTAAATAAAACAACAGGTGGACACTTTGAAAAAGAGGCTAAAATGGGGTATCTTAGCCTCGAATGAAGTCGCAAGAAATTTTGCAATTGGATTGCGAGGATTAGATGAAGGGGAAGTGATTGCTATTGGAAACCAAGACCGAAATAAGATTCAAACTTTTCCCGATGAATTTAAAATACCGAGACTATACAATTCTTACGAAAAGCTTTTGGATGACCCTGAGGTTCAAGCTGTCTACATAGCAACACCCCATGCTACGGATACCCTCTGGGCTGTGCGCGCGGCTGAGGCCGGCAAACACATTTTATGCGAAAACCCCCTCGCACTAAATCATGCGGAAGCAATGGCAATTGTTGAGGCAGCCTACCGGAAAAACGTTTTCCTCATGGAAGCATTCACTTGCCGAGGCCTTCCCCAAACCAATAAAATCATAAGATCGCTTCGAAACGGTTCAATCGGAGAGATAAGGGAGTTAAAGTTTTCCTGCAGCCTTCAGAAAACTAAAAAGAGTCCTGTTTTAAACAGAAATCCTGAAAGAGGAGGATCTCTCGAAGTCGGATACTACGCTATATCGATGTCTCGATTGGTTGCAGGTGTCGCAAACGGCAAGGCATTGGCCAATCCCATTGCAGTAGAAGCCAGCGGTAAGATTAAGGGCGGTTCGGGAGTAAAAAAGTACCCAGAAACCATTCTTACTTTTTCTGGAGGTATTACGGTTCATATCAACAACGAAGCTAAAATCGGGCAGGAAAACTTGCTTAAGATTTTCGGGACCAAAGGAAAAATTGAGATTCCTTACCCCTGGAAAACAAACCTCGGAAGTGGGAAATGGTCATTCACCATCAACCGTTATTCTGTGAATAAGCCCGAGGAGATAAGAGGTCAGGTCGGTAATCTCTATGAGCTCGAATCATGTAAGATCGCGAAGTTAATCGCAGCTGGAAAGAAAGAATCACCAACCAGCCGATGGCAAGACACACTGGATAACATGATTATCCTCGACCGTTGGAGAGAAGCAATAGGTCTTGAATTCCCAAAAGAGAAAATAACATTCAATCGTTCGCCAATCCATGGCCGTCCATTAAAGAATTTGCCCAAAGCCCCCATTCCACGCGAACGAATCGATGGATTCGGAAAATCAATTTCGCGACTAGTTATGGGTACAGACAACCAAGCCAATCTCTCGCACGCGTCCATCATGTTTGATGATTTTGTTGAGCAGGGTGGCAACTGCTTTGACACTGCCCATATTTATGGTCGCGGATTCCGTGAAAAGCTTCTTGGTCAATGGATTAAAAATCGCGGGAATCGTGAAGAACTTGTTATCATCATTAAAGGTGCCCATAGTCCTCTTAATTTTCCTGAATACATCACTAGCCAACTCTTTGAAAGCCTAGAAAATCTTAATACAGATTACGCCGATATCTATTTTCTTCACCGAGATAACCCTGAGGTGCCCGCTGGCGAATTCGTAGAGGTTCTTAATCATCATTACAGAGCCGGCCGTATTAAGGTATTTGGAGGGTCCAATTGGACGACCCAGCGCATCGAAGAAGCCAATGAATACGCCGACAAACATAGAATCCAGCGATTTACCGTATGGAGCAATAATTTCAGTTTAGCTCGAATGGTTAAACCCGTCTGGGCGGGCTGTATTTCTGCTTCAGACTCAGAATCAAGGCAATGGTTGGAGAAAAATCAGATGCCCCTCTTTCCTTGGTCAAGTCAAGCCCGCGGCTTCTTTACTGAACAAGCGGAACCTGGTAAGCGTAACGATGAGAACCTAGTCAAAAGTTGGTACTCAAAAGATAACTTTCAACGTCGTCAAAGAGCAATAGAACTGGCTAGCGAAAAAGGTGTTCTGCCTATCAACATCGCTCTTGCCTATGTCCTCTGCCAACCTTTTCCCACTTTTCCCCTATTTGGGCCCCGCCTACTCAGCGAGACACGAACATCAATACCTGCAGTCAATGTTCCCTTAACGAAAAGGGAACTCCAGTATCTCAACCTCGAAAAGAACAGTACCCGTTAGTTTAGGATCTTACTCAAGGATACTTGGTCAAACATAAGTTTTCCGCTATCTCTGTGAATTTTGTTCACGGATTGATAGTTAGAGCCAATCCAAATCGAATGACTTCTTTATACCTTTTACTCAACACCATCAGTCTGACGATCTCATCCATTCAGCTTGACCCTCTTTTTCTCACTTCTAGATTAGAACTTTCAAGGTATTAGAGTCGGGCTGTGGCGCAGCCTGGAAGCGCACTTGCATGGGGTGCAAGGGGTCGAGAGTTCGAATCTCTCCAGCCCGACCAATTTAAATTATTGGATATCAGACGACTAAAGATCGATATTCTAATAAAAGTAAGGAGGGCTACCCAGATCCTAACTTAAATCATTAACTAAAATCCGGTATTACTTAGAAGTATCATAGCTTTGCTGTTAATCAGGATCAACATTCCTCTGGAAAGAAATTGAAGATGAAAACAGAAAACAAACATCGCGTCGGAATAATCGGACCTGGCGGCATGGGGAAACATCACGTTAATGGTTATTTGAAAACTGGGCGTTTTGAGGTTACAGCATTGGCTGATTATCACGAGTCTGCTATGAGGGAGATTGACGTAGAATTCAATATCACGCCCAAGCATTACACCGACGCCCGCGAGATGCTAGATATGGAAAATCTTGACGTCGTTTCTGTTTGTACCTGGCACAGCGGACACGCTGAAATGACAATCGCAGCGGCGGCGCGAAAGCCCAAGGTGATTCTCTGCGAAAAACCGATAGCCGACACCCTAGGAAATGCCCAGGAGATGTTGTTGGCGTGTCGACGTAATGACGTCAAATTGATTGTAGGCCACCAACGTCGTTTTCTCCCTTCCTACAACATGGCACGAGATCTCATTGTTCAGGATGCCATTGGAGATGTTCAGATGATTACTGCTTTAACCAAGGGTGGGATGCCCAACACGGGCTCACACGAGACTGACATGATGCGTTATATTCTTAGCGATGATAATTGCGTATGGGTAATGGGTAATTTCGAAAGGAAAACGGATCGGTATGAACGAAATACACGTATTGAGGACAGTGCTTCAGCAGTCCTTGAATTTGCATCTGGAGCACGTGGCTTGATTCTAGCAGATTTGGATCCAAATGCTCACCACGGAGGGATGATTTGCGGTTCTAAAGGTATGATCGATCTAACCGTTACATCTTTGAGGCTTCTGAATGAATCAACGGGTGGCAAATGGGAAACTTACGCCCCAAGAGGAAAGTACTACAATGCAGATGAACCTATGTTTGATTTCGTCGAATGTAGTCCAGCGCAAGCAGACGAACTCGCCGACTGGATCGAGGGAAAGACAACAACTCATCGGGGTGAAGCCCAGAATGGATACAAGTCTATGGAAATAGTACATGCGATTTACGAATCCGCCAGACTCCATGAAAAGGTCATTCTTCCAATGAAGACTCTTCTCAATCCTCTCGATATCATGGTGGAAACGGGACATTTAACTCCCCAAAGACCAGGGCGGTACGATATTCGGGCAATCAGCCTAAGAGGAGAATTAACGGAATCAGATTCTCCAGAAAATGGAAACCGCTCTTATTTTTAGGAAGCTTAAATTTATCTGGGAAAATAGTTATTGATCTACTGTTTGAATCGCTCTTTTCACTAGCACCTCCAGACCAGGAGGAAAGGTGATTTCCTCGGATGCTTTATGTCCGATTGAAGACATTTTATTCCAGGTTTTTTGTAAGATACTGACCACTTTCTCCTCATTGTGTTTTGAAGCAAAATCCAGAAGATAATACTCTAGAAACACAAGACAGACAACATCCTCTAGAGCCTGAGTCTCTCGATCCGTTCGTAGCTGCTTTTTCAACAAAAGGAACCGAACACGATCGATCAGTTGTTGTCTATAGCCATTGGTCGTCATGATTTCCTCAGCTTTATCTGCATGAAACTGCTTCAACTCATTGCGCCACCTAAGATAACCAATTCGGTCTTTGGGATAATTACTTCGTGGGATCTCCCAACGACAAATATGCTGGGCTCGAGCAGCCAGTTGCAACGCTTCGGATGCATCCGGGTAAAGTTTATTCATCCACCGCGTCATCCTTTGGGCATAGAGTAATTCCTTTTTGTGTTTTTCCCCCTCGTACTCTTCCCAATGAGGGTCAGTAGCGTTACTCTCGTCAAATTTACGGATAGTAGATTCGAATTTCGATCTGTCCCTCATTGGTTTTATTTTGATTGCTCCGAAACTTTAATTGAATCGGAATTACACCCATTTAGTCAACCCGTGTAATCCAAGATTATCTATCGATTACCAATGTACCGTTACCTAATTAACAGTGCCTCTAAATGTTCCCTATTGGTAATTCGTTGTGCCCTATTAGAAACCATTCACGAAATATCAGCTTACTCTATTTGAAAAGATTTAACAAAAGACAGTCTACACATAAAAGAATAGAACATGTAGATAATTGGGACATGTCATTGTTTACATCTAGCTACAGTCGTAGATTTTCTCATTTAACTTCGCCCAAAAGGTTTATGTTATCCATTAAGGATAAAGGACAGTATGACTTCGATGAACAACGTTGAACGGTTTCGAGCACGTTTTAAAGCAGGCCAAATATGTGTTAGGAGGTTCTCTTACCCTCATTGATCCTTTGGTCAGTGAAGTGGTTGCTGAAGCAGGTAACGATTTTGTGTGGATTAAAACAGAGCATTCACACCTAAACCTACCGGAGGTGATTAGCACATATCCTGGCTCTGCGCGGCACCCATGTGGCTCCAATTGTGTGTCCCCTGGAACCACCCGGTGCTTCTAAAGCCAGTATTGTATATGCCCCCAGCGGGTATTATTATTCCGATTGTCCGTTCTCCGGAAGAAGCCCGAAACTCGGTTGCAGCATGTCGTTACCCCCCCGAAGGAATCCGTGGTTTCGGTCCGATTCGCAATATGTACGGAATGGAGTCGATCTCTGAATACCTAGATAAGGCCAATACACAGTCTTTGATTTTCATTCAAATTGAGCATATCGATGCAGTCCGTAGCCTTGATGAGATTTTAGCCGTAACGGGCCTGGATTGGAGGGCTAAGAGCGTAGACTGATTCGAACTTAGGGAAGAGAAAAGTTACATTTACGAGGGCTCTAAGGTCATAGCAGATGCATTACCCTCACTTGACCGATAGGATTTCAGAACTTTGCTGTGAAATCAAATTATGGGACTGGTTATTCGAAAGGAGCATAAACCCCTCATATTTCATGTTTTGTTACCTCATCATCATCCACTTCATCGGCAATGACATAAAAAACTAGTTCATCAATTTTACTAGCATTCCTTATTCGATGTTTAGTTTTAGGTGGTTGTGAAATGCAGTCACCCTCTATAGCTTCAAACTTCTCTCCATTCCGCTCAACATAGGCATGACCAGAAACAATAATAAAAAATTCCCAACTTGAACTGTGCGAGTGAACAGGACACGGAGATGCACCGGGAGGAACTCGGGTTAACTCTACATCGAAAGGATGCGGCGATTCTTTTGTACTTCCAAGTGCGACTGAAAGATGACGGCGGTTACGTTCATAAGTTCCACCTTCCCAATTCCAGCATTGGTACTCTGATGGGACATTATTAATGTTAGTTTTCCAGATCTCCATTGTCTAGTTAAAGGGAACGATTCCCTCTAACTAGACAAGTAAATAACCGGCTCGATAAATTAAAAACCCGATGAAAGTTAAAGTCGATATCCACCGTCATATTTATGAAGGACATCATTGGGCAAATGAGACCGTCACGGAAATAGTGACATATGCAACTGCCCACCAAGTGAACACTGGAAACAAGTCGCGCAAAAAGTCGACCGGGTGGCAGTCTTCGCGATGATGATGAAAGCAACTGGATCATGCAGTGAAAACCCTTGGACTCCAGGCACTCAAACTTAGCGCCTACCAGGACTTTAACCCCACTGATACTTGCTACGACCGACTATACCGAAAAACACAAATACTCGATATCCCGATCTTTTGGCACCAGAGCACTACCCCATTGTCTCAAACCTCGCTACGTTGGGCACAACCGCTTCTTCTGAATGAAGTGGCGTAACGGTTTCCGCCGGTTACAGTTTTACCAGTCTTTGGTCATAGCCATCGAATATGGTGTAGCACATGAGATTTTTTCGGTTCGGATCATACTTTCGCCAAAGTCGACGATAGTGTCCAGTATCTCTACGATGCGTCGAAAATGGCTGCTACGGCCAATCGGCCTCCAATTCCCGAAGAATTCATTGAGGAAATACTCAAGCGTGACTCGTTCACAGTAATGGGAATGGGTTAGGTAGCTCCCTTGAGGTCTACCATTCCACCGAACCCACTTTTCATCAACCTCCGAGTAATAAACCCACTCAAAAACACTTCTTTATTTAGGAAATGGACCCATCAGGATAATTTTTATTGTAATTGAGATTAATTGAAGTCTCTGAGTGCATCCAAATTATTTAAAAACTTGTGAAGCGAAATATTTTATATTTATAAAAGTGATTACTTTTAAAATAGCCCCAGTAGATAGCTAAGTCTCGGGCCTAAAGGCTTGGGAAACAGAAAATTCGCATTTCTTAATCTTTAGATTGTAAGCCTAGAAAACCGGAAAGATTTTAAATGGGTAGGAATCCCAGAGTAGCCATCGTAACAGGCGGAGCCGCAGGAATCGGGAAAGCCTGTGCATTAAGGTTCGTTAAAGAGAATATCCGTGTCGTCATTGGCGATATTTCGGAGGAAAATGGAGAACAGACTTGTCAATTTATTGAAAGTCAAGGAGGCGAAGCCCGCTTTGTTTTTGGCAACATAAATGATGATGTGACTTGTCAAAGCCTTGTTAACACTGCTCTAAGCGAATGGGGACGAATCGACATTCTTGTCGCAAATGCAGCCTCTCGAAGTTTCACATCCTTCATCGACACAAAAGCTAAGGAATGGGAATCCATGTTGGGAGTAAACATGATTGGAACAGCCCAGACCTGTAATGCAGTAATACCAACAATGATCACCCAAGGGTCTGGTTCCATAGTTCTCGTCTCCTCGGTAGGTTTTTTAATTGGGCGGACTGACATGCCTATTTACGATGCCAGTAAAGCGGCCCTCGTTTCGATGACTCGTTCACTTGCTATCGATTATGGTTCCCGAAATATTCGCATCAACGCAATCTGTCCTGGATTCACTGTTACCGATTTTCATATCAATAAGGCAAAGCATGTAGGGGAATCGATTACCGAACTTAAGTCAGCAAAAGTAGGTGCTCTTAATCGCCCTGCAGATCCGTCTGAAATTGCGTCCGCAATCTACTTCCTTGTAAGTGACGATGCATCATATATCACAGGACACGCGCTTGTAGTCGACGGTGGGGCTTCAGCTGGTAATCCAGGTGGATCCAGACTCTTTGATAAACCTGAAGCTGATTAAATTTCAACTCACAATCATCAAGTATAAACTCCCTATCGTCCCTGAGTACAAAAGATTTGGATGGAAACAAAAACGGGTTTTGATTTGATTTCTAAACTTGCTCTGTTCATAAAATTTTAAGTTAAAAATATTCCATTCCTTTGAAAGATTTCATGACACCAAAAACTGCTCATTCCTTACGTACGCAGATGCTTCAGGATGGGTTTTGTATCATCCCTGATATTCTAAGCCTGGATTTCATTAACGAACTTCGAAGGGAAACGGATCGGCTAAATGCCACAATGGAGCATCATCCCGATGCCAAGTACCAAGGCACAACCCTCGGAATTAAGTTTGAGGATAATACCATTATGCAACGGTTGGGCGATTGGCTACCTGCCCGCCGGGCCCTGGAGGAACTTGGTTTCGGCGATTTCCATCACCTCGGTTCTTTGTTTGTCTTGACCAAAGAACCACAGGCCCCTGCGCTATATTGGCATCAAGATTGGATGCGTTGGAATGACCCGCTTAGTTGCACCCCTTGGCCGCAAAAAATGTTTCTTTCCTATTACCTAGAAGAAACACGAGTAGAAAATGGTTGTCTGAGAATTATTCCTGGCTCCCATCTCAAGAGAATTCCTCTCCACGATCAATTAGTTACCGCCCACGAGCAAGGGGCTCGATTTATCGAGGAAAATCATCCCGTTATGTTCAGCGATGACCCCAACCAAGTAAATGTCTATTCCAACCCTGGAGACCTGGTTCTGGCCGATGCACGAGTTTTACACGCCGCTTATAAGAATCGAACTAACGAGAGTCGAAATCTTCTATTGATCTGGCATCAACGTCCAGAGACTGTTCCTGACTACTGGGAAGACCCCGTGCCGGCAGCCATAAGAAACCGCGATCCTGATGCCACCTACGAAGGCACGCGCGTTCCCGGGGAATTTCTGGTTTCTATTACCTGAAAATCTAATCAAGTAATTGTAGAAATTAGGAGCCGAGATTCTTTTCGTTTCCTTTGAAAGCTTTCATGACACCAAAAACTGCTCATTCCTTACGTACGCAGATGCTTCAGGATGGGTTTTGTATCATCCCTGATATTCTAAGCCTGGATTTCATTAACGAACTTCGAAGGGAAACGGATCGGCTAAATGCCACAATGGAGCATCATCCCGATGCCAAGTACCAAGGCACAACCCTCGGAATTAAGTTTGAGGATAATACCATTATGCAACGGTTGGGCGATTGGCTACCTGCCCGCCGGGCCCTGGAGGAACTTGGTTTCGGCGATTTCCATCACCTCGGTTCTTTGTTTGTCTTGACCAAAGAACCACAGGCCCCTGCGCTATATTGGCATCAAGATTGGATGCGTTGGAATGACCCGCTTAGTTGCACCCCTTGGCCGCAAAAAATGTTTCTTTCCTATTACCTAGAAGAAACACGAGTAGAAAATGGTTGTCTGAGAATTATTCCTGGCTCCCATCTCAAGAGAATTCCTCTCCACGATCAATTAGTTACCGCCCACGAGCAAGGGGCTCGATTTATCGAGGAAAATCATCCCGTTATGTTCAGCGATGACCCCAACCAAGTAAATGTCTATTCCAACCCTGGAGACCTGGTTCTGGCCGATGCACGAGTTTTACACGCCGCTTATAAGAATCGAACTAACGAGAGTCGAAATCTTCTATTGATCTGGCATCAACGTCCAGAGACTGTTCCTGACTACTGGGAAGACCCCGTGCCGGCAGCCATAAGAAACCGCGATCCTGATGCCACCTACGAAGGCACGCGCGTTCCCGGGGAATTTCTGGTTTCTATTACCTGAAAATCTAATCAAGTAATCGTAGAAATTAGGAGCCGAGATTCTTTTTCGTTTAGCCTCGCAGGACTCGGGTTACTGTGTCCAAGCTATTCTCCGTACCGAATATGATTTAGTTTAGAGAGGGTCCGAGGATAAAGTTAAAGATCAAATAATCGATCTTCAAAAGGTCGAGTTCCTCTTAGTCTCCACATCCCGCTCAATTTAAACTTACAGATATATCCAAAACTGAGATCTATTGAAGACATTGACGAACTTAATTCATTTATTGCTAACAATAAAAAATGGTGAAGAGCAAAAAGAAGATCGCGAATGACGGTCATTACGAAGCAAAAGACCTGCCTATTCCTTTATGCGATCCCCACTTCCATATGTGGGATTGTATAGCCCACCCTAATCCAAATCTCGGGGAAGCGGCTCAAACTTTACCAATTTACTCCGCGCAAAATTATCATACCGACATGAAACAACTGCCTTTCCCTCTTTATTGGGTTTCAGGGATCCATGTAGAAACAATAGTCGGGGAATCGAAAGAGTCAGAGATTCCGGATATTATAGAGGAAACTAGATGGGTATGCTCACAATTGAACAGCACAGCACCACAGCATCCATTTGCTGTCGTTGCATTTCTCAATCTTACGCAGGAAACGCCTTTGTCTGACTACCTCTTAGAACGACACATTAATGCATCTGGAAACCGCCTCTGCGGAGTACGGATGATTCTAAATCACCATCCACATAACCGAGAATTAACCTGGCCGAATGTGGATTCAAACATTCTCAAAAACCCTAATTTTCGTCGAAATATTGCTCTCCTAGAAAACAGAAACCTTTCTTTTGACCTTTCCTGCAATCCACACCAGATCCCAGATGCAGAAAAAGTCCTTAGGGACTTTCCTGATCTACATGTGATTATTAATCACTTAGGTTTTCTCCACGACGGCGAGGATGAAACTCATCTGCGACTTTGGCGTGAAGGCATGGAATCCCTAGCTGCTCTCCCTAATACTTTCGTTAAACTATCGATGCCCTGGTTTGCTAGGAACGGATTCCACTGGAACCGAATAATCGGAGGAGAAGTCGGACAGATTATCCGCGATTTGATTGCGTTATTCGGGTGCAATCGCTGTATGTTTGCCAGCAATTATCCAGTGGATAAGATGCAGGGCATTACTATTACTGCACTCTATAGAAAATTCCTGGAATGGAGTTCTGATCTACCAGAAAAAGATCGTGCCAATCTTTTTCATGACACTGCTATCAGAGCTTACGGACCAATACAATAATTCTTCACAAAGACCATGTTGATTTAATGGATGTAGGAAGAGATTCCTAATAAAGTTTCCATTCTAGGACTAAATAATAGAATATCTATCTCGCGGTCTCAGGATAAAGTGACAATTGGTACACAATTGCCAGTGTTTAAGAATACCGCAGTCAAACTTCCAGAGATTTATCTAGTCCATCGATGTTAGATTCTATTCTTCTCTAAAGTGGACTATAGAGGCGTCGGCTTTAGATCCACCCATTTCATTAAAACGCTAAGGAAATGGACAAAGAACCTTCACCCACAAGAACGACAAAGAGAGATCACGCCTGCGTAAGACCTGCTTCTCGCTCAAGTATGGAATCCTCAGCACGATTGATATTCTCTTCGTCTATCGGCTTCGGGACCTTTGGAATAAACACGTAATCGGGATCTTTTATTTGTCTACGGTGGATCTCTAATAGACCCTTCCAGGTGGTTAACAACCCGTGCGACGCTGGCGGCATCTCGTGCTCGATAACACCACGCAGTTTTGGTAAATTGAAGAATGGAACTGCAGGAAACATATGATGCTCGATGTGATGTTGCATATTCCAGTAGAGGAAGGCGGGCAACCAGGAACAAGTGAAGGTCCGGCAGCAAAGACGGTGGTCTGGAACATTAGGAGAGAGTCCAAAATGCTGCGGCTGCCCGCACAGAAATTGCAACCACCCGCAGTATTGCCTTCCATTTATTAGCACTATAAGAAACCAGTGTCCAGTGGTGATGCATAAGATGGCTATCGCTGCGTGGCCCCAAAGCGTGTACCGAGCCCAATTTTGATGTTTGCTGCGAAGTTTCTGGTCATGTTCAGGCATTAAGAACTCATACCACTCGTTATCCATATGCCCAGTTGCCCTTTTAAAGTAGATCTTCAAAGTATCCCACGTAGCCAGCGGATCCCACCCAAACAGTCGGAGCCAGAATCGCCAATCTTTGAAAGTAAACTTAGCGGGAAGAACAACCTCTCCATCATAATCATTGTGGACCGTTACTTGGTGATGCTTAATATGACTGGGACGAAACCAGACATAGTCCCACCACCCTAAAAATGCGAAAATCCTCAAAAAAAATTCGTTCAACGCCTTTGTTTTAAAAGGTGTCCGGTGCATAAGTTCGTGACAAGCAGTCCCTCCAAGGAAACTGGAGAACGTTCCGTGAAGGAATAAGGCAACAAGAAGGAGTGGAAGAGACCATAACCAATTTTCTCCATTCATCCAAAGAAACAAAAGATAAGCCAGCGTACCAGTAATAGTACATAGACCTAAGTGCCCCAATGCCTGACGGAATCCTTGGAAATCACTCCGCTGAACTAATTCCCTCATTGTTTTAGGATCTATCCGGGAACGGTACCAGTTGATTGTTCTGTCTTTCAGAAATTTCTGTGAGTCGTTCATTGAGGATTTAAAGGTAACTAAATAAATTTTCTATTCCAGGGTTTGAAAGTAAAGATTCAAAAAGGAACCATCCACCTTTGGAAGGAAGTTCTTAAGGTTTTCTAGTATTTAACAAATGATTGAATCAACGAAATCCAGGCTCTCTGTTCTCCAGACTTCATCCCATTCAAATAGTTCTTGCAGGATTAAGCTCTAAACCAATCGTTCGTCAGGAACCCGTTGATGAGGTACAGGTAAGGCACTCCCCCGATATGTTACCAATAACGGCTCCACAAGACCCCATTCCTTATCTGTCCAATTGGTTGGTTTGCTTCTGGGTTTCCCATAAATAGCCTGCAGCGTATCTGGAAGCTGATAGTAAGTTGGGCAAAACCACAGAGTAATAACGGTTCTGCGTTGATTCGACCGGTTCGCATGCGCGGAGTGAAGGATTCTAGCATCACCAACAACAAGGTCTCCTGCTTTAACTGGCACACACACTTCATCCGGATCGAATTCAAGAGCTGGATGTCCATCCGTCGCGTTCTGGATCTCTTTTGAATGCGCTGGCGGCAAACCATGAAGGCGATGACGCTTACGATGCGATCCAGGGATAACTCTTAAACAGCCATTATTTTGATTCGTGTCGATAAGGTAGTACATAAGAAAGAACTGAACCGGAGTATCAGTATAACTTATAGGATCATCCCACACAAATCCATCCTGATGCCAGAATAGAGCTGGGGCTATTTCTGGTGGCTTACTGATGATATAGCCACTATAAAATTTCAAGGAGGGAAAACCAAGTTCACAAAGAGCCTTTTGTGCACTGGGAAGAGAAATCAACGGCGCCATTTCCGGATTTCCTAAGACGTCTATAATACTACCCTGCAATTCAGAAGTATTCGACGTTCCCCTTTGTGATCGTTCGGCGGTACGGTCAGCAACTGTACGAATTTTATCAATCAAACCTTTCGACGCGACACCAGGAAGGCAACAGTACCCTTCTTCGATTAATTGCCGACGCAATTCGGTCGATTGGTTCATAATCAGTGAGTAGTCATCTTTCCACGATTTATAATATTTTTGAATTGGAACTACATGTAATTGATAAAAGCAACCTTATGTTCCGTAAAAAATTCTATTCCAGTTCTTCCCGACTCAGGAATGCCGTGACCCGAGGATTTGACACCACCGAATGAGAGTTGTGGTTCACGGTAAGCCGTCATCATATTCACGTGCGTCAATCCTACTTCGGTCTTATCCAAAAATTGAAAAGCTCTAGATATGTCCTGAGTAAAAATTGATGAAGTTAGCCCAAATTCTATATTGTTAGCGAGCTCGAGTGCCTCTTCGAAATCTTCAGCGATCATTACGCTTAGAACTGGCCCAAAAATTTCTTCCTGGGCAATCCTCATCTCAGATTGGACATCAGTAAAAACAGTCGGTTCAATGAAACAACCTTGATTTAGCCCATTTTCCATCATTCGGAGACCACCTTGAATCAAGTTGGCCCCCTCCTTCTTTCCAATATCTATATAATTCAAAATCGTCTCAAGCTGGTCCGTACCACAGACCGGTCCCATATCCACATCGGCAGACCGTCCATCGCCCACACGCATAGATCCAACCCTTTCCAAAAGCTTCTCTGTAAACGCATCTGCAACGCTACGCACCACAATCGCACGACTAGTTGAAGTACACCACTGTCCAGCACAGGCAAATGCTGCGGTAGCGACCGCTTCGACGGATTTTCCTAAGTCAGCATCTTCCAGTACAATAGCCGGGTTTTTCCCGCCAAGTTCGAGTTGGGTACGTTTCAAGTTCTGAGCAACACTTTGCTGAATTCCCTTTCCGACGTCTGTAGAACCCGTGAAAGAGATCGTCTCAACCAGTGGATTAGTAATCATCTCTTCACCAACCGTAGATCCGCCCCCTGTGACAAAATTCAGTACACCTGGAGGTAATCCTGCCTCAATGTAAAGATCCAGGAAGAGGCGCCCAACTTTTGGAGTTAAACTAGCCGGTTTGAAAACGATCGTATTGCCACTTATCAACGCAGGAGTGCATTTTCGGCCGGGTACATTAAAAGGGAAATTCCATGGACTGATAATCGCTGAAACCCCCACAGGGCGCCTCACACTGTAGGCAAAAACTCCCTTCTGAGCAGAAGGTGCGGTCTCTCCACACATGGATAATCCTTGAGATATCTGAAATTCAGACTCTCGGATGGCCGACGATACCTCCGTCCGTGCTTCTTCCAGTGTCTTGCCATTTTCTTCATTTAAAGCAGCAACTATTTCTTCAGTTCGAGATTTCATAGCGGCCACCGCTTTCGACATAATCTCTGCCCTCTGATACACACCCAAATCAGCCCAGGACGGGAAAGCTTTATGAGCAGCCTCGATCGCATTCCTGGCATCTTCTCGTGTACTTTTGGGCCACTCGCCCGTCACGTTTTGAAGATTCGCAGGATCTCTCTGCTCGAAAGTCTGGCCGTCCGATGAGCCGACAAATTCTCCGTTGATATAGTTCTGGTATTGCATTGTATATTCGAACGTTCCTTTAGATCTTATTTTGTTCAATTAAATTGGATGTTAATTACGTATGGGCTAGAGAGTTGCAAGGGAATCAAAAACAATAATTTCAACATTAGAGATTCCCACAATGCAACCCACCCGGCCTATTTTCCCTTCACCGTACAGGGGGACATCCAGAGCATCAATGGATTGGTTATGATCCAAGCACCTCATTAAAATTCATGAATTTATACAATTCCAGGAAGTGCCCTTTTAAACCGAATATCTACACCGATTGAATCACATACCCCCTCTTCTTATCCACAACATTCATAAGAGCTTCCCCGTTAGTGTATCGGTGGAGGTTCTCACATAATATCTTACGCATGTTTTCATGCCCCTCTGAGGAAAGGCCTGCAAGATGTGGTGTTATAACAGCATTGTCGATGCTCCACAAAGGATTGTCTTCCGGAAGAGGCTCTTCTTCATAAACGTCAATTCCCGCACCCGCAATCTTACCCAATTGCAATGCCTTTATAAGATCTCTCTCATTGATAATTCCCCCTCGAGCAATGTTAACGACATATGCATGGGGTGGCATAGCCTCAAAACACTTCTTATCTACCAATCCGCGGGTTCCATCTGTCAGAGGTAGTGCAACGATAAGGAATTCGGATTTCCCTAAAACTTCGTAAAGTCGATCAGGTTTAACTAATTCCTCTACGCACTCCGGCGGTACCGCAACTTGCGCATCGACAGCTGTAATTCGCATGCCGATACCATGCAGATGACTAGATATTTTCCGCCCAATTGTCCCTAAACCGAGCACGCAAGCTCGCCGTCCGGCAATCTCGGAAACTGAAATATCTCTAGTATAATAGCGAATCGAACGATTCCGTTCCGCCGTGATAACCCCGCGAGTCCAACTTAGAATCAAAGCCAACACGTGTTCTGCCATGGCTACATCGAAAGCTCCGGCCGTGTTAGTGATAACAACGTCGCTCTCGACCATCTCGGTATAAAGCATCGTCTCAAAACCTACTCCAATGCTTTGAACCCACTTCAGTTTCTGCGCTGCAAGAAAAGGCTCGCGAGGCAATCTTCCAAATACGATATCCGCATTTTTTACCTCTGCAAGGAGCATCTTCTCAGTTGTGGCAGCTACAGCCTTCACCCGATCAGACACGGCCTCATAGTCATCGAGCCATTCTGTCCAGACCCCATCCATTACAACTAGTTTTAGTTCTTTCATCTCATTCATTAATTAACAGATTCTCTAGAAAAGGGATAGATTAAAATCCTTTAACGAATCCCTCATATATCCACCTGATTTTTTAAAGGTTTTGAACAGATGCAATCTCAGGTGTAAATCACCGGTTTCGATGCTCTACCCCACCCGCTAATTGCTGCCAAATAGGGATTATTTCCTCGTTTCTGAATCTGATTGCTTATATAGAGAAATCCCTGCTCATAAGAGCATTCCTTTACTCATCGATGGTACCAAAAGACTGAGACTCATGTTCATAGCTAAAATGCAGAAACTCAAAATAGCCAACCCATGCCACTATCATTAACTCAAAATCAGATCAAACAATTCAGATTAAACGGCTACCTCGTCTTAAAGAGCGTTTTATCCTCTTTGGAAGTCGATATCCTCGCTGATCATTGCGATCTTATCGCCTCAGGTCGACTAGGACACATCCCAGAATCGAGCATCCAGCTAGAGCCGGTGTTTAGAAATGAAGGGAAGCTAGTCTCAGATCGAGTACTATCAGTCAGAAAGCTTAGTGACCTCGCCGTCCACGACGATACAATGTGGGCTCACGCCACAAACTCAAAGATTGTTGATGTTATTTCCGACCTATTAAACACCGAAGATATAAAGCTCTACGGAGACCAACTTTTTATGAAAGCATCTAATACAGGAAGCGCCCAGCCCTGGCACCAGGACTCGGCTTCATGGAGGGACATAGTGCCTATGGACCTTATCACCGCCTGGACTGCTATCGATCACGCAACAACTGAAAACGGTTGTCTTAATTTTGCCCCCGGAACCCATCAATGGGGAATGCTTAGGGGACATCGACTAAGCCCTATTACCGACGACTTGGATAGAGGTCGGTGGCCGGTCATACCCGTTCCTCTATCTCGCGGGAGTATCAGTTTTCACCATAGTCTCGTGCTCCATCAGAGCAACGCTAATTTGTCCCAAATGCGACGCCGGGGTTACGCTACTCACTACATGCGGGCTTCTTCATTCAAGGATGAATCCATTAAAGACGCACCCCAAAAACCCCAATTCAGACAAGTGCGTGGAAGATCGTTAAGTGGAAGAGTCTAGATATTGTGAGTCTCACGAATCCACCTATTGAGTCAGATACATCACTTACTACACTATTTTGTAAATTGTATTCTATTTCGCAAATAACATCGTAAATGGATCATTTAAGGGACAGTAGCTGGTAACACATACTCTTTTAATAAATCGATCCTTTTTCTCACAATGCGTCCCGAGCATATCTTGAGACGTATCCCTCTTCATCAATCCCGTAATATAGCCCATTTCTCTTTTCAAATCTTCTGATCCAATATAAGCGAAATCTAGGCGTTAATAGATATCCTTTATCAGAAAGCATGTCCTGTTTTCCTCCTTGCCACCCTTTCGGGAATATCAGATAGAGTGAAAGAACTTATCGTTTGCTATTAGCCTTTCGGACAAGGTTAACCCGAACCTCTATCCAGGTCCGAAAGGCTAATAGCCCGGATGGCGGAATTGGCAGACGCGCTGGATTCAAAATCCAGTTCCCGCAAGGGAGTGAGGGTTCGACCCCCTCTCCGGGCACGATTGCTAACAAACCAGATATAGAATTAGAATTCCTGAGTCCCTTCAGGTGTCATTACTATTCCAATGGGCATTTCGATTACAGATTATTACTATATTGATTCGAATCGGACCTAATAGCAGACCATCACTGTTAATCAGGTTTATCTGCTTCCCATGAATCCGAAGGAAGTACAGTTCGATACAAAATTGATGCGACCGAACTCTTTGCCTCAATACAAGATCAACTTAGATGTATCCGGACGCAGTGAGAAGATGTGCCCTGTCATTAAGGCGCTGGAGCACATGGTCCGGGTACATAGACATGCGTTGTTTCGGCAAATTGTCCCGATTGATAGAGGGCATGTAATTAAAAAAAACTGACCGGCGAACGATATTGTTCGTTACTGGATAAGCACCATGCGTCATACCTTCGCTGAAGATTATCACATCGCCGGGATCGGCAAAAACCGGTACGACCATTGGATTGTCCTCTTCTCTTGTGCCGAAGGGATTTCTAAAATTCGCCTTATGACTACCGGGTATAGCTGCAAAGGGGCCATTTTCGACCTTTGTCATATCGGAAAGAATAATTACGCTTTTTGTGCTGGAACAATTGAAGCGACGATTCGCGTGATCGTAGGCGTAATAAATGTGCCTGTCAGGCGGGAATCCGCCGTTATGGAGGCCACTCACAACACTCGAAGAGGGCCCGATCTTCTCGATGTAATAAGTTGCAGAAATGAAGATCGTGCTTCCAGCGAGAGCTGAGTGAATGTCTTCGAGAATCGCATCGCGTACGATAACGTCAAATTTCTCGGTGCCGCAAATCGAGTGTTCAACTTTCCAGATTGGCGTTTTTGGACTTCCAGAATCTCTGCCATTCCAGAATTCATGCTTCGGGTCATCCATGGCTGGAGCGAGGTCGTAGCTGGCCACACCAAGCTTTCTGTAGGTATCGAAGTCAACAGGAATTCCCTGCAGCTCATCGATACCATGATGCAGTTGGGTCACAATATCCGAATCGTAGTGATTCCGTAGGACTATGTAACCTTTAATGTCGAACTCGTACTGCTGTTCGGGTGTCAGCTTGTGCGTTAGATTGAGCTTTAATTCTGGCATCACTAAAAATCATGAATTTTCTTCTCCATTGATCAAGAAAACAAATTCTAAACATCGCAAAGGTCCTCTGAATACATCGAGGTTTTTGTTAGTAGTTTGAGGCAGGCTGAATATATCTGCTTCTATGAATGTTGCTATGCCAGAAGTTCCTTAGACGCGGCCATCTCGGATCGCGATCAGGCTACTGTGTAAACCTTCCTGAGTTCATTCATCGACTTGTGAGTATTCAACCCTATGTCATTGTGAACATTACCGGTAACCACTGGATCCGATGTTCAATACAAAGGTCTAGTATTCCTGAATATTTTTGGTTAACCTATAAAAGCTCGCATAAGAAAGCACTTAAGGACGTATTTCCATCAAAAAGGTGAATCAAATTTACAGTTAAAAATGTGCCAGAAAATTTGATTTTTAAGGCCATAAACACAGCTCGCCTTTCATATAATACTGCTATAAATGGAAGGCTACCGAAGAAAATTTCGACGCTTGAGAAACATTTTAATAGAAACTAAGAAATCTTAATCCACTTGTTTATTACTGAATGAAAAGATCCACCTCGAAGATACAACCAAATATCCTCCTGATCTCGGTCGATTCGCTGCGCCGCGATCATATGAGCAGCTACGGTTACAACCGGCTCACAACTCCTCATATTGACCGTTTCGCTGAGGAAGCAACTGTCTTTGAAAACACGATATCGGCACATATACCAACCACATCCGCCTATGCTTCGATGCTTACAGGAAGAGACTGTTTCGGAACTAAAGTCGTCGCTCTTCGACACCGTGGAAGCTTAACCAAAAGAGTTAAAACTCTTCCCGAAATTCTCCGGATAGAAGGTTATAATACAGCTTGCATTGGTTTTAAAGGGAACCCGTCCTCGCGAGGATTTAATCGATACCTCGAATATGACGCTTGGGGTTCGTGGGAAAAAAGACCACTCCCCAAAGCACAAAGGTTGAACGATTGCTTCCATCCTGAACTTAACCGGCTCAATCGTTCCAACAAGCCATGGTTTATGATGCTGCGCCACATGGATCCCCATGCTCCATATCTCCCCCCTTCTCCATTCGATCGCTTATTCTACCATGGTGATGAGTGCGATCCAAAAAATGACTCCATGAAACCGGTGCGAGAATTTAAACCATTTCGTGATTTCCACCTCTCCTGGCTGCCTCCCGGCATAACCGATCGCCACTTCGTAGACGCACAATATGATGGAAGTATCGCCTATATGGATTCTTGTATTGCGGCAATTTTTGCCGATCTTGAGAAAAAGAATATCCTTGAGAATACAATAATCATACTTAACGGAGACCACGGAGAGTCCCTCTATGAGCATGATTGTTTGTACGATCATCATGGTCTCTACGAACCAAATCTTATTGTCCCGCTCATGATTCGCTATCCCTCAAAGCTCCCCACTGGACTTTATGTCGAGGGGCTCAATCAGCATAAAAACCTAGTTCCGACTATTCTCGACCTTGCCGGTATTCAAGCCGATGTAGATTTTGATGGCAATTCGCTCGTTCAGCTTGTTCAAGGGCAGTCCGCAAACTTCGAATCAGAAATCTACATAACTGAATGCACTTGGATGCGAAAACATGGCTGGCGAACACCAGAGTGGAAACTGATCATTGCCCTCGAACCTGATTTCCATTTCAAACCGCGAATCGAGCTCTATAACCTAATTAGGGACCCTCTGGAACTCTATAATTGTGCATCTCAAGAACCCGAAATAGTTGAATTCCTCAGATCTCGAATGGAAGCATATATACAGACCCGAGAGGAGGAAACCGGCACCCGAAATCCGATGTTAGTGCAACCCTATTGGCACGGATACATGAACGCAAAGCCCTATTTTGAGTCAAGTGAGGAAGCCTATAACACTTTCTACATCGGTGACGCCGCGACAGCGAAACGCCTGCAAGCTAGAGAGTTAAAAGAAAAAAATCATACCCCGAATTCCGGGTTTTAACTTAATCTCAAACTTCAAGTTTCATGGATTTTTAGTTACACGCTTAGAAAATGAAACTTTGTGATTATCCTTCGTCCTCTAATTCTAAGATCCAATAAATTAATCGAAATTGATTCACCACCGAGTAAACCCTAATCCACGAAACCTGAGCCCATAATAGGGACAGAGCCTCCACCATGCAATCTCCCCAACAACCCAACATTCTTGTGATCCTCAGCGATGACCATGCCCAATGGGCTTCGCACACCTACGGCAACTCCGAAATTCGATCTCCTAATATTGACTACTTAGCGGAAACCGGTCTTATTATGCAAAACGGTTATACGCCCTGTCCCGTATGCTCTCCAGCTCGTGCTTCGTTTTTCACCGGAAGACGGCCATCACAGCACGGGATTCACGATTTTATCGCCACTGGATCACCCGAGTTTGAAATCGGATGGATGAAGGATGAAATTACCCTTCCTCAATTATTACAAGAACAAGGTTACCAAACTGCTCTCATTGGTAAATGGCACTGTACAGTTGACAGTGTGTCACCACAACCCGGTTTTGATCGCTGGGTAAGCTTCGATAGCAATACGGCTGGATGGAAGAACCAGTATCTCCATAAAGGACCTGTCTTTTTTTCCGATCAGGGTCAAAAAGTTGTCGTTAACGACTTTCAATCCCGCTATCTTTGTCGACAAGCCATAGATTTCCTCCGATCACGGGATACCACCAAACCTTTCTTTTGTTTTTATGCCCCAGTTGATACCCATTCCCCCCAAGAAGGGCATCCTAAACGATTGGTTGAACAGTATCAAAAATCCCATTTCTGGGATATACCAGAAAACGCAAAATCTCATTATAAGTCGACTCCGGAAAGATGGAGTTTCGGAAGCGATGAACCGTTAAATCGCAATGAATCCTTAGCGCAATACTACGCGGCTGTATCTATGATCGATGATCAGATTGGACTCCTCCTTGACGAACTCGATCTCAGTTCAGATCTTGAAAACACCCTATTAATCTATACGTCTGACCACGGTTATATGACGGGCCATCATGGACTTTGGGGAAAGGGGCCATCCTCTATCCCTCAAAATTTCTATGAAGAGTCGATCCGTGTGCCCTACATCCTACGCTGGGAGACTGTTCTGCCTTCTCGACAAATGCAACATGTCCCATTTGATCACTGCGACTTGTTCGCTACGATCCTAGACGCCGCCGGGATTAGCTTACCTCACAGCCTCCAGGCGAAGATAAATACTCCAGGGAGAAGTCTCTTTCAACTTCTGCATCATCCTAATAACGGCTGGCGTAAATATCAATTTTGCGAGTACGGACCTGCTAGAATGATCTCCAATGGCAAAAAAAAACTCATTCGCCGCTATTCGCCCCATAGCGACCGATACCCCGACGAATTTTACGACCTAACGGTTGACCCCATAGAAACAACGAACTTGATTGATACACCGTCTTATCAAAATGAGATAATGGATCTTTCGATCGTCTTAGAAAATAATTTTAGCCAGTTTGAAGATCCTCTAAAATCGGTTAAAAACCTACAAAATCAACGCCCTTGTAATGCTAGCGGGCGTTGGTAATAATAATCGTTTTAAGACGGTAAAAATCCTTAAGACACACTTCCTCCACGGGAAACGATCCTCTTAATCAAGATTTGTTTCCAACAGACTTCAGGACTGTTCGGGCGAAATTTGAACGCCCAAATCCCCTAGGATACTCTTCGGTATCTTACAAACCATAGTATACGCGGGGTCATACATGTTACCCAAATCATATTCAACCGCCTGCCCCAGAAGGGCATGAACGGTACGATTATCGAGACCCAGGTCGTCATGAAGCCACCGGATCATCTCCGTAGTAGCATGCTGCATACACTGATCAAGTGGCCGCGCATTGCCAAAAGTCATGATATGAGTTTCATTCACAGCCCGTGGCCAACCAATTCCCATACCTTTCTTAAGATAAGTGGTAAAAGTGATCTCAAATGAGATCTCAACTCCATTTCCTACGATCTCACCGTCTCCTTGAAGGGCATGGCCATCGCCTAGATAAAAGAGCGCCCCCGGAGCTGAAACTGGAAGATAGACGGTGACCCCTTCGGTAAATCCGTTATAATCCATGTTCCCACCATAAGTTCCAGACGTCGCGGTAGAAATGGCCTGTCCCCTTGGTGGAGCAACACCAAAACATCCCACCATTGGGAGAAGAGGTAGCCTCAGATTTCCTAAGATTCCCTTTTCTCCCTCAGGCTGGGCGTAGCCTCCCTTCAAGTCGATTTGCCAGTCAACTCTCTCATCTTCATCTTGAAATTCAGGGGTATAACCTGGTTCTGTAACCACTGGCGCAACCCTACTTGAGGTGAATCCACTTCTCCGATTCGGAGTGAGATTATCGAACACGACGGCCAGGGAATCACCCTCCTCAGCACCCAACATATAAAAGGGTCCCGTCATGGGATTCCCACGCTCTGTCACGTGTTCGCCCTTATAATCAAACCCGCGAGCATCGACTGTCGTTGTCGTTACAGAGTCCCCATTAGCAATTCGTAAAACGGGTTCATGCCAACCAATAGTAATATGATAATGATCCGGTTTGAATTGGTGATGTGTCATAATTTATTATTTAATAGACCCGTGATTACCTTGCAAACACCAAGTTTAGAATCTGAAACTCAGCAACAACAAGTGTTGTTAGAATATTTAATACACTGCCCTTCCACCCGTCAGATCAAATGTAAAGCCTGTTGTGAAACTCGCATCCTTAGAAACAATAAAAGCAACGATAGATGCGACTTCCTCGAGCCGTCCGCAACGTTTCATTGGAATCTTATCGGTCATATATTTGACTTGATCCTCCGGCATTGCTTCGACCATCGGTGTCTCGACCACGGCTGGCGCCAGTGCATTGATTGTGATTCCGTTCTCAGCATACTCCTTCCCTTGGACCTTGGTCATTCCTATCACAGCAGCTTTGGATGAAGAATATGCCAGCATCCCAGCATTTCCATCTTTCCCTGAGATCGATGCGATATGCAAGATCCTGCCATACCCTCTCTTTAACATCTCCGGGAGAACCCACTTGGAGGTAAGGAAGCACCCAATCAAATTAACTTCGAAAACTTTCCTCAAGTCCGCTACATCAACTTCATGACTCTTGATGTTAGTCTTACCTGTTACACCGGCACAGTTTACCAGGATATCGATTCGGCCTTCCTTATCAGCGATTTCTTGTACCCGATTCCTCACTTCCCTCTCGTTCGTCACATCTACAACTATACCTTCAGCTCTTTTTCCTAAACTCTCCTGATTAACCCTGAGAGCTTCTTCATTTTGGTCGAATGCATAGCAGATAGCCCCAAGCCCAATCAGACGCTTAAGTATGACAAAACCCAGCCCAGAAGCACCTCCCGTCACAATCGCCACCTGATCTTTGAACACCGGCGCCATCAACTATTTTCCCCAAATACGATCCACAACAATATTAACTTCGCTGAACACACTTAAATATAAACTGGCCAAACACAGCTTCCTTGTAAAGTACCCCTTTAACTTACATTAACAGAAAACAATTCATATAATTCGATCCCAATCTACAAACCGAAACGAAATCAATTGCATTAGATTACTTGAATGCTTTCAAGTTAGTAGCTGATCCTACCTTTCGCAAATCATGTTGGCCTTGTCTTATTTAATCCCTGTCTAAAACCTAATCCGGATTTGTGGCGAGGCCATAAAGAGATCCTTGGGAACATCATTACTACATTTTTGATTTGAATTTGGAGTGAATACCGGAATATTTCTTATTTGGAAATAGTTACCCCTACTCAGGCGTTATAAATAAAAGAGACATAAATATGACCGTTAGAAGTCACATTAAGATCGAACCTGGCCTCAAGGTCGCTGCACAAATGCCACCCGAACCCACAAACGAACAATTGGCTTTCGTTCGACAAATGGGTGTTAATTACGCAGTTACATGGATCGACCCTGAAAAGGCAGGTCCCGATTACTATCTTAGTCGCCGTAAACGTTTTGAAGAAGGTGGAATTAAGCTCTACGGACTGGGAAACCATAGTGTCCACAACGTTCCTGAAATTACTCTAAACTTGCCCAATCGAAATGAAAAAGTGGAAGAGTATAAGCGACATATTCGAAATTTGGGCCAAGCGGACATCCCCTATACGACCTATGCACACATGGCCAGCAGTGTCTGGAGCACTCCGCCTGAAGAAACAAGAGGAGGAGCCCCCGCTAGAGCCTTTGATTCATCCCGGTTAAAGGAGGCTTCCAGTATCTCACATTCAGATCGATCCAACTCTTGGATTGATGGAAGCAAACTCACTCACTCTCGCGAATACACCGAAGAGGAATTGTGGGAAAATTTCACCTATTTCGCCCAAGAAATCGCTCCTGTAGCCGAAGAAGCTGGCGTAAGGATTGGGATTCACCCCGATGATCCCCCGGGGGTGAACCTAGGCGGAGTTCCACGTCCTATTTTTAGTAGCTTTGATGGATACAGCCGTGCGATTGAAATTGCAAACAGCCCGAATGTCGGTCTTTGCCTCTGCATTGGCTGTTGGCTAGAAGGCGGACAGGCCATGGGCAAAGGAGTTGTTGAAACTATCCATCATTTTGGAGAGCAAGGTAAAATCTTCAAAGTCCACTATCGGAACGTCGACAAACCGCTACCCCATTTTGTAGAAACCTTTGTTGATGACGGCTATTTCGATATGTACGAAGCAATGAAAGCTTTGGCGGAGGTAGGCTACGATGGAACTCTAATTCCAGACCACATCCCAACAATGGGCGATGACCCACGTATAGGTGAAGCTTACACCCTTGCCTATATGCGTGCTCTGCAAAAACGGGCGGAAGAAGAAGTTGTGAGCTAATAGAAATCAAGCCGCTTTCATTTCCATCTGTTTGGCTAGAATCGAAATCTATCAGTTCTATCAAAAACAAATCAACACTGACTACATTTAGTGTGTTGAATTTGGAGTGAATACCGGAATATTTCTTATTTGGAAATAGTTACCCCTACTCAGGCGTTATAAATAAAAGAGACATAAATATGACCGTTAGAAGTCACATTAAGATCGAACCTGGCCTCAAGGTCGCTGCACAAATGCCACCCGAACCCACAAACGAACAATTGGCTTTCGTTCGACAAATGGGTGTTAATTACGCAGTTACATGGATCGACCCTGAAAAGGCAGGTCCCGATTACTATCTTAGTCGCCGTAAACGTTTTGAAGAAGGTGGAATTAAGCTCTACGGACTGGGAAACCATAGTGTCCACAACGTTCCTGAAATTACTCTAAACTTGCCCAATCGAAATGAAAAAGTGGAAGAGTATAAGCGACATATTCGAAATTTGGGCCAAGCGGACATCCCCTATACGACCTATGCACACATGGCCAGCAGTGTCTGGAGCACTCCGCCTGAAGAAACAAGAGGAGGAGCCCCCGCTAGAGCCTTTGATTCATCCCGGTTAAAGGAGGCTTCCAGTATCTCACATTCAGATCGATCCAACTCTTGGATTGATGGAAGCAAACTCACTCACTCTCGCGAATACACCGAAGAGGAATTGTGGGAAAATTTCACCTATTTCGCCCAAGAAATCGCTCCTGTAGCCGAAGAAGCTGGCGTAAGGATTGGGATTCACCCCGATGATCCCCCGGGGGTGAACCTAGGCGGAGTTCCACGTCCTATTTTTAGTAGCTTTGATGGATACAGCCGTGCGATTGAAATTGCAAACAGCCCGAATGTCGGTCTTTGCCTCTGCATTGGCTGTTGGCTAGAAGGCGGACAGGCCATGGGCAAAGGAGTTGTTGAAACTATCCATCATTTTGGAGAGCAAGGTAAAATCTTCAAAGTCCACTATCGGAACGTCGACAAACCGCTACCCCATTTTGTAGAAACCTTTGTTGATGACGGCTATTTCGATATGTACGAAGCAATGAAAGCTTTGGCGGAGGTAGGCTACGATGGAACTCTAATTCCAGACCACATCCCAACAATGGGCGATGACCCACGTATAGGTGAAGCTTACACCCTTGCCTATATGCGTGCTCTGCAAAAACGGGCGGAAGAAGAAGTTGTGAACTAATAGAAATCAAGCCGCTTTCATTTCCATCTGTTTGGCTAGAATCGAAATCTATCAGTTCTATCAAAAACGAATCAACACTGACTACATTTAGTGTGTTGAATTTGGAGTGAGTTTCCCATTTTGCATGGATTAAATTAATCAATTCTCTGGACCAAACCTTTCGGGAATATCCGTCTTTCTTGTCTCCTATTCTGTAAAAATTCCGTGATAGTCTTGCCAGAAAGAGACAACATCCGACAGAGTGAATGGCATGCTATTCGGATGCTGCGCCAAAATTGACCAATCGGCTGAGGTTAACGCCGCTGGTTTCGACTACATCGAAGCTGCAGTAACATCTCTTATACCAGACGAAAAAGATGAAACTTTTGCTCCAATTCTTGCTCAATATAAAGCCTCACCTGTACCAACGAAGGCTATGAATCTCTTCCTGCCTCGGGACCTAAAGATCGTCGGCCCAGAGGTTAATTATATAAGAATAAAAAATTACGTTAAACGCGCAGTATGCCGTATCCAGCAAGTCGGAGCTTCAAGAGTCGTCGTCGGCAGCGGCGAAGCCCGTAATATCCCAAGAGGCTTCCCTAAAAATAGAGCAGTCGAACAAATCGTCCACTTCTTCGACATTCTTGGAAAAGAAGCGGACGAAACTCAAATAATCATTACAATCGAGCCTCTGAATACAAAGGAATCTAACGTCATAAATAGTCTAACAGAAGGATTTTCAATTGTCGAAAGAGTTAATCGCCGCTCTGTTCGACTTCTAGCTGATTTTTATCATATGGACGAAGAGAAAGAACCCCTCGAGAACATAATTAAATACAGTAAATGTATTAAACATGTCCATGTCGCCGACACTGGGCGCAAACCTCCCGGAACAGGGTTCTACCCATACAGTAATTTCGTAGACAACCTACATAAAGCAAAATACGACGGCATGGTTTCAATAGAGTGTGATTGGGAGGATTTCAAATCCGAAGCACCTCCATCTATTCAAACCCTGAGAAAGATTTTCGGAAAATACGATTGATGAGACTCCGAAGAAACAATGAGCAAATCAGATGAAATTCTCAAACTAATGCTTAACCCTTCCAATTATGACTGAAAAAGAAAAAGCAATTTTTGAAATTCAAATCTACGGATTCACCATAATCGAACGAGTTCTGAGCGAAGAACAAGCGGACAAAATGCGGGAGGCCTTAATTTCCTGCGATAGAGAATTCGGAACGAATCACACCTTCAGAGGATCCGCACGCCACGTTTCAAATCTTCCCACTCTCGAACGCATCTTTCACAAGACAATTGATCATCCCCGCACCCTTCCTATTTTAGAACATTTTTTGGGAGAAACTCTCATCCTTGGTAGCCTTAATTCAAGAATTGTTAGGCCTAACGACGGTTACCAAGATCTCCACGGAGATATTCCACAGGTGATGCTGAATATGGAATCACCTGTCATGATGAATACCGTCTGGATGCTGGATGAATTCACTTCCGAAATCGGAGCAACACGCTGCGTCCCTGGTTCCCACAAATCCGGCTATGCAAAACCTCCGGAGGGTTTGGAAATCAAATACGTTGTGGAAGCAATTGCCCCAATTGGAAGTGTTCTCATCTTCAACGGACAAACATGGCATGGGGGAGGGAGAAATACCGGCACAAAAAATCGTCACGCACTCTTTGGCCATTACCGTAAGCAGATGTGTATTTTCCAAATTGATCCCCACGACAACTTTCCGAGAGAATGGTTTGAAAATCTCACCACCCGTCAGAAACAGCTACTTCGAATGACCAATGGTCTGGGAGCTCCTCACGCTTCAGATAATCATCTTAGGTAAATATATTTAGACTTAATCACGAATCTATTTTAACTACTACAACGCAGGCCAATCCCAGTTTCGCAAATCCATTTCCGAAAACATAGCGTAATTCTATGAGAAATATAAATTCTCTCTCAAATCTCCAATGTGCTTAGTGTAATTTATCTTTTTCCGTAATTTACGCAATTTCGCCACTCCTATTAAAGTTTCTTTATGACATGATCCTTTCATCTTCAGTGCCGTCATAATCAATCATGCCACACCCTCCCTCCTATAATATTATCTACAATTGGGATGGGGCTACACACGGTTACTCAGAGGTTCCGCAGTCCTTAGAGGATTTTTTGGAAAAAACTTATGCCCCACTAATTGACACACAAGTTGGAGCATTGTTCTGGTGTGTCGGTGAACACGCAACAAGGTGGCCGACAGACAGCTTAGAATTGGTGGGGGAAATCCACGGCCGTCGCTACGAGAACGCACGTAGTTATACGAATACAGAGAACATCCGAAGGATGCTAGAACGTGGAGAGAATCCGCAACAAGAGCTGATCAACCAAGGACGAAAACTAGGTATCGCGGTCTATGCATCTGTACGCATGAATGACAATCACTTTAACGGAGCTCAGATTTCAGACCTCAAGGAACTACACCACTCAGAGCTAACACAACTAAGAATTAATCACCCTGATTGGTTACTCGGGGACAATACCTCAGAATGGTTTTCCCTGTCTTGGGACATGTCGATCCCCGAGGTTAGAGAACACCGTTTAGCCTATATTCGGGAAGTTTGTACCCGATTCGACTGGGACGGAATCGAACTTGATTGGCAACGGCACGCATTCCATCTGCCGGAGGATCAAGCCTGGCGTTTTCGTCATCTACTTACAGACCTACAACGGGCGGTTCGGCAGATGACCTATGAAATTGCACGAGAAAGGGGTAGACCACTCTACCTTGCTGCCCGTATATCTGGGAGTCTCGAGCGATGCCGTCAGATAGGATATGACATCCCACTTTGGATCGATGAGGGGCTGGTTGATATCCTGATCCCTTCAGCAAATGCATCAACCGACCCATCGATTGATGTCCCTTACTACTCCAATCTCTGCAAGGGGAAAAACATTGTCGTGTATCCCGGGCTAGACAATGCCCTACCTGGTACATCAGTTGGACCTGAGGAAGATGCAAAAAAGGACCGGATGAGGGTTCGTGCTATCACGAGCCATTACCACAGGGCGGGCGCTGATGGAATCTACGTATTCAACTGGCATGCTGATGCGAATACTCGCCGTGATTTGCTCACTTCTATCGGCTCACTCCAAACCCTTTACGGAAAAGATAAAATATACGCCGCCACTCACCGGTTCATCCTAAAGAAGGGGGATTGGCGCGGAGCTTATCGGGGTGATCGTCTGCTTGGCGATGTACCAGTTCCGCTGAAACCGACCCTGACAGGTGAAGGCCCTACTGTGATTCTCAACGTGGCAAACGAAAATACGGCAACTTACACTCTCCGCATCAGGTTGGAAGAATGGGTTAGAGGTGATAATGTTGCTGTTTGGTGGGATGGTAAACAACTAGAGAATCCCGAAGTAAGTTACTGCTACTGCAACGAACCACAAAAGATCAGTGACATCAGTGACGCTGTCTGGCTGAAATTCGTACTATCCGAGTGTTCTGAGGGATCACACGAAGTAAAGGTCGTTCTCATTGAAAGACATCCGCAGGTTACCTGTGATCTTGTCCTGACTGATATAGAGCTAGTGGTCCTTTTTAGTTAATTTAGTGGATACTTAAACACACAAGGCAGGCTCCATAGTTCCTGATTCATCATTGACCAATGGTTCTCTTGGCGTCTCTCGTAAAACCAAGCGTGGATCTCACCGAATGCACCAAAGTTCCAACCGGAAAATGCATATACTCTATCGACAGAGTATATGTTAGGAACTCATCAGATTATAGATCCAACTATAGGATAAAATCACGATCTGTCATTTATCGTTGATTGTCCGAGACAATAGAAGCCTCCTTATCAAGTAGACTGCAGTGCCGCTTCTTGAAGGCAGCACTTCCATCATCTTCTTCGACTGACAAATGCACCCCAGTTTGGAACCCGGGAAGATTCCCTTTGTAAAAGGAGAATTGATAGACCTCTTCGGAAGTAAAACTCCGCTCCCTAATCTCATCTTCATTCCCGGGCCAAGCAACGGTCAATATTCGCTTCTTAGATCGGTAGATGTCCTTGGGCGAAGGAGAATTGGGATCAACACGGTATTTTTCCACCGCCTTCTCATCCACTTGGATCCCAAGTCCTGGCTCGTCCGGAACCGGCATGTATCCATCAACTACTGGAATGCGCTCAGTCAGTAAATCTGACTCAAAGAGTTCATGGCAGGTAATTGAAGGCAATTGAGCGTGAAGAAGAACCGCCCCTAGATGGGCAGCATAAGCCGTCGTAATACCAGTTCCCACCAGTTGAAGCCAAAATGGAGTACGGAACTCTTGAGCCAACGTGGCTGTTCGAAGATTCGCCTGGAGAGTGCTTCCGATAACGAATCCATCACTGGCACGAGCGTGAAGGATCGCCTCACCAAAGTGCTCAACTACAAACTTCCTGACCCTCTGACGTAGTATTCGAGCACCTTCCAGATCTCTCCCTAAATAGAAAGGAGATTCATACATTCCCACGTTGAGATGCTCATCTAACTTTTGCAGATGAATTTCTGCATTTGCGGGCGTCAAAAGAAAGCCATTAAAGTCAATATCGAAACGGTAATCATTCGGAACAACTTTACCTACCGTTTCAATTTGCTGATGAATATCACGCCAAGGTCTAGCTTTCATCTTAAAGCAAGTGTAACCTCTTTTTACCGACTCCTGTGCCTCTTTGCTCCAATCCTCCGGTGGCATATCAATACCCCACCATGAAATTGGACAACGATCTCTTACCTTAGCTCCAATCAGGCAATGGACCGGGATCCCAGCATCCTTCCCAGCAAGGTCAAGAGCAGCGATCTGCGGACCCATTCCTATGCTATCATCTCGAAAAATACGCCAAGGGTCTTGGCCAACCAGGTTGTCCACAGGACTAGCTATACCAACGTTATCACCATAGCCAATCAAGCCATTGTCCGTCTCGAGGCGGTAGAGGTTAACCCGTTCGGAGTGGGTGCTCGCGCGGTGCATGTGCCTTTCAACATGATCGGCGTAAAACGGTATATCTAGTGTCAAGTACTCAGCTTTAGCAATTTTCATTGTATTATAAATTTTTCAGTTAATTCTGTCCATTATCCAGTCGAAATCACACGCGTTTTAGGGTGATTTCGGATATAAGTGAGTAGAATGCATCTCGGTCAAGTAGATTTCTAAATTCAAGAAAACATCTGGCATTACAATACATTTCGCATATCTGATTCCCTAGGACTCCAATCAAGATCAACCAATATTTATTTCCCTGTCTCTATTCGTAATCACTCGGCATTTTGTAAACCCTGAAGTAGAATATATAGAAACTATAAAATTCCAATATCCAAACTACTTCGATCCAAGATGGAATCTATGTCACAAAGATTATTGTGAAAACTGGAAGTGAAATTTTCTCCCTGCTGAACCTCGAAACAGATGGGATTAGGCCCGTTAAAGTCGCAGTTGAAGCCAACAGACTGGAAGAAGCAGAGATTGCCTATCTGAATTATTATCGCCAGAGACAGGCTCCGTTTCTACCTTGGAACGCACCGGGCGAACTCGACTTAAAGAAACGAACGGTAGACTTTGATTTTCTCCTATATTCCCTTCCTTCGTTCACATGGAAAGATCGTGAAAAAGTACGGAAAACCATTTACCTTGGTAGGGGTTACGTCGCCGCACGATCAGCACCACCACGGTTGTCTCCATATACCGCCAAGGATCTCGCGAATCTTATCTTACAACACAAGATCTTTCTTCCCGTTCATAGCGATGACGGCATTGTTGACCTTGGCGCTAACTGGGACTGGGAAGTGGTACCACCTGTTGAGGGTCACCGTTGGCCCATGTCACTCTGCTACCAATATTTCCTTAAAGTACTAGCAGTCACTTACTGGAATACAGGAGAAGAGAAATATATTAAAAAGCTCGTCTGGATTTGTCTGCACTATATTGAATATGTTCGAGGGCGATCTGACTGGATGTGGTTACCAGACATGCAACTGGCACGCACCTATCTGCAGATACTGCCTTTTATCCTTTCCTGGAAAAATCTTCCCCCAAGTGATCTATGTATCCTCCTCCACTGGCTCGCTACAACCTGTGCCGGTTCAATGGGAAAGGTCAAAAGTGCACCTGGGAACCAGCTTCTTTACAATGGGATAGGATTACTATGGTTAGGTGTTGGAATGCACGAGTTCCGAAGTTCATCTGATTGGAGAGATCAAGGACTTGAACAATGTAGCCGCTATTTTGCTACCGACGGTGCATATTATCCTGATGGTTCTTCCAGAGAAAACTCGCTAGGGTACACAGTCCGTGCTTCGTATTCCGGGCTCGAGGCTTTGATGCTGCTCAAAAAAAACGGCTGGGCTAGCCCTAAGCCAATCATGAAAGCAATGCGGAAACGTGCTTATTTTTTAGCGGACATGAGGCGTCCGGACGGTCTGTGCCCCAGTACAGGGGACGGACAACAAGCCTCTCCGGACAACTATATTGAGGCGATTTTAGAACTCGGTGATGATCCCTCTCTGGAACACGTTATTCGGGAAGGAAAACAGGGACCTCATCCTGATCATACTTCTATCTACTATCCATGGATGGGGACTGCGGTGATGCGAAGTAGCTGGGACCGGAACGCAAACTATATGATGTGTGATATGGGACCGCTTGGAGACATTCACGCCCACGAAGCCAAACTATCAATCGAAGTTGCGGTCTTGGGGCGAACACTCATTGCTGATAAAGGGGTTCATACCTACTCAAGGGAGAGTCGACACCATCGTTGGTATCGGTTCTTCGGTAGCACTCGAGGTCATAGCACAGTCACTGTGGATGGTCTCAGTCAAATGCGGCTTGTGGGTGGGCAAAAATCAGTAAGTAAGCCACTAAACAACAGATGGTATTCCAGCAAGTCTTGTGACTTCATATCAGGTGATTATGATGAAGGATGGGGCCCATCCCAGTTTACCGAACCAATGAGATCTGTCTATCCGCCACCACCGTTCGAAGGTGAGATTAAAGTTTGGGTTACCCACTCGAGAACTGTGCTGTTTGTGAAGTCGACTGGTTTAAAAGATTCTTGTTACTGGGTCGTCAGTGACAGACTGTTGGGATCAGAGGAGCACACCTACGAACAATTATTTCATTTCATTCCAGTAAAAACTTCATTCGATTCGAAACTTAAGATTATTAGAACCATCAGTCCAAACCAACCGAATCTCGCTCTCATTCCGATTCCAAATCCGCAACTCGAGGTAGATGTTGTTGAAGGTAAGGATGATGGGGGTGAAGGACTTCAAGGCTGGCACATAATTGGAGGGCGCCAAATACCAGCACCCTGTGCCATTTATCGGAAACGATCGAAAGGTCCCGTTTTAATACAGACAGTCTTATGGCCTATTGCTTCGGAAGAGAAGCTCCTACCCACCGTTGAGAGTATCGGTCCAGCAGACGATGGGTGGATCAGAATTAGTTTCCAGGACGGGGAACGACAGGATCTGATTTGTCTGTCACCGGGTTTAGGTTACTACGAGCTTTCCGATTTAGGAACTGGAACCGTCGCATTCGAAGGGGAAGGAATGTTGTTACGTCTCGATAATAACAAATCGCCCAGGGATTGGGATGTCATAGGTGGGGGGAAAGCGCTCTTCAATGGGGAAACTCTAAGGTAAACAGATAAAACCCTTGGGGGTCGCAATCACTAATATACAATAAAATACAACTACTTTAACTCCTCCGCACATTCCTTAATTAATCCTCCAAACGAGATTAATTAAATAATATAAATCCTTCAGAGAGTTTTAGCATATACTCAATCGTTTCTAAGGGATAGGCTCTTAATACTGGAACTCTCCTGTGATTTCCAGACTCCTAATCAATCGTCACCTGACTTCCCCACCAATCATCATTCGGATGCCAGTTCGGATCAAGATATCTAGCATGCGTTAATTCCAACTCTGGCATTAACTCGTACTCTATTTCGTAAAGACGTGCAGATGCCCTTTCAGGGGCGTAATCTGTGTCGCATATAGGTATTTTTGCGCTCACATCCTTCAGCCATTTATCCAAACTATATCGCAATGCAACAACCTGATCCGAATATACCCCACTGATGTCGTTCTTCTCTCCCTCATCGTTCTTAAGGTCATAGAGTTCGTCTCGCCCGTCCTCATAGTAGTGGATCAGTTTCCAATTATGTCGCCTTATAATGCTCGAAGGGTCCCCACCCTGATTGCCATAGTGAGGGTAATGCCAATAAAGATCCCGGGTTTCGATCTTATTATCTGACTCCCCTTTCAAAAGAGGAACAAGGCTTAACCCATCTATGGTCTGGCTGTCAGGAATATCACAAGAGGCAAGCTCAAGAAGCGTACTGTAGTAGTCAATACCAGAAACAGGGACATCACAGATGGATCCAGGCCTTGTTATACCGGGCGCTTTGATATAGAATGGCTCACGAATCCCACCTTCCCACTGACGGCCCTTCCCCCCACGTAATGGAAGATTAGAAGTCGGATATGCGTCCCCAGAACTAACACCGCCATTATCAGATGTGAAGCAAACAACCGTGTTCTCGGACAGACCCAAACGATCAAGAGTTTTGAGTACAATCCCAACTCCATCATCCATTGCCTCAACCATTCCGCCCATAATCGGACAATCTTGTACCTGTCGCACGGGCAGGTAATTTTCCATTATGAATCGCCGGTTAGGAGGACCTTGCACAACCGCCTTATCCCTATATTTTTCCCACCGATCCCTGCTTGTTTCAATCGGGCCATGAACGGAATAGAAAGAAAGGTAAGCAAGAAAAGGTTCGTCTTTATTTGATTCTATCCAATTGGAAGCTTCTGTTCCGAGCCGAATTGGAAGCGACTCTCCCTTTGGACCATCCTTGAGATACGGATTGTTGTAGGGAGAAAAATACCCCCCGGGCGGCTTACCCAATCGAAAACCACCAATATTAACATCAAACCCAAATTGTTCGGGATGGTTATCCTTGTCCCCAAGATGCCACTTGCCGGCAAATAATGTCCGGTATCCATCATCCTGAAGGGCTTTAACAAAAGTAGTCTCATTTTTCCGGAGACCATGCTCGTATTCCGGAGGAAGTAGCTTATTCTGGCGTCCAAGTCCACGCCAGGCTTCACCAGATGGTGCACCAATATAGTCGGTTACACCATGACGTGGTGTAACTTTCCCTGTGAGAATACTAGCCCGAGAGGGACTACATACTTGGCAAGCTGCATAGCCCTGAGTGAATCGCATGCCTTCGTTGGCGATTCGATCAATATTGGGACTTTCATAAAATTTGCTGCCCTCGCAGCTCAGATCCCTCCAACCCAGGTCGTCAGCAAGAAAAAAGACAATATTAGGTTGGTTCATTCTGCCCTTCTCCACCTCATTGATTTGTCCTATCCTTTTAATAAACCAAACTAACCTAATCGAATCGCGACTCCATTCGATTTTCCCAATTATTCAAAATAATGCATTATATCACTAATGCGCCTTCATCCAATATCCCATCCTAAGGAACGTTGGTTTCTATAATAGAAAACCCTGAGGAATTGCAATAGCGACACCATGCCAAATTAAACCCGCCTAGAGGCAAGCCCATTATTAACTTCCTAAAATGGATTATATACCCCAGCAAGGAATGAGATTTGAATGGGAATAAAAAGAGATTCCAGGCCGCCGAATTTCAGGAACAACAAACTTATTTCTTCCAAAACTGATCCAAACTGTCTTGCGGTTCCCATCCCAAGACCCGCCTTGCTTTTTCATTCGAGAATTTCTGATGAGGAAGATTTGGGAAAACAAAGAAAAGTTCGCAGCGGGACGGGAGCATATCCAAAGCAACATCTATAGCACAACGAAACGCCTCACCTGTATCCCTCCAAGAGGTCGTATAGGGTGTCATATCACGTCCAAGGTTTGCGATGGGCGAATCGGAACTGGACCCGTGGGTCTTCGGATCCAGCAGCATATAGAACAGGAGATCCATCACAACAACATCGTGGTGTTCAGTAAAAACTCGACAGATCTCCTGTCCAAGAGACTTTGTAATCGCGTAAAGATAAGTTCCCGGCTGAGGGGGGACATCTGGGCTTATCTGATGGTCGAACCGCTCGTAGGTGGGCCCCGCAACGACATAAAAAGGTCCCGAATTAACAATCCGTCCTATCTTATGCTTTACTGCAGCAACCATCATGTTATAGCACCCGCGAGCATTTACATCAAAAGCCTGTCGACGATCAGGTCGAAGCACTGAAAGATTGATGATCGCATCCATCCCTTCAGAAACGGAAACCACTTGATCAAGATTGGATATATCCACCTTTAGATATTCATGATCCGTATCGAGATCATTAACATCAGATAGACGCAAATAATGTTTGGACTCGAGCGACCGAATCACATGAGGCCCCATCTGACCATTGGCTCCGAGGATAAGTATATTCATCGACCAATATCTCTTTTCCGAGGTTTGTAACCCAAACTGAACGGTGGGGATACATCATCTGCACTCCACCAGGATTGGCCTGTCAGAAACCTCGCATTAGGAACATCTGATTGAACATGGAATATATCAATCCAACCGGAAAGTTTGGCCGTCAGAGCCTTATCTACAGCTTCGACTGCATCTTCCATATAAAGCGTAGAGGTTCCAGATTCAGAAGACAAATTAGATGACATTTTACCCAACCTAAGGATGACTACCTGAATTTTTCTCTCTCGGGCAAATTCCCGGCACACGAACTCCCCTAGGTGACAACATAGAACCGGAAGATCCGTAGTCGGAAGTGTCTTCCATCGCTCGGTCACAGCAAACTCCGGGTTGTAGCCTTCCATGAGACTTAACGAGCTAAGGTAGATAAACCGAGGAACACCCATTTCCGATGCAGCCAACATTAAATTGTAGGTACAACGCATCTGGTAGTCAAGTTGATCAGATGGACTAGCCTCTGGTATGACTTCAGCTGAATGAACAATAGCTTTAATCCCGTGAACAAGCTCATTAGTGTCAGCTGTATGATCAAGATCCGATCGAACGAACTGAAGGTCAGACGAAACTGGCTGAATATCTGTAAGTGTAACCTCGTAACGTTCACTAAGAGGAATTGCGATTCCCATTGAAAATTGTGATGCAGCCGAAGTTATTAGAATTCTCATGGGTGGAAACTATTTAAGTATAGTCCTGGATAAAATTGCATCAAATCACATTAGTTCCAACTATACTTTCTTTATCTTTGGGTAAGATTGGACCGGGATCCCAGCGTCCATCAAAGGCCGTATAATCATCAATTTCTGGATCCATAAAACTGTCAATACTTACATCAATGCTAGGAAAACAGCCGCCAAAATCGTACCCAGAAAAGCAGATCCGTAGCACAAGATAGCAAGAAAACCCCCTAGATTCCTCAAACCCAAATCAACTATAGCGTAACGGAAGCGATGGGCCCAGTGAAATAGAGACAAAGAAATGAGGCCAAACAGACACACCCGAGCTAATGGATTTATTAAAAGTTGCCGCAAACTCTCAGCTTCAATCCATCCAGCAGGGACAGCAATACCGGTTATGACAACAGCAACCGGAGTAAGAAAAGCAGCAACAACACCGCCAGCCGAAAATAGTGACCAAAAAAAAGGCTCATTAGATTTCGCCATCGCCCTTACCTATCCAGGAATACAACCCATAAGATAATGCTAGAAAGGACTGCCCAAATGATATAGTTGGCTCCGGCAATAAGAAGCGGGCTCACCCTCTCTTCGCCTTTCCGTAGAACAACCACTTTCGGCGTCAAGTTAATCCATGTAATGCTATGGTATAAAACCAACGGCAAAGCAATACACTGAAGAATAACCAGAATGGGAGAATCAAGAAAGGCAGCAAAGGCCTCGGGGTCATTAAGACGTGCCACCAATAGAAGAAGAAATAACGCATAACCACCAACAAACACGCAGGTAAGTTCGCGGACCATAAAGAGAAAGTAGGTCTTCCTTTTCCACCACCAGTTTCCAGGCATCTTCGGGGTGTATTCTCTGCTCTCCATCATTTTTTCCTCCGGGGCATCAATACCGAACGGAACCAATCTTTAGTAGCCGTCACCTTGGCCTGTTGGATCGCTCCAGCTGGATCCACATTTTTAGGACACACTCGTGTACAATCATCAACAAAAGTACATTTCCAAATCCCTTCGTGACTAAATATCGCCTCTGCTCGCTCCTCAGCGCCAGCATCACGCGAGTCTAGATTATAGCGTTGCGCAAGCGCGATAGCCGCCGGACCAATAAAATCTGAATCGTGCCCATAAACAGGACAAGCTGAATAACATAACATACAGTTTATGCACATACTGTATTGTTTAAATTCCGACAATTCCTCAGGTGTCTGATGATACTCACCTTCCTCAACTGGCTTTTCTTCATTTGGCACCAACCAAGCCTTAACGGTATCGAGCTTATTCATGAAGTCATCCATGTTGACCACCAAGTCACGAACGACGGGAAAATTGCTTAGAGGTTCAATCCGAATCGGATTAGGGTAATAATCGCGCAAAAATGCTGCGCAAGTAAGTTTCGGCTCTCCGTTAACCATCATTCCACAACTGCCGCAAACTCCCATCCGGCAGGACCATCGAAAAGTAAGAGTACCATCAATGTGGTCTTTGACATAATTTAACGCATCGAGAACAACCCAGTCCGTTCGATAAGGGACTTCATAGCTCTCGAATTCGACTTCATCGCCCTCATCAGGACGATAACGGAAGACCTCTAATTGAATTTTGGTCTCAGTTTCGCTTATACTATTTACTTCCATATACACGGTCTCCAGGTGGCCACCCAGTAATGACGACATCCTGGTATTCAATACGTGGGTCGCCGTTAGTTCTATAGGCAAGCGAATGCTTTAGAAAGTGTTCATCATCCCGTACGGGGAAATCAGTACGCTGATGAGAACCACGCGATTCCTTACGCGCCAAAGCACTGTGGACGAGGGCATCTGCAACATCGAGCATGTACTCCAGCTCAAGGGCCGAAATTAGTTCTGTATTAAAGGTCAGGCTGTGATCCATTAAATCAATCCGATGAAACCTTTCTTTCAACTCTCGAATCTTTTCACAACTAGACCGTAATGAATTCTCACTTCGGTAAATACCTACCCCATCTTCCATTGCATGGGTCAGTTCTCCCCGAATCCCCGCAGTCGATTCATTACCTCGGCCCGGTTGGAAAAAGTTCTTTCGAATCCGCTGTTGTTCCGCTTCGGCTTGAGCCGCAATTTCCTGCTCGGCGAATCCGCCAATTTTCTTTCCAAAACGAACCGCCGCCCGTGCCGCTCGTGCCCCAAAAACTAAAAGCTCAGTCAGGGAATTTGAACCCAAGCGATTAGCACCGTTAATACTGACACAAGCACATTCTCCTGCCGCAAACAGTCCAGGCAAGGGAGTCTCACCCTCAATATTAGTATGCACGCCACCCATGACATAATGAACCACAGGTCGAACCGGAATTAATTCATTGACCGGATCAATGCCTACATAATTCCGACACAACTCGCGCACAAAAGGAATTTTCTTATCTATTACCTTTTCGCCTAAATGCCTGACATCTAGATGCACAAAATCACCAAACTCACCAGGAATCGTTCCTCCGTTTTGACGTTCCTTTTCAAAGGCTTGAGATAGACGATCTCTAGGACCCAATTCCATCGAACGCTTCTGCGGATGCTCTGGACTATAGATATCCAGCGGTTTGCCCAAGTCGTAATCCTGAAGGAAGCGATAACCGTCTTTATTGACGAGTATTCCACCTTCACCACGAGAGGCCTCTGTGATCAGAATCCCCGTACCCGGTAATCCGGTGGGATGGTATTGAACAAATTCCATATCTTTGAGTGGGACGCCAGCCCTGTAGGCCAAAGCCATTCCATCACCCGTTTTCACAGCTGCATTAGTCGTAAAGGGAAAGATCCGTCCCGCCCCACCAGTGCACAAAATAGTGCCTTTGCCAGTTATAGCACGGGTTTGACCCGAACGCAACTCCAGCGCAACAACGCCTTGGCACCAGCCGTCGTGAACCAGTAATTTTGTAGCAAACCATTCGTCATAGCGAGTGACATTCTTGTATTTTAAGACAGTCTGAAACAACGAGTGAAGCATGTGAAAACCTGTTTTATCGGCAGCAAACCAGGTTCGTTCAATCTTCATTCCTCCAAATGGACGAACCGCTACTGTTCCGTCAGACTCACGACTCCATGGACAACCCCAATGTTCCAGCTGGATCATTTCTTTAGGGGCCTCATTGACAAACGCCTCAACTGCGTCCTGATCGGCCAACCAGTCAGAACCCGATATGGTGTCGTAAATATGATCTTCTAGGCTGTCGTTCGCCTTTATAACCGCTGCAGCACCTCCCTCAGCAGCCACCGTGTGTGAGCGCATCGGATAAACCTTTGAGACAACTCCTACGCTGAGATCCGGGTTTTCTTCTCCAATCGCGATAGCTGCCCGTAAACCAGCACCACCACCCCCGATGATCAATATGTCATGGCTTAACAATTCCAACTCTAGACTCTAATTTAAAGTTTTCTTCCCTGCCATGGATTAAGTATGCCACGCATGGCAAATCTATAAATTTAAAAAGCACGACATGATGACGATTTCAAGATCCATTATCAATATATCTCCAGAATGCTGAGCAACAACACCCACAAGTTACCCGATCGGAAAATCATACCGGGGATACAACACTGACCGTCACCAATGTATCAGAGTTTGTGTGGACACAATTCATTGAAACTTTATTAAATTAAATAGATTCTTCTGAAAAACATAGCAAATTCATAATACTATGCAATTCAACCGCTAATCTAAAGGAACCGATCATGCCCGAAAGTAACCAATTCCGTGTCTTCATAACCTCCAACCTCCCAGGCGATGCTGGGGCCATTACATCATTCAGGCTAGATACCGAGAAGGGGATTCTGGAGCCATCGGGGCGATACACCGACATCGAGAATCCCTTTTTCATATGTCTTTCCCCCAACAGGAGATTTCTATATTCCGTGCAGGTACGTGGCGATTTCGAAAGCGACTCTGGCACCGTGGCTGCCTTTTCCATTGACCCTGAATCGTGTCAACTACGCAAACTTAATGAAAGGCCAGCAAACGGGACCACAACCTGTTATATCGATGTAGATCCGACGGGAAAGACTGTAGTATATGCTAACTATTCCAGCGGCAGTGTAGGATCCTTCCCCATCCTGAAGAATGGGTATTTGGGAGAAATGAAGACTTTTGTCCAAAATCATGGGGCTAGCCTCATTGTGCCAGATCGTCAAGACGGCCCACACGCCCATTGTGCAGCCATTAGCCCTGACGGGAAGCATGTTTACGCCTGTGATCTTGGAACCGATCAGATTTTTGGTTTCGCTCTTAACTCCGAAACAGCTACCTTAGCTCCACTGGAACAATCTTATGTACGAACTATTGGCGGCGGAGGGCCACGTCACTTTGCCTACCATCCCAATGGGGCTTTCGTCTATGCTAATAACGAATTGGCCAATTCAATCAACGTCTATAGCCGCAAGGCCAAGGAAGGCATTTTAAACGAGATCCAGATTATCTCAACTTTGCCCAATAACTTTAACTCCCCGAGTTATACAGCCGATATAAAGATTTCCCCTAACGGGAAATTCCTCTACTGTAGCAACCGCTTGCATGACAGCATTGCTGCTTACGAAATCAACTTGGACGGACGGCTGAAACTAATCGAGGTTTATTCGAGCCGTGGAAATTTCGCCCAGAATCTAGCTATCACTCCAGATGGAAGAACCCTCTTATGCGCCAATATGCATGTCGAGGACGCTGGCGGGGAAGGATCCAACGTTTCCCTCTTCCGTATTGATACGGAAAATGGGGAACTAACGCCATTGGGTGATCCTTATGATCTAATGAAACCCTCGTGTATTATGATTGCCTAGGATAAAAAGTACCCTCTTCAGGCTCATAACCAATAGTTGAACAAGTCGAATCGATGTCCAACCAACACCTTTGATGCTTCGAAGCCCCGTGGACAATCGAACACATGACGGAATCATCAGCATCAATACAACTTTTGAAAAGCAAAGCTGCATCCTTCTCGCTTATTCTCCACTGCCACTCTTCGGGATCCCAATCTTCGTCTTGACGGAACGAAGGTGAAGTCAATCGGACACTGATACAAGACAAGCCGTGCTGATGGGAGTAAACCTTCCCCAGTGCCTCTCCCCAACACTTGGTCGCACCATAAACATTGATCGGATAAACCGGCATTTCAGGCGTACAATGCACTTTCGTTTCATTATATCCTAACACCGCATTCACACTGCTAGCAAAAACAATGCGTCGACACCCAGCGATTCGAGCTGCCTCAAATCCATTATAGGCCCCAATGACATTCAAAGAAAGAAGGGTTTCGTAGAAATCTGCAGAGGGACTGGGGTCAGCCGCCAAATGTACAACCGTGTCAATACCCTGACATGCTTCCACAAACGATTCCAACTCCGTAATATCAAGCCTGAAAAACTCTTCGTGTTCCTTTGTGGCCTCAACCGGATTCAGATCCGCCAACCGTAAAGCATAACGGTCTCCCCAATGAGATCGAAGGATTCCTCCGACTCTCCCTGCCGCACCAGTCATTAAAACTTTTATTCTTTCCATTCTAACTGAATTTAAATTCCCAAATTAGATATTAAATATTCCAATTAACAGGTTCGATTTAAGTTGAAATTGTACAAATCAAAGAAGACTTCGAAAATCTATAGTACGGGTCTTTTCTATTTAGTGTCAAAATATTAAAGCCAGCAACATTGGTACTAAATACAAAATTTCTTAGTGTTTATGACATTGGCATCGAACAGATTTTCTAACAGAATTCTCCTCGAAAAATCCAAAACCTATATAAATGCGACCTGCTGTAGATGACTGAAATATCTACATCAGATCCTAGAAAATGGACCACATATAACTATCCTGTGCTTGACCAACCAGTTGCAATTTAGACAGAATTATTTTTTCCGGTAAATTTATATTTTGTACTCTTAAGAAAGCGAGCGGACAGTGATTCAAATAGCAGAAGTTCTACATCCTCCAGCATCGAGACTGTGGCAACTCGTCAAACAGTGCGGCGTCAATCATGCCGTCGGGACTCCTGGTCCGCAGGTTCCATCATCCGGGGCAAAGGCTTCCCCTTGGTGGCACTGGGAGCCTTTGGTAGCAATGAAAGAAGCCTTCGATTTAGCTGAAATCCAACTGTCTGTAATCGAGGCTCGCCCTCCTTTAGAAAAAACAAAGCTTGGCCTTCCGGGGAGGGACGAAGAAATCGATGAGACTTGTAGATTGATTCGGAACATGGGAAAGTTAGGTATACCCGTTTGGTGTCCCGAATGGATGGTGACCAGTTGGATTAGAACTTCGACTACCACTACGGGAAGGGGAGGAGCCTTGGTAACAAGCTTCGACCATGACGCAATCAAAAACGAACCATTAACTGAACTTGGAGAAATCTCTGAAGAGAGTTTATGGAAGAACCTGAAGTATTTTCTGGAATGTATAGTCCCTGTAGCGGAAGAATCGAATGTTAAGCTGGCCATGCACCCAGACGATCCTCCTTTGTCTCCAATTTGCGGTGTTGGGCGCATCATGAGAAGTATAGACAATTTCCAGAGACTCATAGATCTAGTTCCAAGCCCGGTCAACGGGATCTGCATGTGTCAGGGGAATTTTACCCTCATGACAGATGATCTTCCGGAAGCCATTCGTCATTTTGGAAATCAAGATAAAATTTTCTTCGTCCATTTTCGGGACGTTGAAGGGACGCCAGAAAAGTACTGCGAGACCTTCCACGATGAAGGACCAACCGACATGCGTGCTTGCCTTGAGGCTTATAAGGAAATCGGATTCAATGGAGTCCTTCGTCCTGACCATGTACCTACCATGGCTGGTGAATCCAATCAAAATGCTGGCTACGAAGTATTGGGACGTCTCTTCGCAATCGGCTACATCCGCGGACTACAGGAATCAGTCTACGGCAAATAAACAGATGAATCAAATCGTAGCAATTAAATGAAGTTTTGTAATGTTTATTACTCTATCTCCTACCCACTAGATTAAAATCTATCTGACAGAAACCAACTGTTCCTCTCTCCTCTAACTATTTAGTATAATCAGATGAAGCTCATTAATCCCGAAAACATACGCGAGCTCACCTCCCTCAATCCTTTTGAGCGTTTCCATGACGGCCGGCCCAAGGTACCAGACAATCTCCTAAAGCGTATGGAGAAAGTTACAACTGAAGAAGCTTGGGGAGTTATTGGATCGCACGGCTATGATCATCAGTTTGAAGGAGACTGGTTCAACCTCCGTCCAGAACGTATCCTTGTTGGTCGTGCCGTAACTGGACGGTATGTCCCAACCCGCCCCGACCTTAACGACCTCGTTCAGAAGGAGGGAGAAGAGAATAATCGGATTGGCGGCCAAAACTCATGGATAATCGATACACTCGTAGAGGGTGATGTTATCGTTATTGAACTCTTCGGGAAGATCGTTCGAGGAACTTTTGTTGGGGACAATTTATCAACGGCGATTTCAGCCAATACCGTCGGTCGCGGCATGGTCATCGACGGAGGAATCCGTGATTATCAACGGATCGCTGAGATTGAGAACCTCACGGGATTTGTGAAAGGACTGCATCCCACTGCGATCGGAGATGTCACCCTGACAGAAATCAATGGTCCCGTCCGAATAGGTAAAGCCACAGTCCTTCCTGGTGACGTTGTCTTAGGGACCCCAACCGGGGTGATCTTTGTCCCACCCCACCTAGTCACGGAAGTTGTCGATCGCTCAGAGGACATCCGACTCCGCGACTACTGGGGTAAAGCCCAAATTGAAAAAGGCATACATACACCAGGTGAAATTGATCGGAAGTGGGAAGATCATATTGAGGCCGCTTTTATTGATTGGTGTACAACCCACTCCCTCGATGATATCGAAAGTTAATCAGCTTTAACACCATCACACTCTCTCCCGACTCACTTCGGCACTTGTTATGGAATTAAGCACCCTCCCCAAACACAAATAGACCAAAGATAGAGTCAAGAGCCTGTATTGGATAAATTCGATTTCAGATATGTGTCTGTTGCCTGACAAGAATGGCTGTATCTACGAATAAAGAAGGAGTTTCATTGCAGCGGTAACGGATACAATCTTTGCCATCCTGACTCCCCATTAGCGAATTCCGTATCAAATGGATCAGTCTTGTGCTGCTTTTCCGCATTGGCCCGATAGATTGACGAAAGCATCTGAGACACCAACTCTCGGTCGAGTCGCTCGCGTATTTCCTGACATTCAGGATCGTTAATCCTGTTATGTTGTTCGGCAGGATCTTCTTCGATATCAAAAAGGGCGCTCCACCCATTAGAGTATCGAACAAGTTTCCACCTCCCATCGTAGTTCATTGAGGCATCGGAGACAAATCCGAAAACTCGCTCACGAGCTTCAGCTCCCTCAATAGCAAGATCCGCTAATGGCTGCGAATCCATGTAACTAGGAATTTCGCAGCCACCTAAACGCAATAGAGTCGCAGTTATGTCCGCAATACTAGCTGGATTCTCATGAACATGTGGGGTTTCTAACCCAAGATTTCCCACAATGAGAGGAACCCTTGTACTTGACTCGAAAAAAGAGCCTTTCCCAATCATACCGTGATCACCGAGATAGTCGCCGTGATCACTACAAAAAATAATCACCGTATTGTTATATCGACCAGTCTCTTTTAGAGCAGCAATTATCTCTCCAACTTTTTGATCAATCTGTTTTACCAAAGCTGAGTAGTGAGCACGAATCTTACGTTTGTGTTTGGTAGTAAACTCAGAATAATCAACCCCATTCCAAGACCCAAGGTTTCCCCGTACAGAATTTTCTACAAAACCAGCGGGTTCACCAGGAGCGATCCCATATGGTTCGGGCATGTTATCGGGAGAATAAAGATCGGCATACTCAGGCGAAGGATCATAGGGACAATGAGGACCGGGGAAGCCGACCATCATCGCAAAGGGAGAATCTCCAGAGTATTCCCGAAGATAGCGGACTGTTTCATTTCCTACAAATCCATCCCAAGAGTCTTCGTAACTGTGTTGATGAACAACAGCTCCCCTATTTTCTTGATAACCGATGTGTTCGCTACCTCCCAGTTTCCTAAGTCCCTTTCTATTGAGATATTTCTGATAGTCATCATCCACGAGAAGCCACCGTTTATCCTCACAGATGATCCGATCATCAAAACCCATCGAGGCCTCCCAAGGGTAGAAATGCATCTTACCAATTGAACAGGTATGGTAGCCCATTTCACGAAGCATCGCAGGCCAAGTTAAAATTCCACAGGCTTCAAAATCCGGACGAAGATATTCTCCATTACTCAAGACTCCTGTACGGATTGAGTTCAACCCCGTAAGAAGAGAAGAACGCATAGGCACGCAAAGAGGAGAGGGCGAATATGCCCTGGAATAACGCACACCGTTTTGACAAATACTGTCAATGTGGGGAGTTTCTATAAAATCCGCACCATAACAGCTCAAGAAATCATGCCGCAACTGATCCGGCATGATAAAAAGTAAATTGGGCCTTTGTTCAGTCATAAAAATATTAAAAGCTTTGAATCTCTACTCCCCTGACGATCAAGCAAGCCATAAGTATAAAAATTTCCACCATGCTAAATTTTGAATCGGCCCAAGACTTGAGGTTTAGAAATTATAAATGGAAACTAACCCTGAATAATCTCTGGTTTACGTAGAGAACCTGGACCATTTCTATAAATCCAATACTATAGGCTTTGGAAGCTGGTTGTAGATTGCAATGCATCCCTTCCGCGTAAGGGTGTGAAACGGATTGATTAATAAGTCGTAATTAATCTCATCGAAAAACAAATAGACACCTCAAGTAATCAGTTTAGACCTAGACCCTCAGACTTCGAAATTTCCGCAATAACTCTTGCCGTATCCTCCGTCACTGCCACATCGGTGTTTTTGTAAAGAATCCTTTGGTCCTTTCCAATGACAAAGGTCCATCTTGCGATAGTCAGCCCGCGCTCTAATAGGTACGGACTCCCGTCAATTTGCCGCTCAATCGACCCACCCTCTCTTAAAGAAACTCCAAATAAGCGTGCGATTGTCCCGTCAATATCAGAAAGAAGGGTGAAGTTAAGCTGATTAACTTGTTTAAATAGTCGAAGATTATTAACGGAATCCCCGCTCACTCCGACAACGATGGAATCGAGATTTTGAAGATCAATGGATTGATCCCTATAGGCACATGCCTGAATTGTGCAACCTTCTGTCATAGCCGCTGGATAAAAATAAAGGACTATGTTTTTCTCACCTGATGCCTCAGCAAGACTCCAAAGGTTTCCGGTGTCGTCATTAGCCACAAAACTTGGAACACGATCTCCAACACGAATTTCTGAGAATCCCCCGGCTTGAAGAAGCGATGCGGAGAGTATAAAAAAGTGTAACCCTGTAAAAACAGAAATGTATTTAATAAACACCCACCCTATCTTAGATCCGCTTATATTTTTCATTGGCATCGTGTAAGATCGACAGGAAACAACTTGAATCAAAGATTATTTCCTCTTCGCTTAAATTCTATCACATTAATTCGCGAATATTGTCTCCTCTCTACTCGCACCCAAGGGTTCTACTAAAACGAGACCATACAAAGCAAGCATCACACGAAATCAAACTTCAGTCGTAATCTCAATCTCATGACCATCTGGATCAGAAAAATAGATTGAATGCCGAGGGGGTTTTTGCCCTGAGTGATTAGAAAACCGAAAGGGAATTTCCCTTTCATTGAGTTTATTCTGAGTAGTTTCGAAACTAGGCCTATCAACACAGAACGCACAATGTCGGAAAATAAGATTCTCATTCTGCTCCGGCTTCGGTGCTGGGTTTTTGTCCTTTGCTCTGAAGAGGGCTAGAATAACCGGCCCGTTTGCGATGAAGCAAGGATTACGAAGTTCTGCATCAGGATACAGTCTCTCCAGTCTTAGGATATCGCTATACCAACGCAGAGATTGATTAAAATCCGAAATAGTGAGCGCAATATGATGAATGTTTGTGTAGTTAAGCATACAAATCCTCTTTGAAGAAAGTAACGAATTCCAGCAGATCCATTATACGCAAGATTTCAACAGAGGATCAAGGACAAGTTATAGGAAGGCGAAGATTGACCGATACATTCTCCGGACCAACGATCTGAGGAGTGTGCGCCTCAGCATTAATTGGAAGGCTCACTCTCCCCCAGATGAAATCGATACACAGGATTCAATATCTCTTATTTTGAATGTTCGTTAGTTGAAAATGTAAACGAATTGAGGAGTTGTGGAGAGCTTGATTTACCTAGATTTAAATTTAGACTCTTTGTTATCATGATTATCGAATGGAATGCCCATATGTTCTCCCCTGACACTGGGAGATACCCGTTACACGAATACGCTGCATACCAACCAGAAATGTCGCACCACCCGGAAGATCCCTTGGCTGCCTACATCGACCACATGGAAAACGAAGGTATCGACCGTGCAATCATTGTTCACCCCGAACCGTATGGGGATGCACATCACCTTGTGCTAGAATGCCTTAAGCGCCAACCTGAACGTCTAAAAGGGACTTCTCTATACTATCCAAACGACTCCGACGCACCAAAAAAGCTCGCCGACTTAGTAGCACAAGAACCGCGAATTATTGCTACCCGTTTCCACGCACACCGAGGCAAAGAAATGTACCTTGACTCCTTCTCTGACCGTGGTGTTCGCGCCCTCTGGGAGAAAGCCGTTGAGCTCGGCCTCATAGTCGAACTTCACATTGGACCGAATTACGCTCATCAATTAGATCAGGCTTTGCGAGATATCCCGGAAACGGTTGCACTCATCGACCATCTAGCCGAACCACATATGGGCCATGCATTTGAATACGCAGATGTCCTGGAACTGGCCGCACACGAAAATACTTACATGAAACTCTCAGGCCTCAATCATTTTGCCACCGATGAACCTTACTACGAAAGCGTGATCCCCTTTACTCGGCGGGTCATCAAGGAATTTGGTCCCAATCGCATGGTCTGGGGTAGCGGCACTCCAGCAATCGTAGATAAGCATATGGCTGATTACAGCGATAAAGATCGAGCTAACGTAAAAGGCCTCAATCTAATGAAGTTACTCGATTGGAATTAGAGAGGAAAATGGGATACTAAAGCGATTGAGGATTCTGCTAACTTTCGGAATTCGAGATCAATGTAATCGCACAACAACCCAAACTTTCAAGAGCTCATGTTAATTACTTACCAGCTAATAAACACTTTAAACAAGCACTCGCTCCCGAAAAAGTTGATTCAATCCGCTGTTAATCTCCTTTGTAAAAAACCTCAGCATTATGCACCGGTTCGTAACCGATCTCTCTCTTCGGGGTCTCAATATCAAAAATATTATAGGTGTTATTTGAGATCACGAAATAGTACGCCCCATTCCTAAGGGTCCCTTTCACGTACGACGTATAACAAGCATGGACAAACCGTGCAGCATCCTCCTGATGACACCATAATGTAAAATACCCTCTTTCGTCAGTCATCTTATTTCTCTCATTGATCCCTCCCCAACGGGCTGAGATTGCCCCAAAGCCATTTAGCGCCATTTGTTGAGCCCACTCTTCGACATAAGCTTTTTCTTGCCCATAATCATTATTCGGGCAGGCGGGTATCGTCGCCGAGATAGGATCTGGCATCTCATCAATTTCATGGAATTTACGATCGGCTAAAATCGAAAGAGGTCCGTCTACAAAGTTGTAAGCTTCATCAACCGCATGCACTGAACTAGCCGCTACAATTAATGGAGGATGCGATTGCCTTCGTACCGTATCAAACACGAGATCAGTCATCGCATTCATCTCCTCGAGAGGATTCTTTCGTGCCAAATAAATTACCATATCCTTCCCGACAACAAGGCCATTAAAGGCCTCATGATCCGTATTGATATCAAGGTCTACAAACTCGCTTTCCACCTCCTGTTTCCCCGCCAAATCCACAGCCCCAGGCAAGTCGACCGTTACAATACCATAATTAGAATCTAGTCTCGGAAGGTAATATCTCAACCCGGAACCAATTATTCCCCGACCTCCAATAAGTAACACATTGATCATGTCACTTCCTATCGTTTGATGTAACGCTTACTGACCATGTTCCCGAATCAACAACTCCTTTAAGGAACTCCCTTCTACAAATAGAAGCAACAAATAAGTAATTCTGTCATCAAAATAACTGCAGGGATTTCCTATTACATTAGAGTACCCAATAACAGTTACAGGTAAGACCTGAAAAGATTATTAAATTCGGAGAATACCGCTGGACTTCATTTATCAACTGAATAGAAATCATCCATGCCATCTCCTTTACGTCTGGGGCTTATAGGATGCGGGAAAATCGTGCAAATGGCACACGGTCCTGCATATCTTGAAGATAAAGATGCTGTTACCGTTGTTGCAATTGCAGACCCTAAAGAAGAGAATAAGCTTTGGGGAAGAGATTTCTTTGGAGTGCCGGATAAGGAGCTCTACTCTAACCACCAGGATATGCTGGCTTCGGCGGACTTGGATGCGGTGACAATTGCTACTCCCCACTCTAAACACGCGGAGCAAGTTATTGCAGCAGCATCAGCAAAAGTCGCAATCCTCTCCGAGAAGCCTATGGCAACTTCTTTGGAAGAGGCTGATGCCATACTGGATGCAATTGAACTTAATGCAGTACCCTATGGCATCGTACATAATTTTTTATATACTCAATCAATGCAAACCGCATTGCGAGAACTCGAGCAACTTCCAGATCCTTTCCTCGGCCGAACCAGCGGAATGACACTCAAACCAACTGGGTTTGGTCCAGGCCATGAAGATTCAGCGTTAGCATGGCGAGCAAGTAAAGTCGCCGGAGGTGGGTGCATCAACGACACTGCCTACCATGAGATTTACTCACTCCAATCACTTATGCGGTCTCCTATACGATACGTTGAAGCAAGGGTTGGAACAATTCGTCTAGATCTAGATGTCGATGATATAGCTCTACTTCTCTGCGAGCATGAAAACGGAGCCCTCTCCACCATGGAAAGATCCTGGTGTGCTCGATCTCCCAACATACATTTCTGTGAGGTACACACTAATGAGGGTTCCATTTGGCTAAATAATCGCAAGGACGAACCGGAAGGCTACAGACGGTCGACTGCAGACGGGGATTGGCAAACAATTGAGCTTCCATCATCCAGATTAACAACTCATGGAACATACTTTTCAGAATCTTTTAATGCTTTGGCTAAAGGCAAAAGATTGCCGGTAACTGGCGATGACGGCCGTAGTATCCTTGCAATAATCGAAGCCGCACGGAAAGCGAGCGATGTACGAAAAGCTGTTGATTTACATGAATTTAGGAGATAGAGTAACCTGATTAAAGGTCCAGCAATAAATAGTTGATGCCGTTCGTCCGCTTGTTCTTACAAACAGGATTAATACTCTCTAATGTCCTATAAAGACTAGACTTAAGAAAGCTCCAGACTGCTTCTCTTATAGGACCATGCCTCACAAGAAAATTTAAGGAGGATTGTAAACCTTCATATACAGCCTTCACCAATGTAAAGTTGCTGGATCTCGGCTATAGTCTTAGCTTCAGTGGATTTGAACAATTAGAAATAAAATCTAAGACCACACAAATACCTCATCATCATCATGAGAATATCCGATAAAGACCGCTAAAACGATTCTTGGCTGATCGCCCTCTATTTTAGGGACCTCGTGAATACACCCACTATTGAAAAGATAAAAATCACCTTGTTCAAGTTCGATTACAGAACTTTCAATTCCTTTTTCTTCTGCATATTCATAATAACTGTTGTCTGATAAATGAGTCTGGACTTCGGGACTCCAGGCACATCTATGTAAAATCCCCTGAGCCGCTCTCCCTGTTTCATCTGCATTCTGAAAACAGAGCACACCGGCAAATTGGTGTTTGAATCTACTGACGACAAAGTCTGTTCGATCTTGTTTTGCCAGAACAGCAACATGATCAATATGAGGCCGATAGTACTGGCCTTCATAATGAACTCGGAAAATCGCAGGACCGTACAGCTGACCATCAGCTTCGCGGGCAGTCATAACCTTTTTGCCAACGGCTAGCCGGCCTAATGCATCATAAATGACAGAGACGGGATTATCGAAATCTTCGAAAAGAAAGCGAAATAATCGGTGGGTCTCAACAGCGTGTTGCAAAAAGGCCTCCTTGTCGCTCCCTCGATTACCTAGACTAGTGCCAATATCAATACGAAGTCGCCTATCCATTCCCGACATTGATCCGGTTCCACCCGAAGACTCAACTTCCCTCATCAGACCCATGCGAATGAATCTAGCTATCAATCCTTTGCATTGCTCCGGATTAAAAGCCTGACGCAACACAATCGCCGGCGTTTCCATATCGGCAAGCGCCTGCAATGGATTCTTTGACTGGGACAGAACCGTTTTGAGGTCAGGAGCCAGGGCTTCCCAAGTTGAACTATTTAGCATTTATTGATCCTTGTTCATTTCAACGCTCTGAACAACATTTTTCAATCTCGAATCTTTAATAGCAATATGTTCCCAAACACCATCGCTCATCCGTTTATATAGTTATCTACCAATCTACTACAGAGGCAAGAGGTCGCGACAAAGACATAAAAGGACCTGGATCCTGAGAAATTGAGCCCTTTGCTTACCCTTTGGAGGGTTACTATAACTCGCCTCACCATGGCATAATCCGATCGCTATATTCCCGTCCAATCCTGACAACCTCTTCGTTGCCCCCGGGCTGTATGATTCTTACGCCTTCGTCTATTTTTTCCTTAATATTATCGACAGTCGCTGAACTGAGAAAAGCAACATTGTTTTCGGCACAAGCATTTCTTACACGTTCATGGGTTTCCTGTATTTCAGGAGGGAACGGCCGTGGGCAATTCAGATAACCAAGGGACATGCTCAGGTCCCCAGGGCCCATCTCGGCGAAACCTATTCCGGGTACAGCCAGTATCTCCTCAATATAGGGAAGGGCTTCAGCAGATTCTATCTTTACTCCTAGAAGCAGTTCCCCGTTGGGATTAAGTGGCCAAGGATCAGCTCTTTGTACGTAATCATTTCTCTCAATACCCCAGATGGCAGTTGCGGAATTTTCGGAGCCAACTCCGCGTCTTCCTTTATCCAACCCATTTCCAACCCCTACCCTATTGATAGGGTAACGACAGGACTCAACAAAAGCCTGAACAGCAGAAGCGGACTCTGCCTGGCAAAGTAGGATACCATGGACACCGCGGCCAAGAATTTGGCGAAACTGCCAAGAATTTGCCCTTATGATCTCCTCGGTCACGCCCTCCACGGGTGCTTCCACAATAACGCTTGGCGTGCGGTGCCCACTTCGCGTTGGACCACCTTCCACTAAGCCAAGTAAATATTGGTCTAGGCCTGCCAGGTTGAATGCACCGTGTTCCATTCCAACATTAATATAGTCAGCCCAGGTCGCAGCATCCTCTCGGCCCTGTTCACGTGTGAGGACGTGGCCAGAATGGTTGCCCATGTAATAAACCGCTTGATTGAGGGAAAGAAGTTCGACTGTCCGGTTAATTCGATCGGTCATTATTCTTTGAGATGAAGTAAATCTTAGGGTATCAGAATCTAGGATTTTGATTATCAGAAATCTGTTTCGAAAGGTTGTAACAGTAAACAGCTAAGGCAGATAGTTTTAATTCATCAGATCTGGCAATTCCTAACATCATGCCAAGCTAATCAAATTGATGAAGTCTATAAATCGTCAGCAAATTAAAGCTGATTCTTTCCAGTATTCGGAAAGACCAATAGAAATCTTTAGTTAACACTGAAGCCTTAAGGAATCAAAATGGAAAGATAATTCCATAACAGGAACCTAGACTCCCTCAAACCTCGCTCTTTTCCCAAACGGGTTGAATAGCCAACCTCGACTCCAAGTCCTTCCAATCCTTGGAACCATCGTCCTCCCACATCTCAAGCCTCACTCCGTGTTCGCATACCGGAAGGTTCCCAGCAAGATTTTGGTTCCAGTAGCCGCCCGAGCCATACTCTCCCTCGAACCATATCTTATTACCATTCGCCCGATTTAGATAATAAAGAGCTTTTCTGTTAGGTTTCACAATCGAATCAACACGAAACTTCAAAGCCTTTTCATTGAATTCGATACCAAGCCCAGGACCGGTGGGAAGCGAAACGTAGCCTCCCGAAACGTTAATAGGATCGGAAATCAACTGATCGACGTACATATTCATACAAGTAATTGCTGGCCAGACAGCATGGCTACATACAGCGCCCAAATGCATCGCCCACGTTGTCGTAATTCCGGTCCCCACTAATTGCAGCCATCCCGGCATATTGAACGCAGCTGCAACCTTAAAACTTCGTAAACAATTCCCTGCACTCCCTCCGATTACAAATCCATCGCAACACTCTTCCTTCACAACAGTATCGATTGGAGGATTACCGAAATGCATTGCGATAGCAGAATGAATCTGTTGCCTCAACATCCGGTTACCAGTTACATCGGATTGAGGAATTGGAGATTCAAAGAAGGCAACATTTGGGCATCTCTCGAGTTCCTTTAATATCGGTAAGGCAATTGAGACATTGTTCAGGTGCCCATTGAAATCTAAGTCGATCTTGAAATTTGAGTCACCCTGGGTAGCTGTTTGCTTCACTTGCTCGTAGACATCAAACCAAGGCCGCGGCTTCTGCTTAATGGAGGTATAACCTTGAGCCACCGCATCTCTAGTCTCAGAAGCGTAATCCTCAGGGGCCATGTCAATCGCCCACCAAGATATTGGACAATTATCCCTCACCTTTTCACCCATCAGATAATAGGCTGGAACCCCTTCAGCTTTCCCACAAACATCGAATATTGCCATTTGCAAACCCGCTCCCAATGAATCGTCCCATAGTAGCGAAAATGGATTCTTCCCGATAGCACGCCCCTTACCCTCCTCGGTTACCTTGCCCCAGGTATAGTGTGGAAGAGTTTCTCCAATTCCTGTTACACCCGTGTCTGTAGTAACCCGGCAAAGCTCTACGATATGCCATCCATTTAAACTGCGTGACATATTTCGTTCCGGTACTTCATGGAAGGGAACGTCAAGAATGATGGTTTCGATGTCTTTGATTATCATGGATATTTTCTTCTTGAGAGTTTATGTTCCTGAAAGACAGATTGCGTGACTTTCAAAGTCAAGATGCGTTTATTTTGATTTCTATGCTTAATCCGCCTATCCCGTCATCAAAATACCACCATCAATATTCAAAGCCTGTCCGGTCATAGCAGCAGAGTCCTCAGATGCGAGGTAGACAGCAAGAGGAGCAACCTCGGCCACTACAAGCCTCCTACCCAGAGGGGTTGAAGTGCGTTCCACTTCCTTCAGGTCTTTACCCAACCGCTGAGCATCATAGGCTACGCGCCGGTCGTTGATGAGGGTTTTTACGGGTCCAGGACAGATGGCATTCACAGTTATACCCTTGGCAGCAACCTCTACTGCCAGCGATCGAGAGAGTCCAAGTAGACCATGTTTACTTGCAGAATAAGCAGCACCATGAAAAGCCCCTACTTTTCCACTAATACTTGAAATTTGAATAATCCGTCCATGTCTCCGTTCCATCATCCCCGGAAGAGCCTTTTTACACAAGAGATAGGGCACGGTTAGGTTCACATAAAGCAACATTTCCCAAAACGCATCATTATAGCACTCAACGGGACGGGGGTTCGAACTACTGCCGATTCCAGCATTGTTCAATAGGATGTGAATATCACCAAGCTCGCCAACCAGCACATCCCATACTCGATGCACTTCGCCAGACTTCGAAAGGTCAGCACGAACTGTCGCACATCGTACTCCCAAGCCCTCCACTTCGGTTTTCAACGAAGCCAATTCTTCCTCGTTCCGACCAGTTCCTGCGATATGAGCCCCTTCTTTGGCAAAAGCGAGTGCAATCGCCCGCCCTAGGCCTTTCGTTGCTCCTGTTATGAATGCGGTTTTATTTTGTAGTTTCATTTCCGTACTGTCTATTTGGCCATAACTGCAGGCTTTTTCTGGAAGATACGGCCTGATTCCCCGTGTCAAAAACCTTTGGAAACTATTATCAACTTTCAGCGAAAACTTATAATATGGAGTAATCTGCACATTATTTCATGTCTTCACCCCGTAAAATCCCGGACCGTATTTCGTGAAGCCCCGGCCACTCTACGGAAAGATCACCACTTTCCACCATAAGCCTCAAAGGATTAATCAACGTCTTGAGCGGCAAGTAAATCCTTTGTCTTTTTCGCGTAGACTCATAAAGAGCCATCATAACCTCCTGCACCGATCGGCCCCGATCCCCGCTACTGATTGGCTCTTCGACCTTGTTTTCAACCCAATCGATTGTCTCCTGGCATTGATGGGCCCAACAATCGTGCCAAGGCGCTTCAATCTCTCGCCACCCATTCGAAGCGGCGTTCATGTAACACGCCTTTCCAATTTCAAAATTATAACGGGCAGATGGCATTTCTGGCATATACATAGGGGCATCAGAAGGAATCTTTGAATTCGGATGGTATGAGGTACTTAATTCCATAAGCCCGTCAGTTCCAAAAACGCGACATCCTTGCCCAATACCTTTAATAAGGTTTCCGTGAATCAGGATTGAAGCACCGTTACTACAAGCCGCTATCCCGAGGGAAGCATCTTCTGCTGGCAAACCTCTCTCAACCAAATCAGTGATGCGTTCCACGGTTCCCATCACCCATTCGACCTGAGGCTCATCCATGAGGAATAGCGCAAGCCGAATATTGTGTGAATTCGTATTCAGCATATTTCCGGAGGCGTCGACCTCAATTCTATTGATTTTCCCAATGATTCCATCTCGCAGAAGTTCCCTAGCCTTGAGCCACACAGCATGATGTGGCCTCTGGTAAGCGATGACCAACCGAACCTGATTGCGCTCACAGGCAACCATCATCTCATTTGCCTCTCTTAAATCTACTGCCATAGGCTTCTGACAAATAATCGCTCGGGGCCGTCGAGCCGCGGCAGCGATTACCATTTCTGCGTGTAATTGGTGCCAAGAACAGACATCGACAAAGTCCGGCCTCTCTACATCCAGCATCTCCCGATAGTCCTTGTAGCGTTTATCTTCCCGAACCTCGAAAAAGTCACCAAATTCCCGAAGTGCCTCTGCATTAGTATCGGCAATCGTAGCAATCTCTACTGGCCGTTCCGGCACCCCGAGCCACCCACGAGCATGAACGCGCGCAATAATTCCTGTTGCTATAATTGCGGTACGGTACTTCGGCACTGGCTACCTCCTGGAGTTGTTTTAATTCTACCGACTAGCGAGAAGGGTATTCGAAAAGATTCATATCCCATTTTACCTATAAAGAAAATAGAACGTATTAATCTGAAAAGCAACTTCCTCTGAATGAGAATTCAAACCGCATTGATTTACTTCTATTTGGTTTTACTAATGTTTCTTTGTTGGTTATCCACTGTTTTAGGAACTCCAATTTTATATTTTGCTGATGTCTGTTAAAAATAATTAGCAACCTACTCACTTTTGAAATGAAAGATCGCCATAATATAATTCCACCTGAAGCGGGTGATTTCAACCGACATAAAAAATCAATGGAAATACAGAATTCTATTCCGATTTTTGAAATTTTCTGCTAGTGAATGACTTATGGGACTTTTACACGGCACAATAATCGATTCGACGACCAACCAGAGAATAAACGCGAAGGTCCATGTTCTCTCCTCCACCGGAATTTTCTGCAAACCAGAAGATGCCCTTCTCAAGCGTGGCCCAGGTACTGAGTTCTTCTTTTGTGACGGAGAGTTTGAAGTTAATACTCCCCGGGGGCGTACTGATATTCTGGTCGAAAGAGGGACGGAATATGAACCATCTCGTCTGATCGTGGAGGTGCCAGAAAAAGGAAGTAAAGATGTCGAAATATCTCTGACGCGATGGCATCATCCCCAAGAAGGGAATTGGTACCCAGGCAATACACACATCCACTACGACGAAAAAGAGACTCGGCCTGACGACCGTCTGGCCGTAGACTGCAGCGTAGAGGGTTATAATGTCACAGTGGTAAGCGTCCTCGACCGTCGCCAACTCCCATATGCAAGCAATAAATATCCAATCGGTGTCATGAACGAGTTCACCACAGCCCACCATGTGCTGGATATTGGGGAAGAGAACCGACACTACGGAGACCACTCACCTTGGGGATTCGGTTACGGCCATGTAATGTTTCTTAACCTAAGAAATATTGTGCAACCTGTGAGCCGCGGGCACATCCTCACTTCACAATTCGATCCTGATTATCCTCCATTATGCTTTTGCTGCGATGAAGCCCGTGATCAAGGGGGAATCGTCATCTGGTGTCATAACGGGAGGGGCATGGAAGCTCCGATCGCTGCGGTCCTGGGCAAACTTGATGCCTTCAACCTCTTTGATCCATTCTGGCTAGATCCGGAATACGATCTCTGGTACAAACTTCTCAATTGCGGCATCTCCCTTCCTGCATCTACCGGAACAGACTGGTTCGTCTGTTCCAACAATCGTGTGTACGTTAATACGAAAGAAGAATTCTCTTACGCAAACTGGATCGGCGGCATGAAATCGGGCAACACCTTCATTACCAATGGTCCAGCCATCGATCTGGCAGTAAATAATCAACCGATGGGCACTACCATTGACTTGGCCAAAAACAGACAACTTGAAGTTGCAGTGACCTATAATTCATTTTATCCCGTGCACCGAATAGAGGTCATTAAAAACGGTACCGTTATCCACAGTGAAAGCCATCCCTTAGGTAAACGTAAAGGCATTCTACGTCATAATGTCTCCAGTGACAGCGATGGGTGGATCGCAGCCAGGCTATGGGGTGATAGTCGGGACAGTTTTGACCAGTCCATCTACGCTCATAGTAGCCCCGTCTATTTCGTTTGTGGCAAGCCACCAGAAGAGCGAAATGAATCAGCAAATTATTTCCTTCGTGGAATCGACGAATCGCTCAAGTGGATCGATTCCTATGGCCGTTACAGCAACGATAGCCAGCGTGAGGATGTAAAAGATCTGTTTAGACGGGGGCGGGAAGAATTTGTCGATCTCCTAAAGTAGCCCTAAGAAGCCCGGCTTACAGAAACATTGTTAGCTTTGAGTGGTGATTCCGAGAATCTTGATGATGCGTACCAAAAGGCAGGCAAAGCTATACAAGCCTATTTGCCCGCCAAAAGTTTACTAATTAGGAGATCTGAGACTTTCAAATGTGCCCATACTTTTTCCACAACCCAGGCTGGTTGCGGCTGAGATTCTCTCCTACATACGTTCGTACGGAGAATTCCAGCTCGCTCAAATATGGTCTTGTGCATCCATATATCACCTCCCATGGGACCCCCAGAGGCCACCAGTCGACTAAGTGGAAGAATCTGTTGTAAATAGCATTCCCATGCCCCACCGGTATTCCCCGAGGAATAAAGATCGCAAACGGATCGAAATGCATCGATCAAGGCAGGATAAGGTAATGTTCCAACCGATCCCCGATCTAACTCTTCCAGCAATAGATTCCCGTTTCCACCTCCTAAGATATCCACAGTTCGTCCTACTCCGTCACTCATCTTGATCTCACGAAGGCTGTTGATTACTTCAGCCATTTTATTGGGAGTACCCGGACATTCGATCTTCATGCAATTTATGGTTGGCGACTCTCGAACCGCCTGAAGCATGATCGGAACCGGAGCATTTCCTCCTGCATCCTGTAGCATGATGGAAAGATCAACCCTACTCGCCAGTTCCCGAAATAGTCGTATTAACTCTTCTCCTTTTTTTTGATCCGGGTCAACCATAGCACAATCAGCGCCGCAATCTAGTGCTAATTGAGTCAAAGCAATTACTCCTTCATGACTAGGATGCGCAGTTGCCACTACCAGAGGCAGTTGCCCATTAAGATGCCGCGATGCTGCAGTCCAAACCGTCTTCCTCTCGTGATCCGTAAGCTCGGGGCTTTCACTGCCCTTTCCAAAAGCAATCGCCTGTGAACCTGCCTCGACACAAAAATCAATCTCCCTGAGTAAACTATCAACATCAACAGCGCCATTAGCCTCGAACGGCATACAAAGAACTGGGACGGCACCGCGAATTAGTTTTTGTTGGATTTTGTTTCCTGGTTGAGTGGACATGGTGATACCTTTATATTAAAATCGTTACTCCGTATGGCACGCTAGAATTTCACGAATTCGAATGGATAACAATGACAATGAAAGAAATTCATGATCACTCTAATTTAGAGGGTAGCACTTTCTTTATGCTTCACCGTTCGCAGTAGTTTCCTTTTCCTAATTGAACTTTATAAAAACTAAATTTCATTTTGCTACCCCGCAAAAGCTTTTAACTACATCAAATAGCACCTTCGTCGCAAACAAGAGATTCTCCACCGAAATACGTTCGTTATGGCCATGAATTAGATTCGCTTCTTCATCTTTACCCGACATTTCGCGTAATGGCATAAATCCGAGTACTTGCGTTTCAGGCTTTCGGGGAATAATGTGCTTCGCATCGGTTCCTCCTGTCATAATGGAGGGAATAATCCGCGCTTCTGGAACATGTTCGCCCATAACTGATACTATTGTCTCGTATAAAGCAGAGCCTATTTCCGCCTCAATGGGCGGAGAGTACTGGTCTACCTCTACAAATACATCTTTCCCCAGAAAAGGATAGATTTCTTCAAAAAAGCTTTCCTCTGTCTGTCCAGGAGCCAATCGGCCATCGACCCAAGCTACAGCGTCGCCAGGGATCACATTAATCTTGGTTCCAGCTGCAATAATAGTGGGAGAAACTGTGTTTCTTAAGAGAGAATTTAATGATGCGATCTCGGTTTCTGGAAGTGGCGCTTGAGATAAAGCCTTTTCACTCTTCTCAGAATCCAAAATTGCTCTCAATCGCTCTGCTGCTTCCACATTTTGATGCTCAGCAATCCCTTCGATATAGGCCTTTAGCGTTGGAGATGGATGTATCGGTAATATCGTTTGCCCCAATGCCGCTACAACTCTTGAAAGCTTTACTACTGCATTATCACGATGAGGCACAGATCCATGCCCTGGACGACCTCTAGCATGCAATCGGAAACGACAAATTCCTTTCTGGCCCGTTTGTATTGTGAAGAAACTTGTGTTTCCAATTCTCCTCTCATTTCCACCACCTTCGGTCAGCACATATGGGGCTTCAACCTGATCTGGGAAATTATCCAGCAACCAACCGATCCCATGATTGCCTTTGCCAGCCTCTTCATCCGCGGTTGCCGCATATATCAGGTCACGATTCAGAGACAACCCCAGTCTTCTAAAGAGCAGAAAAACCATTAATTCAGCTGCCACCATATTCTTCATGTCCAAAGCCCCTCGGCCCCACACAACCCCCTCCACTAGCTCACCACTGAATGGAGGATGAGTCCACTTCTCTGATTCGGCTGCAACTACGTCTGTATGACCTAAGAGCATAAGGGGGGCCTTACAGCCTCCTTCTAGGCGTGCTGTGACATTTCCGCGCCCCGGCGTTGACTCGGTTACTTTGTATTCAATTCCTTCGCTCTGTAAAACACCTGCGATGTAATCAGCACAGCGAATCTCATTACCAGGTGGATTGGTTGTATCGATTCGAATCAGTTCCTGGAGATGATTTGTTACTTCCTCTCGAACAGCGTTCCATTCAACTTTGTTAACTATTTCCATCCTTATATCGTTTCCAGTAAAATTTGGTTCTACCTAAGTAGCTATTCAATGCAATCCAACTGCAATCAATCGTTTCAGGTCGGAACCGAATCACTTCAGAACAAACTTAGATAGGAGGTTTTAATTCTAAAGCACCAAGAACTATTATATCTATCCGGAAAGGATATGAACATTAAAGGCTAATCCATACAACCTTACCTATTTAACGATAAAGATCCTTCCGTTCAGAATATTTCGAATAGCCCTATAAATTAAAATTCCTATCATAAGTTTTCTTTAGTCTGGAATATCATTTGCAGATGAAGCGGACCTTCAATCTTCCATCCCTGCTGGTGAATGTATACAATAACAAAGTGAAACTCCCTATAATTCTTTTGGTTACTGGCCAGATCCGTCTAGACCAATTGCGATTCCTCAACTAGGATACCAAGCTGGGCATAACGTTCACGATCAGCTCATACGAGAGACAGCCTATTCTGAGCGATTTCTGGGGGCTCTACAGGAATAGTCCATCCAATGGGGGCCCTAAGCAATGGATGGAACATCTACGCCGAACAAGTCGGCTGGAGGCGACGCTTGACAGCCCGCCTCAGCCGCGACGTTAGTATAGTCTGTGTTTAACCAAAAGAATTCCATCACAAGAAAAGATCTTAAATCTCGGCTCGACAGTTTCAGTCGTCTCTCATTGGCTGATCTTCCCACCCCTTTGTTCGACTGCCCGAGATTGTCTAAAGAACTGGATGGCCCTCGCATTCTCATCAAGCGTGAAGATCAAACCGGCATTGCATTTGGTGGGAATAAAATTCGTGAGTTTGAATACTCCCTAGCCCCTGCCGTCGAAGGGAATTATGATATCCTTCTTCATGGTGCAGCATCCCAATCTAATCAATCACGCGTCACCGCAGCGGTAGCGGCTCGCTTGGGGAAAAAAGCTGTCATGGTTGGACAACGCGACGATCATTCTGAACCCATTACCGGGAACCTTCTTCTGTCTCATATATTTGGCGCCGACATTTACCTTACCGATAATCCTGGAGAAAAAATTGAGATCATTAACCGCCTGAGGAAAGAAGGACATCGTGTTTACAACACTAGCACTGACGGCTATCTTTTACGGAGCATCGCCTATGTGGATGGTTTCCTGGAGTTGTCAAAGCAACTCCAGGACCAAGACATTCATCCTGCCGCATTGTATGTCTGTTCTGGAGTCCATACCCATGTCGGCCTTGTAATTGGAGCTCGCGCGCTTGGGATTCCAGTAGAAGTCATCGGAATTAAGCCAATGCCACGAGAAAATGAAGAATCCAGCAGGGAACTAGCCTGTGTGGCTAAAAAGGTTGCTCTCATGCTTGATCTTTCGCTGCAAATTAATCCGGCTGATTTTGAGTGCCATGGAAACTACGCTGGCGAAGCCTATGGGACCGTAACAGAACGGGGCCGAGACGCTGTTCTTTTAATGGCACGAACGGAAGGACTGCTCCTAGATCCCGTCTACACCGGTAAAGCTTTTGGAGCCATGATCGAACACATAAGACAAAAGCGTTGGACCAAGGATCAAACAGTGGTGTTTGTGCATACAGGGGGGACCCCTGCTCTTTTTGCTTACGGTGACGAGATTTTATCACCCAAAACCGAAGTTAACTGCGACTAGTACTGTAAATGATTATTCTTGGTCTTCACCTGGTTCTTTTTCTACACGGGGCCATCTCCCACGTCTTTAAATTTCTAACTAATGGTCGTTATTAAGAAATAGAGGGCTTGAAACCAAAACTATCCTTAAGCAAAAGCTCCTTCTTAATTTCTATTTTCAAAGTTTTCTATTGCAATTTCAAACTGTTCCAGACTGCAATAATTGACGTTCCCTGAAATAAGAAGCTTACAAAAGGTTATAAAATGAGGATAGCAGATATCAAACTGATCACCTTAGAACTTGACGATGAACACCCAGTTAGTCAGTGGAAGTTAACTACTATCCCCAACCTAAGACGCATCCAGTACACCCACGGGCGCGCGAAGCAATCAGGCACTGTTAAGACCCGAAACACTTTCCTCAAAGTCATCACTGACGAGGGAATCGAGAGCATCGTCACCACAGACATTTCAATAACACCAACACAATTGTCCATAATCAAAAATCAGGTAATCGGTGAGGACGTCTTTAACCGTGAGGCAATCTGGCAAAAGTTGCACAAAGGAACGCGATGGGTTTACCAACCGCCAGGATGGTTCGGAGCTTTTGATAATTGCCTGTGGGATATCCTTGGGAAAGCAGCTAACCTTCCTGTCCACGCTTTGGTGGGAAGAGTTCGAGAGAGTCTTCCGGTCTATCTCACTGCCGGTGATTCTACTCTAGAACAATATCTGGAACATATTGATATTGGGAAATCATTTGGAATAAACGCCTACAAATTCCACACTTACAAAGGCGGCAAGGCAGATATCCCAATTTTCACCAAGGTGAGGGAAATTGTTGGTGCTGATTACGATCTATTAAACGATCCGGTTTGCTCCTACGACCTAAGGGAAGCAATCGAGGTTGGTCATGTAATGGAAGACTTGGATTTCGTTTGGCTCGAGGAACCCATGCACGAGTACAAACTCAATCTCTATCAGGAATTGTGCGATGAACTGACCATCCCGGTGATGGGTACCGAGATGCTTATGAACGATATCGGAATAACTTCCCAATGGCTCATTCAGGGTGGGACTGACCTTCTTCGAGGAAACGCCAGAGCTGGAACAACCCATGTCCTAAAGCTTGCCCATCTTGCCGAATTGTATGGTGGCACAATCGAACTCAATGGCGTTGGAGGTCTGTCCGGCCTTGTTCACGCCACGCTCGGATGCTGCATTGAAAACACTCAATTCTATGAATACATGGCACTATCCCCCGATGCCTTGCGGGAACAAGGGGCTCTCTGGGGTCTCACCAACGCCCCCATCATCAAGGACGGCCACATTGCTCCCAATAATCTTCCTGGGTGGGGAGCGCAGTGGGACGAGGAAAAGTTCGCCTCCCTTATTGTAGAAGAGGTCTAAGCCTAAGGGATTCATTGACGCTCCCTGAAATAAGAAGCTTACAAAAAGTTATAAAATGAAGATAGCAGATATCAAACTGATCACCTTAGAACTTGACGATGAACACCCGGCTAGAGAGTGGAAGTTAACTACTATCCCCAACCTAAGACGCATCCAGTACACCCACGGGCGCGCGAAGCAATCAGGCACTGTTAAGACCCGAAACACTTTCCTCAAAGTCATCACTGACGAGGGAATCGAGAGCATCGTCACCACAGACATTTCAATAACACCAACACAATTGTCCATAATCAAAAATCAGGTAATCGGTGAGGACGTCTTTAACCGTGAGGCAATCTGGCAAAAGTTGCACAAAGGAACGCGATGGGTTTACCAACCGCCAGGATGGTTCGGAGCTTTTGATAATTGCCTGTGGGATATCCTTGGGAAAGCAGCTAACCTTCCTGTCCACGCTTTGGTGGGAAGAGTTCGAGAGAGTCTTCCGGTCTATCTCACTGCCGGTGATTCTACTCTAGAACAATATCTGGAACATATTGATATTGGGAAATCATTTGGAATAAACGCCTACAAATTCCACACTTACAAAGGCGGCAAGGCAGATATCCCAATTTTCACCAAGGTGAGGGAAATTGTTGGTGCTGATTACGATCTATTAAACGATCCGGTTTGCTCCTACGACCTAAGGGAAGCAATCGAGGTTGGTCATGTAATGGAAGACTTGGATTTCGTTTGGCTCGAGGAACCCATGCACGAGTACAAACTCAATCTCTATCAGGAATTGTGCGATGAACTGACCATCCCGGTGATGGGTACCGAGATGCTTATGAACGATATCGGAATAACTTCCCAATGGCTCATTCAGGGTGGGACTGACCTTCTTCGAGGAAACGCCAGAGCTGGAACAACCCATGTCCTAAAGCTTGCCCATCTTGCCGAATTGTATGGTGGCACAATCGAACTCAATGGCGTTGGAGGTCTGTCCGGCCTTGTTCACGCCACGCTCGGATGCTGCATTGAAAACACTCAATTCTATGAATACATGGCACTATCCCCCGATGCCTTGCGGGAACAAGGGGCTCTCTGGGGTCTCACCAACGCCCCCATCATCAAGGACGGCCACATTGCTCCCAATAATCTTCCTGGGTGGGGAGCGCAGTGGGACGAGGAAAAGTTCGCCTCCCTTATTGTAGAAGAGGTCTAAGCCTAAGGGATTCTAAGTGGAATAAGATAGGGATACTGTATTTTGTATTGAAGAACCCGTATTTCTCAGAAGAAATACACTAGCCCCGTGATGGTTCGTCACGCTGCTCTCTTTCCCTTCGTACAAGCTCGGGTAGGTGATCTTGGTTCGCCAACCCTTGCTCCAGGTGACGCATACGAGCCGAATCGGCGCTTTGAAGCATTGCTTCCCCATAGACTGAATCCACAAGAAATCGAGCGGATCCGCTCACTTCTTGGCGTAGCAATGGTATTTGCTCATCTGTATGACGCAGAGTGCAGTTTATCGTAAACATCCTACGTCGGTCTCCACCTCCCCACGAGCTGTGTTTAGTTCCTTGATTAAAAATCACTACATCACCCGGAACTGTCTCTAAAGCCATCGCCGGAACTTCATCACCACCCATACCCCAAAACTCTTCAGGCTTGCGAATTTGCCGTTCCAGTTCCTCTGCGTAGTTTTCCCCATATCGATGACTCCCAGGAACCACGCTAAGTGCTCCAGAATCACCATTGAGAAAATCAAGATAAAGCGCCATCTTGTAGTAGATAATGGGACGCGGCCAAGTGCCGTCGGAATGCCATCTGGTATTCCCTACGTAGTAGTTTCCATCGCTACCGAGATATTGAAAATCCTCTCCCAGGAGGCTAGAAAAGATTCCATTAACTCGTGGATCATCCAGCAACGAAGAGAGATATTCGCTTTGGTCAATGAATGGCACGATACACGAGCGCGCGGTACCATCGTGGATCTTTCCATTATGGCCACCACCGCGTTCTTCCCAAACCCTCTCAAATGCTTCTATAATCTCATCAATTCGATCTAGAAGCAGACCGGAAAACTTCAAATATCCAAAAACATCGATGAAGGATAGTTGTTGTGGTGTAAGTTCGAGTTTATTCATCTTTGGTCAGTTCTCCATGAATTTAACTACATCGATCATCTCACCCTTTTGGCGGGTAGATTCCCACGCCGCCAGTACCGGACCCAGCGAAAGCAATCCATCCCGGTAATCATTCAAAAGATCGCTGTCGTCACCCTGCCTAACCGCTTCAATAAAGCGCCGGTCAAGTTCGAACCATGGATTGTATTCCTCTGCTGTGTAGACCCTCTCTCCGTTCATTTCGATAAAGTCGTATCCGTGAACCCCAAGATATCCACCTTCGTAGAAAATCAGGAAATAGGGCTGATGGGTAGGCATATCCCCAGCTGAAACAAAACTAACATGAAGAGTGGCACCGCTATCTAGGACGAAATTGTAGCTGTTCGACAAGGGAAGCGCAAATTCCTTGGGATGGTGAACAAATCCCTGAGCTCGAACAATATCGTGACCACTCATGTATCGTGAATAATCCACTGCATGCACACCCCAGTCAAAAGCTGCACTCCCACCCAAATCGACATTGTTGGACCAACCCTCACCCATTTCTTCTTTTTTAGGGACAAGATCTCTCCAACTTTGAAAGCGAATATGAATCACATTCTTTCCCTCCAATAGTCTTTTGGCTTCCATGAAAATGGGACGATACCGCTCTCGGAAACAAACCGAACTAAAGACGGAACCTTCGTCTACCGCATCAGCAATTCGACGAGCTACCGCCATTGTCAGAGCCTGCGGCTTCTCGCTGAAAAGATGAATGCCTTTGGCCGCAGCAGTCGCTTCCACATCTGTTCGGACAAATGCGGGAACAATTGAATAGAGAATATCCAGATCCTCCTTTGCCAGCATCTCGTAGGCATCTTCGTAAGTATGAGTGATACCAAATTTTTCAGCAGTCGACTTCAGAGCATCTTTATTGATATCAGCGGCTGCTACTAAATCGACATTTTCCAGCTTACTCAAATTTGGAAGATGTTGCTGATTGGCAAAGTTCCCCGTTCCGTAAACGCCCACGCGTAAACTTCGATTTTCGATTGGCTTGTGTTTCATGACTTTCCTATTCCAGATTTTAACAAATTTCCTAAGTACAAAGACTTATCGTTACACTAAGTTTAACAGCCTGTAGCAAATGATTGAAGTTGAATTGTACCAAGCAACGAAAATATTTTTGCATCGGATAACGGCCTAAGCGAACCACATGGAAATTCATGCGTTCTAATCCTCCGTTCTATTCTTAAATATTTTAGTTAATCTCCTACAGGTACCTGTTTCTTTTCGCTACAATGCTTTTATTTGCTAGCAATTATCCATATTTCTACCTCGGAAGGAAATCTCAACGAATTATAGTTCACTGGCAGATGGTTCGTTAACATAACGGTCGGTCTCCAAGTCCAAACGCAATTCAGACCACCTTGGAAGATCTACTTCCAACCGATTCGAATTTACCATGACCTTTCTCTCCTCAGTCTCCAAAGCAGGCGCAGCATAATGTCCAGCGTATCCTCCTAAATCACCAGGATATTCGCTTATACGGGTCTGATATTTTGCCTCGCCAAAACGATGTTCCCCAAAACTACCCGCTTGAATCACGACCTTTTGGTCCTCACAAGGACTCAAATTGACGAGGGTTAGCACAGTCCGTCCGGCTTCAAGTTTTTCAACCAAAGCTCCCACTTCCTCCGGCAGTCCCGGTCGACGCCGAACGGGATCGAAATACCTTAAACGCGAGTGAAGCAATCCCCCATTGTATATAGGCTGCGGTCCTCCCAAAGTCAGTTGGATAAGCGCTTCGGATGAAACCGGATTCGCCCACTGCCAATGATGCACGTGATGTTGTGTGCCCACTGAGGTGTCGGTTATATTCTGTTCCACCCGACGGGAAACCAACTGATGGCTAGCATGCAAAATCCGTTCCGGATAGTCGGAGTTTGCTCCCGCCAAAAACCGTACCCATGGATGTTCATGCCCCGCGTCCTCTTTACCATGAAAAGGAGACACTGCGTTCCAGTCATGAGAATCAGCAGCTCGCACCCTTTCCATCCGATCCCAATCACCCTGATCCATTGACAGACTCCAAAGAGTTGCCATATAGACTGGACCCATCGGATGCCAATCGAACCATCCGGCATCACCGTACCGATACGGAACCATGAACCTCCCTTCTTCCTCGCGGCCAAGATCCAAAATCCGATCCATCTGCGTTCGTGGAAGTTCTAGATAATCTGCGTCTCGCGTCAGCAGATAGGCATTAGCCGCGGCATCGAGGACAGCATATTGCAAGGTCAAAAAACCATGGGGAAATGTCCATCCATAACGCCCGCCGTGCCACTTGCCTCCAGTATACTCTCCTACTTTTCCGGAGAGACCGACATTGTCAGGAATTAAGCCACCATTTTCTCGCGCCCTCCCTACCCAAGCATCCACATACTCGACAACCCAATCACGATATTTTTCTTCTCCAGTAAGTAAAAAAGCGTTAGTTACAACTGAGGTTATCGAAAGATTAGCAACGGTATCCCCCTGACGCCAACGGTCAAACATGGCCCTTCCCATAGCACGGCCTTTTTCCGGATCCGCTTGGAGATCCTCAACGCTTTTGATCCCAGGTAAATCAAAGAAAGGCAAGCCATAGGGCGCCATACTACCGCCAGCGGGCGGAGCGTAGGGCACTTCTCGAGCCTTAGGATCATTGGAGTAGGCACCCTTACTCCCATTAAGGCCAGACATAATAATCTTGTGTACTGGGTCGTAGTTAATCGCATCCGGGTCTTCATTCAGGTAAAACCCGGCAAAGCGCTGGGCTCGTTTGCGATGCTTTAAACTCGCTGGATTTGCCAAGCAAAGGTGATAAAAACAAACATCAGCCTCAGCCTGATGCATCTGGTCCTCCTTAAACCCGTACTCCTTATGATAGGTGCCCAAACGGGTAAGGTGCTTTATCTCTGTTTCCCAGTGGTGATTTGACAGCTCCAAAAGGTGCTTCCCTCCACCCATAAGATAAACCAAAGGCCAGTTAAAAAAAGGCTCAAGGAAATCATCGGGACTACCCCCGCCCCATTCATCCTTCCATATAAACTCATCGTTATCTCCCGTAAAATGATCGAGGAACGGATAAACCGACTGATCCATAGCCTTTAACAGGCGTCGTTCCCAAACTGCCCATGTCGGCGGATCGGTAATTGGAATATTTGATGAAATCTGGCTCATATTTTTTTACCTGTTGGTGTTTAAATAGTTATATCACACAATTATACTAAGTTTCGGGATAGCTTATAAGTTGCAATTATCATTACTGGAGAATTAATTTCAGTTGGACAATCGAAATTCGCGTTCCTGAGGAAATTTGATATCGATTCCCAGAAAAACTGATGTTTAAACACAAAGTCCTTGTCCCCGACCACAACGTCCGCGCAGAAGGCCTCGATCTTCTTCAAGACAACGGGATTGAACTTACAGTCCTTCAATCATACTCGAGGCCTGAGAAAGTTATCGACTCATCAAAAGATGTCGCGGCTATCTTGGCACGTGTTACCCAGATAAATAAAGAGGTGTTAACGGCATCTCCAAAACTCAAGATTGTCTCTCGCCATGGCGTTGGTTACGACAATGTCGCCATCGACGAGTGCACCAAGCTGGGCATTGCGGTTACCACTACCGGCGACGCTAATTCGGAGGCAGTAAGCGAATATGCTTTTGCTCAATTGATTTCTCTCGCCCGTCACCTCACCCGTGCCGCTAACGAAGTCAAGTCCGGCATCTGGAAGCGTGATAATATTGTAGGGTTTGAGCTCTATCAAAAAACTCTTGGTATCATTGGCCTAGGTCGAATCGGATCCCGCCTAGCTAAACACGCCCTTGGGTTTGGAATGGAAGTACTTGCATATGATCCCTATCCCAACAGATGCGCTATTGATGAAGTTGATGTAAGCCTTGTATCTTTTGAAAAATTGCTCCAGAAGTCTGACTTCATCTCGCTGCACACTCCCCTTAACTCTGAAACTCGGAACCTTATTGGAAAAACTGAATTAGATCTCATGAAACCCACGGCCTTCCTTGTGAATACTGCCCGAGGTGGCCTCATTGATGAAAAAGCACTTTTCTATTCTCTCCATCATCGAAAAATAGGAGGGGCAGCCTTGGATGTTTTCGAACAGGAACCAGTACCGGAAGATTATTCTCTCCTTAAGCTAGACAACCTCATGTGTTCTCCTCACGTTGCCGGCCAAACTAGTGAGGCCCTCGTACGGACCTCCATCGCTGCCGCCCAAAATATCCTCTGTGTCTTTCGAGGCGAACCACCCAAGAACCTTGTAAATCCCGAGGTACTTAAAAATTCATCACGAACTAACTGGAAGGTGAATTTCTAATTGAGAACAAAAAACTTAGGCAATTTACCATATCTAAAACTAATAGATTAGCAGTTTAATGAAAACCCGGACTGACCTCCGTTCTCTAAATAGTATAAAATTCAAGGATCCCTTGTAAAAGAGGATGTTGATGACGAAGAAATAGAGAAGTTTTTTTGTGATCCGTTACTGATCCCTTCGCTCATTAAAAATTGTCACTCCCATCTCAAGATATTTTTCTCTTGCTTCCTCTGTCTCGGGGCACATTGACACCCGAACATTCGTCCCCTGGAGTTCATTAAGAACGTGGCGTAGACATTCATCCTGAGTCCGAAAGGGGAATTCTGGATCTCCTTCGATACTAAACATCAAGTCATTTTCGCCAAAACTGAGAATATCCACTCCCGCCTTAGCTAGGAAACGGGTATTCACAACCGCCTCAACAGATTCGATCTGGAGCGTTAGAAACCCAGTTTCATTCCACCAATTAGAGTACTCGAGGCGACCCTGTCGCTCAGAAAACCCCATTCTGTTTTGACCTCCCCAACTACGCTTACCCCTTTGCGGGTAGTAGAACGAATCCAGGGCTTCATCAACTGTTATCTCTTCCTTAACCTCGGGAACCATGATCCCTGAAGGCCCAAGATCAAGGTAAGTGCCAATGAGATAAGCATCACGCGTATGTTTAATTCTAGCCTGTACCGGAATGGATAACTCTTCCGCCATCTTGCAGAATTCCACTAAGCTTTCTTCATTGTGGGCATCATGTTGACAGTCTACATAGAGAAAATCAAAGTGACGCTCCGACAAAATCCCTTCTAGTTCCCCTCTGGGAATATTCTTCGGGACTGATACGCTTTCAATAATCTCCCCGTTGTTAATCCGTAATTTTAATTTTTCGCCCGCCATCAACCTCTTCTTCTATTCGGTAGTTATCAACTTAACACTCTATCAGAGATAGTAATCAATAATAACTACGCTACTCGCATACTAAATTTAGGCAATCAGATTAACCTGCCATTACACACTTAAACATTGTTATATTTAGCTGGCCTAAAAAGAATGAAGATGGTTGATAAAAAACAGGAAATGGGTCTTAAATTCTCTTTCCTGAAGCCCCAAAAAACCAATACCAATGAGCAGACGCAGACTAAGATTCGGAATTTTCTTGGCACCCTTTCATTCCTCGGATGAAAACCCAAACTTGGCTATTGAACGAGACTTCCAACTCGTGGAGTGGCTCGATGAGCTGAACTTCGACGAAGTCTGGGTAGGGGAACATCATTCCGGTGGCTATGAGATCATCGCCTCTCCTGAGGTATTCATTGCTGGAGCTGCAGAACGCACGCGCCGTATTCGATTAGGCACCGGAGTTGCCTCGGTTCCCTATCACCACCCCCTTATGCTGGCCGACCGGGCAATGCAGCTGGATCATCAAACGCGAGGTCGTTTTATGTTTGGAATGGGGCCAGGAGCCCTACCCTCAGATGCTTTCATGATGGGGATCGACCCTATTCGCCAAAGAGACATGCTGGAGGAAGCTGTGGATGTGATCGTGCCTCTCCTGAGAGGAGAAACTGTCACCAGAAAGGCCGATTGGTTCGAGCTCAAAGAAGCCCGCTTGCAGTTACTTCCCTACTCCAATCCAAAAATTCCCATCGCAGTTGCATCCGCCGTGTCTCCTACCGGGGCCCGCATTGCTGGCAAACATGGAATAGGTCTTCTGTCCTTTGCCGCCACCAGCAAATCTGGGTTTATATCTCTACCCAAGAATTGGGAAATCGCCGTACAACAAGCTGAACAAAACGGTCAACAGGTACACAAACACGATTGGTCTCTGGTAGGGCCAATGCACATTGCTGAGACCCGTGAAAAGGCTCGCGAAAATATGCGTTTCGGCCTGGAGAAGTGGGTCTGGTATTTCAATGAAGTAGCAGCACTTGCTTTCAATTGGGAAGGAAACTGTGATTCCTTAATAGACCAGATTAATGAGTCGAGTTTCGGTGTAATCGGAACCCCAGAGGACGCTATAAATCAGATCGAACGCCTATGGGAGCAAACTGGAGGGTTTGGGTGTTTTCTTCAAATGGCGCATAACTGGGCTGATTTTGATCAAACTAAGCGAAGCTTTGAACTGATTGGTCGCTATGTAATGCCTCATTTCAATGATTTAAACAAGGGTCGGGTAGCGAGCATGGACTGGGCCTCAGAAAACCGGCCCGAATTCATAGGCCGAGCTGACCAAGCAGTCGAAAAGGCAACTGAGAAACACGAAACGGAAGTAAAAAAAACCTAAATACTCTAGGCGATTCTCTTAATCATTATCGTCTCTTGTAAAAGATTAATTCCACAACCTTTCCCCCTCCTCCAGCTGGGCAGAAAGAAACTCCTCGTTCAATTCAACTCCGAGTCCAGGTTTCTCACTTAATACCACATGCCCGTTCTCAATTACGGATTCATTCGTCGCTAAAATATTGTCCCAAGTAACATCATCAAAGCGGTGAAATTCCAGAGTAAGGAAATTAGGAACACTGGCACAAACATGGGCATCACCTACAGTGCTGAGAGCGCTGCTATTATTATGAGGCGCGAAAGGTATATAATAAATCTCTGCCATATTAGCTATTTTCCTGCACTCGGACAGGCCACCGCATTTAGAAATATCAGGCATGATAATATCCACAGCTTGATTTTCTATTAGATCACGGAATCCATAACGTAAATAGAGATTTTCACCCGCACAAATTGGAGTGCGTGTACCTTGAGTAATCCTTCCTAGAGCTTCGATGTTTTCAGGAGGAACCGGTTCTTCCAACCACAGCAAGTTAAGTGGCTCTAATGCGTGCGCAAATTTCGTTCCCGCAGTCGCGTCATACCTACCGTGAAGATCCATCGCCAGATCCAGCGAATCTCCTATTCCTTCCCTGATCGCAAAAGCTGAGTCCACAATAGACTTTATCTCATCCGGAGTCACCGACCAGTTCCATCGATCCAACTTGTGAGGGTTTTGTGCATCATCAAGATCAAACTTTACTGCCGTGAAACCCCTTTCTCTAACTTCATTAACGCGCTCCTTATAATCCGTACAAGCACTGTCGACGTATAAACGAATCCGATCTCGGAACTTACCCCCTAACAGTCGATAAACAGGCAGTCCCTGTGCCTTTCCCGCCAAATCCCAAAGTGCAATCTCGATTCCGGTCAATGCCGAAATCCCCGCCCCAGCAAAACCTCCCCGGAAAAGATATTGCCGCCGAATGTGTTCAAAACAGGCATCAACGTCGCGTGGATCCATTCCAATAATTAGATTCGCCATATCTCGAGTCGTCTCTCGCCAACCGCTGTCAACATGACTGGTCTCCCCAGTTCCGAAGAGCCCTTCATCCGAAAATACTCGTACGTAGTGGTACCGGTAGCCCTTCTTGTCATCGATCTTTACGGTCACGTCAGCCGTTTTTACTTCAGTAATTTTCATACAGACGAACCCTTCAATTATAGATTATCTATTTATGGAATGAATTGCACTGTGAGCTAATCCGAATAGACCTAAGATATTATCCGTTCAATGCGGATTATTCGTTGTGACCTTCAACCTTAGTAAAATTTTCGTCTTTCCGAAGGAATAGACAGTGGCGCATATAAACCCTAAGTCAATATCTCTCCAGTCGGATTAAAAACCAAAAGAGAAGTCTGGCCGCCTTCTTCAAAACTCCCCAATATCCATAAATGAAGATCGCTAAAATTAATCAATTTTTCCCACGTCACCGTATGCGATTAGTAAAAATTACGACTGACAATGGGATTGTCGGATGGGGCGAAACGACTCTTGAAGGCAAACCAAGAAGCACACATGCAGCCGTTGAAGAACTAATCGATTACTTGATTGGCAAAGATCCCCTCCGGATCGAGCATCACTGGCAACACATCTATCGCTCCGCCTTCTTTCGAGGAGGTAATGTTCTTATGTCAGCCCTATCAGGGATCGACCAGGCACTTTGGGACATAGCCGGAAAACACTTTGGAGTACCAATTTATCAGCTACTAGGTGGCGCCGTTCGAGACCGTATTCGGGTCTATGCCCATTGGGGTATCACAGATCTCTCCCAACAGGGCCAGGAAACTGCCAAAAAAAGGCTAGAGATGCTCCAGAAAAAGGGAGGATACAAGGCCTATAAAAGTGGCCCTGGTGGGAAATGGCGAGCTCACGAACCACCTGCTGTAATTGATCAATTTATTAAAAAAGCCTATATGATGCGAGAGTGGGTAGGCGACGACGTCGAGATTTGTTTTGATTTTCACGGCAAGCTAACGCCGGCTCTCGCTATCGAGATATGTCACGAGATTAAGGGCATGCGCCCGATGTTTGTCGAGGAACCTGTTCCGCAGGAAAACGTCAACGCCCTCAAGAATGTTTCCGATCATGTACCCTTCCCCATTGCAACTGGGGAAAGACTCCTCAGTCGTTGGGAATTCCGTCAGATTTTTGAAAGCAATGCTGCGGCCTATGTTCAGCCAGACGGTTCCCACGCAGGGGGAATTTCAGAACTAAAACGGATCGCAAACATGGCAGAGGTGTATTATGTTCACATTATGCCGCATTGTGCTATAGGACCAGTCGCCTTCTCCTCCTGTATGCAAGTTGATGCCGCCGTGCCGAATTTTCTAATCCAAGAGCAGGTTGATGCTGGTCTTGGGGAGGGCTTGCTCAAGAAACCTTGGCAAGTCGTAGATGGCCATATAGAACTGCCGACCGAGCCCGGCCTCGGATTTGAGATAGACGAGAGCGAAGCCGAACAAGATTGCGGCATCTATGAAGAGGAGCTCGGCGGCGAATATTTTTACGATTCTGACGGAAGCGTAGCCGACTGGTAAGATTCAAAATAGCGTTTTGTCGAATTTAAAGTCGCATTTCCTCTTGCCTCAGCTACAAAATTCCCCGTACTTAATTTAGTTGTTGTTTATCTAAACGCGCTAAAGTCCCGCGCTAGCTTCAAATCCAAATAGAAAACTTACGCATGTCGACCTACCGTTCTACAATTGTTGGGTTAACTGGTATCGGTGCTCGTCGTTCTGAGGAACCGAGCAATTTACCTGTTTTCTACTCAAAGCCCAAATCCCACGCCGCAGCCTACTTTCGGCATCCGCAAACTGACCTCGTTGGAGTTTGTGATATTCGTCAAGAACAGTTAGACGCATTCAAGGAAGAGTGGCAGGATATTTGGCCAGAAATGCATTACTACACGGACTACAAGGAGATGCAGGAGAATGAAAAGCCGGACATGGTAAGTGTTGCCACCCCAGACCACTTTCACGCGGACATAACAGTCAATGCCGCGGAAGGAGGAGCAAAGGCCATCCTATGCGAGAAACCTCTTGCCACGACATTGGAAGATGTTGACCGGATGATTGCTGCCACTGAGGCCAATGATACCCTTCTTTCAGTCGAGCACACCCGCAGGTGGGGTGGAACCTTCCATGCGGTTCGCGAGCTTATTCGTAGTGGTGAACTCGGAAGGTTAAATGGAATTACGGCCAATCTCCTCGGTCCGCGATCCATGCTTTTCCGAAACGGAACTCACATTGTTGATACGATCTGCTTCTTCGCCGAATCAACCCCCCAATGGGTTTTTGCTGAGCTTGAGGAGGGATTTAGCCACTTTACGGAATATAAAGGCGATGGCGGTAAAGATCCAGCGACCGACCCTGCCGCCTCAGGCTACATTCACTTCGCCAATGGCATACGGGCATTTTATAACGGTCTTAAGACCACATCTTCCTCTGGCTCAGACTGGCAATTATTTTGCGAAAAAGGAAGGATCGATATCAATAATAACACTGCGACCGTAATTGAAAGCTCATTTGTATCCGGATCCTCCCGTACCATCCTTGAACCTGACGAGTATATGCACACTCATCAACTAGGAGCAGTAGCAGAGCTAATTGACGTATTGGAGAATGGTGGAGAATTAGTTTCACCAGGCACGGAGGCACGCAAAACAGTTCAAATTTTACTTATGTTCCTCAAGTCTCATGAGCTCGGAAACTTACGAGTCGATCTGTAATAGCAGCTTCGAAAATGACTAGATATAAGGAAATAATAAGGGACTCCACTAACCCTCCTGTGGAATGGGCCCAATGAGAATAAAATGGGATATTAAACAACCAACAAAGCCTTAAAACTCTTTAATTGAAAAATATGAAAGCAGCAGTTCTGGGAGCCGGTGAGCCTCATTTTGACGCCCACATTGCAACCCTCCAACAACTACCCGAAGTCGAATCAATAATTCTCTGGGGTGAAAACGAAAATGCCTTGGAAGCATTCGAAGGGAAAGCGAAAATTTCGGCTGTATTTACTGACTTGGATGAACTTCTAAAACAGGACGATATCTTCTTTGCAATCGCCACCACTCGCAATGATCTGAAACCGGAAATCTTCAACCAAATTTTGGATTTAGGTATTCATATCATGGGAGAAAAGCCTATCGCTCCCACAGCAAAGGAAGTTGCCCAATTAGTTAAGAAAGCTGAACAGAAAGGCCTAGCCCTGGGGACCTGCTACCAGAATCGTTACAACCCTTTGGTTCTCAAAGTTCGGCGTCTCATTAAGGATGGAATTATTGGCCCCCTTATGTCCATAGAGATGCGGATGCTTACCACTCAACCGAAATTTCGAAAACCAGGTAGTTGGCTTTTTAACAAACAATCTGCGGGCGGTGGGATGCTTGCTTGGCTTGGATGTCATTATATCGACATGATAAGGTTTATCAGCAAAGATGAGATCGTATCGGTAGCAGCTGAAGTTGCTACTCGTAGCGGCGAAGAAATCGATGTTGAGGATATCGCTAGTCTTTCCATGCGATTGGGAACGGGGACCATCGCTTCTCTACACACCGGATATACTCTAGCCTTAAAGGGTCCCCAGTATGGGGATATGCCCTCCTACGATTCCTATATTGGAGTGAACGGTAAAGACGGACGCCTCTATTGGAATGGAAGCAACGAGCCCCATCGCCTTACCGTTGAGTCAACACACCCCTCCTGGGCTGATGCTCCTGTTAGAGTAACAGATTACTCTATTGCAAAATCACCTGCCTATGGAGGAATCTCCGGCGAGGCCTTTATTCGTGATTTCATTCTCGCCGCCAAAGGAAAACGAGATGTGCCTGCATCAGGCCGAGATGCACTCCAGGTAGCACGCGTCATAGAAGCCGCCTATGAATCAAGCGAATCAGGCCAACGAATTGGTATTAATGTGTAATGATTGGTAAAACAAGTACTGTTGAATAGAGACAATACCCATCCAAGAAAAAGAAGTTAATCCTGGATCATCAATGCCCCTAGTGTTTCCTCTCGATATCTCGATATTAAACTAAACCATCGATTTCAGTCTGACACGACAGGAGCTGCCGATGAACTAAGGGTAATTCCTTAGATTGGGCAATGAGTCATCTACAAATTCGGATTTCACGCCGTTTGATTGAGAGATGGCTTATACTCTATATAAAAACCAAGGTGATTGAAGGAAACATAACCGGATCATGAATTGCAACCCACCTTGGCCTAAAGAAGCCGGTGTATCAGGGTACGATGTTTTCAAAAGAGATTTCCGTTCCACAGATACGATGGGAGTGAGCCTTGGAGACTGAGCATCACACCGCTATTATCGTTGGTGCCGGTCCTGCGGGTCTTGCACTTTCGGTCGTGTTAGGAGGCTGGCACCCTTTTTTCAAAAGTAGTAAAATATTTTCCCAACGCTACCCACAGCTAGACCCAATTCTCAAGCGCCATAACGGATCCCTTTTATCCCTTAATCTAAAAGATTGGGTAAAGAATGGAATTCAACCAGCCGATCTATTTCGCGCCCTACACCACCCAAGGCAAAAATTCGTTGAGATCGAACAGATCGCAATGGCCTTTGAGCAGAAACCAAATATCGATTATCTCCTTCTCTCAAGAGAATCTGTTGGGGGACTCTGGAATAACGTCCCCAAAAATCTACTTACACTCTCTCCTGGTCAGTGGATGGAACTGGCCTTCTACCCACTGTACCAACATGCAATGGAGGCAGGGATCGAAATAGATGCAAACGCTCTTATCATCAAACATCGGTTGCTGGACTATTACCATAGTATCCCCTCACGCTTCGGGCAGGAAGAGCGAATTCGAACCAGTACGAATGTAGAACAAATAAGACCGCATAGTGAAGGTTTCCTCGTTAAAAGCCGCGACACTTTCACTCGTAAAGTCAAATACTATACCTGCAAATATCTTATCCTGGCAACAGGGCAACGTGCCTCTTTGCGTCAACTCGGTATTCCTGGCGAGGAACTTGATTGGGTAACGCCTAATTACGATAAACCAGAGGATTTCATGGGCGAACGTATCATCATTGTGGGTGGGGGCCGATCGGCAGATTGGGCTGCCACCGAACTGCACGATTCGGGCAAGCAGGTCACTTACGTTATGCGTCAGGATTCAAGCGCCCATTGGAGGTTGATTAACGAAAGCCGTTGGCATCTTCCCTACTACGCTCGAATCGCTGACATTTTAGAAGCTCATTCACCCAAGATGGAAACGCTCTATAACACTTCCATTAAGGCAATTAGACCTGATGGAACTGTTTTGCTGGAGCAAACCGGAGATGATCGTATAATTGAGACGGACCATGTTATTACAGAAATCGGTGGCGTTGCTGACTACTCGATTCTCGATGGTTTCCCACCCCTTCAACTGGTCGAAAAGCATGATGCCTACCGTTTCCAAATGCACCAAGCTAAGATACATCCCCACAACTATGAATCGTTAGAAATCCCCAATCTTTACCTAGGCGGTTACCTTGCAGCAGGAATCGGCCTTGTAGTAATCGCCATGCATGGAACTACCTATGCTATCGCTGCCGATATTTTGCAACGAGAAGGGAAGGTTTAACTTTAATATAATATGGATATAAAAAACTGAACATCAATAACTTGAACCTGCGAATCTAATGATTGTCCAAAAATTCCAAGAGTTCCCAAAATCGTTTTCTCACGACCGGTTCCATTCGCAATACTGAGTATCCATTGAGCAACTAAAGAAGTTAGATTAATAGCTTCTGGGTTCTGTCCAGAAATATCCCAACAATGAAGATCAAGTCAATAGAAGCATTTGAAGTCGATCTTTCAAGAGGTCGAATAGACAGTACAGGGGAAAAGAAACAGACTGGATCCTACAAAATGAAGGATCGAGAACCGGCGAGTCCCATGGAATCTTATCAAGCCTACCATGGGAAACGTTCCTCATGGGGACCGAAGTGGCAATCTATAGCATGTATTGCCACAGCAGAAGATGGAACATTTGGAATTGGGTTATCAAACAATTCCGGTCCCGTAGCACGGATCGTTAATGATCATTTTGCCTCCCACATTGTGGGCGGAGACTGCATGGCAACAGAAAAAGCGTTCGACATGCTGTGTCGTCTCGCCACACCCTACGGGGCCTACGGGCTAAGCAGCTTTGCAATCAGTGCGGTTGATCTGGCTTTATGGGATCTAAAGGGCAAGCTTCTCGAACGTCCCGTTTATGAACTTCTAGGTGGCCCGCAGAAGGAGTCAATTCCGTGTTATGCAACGGGATTTGATCTTGAATGGTATATTGAGCTCGGCTTTCGCGCTGTAAAACTTCCTATGCCGTTTGGACCCATGGATGGTCTAGACGGTCTAAAAAAGACGGAGGAATTGGTTGCAATAGCACGTCAACGCATTGGAGACAAAATCGAGTTAATGCTCGATTGCTGGATGGCTTTGGACGTGGAATATACTGTACGGCTGGCAGAGATCCTTAAACCCTATCGCTTAAAATGGATTGAGGACTTTCTTCTACCTGAAGATATGGAGGGTTTCGCTCGTGTCCGAGAACGCATACCTTGGCAAACTCTTGCAACTGGCGAGCATTGGTACCTACCCCAGACTTTTTATACCGCAATGCGTCGCGGACTGGTTGACGTTTTTCAGCCGGATCTTCTATGGTCAGGGGGAATCTCAGCGTGTGTACACATCTGTCATATGGCCCGCTCATCAGGTGTTTCGGTGATCCCTCATGGAGGCATGAATTGGCCATATGGGCAACACTTAGCATACGCCATGCCCGCAGTTCCCTTGGGAGAGCGATCAGGTGGAGTTTCCTCTCCTGGGGTAAAACTCGAAAATGTTGTGGCCTTACCGGGAACCGCAGTCGTAAGAGACGGTAATTTAATCCCTAGCGATGCCCCAGGGTTTGGGATCGAAGTAAATAAAAAGTGGTTAGATGCGATCTCGATTTAATAAAGATTCAACGCCTCTAAACAGAAAACAAAACGTTAGATTCCTTCCAAAAAAATCCGCTGGGTTTTTATTTTTAAAGTTAACCTTCGACCCAGTGTCGAAACAATTGTTTGGTTGCTTTCGGTAGATCATCATAGACATTACGCGGCACCAAGGGCTGGTCATTTTCCATCGATCCTGGTTCGTCCACCATCATTTCTCTTTCTTCCGATCCCGGTTCCAACACCCGTGTGTTTAACCACCAAGGAGCATAGCGGATGACAACAGATACCCGTGACTCGTCCGAATAATTCGACGCTGTTGAATGCCAAATTCGACTATCCAACACAAGGACGCTTCCAGCCTCACCTACAGCATGCATCTCTGTAGGATAAGGGGCCTCAGGATCGACACCAATGTTATCTGTGGGATTGCTCGGCCAACGGTGGCTTCCTGGAACGATCAGAGTGCCTCCGTTGTCCTTCGTGAAGGGAGAGAGAATCCACAAGGTCGTCAGATGCATAATCACGTCCGGATAAGGTGCAGAAATATGGCCAGCGTTCTTTTGATTAAACGGCCAATCAGCATGCCATCCTCCACGGGGATTACCGGGATGATTGATAGTTGCAGTAGCAAAAGAGACCTTCAGATATCGTCCTAACAAAGCTTCCAGAAGAACCATCAACTTCGGATCGGAAAGATAAGGGGAAAGCGACTGATCGTAGCGAATAAATCCAGGCACCTGTCCGATTCCTAATTTCGCAGCTTTGGCTCGCCCATGCTCAGCGGCGGATTGACAAACCTGGTTCCGAATCGCATCTATCCTATCAGCTGGAATAACTCTAGGAACCAAACTCCACCCATCGCGATGGATTCGGTCAATGTGTTCCTGAATATTCATTCATCATGACAGCTTTCAAATTCAAAAGCCTGAAGCGGTTTCAGAAGTAGTTGGGAAGTGGCCTATTCATCTTCCACGATCGAAATTAGATGGGCAGCAACTAAAACCAAAATACTCTAAATTAAGACAGTTTAATTTTACCATAAAAATTTGGCGAAAAACAAAAATCAAGGGGAATTAATACTGCGTTAACAACCCATCGCCACTACATGGCGGATGGAACTTTAATTTAGCCTATAACTATCGAAATCTTATCAGAATAGAGTAGCTGAATTATTTTGAATGATAACAAAATTAGTTTTAAAGTATTCAGTAACTATCAAATTTTGAGTACTAGGTATTTTTGACGAATTCCATCTGTATGACTTTAAATAATTCCAGATCATCTCTAAATCGGCCCGAATCCTTCATTACTATTGCCCACCGTGGAGGTCTTGTCCCCGAATACCCTGAAAACACCCTGATGGCCTTCCGTAAGACCATTGAGACTAGGGCTGAAGTAATCGAAATTGACCTCCGGTCAACCAAAGATGCAGAAATCGTCGTTCTCCACGACTCAACCCTTAACCGCACAACCAGCGGCTCAGGTCCGATTACAGGAAAAACCCTGGCTGAAGTCAAAGATTTGGATGCAGGTGGAGGCGAGCAGGTACCTACACTCCAAGAAGTATTGGAGTTGATTGCAGGAACTGACACACAACTCCTACTTGATTTAAAGATCACCTCTCACCGAGAAGTCTGCAGGATCGTAAAACAAATAGAAAATCAGAGGTTAACCCTGAACGTTATTCTAGCTACCAGATCGATTGATGAACTTGAAACCATTAAAAACTTAAACCCTAACCTTCGCACCTTGGGATTCATTCCTAACCAGAAAAGCATTAAGATCTTTGCTGAAAAGGGAATCGACATCATAAGATTATTCCCAGATTGGATTCATAAGGATTCCACTCTGATTGATAGTACCCACACATTGGGTCGACCCGTCTGGGCAATGTCACTAACGGAAACAAAAGAAGCACTTGAAAAGTTGCTGCGTTACGGCGTTAACGGCGTCTTCACCGACTACCCGAAAATGGTTTCTGGATTGCGGCAAGAATTAAGGCAGGGCAGCCAAAACACTTTGGTATGATTTCGGTAAAATTGTCCTATTGAGGCTTTCGCACATACCAGGATGGTATTGGCAGATCCTCACAGAGGCAAACCGACTCCTTCTTGCTCGAAAAGAACTCGTCAACCGCCTCCTTCGCTCCGGGCCAATTCGGTGAGCCGTAATCGTCAAAGACAAAGACGCCTCCCGGCACGAGAGTATGGTAGAGAAGCTCGAGGCATTGTCCGTATGACACATATAAGTCACAGTCAAGATGGATGAAACAAAACTGTTCATTTGAGAACCGTTCAAGGGTTTCCGAAAAAAACCCTTTCACAATCTGCCCATTAACATTGAAGGATTCGAAAAATCGCTCTAATCGAGCAGGCGTATCCTGACATAAACGATATTTCCGTCGAACTCGGCTCAGAATCCAATGAGTTCCTAGGTCAATCCTCCCCACCTTCTTCTTGGGAAAACCTTCAAAACTGTCACACGCATAGATCCTCTTGTCAGGGGAGGTTTCAGCCACGGCCCGACAAATCAATTGAAATGAATTACCTCGATACACCCCGCATTCGATTACATCTCCCGGAAGATGGAGAGTCGATTCTAGCAAACTAATCATCGAATCTTTTCGGCCTGCCTGGAGTAGAATCTCCCAATACGAAGATCGCCCGTATTCCGATTGGAGTAATCGGTCTACCCTTCGATCGTTCTCCAACTTTCTTTTATCGTGTCTCCTCACAGATAGTTAAATTTCGCTGATTTTGTTATGAGGTGGATAATTTAATTCTCCCTAGTATTCTGAAGACGCAAGTTAATAAACATTACATTTTAATTAACTATCCGAACATACTTTATTACGAGATATTCTGAACAACTGTATGGCAATTTTTTTTGGTTTTCAGTTCTCTAAACTCGACTCACAATGTATCGGACATCAAGATACCCGGAGGATGAAAAAATCGAATCTGTTCGATGTAGACTACAGAAAATTAGTCTCACGGGCCGACGTAATCTACAACAGCCCTGCAGAGGTATCCATCGAAGGAACCCCTATTGGCAACGGCTGCATGGGAACAACGGTTTGGACTACGCCAAGATCCATCCGATTCCAAATTAACCGTAACGATCTCTTTTCTTCAGACAGAAATCATGCAGGATCCCACGGATGTCCGGTTGACTATAGAGGTCCATGTTCCCGCCTTGAAGTTGATTTCGGTGAATCGATTTTCAATAAAGCAAAATCCTTTTGCCAACGCCTTTCCATCTACGACGCCAATTGCACAATCGAATGTGGCGATGTTCGTGTCCAATGCTTTGTTTCCTCGGAACGAGACGTCTTAGTCCTAGAAGTCGAAGATCAGCGGTCAATACCCAAGGATATTACGGTCACAATATCGATGTGGCGGCCACCGAAAGTGATAACACCGCTTTATCTTTGGCCTTCAAACACTTGGGTGTCCGAAGAAATTGATACAGGAACTCACACTGCACGCTACCAATTCAGAGAATTGGAAGACATAATCCTAGTAGAACAAAATTTTCATGAGACTCGGAAGTTTCGAAATGAAGAGTACAACGGGGGATCTGCAGTTGCCCTCCACGTAGGAGGAGGTAAAACACGAATCGAAAACCCTGAAAAAGCAACCTGGCAATCGGATGATTTGCAATGGGATGAGAAACCTCTTCATGCCAAATTTCAACGTAAAATAATTACTGAGGGTATACCTCAGGCCCGTTCCATAATAGCAGCCTCAGGCCAGGGGAAAAGGACTATCCTTGTTTCAACCACAGCCTCAAACAGAAAGGAAGACGCTCTCAGTAAACGTTGCCTGTTAGAGCTCCATAACACAAAGAAACGTTCCTATAAATCCCTTCGTGTTGAGCATACTAGGTGGTGGCATAATTTCTGGTCCCGTACATTTGTCCATATGACAAGCCAAGATGGCTTAGCTGATTTCATGGAACGAATTCGGGTATTACATCTCTACTACTCAGCATCTTCATCCCGCGGCGATGTGCCTGTTCCTCAGGGCGCTGGTTTGATTTTTCAAACTGAGGGTGACATTCCACATCTCGGTACACAACTCTGGCATTGGATCGTCGAGTCGATGTACCGCCCTCTTTTTGCCGCCGACGCAATGGACATTACAGATCCATATTTTAATATGTACGTAAAGCAATTACCTCTCTGCGAAAAGGCAGCCCAACAGCGTTGGGGGGTCGCTGGGGGAGCATATTTTCCTGAGACTTCTCCAGTTGATGGACCTACCCTCCTCCCCAATGAAAACAGCGAAGAGTTCCGGAATTACTTCCTCGGTCGTACCAAAAGCGACACCTTATCTCCTCCGACCTTAGCCCTTTGTCAGCACGATTCACACCTCCACAATATCTGCAAACACCATCGCGATAGTGAATTCCCTGGGACAAATCCATATTGTTCCATTGGCCATATTGCTTCTACTGGGAGCAAGATTGCTCTCCAGGCCTGGTGGCGTTACCGTTGCACTGGGAACACCCACTGGCTTCGTTATAAGGCCTATCCTCTTCTTCGTGGGACAGTTGAATTTTATCGGCACCTGATAAAAAAAGGAACAGATGGACTGTATCATTTAGAAGGTACCAATGTTATGGAATCTTTCTTTCTCGTGAAAGACAGCCTCAAGGATTTAGCTGCGATACGCGGCACTTTTCCGCCCGCAATACGAGCTTCTATAATTCTTAACGAGGACGCAGATCTGCGTTCTGAATGGCAGGACATAATCGATAACCTAGCACCATTCCCAATGGGCCACGAGACGGAATCGAAAGCACTCACTTGGGGAACACTGAATGAAAACGTTTGGGCAGCTGGGCACTTTGACGGAGTTAATATCAACAGCCGCCATTACCCATATGAAGACATATGGGCCCATCCGATTGAGACCTTTGAGGCATGGACTATGGAGAACAACGATCCGGACAAAGATAGGATTGTACAACTTCTCATAGACTTATGTCCCAATCACCTGAAGATTATGTCTGGGAGACATTGGCTTCCATCTCTAGTCCGTACGCCGATTGCCTTTGCCATGGCCGGACGTGGAGAGGATTTACCCGCGATCCTTGCAGCTAATTTTTACGTTTACAGGCCGCACCTCGCTAACGGACTCAGTGCATTCGAACAGGGTATACAGTCAATGGGCCTTGAGCATTCTGGCTTGATTACAATGACCCTTCAGATTGGCCTAATGCAAAGTATCTCACCGACACCAGGGGAACCTGAGATTATTAATATCTTTCCTGCATGGCCACAGGAATGGGACGCTTCCTTTAGCTTACTCGCCAGGGGAGGATTCCTAGTTACGTCATCAATCCGTGGAGGCGTGATTGAATTCGTTCAGATTGAGTCCCGTTTCGGCGAGACTTGCCGACTACGCAACCCATGGAATAAACCGTGTCGAGTATCAAAGGGTAAAAATCCGGGAAGAAAAACCCCAACAGACAATCTCGAAGGAGAAATTCTCCTTTTTGAGACCAAGGCAGGTGAACTTTATGAGGTATCACCAATTAACGAATCAACACCTAAAACGAGAACCATTTCTCCCGAAACAACTAACAACCCATATCATTACTCTTTCAAGCTTCCAAGTGGTGTATCCGTTGGGGGCAAAATTGGCCGAGGGAAAGATGAGCCTTCCAAGGGCCTTGGGGCGTATGCTACAGGAAATCGTAGATTTCGAATCGAACAGGCAATCGTCACCAAAATTGCTGATTCGTTTAACATAGACAGATATGAACATTCAAATAACTCGCAAAGATAAAACCTAAAATGAAAAAATATCGCGCCGCCGTTATCGGACTCGGCTGGATGGGAATGCTATACGATTTGGCTCCGCGCTCAAAAAAGCGCTTTCATATAGATGATGTCAATCGCCCGACCCCTACTCTCGATATCCACCGACACACCCATCACCGCATTCGTCCCAATAGAGAAGGAAATCCAACCTCATATTGCGATGCCCTCCACAATTGCCCTAAAGTAGAGCTCATAAGCGCCGCCGATAGGGATCCAAAACGACTCAAGATTTTCAACCAACGATATGGAATAGACGCCACTTACACTGATGCCGAGCAAATGCTAAAGGAGCTCAATCCGGAAATTGTCGCGGTGGCAACAAACACTAAGCATCGAGCAGACTTGACGTGTTTGGCAGTCGAATGCGGAGCTAAAGCCATCATGACCGAGAAGCCCATGGCCCACACTCTAGAGGAAGTCGACCGAATGGTTAATACCTGCTCAGAAGCCTGCGTTCCGCTGAGTTGTGGCTCCATCAGCACTACCCACGCCTCCTTCGAAATAGCAAAGAGACTTCTTCGTAACGGTCATATTGGAAAATTGTTGTCCATCGAAACTGGCAACGTTTTTGCACAACACCAGAACTGGTCATACTTCCTAGATAAATTGCCCGAATGGGTGGTTGGAATCGGCGATGAACATCGCCGAGAGAGCGGCAGCAATGAATTCGTTGGCCAAGGATTTGCTTGGAGCAATGACTTTGCAGTTCATTTCCGAAAAGGTTCTAGCGGCGTCAGGATTACAGGCGATACAGGTGAATTGGTATTTGATTTTGAAAATGGTTGGAGATTGTGGAAGGATGTCGAAACGGATAACAACACTCAAGGTAGAGCACAACTTCCTTGGCCGAAGCCGAACTTCAATGTTCCCTACGGCGCTGTTTATTGTCTCGACGACCTACTTCGGTGTTTAGCCGGGGAACTCGACGAACCTAAAAATTCTGGGCGCCGTGTCGGAATCGCAATCGAAGTAGAACTCGCACTTAAGGAATCTTCTACTCAAGGCGGAAATCGCATAGATCTGCCCCTTCAAAACCGAGGCCTGGGGCTCCACTATGATTGGTTCAGATGATCTGATATTGTACCCGGATACTTGGAACTCGACGATGGAATGCATTCGTCGAGCTCGATCAGGAATTCCATACCGTTCTAAAGACCACCCCGTATTTACTTTGTTATGGGAACTCGTGCTCACCAAGAAGAAGCATTGTGTTTCTTTATTGCATACTTCTGCTACCCTCCACTAACGAGACCGGAATCTCGTAATCCTTAGTCAAAGTCTACCTAAAGTAATGAACAAAATATCCGATCGCCCAAAATTAATGTTCTATCACGATGGCCGACATCCGTTAATCTACATGTATGAGCCACCAATTCAAAAGGAGGAATATGAAGCTTCAGTCGACGAATTGGCTGGAACCAATATCGACGCAATTATGTTCTGCCTCGGGGACGGTCGTACAGTCCTACACGAAACCAAGGTAGGCGAGCTATGGGGCCACAATGTAGAAGGATGGCCGCATCCAATCTTTCGTCGTGCCCACCAGAATGCTAAACATCTAATAGAAACCGGCTGTGATCCCCTTCGCATTGTTTCCAACCGAGCCCATCAAAAGGGGCTTGCATTTTATCCAACGCTACTTGTGCAACAAGGGCGAGGCACTCGCGAATCCGATGTCCGCTGTTCTGACTTTCGGTTTGATAACACTCACCTGGAAATTGGTGCCAAACCTGGAGTAGAAAAAGAATCCACAGCTTTTACCTGTTTGGATTTTATGCACGAAGATGTACGGCGAGAACGTCTCTCCCTAATTCAAGAAACGTTGTCTAACTACGATGTTGACGGTTTCGAACTCCAAATGAATTACACACCATACTACTTTCATCCGGATGAGATAGAAACGGGACGTCCTATACTAACTCATTGGATCGCAGAAGTACATGAAGCGGTTAAAGCCAGCGGAACAAACCGAGAACTTGTAATTCGCATTCCAGCAAGTATTGAGGGTTGTTACAGTGTCGGAATGGACGTCGAAGCCTGGATTAAAGCTGAGATCGTAGAAGCACTCGTCGGGCAAACCTTCTCGGGACCCGAACTAGTCAATTCAAATGCTGATTACAGCAATCTCGTGCGAATTGCGCAAGGATCCAATTGCCGCATTATCGGAGCCATCCAGTCCCATGTTGACTCCGATCGACTCGGAGAGGGACCCATCTCGATAACACGGGCCTGTGCCTGTAATTACTGGGCCCAGGGGATAGACGGACTCTACCTGGCACACTGGTTCGGTCTCTGGCCATACAAGGCTGAATTTTACGAAAAATTGCGCGAATTACCCCACCCTGACATCATGGCATCAAGGGATAAATTCTATTATGTACCTACCACAACTGGAAGATATCCAGAGCCCAAAACCGAACCCGGTATAGGAATAGAACTGCCCATAGAATTAGTGGTTGGAGAACCTGGTACCGTGAACATCAACATAAGCGATGACCTAAAGAAGTGGGATACAGTCGGACGAGTGCACGAAATTATCTTCCGTATACGTCTCAATAATTGCACTGAGCTTGATCGCGTGGATTTTCTTCTCAACGGAGTTGAGTTACCAAATTCCTCCTTACGGAAGATTAATGAGATGTACCGAATGACCCGACCACGTTACCGTGCTGGTTGCGCCTACTGGTTTGTCTATAGACTCGAAAGCAACCATTGGCCGATGATGGGAGAAAACCAATTGCAAATCATCCTGCGCAAACGGGACCCAGCACTCACCGTTCCCTTAATCGTACGCGACGTAGAATTGGAAACTCGCTATCTGATGGGGAAAAACTACCACCGCTCATTTGTCGATGATGAACTCGGCCCCTTCGAAGTGATGAACTCGTGATAGAATTATTGAGTGCTTCTGTTCAACAGGTCTCCATTTGGAAAATATAACAACTTTACCTTTTAAATAGCCTAGTTCGTTAAATCTTTTAGATATATATTTTTGTGATAATAAATTTCAGCTTAGATTTCCTGCCAACACCCTCCGTTTGCCTATATACTGAAAGCAAATTCTTACTTATGAACTCGCTTTTACAGCGAGTTCTTCCAGATTAGAAGGCATGGCCACAGGTGTAATTGAACCACTCAAGGACTTAACAACCAGATACCTACCCCATCGTATTTTGGGCAAGACAGGGGAGTCAGTCCCGATGCTAGGCTTAGGAACCGGTCCTGGCGGTATCGGAATGGCGGATAATGATGCAACCTCGCTTTACAATCGTGCCATCGATTTAGGCGTTACCTATATCGACACCGCTCCTAGTTACGGCAACGCCCATCGTCAGCTGAGTGAAATTATGCGATGCCGACGCAACGAGGTCTTCCTCGCCACAAAAACACAGGTTGATACAAAGAAAGAGGCACTGAAGATTCTTGAAACTAGTCTTCGGGACCTACAGACCGACCACGCGGATCTAGTTTACGTTCATCACATGGGAGAACGTAATGTTGAAAAATTACTTGGCCCTGAAGGTGCACTTGAAGGTTTGCGTGAAGCACAAAAACGAGGTTGGACGCGCTTTATCGGTATCACGGCACACAACCGACCATGGAAAGTAGAAGAAATTCTGAAGAAAGCTCAAATCGATGTCATTATGGTAGCACTAAATCCAGGCGACTTGCACACCTACAACTTCCAAGGAAAGGTCCTAGATCTTGCACGCAAACAAAACGTTGGCGTTGCCGCGATGAAGGTCTACGGGGGTGCCGAAAAAATGGAATATCGATTCTCTAAAGGAGAGGATGGACGCATATCGGCGATGGAATCGGCGGGAAATTCAGAGCACGAACTCGCCCTACGATATGCCCTGAGTTTGACCGGAATAACTACTGCTGTAATCGGAGTTTACAGAGAAACAGAACTATTGCAAAACATCGAATGGGTTCGACGTTTCCAACCAATATCCAAAGGGGAACGAGATCATTTGATATCCACGGGACGCATTCTTTCAGACAAGTGGAGCACTCACTTCGGACCGGTTAAGTGAAACAGTGCATCTCTCGGCAAGTAATACCTATACCCATAGGCTGAAGAAACAGTATCTGTCTAGAGGATAACCTTCCAGACACTTTCGGAACGTTTTAATTTCTTCGACCAGGGCATGATTGATTACACCCAGTTTCTTTAATCAACTATTCTCGTGATCAGAAAAACCGGAATGATGTAGCCTACATGCACAAAATATACCGTACAAAACTAAAATTTCGACATGCGTAACTTCCATCCCATCCGTCTTGGAATCATTGGTGCCGGGTTTACTGGCCGCCAAGCAGCCCTCTCCGCCTCGCAACTACCCTCTCGAATTAATTCAGTAGCAATGGCAGACCTCAATACAGATCGCCTTCAACCTGTAATTGACGAATTCTCAATTCCGAAGGCTTATCACGACTATCGAGAGCTTCTCGAAGATAAAACAATCGAAGCCGTCTATCTCGGTGTACCACCTAATATACGGCTAAAAATGGTAATTGACAGCCTTTCGGCCGGCAAGCACGTGATGGTTCAAAAACCACATGCTATTAGAGCACCAGAAATCCTCAAGATGGAAGCCGCAGCCCAACGTGCCAAAAAGGTAATCCAATTCTCTTATTACCTGAGGCACTATCCACAAAACCGTTCCGTGCGAGCGGCAATAAAATCAGGTAAGATTGGTCGGCCGTATCATGGCCGTTACTTCAGTAAAAATGCCCGCCCGGTTCATTCACACGCTGATGCTGACCGATGGCTTCTGATTTACGGCATGAAAGGAGGCGTACTAGCGCAACATATGTCTCACGACCTCAATCTTCTCTGGTGGTGGATGGGTTCCCCGGCTCCAGAATGGGCGTTCGCCACCAAACATAATATTCACCCAATTTATAATGGGCCGGAAGGCCCATCGGAAGATTACTTTAGCGGCATTATTGGTTTCGCCGAGGGAGCAACCATTCAGATTGACGTAACAAACTCTTCCCACTCCGACTCGCCCCGAATCTGTGAATTGCACGGGGAAGAAGGAGCAGTTGCAGGAAACGAACGTTGTGGTCTCATCAACCAAAATGCCGACGAAAAACCTAACCAAGCGATTTTTAGACTAACCGAAAACGGCTACGAACGTGAGGAGATTACTGAGGAATATGACATCCCTCACACTACCGCCCCGGCTGGAGCTTCGCCCTTCTATTACGAGATTGAACATTTCGCAATGGCTATTGCTGGAGAAGTATTGCCAGAAGTAAATGCTGAGGAAGCCTATACCTTTATGCGGATACTTGATGCACTCTATGATAGTGCAAAATCAAATGAGAAAATCGTGATTAACTGACTCTAAAGGAAAAACCGCTTTCATAACTTGAAAAAGACATTTCAAAAGCTAACACCTCTGCATCGAAACGACAGTCACCTCAATGGCTAATATCTAGAATATCTGAAGATTGCTAAAAGTGGAGACGAAATTTGCATACTAGCATTTTATCCCACTATACTTGTTAATAGAGAATATCCCGTTATTCAGGACCAACTCGCGATAAATTTTGTTGTGGTGTAATTTGACGGCATATCATTGAAGTAATACTTCATAGGCCCAGATTGAAAACCTGGCTGAAACTGTTCTTTATCCGTTTGAAGCAAAGTATCGAGAGGCTTGAAGCGATGCCAAAGTAATTCAGCTTCCGATTTTGAAAATCGATTAGAAAATTCAGGCCCCCAGTTAAGAGTTGTGTAGTGAGGGTTCCGGACGCAGTTCAAAAGATCTTCTGAAATACTAGGATAGGGAGGATCTTTTCCGAGTCGTATTGAAAGAGCAGCTTTGGATAGGAACACAGTGGTTAGAAGCTTACCCTTTTCACCCCGTTTCGGATGAAGCCTTTCTAAGGCTTTGTTGTATGCGGCTCCGTTCGCGTCAATTACGGCCCGCAACGCTGATTCCGTATGCGCCTTCATATCGTCAGATTGCCGATTCCAATGGTCGAAGACATGTTTGGATTCGGAGTCGAGGTGTTCGATAAATGAGAGATCAGGAAAACAATGATAAGCAGAAAAACCTCCATGAATAGTTCGACGAAATTTTGAACTGTAATTGCTGCCCCAATGCAGGATCGGAGTAATGTAGACAACGCCGTCACCTGCCTCGAGAAATGTCTGCACTCCTCCAGGCAAGGGTCGACGAGGATCATTCAAAAGACTTACATTCTCTTCTACTGTGTTTGTCCTTAAATGACTGCCGGGAACAACCCACAAAACACTATCATCATAGAGAGGAATGTTCCATTGAATGTAGCGTGGACCACCCTCAATAATATCGTCTATGTAGCCCTGAAGGGGAGCAGTATCGATAGGATGAATATCGCGATGCCACGGTGCCGGACCGTAGTCCCTTACGGGACTACACATCATCATCATTTCAGTAACAGCCGCCCTAGGCTCTTTAAGAAGTTCAATACTGATTCCGCGGATCTTCTCTTCCAACCAAACATTAACAGCGGGGGCCTCTTCCGGACCAATCTGACGACCTAATGGCGGCCGCTGCAAGAGTAAGCGCGGTTGGGGACTAGTTTCCCATTCCCCACCAGAAGGATCCCCATCTTTACGCTGTTCCTTCCAGATTTTCCTCTGCCGATCGACGAGCGATTCGTATGCCTTTTTGACGAATTCGAGTCTATTATACGGAATGACTCCCTTAACAATCAAGTAGCCCTCTTTGAGAAATTTATCGCGTTCGATAGACACCATTAGATCCCCTAGGACTCACCATCCAAAACCCGGTATATCTCCAATCACCAAAACTGTCCGAAGGTTTGCCTCTACTTCAAACACCTGTCAGAAGAAACGAAATTTCTCAGATCAGTCACAAATATTACGGAAGTAATTTTACCATCAATTTACACAATGACAATACCGAATGGATCGAAAACAAATATCAAACTAAAGAAGCATATATCAGTCAATGTCTAGGATTTAATAAGCGATCCATAAATTCCTTATGAAGCCTGAATTTTATTTAATTGAAGCTCTTATGTACAACTCTTTAAAATCAAAGTATCGAGGTAGTAGCTTCGGTTAAATTCTTTCAGGTCCGGAGTATCCATTTTCTTTCTCAGCAAGCGGGACCTATAACAAGTGAACATTGAAATCTAGATGTAACTGGGTAATCTAGAACACTTGAATTTCTATTCAGCATTCTGTATCCAATCATCTACTAATTTTTTTTACTGGCTCAATCCTGTTGATTGTAATCGCGAAACCATCCCCCATGGTTTACAGAAGATAGGCCTTCGAAGATTGCTTCAGGATCTCAAACAATGATGAAGAATTCATCATCCGATAATTCCAGGAAGCATCTCTGGTGGTGTAACTTACACCACATTGTCAACGACGGTTATGTCGCCAGTCTCTCCCTACTCCTCCCTTTTATCGCAGTTGATCTTGGGCTCGATTATACCGCATCTGGCCTGTTAAAGACCATTCACTACGGTGCGATCTGTGTAGCACAACTTCCGGCTGGATTTCTAGCCGAACGTCTTGGAGCAATTCTCCTACTTGGGTCGGGGACTATCATCTTTGGCCTAGGCTATGCTGCTCTTCTTGTTGCATTCTCTTTTCCAATAGCATTGCTTGCCGTATTTGGAGCCGGTATTGGGGGAGGGGTGTACCATCCTGTCGGCACGGGTCTCATAGCTGACACCTTTACAGGAGAAAAATCGGGTAAGGCGATCGGAACATTAAACTTCTTTGGCGATGTAGGAAAAGTTGTATTCCCCGCGGCAACCGGGATCATGATCGGATTCGTTGGATGGCGCGGCAGTTGTGGCCTTCTTGGCTGCGCCGGGATAGCAGTAGGAATTATCTACCTCATCTCCTTTGGAAAAGATATAAAAATTCAGAAACTTCGAGGCAGAAAACAAGACGATAAACCTGGAATTCCTCCCCAGGGAGGTTTGGGGCTCGGCCATCGCCTCCAGAAATGGGGTATTGCCCACCCTGGACAATTTGGTCTCTATGCTTTGATTGGTTCCCTGGACACCGGAATTAGATCAGCGGTTATGGCGTTCCTCGGATTCCTGTTGATTCGAGATGGAATCACGGAAACAAACGTAGGATGGTGTATATCACTAACCTTTTTGGGAGGGGCAATGGGCAAGCTTATTTGTGGCATGCCTATGCGAAAACTAGGGGCCGCACGCCTTATAATCCTGACAGAGACACTTATGATTCTAGGGTGTTTGGCTTTGCCTCATATTGGTAATAATCAAGCATTGTTCATTTTCCTACCCCTTTTTGGCTTTGTTCTTAACGGTACATCATCGGTGCTTTATATAGGACTAGTTCCGATTTTTACTCCAACACGACGCAGCCGTGGGTACGCCATGTATTACACGCTCAATTTTATTGCTTCAGCCTTTGCCCCCATCATTTTCGGACTTACTGGAGATAAATGGGGCCTGGATATTGCATTTTATACGGCCGGAGGGGCAATGTTGCTAATCCTCCCTCTGACGGCATTTTTAAGGAAAATCTAGAAAATCCAGCAAAAAGGAAATGCAGGCTGCCTATTCGATCAATCCCGCTTCAATCCTAAAAATTCAGTCTTAGGTTCCCCTCTTTCTCGATCCCATTGCCATTTCTCAAGGTAGGGCTGGAGTGAATCGAATCCGAATATTCGTCTTCCTTCTTCTCCAGCCCGTTCTAGTACATCAGACCTAACCATCCGGCAGAGCTCGTAGGGACCTTTCGACCAATTACGGCGCCACGGCGCGATCATAGCATACCGGTTCTGTGAACTTCTATTCTCCGATGTTCCGTGCCAAATGTTACAATGAAAGAGCAATACTGATCCGCGTTCTGCTTCAATGATGTGAGTCTTTTCAACAGCATCATCAGGAATGCTGAGAGATTCAATAAGGTGGCTTCCCGGCACAAGATGAGTAGCCCCATTCCTTTTAGTGAAATCACTGATACAAAAGATCGTATTTATACTCATAGCATGACTTGTAATTCGCTTATCGCGATCAATCGGCGCTTGTGACCTCAGCCGTAAATGACCGGTAACATCGCCATCAGCATGCAAACCAGCAATCCCACCCCCAGGTTCAATAACCGAACCATGAACCGCACAAAGAACGGCATCCTCTCCCAAAAAATGTCTCACAACTCGGAGCAGTTCCGGAATCTGGTAGGACCGTTCAAAAATTTGAGCCTTATTGAAAACACACTCGAAATTACCTGGTTCTTTACTCTTTAAGAGTCGGTTTAATTCATGAGTAGCAATATCACATTCCTCTGAAGTAAGCATGCCCGGGATCACAGTGTAACCATTCCGAAGGACGTTCTCAGTGTGGATCGTGAATTCGCTATCATTCATGTCAGACTATTTCCCAACGACAAGCAACATTCCCGAAATATTTGGAGAATAAACCGATTAATCCAATCTTCCGACCTCGATCTAACCCATTTGTGTGATAAATAATTTACAAGCTATGTAGAAATATTAGCAAGCTCTATAGAAAAGAACATCATAGGTTTTCTCAATAGTCTCTGTTCTTACTAAAGCGGTGGATGCTTCCACCCCCCCCATCTAGATTCTAGAAAAGCTGAAACCGCCAACACTAAATCTTCGCGCCACGGTAGCGCCGCAACCTGAACACCAATAGGCAACCCCTCAGGAGAAGTTCCTGCTCTTACCACTGAAGCAGGCCAACCTGTCATATTGAATGTCCGAGTATAGGTATATCCATCTCCCCTTGCGAAAATCTCTCCATGCCGTGCGGCAGGAAAAGCATTTACTGGACACAGAATAAAATCGTAATTCTCCATAAACCGAAGCATTCCACTGCGAAAGCAATCAATCCGTGTTAGTAAAGCTGTGTATTCGGAAACAGAGATCGGAGCCCCCCCGATAAAACGATCCTTCAACAAAGGATGCACCTCTGTAGTACCACATTCCTTTAATATTTTCTCAACCCATACGCCACCATCGGCGAGAATAAGCTCGTGAAACAACTCGGACGCTTCAAGTGCTTCATCAGGCCAAGCTTCTTCAAAGTTGATCCCAACGTCTCCAAGTACACTGACACTATCTTGAATCAGCTTTATAGTTTCTGAAGTCGGTGACACAATTCGATTGTCGATACAAAACACTCCGCGAAGTTTCCTAAGGTCTACCTGTCCAGGATCACCTAAAGGCATCGGAACCACACTGGGATCGTATCCGTCAACTCCTGAAATGATAGGCAGAATAAGTTTTATGTCCTCAACCGACCGTGCAAGGGGGCCAATCTGGGTAAGAAGACTCAATACACCCAAGTCATAGGAGAGGACATGTCCAGTACTAGGAACACGGCCGGAGGTTGGCTTTAGCCCAGATATTCCACAGAAGTGTGCGGGTTGACGAATGCTTCCTCCGGTATCACTACCCAAATCAAATGCGGAACCACAGGAAGCTACGATTGCAGCAGGACCAGCACTACTTCCACCGGTAGAACGGGATGTGTCATAGGGATTATTTGTTCGACCATACAGCAGATTGTCGGTCTCAGCACTTAATGTGAGTTCGGGAGTATTGGTCTTCCCAAGAAGTATTGCTCCAGCCTTTCTTAAACGAGCCACCACCGAAGCGTCCCTACTCGGAACAAAGGATTCCCGTCCCTTGGTACCAGCTGCCGTAATCAAATCGGCAGTATCGATCGAATCCTTGATCGTCATAGGTACACCGTGCAAAGGCCCAGTTTCATCGCCACGGGCAAGTGTGGTATCAGCAGCACGAGCATCAGCCAAAGCTCCCTCAGCTCGCAACTGGACCACGGCATTAAGAGCTGGGTTCACTTCTGAAATGCGATCAAGATGAACCTGAACCACCTCTACCACTGAAATCGACTTTTTCTTTATGGCAGCAGCCTGATCCACAGCTGATAAAGAAAGAAAATCATTCATAGAAAACCCTACCTCCAATTTTCAACTTACCTTTGGCACTCTCAGAATGCCTTAATTTAAAACCAACCCCGGGGGGGGTTTTTAACAGCGAAAAGAGCCAGCAATCCTTATCCTACTTGAATTGATAAAACCGATGGAATCAAAAGGAAGCGACAAGGTATCAAGGTTGGGAAATTATATGTTACTTGTGCAGCGCAATTTGATACAACCCGACGCTATAGAACTCATAAGAAGCAGCCTTATCTGGAAAATCCACGACATGTACAGTAAATCTCGAAGGCACCCCAGTATGACTCATGTGCTTCCGAAAGAATCCGCTGTAAGCATCAGCATAGGCCTGATATAGACGTTTCTGCTCGTTCAAGAACCCAGCCGGATCAAGTCGGGGATCCGGGGCTTTTGGCTGTGAAGCGAAAGCGTGTAATTCAACGAAGTCAATCTTGCCAATGGAGTCACAAATCTTGGCATCTTGCAACCACTTCTCCCAGGAACGGAAAACCAGTTCGACCTCTATCTCAGGCTCCATTGTAACAAGCTCCTGACGATTCAGAACACTCTTGGCTGAGTAGCCACCTGTAAGGCCAGCAAAGTGAATTTTCAGGTCACCACCTCCAAGTTCCTCGGTTACAAGATTAGAAAGAACCGGAGCATCTCCGGTGTAGTAATAGGTCAAACGGCCCCGTTTCTTAACTCTAAAAGACATTATGGACCGGAAGATCTACCTTTTTTAGGTTTCAGTCAACACTGACTAAGAACTTCCGTACCGCCAAAGGTTGCCCTCTCTACAAACAGTAATCTCGGTATATGCATTCTCATGCCCCTCTCGTCTAGGCTTGTGTTCAAGTTTACGATTACCTGGCCTGTTTTTTGCCTTGCTTCAGAATAGACCCAGCTCCTGGAGATGACAAATACCACATAGCAACCTAATAACTGGAGCCAGCTAATACGTCCTAAACCCTAAATTCAACGTCTCTCTAACCAGACTGGGCTGAGCCATGCTCGATGTCCATCCTCTTGACGAAGTCGAAGGTAGTAGTATGCCCAATCTGTTTTCAGTGCCGGTAATTCCTCTTCATCAATCTCAACATCAATGGTATTTGGTTTTAGCTGCCAAACCAGTTTTCCCATGGACATAATCTCGACCCTTTCGATAGAGGCCGTTCCGTGAATACTAGCAGAAAAAAAGACTGGGCTACCCTCACTTAGATATCCCTCACCTCCTGATGGGTTTCCATTAACGGAGAAATCACAAACGATAGGCACCCCGGAAGTAGCGTAGGTCCTGCGTTGATCTAAGGCACACCAAATAGCATCTCGGGTTAATTCTGAAGCGCGGTAGCATGTCATTCCAACGTATTGTCCATCTCTCCCCTGGGTTGGATAGCCTTGGTGATTGTCGGTACCAGCAACGAATCCAAGCCTCCACCCGCGTATCAACGCATCCTGGACAGAAGCTCTCTGCCCGCCCATATTGATTCCCCAATAATCATCGAGAGAATCGGCTTCAAAATTACCTCGCTGCTGGACTATTTCGACCAACCCCACCCTGGGATTGCGTATAGACCAGTCATATTTTGACCAAAAGATTCCTTTACTCAATAACTTACGGTGAGTTCCCTGCTCAATCAATTCACCAGTGTTAGGGTGATGAGGCACAACAACAACGTCGTCTGGAAAACTAACATCCGAAGGACACACATCTGGATTCCACAACCAAGTTCCACCCTCAGAATCAGGCGCTCTTAAATAAATATTCGCATGTCCATATGCATTTGAACTCTCCCAAGCGGGAATGGTTACAAACCGTCCCGGTTCGTAGAACTCTTCATTGGTTGCGAGACATTCGTCCCAAGCGGGACCGATTGGGGCATGATCGGTCATAGCGACGACATCAAGATTGAGATAATCCCGTGCATACGCGTAGGCGGCCCGAGGATCTCGGTCGCCGTCTACCGAAAGACGAGTATGAAAATGCATTGCTCCGAAAAAATGTTTGCGGTTAGTGCCGAGAGAGGTCGACACGGGCCCTGTTTTAGCTTTCATGCCACTCTTTTGTTCTTTAACCGTTATACGGACAGGCTTAGCCCCATCGACTTTAATTCCCTCAACTACCGCACGTCCGTCGTTTCCAGTTACGATAGCTGAAGGCAAACTCGATACTGGGTTGTTAGAATTTATAGTAAGATCCCCTTGGAAATCTGAAATTGGATTTAAATTGTCATCAGTGGCAAAGACAACAAGTCGATGGTTCCCTTCTTTATCTGGAGTAGCGGTTATTCGTGCCTCAAGACGGGAGGCCTTACCTGGATGATTCTTTAGGAGTAATGAGGCCCCGACCAACTCGAAGTCATAGGATTCGGGCGTTCTTACTTTTACTTGAAGGGACCCCTCCACATCAGCGTGATTGCAACTATTGGCATGAAATAAAAATACAAGTCGCGAGCCAGAAGAAACAGTCCGAGTCACCTGAACGGTACATAAAAATATTTCTCCTAGTGGTCTACCAACAAGCCCGCCTCCAGCCGGTGCCACCCCACCTTGTACCTTCTCGTGCCAGGCAACTGGAAGGCCATGCCCAAGAACTAACTTACCTTCCCCGTCCTCTATTGACACGCCCTCAAATAGCCAATCAGGGGTAAGAGAATGGAAGGTGGATATAACCACACGGATATCGGAGCCTGAGATTAAACCTTCAGTGCATTCTACATAAAGTCGTAGAGGTTTAGTTTCGCGTTCAGTGGCAACATAATCTCTTACGCCCTCAAAAACCACCTTAAGAGAATCAATCTGCCTAGCAGTTTCCCTCTTCACAATTCGTTTCACCCTTCAATGCACAGTTAATAATTGGGCCGTTCCCGAAGAAACTCTGTAATCTAAAAACCTACGATCCTTACTGAAAACACCTCAATATAACGCAGCCAAAAGAGCCTGGACATAGCCAACAGCTTGTGCCCAAGCGATTTTACGGTGTTGATCGTCGTAGGCATAATCAGGCATATGATCGAGTTGGAGGCCGCCATCAAATCCCACTTCACGAAGGGTCTTCAGAACAGCGAACAGATCGATATCCCCGTCATCAATGGAAACCTCCTGGTAACCTCCGTGAGTAGGGATTTGTCCTCTTACATTTCGAATATGAGTGTGAAATATCTGACCCTTCCTCCCATACCTCCGGATATCGTCACAAATGTTCACACCTGACTCATAGCGTGTGCCAACGCAATATAGAAGACCATTATGGGTGCTTGGAACCTGATACATCAAGTCGGTCCAGCGCTGTGGGGATACGTAAGCATTGGATAACGGAGGGTCGCCTGGATGGGTTATCAGTTTTACGTTGTTTTCTTCCGCCACGGGAACTAGCGCTCGCAAGAGCTCGAGAGATCGTTCCCAATGCTCTTCGATTGTAACCCTAAATTCCCAAGGTTTTTCGGTTCTGCTAGCGTTCATTTTATCAACACTGAACCCGCCCATTTGGTAACCACAACGATGAGTGAACTTCACAGCTCCACAATGACCTGGATGATCAAAATGAAAGGGCGTAGAGAGAAAAGGAATTTCGAGCCGTCCCATAATTTCTATGGTCCTTTTCAAGTCCTCTATATCTTTTTCACCTCCTGGATTCCCCAGCATAAAATCTAGCGGCTCGTCCTGTGGAGCAATCCGGTAAAGACCTAGACCAAATCCATTTATTCGCTCCTTAATTCTGCGCAACGCTTTCTCGTCAGGATAGCCCTGTTCGATGAAGCCAGGAATGCTCTCCGCATTATGAATATCGATCCCATCAGCCCCTATCTGAGCAACAAAGTGGAGGTACTCGTCGGATAAATCACACTGGCGAAGAAGGATTTTCATTTGGTGATGCTAAATTAATTCTTCTAACCAACTATATTTGGTAAGCAAAAATTTTAGCTTGAAACATTTTCAGGCGGACCGCAAGCATCTCTCCGACTTCTGATAGATCGCTCCTGTCGCCCCAAGTAACGACACTGTCTATAGAGTCACCTGTGAGACGGTCACTATCCGTGAATGTAAATCCGGGAACCGGGTCGACATCTGGATGAACCCGAGAAGGAATCTGGCGAAGTATCTCAACTTCAATCCAACCGCCTGGCTTACAGTGGTAATTTAATCTAAGTTCGTCAGCCGTGCGCTTTATTGTAGCAATGGTAAAACGGCCCTCGGCCTTGGATTCGATACCGCAAAACCGAAAGGGCTTCCAACGCGCCCATCTCAACGAACATGAATTTGCCCCATCTAAACGAGGCTCGTTGTGCAATTTATTGTGGGCACCGAATAGAGAACCCCATAATCCATCCGGAAGTTCAACGATTCCACTACCCCAAGAATACACCATAGACGGTCCATTAGATCCTGCCACACCAGCTGGAATAATGGCCCTACGCTCTGGTCGCTGCCAAATCACACCATCTCGACTAAAAGCAATCTGGCTATCCATATGATCTGTTATGTGGTGGTAAACCTGTACTAACATGCAGTGGAGATCATCAAGACCCGGATGGGAAAAATAGTCACCCCCATAAAAGGAAGTATCAGGAGGATCCTGTCCGTCAGGAAAAAGGACAAGCTTAGGAGCCGACCAGTTGAGGAAATCCCTAGTTTGGGTCAGGCCAATTGCTCGATGGAAAATCTCGCTCTCCCATTTGCCTTTACCCATTAGGTCGAACTGCTCCTGTGGAACCCCCTGTAGGCGACAATAACCGTAGAAAAAGCCAGAGGATTCATCATAACTAATAGAAAGACCACCATCCATCGGAAAGTTAGCGAGAATCTGATCGCACCGTCTCCAGTGAATCCGATCCGGAGAGGTCCATCCAATCACTCTCCCTTTCAGAACTAATCTAGGTCCCTTAAATGAGGGCCCAAGATACTCCTGATCTGCCCACCATTGCTCAATCAGCTCGTCGTCGATATCCTCCCCTTCATTTGCCACCTCCCAAGTCGCAGAATTAAGTAATGCACCCTCACACCCCATACCCTTAAAGCGTTCATTTGGGGGCGCAGTTGGATCCTCAAAAACGCATTTCAAAGCATCCCCACCCACTTCGGTTACTAGATTGTTTTCGGTACTACCGTTTTTCTCAACAATACCCAATGAAGGTCTCCTCCAATGAAACGCATCTTCACTTGAAGCGTAAGCAACTCGCCCATCCTCATAATATAGTAGATGGTAACCTCCTTTAGATTTCCAAACTTTAACTGAATTTCCCAAATCATCAACCTGCCCATCGAATTCGAGAGGTTCAGACCCTTCGGCTTCTTCAATGGCAAGACGAACGTCGACGGGTGCGTCGTAGAGATTAAACTGCCCTTTCCGATCGACCGATCGGTGCCCTGGAAACACCTCCGTCCAATCGACCAGAGGACGCCATGAACCTCCATTGCTTCTAGGTCTAACCCAATCACCGGGATAATATCCGCGGGATTTTTTCCATAAGTCACTCATACCTAGTAGACTGAATGTTTCGGTTAACTTGCCAATAGGAATCCCAGATTGTATCGTAATTTTTTCACCTCTTAGAAATCCCTAAATATGTCTAAAGTTTTCTTTAGAAACAAGAAGACAAAATCTGCTATCCCGTCCTTGAACAGAAGTATTTTGGGATTCGATAATCTCAAACAACATCCATATGAAAATAACACATCTGGAACTAGAAACGGTAACGGTAAACAATTATGAGACCTGGGTATTCGTACTTATTCATACAGATAGCAATATCACTGGTCTGGGAGAGCTGAATCCATCTGCCCCTCGCGCAGCATGCGTAGCAACACTGAAGCAGATGGGAGACAATCTTCGAGGCCGTGATCCTCGAATTATCAATACAATCATTTCAGACCTAAAAAAAGACACACTTGGACTCGTTGAAGTACGCTCTCTCAGCGCAATTGAACAATGTCTATGGGATATCCTTGCCCGGTCGTTGCAGGTTCCGCTCCATACACTCTTTGGTGGAAGCAATCACGATACTATCCGACTCTATGCTAACATCACCCGGGCCACCCATCGATTGACCCCAGAGGCCTTTGCTAAGAGCGCTAAGGGTGCAGTTGCAGATGGATTTAGCGCTGTTAAACTCGCCCCATTCGTAGGACCGGGTCCCATAGAAACAACAGAACATCTGGAAGAATCCCTACAATGTGTGCGTTCCGTACGAGCTGCCGTAGGTCCCGATATTGAAATCATGCTGGACTGTTACGGCCTCTTTACTCCACAAGCAGCTCTGGCCATAATCGAAGACTTGAATGATGTGGGCCTCTACTGGTTTGAAGAACCTGTGGCGAATGATGATTGGGAGGGATATTTGAAAGTCAAAGAGCGTTGTGCAGTTCCTCTCGCTGGAGGTGAGCGTTACGAATTCATCCAGGGATTCTGGCCAGCTTTCCAAAGGGAGATCTTTCATATCGCAATGCCCGATGTGGGAATCGTTGGAGGGATTGGTGAACTTCACAAAGTATCGACAATGGCCGAGAGCTGCGGTATTCGAGTGGCTCCCCACGGTCCCTTCGGGCCCGTAACACTAGCAGCCAGTGCTCAGGTCATGGCGGCACACACCGGCTTCTTAGTATTGGAATATCCATGGGGCCTGAACACATGGCGTTCCGAGTTGATCGACCCTCCGGAACACATCACTAATTCCCATTACCACCTTTCCAATCAGCCTGGAATAGGCACAGTCCTAAATCCGAAACTACTAAAAGAACATCGGGCTAAATAGTGTGTTCTGAAACCCTTGAGATAACTTCTGTAAATCCTGCAAAACATGAAACAAAAATAATATCAGGTTGGTGTTCAGATATTTAGAGATACTCTACGTTGAATCTGTTGAATTCCAAGTAGCCTGGCATGTTTGACTTTTCCATTTTCTCGTTTAGAAATAATTAATGGATCCCTTACGAGTAGCAGTGATCGGAGCCGGGCAACATGCTCGATCCCATTTAGACATGATCCATCAGGAGCCTGAAATGATGCTAGCCGCAGTAGCTGAGATTAATCCCGATCGTCTCGAGGAGGCTCGGAAGGAATACGCTCCAGAACAAGTTTTTAGTAACTACAGGGAAATGCTCGACGTCTGCCAGCTCGATGTCGTCTACGTAGAAACAATGCCTGCTCATCTAACTGAGATAGTCCTAGACTGTCTAGAACGCGATCTCCATACCTCTATCGAAAAACCAGTGGGCATGTCTTCTCAGGAAGCTGAGCGAATGCTGGCTTCTTCTGAAAAAAGTAATGGGAAGACGATTGTCTCTGTCAATCGCCGCTACTATCCCGAAGTTCTTGCGGTCAAGAACCTCATCCTGGAACACGGTGGCGCCGTTCATGTATCAGCCACTTACAACAAGGGATTAATTCCCCTTTTTGCTTATGGATCCGAAGATGCTATACCCAGTCCAATAATTTGCGATGCCATACATCATGTGGATCTAATCCGTTGGCTTGCAGGCCCATCTCTCGAAGAACCAGCAGATTTCGACGAAGTCTTCGCATATTCCCGGAAGGGAAACCACCCGGGAAGTTTTCACTATAATGCAATCATCCATTTCACAAATGAATGCAATGCCGTTATGATGAGCCACTACACTGTCGGTTCCCGTATCCAAAGGATCGAAGTTCATGCCGATTCCTTTTCGGCTTACCTGGATCTAACAAACAGTATCCGTAAAACTGAACTTTACGAATCCGGAAGCCCCCTTGAGATACAACTCGACCTGGATTCCGTAGGCGGCCGGGACTTCAACGAAACCCGCCACTTCGTAGAATGCATACGCAAGGATAAAGAACCGTGGAGTGGGCTCAAAGACCTCGTTAAAACCATGCAGTTGTGTGAAGCAATCGATCAAGGAATAAAGGGCTTCGAATAGTCGAAAAACCCATCAACTCTACTGCTTCGCTTTCCACCCTCCTAGGCTGCCTCTATTCAACCCAAGGTTAACATATAATCAGGTCCGTTAGATCTCATCTTGGCTTTAAAACGAGGTTTAACCGGTCGTCCTAGAAAACGTACCTCAAGTGAGAATGCTCGTTGTCCCCCAAAGCATCATTGAAGCATATAACATCCTACGGTCTATCGTAGATACTTTTCATCTGCCAAGCGTCCAGAGATATAATTCGCGATCCTTGACCCTGGGAAAGAATAGAAACACCAGTACTATCCTCACGTCCAGGGTAGACACGAACCGCAATGCACTGTTTATCATTAACAAAGACTTCAACGATACTTCGGTCCACAAACACGCGCAATTTAAGAAATTCATCTGGCTTCAAAAAAACAGGAGCTGTTTCAGGTGGTCTTGATCGAGCCTCGAGTAAAATTGAGGAGCAAGAGGAATCAATAGAGATCAAACTATGAACTCCAACGCCATCTGCTGGGGTGCTCGAACCCATACCAGGAAGGACGGGTTTCAACCCTCTGTTACGGTAGAATGCTATACGGGTGTACTCCTGTTTGTCTGGCGCCCGAAGAACATCCAAAGCAACCATAGGTGAATCTTGGGTGTCAATTTCCACCTTGATCTCAAAGGAACTACCAGCGATTTCGGAAAGGATCATCTCTTGGTTGCTAGGGATCTCCCGGTCAACCAACTGAACATTATCGCCACGCAGTGACTCAATATCACCGGCGGGTGTGATCGTAAGTTCATTTTCATTTGTTAGATTTAGTCGCCTCGGAAGGCTCATTATCTGTTGGCCTGCCCAACATCCGAAAAAGAAAGAGGCGCGATGCTCATCGCTCCACCCCGTTGATGGGAGCGCCCAGTTTACATTGAAAATGACGATGAGGCCTCCCTCCCCATCTGGTACTGCCGATGGAGCATGGACACCACCAGGCAAGGCAGCACCGAAATTGAAACGCCCGTAGTCGGTGGCAATCAGCTTATCACGACCTTTATCGTAATCACCGATGATATATCGCCCTCCTCGCATATGACTAAAGAAAAGCAACATGTGCTTGTTGCCAATAGGCCAGAAGTATGGACAAGCCCCATCATCACCGTTCTCAGAAAATAGATCATCTTCAACGAAAGGATGTAGGTATTCCCACCTTTTGAGGTCGGAGGACCGAAAAAGAAAGTTTGCTGGGCGCGCTCTTCCACCAGGACCACTGGGAAGGCGACCACCCGATAAAGAATAATAAAAACCATCCTTCTTCCATATACAAGGATCATAAATACGATAACCTGCCCAAACTTCTGGGACAGGGATAATTTCGCCTAGTTTCTCCCAATTTAACAATAGTGGATCACGGCTGATCGCTGTCATGTTTCCCCTGGGATGGCCGTAATAGTGAGCAAGGACCCGATCCTCCTCCACTAATGACGCACCTGACCAACAGCCATCCTCTGGATTAGGATAAAGAGCATGAGGCAGATCGCGCCAATGGATTAAATCATCGCTAACTACATGTCCCCAGTGAGGACGGGGATCCTCTGGAGGAAAAGTCTGATAGAACATATGCCAACGGTTTTGCCAAAAACAAAGTCCGTTAGGATCATTAAGGCGACCCTCGGGATTACAGTAATGATAGCGCGGCCTAACAGGATCATTTGCATGCTTTTTTCGGGAAGAAAGAAAGCTTTGCAGCAGGGGGTTTGACCGCAGTTGTTCTTCCTGCTCCTCGAGCGTATCACCGAATTTGGAATGCGGGACTTCCGATATATAGCCTTTTGAATCAGTCACCGATTGAAAATCTCACCAAATATTCAGAATAGTCCACAATAAACCTTGAATGGCTCTGTTCTCTAAATTTATCAACAATCTAAATTCAAACACTACTTGGAAAATTCAATGCGCCCCGCATCTCCCAAACAACGGAAGACTTATGAGCCCAATTCTATACTAATCCCACTCTAAACAGGAAATTCACGTCAGAATATTCGAGGATTCATTGGTTTCCACTGACAATCCTATAAGACGCAGCCCAAGATCCTAAGCGTTGGATGTTGAACGAGGAAGAGAGGTTTCTTGGATTGGCAAATGAAGTAACGTAGCGACGACACCCAATATGATGGCACCAATCCAGACAGAATTATAGGATCCAGTCTGGTCGTAAATCCGCCCTCCGAGCCAAACACCGAAAAAACTGCCAATCTGGTGGGAAAGGAATACGATTCCATAAAGTGAAGAGAGATGCCCGGTTCCAAATATCTGAGCGACAATTCCGCTTGTTAACGGGACCGTAGCCAGCCAAAGGAACCCAATTACAGATGCGAAGATTAGGGCTGTAACGCCGGTGACAGGGACGATCAAAAAGAAGCAAATAACAATGGCCCTCGATAGATAAAGAAAGCTCAGGAGATATTTTTTGGGGTGACGGTCACCCAACCGTCCAAAAAGAAAACAACCAATCATATTAAAGAATCCAATCAATGATAGAGCCGTTGCCCCAATCATATCAGAAAGACCATAACCCGCCATAAATGAAGGCAAATGGGTAGCAATGAAGGCAACGTGGAAACCGCAAACTAGGAATCCACAATTGAGCAACAAATACCCTTGGTGTTTGAACGCTTTAGATAAAACTCTTGCAAAGCTCTCCTGATTCGCAACTCCTACAGAAACCGGATGCTTCCATGACTTAGAAGGTAATCCTAGGGCGAAAAGGGCAATAGTCCCAACTGCCAAAGAGGCATAAAGAAAAGTTGTTTGCCAATCAAATTCGCTTAGGAGCCACTGTAAACCCGGCACCACGGTAAAGGTCCCAAATGAGCCAGATGCAGTAACAATCCCAAATGCAGTTCCACGGCGTTCAGGTGGGATAACCTGGGCTACCGCTCCCAATACAACAACATAGGATGTCGCACTAAGAGCGAAACCAAGTAAACCTCCCAGCCCTGTATAGAGACTGGCTAAAGAAGGAACAAGTGCAAGAATCGCAAACCCTATAGCGTATAGGATCGATCCGACGCCAACAACCATTCGTGCTCCAATTCGATCCGCAAGTATTCCTGCCAATGGAATACCTAACAGGATATTTTGAATCGCCAATGCGAAACTGAAAGTTTCGCGGCTAGATGAAAGAGTGTCAGCTATGGGCTGGAGAAACAATCCCAAGGACTGTCTCACTCCCATTGCAATAGCCATAATCAAAGCACTAAACAGAATGGTCAATTGGGCCCTTGAAGACATGTGACTCTAAAGTACTCTGAAATTGAGAGATTACTACTAAGGAATCCAGAATCAAGTTTCCAAAGACTTTTATGTTACGAACGACTATTCAGTCTCAGGTTGTTTTCCACCCGAATTCCGAAAACAAATTCAGGGAGAATCATATATGGTAGTTGGTAAGCCTGAATATGGGAATAATTTAAGAAGCAATCGGAAGATAGCCTATATCAACCCTGATCCCCCATAGATATTCCCTTCATTTGCAGAACGATGCTTCCTTTGTTAGTTTGATCGAAATCCTCAGTTAAAGCATCTTGGTCAAAGAACTGGCTGCTATCATAGAGGAAATCGTAACGACCATTACGTCCCAACCCTTGGGCTAAGGCGGTCCGGTTAATCTCCGCCTGCCTCTTTCCGTAACTGGGCCACAGAACACCATTTTGGCAATAGGAAACATCGATGAAATAGCGAGACTCGTTCTCTCCACCTGGCTTGGGGCGACGAGCATGCCAAAGGGCCGAATGCACAATAACGGCACTACCAGGAGATAAATCGTCAAAACACAACGAACCGGGAAGATCCTCGGTGCCAAAAGACATCATTGCATCCCTAGCCACAATTCGATCCTGCGAACGCGGTAGGACCAATAAATCACCAACTTCGCCATTAAGACCATTGAGGTAGTAAAACACATGCACCATCAAATGAGATCGATTCGTTTGGGGCAACTGTTCATAGTCCTGATGCCAATACACACCCTGAGCTCCGGCGTCCTGGCGTACCGCGTGAATGTGATGCATGGCAAAACGTGGGCCCATTAATATCTGGAGAATATCTGTCAAAGCTGGATGGGAAGTAAGTAATCCGAGATCAGGATAGGCAACCAGTAGGCGTTCACTTCCATCTGCCCGGTCTATCATCAGCTGGTCAACGTCTGCTCGCAAACAAGAGTTGAACTCTGTATTTAAAAAGCTGGGAATAACCAAATAGCCCTCGCGGTGAAAGAAACTTTCATCCTCTATACTTATGGGCCTTGCAGTTTGCTCCATCGTTATTCCCTCCCTTTACCAGGTTCTTTTAACCGCGATTCTAAGGCTACAATTGCTCCCATTCCAGAAGATAAAAGAATTATGGAATATCAAAATCAAAGATTAGTTGTCTGAAAGAACCTTACTCTTCAATTCTCTATATTTTCTTTGAGGTGAAGGAGACACTCCTGTTAGTGGAACGAGGGCACACACCAGCATCGTATCTTTCGAACACTAGATCTGAATCCTGCAAGTTATTCTTTAGTCGACAACTGGAAAATTCACGGTCTGACCGCGTTCCACCGAACGAAAAACAGCCTCGGTGAATTCCATGTACTTGACACCCTGATAAAAGGTCGATTCGGCAAGCTCACCGGTCTTGATGGAATTGATAAAGTCCGACTCAACGGTCCACCTGCAAGCGTCTTTTCGAGGAACAGAAAGTTCTTTAAGCTCTTTTCCCGTTCCTTTGGCACCGAGGATGCGTTGGTCATTGAGGTTAACGGCTGTTTCGTAAACCAAAGTACCTGCATTCCCATAGATCTCGATACGTTCACTCGGCGCATGATGAGCAGCGCCCGAGAACATGTAGACGGCAGTCGCCCCACTTTCCATGACAGCAAGAATATTGACCGTGTCAGGCCGATCAACATCTCCCATTTTCTCTCGGCCGACCGGACGTTGTTTCGTGAATGTAACAGCTTGGGCAGTCAGAGAGGAAGTGTCTCCACACCACCGATTAACAAACTCATAAAGCATACCGACGCTCATCGTATTTAGACCAGATAATTGGCTGATTTGTCGCCAATGCAGTGGAGTTCTTGGATTGAGTAGGGCTGGAGTCATGGACCGAATAACGATATTCGTGATATCACCAACATAACCATCAGCTATCAGACGACGCATGTAGTAGTCGCCTTTCATAGCATGAGGGGGTTGACAAATCTGAGCAGCAAGACCGGTTTCCTCTGACTTAGAGTACATCTCACGGGCTTCTCTCAAATTCATAGCCATCCGTGCCTGGACCCAAGTATGTTTACCAGCATCGAGTGACTTTAATACATACTCGCAGTGCTTATAGGGCCAAGTCCCAATCATCACTGCATCAATGTCATCGCGTGCGATTAGGGCATAAGGATCGGTCATGAGATCGGGTTCGATCCCAAATTCCTTTGAAATTTTTCGGCCACTCGCAACTGATCGATTGCAGATTGCAACAACCTCAGCGTCTTTAACCTTGGCCAGGCCAGGGAAGTGACGGGTACGGAAAATTCCGCCAGCTCCTATGACACCAATTCTAATCTTATCTTTTGGCATAGCTTATCCTCGGATGAAATTTGATACATCACATCTAAAATTTAGGAGGAACCGGATCCTGCATAAACTAGGAATTACACATTTCATCACGAATCGATTACAACTAAATTTTAGTTTTCCTTTAATTCGAAAATCTATTCCTAATAGTCCCTATAGGAAACTTAGACTATTGTTTACTTTATAGGAGACGTTATTTGAAGTCTTATTTAGAGCATCATGTTAATCTTTGCCACCCATCCAGAACTAGCATCGCAGTAGATAAAACCCTCCCCGTATAGAGACAATCCATGCGGTTGCGGATGCGGCTCGGGGACCTCAATGCAGTCAAGCTCTTCACCTGAGTCCAGATCTAACATCACAATCACCCTATCCGAGGTAAAAGTCACCCAAATTCCATCTTCCATACGAACGACGCCATGTGCCCTTTCTCGAGGTAGCTTATAGACTCGCTCAACCGTCCAATCCGGCAAACGGACCTTACTCATCTCCTTTCGTCCCGGATGTGTTACCCAAACCACATCCTCCTCTACATGATCGTATTCAAACCCATGGACCCCACCGCCACCAGGAACCAAATAGCGGTTCACCGTGTTTCCATTCTTCGGATCAATCTTAAAAATTTCAGACGTTCCACTTTTGGGATCCGTTTCACGAACCGGCCGCCATCTTGAACCATCCCCATTCGCCGCAAGCCAGAGGAAGCCTCCTCCGAATGCCATCCCACTGGTATTGGACGATTCAGAAGGAATATCCCGAATAAACTTTGTCGTTCCGTAGTCTGGATCGACACTCTCTATCTCCATTAAAGCAACACGGCCTGTGATCTGGTCAGCAATCCATATTCCTTCATCTACCACCTGCAATCCATTGGGTACCGAATACGGTGCCCGAAATAATCTTTCAACTTCTACCTGCATATATCCTTTCTTTCTAGCACTACCGCCGACAATTGAGGGATCAAATCAAAATCAGTCAAGACACGATGTACCGATCGACAAAGAACTTCCTCGGTTTTTGAACATCCACAAGGACTAAAAGCTTACCCCCTCGGGAAATAAGACTGTATAAATCGATTCGGATTGGAACCCTTAAGATCCTCAAGGATTCCAATGGAAACCTCACAAAAATTCGCAGTCATATAAGTGAGCATAGCATCCTGTCTAAGAGATCCCGTAGGATCTTGACCATCTAGACACTTAAAACCCGGTTAATCTCACTCGTACACACCCTCTCCTGTCTGGTTAGCCTTAATATAGTCCCAATCAAGCTGGACCCCTAATCCAGGGCCTTCAGGCACTTCGACACAACCATTCTCATCGACTGAATCGAGCTCATCAAGCCACCGCCGTTCGTTATAAATTGGCGGTTTTGTGTTTGGAATCTTCGGATGTACAAGCCCGAGCTCATAGTAATTGGCATTGCGCAGGGTCGACATTACATGTCGATGTGCTAAGGAGCCCCCATGCAACTCAACATCCAAACCATGAGCTTCGGCCAGTGAGGCAAGCTTCATTACACCCGTTATCCCTCCGTCGGCATTGGCGTTGGCGCGTACAAAATCGGTAGCTCCGGTATATATAGTGTCAGCCTTCGCCTCTAGTCCTCGGACATGCTCTCCCATTAACATAGGAGTCTTGATTAGTTCCCGGAGTTTTGCGTGTGCGAAACGTGAGAATCCACCCCCTCTAAAAGGATCCTCATACCACATATAACGAGCCTCATCAACAGCACGCCCCACTTTAAGAACATCCTCAAAGGTCTGAAAAGCTCCTGCGGGATCCAGCAAAAGGTCCATTTTTTCTCCTACGGCTTCCCGTATAGCCAATACCGCATCAATTTCCCGGTCAATAGGACCATTGACCCAACCATGAATTTTAAAAGCGGGGTATCCATACTCGTCTTTACAGTACTTGGCAAATTGGGCAAAATCTCCTGGAGTTGTTAGGCCTCCATTCTCATCACCATGATAGGTTGAGGCATATGCGGGAAGTTTTTTGCGCCAACCTCCTCCGAGGAGCTCGTAGACGGGAGCACCGTATAACTTTCCAGCAAAATCCCAAAGAGCAATATCGACTTCTCCTGGTGGCGCACCGGTCGACACTCTATTAGAACGTTTGAGATCATGCCATATAATCTCACGGTCTAACGGATTCCGTCCTAGCAAATAGCGCGCAGTCCTGTCATCAATCCCTCCAAGGGTCTGGCCACTAACACCAGCACTGGTTTCAATGGTTAGAATACTCCCTTTTTGGGACAAGGTTGCACCCGCCTTGTAAACTAGATCAAATCCATACCGTGACTCTAGGCTCAGATTTTCAAATTCATGGCTAAACTGAGTAACTGCGATTCGTGTAATCTTAATGTCCTTTGACATGAAATTCCTTTCGCTAATATTTCACAATGATAACCCCTACTCATTAAAAATCCATTACTAAGAATTTCTCGAGAAAAAATCCACCGAAATTAACCCATTGGATCAAAATTAAGGAATTTAAACTATGTCTGAATATGAATATTCTTCCACCCGAACTGTAAACCAATCTTATAATCTTATAGTAACAATCAAAAAGAATATTTTGACGTCTAATAATCAGCTGTTCCCAAACCCAATCATCTCCTTTCTTGCATTCACAATAGAGCTATATTAATGTGTTTATCTACAGACTAAGCATTGGGTAGCTAACTACGAACCATCACTAGAAACTTCCTTTAGAACCATGAATTCCGAAGCACTCTCGAGAAATCGCCACCATCCTCTTGAGGGAATCGAGAGACAGAATATTAAGATTACCGATCTGAAAGTCACCCTTCTCTCTGTCGAATATCCACCTGAGGAACAACTTTTGGTTGGTAAAGGGATTTGGTGGAAGTCGGATTCCATTATAGTCGAAATATTCACCGATCAAGGAATCGTGGGTATTGGTGGTTCGAGCCGCTATAGCGGTTCCGGTTGCTGCTTACCGATCAAAACGTTTCTCGAAGAAACAGTAAAACCAGTATTAGTCGGAAAAAATCCATTTGATGTTCACAAGCTCGCTTGGGGTGGAGGAACGAATGTGGGGCGTTCTGCCTGGGCTGGAGTCGAGGCCGCAATGTTCGACATTGTTGGAAAAGCAAGCGGTCGCCCGGTTTATGACTTGCTCGCTGTTGATGCAGAACCGAACACCCACCTCCGAGTTTATGCCAGCGCCGGAGTAAAGTACGCTTGGTACGACCGTCCCGATCAGCTGATCGAAGAGGCAAGCGCGATTAAAGAACAAGGGTTTACTGCTTACAAATTCAGACCGGGAACCTATTGGGAATATAGCGGTATAACAGTTGACAAATTTATTCCCTACCTCGTTAAAGTCAGAGAAGCAGTTGGTCCCAATTTTGATCTCGCCCTAGAACTAAGGCCCTGGTCTCTTGAGGAAGCCCTCCAACTTGCTCCAGTTTTGGAAGACTTAGACTTTACATGGTTTGAAGAACCCATGGTGCGTGATAGAAAAGACTCATTCGAACAGCACCTTCGTCTTCAGGAAGAACTGCCTACGGTTATGATTTCGGGTGGAGAAGGATTGATCGATCCTCATGAGTTGAAAGAGTGGTTCGACCGCGGTGCCTACGATATGCTTCAGCCAGATGCCGGCCGAATCGGACTATTGGAAGCCTGGCGAGTCGTTCGTATGGCCGCCCTTAAAGGGAAACCTTTTTGCCCCCATAATTGGGGTGATGGGAGCTGCACCTTGGCTAATGCTGCTCTTGTCGCCGCCAGTCCCAATGCACTAATGCTTGAACGATTCGAAACCTTTGATCCACTTCGAACAGAAATCTTCAAGGAACCCCTAGATGTCGTGAATGGCTATATGGACCTGCCTAAGAAGCCTGGATTTGGAGTCGAACTCGCGGAACACTTGGAGGAGAGATTCCCCTACCTGCCAGGTGGTTACAGTGATCGGCCAAATCCTATAATATGCGGGTAATAATTTGTAATGTATAGTTTCCGCAAATGAAGTTTGAATTTAGCATAGGCTATTGATAAATAGAATCCAATCAGATCAATCAAGCATGAGGCCTCAACCCACCCTACTATTTTATTTTCTCCTCAAATCTGATCGAACATTTATAAAACATACAATTGGGGCCAACTTTATCTTTCAGACCGTCAAATTTTGTTGAAGCATCAACCGTCCGATGCATACTATGTAATTGTCAGTATGAGCTTCTAAAATGCGACAGAATCTAACTGGAGAAGAGTGGGAAACCTTCAAGAAACGAGGATTTGTCCGTCTTGGTAAGGTTGTAGGCGATGATGAACTACACAAACTGAGAGTGCGAATAAATGAAATCATGATGGGAACAGCTCAGGTTCCCTACGACCTCATCATGATGCAGCTGGATTCAAAAACTGGCGATTACAAGGATATGCCAAAGCAAACACTTGGTCATAAAGGAGCTACGCTGACTTATCGAAAGATACAAGGACTTGAATTTGATCCCCTTTTCCTCAGTTACCTTCAAAAGCCTATGTTTTTGGATATTTGCGAACGAGCCTATGGTAAAGGTATTCCTTTCTCGATTTTTCGAGCCATGTTTATGAACAAACCTGCTGAGAAAGGGACTGTGCTACCCTGGCACCAGGATAACTTCCCACATGTTGACCGACCTCCTTTTATCACCGTTTGGATGGCATTAGATGATTCAAAAGTAGAGAACGGCTGCGTTAAAGTCCTACCTGGCTCACATCGCCAGTTCGAGAAAAATAATTCTACCGTCTTTCTTAACCAAGAACAGATTAATGAAGTCCTCCCCCTCTATTCTGAGGAAATGCTAGAATGTAAAGCTGGTGAAGGATTTCTATTGCACAATTTTTTGTTACACAGCTCCGAGGTTAACTCTACAAAAGAACCTCGTCGTGCTTTCAGTGTCTGCTACATGGATGGTCGCGCCAAAATAAAAGAGAAAGATCGACCAGATTTTTCAATAGCCTTTGGTGAAGGCTCTCTAATACCGAACGCTCTTGGGTAGATTACTCACATTAAAGATTGAGACAAGGGTTATCTACGAATTTAGTGTCTTTCCCCATTAGAGAGTAGGACCCAGGTTGGGCTTTACTTTAAGAATTTACCTTCCAGCGATGGAGCCTAAGCCATGAAATCCTATTTTAACCCGATGTTGATTTCCTGTGCCTTTACTTTTATGACAGATATGCAAGCTGAAAAAGAAACCCATACACCCATCGAGTCGATCGTTAAATCGGAGGCCGAATGGCAGCAAGAACTGAATTCCGAGGAGTACCAGGTCCTTCGTAAAGAAGGCACTGAGAGGGCTGGCACCAGCGAACTTCTCAACGAAAAACGTCCAGGAATCTACACCTGTACAGGATGCAACCTTCCCTTATTTACATCTCTAACGAAATTCGAAAGTGGAACTGGATGGCCTAGCTACCACGCGCCAATCGACTCCAGACATATTGGAATGAAGGTAGACAGAAAGCTCTGGGCAACACGAACGGAGGTGCATTGTTCCCGATGCGGAGGACACTTGGGTCACGTTTTTAAGGATGGTCCCAATCCTACAGGGCTACGTTATTGTATCAACGGAGTTGCTCTTGATTTCATCCCAATGAAAGAAGAAAACATCGGTCAAAAAGAACCCGATATCACCCACAGAGACATCCTAGATTGATCTGATCCTCCCAAACATTACCAACTCAGTTCGTATTCTCCATGCACCGACCTTGTTTACTGTTTCCTTCCGTCCTTATCCTCCTTTCAACCATCACTCATGCGGAAAATCGTACTGCACTATTTGCAGGTGGCTGCTTCTGGTGCATGGAATCCCCTTTTGACAAGTTAGAGGGTGTCATAGATACGGCTACGGGTTATGCTGGAGGCAGTCTAGAGTATCCAACCTACAAGGAAGTTTCAACAGGGGAAACAACACACTTAGAAGTCGTTCAAGTAACATACGATCCTGAGAAGGCTAGTTTCAAAAAACTCCTAGAGGTTTTTTGGGTAAACATCGATCCCTTAGATTCGCTTGGCCAATTTTGCGACAGGGGTAGTCCCTATCTGACTGCAATATTTTACGGTTCCATAAAGGAGGAAAAACTAGCACAAGATTCCAAAAGTTATGTGGCTAGGATATTAAAACAACCGATCGCCACAAAGCTTGTTAAGCTTACTAAATTCTGGCCAGCGGAAATCTACCATCAAGACTATTATAAAAAGAACCCGAAGCAGTACAAATTCTACCGGGGAAAATGCGGTCGAGACAGACGACTAAAAGAACTCTGGGCTAATAAGACATTATTGCTAGACATCTAGCCTTGGGAGGGAATTGCACCGCAACGTCGTGCCCAGCGAGTTATAACTTCAATAATTACCAAATGATTAAAATATTCTAATCTATGATGTCGCTGTCTCGAAGTGGGTTTTCATAGTTTCATCTCCGATCCCCTGTGGAAACACATCATCTCGCTAGGGAAGCGTATCTCGTTGACTAATTAAAGGTGTAATTCCATTTAGATGATCTAATCCCATTCGCCAATATCTGGTTAAAGTCTAAGAAAACAAACTGCATGCAAGTAATCGTCTTATCCGGCCAAAATCATCGATTCAACGAAAGCGCCCATGTGATTCAAGACTTCCTGAATCAAAACGCTGAAATCAAGGCTGAATTGATCGAGGACAAGAACATCCTCCTAAATTTAAACCGATACGATGTCTGTGTATTCGGCACAGGGTTCACCAATGTTGTTCGCCATGAAGATGGCAACATCGAGCATCGCAATGATCTGACTCACGAACAAGAACGCGGGCTCTTCGACTATGTTGCAGGAGGTGGTGGGCTTGTTGGTGTACATGGAGCTGCCTGGCAGGTCCCTTCCCGTGCTGTCACCTTGTTGGGTGGACATGCTAATTGGCATCCACCTGGACTCACTTTCGAAGTCAAGATCGAGGACCACGAACATGAGATTACTTCTGGAATCCAGAATTTCGAGGTTGACGACGAGATTTACATGTCCGCTTGGGATCCCTCGATTCATATATTGGCGTCAGCAATATGGGAGGATAACCCAAGCCAGCCCATGGCCTGGACCCAAAAATACGGTGAGGGACGGGTGTTCTATACAACCCTTGGACATGGACCCGCCACCTTTAAGCGGGCAATGATGCAGCAATTGGTGACAAACAGTGTCGTATGGGCCGCTGGCTAGTGGTTTAATTACTATTTGTTCGAATTATAGCACCGCTGTCCGAATCTTCTCAAAATAGGAACGATCCCAATCGGCGCCCCATCCTGGGCCTTCAGGCGGAGAAATGTTCCCATTAACGGGAACAGGTGGATTTAACAATCCAATCTCCTTCCCTGCCTCATCTCGCGATCCGCACGGGAAATACTCGTAGTAGGTCGTATTCCCAATAGCACACATCATGTGTGAGTGTACCAACCCAAATAGACCCCCTGGCCCGTTTAGTTCGACAGTGGTATTGTGTAATTCAGCCATATGAGCGAGCTTCAAAAGAGAGGTAACACCATGTCGCGCATTAGCGCGAATCCGGTCTGTAGCACCTTGGATTAACCAAGTAGCACTCAATTTTATATCATGCATCATCGATTCCAACGCCATGACAGATATATCAAGAGCTGCACAGAGCCGTTGCAAGGGAATCATATCTCGATCCGGAAGGGGTTCCTCAAACCAAAGAAACTCAAGTTGCTCCAGGGCTCTTCCCACCTGCACAGCTTCTTCGAATGTATAGGTACACCCGGCGGCGTCGTGCAAGAGCTCAACATTAGGGCCTATCGCTTTACGCACCGCTTCAGACCAAGCGACATTCTCACGCCCGCGACCAGAAAAGTGGTCCTTCAATGCAGAAAAGCCCATATCCAAGGCTTTATGTGCGTCTTCAATTGCAGCCTTCTTGTCTTTACCACCGTAATTGTAGTAAGCGGGTGCCTCGGATCGTGCTCTACCCAGCATTCGGCAAACCGACATGCCGGAAACCTTTCCAGCAATATCCCAAAGGCAATTATCAAATGCACCAAACCATCCTGGGCGGGTAAACATAAAGCGTGTCGCGTAACTCAATTTCGAGTTCAGCCTTTCGCGATCAAGAGGATCCTCTCCTACGGCAAGATGACGGAGATGATCAAGATCGCTCTCCAAGATCTTGCGATAACGTGCATCACCCACCGTGCACATTCCCTCAACACCATCATCAGTCGTAACATGCATAACATGTATAACACCTTGAGCTTGTGTACTTTCTAAACGGGACCAATAGCGCCTGGATCCTTCCTCCATTTCGGCCAGGTTAAAACGACCTGTTTCGCCCAGTTTTTCAAAAACGGATACAGTGATGGATTTTATCTTCATATTACGATCACCTAGAAAGGAAGGTTTATAAATTTGGTTAAGGGCATTCGAATGACTAGACAGATAAAACAGAACTTTTGATTCAAAATCATACCACCTAAACAGTTAATTTGATGTTAAAAGGAATCACGTCAAGGTCACCAGGGCTAAAACAAAGAGGCGTTAAAAATCCTTACCAAAAACACTAACTAAAGCATCACCTTAATGAAATCCACAAAATAGCGATTGTATTACAATTCTAGGTAGTCGGATACTTTTCAATTCAGAGAAGCAACTTGCGGGTCAAACTTTTCGATCTGTCTTAAGTCTAACACAAACCCAAACTAGAAGATTACTCTACCAAGGATTAAGCGCACCGAATAAGGCTGGACATTCTCAATCTACTCTACACGATCAGACGCATATGCGTATCATTGTGGTGGGCTGTGAGTACTCTGGTGTCAGCACGCTGATTGACCGGATTAATCAGTGGGGCAAGGAACGTGGAATCAATCATCATCTGGACGACCATTTCACAATCCCTGACGGAATGCATCTCGCGCCTGCTGAGCAACAAGCAATGCTCGATTTGCTACCGGCCATTAAAGAGCGCTACCAGCGCTTCCAAATTGCCTATCACGTTTTGCTTCTACATAAATACGAACATATCCTGCTAGGTGGTTTTCATATCGAGGAGAAAGTTTATGGCCCCAAGTATTACTATCCAGGAATCAATATCGAAATCCGGGAATATGAGCCAAAGTTTCCCGACGATACAGTTCTAGTTCACCTGTATGCGACTCCCGAAGTCATTCGATTACGTATGGATACAGCTCCCCATCCCCGCCAACTCGTTCCTTCCAAAGATGTGGAAGAGGTTCTCGATAAATTCGATGCTGAAGTCCGCTCTTCGTGGATTCAACGTCGATTCTTTATCGACACCTCCACGCTGACACCAGATTCGCTTTTAGAGGCATTCCTAAAGGGATCGGTTCCATTCCTCAATACTGAAGATGGGAATAACAGGCTACTTCTCGGATAGATGGGATATGCTACAGGGCCGCTTAAATCAGCTTTGGAAAACGAGACAATAGAACAACGGGAAATGAGCTATTTAACAAACGGTCAGATTAAACACTTTAACGAAAACGGCTATGTCGTAGTGGAGAACGTTATCGATGGAAAATCGCTCGATGCCATGATCGAGGAGTATAGCGGAGTCCTGGATACTGTCATTAATACACTCTATGAACAAGGGATCCTAAAGGATCGTTTCGAAAATCCGGACTTCGGAGATCGATTCATGGAGCTTGTGAAAGCTTCCGGCAGCGTACACTCACAACACTTTGATTTTTCTCTGCCGTTTCAAAACGTGGAACCCAATACTCCATTTTGGTTCGGGCCGGCTTTGCTCAACCTACTCACGCACAATTGCCTATTAGATGCGGTGGAGTCTCTCATTGGCCCTGAGATCTATTCTAATCCAGTACAGCACGTGAGAATTAAGCCTCCCGAATCCATTTTACCTAAAGATAAATTGGGCTTCCCAAGCCAAAGAGGTGCAACCCAATGGCATCAGGACAGTGGAGTCGTGGTCTCCGAAGCTAGTGAAACAGAAATGCTTACTGTATGGTTTTCACTTCAAGATACCGACCTAGAGCAAGGACCACTTAAGGTTATTCCTGGAAGCCATAAAAGGAAACTACTTACACACTGTCCAAAATACAATGGAAACGGTCCTGAATTTGCGGGAAAAACTCAAATTCCAGAGAAGAACTTTGAAATTGAGAAGATGAAGCCACTGCCCGTTAAACGGGGAGATGCTATTTTAATGAACCGCTACACCGTTCATGGATCACTGTCCAATGTTAGCAACCGTATCCGCTGGAGCCTGGACCTCCGCTACAACCCCATTGGGCAGACCACCGGCCGTGAAGTTTTCCCCGGATTTATCGCCCGGAGTCGGCAGCACCCGGAACGTGAGTTTCGGGATGCAACTAAATGGAGGGAAAATTGGCTTGAGACCCGTGAACGAATGTCGAAAATCAACCAAGGTGGACAAAAGGACATCAAGTTCGGACGATGGGAAGAAGAAGGACACCTCGATTGCGCCTAGCCAGACTTGAGGTTTCGACACAAAATTACATTTAAAGTATTTGAACGAACCCGCGTTGTGAAGGCTATCTTATTAGCCAGCCTCTCTGCTGAAAAGTTGAATGTCGTACCCTCCAGAGGAATTCATCATTATATTATAAGCCACCATTCTGTAGGCCCAATTTCTGAAGTTGGAGGGACTCAGACTATCAATATCAGATCTATGTTCCCACCTTCAAGCGGGCAAAAGAGATCTGATCGTCCAGAGTGGTCAGGGCGGCCCAACTTCTAAGCTCTCTTCGTTTGGGATCAAGGTTTCTAATAGCTTCGCAAAAGAAGGTAAGTTGCTGGTCGTTATCGGGCCCCAGTGTAAGAAGTTTATTGTTGAATTCGGTCTTTTCTACCGCGCTCTTCCGACCCAAACAGTTGTCCAGGCTATTCAAAAGAGCATCTTCATTATCGCTCCTCTCCACAGCCTGAGAGAATTCACTCGAACTTAGATCTAGAAACTCCAAGATACTTCTGTCGAAACCTGAGTCCTCGCCAACCCAGTAGTCACCAAGACTACATCCGTGAAGGGCTCTATATTTGTCGATCATTCGGGCTAAGCCAGCCACTCCTCCTACCGTCTCGTCATAGACACTTCTAGGTGCGTGCCTAGAGAGATCTGTGAGCCCAAAACACGTTTCGTCATCTAGGTCCATCAAGTCAAAAAAAGTCTCGATGTCGGCCCGATCGGGATGAATTTCTGTCCGCCGTATCTTGAGTTGTTCAAGTGCCATTCCATAACGCCCGTAATTTACCTCATGGGCGTTGAATATGCTGATTTCTTGAGCATTCTTCTTACAGTTTCCTCCCAACCATTCACTCAACTCGCAGTCATTAGGATGGGTATAAGCAGCCTCACGAAAATGATCTGCATCGATCCCAGTAAAATCTAAAATCCTCTTATCAAGACCCGAATTCTCACCAAACTGGTACTCACCTAGCTTACCTCCCATAGAAGCCCGCGCCTTGTCCGCCATCCTTGCTACACCTACAACAGAAAATACATCTCTGACATATGGACTACGAGGAGGCGATTGAGTTAGATCCCTGTCTTTAAAACAACCCCAATCATCCAGTTCAATGGAGGCAAATACCGTCTTAATATCGTTTCGATCAGGAGCGAATTTTGCTAACCGCTCCTTCAGGAGACCAACGTGCAGATCATCCTGAGGCTCTCTCGTAATCTCTTCCTGATTAAATTGTGAAATCGCTTCCTTTTTTCCGGATACCTTGCTGATTACCCACTCAGATAGCTCATCATCAGTCTTATCTCCTGCAGCAATTGCGAATTCCTTTGCATCTATACCAATTAAGCCGAGAACTTCGCGATCTAATCCAGAATCGTCTCCGTATTTGAAGTCACCAAGCTTCTCATTATTACTTGCTCGAGCCTTATCTGTCATACGAGCTAGTCCTGCGATACCAGCAACGATGGTGTTTGAGGGTCGACGAGGCGGTTGTTTAGTTAAATCCATTGGAGATATCCTTTAATGTATGCTTCGACTAGTTCTCTTAGACTTCAGTATTTGCTGAGAGAGGGATCCCTGAAGATCTAACCTCTCCAGATACTCATCAATACCCTATACTCCTCATGTATCCGTGCATAGATTTACTTTCTTGAGCCATGGAAATAGCATCTTCTCTACCTGGATTAGGAATCCCAGGCACGGCCGTGACCCAGCGATCATAATTGATTTCCTGAAGGACGGAAAGAATAGCTGGAAAGTCACAAGCATTGCCCTCTCCAACGGGGCACCAGGCACGTTTGTCTTTTCCGTCTTCGAAGTGCATAGGGCCCTTCCAATCCTGAAGATGGACGTAGTTCAATTGGTCCCTAAACTCTCGGATTGACTCGACAGGATCAAAGTCCCAGTAAGCTGCATGTGAGACATCGATACACAACTTGGCCTTGTTCGAATAGCTCATGTAGGTTCGCCATTCCTCCAACGAGTCTACAATGTGGCCGGAATGAATGTGAAAGCTTAATTCCAGCTGGTATTGTTCGGCATACTCAGCCCAATCCTCAGCTGCCTCAGCTGCGGATTTAAGTTCGTCTCTAGTCACTATTCCTTGCGGTCTTGGGCCCGTCATAAACATAAAGCAATCGACTTCAATCTCAGCTGCAAAATCAATCCGGCGTCTGTTGATCTCGATATTCTCCTGGCCGCGGTCGGTCGGTGGACCATTGGCTACAAGAATCTTGAGAGGCATCCCTGTATTATTGCAGATTCGTCTGATCCTATTCGGTGTCCCCAACCAATTAAGAGGCAATCGACACTCCCATCCATCCCAACCAGATTTCTTTAGCGCCTCCAACGCAGGCTCTAATTCCGGATTTATCCATCGCAGTGCACAATAGCCCAATTGATATGCCATAACTCGTATTCGGTTTATATTACACTAGCTACCTCTGCAGGGAGTTTAACTCCAAGCTCATTTGCCGTTTTTATAATGTCACCCCAGACCTTTTCCGGTAAATCAATTCCTTCCTTTATCCGGCGCTCTTTCGTTTCTTCCTCGATTTCGCCGGGAGCATAAATCTTATTGAATCCCGGGAGAGGACGGGCTGAACAAACCCAATCTCTAAGCCCTTCCACCTCATCCTTATACGTATTGAGATCGGTAAAGGCCTCGATATCTATGGCTAGAACCATGACCCCTCCGCCTCCACCGTCCCCTTTCGTGCAGCCGGCGTGACTTAACGGTCCCACTAGCATTTCAACCATCATAGCCAATCCGAAACCCTTGTGACCGAATTGAAGACCTCCCAGGGGAAGCACCCCATTGGCTTCTGAGTCCCGATATTTGTGACAGTCCGTGACATGATTTCCTGACTGGTCAACTACCCATCCGTCTGGAAGTGGCTCATCCCTAACAATTTTCTGCTCTATTTTCCCACCCGCAACTACAGTCATGGTCATATCAAGCATAAAGGGAGCCCCGTTCCTTCTAGGAGCAGCGAACGAAATAGGTTCTGGTCTCAACCGGCGGTCAGCACTACCGAAAGGAACCATAAACAATCCACCTCCATTGAGCCAAACCATCCCAAGCATGCCCTGCTCTGCAATTCGCGGAGGATAGTCTCCTAAACGCCCAATATGTGATACGTTTCGGAGCCCGATAAATCCAAAAGTAGCTTCACGTGCCTTTTCAACCGCTAAATCCACAGCCTTCGTACATGCCACAATTCCATTCGCACCGTGTCCATCGATAATCTGTAAGGTCGCATTTTCTCGTAACACCTCGCGATCCTCCCACAACCGGTAATTCTCTTTCATAGATCGAGAGTAACCCGGCAAGAACCATGTTCCATGAGAATCATGTCCTGCTAGATGGTTGTTAACTACGTGATCTGCAACTATGTGAGCATCTTCTGTGGGGACTCCAGTAGCACAGCAAATAGCACGACTGATATTACGTAATAAGTCTTCCTGAACTACAGGCATAGCAAATTCCTTTCTACAGTATCATTAAGAACTAACCGACACACCCCGGAATCACATTAAGGCTCCTCGCCTACAAAAGGTATTTTGAGAAGGCCAGCAATAGCTGACAATGAGACAAGAGAGTGGCATTCACCAATCAATACTCGTAACTCGTTTAATCTTCCACAAGGAAATTCCACTTACGAATCTTAAATTTTGATGTACACCTAATCATTCGGATTTCAGTTATAACCGATATTAGGCCGGAAGAAATATTAAGGCAGGAGTACGCCCTGACCGAATGTCGCATCAATTCCAAATCGAATATCCGGGAATCATACCTGATAATCAATCAGACAATTAGCCTTCGATCATTTTCATTTTTCTTATGTTCCTCCAGTAGTCTAGATTCCGGACAGCGGAATTAATTTCATTACCTCAGTCCTACATCCCTCCACTACCGTGCCAAAGGTTCTAGCTTCATCTCCTCTGTGGCGGAATCAAACCATGAAATGACCTCTGGATGTAGCGGTATCCCGATTCTCTTTCGTTTCTCCGCTTCCTCATATTCGATAAGGCCAGGATAATAGACTCGGTCGTAGCCCTCGGCAGGAGGGGTCTCACGCAGATAGCGAAGAAACCGATCCATATCGCTTTTGAATCGAGAAACGTCGGTAAAGGCATCGATTGAATAAGCAGCAACACAATGGCTCATATGCCCCATACCATAGGGACCGAAAGCACCATTTGAAAGTAGACCCGCAAGAATCTGAGATACCGCCGCTAAACCGTATCCCTTGTGAGAACCAAGTTCGGGTGTAGCACCGAGAGGCAACAAATTAAATTCATCGGGGAGCGGCCCCTCCTCCATAACCGGGGTTCCGTCAGTGTCCGTGATAAATCCAATCGGCACGTCCTTTTGCATCCGCTTTAAAAGGCCTAATTTGTTAAATGCCGAACGAGTAGAAGATATATCCACTATAAGCGGAGGCTCTTTTTCGGCGGGAACAGCCCAAGCGTGAGGGTTAGGAGACAATCGAGGTTCTGCTCCGTAGGTTGGAACCATGGTATCACCACCGGCAGTGATAGCGTAGCCAATCATATCATGAGGAAGAGCCAACATAGCATGGTAAGCCACCATCCCATTGTGTCTTCCATTACCCATGGTAACCATACACATCCCAGTCGCCGCAGCCTTCTCAATTGCAATTTCCATAGCCTTCGGGCACAAAACCAGCCCCAGTCCCCCATCGCAGTCAATATTTACAGCGGAAGCCTTTTCCCGAATGATCCGCCAATTAGGCTTTGTATTTAGGAATCCTTTCCTCACTGATTCAACATAGTTCCGCATCATATTCGAAACCCCGTGTGTATCCACCCCCATAGTATCGGCCAAAACCAAAACATCAGTCGCTATTCGAGCGTCACCTTCAGGGAATCCGAGCTCTTCGAAAATCTGGCTAACTGTACGACGAAGATCATCTGGCATTACTCTTATTGCATCCGTATCATCAACACGGAAATAATCGACCATACTTTGACCTTTATGCACTTGTTGTTGCAGCTTCTTAGACATGTTCATATCTCTGTGCATGTAAAGTGACGAAGTGCAACACCATATTGGCAAACCACACGAAAATCGACATACTCAATATAGCTTAAAATGGACATGGACAACCGGTTGAAAAAATGGGAAGGCAAAGTCGCCCTGGTGACGGGGGCCACTTCCGGCATTGGCCAGTCAACCGCACGCGCCCTAGCAAAATTAGGGATGAAGCTGGCAATAAGCGGCAGAAGATTTGAACGCCTCAGGGAGTTGAAAACTGACTTTGAGGAACTGGAAATTGAGTGCATCATTCTTGTTGGCGATCAAACAGAAATGGATACAAATCGGGAGTTTTTTCATCAAATTCGCGAAAAATGGGGAGGCATCGACGTCCTGATTAATAATGCCGGCACTGGCGGAGGCCAAGGTATGGTCGACGTTGATTTTAAAACAATAAATCAGTGTATTGATCTCAACATTAGGGCAGCAGTAACGTGCATGCAAGAAGCAGTTAGTGATATGTGCGTTAAGGGTGAAGGGGCGATCGTTAACATCTCCTCCCTGGGAGGGCATCGGATGATCTCAAGACCAAATAGTTCTGCGGTCTACAGTGCCAGCAAGCATGCTCTACGAATTATAACGGATGGGTTGCGTTCCGAGATGGCTGCAAAAAAAATTCCGCTCAAAATTGCTTTAATATCTCCCGGGATGGTTGATACTGAATGGCACAATCGCACCCGGGGAGAATACGAATTCGAACCCCTTGAAGCCGAGGATGTTACCGACGCTGTCCTCTACGTACTTTCTACTCCACCTAACGTACAGGTGTGCGATATTCTCATCCGTTCCGTTGAACAAATCGTCTAGAATTTGAGGAAATCAGGTCACTAAACAAAATTCAAGATGGCCATGTCCAATCTTAACCGTCTATCTAATAGCATAGAAACATCCAAAACAATTGAACCAAGGAAAATCATGGCCATCCAGAACCCAATACTCAGCGCAGCCCTTAACAGTATCAGTCTTGAAACGGTAAAAAAAGAAATGGGACCGCCAAACTGGAGTCGGTCAGTTGTTGCTCTCGATCATATTAATGGCAATATTATTTGCCAGAATTCCGGGACCATAAACGATAACCATTGCCACAACTACGATGAGTGGTGGGTCATCCTAGAAGGTGAAATCGACTGGGTAATCGAAGGAAGAGAAAACAATCCGGTCCAGGCGAAAACCGGCGATTTTGTTTTCGTTCCAGCCCTCACCTTCCACCATATCTTCCCCAAAGGAGGAAAACCATCTATTCGCTTAGGAATGGCACTACCTGGACAAGGTCATGTACATGAACGACCCAAGCGCAAAATCGAAATTAAAATGGAAGAGTAGATCATCACTAAAGATTTATTCTCATCGAAAACCTACGACTACCCCTCAGAAATTCCAACCGCATGAAGATTACAAGTGTTAGCACAGCTCTTCTTGAGCCCATGCCTTGGGTTCTGGTAAAGGTTCGAACTGATGAAGGCCTCATCGGAATAGGAGAAGCCTATCACGGAGCAGGAGTACACCAAATCGCAGTAGATCATAGGTTGATGCGCCCTCTTATTGGTCAAGATCCTCGCAATGTAGATAAACTGTTCCGTGACATGCGCAATGCCATGTCTGCATCGGGATTCTATCAGGGTGCAGTCATGAGTGCCATCAGCGGGATTGAGATGGCGCTTTGGGATATTACTGGGCAGTCGTTTGGAGTACCTATATGGCAGTTGTTAGGTGGCAAATTCCGCGACCGAATTCGTGTCTATAATGATTGCCATGAAGGTGATGACAATACCCCGAAGTCGTGGGCTGAGAAAGCAAAAGCAGTGGAGGCTCGGGGCTTTGACGCCATCAAATTTGATATAGACCCCCAACCGACGCAAAGGGACAAGTATAATCGGGGCATTAGCAACGAGAATATCGATTTTTTTGTCAATGCAGTAGCCACAATTCGTGAGGCACTCCATCCGAATACCGATCTCCTTATCGACGCTCATTGGTTCTACTCCCCCTCGGACATCCTTAAAGTAGCCCAGGGTCTTGAATCTTTAAATCTCCTTTGGCTCGAAGACCCCATTCCCCCGGAAAACATCGATGTTATGGCAATGGTAACCCGAAGCACCTCCCTTCCTATCTGTACAGGCGAAAACTTCTATACCGCACACGGATTCCGAGAACTTATTGAGAAACAAGCTTCAGACATTATTTCACCCGATCTCGCTAAATCGGGAGGATTGCTAGAAGGCCGAAAAATAGCTGATTTAGCCAACCTTTATTACATCCCATACTCACCCCATAATATCTCTGGCCCGATTGGGACAGTAGCGGCATGTCATGTCTGCGCTGCAGTTGAGAATTTTCAGGTTTTGGAATTCCATCACCTAGATAATGAGTTGTGGAACGGGCTGACCATAGAACAAGACCTAATCATAGACGGACACATTACGATCCCGGAAAGTCCCGGACTTGGCGTCACACTGAACGAAAATGTGGCCCGTGAGGCGTGCAAGGAAGATTTAGGATTCTTTGAGTAGCGTTGACTTACTAATACTGAAAATGGCAAAGGTAAATTTGACTTTCGATTTCCCCAATATCTAGAGAGATCAATCGAAAAATATGGGTTTCCGAAGATGACTACGGAACGCCGTGGATTGCTTAATAGAGATCCTATGACTCCAAGACTAAGGACCCCAAGTCTCCTTCAGTAATCGGATCCAGTTCCCCGATAGGATCCCTTGGATTTCAGATTCCACAAATCCACGTCGCTTCATCTCTGGTACCAGTTTCTGGAGATCCGCTATTGTATCTAAATCTCTAGGGGACTGCTCCTGCCCGTATCCACCATCCAGGTCTGTACCTATAGAAGCATGCCGAGCGTTGCCAGCTAATTGGCAAACATGCTCGATGTGATCAACTACTGTGGCGAGGGTCGCATCTGTTGTCTGCTGATAAGCAGGAAGATCTGGATTCCAATTCGGGTCTAACATCCATGCATCGAAAGCTGTACCTATAACTCCTCCTCGCTCAATGATCGCCTGAATCATTTCGTCGGTCAATTGACGCTGCCCCGGAGTCAAGGATCGGCAATTATGGTGGGTCGCTCCGACAGGCCCATCATAGGCCTCTATTATCTCCCAAAAGGCCTGATCTGTAGTATGGGTTAAATCGACAATAATACCCGCCTCCCTCAAAGCAGTCAGGAGATCCCGTCCTCTAGGCAGAAGCCCACCCTCGGTTCCAGTCCCATGACAATAAGAACTCACCCCATAGTGGGAGAGGCTGACAATTCTCAAACCCCGATCATACCAGAGAGGTAATTGATCCACATCGAGAATGGGATCCGCACTCTCCATAGCCAAAACCAATCCTATAGGAGAATCGGGAGCCGGGTTGCTCCAGGTCTGGACAATGGCATTCATTTCATCCGTTGAAGTAATGAACCGGAGTATCCCTTCCTTCTCCATTGCCCTGTAGAAAGCATAATGTCCAGACCCAACCCCGTAGCATTGAGACTGATCATACATACCGGTTCCAGATAAGCGGTCCCTAGGATCAAGGCGGGACATTACGGTTCCAAAAATAATACCTACATTTCCATGACGTAGATCAGGGAAAGAAACGGTACAAGAACCGAACTGCTCCCGCACCCCCTCCATGTCATGAGTCCTTACGGTTCTAGACGGCATCGTAAGGTCCCTATTCACCTGAATAGCATTAAACCCTAGGTCTAAATGGCTATCGACGATTAGATAAGGTTTTTGTCCTGTCATAGCACTCTCTTCTGATTGATGCTGTAGCTATAGACCTTCTCTCTCTCCAATAAGGCGTAATAATTCTAAATTCAAGTCGACCTCCGTCTGCCAAACACAACAGCTTCTTTTAAGTCCAAATCTCCCGAAAAAACCTAACCAAATTCCCATTAGCAAACTTTTCAACCTGTTCCTCGTCGTACCCGGCATCACGCATAATCTCCAGAAAATATTGCAGGTCATCGATCGTATTGAAATCTGTTGGTGAAAGCTCGAGGCCAAACCCACCATCCAGATCAGTTCCAAAAGCAATACAATCTGTATTGCCTACCAAATCGCAAATATGGTTGATGTGTTCTATTACAGATTTCATGGGGCGAGTAGCAGTAGGATAATGAGTCTTACGATCCTCAAAATTCCATTTTGGACTTAATGTGCTTTCCGCAAACATTAGACCGATCACACCCCCTCGTTCGGTAAGGGCTTTAATCATATCATCACTCAGGTGTCTCTGACCCGGAACCAAAGCTCGACAATTACAGTGGCTAGCATGAACTGGCCCGTCCCAGTAGTCGAGGATCTGCCAAAAACACTGGTCTGAAGCGTGGGTCAGGTCTATAGCTATATTCGTCTCCTTAAGAGCATCCATCATAGCATACGCAGGCGGAAAGAGACCCCCTTCCGTCCCCGTCCCGTGGCCATAAGTGTTTATCCCGAAATGAGTGAGTGTAACTGAACGAAGACCAGCTTCCCACCAAAATGAAACATCGTCAGGACCAAAGATTGGATCAGCACTTTCCATCGTAAGGATCAAACCCACTGGAGTATCATCAGCGGGATCTCTCCACGAAGCCACACAGCTGTCAAGATCAGTTAGGTCTTTAATAAAAACGATCTCACCAACCCTTTCTAGGGCTTGGTAATATGCCAAATGTGAGATACCTCGGGCATGGGCCACTGCTTGGGTTCGAACCGAATTATGGCTATAAAGAGACGGATTTTGCACCCTTGCCATAATAGTAGAAAGCATGATTCCAACCCGGCCCTTACGCATATCCGGGAGAGCCACAGTAGGAGTATACCATCTCCGAACTGGCCCTTTGCGACGCAGCAGGTCTTGTGGTAAAACCGCTGGAGTTTTCGAATTCCCTTCTGCATAGGGATCTTCACGCTCCCTAAGCACTTTAACTGACTGGGTAAGGTCCCGCCTGTAAAAAAGCGCGTTGAAGGCCATGTCGAGATGGCCATCGACAATAAGTATAGGGTTGGAAGACATGAAAACTAATCAAAGAAGGTCAGGGGAAAAGATCATCACGCCACAAAAATTCTCAAAAGTCCAGATGTCAGTTCCAAGGAGTCTAATTTCATTAAAATAAAAAGTGAAGAAATGAATAATCGTCTACTACGGGTTGGCTATTAGAGCAATATCTCAGGAATGTCTTGTATTCCACTGGAACGATCGCATTCATAACAGTATAGAAATTAGTCATTCACGCCTCCGGTTAAATCTATCAACGATTCTATTTCCCTAAACCTTGAATACCGATTTGGCGCTAAGAGATAAACTTTGGAAACGAAAGGCACCTCACTTGATAGTTACAAGATAGCCTGCCAACGTCACAGTGTTTCCAAATCTGGAACGGGCGCCTCTTCATCAATCAATCTCTCATTTTTCAATTCAGCCCAAAAATCCGATGGAATATCCTCCTCAAATAGTTCCACATTGGCTTTAACTTCAAAGGCAGTACGTCCTCCGGGTATAACACTAACAACGGCAGGATGAGCCAAAGGAAACTGCAGAGCTGCAGCGGCCAACCTTACTCCATGCCTCTCGCAAACTTTCTGGATTTCCGATACTTTTTGAAGAATGGGAGGGGGAGCTACCGAATAATTGTAATAAGCTCCCTCGACTGCACCTGTTACCAAAATCCCCGAGTTGTATGGTCCCCCAATCACGATTTGAACTCCCTTCCTCTCGCAATCTGACAACAAACCACGCAATGAATCCTGCTCCAGCAATGTATAGCGCCCTGCAAGAAGAAAACAATCAAAGTCTCCTGCTCGCGCAAAATCAGCCAACATTTGCCACTGGTTCATCCCCACCCCGATTGCTTTTACTACTCCCTGGGAACGTAACTCATCGAGTACCCTGTATGCACCATTCATCGCCTCCTTAAAATGGCTTGATGCATATGGATCGACACCAGGTTTCAGGCTGACCCCTTCGTCAGGATCGTGAATATAAACGATATCCAATCGATCAGTCTTCAACCGCTCCATACTTTCAACAAGAGATTTTTTTACGGCCTCCGCAGAATAGTCGAACACGGCTTTGAACGGAGGATGGTCAATGAAAAACTGATCTGAGTTTGGAATCTTCGGATTTTGGGGATCGTTTTCTTGGAGCGGAATAAGCGAATAACCTACCTTCGTAGAGATAGCAAATTCGTCTCGCCTAAACCGTGAAAAATTAGCTCCATATCGTTGTTCACTAAGGCCATAACCATAAAGAGGTGCGGTATCAAAATAGCGAATCCCAAGGGAATGAGCGGTAACCAAACAATCCGTAACATCTGATTCCGATACGGTTGCAAACAGATTGCCAAACGGTGCTCCCCCAAATCCCATACAAGTTATTTCTAGACCATGAACACCCAATTCCTGTCGTTTCCCAACTTTCATTTCTGTACTACTGTTCCTGAAGATGTTTTCTCTTCAAAGCAAGCCTCCACCAACTGATTTAGAAGGTCAGATATACGCTTAATCAACGCTATCCGTAGTTCAATTATTGATTACTAATCCAAATGGAAATTGGTCTCGCCTTAAGCTAAAATCTAGGGAATACCATATAAATTCAGTCCTTTAATTCAGACTAGTATAGCTAGGATTACTCATCTTGCTCTCAATGGTTCAGTGAAATCATAGCGGAAAATAAGTGCTCTAAAATAGAGTTCTACTAGACTCTTCTATAGACATCTGGGGATAATTTTGTAAAGGTAGAAAAATCATGATGCGTATATCTGTATCTAACGATCCCGAGCTCTCTGAAAATTACCTTCGCAAAATGGTACAACTAGGAGTCGATTGTATCGACTTCGGAGACGGTGCCTGGTTTCCCGGTGTCGCCGACCAAGGTTATCCAGATTTCGATGAATTAATAAAGATCCGCCGCAAGCTGCGATCCTGGGGGATGGATTGGAACCGCGCAACTTTGCCCGACATAACAGAAGATTTTTTTCTCGATCGCGAGGGCGCCGAGCGAGAACTTGAGAACAGTATTAATGCTCTAAAAGTTTTCGCTGAAGCTGGAGTACCTATCGCTCGACAACGTTGCCAAGGGGACACATTCAACCATTTATTGCGGTTTAATCGACCGGTTCATCGCGGCGGTTATACAGCGCATGGAGCTACAATGCTGCAAGGCCACGCTCACAAAGTTTCAGAAAGCGAGTTACAGGCCCGAAGGGTCCACGTCTGGAATCCTATCGACACAACTGCCCCCGATCCCGAGCAACTGGATAGTTGGTGGAAACATTTTTGCCTTGTCTACCAAGAACTCGTGCCGATTGCGGAAGAACACAATATAAGATTGGCCATGCACCCCAGTGACGTCCCTCTTCCTGAGACACCCTTCGGCTCCCTCGGGTTTCACCGCATCATCGATGCTTTTCCAAGCAAGCAAGTTGGTTATCTCTACTGTTGTGGTACACGAGCCGAAGCCGGAGGCCTACCTCTGATTCTCGATGAATTAAATAATTATGGACGCAAGGGACGACTTTTCATGATCCACTTCCGTAACATTCGGGGATCATTGGCCACTGCCAAAGCCTACGAAGAAACAGCCCTAGATGACGGCGATATGAACATGTTCAAGATCATACTAGAACTAGACAAAGTGGGCTTTGATGGTTGTATCAATCCGGACCATATTCCCATTCTCGAGGGCGATTGGGAAGAGAATATGAATCCTGCCAGCAGGCAGGTGGCGCATCATGGTCTATCCTATTCTGTCGGCTATATCAAAGCGCTTTTGGCTGCGCTAGCCGTTTATAAGGGCACCGGATAAGGACTTCGAAGATATCCTAGATCTTATTTCTGATACTGTTATAGGAGATGATGTTTCCTAGTTATCCTACCCTGATAATGTCCCGGTTCTGTGCCCAAACAGGATAGAGATCTAGAATTTCTCCGTCACCTGGCAGGGGTTTACCCAATGGTTGAGGCGGGACCCTAAACGGACCTCGGTTACCTGTGAGATCACTTAGCGTATATCGTAATCCCATAGAGCGCAATAGACGTACTGAAGGAATATTCCACTGAGCAGAACGAGCGAAAATCAACCCTTCACGATCTAAAACCCATCGGCAGGCGGCACTCATGACGATCCGCCCTAAGCCGCAAAGTCCTAATTTGGGAGCTACATCTACGCCAATCTCGTAGACCGGCCCTCCAAGGGGCCATACTGTCGTAAGTGCTACTAGCTTGTTATTTTCTATAATACCAAAATTCGCAGATGATCGCTCCCAATCGCAGTGCCAAAAAATCTCTGAATCGCCCATTCTAACCACCTCCTCCTTAGACAGTAAAACCGCAATCTCCTTTTTACAGGGCTTAAATGTCCTAGCATCTCCAAAGTAGTAAAAATTCGGACCAAATACGCTTACCCCATGAGGCAACGTAACTCTAGACAGTTCGTAAGAGCCAAAAATGGAAAAGAGTTCGTCTTCAGAAAGACTATTTGTGATATTTCTTACTTCGTCAGACAATCTCTCTGTCGTTCGCAACATCGACATCTTGCCAATGCGATAGGCCAGCAACGATTCAGGATATGCTTCTCCGGGAAATTCGAAAAATCCCGATTTAAGAGATCTCCCCATCTTTGAGACAAGCCATTCTTCAAGCCCTATGAAGGCTGAGATCTCTTTAAACATCCTGGATTTCCAACTTTATAGAAAGATCATAGCTAATAACTAGCACAAATAGATGCCTGATATAGAAGTCCCAAATACCTAAATTTTCTATTCGTTTTTCGGGCGTAAGTCAATATACCGCTCTCCGTGTTTCCCAGCTTTCCCGCGTACGAGGTATACAGGTATGGGATGTTCATCCAGGTCCACCCAAGAAGTATCTGTACTACAGTAGCGAATTGTATATCCAGCTCGCCGTCGTCCTGTTCGGTTTTTGTCACTGCTATGGTGTAAGAAGGAATCGTGAATGGACAAACTTCCTGCAGCCATCTCTAAAGTTACGGCGCACGCTTCAATATCGGGGGAAACCACTATCTTTTTATTCAACATGTCATTCCCTAATGAAGGAACAGTAACTTGTTCCTCAAAACCAACATGTGAGCCTGGAATTACCCTCATAGCCGAATTCTTCTTATTGGCATCATCTATGGCCAGCCATACCGTAACAACCTTAGTACCGTGCACACTCGGCCAATAATTATTATCCTGATGCCAGGGTACTGTATCTACACTCTTCGGTGGTTTGATGAATACACTAGAGAAAACTAGAATCAGATTCGGACCCAATACGGATTCTACTGCATCAAGTAGTCGTTGGTGTCGACAAATCTGCAGCCAACGATCATCACGTACATGCGGTTCACCCAAATAGTTAGGCCTATCTAGTTTACCGATCCTGCTAAACTCGCCGCAGCCAAGTCCGGCTACGCTGGCTTCGTTCAAAAGAATCTGATTCGACTTCACCTCCTCATCATTGAACACTCCCTTGAATAAACAGTATCCATCTATTGAAAATCGCTTTGGATTTTGATTTAACATTCTAAGTTAATTTCTCACCGTTTTATTCTAAAGATTTTTATCAGGAGTCCAGGTAGTTCACCCTACCCTAAAGTCAAGGAAAGAAAATTGAAAGCGCCGGATAATAAATCCAACAAAAGAGTTCTTTCCTCGCTCTTGAGACTCAGAGCCAAATAAGAGACTGGGAATCAGAGGGTCGATACTGATACCCTGGAGTGCAGATCTGGGAAATGATCACGGTTGCAAATCATGAAAGAGAAAAGAAACATCAACCAGACTCCAATACTTTGTTAAGCTTGTGTAATGGTAGAAACGCCTCAACTAATACCACCGTTAATAGTGTATCCGTTCTCGAATCTCCACCCATTAAGGGATCTTCCTCCAATTTACAAATGAGTACCCAAAATACTGGAATTAAGGTAATTCGTGATTTTTCTTGATGGAGTACACAAGTTTAGGAAGAACAGAACTTAAGGTTAGTGTAGCGGGACTTGGCTGCGGTGGGTTCAGTAGGATCGGAAAGGGTACTGGGAAGAGCGATGCCGATTCCATTTCGATTATCCGAAAAGCACTTGATTTGGGAGTTACTTTTATTGATACGGCAGCCGTATACGGCACCGAATCATTAGTTGGCAGAGCGATCAAAGGATACGAACGGGATGAACTGGTCCTTTCAACGAAAGCGTTAGTAAACAAAGAGAATGGACTTCAGTCTCCAGAACAGTTGACGCTAAGCCTCGAACATTCACTTCAATCACTAGGAGTCGACTACGTCGAAGTATTTCATCTACACGGGGTACGTCCGAAAGAATACGATTACGTATGCGAAACTGTCTTACCATTTCTAATAAGACAGCAAGAAAAGGGAAAGTTCAAATTCCTCGGTATTACAGAATCTCCTCCCGAAGATTCTGGGCACAGAACATTAGCACGCGCTGTAAAAACAGAATTTTTTCCAGTAATCATGGTGGCTTTCCACATGCTGCACCAATCAGCCCGAAAACTGATATTCCCTATAACACGAGAAAAAAACATTGGCGTGCTTTGTATGTTTGCGGTCAGACTACTGTTTAGTGAATCGGGACGCCTTAAGCGCGTAGTTAGAACTCTGGTAGAAAAAGGGCAACTCCCTATGGAATTTAATCAAGACGCTGAACCTCTTGATTTCCTCATTCACGAAGCTGGGGCGCTATCTATAATCGACGCTGCCTATCGCTACTGCCGTCACTCAAACGGTCCCGATGTGGTCTTGTTCGGTACAGGAAATCTGGATCATTTAAAAGCAAACATCGACTCGCTTCTCCGTCCCGCCCTTCCCGAATCAGATGTAGCCAAATTGGAAACCTTGTTCGGAGCTCTGACCAATATAGGACTAGATGCACCGGGGAAAGGTCAGCGTTAGTCTTCTATTCCGACATGTCCCTGAAACGTTACTTTGCTACATCTTGTCCTATACAAAAAGCTGGCCAGAACCACACCTTTCTGGCAGACGCCTAACTGTAGCATACCATCAAAGATGTTTATCTATCGCAATCCCCCCCTAAACACCCGAGAGTCTTCCGTACAGTTAACGCAACAAAATGGAAACTTTTATAGCTAATCAAATAAAAGCATCCACAGAATCATTGTTCTGTTTCAACTACATTGAACTTGCAATTCCTTTCCTCCTTATCAATCGCTTTAACCAGTGACTGAAATTTGTGTTTTCCCTGGCCAAGGTTCTCAAGAAGTCGGAATGGGAGGGGACTTGTTTGAACGATTTCCCGATGAAGTGGCTTTGGCAGATCGGATTCTAGGCTATTCCATATCAAGCCTCTGTCTCGATGATCCGAAAAAGCAACTCCACCTAACCGAATATACGCAGCCAGCTCTATATGTTGTTAATGCGCTCTCCTACAAAGCTTTAATTCAGCAACTGGGGAAACCACCTGTACTCGTTGCTGGACATAGCTTAGGGGAATACAATGCGTTACATGTAGCCGGAGCTTTTGACTTCGAAGAAGGGTTGAAGATTGTCCTTCGCAGAAGTCTACTGATGAGTCAGGTCTCTACCGGAGGCATGGCAGCAGTCATAGGTCTAACCCCAGAATCTGTGATTCGTATAATAAATAAAATAGATTTTGAAAGTTTAGATATTGCTAGTTACAATGCTCCAAATCAAATTGTCCTATCCGGCCCATTGGATATCCTCAACCTTGTTCGAGAAGCCATAATTAAAGAAAATGCTCGTTTTTTTCCCCTTAAAGTTGGAGGCCCATTCCACTCTCGATACATGAATGCGGCAGCATGCGGCTTCTCGGATTATCTCACTGAAATCAATTTTCTTCCTCTAAAAATTAGAACCGTATCGAACTATACAGGCCGCCCGTTCCAAAATGACTCAATTAAGGCAAGTCTTGAAAATCAGATTAATCACACAGTTCGCTGGGTAGAAACTGTTGAATACCTTCTCGATCAACCTGATCCAAAGATCACAGAGGTCGGACCTGGGAATGTCCTTACCGGGCTTATAAAGAAAATAAAGGCAGCTCGAAATCCTTAGGGGTCAATTACGATCAAAGGATGCTCCCGATCCTCTAATCCTATGACCCTAGTTTTGACCCTGAATATCGATTCCAAGTTTTCGGGTACCAATATCTCATTCGTTGGGCCAAAGGCTACTAGTTCCCCTTTGTTTAACAAGACAACTATATCAGCATAACTCATCGCCAAATTAAGGTCGTGTAGGATAATAAAAACCCCCATTCCTCGATCCGCCCATTGCTTTGCGATCCGCAAAATGGAGTGCTGATGTAAGAGATCAAGACTGGTGGTAGGTTCATCAAGGAACAAGTATTTATTCTTACCTTCGTCCACTTCCCACAGCTGGCTCAGCACCCGTGCAAAATGAACTCGTTGTTGCTCCCCGCCGGAAAGGGTGGTGTAGTTTCTCATCTCGAACTCTGTTAGATCTACTATCTCAAGTGCGCGGCGTGCGATCTCAAGGTCCTTGCTACCTTTAATTCCCAAATTGTAGGGTATCCTCCCCATCAATACGACATCCATCACGGTAAAGGGAAATGACAGACTGGAAACCTGAGGGAGTACAGCCCTTTGACAGGCCAAATCCTTAGGGGACCATTTCCCTATAGGCCGATCCTCGAATTGTATCTCGCCTCTACTCTCTCTCAGTTCACCGGAAAGGATTTTGAGTAACGTTGTTTTCCCTGCCCCGTTTGGACCAACAACTACAGTAATCTGACCTGGGATAATCGTCAGTGAAACATCTTTCAAAATATCCTTCCTGCCTATGCAAACAGAAACGTTCTTGGCCGTAATCATCCTTTTAACGGTTTTGGGCCACAATGATAAATCTTCCACCATCTTCCATAAATCTCTCCCCACCCTGAGATACTATAGGCAAAAACACTACCGTAATTCTTCTTTTTATAGGTTTCCATTTCCTGAATCAATAAATTGCCCTTTCCTAGTTTTCGGTTTTTAGCCAAGAAATTCCAGCAATCAGTATCCACAGGAGTCATCAGCGTAAGTATTGGACGGAAGGGGTAAACTCTTCCCAAATCGAGTAGATTTGATCGAATTTATAAAACAATCCTGCGTTACCTAAGCTACAAATTTGAGGCCTTACTTTCGTCGAATCTCAGATATGTATTAGAACGAATCTTTCTACAACCGGAACACTCCTTCTCTTCCAATGTACTGACATTTAGTCCCCTAAGCTAATTTATAAGTGCATATTAACAACGATTTTTCAGTTCCAAATTAAACACTTATATTGCGAAGTTTTATTTGACCCTACATTAGATCGATACCATCCTCCCATTCCAATTTTTTAAATACCTGTATGTCAGACCTCTTTATTTCTTCAAATTTGAACGGGGTATTAGTCTATAGATGCTAGAGAATCTATGACTTCAAAAGACGAAACTGTGATCGAGAAACGGCTCCTTCTTGGACCAGGGCCGAGTAATCCTTCGCCCAATGTTCTCCAAGCATTGACAAGGCCTATGCTGGGACATCTGGATCCAAGATTTCTAGAAATCTTTGATGTCTGCAAGGACAGATTACGCCAAGTTTTTCGCACCGAAAACGAACTTACTTTTCCAGTCTCTGGCACCGGAACTTCGGGCATGGAAATGCTAATGAATAATTTTCTCGAGGCAGGAGACGAAGCCCTCATTGCTGTAGGCGGCTTTTTTGGAGGGAGGATGGCAGATTTCGCAGAACGAATCGGAGCAAAAACAACACGCTACAATTACGAATGGGGTACTTCTATCAATAAAGATGAGTTTCTTGGCTTAATCGAGAAAACGAAGCCAAAGTTCGTTGGAATAGTCCACGCTGAGACATCGACTGGAGTTATCCAGCATATGGATGAAATCCCGGCAACTGTACATAAGAATGGAGGAATTCTATGTCTCGATTGTGTCACCTCTCTTGGTACTTGTGAGTTAGAGATTGACGGCTGGGATATCGACATTGCTTTTTCCTGCAGTCAAAAGGGTCTCGCATGCCCTCCTGGGCTCTCTCCAATCACTGTTTCTAAGAGAGCGATGGATCGATTGAAAAAACGACGGACTACGATTCCAAGTTTCTACTTCAATCTAAAGGAAATTCTGGCCTATATTGACGATTCTCAGAAGCGAGCGTATCACCACACTGCTCCTATTAGCATGATATATGGACTCCACGAGGGGCTGAGGGAAATCCTGGAAGAAGGCCTCGAGGCTCGGTGGCAACGCCACCGAGATAACGCCCACTACCTTATTAAGAATGCCACAGGAATCGATTTAACCCCTTTTGTTAAAGAAGAGGACCGACTATATGCCGTGACCACATTCATGATTCCCAATGGAGTTGACGATCAATCTGTTCGATCTCAATTACTCAATAAATACGGCATTGAAATCGGAGGTGGATTCGGGAAGCTCGCTGAAAAAATTTGGAGAATTGGCCTGATGGGTTCCAATTCAAAAAAGGAACACGTCGATAGATTATTCGAGGCTTTGGGAGCAATTATTTAGACTACTAGAATCCTTCATCCAGAAATAAATCTCGAAAGAAACAACACCTAGCATTCCTAAATAGCCGCAGCGTGACGGCCTGCTTCTGGATCGCCAGCAACAGAGTAAAATCCGTCTGAGGAATTGGAGTAAAGCATGACAGGCGTTGCAATAGGTCCTATCCGCGCTTCAATCTCATGACCGCGAAGCGCTAGATCATTTCGAACCTCCTTTGCCACACGCTCGCTAACAGCTAGGGAACCGGACCTGATGAAAGTTCGGCCTCGATCCGGATTAGGATCGAAGGAATCTTCATGATGGTCGGTGGCAAAACGAGGCTCTCGCACAGCCTCTGCGGGTTCCATACCGAACTCTATAAAATCAAGAAGCAAATTTAGAGTTGCCTGATCTTGTAAATCCCCGCCCGCCACACTGATCGCTAGGACAGGAGACTCATCCTTGAGCACCAAAGTTGGAGTTAGGGTAATACGCGGACGTTTCCCAGGAGCAATACAGTTAGGATGCCCAGTTGTGGTATTTAGGCTTCGCAAGCGATTACCGTAGCTGATCCCAGCCCGGCCAGTTCCCCCATCATGGTAAACATTGGCGCTCGGCGTTGCGGAAACCACGTTTCCCCAGCGGTCAGCAACAACGCAGGTCGTGGTTCCCCCCTCTCCCGGACGGAATTGACCTGGGCCCTTTAATGCTTTTATCCGGTAAGGATCTCCTGGTCTAGCCTCGTGGGAGGCTTCTTTCATATCAATTAGGGTTCGGCGGATTTTAGTATAGTCATCCGAAAGCAACTCTCTAATCGGAACATCAACAAAATTTGGGTCCCCGTAGTACTCATCACGGTCGGCCATCGCTAATTTGATAGCCTCAATTACTACGTGAACATAGTCTGCCGAAAGATATCCCATCTGTTTCAAATCGAATCCTTCCAACAGGCGAAGAGCCTGGCACAAGTACGGGCCCTGAGTCCAAGAGCCACACTTGTAGACAGTAAAGCCTTTGTAATTGATCGAAACAGGCTCTTCAATCAACGTCCTGTGAGCCGCAAGATCTTCCCGTGAGAGAAAGCCACCTTGCTCAGTGTAAAATGCTTCGAGATCTTCTGCAATATCGTTGCGCTCAGGATTTCGACCGTAAAATCTATCTGTCGCCGCCTGCAGACGTTCTTCTCTTGAACCCCGAGCTAGATTTTCTTCTTCCACCATTCGCCGAAGGGTAACCGCAAGATTTGGATGCCAAACCTCACTACCTGAGTCGAGTAAGGCTAATGTTGGCGAGACTATGTCCTCGAACGACCTGGTTCCATAGCGCTGCAGAAGGGTCACACAAAGATCAACGACCGAAGGAACTGGAGCCATCTTAATATCCCCATAAGGAATCCCGTTCTTCATGTACCAATCGATAGCATCCCGAGAGAGAGGCGCGCTCCCCTGGCCCGAGAGGGATTTTACCTCCCTCTTTTTTACATCAAAGATCAAGACTGGAACTTCTCCGCCAATAGAACATAGGCCATGATCCGTTACATTAAGGGCTAGGATAACACCCGCTGCAGCATCCGCCGCATTCCCTCCTCCTTCCAGGATCTCTATACCAGCCGCAACTGCTTCAGCAGCACCTGCAGCAACTGCTCCTTCTTTCCCCTTGGCATTCCATCCAATCGACTGAATTTTTGTTACTTCCATGATTAAGACCCGCGTTTAAGACCTCTACGAAACAGAGCCTGTCTATATTTATCCGGACAGGTTACTGCAGAAGATGATGAAACTGAATTCAAAGAAAGGGCTACTCAAAAATGTCCAAAACCGGAAATTAGATACAGCCTCGAACAAGATTGAAAATGATCATAGCTCCATTTTTAGCAATTTTAGGATTCCGGAAAGGAATAAATCGTTTTGATTCTGATATTCAAATTCATCTTCTTGAAAGGTGCCTGTTGGATTCAGTGTCCAGAAACCTCTAGAATTTTTTATTCTTCGTATCTATGAACAACGTAACGGGACCATCGTTCAAAGCTTCGATTTCCATCACAGCACCGAATTTACCCGAATGGATTGGCCTCCGCAAATTTCCCTCTAATTTCGTGAGAAATGACTCATAAAGGAGAACAGCTAATTCCGGACCAGCTGCCCGATTGAATGAGGGACGAGTTCCTTTCCGAAGATTCCCGAAGAGTGTAAACTGACTGATCACAAGCACTTCTCCATCGCAGTCAAATACTGAACGATTCATCAGCCCATGATTATCCGGAAATATTCTTATCGAAGAAATCTTAGTGCTGAGCCATTTAACATCCTCCATCGTATCCAAATGATGAATCCCTACAAAAACCAGCAGTCCAGGGCCAATGCTCCCGCCTTTCTCACCAGCTATGCTTACCGATGCTTTGTGTACCCTCTGGATGACCGCTCTCACAACTGCTAATACCAGAGATTCAACACTGAAAAAGTACCTCGATCTCTAAATTTGGATATCTATTATCCATCATTAACTTTAAAATCAGTAACAGTCCAGTTTCAGATTCTTTCTCTCTGCCCACTTATTAATTATCTCCCCTGGGTTTCTGAAGGATGTGCGACAACGCATCCATAAGTGTCGGATGACGAAATTTATAACCTTTTTCAATCAGCACATTAGGGCTAGCAGAAATATCGGAAAGAAGGGTCTCGCGACCCATTTCCCCTAACAGACATCGAATCAATGTAGCCGGAATTTTAAAAAAACACGGGCGATTCAACACTTTTGATAAAGTCTTACTGAAAAACCAATTATTAATTTGGTCTGGGGCAATAGTATTTACGGGACCTTGGACCCTCATGTCCGAGATGCAATGATCGACTATTCCTAAAACATCCTCTAGAGAGATCCAAGAAACCGCCTGCTTCCCATTGCCAATCGGACCACCTAAACCCATTCTAAAGGCCGGCAGCATCTTTCTTAATACCCCTCCGCTACTTCCCAGGACGAGACCGAGTCTCAGGGTAACCACACGAATACCTGCCTTACATGCCAAATTTGTGGCAGCCTCCCACCTCATGCAGACATTAGCCAGGAATCCGCATCCATAAGAATCCGCTTCTGTGTGGACATGACCACCTAAACCCGAATAGCAGCTGATTCCCGATGCGGATATCAAAACTTCAGGAGGCTGTTCCATCTGAACAATCTTTTCACAGAGCAGTTTGGTTCCTCTTTCTCGACTCTCAAGGATCCTCCGTTTCCTCCTGAAAGTCCAATATCCAGACCCGATATTTTCCCCAGCCAGGTGGACCACGACATCCAGGCGATCCAACTTGGAGAGGTCTAAAATTCCCTGCTCGGTATTCCAGTAGATATCTTGGGATCGAGATGGCGAACGAGTCAGCCGATAGACCACGTCACCGCGTCTTTCAAAGAATCGCACCAACTCTCCACCTATAAACCCCCTCGCACCCGATACCAGGATTCTCACTAAATCCGAACTCCTAACATCTGATTCTGTCGAGGAGACAGAAAGCACTCAGAGCTCCAAACCCGTACCACAACAATAGTCTCCAGAGGTCGTAAGATCATCCGTTTTTCCTGTCAACGATCCAATCAAAAGCTCGTAAATGAATCACAAATCAATAGAAAATTTAGTTCTGCCTGGGACTGACTAGGTTATTTGATATACCTAATTTAAACAAGTTTCAATATAGGTTTCAGACGTCTGTCTTGACTATTTCCAATTAAAAAGTAGCCGACTCAACGCCATCCCCGCGACTTTGAAAGAGCAATCATAAGGAGAAAAAAAGGAGCACCAAAGATGGCAGTAACAATGCCAATGGGAAATTCATCGGGTGCGAGAACCCACCTGCAAAAGAAGTCAGTCGATATTATCAAGAGGGCTCCGATGAGAGCACTCCCTGGAATTAAGAGACGGTTGTCGGGTCCAAGGATGAGCCTGGTAAGATGAGGAATGACAAGACCGACAAATCCGATGATTCCGCAAACTGAAACAATAGCTCCGACCATGGATGAACACAAAAAAATGACCATGGTTTTAGTTCTCTGAGTATTGATCCCTAAGTGACTCGCTTCCGACTCTCCTAGGAGAAAAGCGTTGAGAGACAGAGCGAGAGACGGAAAAAAAAGGAGAGGGATAACAACCAAGGGAACCACAGCAATAAGGCTATTCCAGGTAGCATTACTTAGGCTGCCGAGCGACCAAAAAGTGAACTCTCTAAGCTCCTGATTGTCAGAAAAAAAGATAATAAATCCAATGAAAGCAGCAGCAAGTGCGTTTACTGCTATACCCGATAGAAGCATGGTCAGGACGACGCTCCTGCCGTCCGTTTTGGAGATCTGGTAGACGAGATAGGTAACTCCAAGCCCTCCCCCAAATGAAAAGAGCGGCAATGAGAAAGATCCAAAACTAACGAACATCCATCCTAAAACCGAATCGCGAAGTACAATAATGCTGACCGCTCCCATTGCTGCACCTGCCGAAATGCCGATCAGAGAAGGCTCCGCCAGAGGATTTCGAAACAGTCCCTGCATGCCAACCCCGGCTACTGCAAGACCTGCTCCAACCATGATTCCGAGGATTATTCGAGGCAACCGAATAGACCAAAGAACAGACCATAAAACCGACTCCCCGTGGGGTGAGTAGTTCACCCCATGCAGTTCCCATCCAAGCTTCGAAGAGAAAAGAGCAAAAATCTGTAGTAAATTTATGCTAATCTGCCCATAGATAAAGGATACTAAGACTACAAGAATCAGGAGCAGCCCCATCCCCACAAAAAAGAGACGCTTGTGGTCTTGTTGAACCAGAAGCATGATGAGGGATTCCGGTTAACAGCTTGGAGTCTATCTCCGCTTCCGCGGTCCGTAGCTGCGAATAGGGGCGTTCCGTGCCGCCTGAGCGTTTCTCAGTCGGTAAGTTATCCTAGCCTTATCTAGGTCGTATGGGCTCATTTCCATCTTAACGACGTCACCCACGGTGATCCTGATAAAATTCTTTCGGAGTTTTCCTGAAATATGGGCAAGAACTTGATGCCCATTCTGAAGTTCAACACGAAACATCGTTCCAGGCAGGACAGAAACGATTTTCCCTTCGAGCTCTACTGAACCCTCACCCGCCATGTAAAACGAAACTCAGCATAGGGGCCATCTTGTCTGCGCAAAGGAATTTTTCAATCATTATTTTGGTTTGCGAGAATCTTAGAAAATCAGTGAGGTTACACTTCACCAGCAAATACTGGATACTCGGAAACTAATGACCAAGAATTATAATAAAGGGTTGCATAATCCAACCTGTCCTTTTGGAAAATTCTTTCCTTCTGAGCTTAACAGGGATGATCTCTACTATATGCAGTTGGCCTACAACGAGGCGATCGACGCCTGGAATGAAAATAATGTACCGATTGGTGCCGTTGTTGCACTAAACGGAATAGTCATCGCCTCTGATCATAATCAGGTCGATTCAATGAGAGACCCAACGGCTCATGCCGAAATTCTTGCGATTAATAAGGCAAGTCAATATTTCGGAGATTGGCGTCTTATTGATTCCACCCTTTACGTCACAAAAGAACCTTGTCCGATGTGTGCTGGCGCCGCTATTATGTCACGTATTCGGCGGGTTGTCTTTGCCATTTCCGACCCCAAAATGGGCTGTCTTGGTGGAGCTACCAATCTGAACAGTCTTCCTAATTCTAATCACCGTGTCAAAATCTCATCCGGTGTACTTGAAAAACACTGCCGTGTACTCATTCAGTCCTTTTTCAAGAAGGTGCGGATCAGGGAATAAGAAGCTGGCAGGGAGTCCGCATTCTCCCTCCTATTCCTTGACGTGGAGCAAAAACAACTCTTTTATGACCGGCCTCAGACTAAGAATTTCTAAAAGGATTAACCACCAAAGGGACATAGAAAATGGCATATCAATTACCAAGCCTTGACTACGCGAATAACGCCTTGGAACCACACATCGATGCGCGCACGATGGAAATTCACCATACCAAGCACCATAACACTTATATCACTAATCTAAACAATGCACTTTCCGGAGCAAATCATGATGCTCCCGATTGCATAAACGCTCTTATCTCCAGTCTTGATTCGGTACCGGAAAGTATCCGTACGGCTGTACGCAATAATGGCGGTGGACATTCCAACCACTCCTTTTTTTGGAAAATTCTGTCGCCTAACGGAGGATCTCCGTCGGGTTCTTTGGCAGCTGCCATCGATTCTGAACTAGGGGGTCTAGCATCTTTGAAGGAAACATTCGCAAATGCAGGAGCTACGCGGTTTGGGAGCGGCTGGGCTTGGCTGATTGTAAATGCCAACGGCAACCTCGAAGTAACTTCGACACCAAACCAGGACAGTCCTTTAATGGACGGATCTGGGACCCCAGTTATAGGTTTGGACGTTTGGGAACACGCCTACTATCTCAACTATCAAAACCGTCGTCCTGATTACATCGCAGCGTTTTGGAACGTCGTTAATTGGGAGCAAGCGGAAGCTAACTATATAGGGGCAAAAGGTTAATCCCTTATCCCCTTAAATAGTGACAAAGCGTGGCGCGAACCTCATTTCTTCTCGAATTGGTTCTCAGGTACTCCTCAAAATTGCGGGCTAATGTTTGAGGCTCTCACGGAGAGGCTTACCAAGGCGCTGAGCAGTCTTCAAGGAGCGGGAAAGCTCACTGAAGACAATATGGCGGAAACCTTTAAGGAGGTTCGTTCTACCCTCCTTTCGGCCGACGTTCACATCCAGGTTGCCCGAGATTTCATCGAAGGTGTACAGAAAAAGTGTACTGGTCAAGAAGTCCTAAGAACCGTCTCTCCCAGGCAGATGGTGGTGAAGATCATCCAGGATGAATTGGCTCAACTTCTCGGAGAGGGGAATAATGGCCTGCTCAATAAACGTCCTATTCGAATCATGCTCGTAGGACTACATGGAGCCGGAAAGACAACCAGCGCAGTCAAACTAGCCCATCATCTGGCCAGGAAGCAATTCAAGCCTCTTCTCGTCGCCTGCGATGTTCATAGACCTGCAGCAATCGATCAATTGCAAACTTTGGGGCAAAGCTCCGGCCATCCTTGCTACGCCGACCGTTCTGCGAAGGATCCGGCGATCATTGCTCGTGGAGCCCTATCCTCGGGAAGAAGCCCTCAAACAGACGCATTTATTTTCGATACCGCCGGCCGTTTTCATATGGACGAAACTCTCATATCTGAACTCATCCGCATCCATCAAGTCGTCGTTCCAGATGAAGTCCTATTGGTCGCGGATAGCGCTTTGGGACGTGAGTCGGTCAACGTAGCATCCGTATTTCACGAAGCTGTCAATTTGACAGGAATCATTCTGACAAAAGTAGAAGGCGACGCTCGGGGAGGAGCGGCTCTCTCCATGAAGGCCGTCACAGGAGTTCCCATAAAATTCATGGGAACCGGCGAAAAGGTAGAAGACTTTGATTCCTTTTATCCAGAAAGAATCGCCTCTCGAATCCTGGGGATGGGAGACATCGTATCTCTTGTTGAAAAAGCGCAGGAGACGGTTGAGCAAAATGAAGCTGTGGAAATGGCGGAGAAGCTTCAGAAAGCGGAATTCAATTTTGAAGATTTTCTTACCCAAATGCAGCAAGTAAAAAAAATGGGGTCAATTGGGTCAATCGTGGGACTCCTCCCGGGTATGTCGGGGGTCGAATTTGGTAATGAGGAGGAAGACCGCCTAAAACAAACGGAGGCAATCATCTATTCCATGACTCCACACGAAAGACGAAACCCACGTCTACTAAACGGAAGTCGACGCTTGCGTATAGCCAATGGATCTGGAGTTCAGGTCCGTGATGTCAATGCCCTCATCAAGCAATTCAATCAAATGCGGAAAATGATGCGAAAGATGAAAGGCAAGAAGGGGAAGAAAATGATGCGAGAGTTTTCAGCACAGAATGGATCCAACTATCCCGATTTTAAAAGTCTTGGTAGATGAAGAAACATTTGGCTGCAGTCTTCATTAAGGAGTTCTTTTCGCACTCTACATTTTTTTGTTCGGCGGTAAAAACATATTCTTATAACCATCTGATCGTCTCAAACGACTAATCCACGGGTAACAGTTCGACATCAAAACCCAGGTTCATAGCTTGAAACTTGACCATGTGACTATAGAATTGGAAGTTGAGGATGAAGAATGCAAACTTCGGGAATCGGAACACTGGGAGAAGAGAATTGTTATACGTCGCCACCGCAACGTTGCAGCCTTTTTGTGCGGAATTATCCTAGTCTAGCTTTTTATCCGCTATTAGCCCGCTTAATCTTCAGAACATCTGTTTTGGCTAAACAGGGACGGCTCACACAAGAGGCCCTGGTGAGTAGCTGCGGAGCCGTGTTTCGCCTCTGCGAATCAGTTCGTATACGGTTTCGAATAGAAAACATCTCCGCCATAAGAGATCTCAAGTCTCCTTGCGTGATCGTCAGTAACCATATGAGTACACTTGAGACTCTTATCTTACCTTATATTCTAAGTCCCAATCTCCGAACAACCTTTGTAATTAAGGACAGTTTGCTTCGATACCCTTTCTTTGGATCCATATTGAAAGCTCTAAATCCTATTGCCGTCGGCCGCAGAAATCCGAGAAACGATCTTAAACAGATGCTAGTGTTCGGGAAGGAGCGTCTTGAAAGTGGCATTTCTTTAGTGGTCTTTCCCCAAACTTCACGACAATCCCACATTGCTCCCGATTCATTTAACTCGATAGGAATCAAATTGGGAGAGCGAAACGAAGTCCCTGTTGTCCCCCTTGCTCTACAAACAGATACTTGGGACAAAGGTAAAATATTGAAAGATATCGGACGAATCCGTCCAGAACGAGAAGTTCGCATGTGCTTCGCAGACCCCATTCTCGTAAAAGACCGAGGCAGAGCTAAACACATCGCCATCATCGATTTTATTCTCCAAAAGTTGAAAGAATGGGAAAGACAAAATGGCAATTATTGACCATGTTACAATTGTCGTCTCCGATTTAGATCGATCCATCGAGTTCTATGTTGAACTTCTTGGCTTTCGTTTCGACGCCCGCTCTTCTCTCGAGGGCGATTGGATTAATAGTATCATGAATCTTGAAAATGTTAAAGCTGAGGTTGCATTCGTAACTTCTCCGGGAGGAGGAGCCAGAATAGAACTCCTAAGATTCGAGCATCCCAAAGGGAATCCCCATATCCCGAATTCCTTTCCTCACACACCTGGACTCAGACACATCGCGTTTAAAATCAAAAACATGGAGGATGTTATCTCCCGATTAGCAGAAGCCGGGGTATCCATCCTTTCACCACCAATTCGGGTTCCACATGAAGTCGTTGAACGCACCACAGCAAACAAGGCGCTTTGTTATTTTCTTGATCCAGATGGTGTTCTAGTGGAGCTAGCCGAGTACTATACGGATTGAATCTTGACTTACTAACTCAGGAAAATTAGAAAAATTTGTTTGGATTATTGTCATATGACCAAAGTTGACTTTACTATCGCGATCGGAGGTGCTGCAGGGCAAGGAATCGCTACTCCGGGTAATATCCTTGCTCGAATCTTTGCCAGGAGGGGGCTGAGCCTAAATGCCTACAACGCATATCAGTCCCTTATTCGTGGTGGACATACTTTTTTGACAATTCGTGTGAGCGATGGACCTGTTCGCTGCATGAGTGACAAAATCGACGTTTTTATTCCTCTCAACCAAGACACCATGGATCGTCACCTCCGGCATCTAAAGGCCGGGGCGGCTGTCCTCTATGATGGGGATAAACTCAAACACGGAGACGTGGAAGAGGGAGTACAGATCTGCTCCCTGCCTCTGAAAGAACTCATTCAAGGTAACCGATTGGCGGGAAATACCGTCGCAATCGCAGTAACCCTACGGATGCTAGGAATAGAGTTTGAGATGCTAGAAGACGCTCTCACTGAGATCTTCAAACGCAAAGGAGATGAGGTAGTTAATCAAAATGTGGATATAGCAAGGGGTGCTTATCAATACGCTGAAGACAATTTCACCCAATTACCTTACGAAGTTCCTCGTTTCGAAAAAGGCAAAGCAGTTCTTACCGGAAACATGGCTACTGCAATGGGCGGAATCGCTGCCGGTGTTAAATTCTATGCCGCATATCCAATGAGTCCCTCAACAGGAGTACTTCAATACTTTGCGGATCATGCTCGAAAGCTGGATATCATGGTTCGTCAGGTTGAGGATGAAATCGGTGTGATGAATATGGTTGTCGGGGCTGCCCACGCTGGGTGCCGGGCAATGTGCGCAACATCTGGCGGCGGCTTTGCGCTTATGACTGAAGCCATTGGAATGTCCGGCATGTTGGAAACTCCGATTGTCTGCGTCGATGTGCAACGGGCGGGACCCGCAACTGGAGTCCCGACTAAAACCGAGCAGGGAGATCTCTGGCAAATTCTGGGGGCTGGCCAGGGCGACTATCCCAAGATTGTCGTTGCTCCCACTTCGATTCCAGATTTGTTCAAGACTATTCCCGAACTCTTTAACCTGGTCGACAAATATCAATGTCCCGGACTCGTTCTCTCGGATCTTCTAATTTCAGAGGGAACTGCCAGCGTCGATCAAGATGAGCTCGACTTCGCGGTAAAGATTGATCGAGGTGAGACGATCTTTCCAAACGGAAACAACGGAACTGAAAACGCCTATGGCGGCTACAATGATAGTACCTATTTGCGCTATCTAAATAGCGAAAGTGGAATCTCACCACGTGCCGTACCTGGAGTTCCAGGTCACATCCATATTGCCGCTAGCGATGAACACGATGAGGACGGAGTCCTGATCAGCGACGAATTCACTCATCCTCACAAACGGAGGAAGATGGTTGAAAAACGTGGTCGCAAGATGGAGACGGCTGTCGGAGACATCGCCCCGCCGGAACTAGTCGGACCAGAAGACGCGGCAGTTACTCTAATTGGTTTTGGCTCAACCTCCGGGGTGATTCGGGAAGCAGTAGAGAAACTAGCTGGTGAAGAAGCAATAGTGGCTAGCCATCTCCCAATCAAATGGATCGTACCCTTCCACTCTGATGTTGTTTTAGAGGTCCTCAAAAAATCAAATCGTGTAATAATAGTTGAAAACAACTTCAGCGGCCAATTTGCACGTTTCTTAAAAGCGGAGACCGGGTTCACTGCACATGGACATATTCGTAAATACGATGGTGAACCCTTTATGCCGCATCATATCGTCGATGCAGTTAAAGAACAATTGGGAGGCATAACTGATTATTCCGTCCCTCAACATGAATTTATCGTCTAGAAAAAATGAGTACTTTAACTACAGAAACTCCACCAAGAGAACCAACGCTAGACAAAGATACATACAAGGGGAAAATCCATCCTGATTGGTGTCCTGGTTGCGGCGACTTCTCTGTACTAAATGCTCTCCAGAAGGCACTTTTTGAACTCGGTATCGAACCCTATAACGTCCTCGTCGTAAGTGGCATTGGATGTTCTTCCAATCTTCCAGGATTTATCAATGCATACGGAATGCATACCCTACACGGACGCGCCCTGGCTGTAGCCACCGGTGCTAAATTAGCTAATCACAAATTGAAGGTGATTGCAACCGGAGGCGATGGTGACGGATACGGGATCGGAGGAAACCACTTTCTCCATACAATGAGACGCAATATCGACCTCACATATATCGTGATGGACAACCAGATATATGGTTTGACTACGGGACAAACATCACCCACGAGCTCCAAGGGTATGAAAACCAAAAGCACGCCGCATGGAAATGTAGAAAATCCAATAAATCCACTACCTCTTGCCATGGTAGGAGGTGCTACCTACGTTGCCCGGGGATTCAGTGGTAAGCAAAAACATCTTGTCGATCTGATGAAGGGTGCCATCATGCATGAAGGATTCTCTCTAGTCGATGTTTTCAGCCCCTGCGTCACCTACAATAAGGATAATACCTATAAGTGGTTCACTCCCCGGGTAAAGATCGTCGAGGAAGAGGAGAATTATGATCCCACTGACTTCCATGCAGCCATCGATAGAGCTTATGAGTGGGGTGATGAAATCCCTATAGGTCTAATCTGGCATCGGACCGATCTACCTTCTCTGGAATCTCTCGAACCGGTCTTAGAAAAAGGTGGTCCCCTCGCCCATCGGCCGCTCGGTATTTCTTCTCAAGAAGCTCAAAGCCTAATCGCTGAGCTCTTGTAGATATCATCCAACGGAAAACCCAGGACCTTTCCTGGATTAATTCTCTGAATTAAGTATAGGATCTCACAGTTAAGAGGGTTCTTGTCCCGATTTTTGTCTTGGTAATCCGCTCCCCACAGACCAAAACTTCGGACCACCAGAAGGCCATTGATTTACTTATCAGAAAGTGTCTGGAAAAGCTCCTCCATTTTTCGAGAATCCTTCTTGCCAGGGGAAGATTCAATACCGCTGTTTACATCGATGAAATGAGTTCTTGATTGAGTAATTGCTTCGCTAACATTTCCAGAATTTAACCCACCTGCCAAGATCCATCGATGTTGAGGATGGCGATCTTGAAGTCTTGCAAAATGAGCCCAATCTCGGGTTTTGCCTGTGCCACCAAATAATCCCTCGGAATAGGTGTCTGTTACGATCGTTGAGCAATAATCCAGCACTTCTACAGGAAAGTGTTCCCCCGGCGGAATTCTAGGAGCCAGCCATAGTCGATCCCGGCCCACGATCACCAACCATTCTGCCAATCGGCACCACCCATTAGCCATATCAAAATGAATCTGAAATTTGTCGAAGCCCAATCCTAGATATTCTTCGAGGACATGGGGAGGTGTTTCTACATCGACCAGAACACGCTTCCCTTTGGGAATTGAGGAAATAAGAGAACTCGCCTTCGCAATTGAAACACTCCTTGGAGACGGCGCGTAAAGATTGATTCCAATAGCATCCGCATCCAGCTTCACGGCACATTTAATGTCATTGAGACGAGTCATCCCACATACCTTTACCTTAACTCGCCTATTCATCGAATTCCTTGATTAGTGTAGTCACAATTCCATCTGTGGACTGCTCCTCCGCCTCCATATCTACCAGCATACCTAATTTTCTCATCGTTCCAGATGTGATTGGGCCGATGCTGCAGGTAAGCGGAAGGATTGCGCCACTCTCAAGCTTCAGAGACGCTGACTGATCGGAGAAAGTTCGAACTGCTGAGGAACTGGTGAAGAGGATAGCATCGGCGCCTTTTTTACGAAAATCGCGTACATCCGGTGAACTTGAAATGTCCTTTGAAACAGTCCGGTAGACCGGCAAGGTATCTACGATTGCTCGAGCTTTTTCTAGACGCTTAACCAGGACATCTCGATTTAGATTACCGGTAACGACAAGGATTTTCGTATTATCGAGAGTCTGCTGTACCTCCAACGCTCTAGCCAACTCCTCTGAAACGGGTTTCTCAGGAACTATTTCGACTTTAAGATGAAGATTCTTAATGGCGTTTGCTGTGGCTTTCCCGATAGCAGCGATACGCACCAGCCCAAGTGCGCGAATATCAATGAACCACTTGAAAAAGATATCGAAAAAAAATCGCACACCATTAGCACTTGTGAACACCAGCCACTCGTAACTATTGATTTCGGCGAAAACATCTTCAACCGTCTCCTTATCCAAATCAGGTTGAATCTCGATCAAGGGCAATTCTATAACATCTGCTCCCACCTTGCGCAACTTACTACTAAGCCCCCCTGCTTGGTCTGTGTTGCGAGTTACGATTATTCTACGTCCCGCTAAAGGTAAAGATATCTCACGTTTCTGGTTCATACTGTTTCCAAATCCCCAATAATTCGATCGATCGCCTTCTCGAGTTCTTCTTTGCCTTCGTCTTTAACCTCATAACGTTTAAATCCCGACTTCTCATGGTAAACCAGAAACTCACCATCAATCCAATGAGCTCCTACAGCACTATGACAACCCACACCCAACTTCTTCAATAGTAGTTTCTCTATACGTACCGCTAGTCCCGTTTCACTATCACCAATATTTTCAAATCGGGTTCGATCATTTGAACGAATCTCCATCGCGATTGCACCCTGTCCCGCCGCAGGAACCATCTCTTCAAGATCTAGAGGATTGAAACTAAGGCCGGGCCACGAATCAATACCAAGCCTTTTCAGACCTGCCGCAGCTAGAATCGTTGCATCCGCAAAGCCCCCCGAGATTTTCTCCAGACGGGTCGATACATTTCCCCGAATATCGACCCATTCGGCATCAGGGAAACGGATACGAGCCTGCGCCCTTCGCCGCGGGCTACCGCTCGCTATGATCTTAGGTTTCCTCACTGAATGTGACCTAACTAAAATGTCGTGAACGGAATCTCTTGGTAGATAGCCCACTACATCAAGACCGCTTTCCAACACAGCTGGGAGGTCTTTTGCGCTGTGCACAGCAATATCTGCTTTCCCTTCGAGTAAGGCAACTTCGAGTTCCTTGGTAAACAGGCCATCTCCTCCCTGTTCTTCCAAACTCCAATCCTTTCTCTGATCACCCGTCGTAGTTAGTTTGAGAACCGACACATCGGTCCCAGGAAAACATTCACCCAGAAAGACACGAACCAATTCACACTGGACCAGCGCAAGAGGGCTCCCTCGAGTTGCAAGAACAATACTCTCCTCACTCATGATATATCTATTCCAATTCAAATTGAACTCGACCCAATGATACAACTTGGATGAGTTCACCAAGTTCAATATCAGATGCAACCATAGCTTTGGAGAGAGGATTTATTTCTAGATTTCTTAGATATGGATAGCTGCACAACAACCGCTCAATGGGCAAAGTTTCATCTATATACAACCCACTTGCTAGCTAACAATCTCTAAAGGCCAGCCTTGATGCACCAGGAAGGAACTTCAAAGGCCGAGATTTCATGCCTTGCTTTCTAACCTGATGCAAAGACTTTTCAACAATTAGGATACAAAGTTTCCTAATCCAACCGCAGTCCAAAGAGAAAAGACCCTTCAGGTTCAATAAGCCGCTTGAGAACCTTTCAAATTGGTCTTTTTTACCCACGGCATAAGCGTACGCAGACGTCTTCCAACCGCCTCTATCGGATGTGTATCACCCGATTCTAAAAGAGCATCATAATTAGGCAAGCCATCCTTGTACTCCTTAACCCATTCTTTAGCAAATTTTCCAGACTGCACATCCGCCAAGACTTTCCTCATAGCCTTGCGGCTTTGTGACGAGATAACCTTAGGTCCACGAGAAATGTCCCCATAAGTAGCAGTTTCGGATACTGTGAAGCGCATTCCGGCAATTCCGCTTTCCACCATGATGTCGATTATCAATTTCAACTCGTGCAGGCACTCGTAGTATGCCATCTCCGGTTGATAGCCAGCTTCGACAAGAGTTTCATAACCCGCAAAAACAAGCTCACTAAGACCACCGCAGAGTACAGCCTGTTCTCCGAACAAGTCAGTTTCCGTCTCTTCCTTAAAAGTAGTTTGAATCACCCCTGCACGAGTAGCACCAATTCCCTTAGCCCATGCTAGGGCCAATTTCTTGGACCCTCTGGATGAACCCTTAAGCACCGAAATCAGAGCTGGAACACCCTTCCCTTCCAAATATTGAGTTCTTACGGTCTGCCCGATTCCCTTGGGCGCTACCATTATAATATCAACGCCTTTCGGAGGTTTAATAAGACCAAAGTGAATAGAAAACCCGTGTGTAAAGAGCAACGTCTTGCCCTTTGTCAAGTGGGGCTCGATATCCTCCTTAAAGACCGCTGCTTGTTTCATATCAGGTACCGCCATCATGATGATGTCAGATCGCCTTGTTGCCTCTGCGGTCATCGCCACTTCGAAACCTTGTCTCCTAGCCACTCGAATCGATTTACTCTTAGGGTAAAGGCCAATGATTACTTTAAGCCCACTGTCTTTAAGATTCTGGGCATGGGCGTGGCCTTGCGATCCGTATCCAATTACCGCCAGAGTTTTATTCTTTAGAATCCGAAGATCCGCGTCCTTGTTGGTGTATACTTTTGCAGGCATAATTAGTCTATCTTATCTTCGTTCCTAGGGTTTGATTTTCGAATACGGGGAAGAGCTGCACTCCCTGTTCGAGCCATGTCCTCTATCCCGTATGAAGCTATAATCTCAAGAAAACCTTCGATTTTATTTTCATCCCCCGTTAGTTCGACAATTAAATTCAAGGGAGAAACATCGATGATTTTAGCACGGAAAATATCACAGATCTGGATGATTTCGGATCGGTTTCCTTCCGCAGCAATTTTCACGATAACCAATTCGCGCGCAGCCAGTTCTCCTTCGGAGAAATCTTTCACATCAATAACTTCAACTAATTTTTTAAGTTGTTTGATACATTGGTCCAGCTGCTGCGTGTCACCCATGACTGTTGCAGTAATCCGTGAAAATTTAGGATCGTGAGTCGGACCAACATTGAGGGTATCAATATTAAATCCTCTTCCACTGAAGAGACCGGCCACTCGTGCCAGAACCCCAAAGTTGTTCTCAACAACAACAGATATGGTGTGCCTCATCGGTCTTATTACTAAGCAATATGGACGGCGGCGGGCTCGAACCGCCGACCTCCTGGGTGTAAACCAGACGCTCTAACCAACTGAGCTAGCCGTCCGAAGGTCCTGTCCCCATGAAATCGACTCATAGTCGTGAGCTCCATCGCAGATATTGCAAGGTGAATCTGAATTCGTTATCCTAAATAGTTATTTGTAGCAGAAACGGAATGAAAGATCAAAGCATTGATTTAATGTATCAGGGCTGATCCATTAGACTGGGTTTTGTTCGTCGTCTTTCATCACTTCCTACAGCAACGGTGTTTTCAACAATAGAAATCTTAAAAGAGAAAGCGATGATTAATACTAACCTACCGGACAACGTAAAAGACCCCTCTCAAATAATTCCTCAGCAATCTGGATAGCGTTAAGGGCAGCCCCTTTCCACAGTTGGTCACCTACTACCCATAAGGAGAGGCCATTGTCCAAGGCAGTATCTTGACGTAAACGGCCAACTGCACACTCCAGAACTTCACTTCGATTTACAGGCATCGGGTATTGATTGTTCTCCAAATCATCAATCACTTCTACTCCTTTAAAATCAGAGATTACAGATCTCGCTTGTTCAACAATCACCTTCCTCTTGAATTCGGCGCTGATTGCGACCGCGTGACACCGAAAAACCGGAACACGAACACATGTAGTTGAAACCCTCAATTCAGGGAGTCCGAGAATCTTTCGCCCTTCATTGAGCATTTTTTCCTCTTCCTTCGTGTAGCCGCTCTCCTGTAAAGATTCAACATGGGGTAAAAGATTGAAAGCAATAGGATGGGGATAGACATCGTTAAACAGAGGATCACCTTCGACCCATGCGCGAGTCTGGGCCTCCAACTCTCTTATTGCAGCTGCCCCCGTTCCAGATACTGCCTGGTATGTTGAAGCAAAAAATCGCTTGAGCCCAAACTCCTTATGCAAAGGGTATAGTCCCATCAGAGCTACAACCGTCGTACAATTTGGATTGGCAATGATTCCGTTGTGCTCCTCAAGGGTGTGTGCGTTGATTTCTGGGACTACCAAGGGAACTTTTGGATCCATCCGAAAGGCAGAGGTATTGTCAACTACCACGCACCCGGCTTCTACAGCAAAAGGAGCTAAAACCTTAGATGTACTACTTGGAACACTGAAGATAACGAGATCTAGATCAGAGAAAATCCTCTCCGAAGCTTCTTCAAGTGGGATCTTCTCTCCCCTAAACTTAGTATGTTTCCCCACCGAACGACGGGAAGCAAAAAGCCGAAGTGATTCAGTTGGAAACATCCTCTCTTCTAATAACCGAATCAACTCGTGCCCAACCGCACCCGTCGCACCAACGATTCCAACTCTATGTTTCACGATTAAATCCTAGATTATTTTATGAGTCTCTTAAGATAGACTCACCCCAACGTTTGACGAGTAGATTTCTCACCGGCCTTAAAAGGAATTTATATCTCTTGAGTAAAGGTCAAACTCCATCGCTGCAAACAGGACTTTAATTGATATTGAAAGAGAACGGTGATTTAATCTCAACAGCCTCCTCGAACTTCTCGGAGATCTCGACTGCAATCGCATCCGCTAGCAATCTACCTTTGGGAGTAAGCAGAATATTTCCACCACCGTTATCGACCATTAAACCCTCATCACGGAATTTATCCCAAAGCGAATCGAGCTTACCTAGGGGAACAGAGGGAAACCGAATACTGAGCTCTTCAAGGAAAACACCCTGATTCATTCGAAACCCAAAGATAAGGCAGTCATGCGCTAAGATCGACTGGGTCAAGGAAACTTCTTCTACTAACCTCGGCTTCCCTTCATCAAAACCTATCAGCCAATCCTTTAGGGAAGATACATTGCTGAAGCGTTTCCCGTTTACCTGTGTCGCAGCAGATGGACCGAAACCCATCCACTCTCCCATTCGCCAGGTATTCTCATTATGCAAACACTCATAGCCCGGAATAGCATAATTTGAAATCTCATATTGAAGGTAGCCATTATCAGCCATAAATTGCCACGTAGTTTCGTAAAATGCAGCCTCTGCAACATCATCTTTGGCTTTGATTTGGCCCCCTTTCATTTTAATGAAGAGCGGAGTATCATCTTCGAAGGTGAGACAGTAGGTCGAAATGTGGGTTGGGTAAATTCCAAAGGCTTCCTTCAGATCCCCAATCCAATCTTCCACCCTTTGGTTGGGAAGACCAAAGATAAGGTCGAGATTCAGATTCTCAAATCCAATCTCACGAACTAGATCTATAGCTTGATATACATCTCTCTTCGAATGTTTGCGCCCGAGAACTTCGAGAGAATTATCTTGGAAACTCTGTACCCCAAGAGAGATCCTATTCACGCCAAGATCCTTGAGAGACCGGAGCCGGTCGACCTTAACGGTTGAGGGGGCCATCTCTACACTCCATTCAATAGGCGGCTCTGGCAATCTCCCGCACAGCATCCCACCGATCCTCTCCAACATTTTTGCTGGCAAAATTCCTGGAGTCCCTCCACCCCAAAAAATTGTATCAACCTTTCGATCGATATAAGCAGCATCAATCTCTTTTAACAGGGAGCCTTCATATAGCTCCATTTCTCCCTTTTTCGGCCGCACCTCGTAAAGTGCGCAAAAATCACATCGCGTCGAACAGAAGGGAACGTGGACATATATCCCAAACAATGGAGAATCTGAACCTTTTTCTTGCAGAGACATACCAGTATGCCTTATTTACTATCGCAATCGCTCGTATGAAAGCAAAAATGAATCCCTCTAGAATACTCTTCGCTCTCGGGTTAATATTACTTCCGGGATGCGCCACTCAGATTGTAAACCTGACCCCAAATCAAATTCCTGAGAACCCTTCAAGTATCTATACATTCAGCTGTGCCACAGAGGTCAAGAGGCCTTATCTAGACAAGGAGTCGATAAAAACCGAAATTGTCGTTAACGGGGATCGACACACGATGCAGAAAAGCGACATCGGGGAAAATATATTCAATTTAGATTACCATCTCCCGCCTCGCCTAAGTAAAGTTCGTTACTACTACGTTCTTACTTATCAAATTAATGGAGAAGATGGTAGTGAAGAAATTGAGATCTATAGTGATCTCTTCCGCTCGAACCTGATTAATCGATACGTCATTCAACTCGACACTGATCGCGCACCAGTCGGCGCGCGGGTTGGTCTCGTCGGGAGAGGTTTCTCCGAACATGATGTAGTCACCATGGGAGGCCAAGACGTCTCTACTATATTTACATCCACAAATTCGATTCATTTCTACGTGCCAAGCCTTCCAGCCGACAAGACCTACGATGTCTCCCTGCGCACTCGGGACGGGAGTATTTCTGCAGGAAAGTTTAGGATAGACAAATCTGCTATCTCCTTCCTCCCGTCCAGCCTCTACCTTTCCTCTGGTGAGAAAACTATGGCCATCCTTACAATCCAGTTCGAGGCACCGCCCGGTGGTCTTTTTATTGATGTGACTACAGATATTCCGTCTTCCGTCATAATGCCGGAGGTGATCATACCAGAAAACTCGAGATCCATTAACATATCTATTGAGGGAGGCGAACCCGGGACGGGGACTCTGTATGTGGAAGTCCCTGGCTTCAACTCCCTACAAATTCCGGTCTCGGTTTATTGAATAGAAAGCATACGGAGTTTTCTTTTAGGATTTTCCTCCTTGGATATTTCCCTTCGTATCTAGCTCAATCAATTCCATCGATTTACTAATGCCCAACGACGATATTCATCTGAGAATTGAGAATCTCCATGTTCAGTTTCACATGGAGGAAGGGATTGTACATGCAGTGAATGGCGTCAACCTGGTACTGAACCGGGGCAGAACCTTGGCTATCGTGGGTGAGAGTGGAAGTGGCAAGAGTGTAACTGCATTCTCTATTCTTCGACTTATCCAAAAACCTGGAGAGATTGCTGATGGGAAAATCACCTTGTACCCTAGGAAAAGAAAGCCCATCGATATTACCTCGTTAAATGAGAAATCAGAGACCCTTTATGAGCTTCGTGGGGGACTTGTAAGCATGATTTTCCAAGAGCCTATGACGGCCTTGAGTCCGGTACACACGATTGGAAATCAAATTTGCGAAGCGATTCTCCTTCACCAAGACGTTAACAAAAAAGAATCGGAAGAAATTGCTATAGCAATGTTGAAAAAAGTCGGTATACCAAACGCCGAGCAAAGATTGAGACAGTATCCTCACGAATTCAGCGGTGGAATGAGACAGCGCGTTGTGATTGCCATGGCCTTAGTTTGCCGGCCGGAAGTGTTGATCGCAGATGAACCCACAACCGCACTCGATGTGACTATTCAGGCACAATTTCTTGATCTTCTAAAAAACCTTAAAGAAGAAACCAAGACTTCCATAATCTATATAACCCACGACATGGGTGTTGTCGCACAAACTGCGGATGACGTGGCCGTCATGTATAAAGGACGTGTGGTTGAGAAAGGAACCGTTCGTCAGATCCTTAAGGATCCGATCCACCCTTATACTCGAGGATTGCTAGCAGCTATCCCTAGCATGTCAGAACGCCAGAAGCGCCTACCTACCCTTGATTCGGTAATTGGAGACACGGATATTGACACACCTTGGGAATTATTAACCCTTCCTGATGGGCGAGAAATCTCAATTAATCCTGACGAATTGACCCCTCAATTGAAATGAGCGAACCTGAAAAGGTGCAACCTATACTTGAGGTTAAGAACCTTAAGAAGCACTTTCCCGTCTTCAGTAAAGGATTTATCCGACGCCAGATTGACGTCGTGAAAGCCGTAGACGATATTAGCTTTACTGTAAATCCAGGAGAAACACTGGGTATTGTAGGTGAAAGTGGATCCGGGAAAACCACATGCGCACGTTGCATTTTACGCGCCCTCGAGCCAACTGCTGGGGATGTCTATTTCCGAAATAAGGGCCGAACTATTAACATGGCTACTTTAAAGGAAGGGGAACTAAAGCCCATCCGGCAAGAGATGCAGATGATTTTCCAGGACCCCTTTTCTTCTCTAAATCCTCGCATGACTGTTGGGAGTATAATCGCGGAGCCCCTTATCATCCATAAGATCGGGACACCTAAGGAACGTGAGGAAAGAGTAGTTGATATTCTGAGAAAAGTCGGTCTTATTCCGGAACACCGGCAGCGATATCCTCATGCTTTCAGCGGAGGTCAGCGCCAGCGTATTGGAATTGCTAGGGCACTGATCATGAACCCAGCCCTCATAGTTGCCGATGAGGCAGTATCAGCCTTGGATGTCTCGGTTCAGGCACAAGTCATCAATCTACTCGAGGACCTGCAGAATGAATTCAACCTTACCTATGTTTTCGTCGCTCACGACCTCAGCGTGGTCAGACACATCTGCGACCGAGTAGCAGTAATGTATCTGGGGAAACTAGTCGAAGTAGAAAAGACTGAGGAACTCTTTGCCAACCCGAAGCACCCATACACCAAGGTTCTGCTCTCTGCTATCCCGTACCCAGACCCCGATATCAGCCTAGAGCCTCTGAATATGGGAGATTTCATAGAGGCAATCGAAGCTCAGAGTTGAACCCTGGCACTTTAGCATTCAGTACTATCGAATAGCACGATAGGGAATTAACCATCCCTCTATACTCGTTAGCTTATCTTAAGAGCTTCGATTCGCTGTGAAGGGCGGATCAATCCACCTTCTAAGAGTCCTAAACTCGTTTACATAGTACGAGCGAGAAGCCCTCCATCTACAGCCAAAGAAGTACCGGTAATAAATGCGGCCTCATCGGAAGCGAGAAACAATACTGCGTTTGCCACGTCTTCGACGGTACCTAATCTTTTAGCCGGTACCATTTCTGAAAACTGTTTCTTGGATTGCCGGAGTTCCTTTGGAGACATAGACCTCCAGAGAGGAGTGAGAATCGCTCCTGGCAGTACTGCATTGACTCGAATATCAGGTCCGTAGTCGAGGGAAAGAATTCTAGTCAAACCTAGGATTCCTGCCTTAGCCGTGTCATATGCAGTGTGTTCATGAAAACTAACCATTGAGTGTACTGATCCGGTATTGACAATCGCCCCCCCCCCATTCTTACGCATTACAGGAATACCAAATTTCGCGCTTAAATAGATAGCCTTCAAACCGACATCGAGGGTTCGATCCCAATCCTTTTCCTCTAGCTCTGTCGCCGGACCATTTTTATACCAGATAGCGTTATTGTGAATAAAATCAATACGCCCAAATTCTTTCTCAGTACGTTCTATCATCCTTCTCACTTGAGGACTCTTGCCAACATCTGCCTTCACGAATATTGCCCGGCCTCCCTCATCTTGAATCTGGGCTAGGACTCGCCTCCCATTTTCCACATCCACATCCACCAAACTCACGGACGCCCCCTCTCTAGCGAATAATAAAGCCGTTCCCTCTCCAATTCCTGAAGCAGCACCTGTTATCAAAGCCACTTTACCTGCAACTCTTCCTTGGGTCTTATTATTAAGATGAATGTTTTTCTTCATGAAAAATATGATTCTGTGTTCTGAATTTCCTGCTAATATTGGACAGACCGATGATCAGGAGCAAGACGATACCTCGCGCTGACCGGAACCTTTGAAAATAGATACCGAAGATGGTCATATAAAGGCGTGATTCCAAATAAAGAGAACCAAGACTCAATATGCGAGAACTCCAACCTTGATCACAATCACTGAGAGTATTATAAATTCAAACCTCCTAGGTAATTTGGACACAGGTCTCTCTAGGGAGAGAGAATCAGACTCGCACTTTGATCCAGTACAGGTCAAGGTACTGGTAAGAATTCTTGGACCTTGTTAAAACTGATACTTTAATTCTACGGAATAGGGAGTCAATACTGCTGCTGACGGCATTAAATTTCGCGCTCGAAGTTTCTTATTTCCTCGGCTCCATCAAGGACTCCAATTTCCAAATGGAATTCCTTGACCTCCTCCGGCTCGATATATTGCAAAGTTCCATGCCTCCTATTGCTCGCACGACCGAGCATACTGGCATTGCCAGGCTCTATACCGGTAACGTAGGTCCCACGATGAAAATGTTGCCACTGCGTAACGATCGGAATCTCGTCTCTGGGAAATGTCCATCTTAGCCCCAAACCTAATTTGTCGTTGATTAGACCTACGTTGGCATTGCCTTCTGAATCCGCTTTGACCTGGTGGACATAAACATCATCGTGCATTTTCTCCATAGGAGCAGTGGCGGTTGTATAGGTATCAGCTTTAACTTCTCTTTCCTCCACCCACTCGATTGTCTTTTCGGATGCGATGGCCAAACGCGTCCCTTCATCGAGTAAGGGGAATCCCGGATTACAATGGTAGACATACATTAGTGGAGACCGGTTCACATCACAATTCTCAATCCGATCATGTATACGGAAACTCTTTGCTCCCAAAGCCATTGAAATCTCTCTTGTAAGCTCTAGGTGGGTTCCAAATGGAATAGCCTCTCGCATCTTTCCTCTTACCCTAATAATATAATCGTCCCCCTCCCAGTTTCCGTCTGCTACTACCTGCTTGGCCGGGAGGAAAGAAAGTCTTCCATGCAGTGGGAGTTCCTCGTTTTCCTCTTCGGGATCAATCTCGGGATGACCGGTAAAGGTCATTCCACAGGTTAAGACCATGCCTCCGAAAAAGCCACGCATCCACCCGTAACCCTGCGGCTCGTAAAAGGCCGGACCGACGTCACCTGTATTAGAGCGAAAACAGAGAGACATGCCTTTGTAGTGAGCTGAGGCAACGTCTAATGCCCTGCCTGGGAGAAGTGAAAGACAGAGTCCCGAGGCGTTGAACATCTCGATGAGGTCCGCTCCCCGCTCATTACCTTCAACAAGCTCCGCCCGCCGAGCCTGAGCGACCTGAGAGATGTCTCCAATCTTGTCAAGAAGCTCACGTTTGGTATAAGTGCGGCCAAATAATAACGGCATGATAGATCCTTTTAAACTTGGATTAATTTAAGAAAAAAAACTGAAGAATCCAGTGTCTAAGAAATGCAGATCTGGTTTCAACAATATTCAAGATCGGAGCACGAAACAAGCGGTCTATCTACGAAATATTGAACTTCCAAAGTATACTGGACTCAATATTAAGTCTTAACTGGGATTCACTTTACACCTGGCAATCAAGAAGCTATTCAACTACCTCAAATTCTAGAGTTAACAACTTTCCAAGGAAACATCAGAACCAGACCCTAAGTTACCGTTATCTATTTAAAATCCTCTCTCCTTTGAAATTGGACTATAAGAATTTAAGACACGAAACCAAATCCCTCGGCTTCAGCTGCATGGAGCGGCCTTTTCGTATCTCTAATACCAATATTAGTGTGATACATCATTTAGACAACCATTTCAAAACAAGGACTAAAGGTCGACTTCTCAATCACTGTTCGTATCTTTCGAGTCCGAAGAGATCAGTAAAGTAATGAAATTTCCGCTTGCATGCATCATTACCCTATCTCAAATCTTTTGTACATTTGGTGGCCTTCTGGCAGAATCACAAGAAGCTTTTGCAAACTTCAATGTATCTCACACCGATGAACAACAAGGAACTGAGTTCGAATTAAGAGATCAGAATAGTACACCTAATGATGACCTGGCCATTTTTACTCCTGAGACACAGGCACTCATTCTTCGGGAACGGCAACTAGCTATTCTCAATAGGAGTGTGTTGGGAAATCTTCAAGATAGAGAAAACGAGAGTAGCGAAGAAACCCAAGGGTTGGAGCAAAGGGTAACAGAGATTGGACTGATTACATTGCAGGAATACATTGTGATCCCATGGGAATCGCGAGAAGCCCAAAGGCTGCTCGCTGAGGGGCTTATTCTCTATACTGAGGAGGCTAGAGAACGGGTTCTTAAGGAAAAATACCTCAGTTCTTTCGACCGGGACTTTATTAATCGATGGGAACTCAAATTCCTGGCTGGAACCAGTGCAGCAGAACGTGCCAATATGTACGAGGAGCAAGCCCGCTTTGCCAGATTTGAGGAACTCACCAAAAAGTTCCTCGCTTCGCTAAAGGATAATCGCAGTGATGCGTATGAAGATCTTAAGAAACTATACCTCGAAGAACGCCATGAACGAATTGAGAACCAAAGAAATATTCTTGGCCTCCACAGAATCAACAACCAAGAATAAACAGATATTAACCGCTGAGCAACATTCTGAGCTAATTCCTTTTGGTAATGCCGCCACCCATCATCTCCAGCCAACGAAATCTGGATTCATGGAATATCTACTATTCCACCTAATGGGACTCTCCTTCGGGTCGTTGGCTCAGATTCTGATCACCCGGCCATATAAACCGTTAATCCCTTGACCTATATCGAAAATCTTTCGGTGGTGAAATTTCCTTAAAAAAGGCATAGTGTATGATCGCAAAATCAAAGATCTTTCCACAACACGACAGGACAAAAACAGCCAATCAACTTAGAGAGGGCATAGAGTATTACAATCCCGATTTTCGACAACTCCTGCCGGAGGAACCAGAATTAATACACCATTGGCGGGGGACCGAATGGGCGGAGGGCCCTGTCTTCCTATCACAAAGGAATGCTGTGATATGGTCGGACATACCGAATAATCGCATGCTAGAATTCAATCTAACGAGCAGGGAAACATCCGTATTCAAAGAACCTTCAAATTACACTAACGGCAATACTGTTGACCTTGAGGGTCGCTTAATCAGCGCACAACATCTTCCTCACTGCATCCTACGTACTGAACATGATGGGACCCTCACTGTCCTTGTTGATCGCTATAATGGGAAACGTCTAAATTCGCCGAACGATGTAGTTGTGAAATCAGATGGAACAATTTGGTTCACAGATCCTCCCTACGGAATTCTCTCCGATCGCGAAGGTCGGCAGCGAAAGTCAGAAATTAGCGGTTGTTATGTTTACCGGTTTGATGAAGTCACTGGAACTCTCGAAATTGTGGTCGACAGTATGGATCGACCCAACGGACTAGCGTTTTCTCCTGGAGAAGATATTCTCTACGTGTCCGATACAGGAAAATCCGAAAACCTAATGGCATTCAATGTCTCCTCGGATGGGCGATATGTGGAAAACGGTCGAGAATTCGCAAAGGTACGACCAGGGACTTCAGACGGTTTCCGTTGTGACGTAGAAGGCAACCTATGGACAAGTGCTGCAGATGGCATACAGTGCTACACGGCAGAAGGCGAATTAATCGGAAAAATCCTCATTCCCGAACAACGGGTAGCCAATTGCTGTTTTGGAGGGCCAGATGCCAAAACTCTTTATATCGCTGGAGACACTTCGTTATATTCCATTGTACTCGACATCGCCGGTGCACAATCCGGAACGTAAGAACTCATACCGTTCCTGAGTTTATTGAAGACGATAACTCTAATCTTAAAACCCAGACCTTTGAGCAGAACTATGAGGCACCGTCTAGGGATGATGGAATCATCCAACCAACTAGTTGTAATCCTCTCTTTTTAAAACCATCGGTCAAAGAATATCCCTAAGGGTGACTAAAGAATCGGACGAACTTCCTTTTGATTTGATGAAAGCGACTAGATCTAATAACTGCTGGAGGGTATAGCGGTGTGCGTAAGAATCGGGCATAGCGGAACGCCCTGTAGCCATCAAGGAGCGGATTTCCTCCTTTTTTACAGACCGCGTTACAGGCGGAAAACTTGAAATATCAAAGACTCGTAGACGAGTAGGACTCTCGCCAACCATCAGAACCTTAAACTCCTCACCATCTTTCATAACCAGCGAAGAAAGCCTTCCAGCCTCTTCAACTCGTTGGCTTGGAAGCACGATATCCCGAAATATCTGACGTGGCGAATTATCGGCGATTCGGATTAGGCCAAACCCAATAGAGGCCCCCTTATCTTCAATCCTGTGGCACACTGCACAATTCATATCGTCCATCACATTAAAAAAGAGCTCCCTCCCCCGACCTGAATTACCGACGATTTTGGCAGCCGTTTTAGCAACTACGTTAATTTTACCCGCTAACTTGAATCTTTCTTTAACATTCTTGACCCCATTCGTGAATAAAGTTTTTTCTCCAGTCTTAATCGAGTTCGATACACCAGGTTCGTTGCCTCCAACCGAGGATATAGTCCCAATATAGGCAACCAAGGTGAGGATTTCCTCATGACTTAGCTTACCCTCCCAGCCAGGCATGGCCGTCTTCGGAATCCCCTTTAGTATCACCCGGTAGAGATATTCCCTATCCCAAGTCTTGCCCCGAAGACGAGGACCTCTTCCAGCACGACCCTCCTTACCATGACAATAGCCAACAGAACAGCTTTGAGCGAATAGCTTTCGGCCTTTATTAATTATATCGATATCCGATAGAGACACTTTGTGTTCACTTCCATTGGCCTGCAAAGGTATCCATATTAATAAAGTCAATACTAACTTTATATACGATGAATAAACCTTATCTCTACTTCTTTTACCCACAAAACCTTACCCCTCAGCGCAAAATCATTTACCCAGCGCAAATGCAAAAAGAGCGGAGCCACTAGGGAAATCTTCTACTTCTGGCCAAATCTGAGACATAATTCCAGATACCGCTGACCCCCAGCCAACCGGCACAGCCACAAATTGGATTCCATCCACCGAATAAGTAATGGGCGAACCTCGATGCCCAGATCCAGTGTTGAAACTCCAAAGCTTCTCCCCATCAACAGCATCGAATGCCATAAAGTTTCCCTCCGGGTCTCCCGTGAACACTAGATTTCCTCCGGTTGCGACCGATGATGCCAACAATGGGTACTTAGAACGATAACTCCACCGTTTTTCCCCGGACAATGGATCATAGGCATCAAAATGACTCCAAGCTTCTCCCTGAGGCGTCCTACGGAGCTCAAAGACACCACCAAAATAGGGTTCGCCCGGACGTGGTTCCTCTACTTGAACCGTCAAATCCTGACACCATTCAATAGCAGTTGTGTAAAAAAGGCCCGTCTTTGGACTATAGGCTGCATGATTCCAACTGCGAGCCCCTCCTATAGAGGGGCAGATTAGGGTCGTTTCGCCCACTGCAGGTTCTAATCGTCCCAAGAGATTACCTTCTGAATCAATTCCACTGATCCAATTGATCTCCTCAGCGATGGGCCATGCATTGACAAACTCACCATTGGTCCGGTCAATTACCCAGGTGTAGCCTCCCTTGTTAACATTTATCAGGAGCTTTCGTTTTTTCCCTTCGACCTCCAGATCCATGAGAACACACTCGTAGGCAGCATCCCAGTCCCAGACATCATGTGGGATCTGTTGGTGGTACCATTTTAGCTCACCAGTGTCCGCGTCCAGTGCTACGATTGAATCAGTGTAAAGGTTAGACCCCTTGCGAGTTTCTCCGTAAAAATCGGCAGCAGGATTACCCACTCCCCAGTAAATCAGATTGAGATCGGGATCGTATGATCCGGTCAGCCAAGTCGCTCCTCCTCCATATTTCCAGCTATCGCCACTCCATGTATCGCTCCCTTCTTCACCGGGAGCTGGTATAGTCCAGAAACGCCAGGCCCGCTTACCGGTCTTCGCGTCAAAAGCGTTGAGATAACCACGGTGGGCCGAATCACCACCAGTGACTCCGACAACAACCTTATCTTTAACTACAAGCGGAGCACCAGTAATGTTACAACCACACTGATCAACATCCTCGATATTTACATTCCAAACCTCCTCCCCAGTCTCAGCATCAAGAGCTACCAAATGGTTATCAATCGTTCCCATAAAGACGAGACCATGACCTAAAGCCACTCCCCGATTCCATGGACCATAAAGCAATCCAAATTCCTCTGGGACAGGATAATAATAGTGCCAAATTTCCTTTCCAGTAACAGCGTCAATTGCAAAAACGCGGTTCCATGGGCTAGTTATGTACATTACTCCATCTACCACTAACGGAGTACAGGAAAATCCTCCGTCTACGACTCCAGTCTGGAAGACCCATACGGGAACAAGTTGCTTCACATTACTCTGATTAATCTGACTTAAAGAACTGTATCGCCAAGCATTGTAAGTACCTGAATAGGTCATCCAATTTTGCGGTTCGTTCCCCGCTCCTATAAGCCGATCAACTCCTACTTCAGCACTTGAAAGATCATTACTCCATAGGGAAAGAGTAAATAGCACAGCAATAAACTTCGGCATTTTCTTTAAAGCAGACATAATCGGTTTCTCCTTTTATGATTAAGGTATCTTATTCACACTAACAGCAATCTTACGGAAGAAGATACCAGCAAGAATCGATAACTTCCACCAGTGAAAACTGTCAACCGCATATAATTAGGGTCATAAACCGCGATGGAAGAAATGTATTTATAAGGTAGATTCAAGGAATTCTATAGTTCTTTGAATAGGATATAACAGACGGAGCGCAATCTGGGAAGCACATCGTTACGAATTCACAACTTCAGTGAAGTGTGCGCGTCCAATTGAAAGGTTCTTTCAGGAATTTGTGCTTAACGGGTTTTTAAAATAGAAATAAATCTCGGTCCTTCAGTTAGCTTCAAGAAGAGGAGTCTCTGCTCCTCTTCTTTAGGGTCATTATTCCTTCTTTCGTAGAACCCTACGGAGATAAATTAACGCATGAAACAATATCACCCGGATAGTCCGCCCTATGCAACTTGCGGATCCAATCTTCAAATCGTCGAGTGTTCTTAGAACAAAGATTCCACGATTGCATTTGCTTATCGTATTACCAAAATTGAGTCATTTCTAAATCATTAGTTCCTCGCTACCCTCCTTCGCCATCCAATCCTAGTGAAATTGAGTACTTTCTCAATAATTCCTGGAAGGCGATTCAAAAGATCACTCTGACTGCACATAGGAATATCTAGACAATGCTTGATGGTAATACTGCGTCTCGAATTGTCTTCCTCAGGAGTAAAATCAAGCGATATGACGAAATCTATTTTCGGGCAGCTCAACAAGGTACCCAACCCGAAATTTCCGATCAGGATTACGATAATCTGAAATCTGAATTGGCAGAATTGGAGGAAAGGAATCCTAAACTTAAAACGGACGATTCTCCGACCCAAAATGTGGGTGACGATCGGCTTGAAGGATTTAAAACTTATATACACCGGCAACCGATGCTGAGCCTGGACAACACCTACAATAAAGAGGAACTCTTTGACTTCGAAAGACGACTTCAAAGGATCCTCGGTCCAAAGAAGCTAATTTATGTAATAGAACCCAAGATCGACGGGGTAGCGGTCAGTCTCACCTATGAGAAAGGATCGTTAAAGAGGGCAGTAACTCGCGGGAACGGAGCCGAAGGAGACGATATTACGGCAAGTGTTAGCCATATTGAGGATCTGCCTCGAACACTTATAGGGCCCAAAGCGCCTGAAATCATTGAAATTCGCGGTGAAATCTATATGACTCTTGAGGAATTCAAGCGAATCAACAGGGAACGTGCTGCAAGAGGAAAACCTCTATTTACCAATCCTAGGAATTTCGCTGCAGGGTCAGTAAAACTGCTCGATCAGAATGTCGCCCGAGAACGGAAACTTGAGATTGTCCTATACGCAATGGGCTCGTGCGAACCCCAAATGTTCGAGACTCAAGTCAGCTTCCAAGAAGCATTGAGATCTTGGGCAATGCCAGTGGTGGAACAATACTGGCTCGCTCATGGGATCGAGCAGGCATGGGTCAGCATAAAAGAACTAGACCAACGGCGCCATAAATTTCGCTATGCCACCGACGGTGCGGTCATCAAACTCAACGACACCGAAAGACAATCCCTTGCCGGCTCAACCGCAAAAGCCCCCAGATGGGCTATAGCTTATAAATTTGCTGCCGAACAAGCCGCAACACGCTTACGAGCCATTACTGTACAGGTGGGACGGACCGGACGACTAACTCCTGTCGCAGAACTTGATCCTTTAGATCTAGCTGGAACAACGGTGTCGAGAGCATCCCTGCATAATGCAGAAGAAATATCAAGGAAGGACATCCGAGTTGGGGACACAGTAGTGGTCGAGAAAGCTGGTGAAATCATTCCGGCAATTATCCAAGTGATAACCGAGAATAGGCCGGAGGATTCTCAGCCCTTTGATCTCCTGGAACACTTGAACGGAGTTTGTCCCTCCTGTGGGGAACCCATCCATCGTCTAGAGGGATTTGTTGATTATAGTTGCGTCAATTTTCAGTGCACTGCTCAAGTGACCAGCCGCATAGAATTTTTTGCCAGTCGTAGAGCACTTAATATTGAAAGCCTTGGCGGCATCGTAGCGGAAAAAATTGTTGAAAACTTCCATATTAATTCGCCAGTCGACCTCTTCGATTTGGAAGAGGTCCAGCTCTCAAAACTTAATCTGGGAACAGAAAATTCTCCGCACCAATTTGGTCCTAAAAATGCGGCCAAAATAGTAGAGGCCTTACACCGTTCGAGAAATCTTCCGCTCTCTCGTTGGCTCTACGGTTTTGGTATTCCCTATGTGGGTGAGGCTAAAGCCAAAGAGATATCCAAATTGCACAAGAATCTGAAATCAACTGCAAAATCAAAGGTCCTGCATACGATTGTCGCTCTCTCCCGGTTGAAGGAGGAAAGGAACGCCATTTCTCCGAATTCCCGAAAAACCCCACCAAAGTCAGAACCAGAAAGGGAGGAACGGAAGATTAGATTCCACAACCTTGGAAAAGAAATTCTGGAACTCGAGCAATCCTTGGATGAACTGCCTCCAGCATCCGAGATTGGACCCGTATCCGCCCAAAATACAATCCGCTTTTTCGAATCCGGATTTGGCACTGAACTCATCCATAGACTTATGGTACATGGAATCAACCCGCATAGCGACAATTACCTGAAACTGGATTCAGACAATTCCCGCCTTCTCGAGGGAAAAACGTTCGTTCTAACTGGAACTCTCCCTTCCTTTACTCGAGACGAGACAAAAGCAATAATCGAGCAAGCGGGAGGAAAAATATTATCTTCGGTAACCAAAGCGACCGACTACCTTGTAGCCGGAGAGTCACCAGGTTCAAAACTCGGGAAAGCTACAATGCTAAACATAAAGATCCTCAACGAATCCGGACTACTGAGCCTGCTAAACAAACTTTAGGTCCTTCTAAGAAGGATATAGAGCACAGTTATACAGACCTCAGAACCCTTTCTTTTCTAAAGCACTTTGAAGCTTCTGTTGAAAAACTTGTAAGTCTTCCGAGCTTGGCTTGTATCCCTCCTGATCCGGAGTAAACGCCAATCTTCCAAGCTGATCGATGGCCCATTCAGCCTTCACTCCATCACTAAACCTAGCATTGCCACTAACAAGGGCACCCGGTTTGAGGATGCTATCAACTTCGATACTCACCTCAGGGCCCATGATTTCGGATGCAGTATCGGCAAGTAGCTCCTCATCTGCTACCATCGGGTCAGTCTGGTCCTCTGACAAGGAAGAAGGACCCTGCCCCGAATTATCGTTAGAGGCCATCGTCGAATTCGATTCAGATCCATCATCCTGCAAAGTCAGTTCAAGGTCATCGACCAAAAATCGCACATCCATATATGTAATGGAGATAGAGAACTTCTCATCTAGAAGGCGCTGAATCTCAGCCAAAGATAGACCTTCCCGGACCCAAGAGGCGACAGCTTTCCTTTGTTCAAGAGGGATTTCCATAATAGCGCTTGATTAGCTTTATATCACACGAGACCAGAAATGTGACGGAATTTATCGGACCAACTAACTCCTAAGTGTTTTGCTGAGACAACTGATTGGCAAGAAAATCTACGTTCCTACTTACTGTCTCATCTTGCTCCATCATATTCTCTACAGTTTTACAGGCATGAATAACGGTACCGTGGTCACGCCCGCCAAATGATTCACCAATCTCTTGCAAGCTGTTATTTGTCAGAAGGCGACTCAAGTACATTGCGATCTGACGAGGAAATGCAATATTACTTGGGCGTCTCTTACTCACCATATCGCTCTGCCGAAGATTGAAAAAATCAACGACTCTTTTCTGAATCTTTTCTACCGTAACCTTGTTTTGTGCATCCTCCTGCAATAAATGCTGAAGGAGCCCTTCCACAATCTCGATATTTAGAGGTTGGTCCATTAGCTTCGCATAATGAGCTACACTAATCAATGCTCCCTCCATGCGACGAACATTCCTCGTAATCCGCTCAGCCATAAATTCAAGAATTTCGTTCGGAATCTGATAATTTTGAGTATTTGCCTTTTTACGAAGGATTGCCAAACGGGTCTCGAAATCAGGCGCTTGGATATCAGTTACCATTCCCCACTGAAATCGAGATACAAGCCGATTCTGCAGATGCGAAATCTCCCCTGCTGGACGGTCACTTGAAAGACATACTTGCCGTTGGGATTCGAATAATTCATTGAATGTGTGGAAAAATTCTTCCTGGATGCGCTCTTTACCGGCGAGAAAATGAATGTCATCGATCAATAGGACTTCGACATTTCGATAGAACTTCCTAAAATTTACCAGAGTGTTTTCCTGGATCGCTCTGATGAATTCGTTAGTGAATTTCTCACAGGAGACATATACTATAGAAGTCGAAGGATTACGATCGAGTATACAATGGGAAATTGCATGCATTAGGTGAGTCTTCCCCAACCCAGTTTCTCCATATAAGAAAAGGGGATTGTAAGCTTTGGCAGGAGAATCTGCCACAGCCACACTCGCAGCATGAGCCAGCTGATTTCCTGACCCAATGATGAAGTTTTCAAAGGTATTTCGAGGATTAAGCAATGATCGGTCAGATTCGATTACTGTACCCGACCGATGTTTATTCTTTATTCGCGGCTCTACTATGGCTCTCCTATCTTCATTGCCTTCGCCCGTGACCTCTATTATAACTTGCATCGCCCTACCCGCTGCCAATCTAACCTTTTGATTTATGAGATCGAGGTAGTTATCCTGAATCCAGATGGCGGCAAATTCGTTTGAGGTCCCGAGCATGAGAGTATCCTTATCATCCGTGTTGATACTGTCGAGATTCTCAAACCAGGAATCATACACCTCTTCGGGAAATAACGATCTAAATTCCGTTTTTACCGAACTCCAAATATCTTCCTTCATTATTCCTGGTAAATTAGAATCAATAAAACGACCAATTATTCACAGCCCAACCAGAATCCGCCCACTACAACACAAAATTTCATAAAACCTATGGATATAATGGTACCAAGTAATCCAGGCCTGTTGACCTAAGAATTGCCTTCAGGCGAATGAAGCTGATCATTTTATTGTTATGCTTTTGAATATCAAATACTTAAAGTAAGATAGAGACAGGGGTTCTAAAAATAAATCGCAACTGTTTAAAAGAAGTGAGACCGGACCCGGAGGACCAGCCCCTGTGAGTCTGTATTAGTAACCCGTAAAGAAAGGCGTATTTCAAGATCAACTTTCTAACAACTTATTCACATGAGCTATGATGATAACCATTACAGACTAATTTTGCTTCGAAGTACATTACACCACCTCTAGCGCAAGTCACTTATTTTCAGAACACTTCTGTTACTTCACCTTGGGAAATTCTTCCATCCGAGTGCCTCAAAATGTTTATAGCTAGCGGAAAAATTAAATCTCAGTAGATATACAAACCAAAGAAGCCTACTTTTAAAATAAACAGTGTCACTCGAATCATACTTTTATCATTCTCTGCATCAGCTGATCATTAAATTCCTGCGCACCATGATGACCAATTCCCTTTAATGCGTGAACCATGGCTGCAATCTCAACGAGATGAGCAAGATCTCGACCAGGACGAACAGTAAGCTGAATTTCTGGGACACCGGTCCCTAGAATCTTATAGAAGCTTTGATCCAAGCCAGTTCTCTCTTCAGCCATATCCGACTCCCACTCGATCAATGAGACAACTAGGTCGATTTTTTTTTCAAGGCGTATGGCGCGAACACCAAAAATATCGGCTACATTAATAATTCCTAATCCACGGCATTCCATGTAACCACGATTCAAATCGGAACTCCTAGCCATCAAGCCGATCTCTTTAATAAGCCTGATATAGACAAGATCATCGGCGACCAAGCTATGACCTTTCTCAATTAGACCGAGAGCACACTCACTCTTCCCGATTCCGCTACCTCCACGAATTAAAGTCCCAATCCCCTTAACATCCATCATTGTTCCATGTTCGGAACTGCATGGTGCAAATTTGTCCTCCATAAGCAGAACGGCATTGGTAGTAAACTCGTGGGACGTCAGAGCCGAACGCAGAAGGGGGACTCCATGCTTGTTTGCGACCTGGAACATCACATGAGAGGGAACAAGATTTCGCGAGACAATAATGCAGGGAATTTTCCTGGCTACCATTTCATGAAGAATTTCTTGCTGCCTCTCCTGGCTCAATTCTCGCATAAAACCCATATCGCCAGCTCCAAAAAGCTGAACCCGCTTAGCCCCAAAATGTTTAAATGAACCAGCTAAACAAAGAGATGGTCGGTTTACACTTCGATCACGTATAACCGATTTCATGCCTTCTTGTCCGGCCACAAGCTTAAGTCTAAGGGGCTCCTTAAAAGAGTTATAAAAGTCCTCTACGGAGATGCTATTTACAATCTTAGGTCTTGGCTTCATTAGAAATCAAACCTCTCTCCGAGATAAAATTCCCTACTCAAAGGATCGCTTAAGAGCCTCTCGCTGCTTCCTTCCAAGATTACTTTCCCTTGATGCATCAAATACGCTCGGTCTACGATCCGCAAAGTCTCCCGTACATTATGGTCGGTAATCAATACCCCGATATCTTTTTCTTTGAGACCCACAATAAGCTCCTGCACCTCAGAAACACTTATGGGATCTATACCGCTGAAAGGCTCGTCCATCAAGAGAAACCTTGGCGACATAACAAGAGCTCGAGAAATTTCTAGCCGCCTACACTCTCCACCGCTCAGAGTATAAGCTTTCTGGTCAGCAAGAGTCATGAGACCAAGTTCATCAAGATGATGAGCAACGACTTGATCGATTTCGTCGCGAGTAAGAACGAGGGTTTCAGCTACTAGCCGGATATTCTCTTCTACCGTAAGTCTTCTAAAGACAGAGGTTTCCTGGGGAAGATAGCCCACACCAAGACGAGCACGTTTATACATCGGGGTTCGGGTTATATCGTCCGAGCCAATGGAAATCAAACCCTCAGTAGCAGGTAAAAGCCCTACCACAATATGAAAACAGGTCGTTTTACCTGCTCCATTAGGACCTAGAAGACCAACAATCTCTCCAGACTTCAACTCGATATCGACGCCGTCCACAACCCGCCGTCTACCAAATTCTTTTACAATCCCCTGAACCGAAAGTGATGGAATATTATCAGGCATTACTAGGCAATCCTAGGTTTTAATTACTATTCTCAGATACGGATTGGAATCCAAGATCCGGCAATTCACTCAGTCGTAAAGTTGGGCGGTTCTCGTGGTTCTTAGGGTCAATTTCGACCAACGCTTGTTTATCATCTTTTAGAAAAGTAATTCTCCAACCTCTCACTTCCCCTTGCCCATCTAATACCCTGGGCGAATCCTTCAGGACTAATTTACCCTCGATCGGAAAAATTTCGGCAATCCCAGCCTCTGCCCTTCTTCCAGCCTGCAGGATTACAACATGTCCCTTCGCTATGATTCTCTGGATGCCACCAAATTCACCAATCATCACATCAGTCTGGTCGAGATCCTCTTCTCTTAGTGAAATGATTTCTAGTTGTTCACTCTCTAAAGTTAAGTTAGTACTCTCGACGCGAACCTTCCCTTGAAAGCGAAAATGATTCATGTTGCGCTGACTCCTCATGACTAGTGAGTCGCTGCTTATAATGGTCCCAGGTGTGATTTCCGAGCCAGAGGAATCCGTTTGTCCTGCCTCCGCAGTGATTTCAGTAAAGAAGAGAAGGACCCAGCAAACCATGAATCCAATTGTCCTAGAAATTCGCTTTCCTAAAGTACGCCCAGCACTCATTCCGTGATATCTTTTGCAATTGGACTCCTCAGAATTCATCTCAAGACCTTAGCCATTCTTCCAAATATTTTCATACGGACATTCTCTTTGATCAATAATGTTTGATCATCGCCAATCCAGTCCCATTTGTCTCCTGAGATTTCAAAATTATGTCCAGTAACGTGGAGACTCGATCCACTTGAAGCTCTCCTTTCGTTGGGGAAGATAAAAGCGTTCGGGCTCTTGACAGCACCGGTTACAGTGCGAGCGGAAGTCCCCGAGAAGAAACGTAAAGTTAGGTTTTTAATCTCAATCCTGTCTGGACCTAAAAAGCTGCCTTGGCTTCCCAATAAATCCCATAGAATGTAACCGTTTTGACCAAAAATTGGCATTCTAAAGTCGTATAAGGGAGCATTTGGAAGAATCTGAGCATCAGCTGCTGCAAAGCCAGCAATATATAAACAACAGCCTACAAATCCACCCTGACTAAATTTTTTCAAGGATTGCTTTGAAAGATTCTTCATTTTCTCATTCGCCACCGCACACCAATCACGAATAAGCATTTAAGAATCGGTTGAAGGCAGTTTCCATTTTCACAAAATAACTCGGCTGCAAAACTCAACCGGATTCTCTTGCCACCAATCGTAGAAGATCAAATGAGTTCCTCTAGAATAACCAATTTCAACCAACTCGAAAAGGAGAGTCTTGTATTCCTTGGAATCCACTTAGATTTAAAGAAAGAGGTTGCAACGAATCAGGACCACTCCCGAAGTGCAATTCAGCTGCTCTATCTGGGTCAACGATCTTTATCCTAAGATTGCCGCCGATCAGTGCAAGCGCCAACTCCTTTTCTTTGTAACCGGCAATCAGTTTATTATCACAAACCTATTTTTCGCAATCTCTGTTAACAAAAACGAAGCCTAATTTTTCCTGAACAATTTTCACCGCCAGTCTCCCTTAACCACAAGGTGATAAATCTGCCCGAACGAAAAACAACCAGGAAGAAATTGTGGAACAAGATCCAAGAAATATTCGTATAGTGGGAAAGCAACATAACAACAATGGTTCACTTAAATGCACCTCAACTTTAAGTCATTAAATCCCATGACAATTTAGACGATAGATAACACTGTTATCTAATTCTTCAACTAAGCAATTACGCTCATCGAGATTTGATAATTCCGAAATTTTAATAATTCCTTTCTTGATAAAAAGGCGAAAGTTAAGTTCGAATCTACATTCTCTGGGCCACAACTCATTGAAATATGAGGACTTACGAACACAGACCACTAGATATCAACAACTGCTTGGATCCGAAATTAAATGTTGGCGAAAAAATTTAAACCCTATAGAGTTTTGTGCCTGTTTATTAGAGAATTCGAATAATCGAATTCCACCCGGTTGATCTGAACAGAAAATAACCCGAGATGGATATACTCCATTCATACTGGCGAATGGAGTATATCAAGGCTCCAAAAGATGAAGAGAATTGGGAGAGTTTTTTTGCGACACTGCCTGATTCGAAGAATGACAGGGAAGCTCTCATCATCTTGCGTGAAGAGTATTCGTATCTATTACTAAATAAATTCCCGTATAGCCCAGGCCATCTTCTAGCTGTCCCATACAGAGAAGCAGCAGACTTGACCCAACTAGAAGCTATGGAACGCAACGATCTCATGGAGACAATAACCAAAGGCAAAGACTTACTTCAGCGAGCATTTAATCCAGACGGCTTTAATATAGGGTTTAATCTGGGTTCTGCATCCGGAGCTGGGATTCCAAAGCACCTCCACTGTCATATCGTACCAAGGTGGAGCAACGACATTAATTTCATGCCCGTCATTGGCCAAACCAGGGTCCTTCCCCAAGCTCTCGATGAAACCTGGGAACATCTCCAAGATTTTTGCTGAGGTCTGTATCGAAAACACGAAACCGTAGTCGACGGTCTCATCCCTGCAATGCCTGAAAAACGAATTCATTTTCAAAACCCACGTGTCCTCAGTCAGCTGTATTGTGACGACGAGAACAATCTCGCATTGGTTGAGAATACACTTCAGGTGAAATTGGTTACCAGAGACGGTTCGCTCAAAATAGAGGGGCCGTCAGATGCGATACAAAACACTGAAACCCTCTTCGAAACACTTCGAAACGGACGCTCACAGGGGCTAACTATCAGGAATACAGACTTTCAGAACATGGTGAAAGCGATAGCGTCTGGTAACGGTCAGGAAATTCAGGATCTCTTCACAAAGCCCGTAACTATTCAGATTAGGAACCGAAGCATCGTTCCCAGGACGATCAATCAAAAAAAATACGTCCAGTCTATGTCGGAAACAGAGATCGTCTTTGGGATTGGCCCTGCAGGAACAGGAAAGACTTATCTCGCTATGGCAACAGCAATCGATGCTCTGTTAAAAGAGGAAGTAGAAAAGTTGATCTTGACACGCCCGGCGGTTGAAGCCGGTGAAGCTCTTGGATTCTTACCAGGCGATCTCCAAGAGAAAATCCAACCCTACCTCCGACCCCTTTATGACGCCATGAACGATATTATAGGGCATGAGCTTTCACAAAAGCTCCTCGAGCGTGGTGTTATAGAGATTGCCCCCCTAGCCTACATGAGAGGTCGTACGCTTTCAAATGCATTCATTATTCTCGACGAGGCACAAAATACCACCCCAGAACAGATGATGATGTTTTTGACTCGTATGGGAGATCGTAGCCGAACTGTTGTTACAGGTGATATCACGCAAATTGATCTGCCGCAGCAAAAACATTCCGGCCTAAAACAGGCGATTCATGTTCTTGGTGGAATTCCCGGAATCACGTTTCTCTACCTGCATAAAAGTGATGTTGTACGACATCCTTTGGTTCAAGAAATTATTGAAGCTTACGCAGACTATTCTCAGTCGGATCAATCGTAACGACCTAAAGCGTATTCTAATATTCCCCAAAGAACTGGATATACACTGCAAGAATAATTATGGCCTTTTCAAAAAGAAGGAAAACCCAACCGAGCGGGGTGCCCCGGCGAAAAAGAGAGGAGGCAGACAACTTGTCATCTAACAGATTGCTTAACCTGAAAGTGGTGGTTTACAGCCTCGTGTTCCTTGTTTTTTCTGGGCTCCTTATCTTCGTTTGCTTTATTGGGCTATCTCCAGCCGGTCCGCAGCTTATCGCCAAACAACCAGCCCGCGTCCGTGTTGTAGCAGAAATTCCCTTCGTCTACGAGAGTAAAGTCCTCACTGAGCAGCTCATTCAGCAAAGGAAAAAAAGGGTTCCGCCTGTATACCGTATCAATCTAGCCCCCTATAGCCAATTTGAAGAATACATTCATCGATTTAGCAAGGACCTCAAAGAATTAGAAAAAACCCTGACTGGCCTTGAATCTGAGAAACATACCGCCCGCATTAAAGCTTTTGCACTAGAAATCGAGCCAAGAAACCCATACAACGTAACAGCTGAGGATGTTGTCGTTCTCCTTAGTGAAGCCAATCCGGAAAACAGGGATACCGTGATCAAGGAAGGGCTGACAATCCTTCGAGAAATATTCTTAGAAGGCATTTACGATTTAGAGCACTCGATCATTGAAGCAGGTGCCGGGAATCTGAGCTTCTTTAACATACACAAGGACTCTGGGCATATTACCCAAGTTGAAGTGCAGTCCGAAGAGGATGCCCTACGTTATCTTCGAATCAACCTTGCAGCCCTTGATGTCTCCCGTGAACTCTCCGTCGCACTCTATCGATTGCTTCGTAAGGGACTAAGACCCAACCTGATATACGACCAAACTAAGAGCGATGAAAAAATAAACCAGGTGATTTCAAGCGTCGATCCCGTTACCATTCGCGTTGTAGAAGGCGATACGATTATCGAGCCTGGAGTAAAGGTCTCTAAACTGGATCTCGAGAAACGGGCCGCTTACTTGCAAAGCCTAAAAACAGCACCGCATCTAACTATAGCATTCAGCACCCTCCTCTGGGAACGCCTCCTCTTAACCATTGCAATTATGTTATCTGGAGGGCTCTTTGTCAAAATATCAGGGATCAGCCTTCCAATACTACGGCAACAGTTTCTCCTCTGTGGCACGGTAATAATAACAAACCTGGCTATTGTCCGTCTCATACTTGAACTGGGGGAAGCCTACACGTTAGGTAGATTTGGCATTGATCTCACAGCTGTGATTCCATACCTAGCACCTGCCGCATTCGGTCCAATTTTGATTACCATTTTAACGGGACCAGGCTCGGGGATTTTCGCAGCGATTATGGTAAGTCTCTTCAACGGTCTCATGCAGGGGAACTCCATTCCCATATTTCTCGTTTCTCTCCTCTCTTGTCTTTTCGCAATCTATTATTGCCGCGATGTCCAGGTAAGGACGAAAGTCGTACGGGCAGGCGCTATTTCAGGCCTCAGCGTTGCCGTATGTGTATTATTTCTCGGGCTTCGCGATGCTCTTGACCCTGTCATCATAAGTAATCAAATCATCGTCGGCCTCACCATGGGGATCGTTACTGGAATTGCAGTAGTTGGATTTCTGCCCATTCTTGAGCACCTCTTTCATTTGACTACCAACATCTCCCTCCTTGAGCTCACAGACTTTAACCACCCGCTCTTGCGTCGAATGCAAGTTTCAGCACCCGGAAGCTACCATCATAGTCTAATGGTTGCTAATCTTTCCGAAAATGCCGCCCTAGGAATCGGCGCAAACCCGCTAGTTTGTCGAGTCTGTTCACTTTTTCACGACATTGGGAAAACTGTTAAACCTGAATACTTCACGGAGAACCAGAACCAAACGACAAATCCCCATCTGAAAAAAAACCCTTCTATGAGTGCACTTGTAATCAAAAGTCATGTAAAGGAAGGGGTTCACCTGGCGGAACAATCAAAACTACCCATGTTGATCATTGATGTAATTCTGCAGCATCACGGAACAACTCTTATTCAGTATTTTTACTACAAAGCATTGAGGGAAAAAGAGAAACAAAGAACACCGCCCCTTTTTCCTGGTGCTCCTAAAATTGATATCGATGAAGTCAACGAAAGTACCTACCGTTACGATGGGCCTAAGCCCAACTTCAAAGAAAGTGCGATTATTTTCTTCGCCGACTCAATTGAGGCCGCCAGCCGGAGTTTACCTAAAATCACTTCCCAGTCAATTGACGAACTCCTGGAAAGGATTTTCCAAGAAAGAATTGACGACAACCAGCTTGAAGATTGTCCGTTAACCTTCGAAGAAATAAAGGAAATAAAAAGACGCTTCTCTTTCACTCTTCTGAATATGCTTCACGCTAGAATTGAGTACCCAACTAATACAGAAGACTCGAAACTGGAAAACGAGCCCCCTACAAAACAGAAAGGAGCGACTAGGACCAAGCCAAACCGTTCTTAGCAGTCTCTCAAGAACTAGCCCCTAAAAATTAAAATTCAATTACCCTAAGGAAAGCTGAATCTACATATGCAGGAATTGAAAAGCACGAAGCATCTTATCGAGATCGCGAATCGGTCTAATCGTCTACAGTTCTCTCCTCTAGAGGTTAAAGAACTATTCGCTTTCTTAGAAAAACAGTCCGAGTTTCAAGTGCCTTCAGGTACACTTTCGATTGCCTTCCTTAAGGATCAAGAGCACACCAGAATTCATCAAGAATACATGGATAATTCTAGTTCAACCGATGTCATAACTTTTCCTGGCGATCCGGACATGGGTTTGAGTGGTGAAATTTGTGTCTCAGTCGACTTCGCCGAAAAATCCGCTCAGTTTCATAAGAAATCCTTTGATGAGGAAATCACTCTCTATCTACTTCACGGGTGGCTTCATCTATCCGGATTCGATGATCGAGGAGAAGCTGCTTCAAAAAAAATGAGCCAAATTCAGAATAAAGTTTTCTCTCGAATACAGAACGCAAGATTGGTTCCGAAATTCCACCTTAAGGAAGGTAATGAATGAGAATAAAATCCTTTAGAAATGCATTTCTTTCGGGGCTCATCCTTCTAACTCCGATTGCAATAACGGTTTATGTGATTAAAGTTCTGATTGAGGCTATCGGAGCTCCCACCAGCAAAATTTTCTTTTTTTTTGCTCCGCCTGAGGTATTTGACCAAGCAGTGCTGTCAATCACACTCAATATATTCTCAACCTTATTTGTTATCGTATTAGTCACTGTTCTAGGATGGCTCTCCCAGTATTTCCTTGGTCGGATGGTAGTTCGAATGGCCGAGGTTCTTCTCAATAATGTTCCGTTCGTCAATCGAGTCTACAGTACCATCAAGCAAATAATTGAAACCTTTAGTTCGGAAAAGCGAGCCGTGTTTCAAAAAGTAGTCCTGGTCGAATTCCCTCGCAGAGAAACCCAAGCCCTTGGATTTATGACGGGAAAGGGTAAGGGGGAAGTCCGAATTCGAGCTGGGAAAGAAATTATTAACGTATTCCTTCCTACGACGCCAAACCCAACAAGTGGTTTTCTAATAATGGTTCCTACCGAAGATGTGATCGAACTCCAAATGTCGGTTGCTGATGGAATGAAGTTTGTCATCTCTGGCGGCGCTGTCGTTCCAGTTTACGATTCAGATACCGGAAAAGAAAGAGAGGTTCCGGTCACAAACCCAGTAGAGGAAAATACTTTAGAAATTGAACCGATAATTCCGAATCAAGAGGACAATGCTGATTAGAGGTTATTGGAACATAGAAACCGTAAGCAATGGGTTATAATCTCTCGACAGAGGGTTACGTTCTTAAGAGAGAAACGGTTGGGGAATCGTTCCAAAGTTGTCGTTTCTTCTCCCGTGAAGAAGGACTCCTTGATTGCCGGAAGAGAATGTCTACCCAATCCCAGTTAAGGATCACTCCTGAACTTTTTGACCATGCCTATCTTGAGCTAGAACAACGGCACAATGGGAAAATCTGGTTCGTTAGGGAATATCGAACATTGCGCAGATTCGATGGTCTGGCCAAACGCTACAAATCACTGCTGTATGCCTCCGAGTTTTCTAACATCTTGGATCAAAATCTTCTATACTTAGAATCATATGAAAACATCTTTCAACTTCTGGCAGGATCCCTAAGACATTGGGAGTCCTCCCAACGCCCAGAAGTTACCTTTTTCAAATCCCTCTTTTTGTTCGTCCGCGACGAAGGCTATCCCGTAAGAGAGGATTGGTGCATCAAACTACCTAATCCCCTACGCCAAAAGGTCCAATCTCTCCTGCGCCGCCCACTTAATGACCAGGAAATTTCAGAGGAAGATGCTAACTCACTAATAGATAGTCTTAAAAAATGGGTTATCCAACACACTGAAATTCTACTGGGCTAAATTTTTAACTACAGAAATTCTTTGGATTTAAGACAGTTGAACCTGATGCGATAATGCCAAGGACTTGATTCGGCAGCCTGATATTAAGAATTCAGGCTAAGATTGCGCGAAATCTATGAATCGTGAGGCTCCATAAAACTTTGGAAATAAGTGTTGAATGCGCATATTTCTTAATGAACGAAAAGTTCAACTTAGTGTTACCGAATTCTCCGAATTCAAAATCGGTCCTTCTGATCGTATTACCTGGGGCATGGGACGCCGACGCTCTAAAATCGGTCAGAAGTGGCACCGTGAACTCCAGAAAACTGCCCAGGAAGAATTCCCCGAAACATCTTTCGAAATCCCAATAAAAGGCGACTTGAGATATCGCGACTGGACCGTCTCCCTCCACGGGAGAATCGACCAGCTAGTGACTGGAAAAAGATTTTCAACCTTACGGGAAGTCAAAACAATTGGATCAGATTTACCGCAAAATGATAAGATTCTACTAGACAGCTATCCTTCCTATTTTCTTCAACTATCCGTCTATTTTCTTCTTGCCCAAAAAGATCCACGATGGGAGTCGAGAAACCTTTCCGCAGAGCTACTCTTCGTAGACATTTCATCCGGGTTTATTCAACGAGTTGCATTCAACAAAAAATCGCATGCAATTGTTAATCATCAATTAGAGAACATCCATTGGTTCCTGAATCAACGTTGGAATTCCCACCAAAGATTGGAGAAACTAAATTACAGGAAACCATTTCCTAAATTACGCCAGGGCCAAAAAGAGACTTGTGATCGGTTGGCCGACCTATGGGAAAACCCGGAGTTACTCATTTTTGAGGCGCCAACCGGCTTCGGAAAAACAGGCCTAGTTCTCGAGCGGTCTCTTGATAGTCTCCGTCGACGGACCCATGAAAGGGTTGTGTTTGTTACTGGAAAATCGACTGGCCAACTTCAAATTGTCCGCCAACTGGAAGAGATGCTAAGTGGAAGAAAAGATTTATCCTATCTTCAAATCCGCAACCGCATCGAACACAGGATTTCCTCACCCCGGCACACTTGCGGTGATGGCCTTACCTGTAGGGAAAACATCACCGATCGATGGGCTGCAGCGAACATTTGTCCGATCTCTCTATTCCAAAACGGAACCATATCGCTGGAACAGATAAAGAGTCTTGGTCGAGAAACAGGAATCTGCCCCTATGAAATCACCCGATCTCTTCTGCCTTTTGCAGATTTTATAGTAGCCGACTACAATTACCTATTTGGACCTCCAAACCAGAGCCTTCTATTCCATATACCAGGATTTGATCCGGCCTCTACCCTCCTTGTCGTTGATGAAGCACATAACCTTCCCACCAGAGTGACCGATTCTCTCTCCCATTCTCTTTCCCGACAGGCAGTTGAGCGATCGGAAAGCGAACTTAAGTTCTCCAACGCTAGTTCCAATCTGCTTCGATCTTACTCGGAACTAATCTATTTCCTCAACTCAATCCAAGAACCAGGAGAATTGAATACCGACTTGCAATACGAACTTGTCGTGCTGATTGAGAATATCATTGAGAGCCTGCAATATTCCCCTCCACCTGTAGACCTCCTATCAAAAAACACCCGCGACGAACTCTGGCACTACTTTGAAATCCTAGAATTCTTAAATGACGATTCCCTAAGCCGGTTAATTTGGTCAACTGGACTGGATTTTATTTACCTCTCCTGTCTTGGAGCTCCTTTACAAATCGCGAACACTCTGGAACGTTTTTCAAAAGTTGTTCTGATGTCTGCAACCCTCTCTCCTAAAAATTATTTTTATGGGCTTTGCCAAATCAATCCGGAAGATTCTACATATCTCCAGGCCAAAGCTCCCTGGCGGAAAAAATCTTACGACGTAGCAACCGACTTACGAGTAAATACGAGCTATCAGAGCCGCAATCTATACTACTTTACCACAGCTGCCACTGCTTCGGCAATGTGCGGAGAATCCACCACGCCAGTAGTACTCTTTTTTAGTTCCTATCAATATGCCAACTCTATATCCAAACTTATCAACTTAAAATTCCCCCACCTTCGTATCGCTCTTCAGCCGAGAAAAGGAGAACTCTTGGATCGAGAGCATTTTCTCAAAAAAAACCTTTCACATTCCGATCTTCTTCTTCTCGTTATTGGCAGTTCGTATTCTGAAAGCATTGATCTATTGGGCGGGCGGGTATCTCATGCTATGATAATCGGGCCAGCCCTCCCAGAAGTGAATATAGTCCAAAAATTTCGAATGAAAGCACTCTCCGAAATACCTCGTAATGAGGCCTTTCGCCAAGTCTACCAGATCCCAGCTCTGATCAAGATAAACCAAGCCCTAGGGCGTCTCGTACGCGCTCCGGGCCAAAAGGTGAAAGTGTTGCTTCACTGTCAACGTTTTAACCAGGACTCTTACAGGAGCCTACTAGATCCAGTTTACCAAAGCCAGCTGACCATTTCCTCTGACGAAAGTCTAAATGATTGGATTCAATCTTAGCCTAACTGAACATCTTAATGTCATTTTCTTATTGCTAATAGTCTGTCAGGCAAACACTCGTATTTAATAACTTAATTGGAACTTAATCGCCCCCGCCTTCTTTGCTTACAGAAATTACCTCATGAATCCCACTCGGTTTGAATGAAAGAAATCAAACGAATCGAAAGCCAACAGCTAACAAAGGCCATTAATCGTATTGTCGCATCGGTTTACGACCAGCATTATGATACTGAAGACCTTGTAATTATAGGAATCGCTAACGGTGGCATAGCCTTCAGCCAAATCCTTGCCAATTGTCTGGGTTCCTCTCTTAATAAAAATATCGCTTGTGGAACAGTTAACATCTCATTCCATCGTGACGATATTGAACGAAAACCTATACCCCGGTCTACTAACCCAACCTCAATATCATTCGACATCGAAGGTTCTCACATCATTCTTGCTGATGACGTTATATTTTCAGGCCGGAGTGTTCGTGCTGCCATTAACGAGATTTTCGATATAGGACGTCCAGCTATGCTAGAACTAGCTATCCTTTGCGACCGAGGAAACAGGCGATTATCAATTCAACCAAACTATCTCGGCTTTGAGGAAAAATTAACCCCCCAGCAAAAGATTGAAGTACATATGAATCCTATTAATGAACTGGAAAATTCTCTAGTAATCTTTGATCGATGAAAACAGACGACAGCTGGCATCGAAAGGATTTGCTAACAATCGAGGATCTTTCTTCTCATGAATTAGAGATTATATTTCAGACCGCATCTTCCTTCAAACAGACACTCGGCCGCACCCAAAAGAAACTTCCTTCGCTCAGGGGAAAAACTATTGTAAACCTATTCATGGAGCCAAGCACCCGTACTCGAATTGCCTTCGAGATTGCGGCGAAACGCCTGAGTGCTGATGTCGTTTCCGTGATGGGTGACGCAAGCAGTCTGGCCAAGGGGGAAACACTCAAAGACACAGCCAGAAATGTCGTTGCACTAAACGCCGATGTCCTAGTGGTTCGGCATTCGGCAGCCGGCTCTCCGTACTATCTCAGTCGAATTGTTGATATTCCAGTTATCAATGCTGGGGATGGCTCCCACGAACATCCCACTCAGGCTTTGTTAGATTGCTTCACGCTTCGGGAGCGATGGAAAGGTAATTTCTCTAATAAGAAAATTACCATACTTGGGGACATTCTTTTTAGCCGAGTCGCGCGATCCAACATCTGGGCCTTAAAAAAATTAGGAGCAAAAGTCACCCTAGTCGGACCATCTACACTAGTTCCCGAATCCTTTTCCTGTCTCGGTGTCGAAGTTACGCATAGCCTTAAAGAAGCCCTCGCCGATGCTGATGCCGTAATGCTCCTTCGAATCCAACATGAAAGACAGACTTCGACACATTTTCCCTCTTTGGGTGAATACACCAGTATGTTTGGATTAAACCAGACCCGAGCTTCATGGCTAAAACCCGGTGCCCTAATTATGCATCCTGGCCCGATTAATCGGGGAGTCGAAATCGACTCTGTTTTGGCTGATTCAGAACACTCCGTCATCCTCACCCAAGTGACAAACGGTATCGTCTGTCGAATGGCCGTCCTACTCCTTTGCTCAAACGCTAGGACAAAAACACCTAGCACTGAAACAACATGAGCGGTTCACTACGAATTACCAGGGGTAGAGTCATTGATCCCTACAACGACCGAGACGAAGAAGGCGATATTTACGTACTCAATGGACAGATCGTTAATAAACTCACTCGTAGCGAAGAGAAAGCGGTTGAAACCATCGACGCTACCGGCCTAGTCGTCTGCCCCGGACTCGTCGACATTCATGTACACCTTCGCGAGCCTGGTGAAACCTATAAAGAAACAATCGCCTCGGGCACTCGTGCAGCAGCAGCGGGAGGATTTACAACTATTGTTTGTATGCCGAACACTGCACCACCCGCAGACAATGCTGGTACCATACAGTATATCAATGATACTGTGCGACGAGATGCAGTGGTAAACGTACTTCCTACCGGTTGTATTACCGTCGGAATGCGAGGAGAGACACTCGCCCCTATCGGATCTCTTAAAAGGGCTGGAGTCATAGCAATCACCGATGACGGATTCTGCGTACAAAACAATGAAATCATGCGACGTGCGCTTGAATATGCACATATGTTTGACCTTCCCCTCCTAGATCACTGCCAAGACTACAATCTAACCGAAGGCGCGGTTATCAATGAAGGGGAATGGTCCCTGAGACTAGGCCTTCGAGGCTGGCCTAATGCTGCGGAAGATATCATCGTTTCGCGCAATATCATCCTCTCATCGTATTCAGGTGCCCATATTCATCTACAGCATATCACATCCGCTTATGCAATTGATGTAATTAAATCAGCTAAACAACGAGGAATTCAGATTACAGCTGAAGCTACTCCACATCATATTTCTCTAAACGACGGGGATCTGGATACCTACAATACTAACTTCAAAATGAACCCACCTCTGCGAACAAAGCAGGACCAGGAAGCCCTCATCAGGGCCCTGATCGAAGGAACAATTGATTGTATTGGGACCGATCACGCCCCACACACAGACTACGAAAAAGACAAAGAGTTTGACTATGCTCCCAATGGAATCGTAGGGCTCGAAACCGCCCTCTCTGTTTCCTTTCGCTCGCTTGTTGAAGAAGGGCATTGCGATTTGCCATTCCTTATTTCTCTTTTCACATATAAACCCTCTAGGATTTTGAGTATTGAACGGGGGACGCTGTCGCCAGGAAGTGCTGCTGATATCACTCTCTTCAATCCCAAGGAAGACTGGATCTGCAAACCGGAAACCCTCCAAAGTATTTCGAAAAACTCTCCGTGGCTTGGTCAAATACTTCCTGGAAGGATTAAGTGTACGATCGTCGGTGGAAACGTGGTTTGGGATGGGGAAAAAATCCTCCCGACCTCAGATCTTGCGTAAAAACCATTCGGTCTTGTCCATCACAACATCATTAAACTTCAAATCGGAGTTTAAATGTTGAGATTCCCGACTAATCTCGATCTGAAAATCCCTAATGACTGAATTTGGAATCATTGAATCTAAAATTCCCACATGGCTCCAGGTCTATCTATGGCTTCTAATTGGGTGCGGGGTATTCTGCTTGGTTATATTATACCATAAATTCCGTAATTCGACTCACTGGAAATCAACTAACAACCTCTCAGGATGGAGCATTCCATGGACCGATTTTGGTCTGATTATTTGGCTGATATTTTTTTCTGTTTTCATACTTCAATTGATTCTGAGTCTGCTACTTAGAATGCCCGGAATAGATGAATCATTCACTCAGACATGGCACACCGTATTCACTGGGCTTGCAATGCAACTTGGGATAATATCCTCTTACGCTTATATTCGGAAGACCCAGCCCGAACTTTTCTTAGACAAAATAAACTTCAAGCCTCTTCCTCTTTTTCCAGCTGCTGCCATTGCGTGTTTCATTTTTCTGGCTTCTTTCCCCACTATCGCCCTCACCTCATACTTTTGGCAAAACCTCCTCTTTGTTCTTCAAGAATTGGGGCTCGATATATCTCTCAACCCACAAGATATCGTGCTCAGCATGAAAAATGCGCCATCATTCCCTGCAATAATTTCAATGATTCTTCTAGCAATTGTGGGAGCTCCTATTGTTGAGGAATTGGTTTTCCGAGGTTTACTCTACCGTTTTCTAAAGTTTCGAATGGGCAAAACACCTGCAATATTAATCAGCGCGGGAGTGTTTGCCAGCATTCACTCCACCCTTCCCGGTTTCTTTCCTCTCCTAATCCTTGGAGTTTTCCTCTGTATCAGCTATGAAATTTCCGGAAATCTAAAAGTCCCTATTCTAATCCATGCTATCTTTAACTTAAATTCGGTATTCCTCATCTTTTCCTTAAAGTAAGTAATCTCTTGGCACGGAATCATATTGATGTACCCTTATACTGATAATAAACATGAGACTGTTGCCAGTCTCGGTGAAGAGAATCTGCTTTTCAGGATTCGGGATTGGCTTGGAAATGTTTCACCGAGTGAACCCTTCGGTATGGGTGACGATTGTGCGGTCCTACCGCCTAATTTTTCCAAAGGGAATCTTATAACAGTGGACGGGCTCTTCTTTAATTGGCATTTTGATGATTCGGTCTCACCGAAAGATGCTGGCGCCAAACTCTTGAAGCGTAACTTGAGCGATCTGGCCGCGATGGGGGGCACTCCCTCTTGCGGGGTACTAGCTATTATCCAACCTAAGAATACCAGGCTGGACTGGCTAAAGGACTTTTACTTCGGTCTTGCCGAAACTGCCAGAAAATGGGGAGTGAATGTTGTCGGGGGCGATCTCTCGGAATCTCATGATACCCTGGGAGGTTACCTCACGCTCTTTGGACATGCAGAGAGACCCCTAACTCGAAAAGGCGCAGTCGAACACGATCACCTTTTCGTCACCGGCACCCTAGGTGGAAGTTTATTAAGCAAACATATAACGTTCCAACCCCGTATTGTCGAGGGACAATGGTTAGCCAATCAGGCATCGGTTAGGTCTATGATTGATCTAACCGACGGAATAATGAAGGACTTACCTACACTTTTGCCAGAGAACCATAGAGCTGGAATAAAGATCAATGCCCTCCCCATCAGCAATGACACCAAAGAAGCGTCTCGCCAAAGTGGAAAGAAAGAGCTCGAGCACGTTCTCAACGATGGAGAGGACTACGAGTTACTCTTCACAGTTTCCAGGGATACTGACATAAGCCGTTTTACCGATGAATGGTCGAATGCTTTTGATACCCCGCTCAGCCTAATTGGAAGGATTCTAGGCAGCGACAAAAGCGGATCCAACAACCAGATTATCGACCTCGAATCAGAGAATCCAATCTCTACAGGAACAGGGTTTACTTGGTACTAGAACTGTTACGAGGCTAAGGAAATTTCAACGGGAATTACAGTGAGAAATCCTACCTTATATCGAAGGTACTGTCCCAATAAAACACACCGAAAACAATAATATGCCAGCCCCTTTGAGTTACCCAAAACTTCTCCGAGAACTTCTGAAAGGATTAAAAACTACCTCCCCTCAAGAAACGGAAAATCTGGCAAAAGACTTTTCAAACTTCATCCCACCAGATGCAGTACTGGCCCTCTACGGAGAAATGGGTGCCGGGAAAACTACTTTCGTGCGAGGATTAGCCCGAGGATGGAAGATAGATAATCCGGTAACCAGTCCGACATTCAACATCGTATCTACCTACAATGGAGACAGGAATTTAGTACATTTGGACGCATTCCGAATCGACGATCCTTCGCAATATGACGATCTCCTCCTTGAAGACATTATTAGATCCCCTTACTGTCTTGTAATTGAATGGCCGAAGAATCTGAGAGATCGACTCCCGAATCATGCATGTCAAATCACCCTGAGAAGGACCAATGATCAAAGTTGTTTTATTAAAGTAGACTCACTTGATTTATTTTCCAATCTTCCCTGCCTCAGGTAGACTTTCGGCTTTCTCATCGGATATCTGGTTTTTAAGCTTTTGCTGGGTAAGTGGCAGATCCTCTGCCCCTTTTTTAGTAAGTAGCGAATCGTTCGCTCTTGGTGGCCCCTTGGTCGCAACCTGAAGCCTCCCATTGCTATATTCTATAACATAGCCCTCAGCCACAAGCCAGCGAAGATCGTGTGTGATCTGATCAACAGTTCTACCTTTATAATCCAATGCTGATTCATCCACTTTATCTGAAGTTCTTGGTGATTTCGACAATTCTTTGGGTAAATCGAATGCTCGAATATCAGGATTTTTTTGAATAAAATCGATGAGTTCCTGAACCGGTTCTGCGAAGGCGTTGTCGGACAAACCGATCTTCCGTCTCACCGCACAAACATAATTAATCCCTTTTGATCCTTTTTTGTAGACATCGAACTTCATTCTTTTAAGACGGCCCCGAAGAAAACTAGCAGTGGCAAGAGGAAATCGTTTCTGGTCCTCCAATGCTTGCATAATATACAACCGCAAATTGCTACCTGCTCGCAATTTATCAATTTCGCGTCCTCCAAGTTTCGCGGCAAAAGAGCTCTTGAAAACTCGTTGCCTTTGATGAACCAGTAAGTAGCGACCAGCACTCTCAAGACTCTCAAACACAGGAGGGGTTGTTCCTTCGTCGTCGGAAACTCTTAACTTGTAAAGGGTTTGTTGAGTCATCTTCTGCAACCAGCACTCAATTTTCTCTGGATCTTTCACTGATTCGATCCTCGAACGCGCCTCTGCTAAAGAAAGATGGGAAAGTCTTTCAGCAATATGTGTTCTCTCAAATTCCTGATAGCGGTGGTAATTCGGTGGTCCGATTATTTCATCCGTTAGACTACATTGATTCACCAATGGGAATTTTCCAGTCGGAGGATCAACTTTAATTGATTCAATTGCAAAAAACTCCTCGATGAAGTTCTTCAATACATAATCAGTAACATCCTCTTCCGTTTCAAAAGGGAGACCGTCCGGAACTGATATGTACAATTTTCGTTTCTCTGATTCTTTCTTCCTCGAAGATCGAATCATTACAACAAAGCGTTCCGGCTTTTCTAGAATTAGACGGGCAATTTCAAAGAGCTCATAGGTCCTGCAATTGGCACGGATTGCCTTTGCCAAGGCTTGAAATGCCTTTTCATCGGGACTGAAACTGACTTCGAATTCTTCTACCAAAGAGTTTCGTTTTTCAATACCACTGCCTCTACTTGATCTGGAATCCCGTCGTCCCAGTTCCTTCCCTATTGCTGGTTTCTTCCTCCGGTCCCCTCTCTCGTGGCGCCAATCAATCCGAGGGGACTTCGGACGGATCTTTTCCCCAGCTCCTCTTGATTCTTTGGATCGCTCAGCCTTGTACCCAGGAACGATCCACTCAGGTCCCATTTCCAGTTCCCTCAATAAAGCTAGGTCAACTTTGTCCTCTGCCTCCCCGTCCTTGGCGCCTCTGTCTTCAACTTTCATGGAGGAAAGTTTTAAGTTGCTGTCTCCTGTTGGGTCTTGTGATGCCATCGTTTCTTTTCGAAGAATCTAATATACTAGAGATTCATCCTAATCAAAGTCTACGCAAATAAGTGCTTGAAACTCGCTTGACTGTCCCATTTAGTCCGAGATCGTATAAGCAGGGCCCATCTTAATACTGCTTACGATACAGTTTAGCCTTTATATAATGGATCGGTTGATTCCCCATGATCGTTCCAAGAAGGTAACTGACGCTCAGGTGGTGGAATTGGTAGACACGTACGCTTGAGGGGCGTATGCCGAAAGGTGTAGGGGTTCGAGTCCCCTCCTGAGCACCATAACTAACAATCCGTTAGGAACCCTCATAAAAGACTAGCCTATTAAAGGATGTCAGGAATCTTTCTTCGCTCTAAGCCCTGTCACAATCTCTCTCGCAAGGAAAGGACCACCATAGATAAGGCCGGTATAAAGCTGGATTAACGTCGCACCAGCATCAAGGGTCGCAGCTGCCGTATCAGTGTCAAAAATACCCCCAACCCCAATAATTGTGAGCTTACCTGAGGTCAATCGACTTATGTCCTTTATAAGAGCGATTGATCTTTTGTGAAGTGGAAACCCACTCAATCCTCCAATCTCTGTATAACGCTCCATACCGTCTACTCGCTTCACGGTAGTATTTGTAGCGACGATTCCGTCCAATTCCAATCGTAATATGGTCTCTAAAATGCATTCGAGCTCCCCTCGACTTAGGTCGGGAGCTATCTTGACTAAGAGAGGGATCGGGCGTTGTCCAGTATTGGCACTTCGGGCCCGGGCAGAATCACGAATGGCACGTAAGAGCCCCTCAAGATACTCTTGCCCCTGTAGTTTACGAAGCTCAGGAGTATTCGGGCTGCTCACATTAATGGTAACAAAATCAGCAAGTGGGGAGAGAATATTAAATGCACCGATATAGTCTTCAACAGCATCTTCAATTGATGCTACCTTCGATTTCCCGATATTAATTCCTACAGGGATCTTTCGACTTCCAACCCGATCCTTTGGCTGTAAGCGTCTAACGATTGCCTCGGCCCCATCATTGTTGAACCCCATCCTGTTGATGATTGATTTCGCCTCTGGATACCGGAAAAGGCGGGGTGGCGGATTTCCTTCCTGTTTGCAGAGTGTTACTGAACCAACCTCAATATGTCCAAACCCAAGGGCGCCGGCAGCACGCCAGAAGCGAGCATCCTTGTCCATGCCCGCGGCCAACCCAACAACATTTGGAAACTCTAAACCGAAGGCCTCTACCTTTTTTTCTGCTTCTGGTAGATTATATCGTTCCATAATTCGGCATAGAGCTGACACCCGACTCAATGCCGCCAAACAAGATACCGCAAGCCCATGCGATCGCTCGGCCTCCAGCCGAAAAAGAAGAGGCTGAATCACACTTCGGTAGAACTGTCCCATAAATTTCTGAATTTAATTCTTTAAATACAGTCGAAAATTTACAAAAGGGATAACGTCAAATGCTTCTATTTTCGTATTAATGCTTTCCAGCAAGCTAAATCTCAAGTTAACCCTTACATCTTCCAAACTAAAATTACCATGCCGAATCCGAGTCCACAGCTAGAATGGGCAATCGTACGATTAGGAAGCGACGTTAACTGGTGGGTCGAAGAAATCAGCGACGATGTCCACTGGGATGTTGATGGTCTTGGTATTATTGATCCAAGGCAAATTTCTCATGTCATTGATCTTTGTGAATCCCTCGGTGAATATGGTTTCGATCCCGAGATCATTGATTTAGTCTTCTTCAAGTTTAAAATCGAAAAAGCCTTGAAGGAAAATCGTGTCCGACTGGTCCAAACTAGAGACTCTCTCATCCATTCGGATGAACAACTATTCGCACTGCCAGATATCATGGACGAAGAGAAGGGTCCTTATGCAGACTTCCTCGACCAAATTACTAGATTCCGTGTAAAGCTGCTAAATGACTTAATAGATTTTGAGCACAATCTTACGATTGATGAATTAGAGGAGGAAATCCGCGAGCGACAGAATAACGATTTCATCGAGGGTCGGGCGGTACATTTTTTTAATGAGGTAACGGCCATTCTGGAGTACGTTCCCGGTGGCTTTGAACTTGACCTGGTCGATGAGGATGAAGCAGAAACCGAGGAATACGATGACTTCCCAGATCTTCCAGAGGAGGAAGAGGGAAAAATCGAGGAAGATGAGACCATGAAATGGGATGAGGATGAGACCAGAGAATCAGAAGATCTTGAAGATGGAAACGTAAAGGACGGAAAATCAAACAACTCGGAGGGAGCGCCCCCCAAGAAAAATGCCGCGCCTCGTGGGCGTCCTCGAAAGAAATAAACTTTTAATCTCCACCAGGATGTTCTATTCCTAAGGTTGCGAAGGACACTTCTCTCGCAATATTCCGGATTGCGATCTATGTTATATCGGCAATCTCCCTCGCAAAATAGGTGAATATCATATCCGCACCTGCCCTCTTTATCGCCAGCAGGGACTCATCTCTGCACTTTTCTCGATCGAGCCATCCTTGCTGGGCTGCTGCTTGAATTTGGGAATACTCGCCCGATACCTGATAGGCCGCAACTGGAAGATCGGTTCTATCCCTTAACTCCCGGATAATGTCAAGATAGGGACCAGCAGGCTTAACCATTAAAATGTCAGCACATTCTTGCTCATCCAATTCAGTCTCCATTCGAGCTTCCCGACGATTAGCAGGATTTAGTTGGTAGGTTTTCTTCCCTAAAAACCGAGTCCCAGCGGCATGCGCGCTTCCTATTGCGTCCCTAAAGGGGCCGTAGTAGGACGAAGCAAATTTAGCAGAGTATGCAATAATACCCGTTTCTTCGAATCCTGTATTGTCAAGCGACTTTCTTATTACCCCAATCCTTCCATCCATCATATCTGATGGAGCAACAAAATCCACTCCCGCGAAAGCGTTCAGCTTTGCCATTTCTGTCAAAATTGAGACAGTTTCGTCATTATTGACGTCGCTCCCTGTACTATTAAGAACTCCATCATGTCCGTGACTAGTATACGGATCCAACGCAATATCTGTAATGACTACAAGGTCCGGAACAGCCTTCTTAACTGCCCGAACAGCTCTCAGTACTAACGTTTCTTCGTTGAGTGCCTCAGTCCCTTTATCGTCCTTTAAAGATGGTTCCAGCACCGGGAAAAAGGCCACTGCAGGAATGTTCAGAGAAAAGAGACGCTCGCATTCACAAACCAGATCACTAATATTGAGACGGAATTGACCCGGCATGGCCTGGATCTCCTGGCGGGGAGAATCCCCCTCTATGACAAAAATTGGCATAATAAGATCGGATTTCCCTATCTCAGTTTCCTCCACCAATCTCCGGATACCTCGGGATCGGCGCAAACGTCTGAGCCTTCTTGGAATTGAATATTTGCGTTTTTCAACCATCATTAAAATTAAAAGGTACTATTAAACAAACACTCGCATTGTTCCTCGTGTAATAGATTCCTCAGTTTCATAGGCAATTTTTTTCTTGGACTGCGATTCCGCATCGTGCGACGATTGAGCAGGTTCATTCGGATTATTAGACACCTAGCGAGAGCTAACTGAGAAAATGGCACTTAAACTCTACGACACTCTGACCAGAAAAATTAAGCCACTGCACGTAAGTGACGGTAGCCGTTTCCGATTCTATGTATGTGGTCCCACGGTCTACGGGCCCACTCACATTGGGAATTTCCGTACAATGATTCTAGGTGATCTTCTTTTTCGCGTTCTTCAGTTAAGTGGGATGAACCCCTACTACGTTCGCAACCTAACCGATGTAGACGACAAAACGATCGATCGATGCCAAAAGGCAGGAATCGGACTCGAAAAATTTACAACAAAATGGATCCAAGTATTCCACAACGACTGCGAAAAGCTCAACATTCTTCCCCCGAGTTTAGAGCCGCGGGCCACCCAGCACATTAATCAGCAAATACTATTGATTAAGAAACTTGTAGATACGGGGTACGGCTACAAAGGTAAGGACGGGGCAGTCTATTTCGACGTTCGATCTTTCAAAAACTATGGGCAACTTTCCCGCCTCAAGAATCGAGAACTTCGGACCCAAAAGAAAACCAGTGAAGGAAGACTCAATCTAGCTGACAACTATGATCGCGAGTCCGTTGCCGATTTTGCTCTCTGGAAGGCCCGAAAACCGAGCGATGGGGAGAACTACTGGCCTAGCCCATGGGGTGAAGGTCGTCCCGGATGGCATCTGGAGTGTTCTGCTATGAGTATGGAGTACCTCGGAGAGTCATTCGATCTACACGGAGGAGGAAGTGATCTCTGTTTCCCTCATCACGAGAATGAAATTGCACAGAGTGAAGCAGCAACTGGAACAAAATTCGCTAAACATTGGATGCATGGTGCCATGCTTAAAGTGGATAGCCAGAAGATGAGTAAAAGTATGGGGAATATTCATACGGTGAATGAGATTCTCGATATGGGTTACTCACCCATGGACTTGAGATACACTCTTCTTACTGGCCACTATCGCCAACCACTGAATTTCACACGAAATGGCCTGGAATCGGCTTGCAGTGCAATAAGATCAATCGAAAAGAAAATCGAACCTCTCCTTAAAAGTCTAAAGGTCTCCAAATCGGAATTTGAAAACCTTGGACAAGGGACATCCCAAATTTCTGGGCCATTTGAACAGTCATGGTTTGCACTTCTAGAAGATCTCAATACCCCGAAGTGCCTTGGAACTCTTTTCAAAGCCTTCAACGAGACAGAGGTAGAGACTATTTCTCATAATCTTCCTTCTCTCAGTCGATTACTCTTTGCCCTTGGGATCAGGCTCTTTACCGATAGTCCGTCTCCTGATACAGAAATCCCAAAGAAAATAGTCTTGCTCGCAGAGAAGCGCTGGAATTCAAAGAGAGAAAGAGATTTTGCGACAGCCGATGCCCTCCGTGAAGAAGTAGAATCAATGGGGTGGATCATCCTCGATAGAAAAGATAGATATGAAATTCAAAAGCAAAACCCTTGACTCATCGAGTGAACTCTCGTTGTTTTCCGCGATTGTGCATACCTCTTTCCAGACTATAATTACCGGTTGAGCTCGGGTATGGTCCTACGCACGCGGGAGAAAAACTCAGGTCCTTTAGCCAAGCCCGAGAGAAAATTGCTTTGGGTTTTTTTGTGCAAAACCCGTTCAATAACACTCGACTATAAGAATAATGAGCACAATGACCCCACTTGAGGAACTACGACACTCTGCCGCCCATATTATGGCGACGGCGGTGATGCGGATTTTCCCTGATACAAAACTGGATATCGGACCTCCGACCAATACCGGATTTTATTACGACTTTGACCTCGATCATAAATTCACAACCGAGGACCTAGAAAAAATCGAGGGTGAAATGGGTAGAGTCGTAAAGGAAAATCAAAAATTTGAGCGCATCGAGGTAACAAGGCATGAGGCAGAGGAATATTTTAACCAGATAGGCCAACCTTACAAAATTGAAAGGCTCAGAGATATTCCTCCGGGCGAATCTATAACCTACTACCGTAATGGGGAATTTACTGACCTTTGCGCGGGCTCCCATGTTCGATACACAAAACAGGTCAAGGCCTTCAAACTTCTCAGTGTGGCTGGCGCCTATCATAAAGGGGACGAACAAAATAAGCAGCTCCAAAGGATTTATGGAACCGCTTTCCCTAATAAGGACGAATTATTAGATTATCTCAATCAATTGGAGGAAGCTCGTTCACGCGATCACCGTACAATCGGAAAAGATCTCAAACTTTTCCATCTCGATGATACAGTTGGACAGGGACTCGTTCTCTGGTCCCCAAAAGGGGCAATCATTCGACAGGAATTGCAAGACTTTATCTCAGAAGAGTTGAGGAAACAGGGCTACCAACAGGTGTTTACCCCTCATATCGGAAGACTCGAACTCTACCGCACCTCAGGCCACTACCCTTACTACAAGGAATCACAGTACCCTCCCTTGATTGGTCGCGAAGAGATTGATCAACTGGCCCGTGATGGGTGTTCTTGTGCCGAACTTTCAAACCGCCTTGAGACAGGTGACATTGAAGGCTACCTCCTCAAGCCGATGAACTGTCCTTTTCACATCAAAATCTATTCGTCGCAGCAGCGGTCTTATCGGGATCTTCCTGTCCGTCTAGCTGAATTCGGTACAGTCTATCGATGGGAAAAATCAGGCGAGCTTTCGGGGATGACGCGCGTTCGAAGTATTACTCAAGATGACGCTCATCTTTTCTGCACCGAGGATCAGGTAAAGACCGAGCTTTCGGGCTGTCTAAAACTCGTAAAGACCATTTTTGAAACCCTAGGAATTAGCGAATATCGAATCCGAGTTTGTTTGCGTGATCCAGACACATCGAAATACGTCGGGAATACGAAACTTTGGGATAAGGCCGAAGAAATACTAAGGAAGGAAGCCAAAACACTTGGGGCTCCTTTTTCGGAAGAGCCGGGGGAAGCTGCGTTCTACGGACCTAAAATTGACTTCGTCGTTAAAGATGTAATCGGAAGGGAATGGCAATTGGGTACAGTCCAGCTCGACTATAGCCTCCCAGATCGCTTCGATCTCTCCTACATCGGTCCCGACAATAAGCCACATCGTCCTGTTATGATCCACCGTGCACCCTTCGGATCCATGGAACGCTTTGTTGGTGTACTGATAGAGCATTTCGCCGGCTCTTTTCCCACTTGGCTTTCGCCTGAGCAGGCTAGAATCCTCCCAATTACCGACGATCAAAACACCTACGCTAAAAGCATTCTTCAGGACCTCACTGATAATCATCTCCGGGCATCGATTGACTTCCAAGCAGATAAGCTTGGAGCCAAGATACGACGAGCCGAAAACGATAAAGTTCCCTACATGATCGTCATTGGCGCCAAGGAACTTGAATCAAACCATGTTTCCATCCGTTCCCGAGTAAACAAACAAATGGAGGGAACCTATTCCGTCAAAAAATTCATCCGTGGGATCGAAGAGGAAATCGCTGACCGAACACTACCCAACAGATAAGAAGAATCAAATAGGTTATTTCACCCCACCCTCCCAAACCAGTAGCCACTTTCGCAATCCCAGACTGATGGCAATCTCGAAGGGTAGATTATTTTATCTCAGGTCAAGCCTCATAACACTTCCAAGAATCCGTGCAAAACCGAACTGAAGCATATAAGCCGAGTCTCTTCTGGTTTTCAATATTTGCCTTGGTCTGTTCCCTTTTTCTACTTTATGCTGGGGGTTTTACTACCAGTATTGAAGCAGGGATGGCTTTCCTAGACTGGCCACTTTCTGATGGGTCTCTCAATCCAGAAGGATGGACCCAAGATCGATTAAAACGTGCCGAGCACAGCCACCGCCTGCTCGGAATGCAACTCGGAATTTTTTCCATTACCCTTTTTCTTTGGATTTGGCTTAAAGAAGCACGTTCGTGGCTTCGTAATTTAGCTGGTCTTACCTTGTTGATAATCGTAATCCAAGGATTGCTTGGCGGACTCAGGGTTAAGTTTGATCGTCTCAACATCGGGAGCGAATCGAATCTTGTCGCCCAATCTTTCGCAATCTTGCACGCCTCTGGAGCTCAGATTGTATTGTGTCTCCTAATCACAATTGCAGTGGCATCGTCAAAATGGTGGACCGAAAATACCAAAATTACTGATTTAAAACCACTAAAAGGAGTCAGTTGGATCGGAATCGTTGCGTGTTGTGCCATCTTCCTCCAAATAGTTATTGGTGCCGTCGTTCGGCATGGGAACGCAGGGCTTGCTATTTCCAGCTTCCCTTTATCCTCCCCTGATGGTGCGCTTCTTCCCAACACCTGGAATTGGGCTGTGGCCATAAATTTTGCACATCGTATAGGGGCCCTGGTAACCACCGCCACAATACTCCTATTTGCCGCTCAGATTTGGATCTTTAACCGTAACCTCAAACCCTTTCTGTTTCTTTCCCTGATTCCGATTGCTTTAGTAGCATCACAATTTCTTTTTGGCGCTCTCATTGTCTGGACCAGGATAAACGAACACGTTGCTACGCTCCACATGTTATTCGGTGCTTTTCTTCTTGCTAGTTGCTGGATGCTCACTTTTGTATCTTTTCGCTTATGACCGAACGTCCCTGTCGCTATCAATTCGAAGCTGAGACGAGGACACCAGTCGTCTCCAGTTCTATCGTCGCCTCGAAGAGTACGGCCCTAGAATTCTGGGAATTAACTAAGCCTCGCCTCAGTCTTCTTGCCGTGATTACGGCGATAGTCGGTTATCTCACCGCACTACCAAATCGTGAACCTATCGTCTTGGTGGCCCTTATATTTGGAACATCACTCGCCGCCGGTGGCGTTGGAGCACTTAATCAGTTTATGGAGCGAGAAGCTGACTCAAGGATGGCCCGTACTCGAGGGAGACCAATTCCTTCAGGATCTCTAACTCCCGATACAGCTCTCTTCTTTGGTCTTATTCTATGCGGAGCAGGAAACATTGCTCTTTGGTTATGTGTAAATCAACTGTCTGCCCTACTCGCGGTTCTCACCCAGATCACTTATCTTCTTGCCTATACTCCTCTTAAGAAGCGAACTCCGTGGTGCACCCATGTGGGGGCGATCCCAGGATCGATTCCGCCATTGATCGGATGGGCGGCGGCTGAAGGAACTATCTCCACTTTAGGTTGGATCTTGTTTTCTATTCTCCTTTTCTGGCAGATTCCACACTTTATGGCTATAGCATGGACCTATAGAGACGACTATTCAAGGGCAGGATTTCCCATCGCATCCGTAACAGACCCAACGGGAACTGTCGTCTCATTGCAGTCTCTCGTTACAACGATATTATTAGTCACTTGTAGCCTCCTACCCACAGCCCTCCAATTCACCTCCATCTTCTACTCCATAATAGCTATCATATCCGGAATATGGTTTCTCTATTACTCTATTTGTTTTCTCTCTCGCAACAACCGCGACCGCGCAGCCCGAAGACTCTTCATCGTGTCAATTGCCTACTTACCTATTCTTCTAGGAGCACTAGTTGTAGATCGGATTTTTCTCATATAAAAGTCAGTGAGAGGGAATTGGCTATCTTAGCAGTTTAAGGGCTGAGGCACCTGACTCCTGAATACCTACATCATGGCTTTAGAATCCTTCCCTTTCCCAGAGGTAAACGCCTCTCTTAACGCCCTCGCAGCTACTCTTCTGCTTGTAGGGTTTGTATTTATCAAATGCGGTTGGACAGGAGCACACAAATTGAGCATGGGGGGAGCTCTTTTTGTTTCGGCCGTCTTCCTCACAAGCTATATCACTTACCACATCCTCACTGGAGCACGCACACCTTTTGAAGGAAAAGGAGTCATTAGATTCGTCTATTATTCCATTTTGGTTACCCACATTATCCTTGCAGTGGCCATTGTTCCGCTTGCACTACGAACTTTTCAACTAGCTCTTATGGGCCGTTTTATCACTCACAAAAAATGGGCTCGATTCACCTTTCCTCTTTGGTTATATGTTTCCGTCACTGGTGTACTGATATATTTCTTTCTCTACGTTTGGTATACCTAAATCACTTATCTTGGTCTCTTTTCTCTGTCTTAACAGCAGTGTTTCAATATTGCCTTTTCGGTTCATACAACGTACCTTTCACCATACGGTTTTAGCTATCTCCTAAAGAAAACAATTTGAAAATGTCAGATCCTGTAAGTCCCTCAGAACCCGACAAAAAGGAAACCTCGTCCGAATCTGGATATGATGCTTCTACAATTGAGAAACTAGAAGGATTAGAAGGTGTTAGAAAACGCCCTGACATGTATATTGGAGATACTCATGAACGGGGCCTTCATCACTGTGTATTCGAGATTGTAGACAATTCGGTTGATGAGGCTCTGGCAGGTTTCTGTACCTTGATTAAGGTTACTGTGCACATCGATGGCTCCTGTTCCATAGAAGACAATGGTCGCGGGATTCCCGTTGATATTCATCCAAAACACAAGATGCCTGCTCTCGAGTTAGTACTCACGAATCTCCATGCTGGTGGAAAGTTCTCCAAAAGTGCTTACCAGGTTTCCGGCGGACTGCATGGCGTGGGTGCAAAGTGCGTTAACGCAGTTTCGGAACGGTTTGTTGCGGAGGTGAGTCGCGAAGGCAAGGTGTACCATATGTCTTTCGCAGGAGGCAAAACCACCCAAAAACTGACTGTGATCGGAACAGCAAAAAAGACTGGCACTAAGATTTCCTTTCTACCTGATCCCACGATCTTTCTAATTCAACGTGATTTCCAATATGAGATTCTAGCGAAAAGGCTTCGGGAACTCGCCTTCTTAAATCCTGGCGTTACCATCGAATTAGTTGACGACCGTTCTAATCAGAATGAAGTCTTTCGATTCGAAGATGGTATCTCCGAATACGTAGCTTTTTTAAACAAGACAAAGCAAGTTATCCATCAAGACCCAATCTCCTTCACGGGTTCCTCGTCGTCCGAGGATGGGAAATCCGACTCCAAGGTTATCGTTGATATCGCACTGCAGTACAATGATAGTTTTAATGACCAAGTCTATGCCTATGCCAACAGCATCCATAACATCGAAGGAGGAACACACCTTTCCGGATTTAGGACTGCTCTTACCCGCGTAATCAATAGTTATGCAAAAGCCAATAATCTCATAAAAGAAAAGGATCCAAGTCTAACCGGAGATGACGTTAGAGAGGGCCTGAGTGCGGTAATTTCTGTCAAAGTTCCCGAGCCTCGATTCGAAGGGCAAACCAAAACCAAACTATCAAACAACGAAGTCGATGGAATTGTGCAGAGAATAGTTGGTGAGCATCTTAAATATCACTTTGAAACCAAACCATCCGAAGCTAAAAAAATAATAGATAAGAGTCTGAATGCAGCCCGGGCCCGCGATGCTGCCCGTAAAGCACGCGAGACGGTTCGGAAAAGTGCTCTAGGCGGCGGCGGATTGCCAGGTAAACTAGCTGATTGCTCGGAAAAAGATCCTGCCCTTTGTGAACTTTTTATTGTTGAGGGTGACTCAGCCGGAGGATCGGCTAAACAAGGAAGGGACAGACGTTTCCAGGCCATTCTCCCTCTCTTCGGCAAACCAATAAACGTAGAAAAAGCACGCTTAGATAAGGCTCTAAGTAACAGGAATATCCATCTCCTTACATCGGCCCTTGGGACTGGGATCGGGGACCACGAAGGTGACGGATCCTTTAATCCGGAAAAGTCGCGCTATCATAAGATAATTCTCATGGCCGATGCCGACGTCGACGGTTTACATATTAGCACTCTCTACCTTACTTTCTTTTTTCGATATATGCGCGGATTGATAGATAAAGGCTTCATCTATGTTGCCCAACCTCCACTTTACAAATTCAAGAGAAGACGAAGGGAGCAGTACGTTGAAAATGATGCAGAACTGAATCGCATCCTTCTCGAACTCGGCTCCGAAGACGTTGAATTGTACCGTTATCGGGATAACTTCCAGATTCCTGGATCAAAAGTTGATAAACTAGTCGAGGCTCTCTCCCGTCTCGAATTACTAGGAGGTGGGATCACACGTCTAGGGTGCAAACTAAGTCAGTTTCTGGATCAGCAAAATCGCGATCTAAAACTGCCTGCATATCTCGCCCGTATTCGTACTGGAAACGAGGAGTCGTTTTCTTTTCTCGACGATGATGATGCTAGGGCACGGTTCTACGTCGAAAATGACATAAACGATGTCTATGAGGAAAGTTTCACCCGCCAAATCGTCAATAACGGGACAACAATTAATCAACGAATTTCGTTACATGAAATCTATGAAGCACCTGAAATGTCCAAAGTCCTTAATGAAATTAGAGAAGCCACCGGCCTCGAAATAACACAATGGTCACCAACCAAGGAGCCACGTTACAAACTCCAAGAAAGCCGAGGATCTAAAGAAAAAGAGATGACTATCGAGCTACATTCGATCTTAGAACTCACTCCTAAAATCCGGGCACTTGGACGCCGCGGACTTACAATTCAGCGATATAAAGGTTTGGGGGAAATGAACTCTAAGCAGCTCTTTGAAACGACTATGGATCCTGAAAAACGAAAACTGCTCCAGGTGAAAATATCGGATGCTGCAGTCGCCGAGAGTACTTTTAGTATGTTAATGGGCGAGAATGTAGCCCCGCGCCGAGCATTTATTGAGGACAACGCCCTCAATACATCCTACCTCGACGTTTAGCTTAGGTTACATTCCCAAATGTACACGGAAAACGAGATTCTGGAAACTTCGAGTATTAGTGACGTCATGCGTCATGCTTACATCGATTATTCGATGTCGGTAATCGTATCGCGGGCTCTTCCTGATGCCCGCGACGGCCTAAAACCTGTTCAACGGCGCATTCTCTACGCCATGCTGAGGGAAGGCCTCCTTCACAATCGCCCGTTCGACAAATGCGCCGCAGTCGTAGGGGAAGTAATGAAAAACTACCATCCTCACGGCGATAGCGCCATCTACGATACCCTTGTTCGTCTCGGCCAGAACTGGGTAATGCGCTATCCATTGATCGAGCCCCAAGGGAACTTCGGTTCCATCGATGGTGATCCTCCAGCTGCCTTCCGATACACCGAAAGCCGCCTATATTCTCTCGCTGAAGAAATGCTCGTGGACATCGACGAGGACACGACAGACTTCTTACCCAATTATAAGGAATCGACTACCGAACCGGGTGTTCTCCCGGCCGCCCTTCCGAATCTATTAATGAATGGATCGACAGGGATCGCAGTCGGAATGACAACCAACATTCCTCCACATAATCTAGGCGAGATTATCGATGCCGTTTGTGCAATTATGGACAACCCTTCAATCGGCATTGATGGTATTCTTGAGATTATGCCCGGACCCGATTTCCCCACCGGGGGCGCTATCATGGGAACGGAAGGGATTGAAAGCTACATGAAAACCGGTCGTGGAATCATCCGTGTGAAAGGATCGGCCCACACCGAGGAGATTAAAGGAAATAGACAGCAAATTGTCATTACCGAGATTCCGTATAACGTCAATCGATCCACGCTAGTTTCAAAGATCGCAGAATTAGTACAAGATAAGACATTTCAGTCGGTTAGTGACCTGAGAGACGAATCCGACATCAATACTCGTATTGTAATAGAGTTAAAGACTGGGGAAATTCCGCGCGTTACGATCAACAATCTTTTTAAGCACACTCAGCTTGAAAATACTTTTGGCGTAATCCTTCTTGCATTAGATCAGAGACGCCCTAAGGAAATGAACATCAAGGAGATGCTTGAATGCTATATCGAGCACCGCCGAGAAGTCATTCTTCGTCGCTCTAAATTCAGGAAGAGAAAAGCAGAAGATAGAGCCCATCTTCTGGAAGGATATAAAGTTGCTCTTAGCAATCTCGATGATTTTGTTCAGATCATTCGACAGAGTAGCAATCGAGACGAAGCCAAAACAGCTCTAAGGGCCAAATATCCTCTTTCAGAACGCCAGGCTAATGGTGTGCTTGATCTGCGTCTCTACCAACTGACAGGTCTTGAGCGCGACAAAATAGAGAATGAATACCTCAGCCTCATAAAGACCATAGCTGAACTCAATACCATATTGGAAAGCGAGCAAAAACTTGTCGAGGTGGTTAAGGGAGAGCTCTACGAAATGAAAGAGCAGCACAACAACCCTCGGCGTACAAACCTCCTCCCGTCTGAGGGACAGTTTCGCATGGAAGATCTGATTGCCAATGAGGGATGTGCTATAACCGTATCACACAATGGGTTTATTAAACGAACCGCGGTCAGTTCCTACAAATCCCAGAAAAGAGGAGGAAAAGGAGTTATAGGAACCGGTTCCCACCAAGAAGATTTTGTTGAGCATCTTTTTACAGCGAGCACTCACGATTTCATACTATTCTTCATGGACAATGGGCGTGTTTATGTCGAAAAAGTTTATGATATTCCAGAGGGAACCAGGATCTCTAAGGGCCGGTCACTCGCTAATGTACTTCAACTGCAAAAAGACGAACAGATCGCGAGTATGATTTGTATTAAGGAATTCAACTCAGATTTACACCTTATCCTCTGCACTCGAAATGGCATAGTGAAGAAAACCAACCTGAAGGACTATTCTAATTACCGCAGAGGGGGGATTATCGGAATCAATATCGATAAAGATGATAAACTGATTGCTGCAAAATTGACGAGCGGCGAGGATGAGCTCGTGATGATAACACGCAACGGTATGTCCATTCGATTCAGGGAAAATAACTTAAGAACCCAGGGTAGAGTTACTCGAGGAGTAAAAGGCATTCGATTCAAAAAAGAGAATGACTATGTCGTTACAATTGAAGTGGTAGATGCTGATTCGACTCTGCTCATTGCCGGTCAAAACGGTCAAGGGAAACGCACAAACTATGACGCGTACCGTTCGCAAGCGCGAGGGGGTAGCGGAATTATAGCAATTAAAACATCGGGCGTCGTCGGTGCCCTTAGCGTCCATGAACAAGATGAAATTATGCTTCTGACTAAATCCGGCCAAGCAGTCCGCACCCGTGTAAACGAAATTCGTGTCATCGGACGCACAACTCAAGGGGTTAAACTTATCAATCTTAAAGGAGAAGATAAACTCATGGGGATCTCAAAGATAATCGAGATCGAGGAGAAGGATGCGTAGCACATAAACTCTCTGATGGGCTATAATCCCTGCCAATCTTTAAAACTTACCAAGCGGCTCGTTCAAATAAAGCTACATATAGTGAGTGTTTTATCTAGTTTTATTTAAGAAATCCTAGAATAACTCACCTTGAGAGGCTTTTAATCCTCCTGGAGAACTGTGACTAAGAAGCCATTCCAAAGTGATGTTCTCAAACCCAGGAAGACGGCTTATGTGGCAAACAAGAATCATCGAGGCAATAGCATCATAAAGGGCACTGTGGAATTTCATTCTCTGTTTTGGACAGTAAATACAAGCAATACGCTCAAGTTCGGAAGACAATTCAAAGATTTTGATTAAGTCCACAAGCTTGTGGCTTTTTAACTGAGGAAACAACTTGGCATACAACAAACAAGTATCGATCCATAGTCCCCAATCCGCAATCATTTGACCCTTATTTAGGAAATCGGGTGAATAGGGAGGATACGGCCAATTCTGTTTTATTAATCGATTCTCAATGCTCGCATAGTGTGCCGCGAATGGGCCCTTCTGTCTTAGAGACCTGAAGTACCCCCATTCCTTAGAGAATGGCTCAAACTCAAACGTGTCTCGACTTTTTATTCCGTGCAACTTCGATTCCTCAGGATGTATTCCTCTCAGAGCTCGGCACAATCTCGTACGCACATCAGAAATCTTCCCGTTAAGAAGAGTTACTACACCGAATTCAACGACACCGCACTCACGATTCCCTTCGAAATCAATAAAATGTATCGGTATACTGCAGTGCCACATGGACCATATCGTAGGACATCACATACCCGAGGCCAGCGCCAAGTAAACTATAGTTAGAGTCCACGGGATTATCTTTGTCGCATTCTTCCATATTTCCTTATTCTATAACAACAACCGAATGAAGTACTCACCTATGCTTGAAGACGACCTTCTGGCCTTCGTACGCCTCCTCGCAGAAAAGAGCGGTAAGGTAATCACTGACTTATTTGGAAATCCAGAGCTTAGAGTCGATTGGAAATCTGATGATTCCCCAGTTACTCAGGCAGATCGTAAAGCAGAAGAAATCATGCGTAATTTAATTGCAAAGGAATTCCCCGATCACGGAGTACTTGGAGAAGAATTCGGAATCGTTAACGAAAATGCTCCTTATATTTGGGTTCTTGATCCGATAGATGGCACTCGCGCATACGCTGCTGGTTGCCCCTTATTCGGCACTCTTATTTCCTTGCTTCATAAGGGTCAACCTCTTCTCGGTGCTATCCACAATCCAGTCACAAGGCAACTCGTTCTTGGAAACGGAGAAGAAACGACCTTAAACGGGAGAACAATCAGAATGCGGGACACTTCTCGTCTGCAAGATTCTACTCTTCTCGTTTCGCATCTAGAAACTCCAGGAAAGCATCAAGGTTCAAAGAATTGGACCCGACTCACGAGAAGCGTCCAAGATCTATACACTTGGGGAGATTGCTATGGATACCTTCTCTTGGCCCAGGGAGGAGCAGACATAATGGCTGATCCTATAATGAATAATTGGGACCTTTTGCCCTTGATTCCAATCATTCGAGGCGCAGGCGGTCGCATCACCGACTGGCAAGGGAAAGATCCGCTAATCGGATCTTCAATTATAGCCGCGAACCCGAATCTACATATCGAGGTGATCTCGATTCTTAATTCTTAACCTAAGAATTTGCTACTTTTCTAAACTTGTTCTTCCCCTTCCAAAGCTGCCTTCTGGATCTGTCCCCCAATCATCGCAATAGCATTCTCAGGTAAACTCCCACCGAATGCCACGGCAGGGAGTACCATTGATCCTTTCCCAAGAATTGTCCCAGGCTGGAGAACCGCATTGCATCCTACTTGAGATCCTTCTCCTAGAAGTGCACCTAGCTTTCTTCGCCCAGTCGATACTCGCCTACCCGATATAGTAACACGAATCTCATCTTTGTTTAAGCGAAGGTTAGAAAGGACTGCACCAGCACCAAGATGTGCATTTGAGCCCAGGACCGAATCGCCAATATAATTAAAATGAGCTGTCTCTACTCGGTCCATCAACAGACAATTTTTGTATTCGCAAGAATTCCCAAGAACACATTCCCGACCCACAATTACATTACCTCGAATATATGCACCTGGTCGAACCTCAGTGCCCTCTCCAATGTAGCAGGGGCCAGCGATCTCATAGTGGGAAGGCAATTTCACTGACTCATGTATGAAGACCAAATCCGATCCAAACACTCCATCTATTCGACTCTCCCTATTTATTGGTCTATCTAATCCAAACCATTCAAGAAGAGCTCTCTCAATCTTTGAAACCCATTCCCATGGTGCTTCCTCGGAATCAAAAAATTCACTGAAAGGAAGCGATTTAGGGAGTCGGAAAAGCTGACTGGCCTTCACGGAAAACTATAAAGTGTTTTATCTACCTATATGGAGCGGGCGATGAGGTTCGAACTCACGACATCCACCTTGGCAAGGTGGTGCTCTACCAGCTGAGCTACGCCCGCACCCAACAATGATCCACAAATCTCCCGACTAAATCTGGCATGTCAACCAGATTCAGGTCGCGCATTTGTATGCTATGCCTTGATTCCTGAAATTATATTATCTGCTTATTATCTATCGAAGTTCCGAAATAGTTGAAATAAGGCATTTCTCAAAATGCTAGGATCTATATAAGATAAAAAGAAATAAAACTAAAAATTACAAAGATTTAGATCAGAAATCCAAAAAGAAATTTATCCGTAATTAGATCGAATAAATTATACAAACTCTCAGGCTTCCGGATTTAAATCTGGCCACTGTTTGAGCTTACGGTGCAAGGTTCTTCGACTAATACCCATTAATTCTGCCGCTCTAGTTCGATTTCCCTTTGCTTTGACCAAGGAGTTTTGAACTAGTCTCTTTTCGTTTTCTTCAACTAAAAGAGACTCATGAGAAGTGTCCTCAATCCTACCTGTCATAGACTCCATTAGCAAATGCGGAGGGAGATCATATTCACTGATGCGTCCACCTCCTTTCAATACTACAATATGCTCAGCCATGTTTCGCAATTCACGGACATTCCCGGGCCAGGGAAATTCTTGAATAATCTTCATCGCTGAGGGTTCTATCTCTACCCTTTCAGTCTGATTCTCTTTAGCAAAATGTTGCAGGTAATGCATAAGCAATATAGGAATGTCTTCCTTCCGGTCCCGCAAAGGAGGCAGCTCAATCGGAATTACGTTGAGTCGGTAATAAAGATCCTCTCTGAACCGACCACTCCTAACCAATTCCTCTAACTTCTGATTAGTTGCAACAACTAACCTTACGTCCACTTTGATGGGTTTAATGCTCCCTAATCTTTCAAATGTTCTTAATTCAAGAAAACGGAGTAGCTTCACTTGTGTCGACGCATCAACTTCTCCGATTTCGTCAATGAAAAGAGTACCCCCATCAGCTGCTTCGAATCGACCAATCCGCCGTTCGTCGGCACCAGTAAAGGCACCCTTTTCGTGTCCAAATAATTCACTTTCCAACAAATTCGAAGGAAGTGAAGCACAATGAACCGCAATAAAGGAATTACGGGCTTGATCGCTGTTTTGATGAATCGCTTGAGCAAAAAGTTCCTTCCCTGTTCCTGTTTCCCCGTGCAATAGAACCGTAGCTTTTGAACGGGCTACCAGTTTCATTTTTTCCATCACCTCTGAGAGAGCGAGCGAGTTTCCAATAATCCCCTCGTAATTAAACTTGCTGTCTAAGCGTTCGTGCAAATTTTGGTTTTCAACTTCTAGGTTTCGCGATTTAAGAGCACGCTTAATAACGATTTCAAGCTGCTCTAAATTAACCGGTTTAGTTAAGAAATCACAGGCACCCCTACGCATCGCTTCAACTGCCGATTCAACTGTTCCATAAGCCGTCATCATAATCACTATCGGCCGATAGGAAAGTTCGATAGCTCGGTCGATTACATTGAGTCCACTCTGACCTGCCATTTTTAAGTCTGTCAGAACCACATCGAAATTCTCGGAATCAAAAAGATTAAACGCCTCAACCGCACTTTCCGCCAAATAAACTTCGTAATTGTCCCCCAGAACCTGTTTCAGACCCTCACGGGTGTGTTTTTCATCATCAACTATGAGAATAGTGGCAGGCATTTCCTAATTCCCAAATGGGCAATTTTGTCTCAATTCAGAAAAGAAGGGTTGGTATTCAATTCTTCCGTGCTTAAAATTCCAAAAAAGTGCCACTTTGGCACAACCGGATCCAAATCGCAAGAAAATACGAATTACTTAACTTTTGAGACGACGGATACGTCGATGTCTTCGGGGCAATTGAAGTGTAACGACGGTTCCCGTTCCCATTCGACTGTCAATTCCGACAAGCCCACCATGCTCTGACATGATTCTGTGAACAATCATCATCCCAAGTCCATGGCCCCCTTTTTTAGTTGTATAATAAGGTTCAAAAACTTTGCTCAGATTTTGTCCTTCAATGCCAGATCCTGAATCACCAATCTGGAGATAAACAAATTCATCATCAGAGCGAGAACGCACTCTGATAGTTCCCCCTCCTTCCATTGCTTCCGACGCATTCCGTAAAAGGTTGAAATAAACCTGCTCAATCTGATTGGGATCTGCCACCACCAGAGGTGGTTTCCGGTCGATATCAATATCGACGCTTACACCTTGATCCTTCAATTCCTGACCAATCGTCTCAAGAACATCTCCCATTACAGAAATAAGATCAACATCCTGAAAATTAGGCTGAGTTGGCCGAACAGCACCTAGAAAATTTCGAATTATGCCGTCCAGACGACCAACTTCTCGGGTACAGACTGAAAGACTGGAATCTGTCGTTTTTAGATCAAATTCGGCATCCTTCTTTTCAAGCTGCCGCTTGATCAGTTGCAAATGTATGGTTAGTGAATTCAACGGATTGCCTAATTCGTGAGCAACTCCCGCAGCCAACATGAGAATTGAGGATGTTTTTTCATCCTCGATCATCTCACGAACCGTTATCTTCTCTTCTGTTATGTCAGAAAGGACGACAGCGTACCTTTTCCCTTCATGAATATCAATATCCTCATCACTAAAGGGAATCAGGTAAATGCGCAGATATCGGTCTTCAGGATAGGTGAGCTGAACCTCCCGCGAGACAACAGATATTTCAGAGTACTCCCCATCGATACTCAACTCAAGAGTTCGTGCTAATTCAGGTATTAATTTCCATAGGGGATTTTGTCCTTGATCCTTACGATCAAAACCAATCATTCGGCTGGCAGCCTCGTTTCCATGCTCTATGATTCCCTCTCCGTCAATGATCAGAACGCCCTCGCGAATTGTGTCTAGGATGGTCTCGAGTAATCTCCGTTCGCGCGCTAGCCTTTGCACTAAAATAGAGAGATTCGCCTCATCCATATCCCCGATCCGGTCGAGGATCCGATCTAATGAATTAGGCTTGCCTAGCTGCATCAAGATTCTCCTTTGTCTTTCTAATGATTACTATTTACCTTTAAATATTCAAAACCCGCATCAGGATACGAATATTATTGATCCTTTGCAACTATAGCAACTCCCGGTTTTAAATGTCTTAAATTATCACCGGCGATAAAATGAAGGAAAACTCTAATTTATATAATGGATCCAGTTAAAAATCCTAATTCTGCCCAAATCCGACAGGAGAATGTGTTCCTCAATCTAGTTATAAATATTCTCCTGCCATCTCTTATTCTCATAAAGGGTGTAAAATGGCTCTCGCTAAGTCCATCTGCTGCCCTGTTATCCGCTATCATCTGTCCCATATGCTATGGTTTATTTGATTTCATTATTAGGAAGCGTTACAATCTTTTCTCCATAATCGGATTTATCAGCATTCTCATTACAGGGGGCATCGGCCTATTGAAATTAGATAAAAATTGGATCGCAATCAAGGAAGCAGCAATTCCGTTACTTATTGGATTAGCCGTACTCGTTACAACAAAGACCCAGAAACCTTTAGTGCGACTCTTCCTCTACAATAGAGAGATTATTGACGTAGTCCGTGTCGATCTTGAGCTAGATGAAAAAGGCAATCGCACTGCTTTTGAACAGCTAATGAAATTCTGTACCTTTCTACTTGCCGGTTCGTTTTTCCTCAGTGCCAGCCTAAACTATCTACTCGCCAAGTTTCTTATTAGAAGCGAAAGCGGTACGGACGCGTTTAATATGGAACTCGGTAAAATGACATTCTGGAGCTACCCTGTCATCTTCATTCCTTCCATGGTTGTTATGTCACTTGTCCTGTGGAAACTTCTGTCCGGAATCAAAGCACTAACTGGGCTCAATACGGAGGAAATATTCAGGATTTCCCGAGATTAATAGGTTAAATCCGGATAGAATAGTTTCAAGAGAGCTTTACCAGATGACGACCGTCACTGTTTGACAGTTTTCTGTCTCGGATAGTTGCGCAGCGTAGCTCCTGTGTAAATTTGTCGTGGACGATGGATCCGACCCTTGGGGTCTGAAGCCAACTCTTTCCAATGCGCTATCCATCCCGGCATTCGGCCAATAGCAAACATAACGGTAAACATCTCAAGGGGAATTCCAATGGCGTTAAGTATTATCCCACTATAGAAATCAACATTAGGGTAAAGTTTCCGTTCAAGGAAATACTCCTCATGCAAAGCCGCCTGCTCTAGATGCCTGGCGATCTCAAGAAGAGGATCCTTGTGACCCAGCTTCCCAAGAACAATATCGGCAGCTTTTTGGAGGATTTTAGCTCGTGGGTCGTAATTCTTGTAGACTCTATGTCCGAAACCCATTAGCAGGCGCTTTCCATCCTTCACCTCGTTGAGGAATCGACTCCCGTCATCGCCTTCATCACGAATGCCTTCCAACATTTCTACTACCGCCATATTAGCACCACCGTGAAGTGGTCCCCACAAAGCATTTATACCAGATGAAACTGAAGCAAAGAGATTAGCACCACCCGAGGCAACCATCCGTACTGTCGAGGTGCTACAATTCTGTTCGTGATCTGCATGCAGTAATAAAAAAAGATCCAGAGCATCTGACACACTCTTATCAACTTCGTACTCTGCATGAGGATTAGAAAACATCATGTGCAGGAAATTCTCACAGTATCCAGCATCAGCTTTCGGATAATTAATCGGACTTCCCCGTTTAATCCGGTAAGAATTTGCTGCAATAGCTCTCACCCTGGAAAGCAGAAGAGCGGCAGTTTCATCAAAACAAGCAAGGTCCTGCGATCGATTATTGCTCGCCATTTCAGAATAGTATGAGCCGAGAACATTGACCAGGGAAGAAAGCATAGCCATCGGATGCGAGTTGCTCGAAAACCCCAAGAAGGCCTGTTCCATATTTTCATGTAGACCTCCATCTCTGAGAACCCGCTGCGTGAATGCCTCCATTTCTTCTAAATCTGGAAACTCTCCGTAGATGATGAGGTAAGCCGATTCTAAAAAATTCGACTTTTCTGCTAATTCTTCAATCGGATACCCTCGATATCGCAGTATCCCTTTTTCTCCATCAATAAACGTTATCTCACTAAGACATGACCCAGTATTGCCATAACCTTCATCAAAAGTAACAAACCCACTGCGTTTCCGAAGTGCTCTAAGATCGATGGCACGTTCTCCTTCAGTTCCATCAATCACAGGAAAATTGAAGTTTTCACCTTCGATTCGGACTGTAACTGAGTTATACATTCACCTAAAATCGATTTATTGAATCAATGCTTTGATAGTAAAGATCATCACGCCGCTTACTCCTCACTAATTATTCAGACGGCCTCTTCTTATCCCTTCTCATTACATAAGTTTCAGGATAGAAGTCCTTTTGTCGACGGAAGACTTTGACCTCGTCGTAAATCAATCGAGGTAGCACGATCAAGGGCCCGGGCGAACGCTTTAAAGATTGCCTCGGCAATGTGGTGGGGCTCCTCCCCGTACTGCAGATTGATGTGAACATTTGCACCTACATTATTCGCAAATGCCTGAAAGAACTCCCTAACCAGACCGATATTAAATTCACGCACAAACCAATTACTCGCGCGTACATGATAAACCAGTAATGGTCTGCCACTCAAATCCAGAGATACTTCAGCAAGCGACTCATCCATTGGAAGAACGAAATAGCCGTAACGATTAATTCCGAGCTTTTCACCCAAAGCCTTTTTGACACATTCCCCTATTACAATCCCGGTGTCCTCAACGGTGTGGTGAAAGTCAACGTCTGTATCTCCGTCAGCCCTCAATTTAAGATCAAACAACCCATGGCGTGCAAACAGTTCCAACATATGGTCGAAGAAAGGGATACCACTTGAGATTTCACTCTCGCCTGTACCGTCAAGGTTAAGACGGAGAAAAATATCCGTCTCATTTGTCTTTCGTTTAACTTCCGCTATCCGTTCCTTAGCCATTGATTTACCACTTCAAAAAACTTTCCCATCTCCTCATCTTTACCTACAGAAATTCGAAGAAATCCCTCTGTCAATTTGTTACTGCCAAAGTGACGGACTAGAATTTTCCTCTCCAAAAGGTACTCGTATAAACTTACTGCAATCTGCCTACCTGTCTCGCCCAATCTTTGAACTGGCTCCGTAAAAAGGTAATTCGACTGAGAAGGATATGTAAACCATCCTAACTCGGTAAATTCTTGGTAGCAACGGTCTCGGGTTTCCTTCGTCTTACAAATTTTTTCTGCGTAGTATTCAACGTCAGAAAGAGCAGCTAACGCGCCTGCTTGACTAAGTCTGTTAACATTATAGCTGTCACGTACACGGTCCATATATTCGATTATTCTAGGCGCTGCGATCGCATAACCTACTCTAAGTCCCGCTAATGCATGTGACTTAGACAATGTTCGAACGACAACAAGGTTTTCGAATTCTTTGACCAAAGGAAGAGCGCATTCTTCGGCAAATGCCGCATAAGCTTCATCGACAACTAGTATACCATCAAATTTGTTTAACACCTCTCTTATGTCCACATTCGGAACAGCGATACCCGTTGGAGAGTTCGGAGAATTGAGAAAAAAAAGATTGGCCCCGCTCGATATTATAGCTGCGGCATCGAATTTCATTTCCCGATCAAACAACACTGGAATTATTTCTGCACCCTGAATCGCAGTAAGAACAGGATAAAGAGAATAACTCGGCACCAACATCCCAACGTAATTCTCAGGACCAGAAAAACAACGTACAAGTATGTTGAGAAGATCATCCGATCCATTCCCTACTATTACTCGTTCCATCTCCAGAGAGTAAGTTTTGGCAATTGCAGCGCGCAAATTTAGACTTCGGGGATCGGGATATAAAGAAAGATTGGAGATTTGGGATTTTATCGCATGTTCTACCCTGGGGCTGGGTAAAAATGGACTCTCATTCGTATTAAGCTTTAACCAATCTCCTCCTTCGGGTTGTACCCCAGGAGTGTATGCATCAACACCCTTAAGGTGCGGGAGGATAGGAATTAAAAACTTTGATGGATCGGACATCAGGAAATCTTACCCTCCATTAGATTCTCTACGCTTGTCTTGTAAGCGAATTCTTAGCGAGTGTCTATGTCCGTCGAGCTGTTCCATTCGACTAAATGCTTCGACTGTCTCACGAGCCCGCTCCAAACAGCTCTCGTCGTATTCGACTATACTGGTCCGACGGAAAAAGTCTGACAATCTTAGGCCGCTCAAAAAGCGTCCGGCGCCTCCCGTTGGCAAAACATGACTCGGGCCCGCCGTAAAATCTCCCAACACAGTTGGGGTTTGATTTCCTAGAAAAATAGCTCCCGCATTATGAATGCCTCTCATAAGTCGATCCCATCTAGATTGTTCAGTGTGAATCTCAAGATGTTCTGGGGCAATTCGATTTGCAACCTTGACTGCTTGATGAATTCGATCAACTAAAACTGCTAGAAATCCTATTTCTAAAACAGCTTCGATTGTTGCTCTATGCCGTAGGTATTTAACCTGACTCTTTATCTCAATTTTAACCGAATCTAAGAGTCTCTTACTTGTAGTAACAAGAAAGACCCGCCCCCCAAGCCCATGCTCGGCTTGGGCAATAAGATCAGCGGCCACCCAATCAGCCCGAGCTTTGCCATCTGCAATTATCATAATCTCACTAGGTCCTGGAAGCAGATCGACCCCAATCTCCCCAAAAACCTGTCGTTTGGCTTCGATGACATAGGCATTCCCAGGCCCAAATATCTTGCATACCGGCCTAATCGTTTCAGTTCCGTAAGCCATTGCCCCAACGGCAGGAACACCCGCCATCCGATAGACCTCCTTTACTTGACATAGAGCCATAGCAGCAAGAAGCCGTCGATTGACCGATCCATTTTTCTGCGGTGGAGTAAAGATTGTGACTTCACGGATTCCCGCGATATTCGCTAGAGCTACGGTCATTATGACCGTAGACACAAGAGGAACAACACCTCCAGGAATCCAAATGCCAATCCTATCAAGAGGTGAAAAAGCCTCTCCAACCCGAGCACCATGAATATTCTTTTCATTCCAATCGCGTGGAAAATTCCGTTTATGAAAGTCCTCTACGCATCTTATGGCTTCTTTTATCGCCTTTAGATCGCTTTTGGGAAGCGATTGCTTTGCCCGTTTCATCATACTCAAGGGAATACGGAATCCCCCTCCAGCAAGATCTACTCCATCGATCTTCGCCGTGTATTCTAATATGGCGGAGTCCCCTTTCCTTTGCACATTTTCCAGAATCGAACCTACTACGGACTTAATGTCTCGGTTGGATTCAGGTCTACCGCAAAAGTGCGTTACCCCCTCCTCAAACTGTCTTGACGGATATTTAACAATACGCATCCAAGATGGTTTCCATCCGAGGGAGCATTCTAGCGCAAGTCTATTATGGAAATTTTTTGAAATTTTTATCTGGTCGGATATAGAGGGGCTGGTCGAAAATCGTGATACCGAGAAAAACAATAGATTTCAAAACGGCAATCGAGGGTAGTAAATTGATGATGTTTCTCTTTCTAAAGAAGCTGTTAGCCGTAAGATGAAAACCAACCAATCTCGGTGTCAGAATTCCTGAGTTATTGTATTGAATGTTCTTTTGGAACTGTGATTTCTAAGCGAAGTCAATCCGGATTTCGTAGAATGGATGAACTCCTCCTGCTTTCATAATCGTTCACTACCGTAACCACTAAACCGTCTCCATCCTCAACTATCTACTGCTGTTTCATAGGACAACTTAGGATTGTTTTTATATTCCCCAAAGAACCTTTGCCCCCTTACTCACTGATTCGTATAGTCCAATGTCCTCGTAGTTTGACTGCTTTAATCTAATCCTCTTCGCCTAAATACAGCCTCGCAGTAGCTATGATTTCCTTCACCTTGTTCAATTCCCCCGTGACAAGCACCTAAAAAAATTACTACCCAATCCAAAATCAGGCCTTAAGCCAGGATCGTCATGATATATCAGTCAAGCAAGCCCCCCCATCGAACCGGGGAGAGCTACAATGGAATAATAAATGACAAAACGTTCTTTATTTATCCCTTAGAACTCCAACCTATGAGAGGACTTCAATCTGAAACCTTCTTCAAAATGCTGTCGAAAATATGTTTCAAAAGAAACCACCCATTCGAAATTAAAATAAAATTACGACTAACTTTCACTCCCATTCAATAGTACTGGGCGGCTTTGAACTAATGTCCAAACAGACACGATTAACCCCTGGAACTTCATTGATTATCCGCGTGGAAATCTTTTGCAAAAGATCATATGGAAGACGCACCCAATCCACCGTCATCGCATCAAGACTCTCGACGACGCGGAGGGCGATGACATTCTCATAGGTCCTCTCGTCTCCCATTACTCCTACCGTTCGAACCGGAAGAAATACCGCGAAAGCCTGCCAAACCTTTTCGTAAAATCCCTCTTTTCGAATTTCCTCCAAGAGAATTGAGTCTGCATTCCGCAGAATCTCTAGTCGGCCTTCCGTGATTTCACCAATAACTCTTATCGCAAGACCAGGCCCAGGGAAGGGATGGCGGTCTAGGACCATAGCCGATAATCCCAATTCACGCCCAAGTTGCCGAACTTCATCCTTGAAGAGTTGTCTCAGTGGCTCCAGGAGTCTGAGCTTCATATTTTTCGGCAGCCCCCCTACGTTGTGATGACTTTTGATTAGGGAAGCGGGGTTTCCACCAATTGGTACGCTCTCAATCACATCTGGATACAACGTCCCCTGGGCAAGAAAGGTAACTCCTCTCATACTCTTTAGCTGTGATTCAAAAACTTCAACAAAAGTCTTTCCAATAATTTTCCGCTTCCTCTCTGGATCTGTGACTCCCTCCAATCGATTTAGGAACTTTTGCTCCGCTCTAACCGTTCGTAAATCGAACTCAAAACTTTCCCGGAATAGCTTTTCTACCTCGGCTCTTTCATTCTGCCTCAAAAGACCGTTATCAATAAACACACAGCGCAACTGGTTACCTATCGCTTGGTGGATTAAAACCGCTGCCACTGATGAGTCGACTCCCCCACTGAGGCCAAGAATGACATATTCTTGGCCAACAGTTTCTCGGATTTTTTCAACCGAAGATTCAATGAAGCCCGCCATCGTCCAATCACCTACGCAGTTGCAAATACTGAAGAGGAAGTTCTTTAAGATTTCACTCCCATCATCAGTATGGGAGACCTCTGGATGAAATTGCAGGCCATAGATACGCTTTTCTTCGTTCCCTATGACAGCGTATTTAGAATTTTCAGTCTCGGCAAATACCTGGAATCCATCAGGCATCTCGATCAGCTTGTCTCCATGAGAATTCCAAACGCGTATCCCATCCTGTATACCGCATAGAATCGAACCTTTCTTAGAGATACAAAGACTTCCTCGGCCATATTCCCTCTGAAGGCTTTGCTCGACTTTGCCTCCTAATTTCGAACCAATTAACTGTAATCCATAGCAAATCCCCAAGATAGGTATGCCGAGATCAAAAAGAGACCTATCTGGAAGAGGAGCATCTTTTGCTAATACACTAGCAGGCCCACCAGAAAGAATAATTCCCTGTACGCCTTCTCTCTTCAGTTCTCTCGCTGTGGTAGCGTAGGGAAATATCTTAGAATATACTCGAAGATCTCTAACCCGTCTCGCAATTACTTGAGTATACTGCGATCCAAAATCAAGGACAGCTATAGTCTGTGACATTAGGGACTAGGAACCTATCGATCGTTCTCCTGAAATTACTCTTGCAACCCAAATCAAAACCACCCCAGGCAATGAGAAAAAGGAAAAGTCCCCTAAAATCTGATTCGCGAATTCTCGTATCCGCAACGGGTACATCTAGCTACTTCTGTCTCCTTCTTTTCTGTGAAAAGTTGCCCACACTTCAGGCAATGAAAAATTACTCTGATCCGTTCTGCTTCGTAGAGGTGCTTATCTCTCCGGTCATAGAAAACCCATAGACCAAAAATTAACAAGATTCCAATAAACAAGTAAATTTGAACAGAAAACTCAAAGCCTATCTGTCCCATTACTTTTCCGCTCCTGGTTTTTCTGGTTCGTCTACTGAACCTGTATCATCTGTACTAGGGGTTGTTTCTTCATCCGAAACGTTAACTCCCGTCTCACTGTTATCGGATTCGTTCTCCACCGTCTCCAGTGCCTTCCTTTCATCACTTGGACCATCACTCTTTTTCTTACTTTTTTTTCTAGAATCCTGATAGCCTTCATCTGCCGCTCCTATCAGCTCGACAATAGCCATCTCCGCTCCATCCCCTATCCGTCTTCCAAGTTTGTATATTCGGGTATATCCTCCGTTCCGGTCTACAAACTCATTTGCCCTCTCTTCGAACAAAACATGTGCAGCTCCTTTATTTCGAATTCGAGAGATCGTCAACCGCCGTAAATAAAGGGCACGCTCAGGGGAGGATTCCTGCGCCTTTTTTGCAAAAGTAATCAACTTTTCTGCGAAAGGTCGAAGTGCCTTCGCTTTAACCAGAGTTGTCTCAATCCGGGCATGTTCAAAAAGAGCTGAAGCCAAATTCCCCAAAATGGCCTGGCGATGCCCTTTCTTTACACCAAGCTGTTGGTTATGTTTGCGATGCCTCATCTTCTTTTTCCTCTTATCAGGTTACAAGAACCTTAAATTACTACAGGCAGTTCCTTGGTCTTCAGGCTGGGACATCGCTTCGAGCATCCAATAGGCGTTCGTCGATTTTCATTCCTAGCGAAAGCCCAAGCTGCTCAAGTTTTGCCTTAATCTCATTTAAGGACTTCTTTCCAAAATTCCTGTACTTCAACATCTCCTGTTCTGTTTTCATAGAGAGCTCGCCAACGGTAGTGATATTAGCGTTATTCAAGCAATTCGCAGCTCTTACCGAAAGTTCGATCTCATTGACACTCATATTGAGAAGATTACGCAGCTTATTCTGTTCCTCGCTTACTTCGGTCTCTTCTCTTTCGAATGCTATCGACTCCTCGCTTACTCGATCAAAAACATCAAGATGCAACTTGATAATCGCAGCCGCTTGCTTCAACGCATCATCCGGAGAAATACGACCGTCTGTCCAAATCTCTAAAATGAGCTTATCGAAATCAGTCATTTGACCGACTCGGGTGTTCTCGATGGTGTATTTGACTAATCTAACCGGGCTGAAAAGCGAATCAATGGGGATCATTCCAATCGGTTGATCTTCTGATTTATTTTCCTCTCCAGGACAATAACCACGACCGACCCGAATCTCCAACTCTGCTAGAAATCGCCGCTTCTGATCAACTGTACAAATGACCTGTTTCGGGTTAACAATCTCAATATTGGAGTCCGGTTGAATATCTGCTGCAGTTATAGGTCCCGCTTTCTCAACATCAACCAATAGCTTTATCGGCTCTCTCTTATGAGAACGAATCAACACCTTTTTAAGATTGAGGACTATGTCAGTGACATCTTCTTCAACACCCTCCAGGCTCTGGAATTCGTGATCAACTCCCTCAATACTGACTGAAGATATCGCAGCTCCTTCAATCGAGCTCAGCAAGACGCGTCGCAAAGAGTTTCCTATCGTGTGGCCATATCCGGTTTCAAAAGGTTCGGCCACAAAGCGACCATAAGTCTCGGATGAGACTTCATCGTCTTTTATCAATCTGTTCGGTAATTCGAATTTTCCTAATCGTTGAGGCATGACTTTATAAGGTTCTGATTGTTCGCTATCTTATCTGTCGATTAAATCAAAAAGGCCCAATCCCAAACGGTGGGGATACTCCGGAGTGGTTAGAGTTCAAGAGGTCGGATGAAGCTCTCCACGACTAACGGCTGTAAAATTCAACGATGAGCTGTACATTAACACCAGGCTCGACCTCATCCCCTGAAGGAAGACGGCTAACCTTTGCTCGGAGTGAGTCTTCATGGCAATCAAGCCATGTAGGCGGTGTCCGAACGCGAGAGTCTTCGAGACTTCGGGTCGCCAGTTGCCGTGAGGAAGTACTGGCATTCACCTCAATCTCATCACCAGCCTTAACCACGCAACTCGGTATATCTACCTTATGTCCATTCAATCTTATATGTCCGTGATTAACAAACTGCCTTGCCTGGCGCCTTGTCTTTGAAAATCCTAGAAGATACACAACATTGTCCAACCTTGTCTCTAGCATTTGAAGGAAGATATCTCCAGTTACGCCACGTTTCTTCTTTGCTCGATCGAAGCAAAGCCTGAACTGTTTTTCAGTCAACCCGTACATGTAACGGAGCTTTTGCTTTTCATTCAAGCCATCCGCGAAATCGCTAGCCTTTCTTCGATGACGTTGCCCATGCTCTCCCGGAAGATAGGGTTTCCTTTCAAAGGCTTTGTTTGGCGGAAAGATCGCCATTCCAAAACGCCTGTTAATTCGAGTAGTTGGTCCTGTGTAACGCGACATTATCTATCAATCCTTCAGATTCATCATCCGTTTCCGTGGGTCAAATTACACACGCCTCCTCTTGGGAGGACGGCATCCGTTATGCGGGACGGGAGTCACATCAATAATCGAAAGCACATTTAATCCTAAGGCCTGCAGAGATCGAATGGCTGAATCACGGCCCATTCCCGGTCCTCTAACCTTCACTTCAACCTCCCGTAAACCATGACCCATAGCTACCCTACCCGCATCCTGCGTAACAACCTGGGCCGCGTAAGCAGTCGACTTCCTTGAACCTCTAAAACCACATTTTCCCGCACTCGACCAGGAAATAACGTTTCCTCTTTGATCACAAATAGTGACTTTAGTGTTGTTAAAAGTAGCCAATATATTCACCACTCCGGAAGAGATATTCTTACTCCCTTTGGCACGCCGGATTTTAATATCATCTAAATCATCCTTTAGGAGATCAGCTGCGGTCTCCTCCGACCTTGGTTGATCTCCGGATTTTTCTTCTTCCTTTATAGTTTCGGGTCCAGCCTTAACCGACTCCACATTTTCTCCGTTTTTGCCCCCGTCACCGCTTTGGCCTTCCTGGCTCTTATCGACTTCCGACCCGGCCTGGGAAGCACCCTCTTGAGGCTCCTCGGCCTTCTCGTTTTTCTCCTCCGTCATCCTTCAAATTTAAATTGTTGCCTTCTTAATAATTCCTACTGTTTTTGGCTTTCCCTTTCGGGTTCGTGCATTGCATTGAGTCTTCTGTCCTCGCACAGGCAAACCCCGTCTGTGTCGCATCCCACGATAGCAATTAATCGCCTGTAGGCGTTTCAGATTGGAAGCAATGTCACGCCTCAAATCACCTTCGATTGCAAATTGTTTTTCGTTAATTTCTGCCGTGATTTTGGTTAGGTCTTCCTCAGTGAGATCATTTGCCCTTCTATCAGGGTCTAACCCCAAAGAAGCTACTATAGCGTCCGCCCGTGCAGGACCGATTCCATAGATGTAACGAAGCGCGTAGGGTAGTTTTCTACTACCCGGAATATCAACTCCAAGAAGACGAGGCATAGAAAATTTGAGGGTAATTAAATAAAGAGAAATCTGACAAATTAATCAGAAAAGCGAAAAAGGATGAAACTAAGAAGCTATTTTTTCACCAATGTCAATATTTCAGGTTCATTGTCGGTAACGAGGATAGTATGCTCAAAATGAGCGGAAGGCTTACGATCCCTGGTTATTGCGGTCCAACCATCATCTGCCATTTCGACCTCGGGCCGCCCAAGGTTTACCATTGGTTCAATTGCAAGTGCCATCTTTGGTTTTAACCGTTTACCGGTACCAGGCTCACCAAAATTAGGAATCTGAGGTTCCTCATGCATAGAACGTCCCACCCCATGTCCAACGAAATCCCTAACAATCCCATAATTCATCGGCTCAATGAAACGCTCAACGGCGTGGGAAATATCACCTACCCGGTTCCCCGGTCGAGCCATTTCAATGCCTTTATAAAGAGCGGCCTCAGTAGTAGAAACTAGAGCCTGAAGATCGGAACTTGCCTCTCCGAGCAATACGGTACGAGCATTATCTCCGATAAATCCCTGATAAATAACTGTAACATCAATAGTTACCATATCACCTATTCTGAGTATTCGTTTCAGGGAACCGATTCCATGAACAACCTCCTCATTTACAGAAATGCAGGTATAGGCAGGGAAACACTGATTACCTATTCGGTAGTTATAACAAGCACTTACTGCGCCATAACTATCGATGAGTTTTTTACCTTCTTGATCAATTTCGTAAGTGCTAATTCCCGGTTCAGCAAGACAGATCAACTTGTCGAGAACCAACGCAGCAATTTGGCAAGACTCCCGCATCCTACTGATCTCCTGAAGACTCTTTATCGGTATTGCCGAGTTTCTTAACATACTCTGCAAGCCTATCTCCTCAAATATACTTCTGAATTATCGAACTGGCTAACCCAATAAAAAAGGCAATTCCAAGCCAGAGCCAGAACCAATTCAATCCCTTCAGTTCTCCAACGCCAGCAATCTGCGGGGAACGCGTGGCACTTCTGCCTCGAATTCTTCCTTTTCGCAAAAATCCGTCATAATGCCTTTGTAAAAGAAAAGTCTCAATCTGACGTAATGTGTCCAGGAGAACCCCAATTATAATCAACATTCCCGTCCCTCCGAAGAATTGCCCAACAGGATAGGGGATCTTGGCAGTGAAATTTAGCCAATCGGGAAAAACTGCAATCACAGTCAAAGCCAATGCACCGAACAAGGTCAACCGGGTCATGACGAAATCGAGAAACTTAGCTGTCGGCTCTCCCGGACGAACTCCAGGAATATACCCTCCATTTTTCTTTAAATCGTCTGCAATCTGAATGGGTTTAAACATAACCGAAACCCAAAAGTAACTGAAACAAAGGATAAGGATACCAAAGATGAGATAGTAAGTCATCCCACCTTGCTGAAAATAACCGGCAAAATCCCTCACGAAAGGAAGATCGGCAGCGGCACCCAGATATTGCGAAATCGACTGAAAAAACAAGAGGATAGCACTGGCAAAAATCACGGGCATCACCCCTGAATAATTCACCTTCAAAGGAAGAAAAGAACTCTGCCCACCATAGACCTTCCTTCCAACAACACGTTTAGCGTACTGGACAGGTATTTTACGTTGGGCCTGAGTAAGTGCTATGATCCCCGCCACCGAAATGGAGAGGAGCAACAACATCATAATTGCATGGGGAGCCCCCAACGTCTCCATGCCGACTGAAGATGGATTGAACATCCTGTAAGTAATCGCGGCAGCAGAAGGCAAATCAGCCAAAATTCCGACTGTAATAAGTAAAGATATTCCCTGTCCAATACCGTTTTGCGTAATCTGCTCGCCCAACCACATCAAGAGAACTGTTCCTGCAGTTAGAAAAACCACCGATGTCATAAGGAACCAGCCATGATCAACAAGGACAATTGGACCGTATTCTGAAATACTGAAGCCGCTAAACAGCCTACCTGGATTCCTCAAAGCCATAATCAACAGAAAAGCCTGAATAAGACAGATTCCTACCGTTGCATAGCGTGTATATTGTGTAATTTTCTGCCGACCCACTTCACCCTCCTGCTGTAATCGGGCCAGCATTGGAACAACCGCTGTCATCAACTGGAAGATAATCGAGGCGCTAATATAAGGCATAATCCCAAGAGCACACACAGCACCCTTAAGTAAGGCGCCCCCAGTAAACATATTGTAAAGCCCTACCAGAGAACCCGACTCACCACTCTGGTCTGCAAAGAAATTTTGCAAGGGAGCCGGATCCAAACCTGGCAACGGGATATTGGCACCGATTCTAGCTATAAAGAGGAAAAATAGAGTGTACCCAATTCGCCTCTTAAGCTCAGGAATCTTGATGCAATTAACAAAAGCCGAAATCATCGGTCAGGAATACCGGGGCGACTATGAGTCACTCGCCTACACTCTCTTCAGCGGAATCGGGCGCCTTTCCAAGCTCCACTACCTTGCCCCCGGCTGCTTTTATTTTTTCGGTTGCTGAACCAGAGAACTGATCAGCCTTTACATTGAAAGCTCGATCAACCTCCCCATACCCTAAGATCTTAACAAGTTTAGCATTTTTTCGAATCAATCCGGCCTTAATCAAAGTATCTCGATCGATATTCTTAACTCGGTTGATCTTTGATAGACAGCCGACGTTTACGACCGCATATTCTACCTTAAAGTTAGCGTTATTAAAACCGCGCTGAGGCAATCTCCTATAGAGGGGAACATGTCCGCTCTCAAATCCAGGGCGCACCGACCTTCCGGCACGGGAATTCTGTCCCTTATGGCCCCGACCCGAAGTTTTGCCGTGTCCAGATCCCCGTCCCCGTCCGAGACGCTTACGACCTCTCCGGTCTCCACTGATTCTAGGCAATTGATCCAAACGCATTGCTTTCTCCCAACTAACGGACTTATTCTGCTTTTCTCAGGTTCCAAATTTTCTCAGCCGAACGAAGCTGCTTCAGGGCGTTCACTGTTGCCCCCACTACGGCACTATGATTGTTCGATCCAAGGGACTTGGTCAGCACATCCTTCACTCCAGCCGCTTCCAAGACAGGGCGAACTCCCCCTCCTGCAATAAGCCCCGTTCCAGGACTCGCAGGCCGAAGCAGCACTTTGCCACCATCTTGAACTCCGAGAACTAAATGTGGAATCGTATTCCCACGTAATTCGACGTCGATCATCGCCTTATGTGCCCGTTCTGTTCCTTTCCGAATCGCCTCTGGCACTTCCTTTGCCTTACCACAACCGTAACCGACCCGACCCGTCCCGTCTCCGACCACAACAAGAGCAGAAAAACTAAAACGACGACCGCCTCTCACCACTTTGGCACAACGATTTATAAAAACTACCTTTTCGATGAATTCAGGTAATTCATCTTCACCATGAACTTCTCCTAAAGCCCCATCTCTCCTGTCTTTTATTGCCATCACAAAACCTACATACCGTTTAAAATTGCAAACCAGCCCTTCTTGCTGAATCTGCGAAAGCTTTTACCGCCCCGTGATAGCGTCTCCCATTGCGGTCAAAAACCACTTTCCCGAGGCCCAAATCTTTCACCTTCTCCCCGAACAGCTGCCCCAGAGTCTCTGCTCCATCGACATTTGCTCTAAGATCTTTCTCTCGCAACTCTCCACTTAGGGTGGTCAGAGACAAAAGTGTTGCTCCCTTCTCATCGTCAATCAATTGGGCATAAATATGCTTGTTGCTGAAATGTACACAAACCCGAGGTTTTTCAGCACTTCCACGTACTCGTTTCCGGGTCCGCCAGATCCGCTTCTGCCTGAGCTCCTTCTTTTTTAACAAATTCATCGCGACATCAATCCAGGCACATTAGGTAGCTTTCTTACCTTCCTTTCTTCGAACATATTCTCCAACAATACGAACCCCTTTGCCTTTATAGGGTTCAACCGGATAGAATCTCTTAATTTGCGCTGTTACCTCACCCACCAACTGTTTATCCATTCCTTCGACTTTAATAAGAGTATTATCCTCTACTGTGATTTCTATTCCTTCCGGAATCGCATATTGAATGGGATGAGAATATCCAAGGCTAAGATCGAGCGTCTGCCCCTGAAGAGCGGCCCGGAATCCCACTCCTTCAATCTGAAGGTCTTTGTCAAACCCTTCCGTCACTCCCTGGATCATATTAGCTACTATAGACCGCGTTGTCCCCGTCATGGCATTTGCAAATCGAGACTCTTCGGTTGATCGTACCATCACCTGACCCTCTCCGACCTCAATCTGAACTGCCTGGCTGAACTGTTTTTTAAGAGTTCCTTTTGGCCCTTTAATTTCCACCCGTGCGTTTTCTGCTTGGACAGTTACCGTATCTGGGATTGGCACCGGCTGTTTTCCAATTCTACTCATTCCAAAATACCTCGATCTACCAAACCGCGCATATCATCTCGCCGCCTATGTTTTCGCGCCGAGCCTCACGATCAGTTTTTATTCCCTTTGAAGTCGTTAAAATCCCAACTCCCAAACCTCCTAAAATCCGGGGGATTTCCGCACACCGATAATATTGTCTGCGCCCGGGTTTACTCCATCTCTGGACACCAGTAATTGCTGGAAGGCCACCTACGTACTTTAATTTAAGCGTTATCGCCTTATGTCCATTCTCGTCATTACTCTCAACTACCTCCCGCAAATAACCTTCCTTTTGCAAGATTCGTGCAAAGCTCAGATGCATCCGCGAATATCGACCCGTACAATTCTCCTTCCCCGCTCGACTAGCATTGCGAATCACGGTTATAAAGTCACTTATTGTATCAGACATCTTACCAAGTTCGTTGTTTTCTCTCAGAATTCACCAAGACGACTTCGTCACGCCAGGAATCTGCCCCTGCGAGGCCAGTTCCCGAAAGGTAATTCGAGAAAGCCTGTATTTCCTCAGGTAGGCACGAGGACGTCCTGTAACGCTACAACGATTTCGAATCCTTACCCGCGATGAATTGCGTGGCAAACACGCCAGTTTTCTCTGCGCAGCATAAAATTCTTCATCGGCGATTTCTGGATCGGCCATCCGTCGCTTTAATTCCGCACGTTGAGAAGCGTACTTTTCGACCAACCGAGTACGCCTCAAGTTGCGTTCAATCATTCCCTTCTTTGCCATGACTATCAGTTGAACCTTTTGTCTATTTACTACGAATTTGCAATAATCTTTAACGTGTCCGAAATGGCATCCCAAATTGATTAAGGAGTTCATAACCCTCCTCGTCAGTCTTAGCCGTCGTTACAATAGAAATATCCATTCCTACAATCCGCTTTACAGAATCCATGCTAATCTCCGGAAAAATCGTGTGGTCGACGATCCCAATAGAATAATTACCATGCCCATCTAGCTTTGTGGATATACCACGGAAATCACGAATCCCGGGTAAAGCTATGTTTAGCAATCGCGAAAGGAATTCATACATATTATTTCCCCTCAAAGTGACTTTGACACCGACGGGTTGATCTTCCCTGATATTGAAATTAGATACACTGCGTCGAGCATTAGTGACAACCGGTTTTTGTCCCGACAAAAGAGAGATTTCCTTTGTCGTATCTTCAACTGCACCCTTTTCTAACCGAGAGTTTATCCCTGAGTTGATGACCACCTTCTCAATCTCTGGAACCTCGTGCAGGTTTGAATATCCCTGCGATTCCATCATCGCTGGGACGATCTTTTCCTGATAGTGAGTCTTCAGTAGCGGGATATACATCGAATGTTTCCTTTCGTAAATTGGTAGCTAAATATTCCCTAGAATCCAGATCTAGCCAGATCCTTCGTCACCAGTATTCTTTGTCGCCCTTCTTTGGTCGTAAAGATCCGCCTTCATTACCTTTGAAAGATGAATTGGAGCCTCTCTTTCAAGAATCCCACCCTCAGGATTCTTGGTATCAGATTCCTTTTTCTGATGGCGTTTGATCATATTTATAGCTTCCACTAAAACCCTCTCTCTTCTCGGAAAAACCTGTAGGATTTTCCCTCGTTCACCTTTGTGCTCACCACTTAAGATTACAACTTCGTCCCCATTCTTGAGTCGGTTTTTCATCTCACAACACCTCCGGAGCAAGGCTGATTATTTTCATGAAATTCTTTTGCCTAAGTTCACGCGCTACAGGACCAAATATTCGAGTTCCCCTAGGGCTATTAGTTGCATCAATAAGCACAATCGCGTTACTGTCAAAGCGTAGGTAACTTCCATCCGTTCTCCGTATGGGAGCCTTCGTTCGCACAACCACTGCTCTCGCTACTGTACCCTTTTTCACAGTAGCTTCCGGTGAACTTTCCTTAATATTCACAACTATGACATCCCCGATCGAAGCTGTCTTTTTGCTCTGTCCAAGTCTCCGAATCATCCGTGCCGATCTGGCCCCGGTATTATCCGCTATATCTAATTTGCTCAACGACTGAAGCATTTTACAATATCCTCATTTAACTCCTTAGAAAATGGCAATACCAGTATCAATCATTCAACTCAGGAGCCTTTTCGATAACACGTTTTACACGCCATCTCTTTAGCTTGCTTATGGGGCGAGTCTCAATGATTTCCACCCTGTCTCCCATACGACATTCACTCGATTCGTCATGGACGTGAACCACAGTGGTCCTGCTAATCTCTTTCTTATAGCGAGGATGAGGAATCTTATAGCCGTAGGTCACCTTTACTGTCTTTTCACCAGTAAGGTTTGTCACGCTACCAATCAAAACTTTGCGGCTGATTTTCCGATCAATTTCCATGGCTATTTATCAAAATTACTAATTCCTATGTTTGCGCTATTTGGCCCTTAATTTCTCCCTATGAATCGTTTCAATTCGTGCAATATCGCGCCTCAGCTCACGAATTAAATGCGGTCTCTCAACTTGCCCAGTTTCCTTTCGCAAATGCATCTGGAGCAATTCGTCCCGTGTGTCGCGAAGTTTCTTCTCTATTTCGCCTACCGCTAATTCTCGTACTTCCGCTGATTTCATTTTCTTACTTCGTCCTGCAAACGTTCGACTACTAGTTCGAATCTTCTCGGGAAATAAATCTACAGCGCACAGGCAACTTCCCATCTGCTAGTTGCAGTGCATTCCGTGCACCTGTTTCGCTGGCTCCAGAGACTTCAAATAGAATCGCCCCTGCTTTCACTACTGCTACCCAGAGTTCAGAAGCTCCCTTTCCCTTGCCCATACGGGTCTCAGCCGGCTTTTTCGAAACCGGTTTCTGCGCAAAAATTCGTATCCAAACCTTCCCTCGGCGCTTAAGGTCCCTGTTGACAGCAACACGCGATGCTTCGATTTGCTCTGCAGTAATCCAACCACTTTCGAGTGCCTGGATTCCAAAATTTCCAAAAACCAATTGGTCTCCACGCTTTGCCCGTCCGCGTACTCGGCCTCTTTGGCTCTTCCTAAATTTTGTTCTGGAGGGAATTAATGCCATGATTCAATTCTTGTCCGTAATAAATATGAGTCACTCCAAGTTAAATAAATACTAGCCCAAGGGATCCTCTTCGTTCCCTGTACAAATCCAGCATTTTACTCCGATAATTCCATATAGCGTTCTCGCTTCCGTAAAACCATAGTCTATATTCTCTCTCAGAGTATTTAAAGGCACTCGCCCAGATCTCTGAACCTCAGTTCTCGCAATGTCCGATCCCATCAGTCGACCAGAAACCTGAATTCGAATGCCTTCCGCACCCAAACTGACTGAAGTCTGGACGGCTTTTTTCATAGCTCTTCGAAATGAAATTCTACGCTCAAGTTGTAGAGCTACATTCTCTGCCACCAATTGCGCAACCAAATCGGGCTTTTTGACTTCCTGAATGTCTAATAAAATTTCTTTATCAACTACCTTTGCAAGCTCTTCTTTGAGCTTCTCAAGCTCCTGGCCTTTTCTTCCAATAACAATTCCCGGTCGGGCAGTGAAGATCTTCACCCTAATCCTATTACCCGCCCTCTCAATGAAAATCCTTGGGACCGCAGCATACCTTAAGCGAAGATTAATCGCTTTCCGGATGATGTAGTCTTCCTCTAGATAATCTCCGAAATCTCCCTTGTCGGCAAACCACCGCGACTCCCAATCCCGACGCACTTGAAGACGAAACCCAGCTGGATTTACTTTTTGACCCATAGCTATTCCTTCTTCTCCCCCTATTCGTCCTTAAGAACTATTCGTATGTGACTCATACGCTTTTCAATACGTTTTGCCATGCCTCTTGCACCAGGACGAAACCGTTTGAGCACGGGACCCTTCTCCACTACTACAGCTTCAACAATCAAGGCATCAGAAGATAAATTATTATTGTTCTCAGCGTTAGCAACTGCAGATTGAAGCGTTTTAACGACCAATCGTGCGGACTTTCGCGGTACACACTTTAACTTCTCAATAGCCTCATTAGCCTTGAGTCCACGAAGCTCTCTTGTAACCTCCTGCACCTTTTTTGGTGACATGCGAGCGTACTTTGTTACCGCTTTTATTTCCATTTTTTCTACTACTTTTGGGTGTGCGGATTATGTGTCTTGAAAGACCGTGTTGGTGAAAATTCACCCAATTTATGTCCAACCATGTTTTCGGTTATGTAGACAGGCAGGAAATTCTTGCCATTGTGTACTTCAAAATTCAACCCAACGAAATCGGGAGTGATTGTTGAACGACGGGACCAAGTTCGAATCGGTTTTCTCGATTCTTCCCTATGCGCCACCTGGATTTTATCCATAAGGTGTCCATCAACAAAATATCCCTTTTTGACTGAGCGTGCCATCAGATTTCCCTTCTTATAAATCTACCGCTTTAACTTATTTCCTTTTCTCCTGACCAAAATCATTCGGTTCGACTGTTGCGAACGCGACCGGGTTGGAAAACCCTTGGATAGTTGGCCCCACGGGGACACCGGGTGGCCTCCACCCGAACTTCGTCCCTCTCCTCCGCCCATTGGATGGTCTACTGGATTCATAGCCACTCCCCGAACGCGAGGTCGTCGACCCTTCCATCGAGAACGTCCCGCCTTCCCTAATTTGGAAGTCCGATGAGAGGCATTTCCCACCTCTCCAATTGTTGCCCTACAATTTGAATGGACCATACGAACTTCTCCACTCGGCATCCGCAGAGTAGCACGATCTCCATCGATCGCAACTAACTGAGCAGAAACTCCTGCAGAACGGACAAACTGCGCTGCCTTCCCAGGCTGAGTTGAAATCGAATGGACCTTGGTCGAGGGAGGAATTGATCGCAATGGCATATTATTTCCTTCACGGAATTCGCCGATTCCAGAAAAGCTTACTAAAGTGTCTCCTATCGCCACACCAGTAGGAGCTAGTATATAACGCTTCTCACCGTCGGCATAGACCAACAAGGCAATACTTGCAGATCTATTAGGATCGTATTCCAATCGCTTAACTCGTGCCGGAATATCGAATTTTTCTCTTTTAAAATCGATCTTCCTAATCCGTTTTTTATGGCCGCCTCCCCTTCTTCTTGAAGTAATCCGCCCGTAACAATTGCGACCACCAGTCCTCTTCTTAAACTCACTTAGCCGCTTCTCCGGACCTGAATTAGAGATCCCCTCTTCGAAGCTTTTAACGTGAAATCGCTGACCTGGCGTCAGCGGTCTCTGTTCAATTGTTGGCACTTTTATCCTCCTATGAAATTATAGATATCTTCAGACCAATTCGATTTGGTCACCTTCTTTGAGCGAGACAACTGCTTTCTTGAAACCACTTCGATACCCGAATTGTCCTCTCCTAGTTCGATCCCGCTTCACCTTCCGCTTTACATTAAGGATATTCACTCCAGTCACTGTAACATCAAACCCAGACTCAACCGCCTGGGCTACCGAGATTCGGTTTGCCGAGGGGTGTATCCGAAAAGTGTACTTATTCACATTGGAAGAGAGGGCAGTCGCCTTTTCCGAGATTATAATTTCCTCCAATACACGATCAGCTTGCATCACGACTCCTCTTCACCTCCAGCACGTTTAAGCAAATTCTCAATTCCTTTCTCACTCACCACGATACGATCATGCAGACTAAGCAAAAAGGCATTGACCGTACTCGATTCCATAACTGATACACGATTTATATTCCGTGAAGCCAAAAGAACCGAATCATCAAACTTGTCATCAATTACCAACACCGAACCATTAGGTGCGATTTGTTCGATTACGGCACCAAAGAGACGGGTCTTCGGCTCAGGAATCTCTAGCCTTTCGATTACATCCATCTCTCCGCCACTGGCACAATCAAAGAGTGCTCGTTGAAACGCCAATCTTCGAACCTTACGATTTATTTTCTGTGAGAAACTTCTCGGCTTAGGGCCAAAAGTCGCCCCTCCTCCTGTAAAAATGGGTGACCGGCGGCTTCCATGACGAGCCGCTCCAGTACCCTTCTGGCGATAGGGTTTTTTGCCCGTGCCACTTACTTCTGAACGAGTCTTAGTAGATGAATTGCCTTGTCTCTTATTTGCTCGATGAGCCAGTAAAACTTGCTTCAATGCAGACACTCCAGCACCGGATTGGAAAAGAGGAATATCGAACTCCCTCTCCTCGCTACCTAATCCATCAGCCGTATATACTTTCAGCTTCATTAACCTTTCACAGAATTCCAATAAAGTCTATATGGGCATACTCTTCTTTGCCCTTCTCACCAAAACCTCGCCTCCGTTTGGTCCTGGTATGCTTCCTTTCACCAGAATGACATTTTGATCCTCCAAAATTTTAATCACCTCAAGATTTTGCACCGTTCGGCGAATCCCTCCCATTCGGCCCGGCATTTTTCGACCCTTATGCACCTCTCCTGGCCATTGGCACTGACCATAAGAACCACCCCTTCGATGGAACATTGAACCATGAGAACTCGGTCCTCCCTTGAATCCAAACCTTTTGACCACACCCTGGAATCCTTGGCCTTTTGATACGCCAAGAACATCAACGGTCTCACCTTCCGAGAAACCGGAAGCTGTTAAAACATCTCCAACTCCATGTTCACTCTCACCTTCAAACCGAACCTCCTTTAAACGCCGAAGCGGGTCCACCTTCGCTTTTATAGTATGTCCTCGTTCAGATTTACTAACGTTACCTGCCTTAATCTCACCATACCCGATTTGCAGGCAGCTGTAACCGTCTCGATCCTCAGTCTTTATCTGAACGACAGGACATGGACCGGTTTTAATAACCGTTACGGGGACAACTCTACCGTCCGAATCAAAGACCTGGGTCATCCCAATTTTGGTGCCTAGGAGAGTATATAGCATTTTACTAGGTAAATTAAACAAATAAGATCGCCTTTAATAACGATCACACATTAATAGATATATCGACACCAGCTGGAAGATTGAGCTTCTTAAGCTCGTCAACTGTCTGGACCGTGGGTTCGATGATATCAATCAATCGCTTGTGGGTTCGCATTTCAAACTGATCCATTGATTTTTTATCAACATGAGGAGACCGATTGACGGTAACCTTTTCGACATGAGTAGGCAAAGGGACAGGTCCAGCTACCCTAGCACCAGAACGTTTGGCCGTATCTACAATATCTATAGCCGATTGATCGATGACCCGATAATCGTAGCCTTTGAGCCTTATTCTTATTCTCTGACCTTCCATTAGACACTCAGTTCTGTTTCTCTTATTATTTTCCCATTCTAAGCACGAACCGGCTCCCGAGTCGATGTTTCAATTATCTTCTTTGTAATGCCCTCCGGCACCTTCTCAAAGTGTGATGGCTCCATGGTGTGAGATGCCCTACCTTTAGTTAGCGAGCGCACCACAGTAGCGTATCCAAACATAGTTTCAAGCGGAACAATAGAATTGATGATCATCAGGTTTCCTTTAGCCTCTAATCCTAGGATCTTGCCCCGACGCCTGTTTAAGTCTCCCATCACATCACCTTGAAATTCCTCAGGAGTCGATACCTCTACTTTCATATGTGGTTCCAAAAGGATCGGCTTCGCATTCTTCAATGCGTCTCGAAATGCCAGAATCCCAGCCATTTTGAACGCAGTTTCGGAGGAATCTACGTCATGGAAACTGCCAAATACCAGCTCAACTTTCACATCCTCTACCGGATAGCCTGCAAGCGAACCATTATGAGCTGCTTCCGTAATCCCCTCTTCAATAGGTCTAATAAATTCTCTAGGAATTATTCCTCCTGTGATCTTATCAATGAATTCGCTTCCCTTCCCACGTTCGTTAGGTTCTATCCTGATTTCCGCATGTCCGTACTGTCCCCTTCCCCCTGACTGTCTGATGAACTTTCCAACACCGTCGGCCGCAGCCGTTATCGACTCACGGTAAGCTATCTGTGGTTTGCCAGACGTTGCTTCAACCTTAAATTCACGGAATAAACGATCTCTAAGAATCTCCAGATGTAGCTCCCCCATCCCGGAAATAATCGTCTGGCCAGTCTCTTTATCAGAGTTCACAAGAAATGTCGGGTCCTCCTCCGAAAGCCTTTGAAGACCAAGAGACAATCGCTCTTGATCTCCTTGAGTCTCCGGTTCAATCGACATCGAAATTACTGGATCCGGGAAAGTTGGTGGTTCGAGCACAACTCGAAGTTTTTTCGAGCACAGAGTATCACCAGTCCTGATATCTTTTGCACCAATAATGGCACAAATGTCCCCTGAATAGGCCACATCTATGTCCTTTCGGGAATCCGCCTTCATTAGCATGAGACGACTGATACGCTCCATCCTACCCGTCCGTGTATTCAAAAGGCTGCTTCCCTTCCTCATCTCCCCTTGATAAATGCGAATGAAAACCAGTTTCCCAACATAAGGATCTGATGCCAGCTTGAATATTAATCCTACCACCTCGGCATGGTCGTCCGGTTTAATTTCGATTTCCTTTTCATTTGCCCCTTCTTCTCCGAGGACTGAGATCGGTGGAAGATCAAGCGGTGATGGAAGATAATCTATGATCGCATCGGCCAAAAACTGAACTCCCTTATTCTTGAACGCGCTTCCCGGAATCACACCTAAGAATCCCTGCTGTAAAGTCGCAGTCCTTACCCCTCTCTGCAATTCTTCCTCCTGAATTTCTTCTCCTTCCAGAAACTTTCCGGCAATATTATCGTCAAAATCTGCCAGCGCTTCGATCAACCTTTCTCGATGAAGTTCTGTCTCCTCACGCATTGAGGAAGGAATCTCCTCTTCCAAATAGCTCATCCCAGAGTCGTCATCGTCCTCGTAAATATAGGCCTTCATTCGGATCAGATCGATTAACCCTCGAAAATTATCTTCCGCTCCGATTGGGAGATATAGTGGGAAAGCATTGCCTCCCAGTTTTCGGCGAATGTCCTCGACCGCACTATAGAAATCAGCTCCAGTTCGATCCATCTTATTGACGAATGCGAGTCTAGGAACACCGTATTTGTCTATCTGCCGCCACACCGTCTCCGACTGAGGCTGAACCCCAGCGACTGCGCAGAAAACACCTACGGCACCATCGAGGACTCTTAGAGAACGTTCCACCTCGGCCGTAAAGTCGACGTGACCAGGGGTATCGATCACATTGATCTGGTGACTCTGATTGGCAAAAATGCCCCTCTTGGGCTTCCAATCACAGGATATCGCTGCGGAAGTTATGGTTATGCCCCGTTCTCGCTCCTGCTCCATCCAATCGGTTGTCGTGTTACCGTCGTGAACTTCTCCGATCTGATGGACGACACCTGAATAAAAAAGAAGGCGCTCGGTCGTCGTGGTTTTACCCGCGTCGATATGTGCCGCAATACCTATATTGCGGGTAAATTCTAGAGGCGTCCTACGGTCTTTAGCATTTGCCGGGGAGTTGTTGTCTGGCGAAACCATCGTTTTATCTACCAGCGGAGATGGGCAAAAGCCCTATTGGACTGTGCCATCCGGTGCATGTCTTCCTTTTTCTTAACAAGGGAACCGGTATTATTATAGGCATCAATTATTTCTTGAGCCAAAGCCTCTCTCATGGGACCCTTGCGACCACGGGCTGACTCCCGCAACCACCTAAAGGCTACGCTTTGCTGGCGCTCAAACGATATTTCCATTGGGACCTGATAGGTAGTCCCGCCCACTCTCCGACTTTTCACTTCAAGTTTTGGCCTAATATTTTCCATCGCCCCAAGTAAAAGTTCGACCGGATCTCCCTTTCCTAATTTTTCACTAACACGCTCAATCGCACCGTAGACGATCTTTTGAGAGGACGACCTCTTTCCATCGATCATAACAGCATTGATAAGATGACTGACGAGTGTACTCCCAAAGCGTGGGTCAGGGATGTGCTCTCGCTTAACTGCTCTACGTCGTCTTGACATTATTACGCGGCTAAAGATTCGTTAAGCACTACAACAAAACAACAGACCGAATCAGCTCTTTGCGTCTCGAGGACGCTTTACTCCGTATTTCGACCGGCTTCTCCGCCTATTCTCAACACCAAGACAATCCAACACCCCACGGACTATATGGTATCGAACTCCAGGAAGATCCTTAACCCTTCCCCCGCGAACCAACACAACACTGTGTTCCTGCAAACTATGCCCCTCATCAGGTATGTAAGCTAGCACTTCCATACCATTGGTAAGCCGGACTTTGGCAACCTTACGAATTGCCGAATTCGGCTTCCGTGGAGTTCGGGTCATGACCTGTACGCAAACACCCCTTTTAAAGGGACTCGACTTCAAGGCAGGAGACTTGGACTTACCCCTGGTTACCCTCCGCGGTTTGCGAACGAGCTGATTGATCGTGGGCATTATCTGGGCGCTTTTTTTATGAGAAGCGAGAAAAGTAGACTTTATGAAACCGAGTGCAAGTACAATTTGAACTTTGCGTCATGAGTTATCATATGGAATCAAGGGTCTTCGGCATACAAAGAATACTAATCGTTCCAAACACAGTGGAAGCTCACGGCAAGGGGAAAGGTTTTTATTCCTTGCCTCTAGACAGAATGGCTCATCAGAAATCTTAATTTGCGCAACACAGATAGCTATCAACATCAACCCGCAGTTTCCGATTTTGTCTCAACATCGTTAAACTCCGAACCAAAGGTATTAATTCGAAGTCGTCGATATTTCGGAAGACCTGTACCTGCTGGAATCAAGTTTCCCATTATGACATTTTCTTTAAACCCTTTGAGAGAATCCTTTTTACCCAAAGTTGCAGCATCCGTTAGTACCCGAGTTGTCTCTTGGAAAGAAGCCGCTGAAATGAAGCTTTCTGTCTCGATCGAAGCCTTAGTTATTCCAAGCAAAATTGGCTCTGCCTCTGCCGGCTTACCACCCGCTTCTATCAGGCGCTCATCCTCATCCATAAAATCCTGACGATCGATCTGTTCTCCCCAGAAAAATTCTGAATCTCCTGGATCCGTAATACGAACTTTCCTCAGCATCTGAGCAATTATTGTCTCTATATGCTTGTCGTTAATAGTTACGCCTTGCAACCGGTAGACTTTTTGAATCTCAGAAAGCAGATATTCCTGTAAGACACTGGGACCTAGAATATCTAGAATCTCATGTGGATCGGCTGCTCCTTCGGTTAAGTGTTGACCCTTCTGAACAAAATCTCCCGGTTGGACAACGATATGCTTGCCGTGAGGAATGAGATGTTCTTCTTCCAAATCGTTTTCTTCGTCCGTCACTATGAGCTTTTTCTTCGCCCTAACTGTTCCACCGATACTAACGATTCCATCAATCTTTGCCATTTCTGCAGCCTCTTTCGGACGACGGGCTTCAAATAACTCTGCAACACGAGGCAGACCTCCGGTTATGTCCTGGGTCTTGGAAGCCTGACGTGGTGTCTTTGCCAAAAGAGCTCCCGGAGATATCAAGTCACCTTGATTTACCACGATCTGCGCTCCAGTAGGAATGGAATATGTAGCAATCAGCTTACCCTTCTTCGCCGCCAAATCCAGGGCGCGCTCACTCTTTGCTCGAACCGGAGCCTCATGGATTTCTATAAGCGGATTAAGATCCTCCTTATGCTCGATTACAACCGTCGCTATTTGTCCTGTTGCCTCATCTAGCTCCCGTTTAACCGTTACACCCGGAATCATCTCTCGAAAAGCGATTACACCTGCTTTTTCTGAAAGAATGGGCACGTGGTGAGGATCCCAAACTGCCAAGATTTCACCCTTCTCGATATGTTTTCCATCGGCAACTGGTAGGACAGCCCCTGGCACAATGTTGTAACTCTCGAGTTCCTTGCCGTCCTCACCAGCGATAATAATTTTCCCAGTTTTATTCAGTACAATACTAGCTCCTTCTTCCGTGGAAACCAGCCGAAGACCGCTGTAGGTTACAACTCCTTCATTACGAACTCGAATTTCTGGGTTTCTAAAAAACTGGCTCGCGATACCTCCAATGTGGAAGGTCCTCATCGTAAGCTGTGTCCCCGGCTCACCGATCGATTGCGCTGCGATAATACCGACCGCAGCACCAATCTCAACAAGCTTGTTCGTGCCTGGGTTTATCCCATAGGATGTAGCCGGCAAACTAGAGTGTTTCATGTGAGTCAGAGGTGACATGATTTTAATTCTTTCGATCCCTAACTCCTCCACCTTTTTAGCCATCCCTTCGGTAATTAATTCACCGTTACCCACGACTAACTCATCTGGACTGAGAGGATTGTAGACATCATCACTCGAACAACGCCCCACGATACGTTCGTACAAACTCACGATCTCCTCATCACCTTCGTGGATTGCGGACTTCCAGATTCCATCTCTGTTTCCCTGGTCGATATCCGTTATGATCACATCCATCGCCACATCGCATAGCTTCCGGGTAAGATACCCAGCATCTGCTGTCTTCAACGCCGTGTCGGCGAGTCCCTTTCTGGCACCATGTGTCGAAATAAAATACTCGAGCACTGTCTGACCCTCTCGGAATGAAGAGAGGATGGGACGTTCGATGATTTCGCCAGAAGGCTTTGCCATTAATCCCCTAGTTCCACAGAGCTGCCTCACTTGAGTACGGCTACCCCGCGCTCCAGAATCCATCATCAAGTATACCGGATTTACTTCATCGCTGTTATTGTTATCTTGTAATCCTTCAAAAACTAACGAGGCGATATCATCAGTTGCTTGGGTCCAGGCATCGATAATTTTGTTATAGCGTTCTCCTGCCGTGATAACGCCTTTCCTGTACTGATCCTCGATCTCGCTGACTTTGCCCTGTGTCTCTTTAATGATACCAGGTTTATCCTCGGGAATAATCATATCACCGATACCAATTGAGAGTCCGGCCTTGGTTGCACTACTGAATCCGAGCTCCTTGAGAGCGTCTAGGACCTCAACCGTCTCCAGCCTTCCTCTCGCCTTATACGTCTCGAGAATAAGATCACTCAGTTTACCAGTCGGTATAGGAAAGTTGAGAAACCCAATCTCACTGGGCCATACTGTATTAAATAAAACCCTACCAACAGTCGTTTGGATAATTTTCTGTTTCGGATCTCCATAAATTGTTTCCCTTTCATAGTCCGGATTTACAATTCGGATCCAATCATGGATCTTGAGAATAGCGTCACCTTCGGCAAGCAAGACCTCTTGGGTGTCACCAAAAAGCGGGAGCCGATCGCCGGGTTTAGGCCTTCGGCGCGGATCCAAGGTTAGATAATAAGAACCCAGGACAATATCCTGCGAGGGCGTCAAGATTGGCTTTCCACTCGATGGGGAAAAAATGTTATGGTTGGACATCATAAGGAGTTTGCACTCCATCACCGCCTCCAGCGAAAGGGGGACATGAACTGCCATTTGGTCACCATCAAAATCAGCATTATAAGCGGTACAAACCAACGGGTGAATACGAAGGGCATCTCCTTCGATCAAGGTCGGCTCAAAAGCTTGAATGGATAGCCGGTGAAGAGTCGGAGCTCGGTTGAGGAGAACTGGATGTCCCTCAGTAACCTCTTCCAGAATATCCCACACCTCGGGTGATTTCTTCTCGATCATCTTGCGCGCTCCACGCACAGTATGAACGAAACCTAACTCTTTCAGGCGCCGTATTATAAACGGCTCGAATAAGACCAAAGCCATTTTCTTGGGCAAACCACACTGATTAAGTTTTAGTTCAGGCCCAATCACAATAACTGAACGGCCACTGTAATCTACCCGCTTGCCAAGCAAATTCTGCCTGAATCGGCCTTGTTTGCCCTTGAGCATGTCGCTCAAAGACTTAAGGGGACGATTACCCGCACCGGTTACAGCCCGTCCATGCCTCCCGTTATCAAAGAGGGCGTCAACTGCCTCCTGCAACATCCGTTTTTCATTGTGAATGATAACATCCGGCGTCTTCAGCTGGAGAAGATTTCTCAGCCGATTGTTTCGATTGATGACCCTTCGATAGAGATCATTTAGATCACTGGTGGCAAAACGGCCGCCTTCCAAGGGAACTAATGGTCGCAAATCAGGCGGAATTACCGGCACTACTTCAAGAACCATCCACTCCGGACGGGAGCCCGATTCTATGAACCCCCCAATCACTTTTAGCCTTTTAGAAAGCTTCTTCTTAATTTGCTTTGATCGGGTGTTGTGCATCTGCTCGTGCAACTCATCCACAACCGCCTCGAGAGACATCGTCTCAAGAATTTCACCCAATGCAATAGCACCCATCTTAGCCTCAAACGCAGTATCTCCATATTCGTCCTGGGCATCCTGATACTCCTGTTCAGTAAGTAACTGCTTTTGTTCTAAAGGTGTCTTTCCTGGATCCGTTACCATATAGTTCTCATAGTAAATGACACGTTCCAGATTTCTTGCCGTCATGTCCAGGAGGAGCCCTAACCGACTAGGCATACTTTTAAGAAACCAAATGTGAGAAACGGGAACTGCGAGTTCAATGTGGCCCATCCGTTCGCGACGCACCCTAGACACCGTTACCTCGACCCCGCATCGATCACACACTACACCTTTGTATTTGATTCGTTTATACTTTCCACATGCGCACTCGTAGTCTCTTACTGGACCGAATATGCGCTGGCAGAAAAGGCCGCCCGGTTCCGGCTTAAAGGTTCGGTAATTGATAGTCTCCGGATTCTTTACTTCACCCCGCGACCACGAACGAATCGTGTCCGGCGAGGCAACCGAAATCGATACCGAATCAAATGTCTGACCTTCGTCGAACCCTAATACTTCTCTGACTTCCTGTGTGCTCATTCCTATAATTTTCTATTAAATTTGTGCGGAAAATTGATCTTCAATAACACCGTCCCCTAACCTAACGTTGAGACAGAGACTCTGCATCTCCTTCATTAGAACATTAAACGACTGGGGCGTACCCGCCTGCAGACTAGTATCCCCTTTAACGAGAGATTCGTAAATTCTAGTTCTTCCCTGCACATCATCCGACTTGACAGTCAATAGCTCTTGCAGGGTATAGGCAGCACCGTAGGCCTCAAGCGCCCAAACTTCCATCTCTCCAAAACGCTGGCCCCCATACTGGGCCTTCCCTCCTAGCGGTTGCTGTGTAATAAGACTATAGGGTCCTACTGCTCGAGCATGGATTTTGTCCGCCACCAAGTGATTTAATTTCATCATGTAGATAAATCCCACAACAACTTCTTGATCGAATGGCTCACCCGTTCGCCCGTCGACGAGCTGGCTTTTCCCGGAATCGGGATGGCCAGCCTCTTTAAGGTATTCACGGATACGTGCCTCCGAAATGCCATCGAAAATTGGCGTCGCAACCTTAATTCCCAATTTCTTGCAAGCCCATCCCAAATGGGTCTCTAACACCTGGCCCACATTCATTCGGCTGGGAACCCCCAAAGGATTAAGGCATATCTCAATCGAGGTCCCGTCAGGCAAGAAAGGCATATCCTCTTCAGGTACCACTTTTGCAACTACACCTTTATTGCCGTGACGACCGGCCATTTTGTCCCCTACTTGTACCTTTCTCTTCGTTGCAATGTAGACCTTGACGTTCTTAATTACGCCGGCGTCGATGTCATCTCCAGACTCGATGGAACCGATACTTCGCTCCCTATCATCATCTAATTCTCTAAATTTCGATTCAAAGGAGCTTATAATCTCCATAATCTTGATCCGCACCGGAGAAGGGTCGATCTCGACTGTCTTGTAGACAGCAGCTAACCGACGTAATAGAGTTTTGGTGATTTTTCGATTTGCTGGAATAATGACTTCACCTGATTCTTTGTTCATCACGTCGAGAGGAATTTTCTCCCCAAGCAAAATATTAGAAAGAGATTCCGTCAGGCTCTCTCGAAGGGTATCATTTTGAGTCCTGAAGCTCTCATTAATTTGCTTAACCTGGCGCCGCCTATCCGAGGGACTCAACTGCTCCCTTTCGAAATCGACACGACTAGAAACCTTAATGTCCATCACGATTCCGTAAACCCCTGAAGGGACTAGCAATGAAGTGTCCCTAACATCCGCAGCTTTTTCTCCAAAAATAGCCCGAAGCAACTTTTCTTCAGGGGCCAGTTCAGTTTCGCTCTTTGGTGTTATCTTTCCCACCAATACGTCACCCGGTTTGACCTCAGCACCTACTCGGATGACACCGTCGTGGTTTAGGTGCATCAGAGCCTCCTCTCCCACATTAGGAATATCTCGCGTAATCTCCTCTGGTCCCAATTTGGTATCCCGCGCTGTAACTTCAAATTCCTCTATGTGAATCGAAGTAAAGTCATCATCCTTAATCAGTTTCTCGCTAACCAAAATGGCATCTTCAAAATTATAACCATTCCAGGGCATGAAGGCAACCAGGACATTACGCCCAAGCGCCAACTCTCCGTTTTCCGTACTTGCCCCATCGGCAATTACTTGACCTTTTTTAACAAATTCTCCTCTGGCCACGATCGGTTTCTGACTAAAACAAGTCCCTGCATTCGAGCGCATGAACTTCCGTAGCGGATAGACCACAACTCCATTCTTAGGATCACTCTTCGGATTTCGCTCGAAGCGTAAAGGAATGTCCCCATCCTCTGTAACGACTATTCGATTCGAATCCACCGACGCCACCTTTCCCGGCTCTTCAGCAATAACTACTGTCTTTGAATCTACTGCCACCCGATGCTCAATCCCGGTCCCAACTAGCGGAGCCTCAGTTCGCAATAGAGGCACACCTTGACGTTGCATGTTCGATCCCATTAGAGCACGATTCGCATCGTCATGTTCAAGAAAGGGTATCAGTCCTGCTGCCACCGAGACCAACTGCTTAGGAGAGACATCCATGTAGTCGACTTGATCCCGCTCGACTTCGAGGAAGTTATCTCCCTTCCTCACCATAACACGGTCCCTCAAGAAGTTCTTCGGATCAATCTCAGAGTTAGCCTGGGCAATAACCAGCCCTTCCTCCTGATCTGCAGTTAGATAGACCACGTCTTCCGAGACTTTCCCTTCCACAACACTCCTGTAGGGAGTTTCAATGAATCCAAATTCATTAATTCTCGAGTAAATGCTCAAAGAATTGATTAACCCAATATTAGGTCCTTCCGGGGTTTCAATGGGACATATTCTTCCATAATGTGAAGGGTGAACATCCCGAACCTCGAACCCGGCTCGTTCCCGGTTTAACCCACCCGGACCGAGCGCAGAAAGCCTGCGCTTGTGGGTCAGTTCGGCCAAAGGATTGATTTGATCCATAAACTGGCTCAATTGACTACGGGCAAAGAAGTCTCGTATTACCGTACTCAGGGCTTTAGGATTGATCAACTTCTGAGGTGTTATGCTGTCTACGCTCTGGTCATAGAGTGTCATCCTCTCTTTAACCAACCGCTCAGTTCTAGCCAGACCTATTCGGCACTGATTCGTCAGCAACTCTCCAACAGTCCGCACGCGACGGCTTCCCAGATGATCGATATCATCAACCACTCCATCTCCTTTCTTTAGGCGGATTAGATATTTGGTTGCCTGAACTACATCATCTGTATCTAAAACTCGAATATCTAAATCAGTTTCGAGACCAAGTTTCTGATTGATCTTGTAGCGCCCCACCCGTCCTAAGTCATATCGTTTAGGATCATGAAAGAGGCGCTTCAAAAGAGCCTTCGCATTAGCAACTGTAGATGGTTCTCCAGGGCGTAATCTCTTATAAATGTCTTTTAAAGCCTCATCTTGATTACGAGTTGGATCTTTCTTCAAGCACCGGATGATGGCACCCTCATCGGGCGAGGTATCAATCACTCGGATCGTCTCAATCCCAGCGCTCTCAATTGACCGGATGATCGTTTTAGTCAGGGGCTCGAAGGATCGCGCCAAAACGATTCCCTTCTCAGCATCCACCAGATCTTCCACTAGAACCAGTCGGCTAACGTTTTCTAGAGCGTTTACTTTTTCTAATCCAAGCTCTTGGATTTCGTAAAAGAGGCTGAGAAGCTCAAAATCGGAACTGTAACCCATGGCTCGGAGTAAAGTCGTAATTAGAAATTTCCGCCTTCTCCGTCGGCGATCAAGGTACACATAGAGCAAATCATTCTGATCGAATTGTACCTCCATCCATGTACCGCGATCTGGGATAATCCGAAAAGAGAACAGTATCTTTCCACTGGTATGCGGTGTCTCCTCGAAACAGATTCCAGGTGAGCGATGCAGCTGGCTTACCACCACTCGCTCGGCACCATTGATGATAAATGAGCCTCTTTCAGTTATCATCGGCATCTCGCCCATGTATATCTCCTCGTCCTTGATCGAATCCTCATCTTTAAGACGTAGTTTCACGTAGAGAGAAATCGAGTACGTTACTCCTTCTCTTATACACTCTAATTCCGTCATCTTAGGACCCGAGAGATTGTACGAGCGATATTCCAAAGTCGCCCTTCCATCATAGCTCTCAATCGGGAAAACTTCCTGGAAGACTGACTCTAATTCAACCGCCCTTCGCTGATTTGGAGAAATCCCTGGTTGCAAAAATTCCTTGAATGAATCGATCTGATTCTGAATCAAATTAGGAACATCAATAACTTCCTGAAGTTTCCCAAAATTCTTTCGCTCCAAAAGATTCACTTTACCGTTGTTGCTAGACATTGCTTAAACTCCCTTCTCCATATAGCCTGACCCTTTGCCCGATCACCCGTGAAAATTCAATCATACTGGCTACCCGACATTCATCATCTCTAATACGAACACGTACACAAACACACACCCCGGATCTCCCCGCTGGGGAGATCCAACCTCATGAAACCAACGCTATACAGCGATTTGCTGTTGAAGAGGACTATTTTACCTCCACTTGAGCGCCGACGCCTTCAAGCTTCGACTTGATTTCCTCTGCTTCCTCTTTGTCAATACCTTCTTTGACCGGTTTGGGCGCACTCTCAACCAGGTCCTTAGCTTCCTTCAGACCAAGTCCAGTAATGGCGCGAACCTCTTTGATTGCCGCAATCTTATTCTCGCCAAAGCCAGCTAGAATAACATCGAACTCCGTCTTCTCCTCGACCTTAGCTCCCTCGCCGCCATCGGCACCTGCAGCTGCAGGTGCAGCCACGGCCATAGGAGCAGCTGCGCTTACGCCCCACTTCTCCTCTAATTCTTTCACAATACCGCTTATTTCTAAAACGGTGCGTTCACCAAGCCAATCAAGGACTTGATCTTTATCCAATTCAGCCATTTGTTCCTCCTTATACCTTAGGTCAGAGACAGCGCTGGTCAATATCCACTAAATAAATATATCCCAACCCAGTCCTCTCGACCACATAAAATGCTCGTTAAGTCTTAGCGATTTTCATGCGACAACCGCGTGAAACATGTGATTTATCTGCCATCCGTCCATCAAAATCTTATCTAATCTGTATCTTTTTTCTCCGATTTAGCCGACAATACGGTTAAAAAACCTCTTGGAGCAGCCTCAAGAAGCGATAACAACCGCTGTGCTGGAGCCTGAAGTAAGCCCAAAAATTGGGCTTTAAGCGAATCCATCGGAGGCAAGTCTGCCAGCTGTGCAACCTCCCCCGGCTGTAAGACGCTTCCACTAAGGATACCACCCTTCACTTCAACCTTTTCCTTTTCATCTCTGAATCGGCTTAATGCCTTCGCCACTCCAGGTGGATCTTCGCCTCCAACCACAATGGCAGTCTGTCCTTTGAGCCACTCAGAAATATCAGGTAGTTCCCGATTTCGGACAACGACCGCCATAGCACTGTTTTTAATAACATGAAATTCAGCACTGTGCTCAGCAAGTTTCCATCTCAATTCTACTGTGTCCGCTACCGACACCCGGTCAAAATCCGTAAGATAGAAATAGTCGGATTTATCGAGATGATTCCCAATCTCGTCCACAAGATATTTTTTTTCTTCTCTCAAACTGATCCTTCCTTCCCTATAGCAGAATAGACCCCGCTGTCCAATCTAACGGCAGGAGTCATAGTCCCAGAAATAGACATACTTATAATGTAGCGTCCTTTAATAGATTCCGGTCTCGCCTGACCGATACTCTCGATAACCACCTGGATATTCTCTACTAACTTCGGAGGATCAAAGGAACGCTTCCCAACGACCACCCCAATATTGGCAGTCTTATCCATCTTATATTCGACGCGTCCGCCTTGTTTTATCTCCTTAATTCCGGCGGCCACATCATCGGTCACGGTACCGGATTTCGGATTCGGCATCAGTCCCCTTGGTCCTAAAACCCTAGCGACTGCCCTTACTTGCTTCATCGCTGAGGGAGTCGCCATTGCAACATCAAATTCGAGCCAACCCTCCTGAATCTTAGAAACGACATCGTCCAATCCAGCATGATCAGCACCCGCTTCTAGCGCCTCATCACCATTCTCTGTAAAAACCAATACGCGGACCTTTTTCCCACTCCCGTTAGGAAGACTGATAATACCGCGGACCATTTGATTGCTCTGCTTTGGATCAACTCCCAGACGAACTGCTAACTCTACGGTTTCATCGAATTTCGCCGTTGGCATTTTCGAAAGAATCGTCACAGCCTCCTCCAATGGATAGCCTATCGAAAGATCCTTAATCTGCTGCGCCGTCTGATATCGTTTGCTGAGCTTTACCACGTTTATTTCCTTTCCTCAGTTATCAATGCTCTGGTTTTCCTGTACCGTTAAAGCCTTCAAAAGAAATTCTAAGTCTAAAGATCGACCACATCGATTCCCATGCTACGTGCGGTCCCAGCAATCACTCGGATAGCTGCTTCTTCATCATTCGAGTTTAGGTCATCTTTCTTGATAGCAGCAATCTCTAGACATTGTGCTCGAGTCACACTACCTACTTTTTCTCTATGACACACCCCTGAACCCTTGGCTATTGCAGCTGCCTTCTTCAAGAGAACAGCAGCTGGGGGAGACTTTAGAATAAAGGTGAACGAGCGATCCTGATAGACCGAAATCACTACCGGAAGAATAGTTCCTGTCTGATCCTTGGTCCTGGCGTTAAACTCCTTACAGAATCCCATTATGTTGACCCCGTGCGCGCCCAAAGCGGGACCCACCGGTGGCGCTGGATTGGCAGCTCCTGCCGGAAGTTGCAACCGTATTTGTGATACTTCTTTCTTCGACATCAGCTATCTTCCATCCTCTCAACCTGCCAAAACTCTAACTCAACTGGTGTAAACCGGCCAAATATTGATACTGAGACTTTGAGTTTTCCCCGCTCCGGATCGATCTCATCAATACGACCAGTCAAATTAAAAAAGGGCCCATCTGTAATCTTTACTTCCTCACCCTCACTAAACTCCACCTTGGGGATTTCCTTGCCCTCCGTCTCAGCGACCTGGGCTAAGATGCTTGCAATCTCTTTCTCCTTCAAGGGGGTGGGACTATTTCCACCCAAAAAACCTATTACCCCATCCACGTCCCGTACAAAATACCACGGCTTCTGCAATATTTCTCCATCCTCAGCATAAAGCTGCATATGTACAAATATGTACCCTGGGTAAAATTTACGTACCTTTTGATATTTACGGCCGTTCTTAACCTCAGTCACTGTCTCAGTCGGCACCAGCACATTGTCAATGAACTGATCCATCTCCTCGCTTTCTAGATATCGATCAAGGTAACGTTTCACTGCTGCCTCCTTGTTCGAAAGCGTCTGAACCGCAAACCACTGCCGGCTTAAATCTCCCGTTTCCATCGACATCCTCTAAATCTTTCTGCCTCTCAGATTTTCTGAGTAACCATTCCCGTGTTTTTTTCCACCCTCTTATAAACCGTCTCCTGATACTACCTCTACCGCCTCAGCTCGTACGAGTTCGGTCAGTAGCGTTACTACATTGTAGACCGACCAATCCGAAAGGGTGATAAATCCACCCAAAAGGATCATTGCGATTATTACTACAACAGTTGAATCGCGCAATTCCAAGCGAGTCGGCCAGGATGCCTTCTTTAGCTCCTGGAGCATTTCCTGGAAAAATACACGAACTCTGGTAAATGGATTCCTCATCAGTGGGTTCCAGCCTGTTTGGCAGTGGCAGGGCAGGAGGGGCTCGAACCCCCAACCTGCGGTTTTGGAGACCGCCGCTCTTCCAATTGAGCTACTGCCCTTGGTCGAGTTTTCTTTTGTTTACTCAGCTTTCCAATTTTTAAAATATATCTGATACGGCCTCTTCGCAAGCCTCTGGTTCGATAAAAGTCCTCCGAAAGCTACTCTATGATATCAGTAACTCGCCCCGCTCCAATTGTGCGGCCACCCTCACGAATGGCGAAGCGTTGCCCTGGTTCCATCGCGATCGGCTTTCCTAGCGAGATCGTAACGCCGAGATTATCACCTGGCATTACCATCTCTACGCCTTCTGGGAGTTCACAGACTCCAGTAACATCTGTAGTTCTAAAATAGAACTGAGGTCGATAGCCGTCGAAAAATGGTGTGTGGCGTCCACCTTCATCTTTGTTCAACACGTACACTTCAGCCTTCGCTTTAACGTGTGGAGTAATAGTCCCAGGATGGGCCAAAACATGTCCCCGCTCTACCTGATCCTTCTCAACGCCACGCATCAGGACTCCGATATTGTCTCCTGCACGCCCCTCATCAAGGATCTTTCGAAACATTTCGACTCCCGTACAAGTTGTGTTCTGAGTCTCAGCCAACCCCACAATCTCAATCGTCTCTCCGACCTTCACAATACCTCGTTCCACACGACCTGTTGCCACGGTTCCACGCCCGGTAATGGAGAATACGTCCTCAACCGACATCAGAAAGGCTTTATCCACATCCCGCTCCGGCTCTGGAATCTCTTTGTCGATTACGTCCAACAGCTCCTCCACCGATTGAACTCCGTCCGGCTTTCCTTCCATAGCGGCCAACGAAGACCCTTGAACTATCTTAATATTGTCTCCGTCAAACTCGTATTTCGAAAGCAATTCCCGAACCTCCATTTCGACAAGTTCGAGCAACTCTTCATCGTCCACCAAATCGGTTTTGTTCAGGAAAACAACCATACTGGGAACACCTACCTGACGAGCTAGAAGTATATGCTCACGAGTTTGAGGCATTGGACCATCTGCCGCACTCACTACCAGTATTGCTCCGTCCATCTGGGCTGCACCAGTGATCATGTTTTTTACAAAATCTGCGTGCCCCGGACAATCTACATGGGCATAGTGTCGGTTATCCGTTTCATATTCCACATGCGCTACCGCAATCGTAACAATCTTCGAGTCGTCTCGGACCGTTCCCCCTTTCGCAATTTCCGCATATGATCTCAATTCCGCCAACCCTTTTTCACTCTGGACCTTTAATAATGCCGATGTGAGTGTTGTCTTCCCATGATCAACATGACCGATGGTACCAACGTTGACGTGTGGTTTTGTCCTCTGGAATGTTTCTTTAGCCATTAATCTTGCTCTGTTGATGGTTGATTCGGATCCTCCCCCGAAGCACTACGTATGAAATAATCCTAAAAATGTAGAAATAGAAAAACTGTCAAGGAATAGACCCTGGAGCCCTCGAGCGGATTTGAACCGCCGACCTCGTCCTTACCAAGGACGCGCTCTACCGGCTGAGCTACAAGGGCCCGTTGAAATGGATTCTTGCCGACGGAGTAACCAGGAAGGACAAATCGAAACCCAGGAATCTGATTGTAACGGAATTATCCGTCAATACTTATTTATCCCTAATCTGGTTCCCTATTTACCATCCATCCACTGTTGGCTCTGATTTAAAATCCTTACTCCCCGCAAAAGATGAGAGAAGATTTAGCGGCAAAATAAGATCATTCCATCAATCCCAATGTAAAACTCTTCACGGACCAAACAGCACCTTATAATACCCTGGTCTCAACCCCCAATCCCGAGCCGCCTCCAAGAGGTAACGCTCAATAGCCTCATCAACCCTATAGCTCCCCGAAGAATTGACAAGCAATGGTGCGCCAATCGGCCCAATTCTGTCGACAAGAATTCGCAGAGCAACAGGACTCCAGAGAACCCCTTCTCCCGCCTGTCTAATTTGGATCGGTAAAGGTTCAACTAGAGTTGGCGTCGACCTTCCGTACGGGACAATCTCGATCCAACTTCCACGTTTAGTCTCAACATCTTTCGATCTGGGAGAAGAACCTAGATAATGAAATATGTTCCAAAACTCACTTCGCAAAACCCCTCGATAATCGCTAACCCCAGGCTTTTCGAACCAACTGAATGCCTCCCAATTCAGCCTAGAAAGAGTGATTTTCGCAGGAAAAGAATCAAAGAGTGTAGTTTCCTCTTCCTGCATCCGAATCTCTTTCAGGGAGAAGGAATGATTATGAGGGGTGGGCAGGAACAAGGGTGCTGAATCAAAAAGGCTCGCTTGCTCTTTCAAGAGCACCGAATGCTCCCCTTCCCGACGGTCAGGATACTGAACAAATGCCTCACGAATCTTTTCCCTATCAACCGATCTTGATTCAAAACTTAAAGGGACAAACACAGCCAAATGAACCATGAGTCCAACTGAAATTGCCATCAAAGCAAATCGAGCCTTTCTAAGATTCTGTCGAAAATTGCGCTTCATAGAGATCTTATTACTCAAGGTTAATTCGTCGACAGAAAATCGGCTGTGGATACTTTTTCCTCCGCTGCAATCTGAACTCGGGAAAACCCGGAACGACGAGCAAGATCCATAATCTCGAGAAGGATCCGAACCTTCACACCTTGATCCGCCTTAACAAGCAGGATCGTTTTATCGATTTTTTTTTCCGTCATGTATTCCCCTAACTTTTGCTCAAGCCCACCGATTCTTACCCGATCTCCTTCAAATAAAATCATCTCATTTTCACGAATTGTCAGAACAGCCGCTGTCGGCAAAATCGATAACACTTCCGAGTCAACTTTCGGCAACTCCACATCGAGCCCCGGCGCAAAAATAAATCGTGATCCTAGAATAACCGAAAAGAGTCCAAGTAGGATAAGATCGACGAACGGGACAAAATCAAACCGCTGATCGATCTCGGACAGATGCCTTCGAAGATCTAACGGACTCGTAATCATGTCTCCTCCTCAGGGAGATCGTGAAGGAGAAATTGCATTATATCATTCCCGGCCCATTCCATATCATGTACCAAAGCTCGCACTCGTCCCGATAAAAAATGATGAGCCAGATGAGCCACAATCGCTATTGCCAAAGCTGCCGCAGTTGTTATCAAGGCTTCGCTGAACCCGTTTGCCAACACCGCTACGTCAGCATAAACTGTCCCCCCACCGAGATAATCAGAAAAAGACTCAAACATTCCTAAAACAGTCCCGAGTAAACCTATCAATGGGCAGACACGGGCAATTGCAGCAATAGAACCAATTCTCCTCTCCATAAGGGGTATCTGAACAATTGCAGCAGCTTGTACTGCCGAAAGCATCTTCCCTTCCTCCTCATCGTAATGCAAGAGTGCAGCTTTAATTACATTCGACACCGGAGCAGAAGTTTCCTCACATAATGTCAATGCCTCCAATAACCGCCTCTTCCTAAGAAGGTTCTTTATCCCATCAATAAACTCACTGGTTCGTATCTGACCTCGATGCAGATGGAGTGTTCGCTCAACAAAAAGCACGAACCCAATCAGGCTAAGCAAGAGGATCGGCCACATCAGTAACCCTCCTTCTTCAATCAGTGATAGGTCGAGATATTTCACGAACCTTTCTTAATCCTCCCCGTTTTCTAATTCTGACTCAAGCGCAATTCGTTATTAGTAGATCAAACTTTACTTACTTTTTCCACTTATTGTATCGCAACTACCTATTCGACTCTGTAAATTTATTTATTCTCGCTCTCACTACAGCCTTTCCTGGTAAATCATAAATATTCACGTAGGAATATATCTGCTGCGCCTCCTCAAAACGGAATTCCTCCTCGAGAAGTTCACCCAACTCAAGGATCAATCGCGCCTGCCAATATCTGCCCCGAGCTCTAGTGTCATCCTCTCCAGGATGATCATTCAATGAGCGATTGAGAACTAACCAGAATATTTCCTGGGCTCGTGGCCGCTGATCCATTTTAGTCAGAGCAAACCCCCACTTGAAACCTGCTTCCAATCTCAAATCCATCGGCATGTCAGGCAGATCAAATAGACGCTCCAGGATAGCTACCGCATTGTCCAATCGAACTGGATTCATCCCCGCCTGAGCCAGATGAGAATCTGCCAGGCTAATTTCCGCTCGGTAGCGTTCAGGATGATCGGGGAATTGATTAATCAAATTCTCGTAAACACTCTGAGCGGTGGCAAAATCATCTAATTCCCGTGAAAGGTCACCCTGCCGCAATCGTGCATAGTAAACCAAATCATGGTCAGGATAGCGTTCTACAAGGTCCCTAAGAATTCTCCCTGATTCTTCCTTCTGTTCTCTCTGATTAGCGATCTCGGCTGCTTCCCAGAGAGCAATCCCTGCATACTCGCTCTCGGAAAATTCATCTGCTAATATGATGAATCTCTGTTGTGCTTTTGCCAAATGCTTCATGGCCGCGTAATATCTTGCCTCAAAGGCGTAGGAAAGAATACTCGGTCGGCTTTTCGGGTAAATACTCCGAAGTTCGTCGAAAATCCTCAGACCCTCCTCCTCACTTTCAAGGGCGAAAAACGCGCGTCCATGGAGCAGAAGCGAATGGCTGATAATCTGCTCACGCTGTTCCTTCCCGATTTCGGCATCAGGAACTCGAGCCAAGGCTGTTAGAATCTGTGCTACCATCGTAGGGGTCTTCTCAGGTTGGTTTGCCTCTAATGATAATTGCGCCTCCAACCACATTAGTCTAACCTGTAACTCCGACGGAATCTCGATGTTTACCTTCCTTCCGAGTAGTTGCTGAATCCGCTCGAAGGCAACCCCGACTCCTCCAGTTGCTTTCATTTTGCTGATTAGATTCCACTCCGCTCTCCATCGCTCGACGGGACTTATCCCATCCCTGATTCCAGTAGAATCCAAATATGAAGCAGCTTCTTCAAGGCGTCCCGCCTCAATCTCCGATATCACTCTCTGAAAAAAAAGGGCTCCTCGAGCTTCGTCGTCTCGGGCCTGCCCCAGCGTTGTCTCATAAACCTCAACAGCCCGTTCGTAGTCGCCATTTAAGAAATAACAATCCGCTACTAAGACAGAGAGTTCTGACCTCTCCTTCGTATCCTGTGAACGCCCACGCAATTGATTGAGAAAATAGGCAGCATTCCGATATTGAGGAGGATCTCTCAACCAAGCCAAATAAGCTAATAGGTAGATCGCTCGATTAGCAAAAGGGGATCCCGGATATTCAGCTAGTATCCGCTTAGCGTCAGCCTCGGATGTGATTAAATGACCTTCCTGAAGTCTGAGAAAGGCCCTGAAATAGTATAATTCGTCAAGCAATGAATGTGCAGTAGGTCTCTCTATTAACTCACTCAAGAGTTTTTCAATTTGCCTTTGTTGTCCGATCGAAAGTGCAACTTGGCCAAGAATTCTGAGTGCTATTTTTTGTAATTTTCGATCACCATCCTTGCCCAGAAGTCGAGAAAATGCCTCCTTCCCTCTAGCTGTTTCTTCGCCCGCGATTAGCCCCAATAGCAATAGAAGCTCATCCTCTAGCTCGCTCTCTTTCACTGCTTCGATTAGAAGCTGCTCTTCAATAACCCTAATGGCTTCCTCTGTTTCTCCTAACTCATGCAAGACAACAGCCAAAATCTTGGCATTCTGGAAACCTTGAAAACTTCCCTTTGAAGACCTTAGTTTCTCGCGTAGGTCGGTCACCAGGTTGGGATGTAATTGACCCGGCCTAAGAAGGAGAAGACGGCTGCGGTAAATGATGGCATCAAAGTGAACTTTCTGTGATTCCGAATTACTCTCATCTTTCGCCATTCGGTACTGCCTTTCAGCACGAATTGGATCCTGTCTCCATTCTTCTACTAAACCGGTAAGGAGATAAAACCAAGCACGGTCACTCGATCTCAACTGACTAGCTTCCACCCCATTCAGAATCTCATTCGTCGCGTCAAAGTCCCCAGTCTGATAGGAGAGTAGAGCTCGCCGCATCATGAAACCTGGATCTGATGAATCCGCGTATTCATCAACAATGGCAACGGCCTTTTTAAATTCGCCCTCACTGATCAGAGCAGAACTAAAGCTCAGAGCGATCTGTTCCCGTTCTTTCTCCCTTAACTCATCGGATCCCAACACCATTCCGTAGAGTCTACCTGCGATTGCCGAAAGTCCCGATTTCAGTGCCTCATCCGCTGCTCTTATCTGCCAAGCAACCGGCCCACGGATCCCGCTTTCAAACAACTTATTCCCCGGAACTAACGGAGCCTCTCTATGAGCAACAAAACTCCTCCGTTCTCCTCGATACTGTACAAGACTAGACTGCTCAATCGGACCTCCAATTTCTCCAAGAACCTGATTGGTTGCAAGCAGAACTAAAGGCAACAAAATACACACATAAGCTGGGGTCCACCCCTGAATTGATATGACAACGGGTCTACACATCTCCCCGATTCGGACTTCAAATACCGGCAAAATCAATTCTCATCGTATTTGATTATCCTTTACCACTGAAAAGTAAATTCTCAATCGGAAAAGAGCTAGTCATCCTACCGGTCTGACATATTATCGGCATTCTTCCCAATCAACCTCTCCAAGATCCGATCGACATCATAGACACATCCCTGCCAGCTTCCCCCACTCACATTCTGTAATGCCGCCCATAGGCGTGTGTCGTCGGGCAACCCAGGATGTTGGCGAACAATCGGATTTAGAGAACGTTCCTTAAGGAGCTTATCTGCATCCTTTTCCAACAAATCAATCCTACCTTCTAACTTAACACAATCGACCAAAATTCGAATGCGGTCCCCATCCCGCACCTTACCAATTGGACCTCCACTCAACGCCTCAGGGCTGATATGTCCAACGCATGCTCCCGTCGAAACACCGGAAAAACGCCCATCCGTCAAAAGGGAAACTCCCTTGCCAGCATTTGAGTAGCGTAAAGCCGAAGTCACCTGATAGGTCTCAGGCATCCCGCTTCCTAGCGGCCCAATACCCAAAAGAACCATGATATCCCCTTTCTCTATGCCACCATTTCCTTCATGTTTGATAGCTTCGATAGCGTCATTCTCTGAACTAAAAACCCGGGCCGGGCCCTCATGCAGAAAAATTCCCTCTCCAGAAATGAGCGTCGGATCTATTGCCGTGCTTTTAATCACAGATCCTTCTGGAGCAAGATTACCCGTTGGGAAAGTAACAGTGCTCGTAAGCCCCTTACTCTTAGCCTTAACCGGGTTCATTATAACGTCGGTGGGGTCGATCCCGTCAAGCAGGAGAAGTTTATCCTTTAAGATACGACGCCTCTCTGATCCTTCCCACCATTCTAGATTTTCTCCAAGTGACTTACCTGTAACCGTTCGCGCAGAAAGATCGAGGAGATCGAGATCTCTCAGATGCAACATCACTTCAGGAACACCTCCAGCAAGGAAAACCTGTACCGTAGCAAAGCCTACTGGTCCGTTTGGTAGAGCATCGACAATTCTTGGCACTTTCTTATTCACTTCCTGCCAGTCAGAGACGGTTGGACGGCTTAATCCTGCTTCGAAGGCGATCGCCGGCAAGTGAAGAATCAGATTGGTAGACCCACCAAAAGCAGCGTGGACCACCATGGCATTCTGAATCGATACCTCATTTAAAATGTCGCTCCCAGTAACTCCCTGCTCCTCAAGTTCAATCAAAGCAAGAGCTGATCGCCTCGCCAAATCTTTCCAAATTGGAGCTCCCGAAGGAGAAAGAGCAGAATGTGTGAGACTAATTCCAAGCGCTTCCGCCACGATCTGGCTGGAAGCCGCAGTTCCAAGAAATTGACATCCTCCTCCTGGAGATCCACACGCTTTACAGCCAACCGATGCCGCGTGATCCAAAGAAATTTCGCCATGAGCGAAACGTACTCCGATTGTCTGAACCTTTGCCGTATTTTCGCCCTCTTCGCTAAGTAATGTAACTCCTCCTGGAATCAAAATTGAAGGAAGATCTCGCATCTTTGCCAAAGCCATCATCATCGCCGGCAATCCTTTGTCGCAAGTCGCTACTCCGAGCACTCCTCGTCGTGTTGGCAACGAACGAATGAGACGCCTCAATACAACCGCAGCGTCGTTTCTATACGGGAGACTATCCAACATGCCATCAGTTCCATTCGTCCGTCCATCGCAAGGATCACTACAAAACCCTGCAAAGGGAATCCCTCCCCTTTCTGAAATCACTCGCGCCGCCTCCTCCATTAATAGCCCTATTTCGTAGTGACCCGTATGATACCCCAACGCAACGGGACTCCCATCCGGCTGCCGTATCCCTCCCTGAGTACTAAGGATAACAAATTCCTTTCCACCCAACTTCGCTGGATCCCACCCCATCCCTGCATTCTGTGTCCATCCAAATATAGTACCGCTCGGCTTATTCCTTAAAAAGTCCGAGCCCAACGGCAATTTGCCGTTCGGCCCCTTTGTCGTCGTCCTCAGGGTGTATATCTCTTTCTCTCCTAAGTCAAAAATAAGATTATTAGACATATTTCAACCTGTCTGTTTTAAGCTGGTTTATCGTGTTAGTATTAATTACTTCGATCATCCAGGATTGTTTGACTCCCTATCCTTTTGAATCAGGAATTGAGTCAATACGAAGGAGTAAGCCTCTTCAATCAACCGAATGATAGTCCTGAATATTTTTAGTTCAAATATCAAATTACTGAAGTATATCGCTGAACCTGATACTACTCGGAAGTCTTAGGATCTACAGTTTTAGATTGAGAGCAAAAATCGTTCGACTCTACTTTGGTTGAATATAATGATGTCGTTTCAGAAATTTTGCGGACTGCCGTCAATCACTGAATGGATAAGCGTCCTATTCCTACACTCGAGTTAAGCGCTAGGATTTTGCCTTAACACGTAAGTTATGCACGTCATTAATTTTGAATCTCCTGTAGCATTTTTATCCTAAGTTCCACCGCCCATCGCCCCATCTACTATCATTTCCACACAACCATCGACCACTTCGTATTTCGACAGTCGTCTCAGCCAATCCTTGGGAATCGCCCTAACACCTAGATGCGCACCGAGCCACGCTCCAACCATTGCTGCTCTTCCCGCATTATCCCCTCCTGCACGAATTACGTCTAGAATGGTGACTTCGAACGAATCTCGATAGCACAAAAACCCGTGCAGCGCCGAAGGAAAGCTACTGATTAACGGACATGACTGCCCCAGTTTGTCCGTAGCTTCTCCCACACTCCTGGGGAAAAGATCAAACGCACTCCCAAACTTTCGCCTCAATTCTGTTCCAAATTTTGCGTCCTTTCCTGCAATCTCCTCAACCCTATGTAACGAACTGTGGATATCACGACCTTTTAGCAACTCGAGCAAAATTCCGACATGTGCCTTCATGTAAGCAACCGCTCGATCATTATTCTGACGGACCCTCGTCACTTTTTCCACGATCTCCATCAAGTCTGGATTCCTTAAATGAGCCGCAACAACTGGACAAATGGAAGTCGCAGTCGCCAATTGATCATCATCCGCCCCATGTTGAAAATCGAATTCCCGATCTGGATATAATTCCTCGAAATTCATCTTAATCTCAACCGTTCCACGAGTGGAATTATCAACATATCCCTCGTAAGTCTCTGGGTTCATTCGCTCAATGAATGAACGGCCGAATCTTGCTTGGTCGAATTGGCCATATTCCGCAACTGACTTCATCAGAACAAGGGCCGCATCTCCATAATGGGTCTGGTCACCCGGGTTTTTCCCAAAATGGTAGTGACCCTCTTTCGGCTCCTCAAACCCTTCTACCCCTTTTGGATAGGTAGCCATCAATTCACTGATATTATAAATCCAGTGAGTCCCCAGAGCCGCTGCATCTCCTACTAACTGACCCCAGATCATCCCCCGGAGACGATCTGCAAAATCGGGATTCACCTCAATTTTCCCAGTTTTCTCCATTCTTAGTCTCTCCTATTTTCACAATATACATCATGAGATCCCGAAGCTTTCGGCCCCACAATTAACCCGTGAAGGCCGTCCGTAAAACACTCAATTTACAGAATGAAATCTGACTTAATTTTTGTCCCATCGTACCCATAGTAACAGTTTCATCTCAGAAAATTTCCTAATTCCTTTTCCCCCTCAATAATGCTCCCGGCTCATATCTTGAACCCCTGGCAAACCGAAAGCAAATGTAACCCCAAATTGACAACCCCAGACAGATGGAGATGAACCAGTCTCCATACAGAACGTAGAAGCTCTCACGGCGGACCCATTTAGCATCACGTTTTAATTCAAATAATTCGCTTCCACGAAAGTAAATACCCTTCTCGGGAACAACCAGCACCTTCCGAACATTTCCATACTCGTCAATCCAACCGCTCCATCCAGAATTACCACAACGAATAAAAGGCCTGCGCGTTTCTACTGCACGAAGAACAGAATGCGCCGCGTGCTGGTAAGCCCCGCCCTCCTCTCCATACCAAGCATTATTTGTGGCCACAAAAACTAAATCGGCCCCGGCTTTGACATTCTCGCGAGATAGCTGAGAAAAGATATCCTCATAGCAAACTAAAGCCCCTACGCGATAGGTGGAATTACCGATCTTAACAGGTATAACGACCGCCTTCTCCCCTCTCCTGAATAAACCGGCCATAGGAACAAACTTATCGATAAATGACAGCAACCCACCAAACGGAACGTATTCTCCAAAAGGAACCAACTTTCGCTTGGTATAGTAGGGCTCAATAAGCCCTTCATCAGGAGTCACTGCACAAACGATATTATACCAAAATTCATCCTCCTTCGCTATATTCCCCATCACTATGGGGTTATCTATCCGTCGCACTAATTCCTCAGTCCATTCCCTCGCTAAGTGATTTCCTTTAACAGGTAAAGGCGTGACTGATTCAGGCCAGAATATCACTTCTCCTCCTAGCCCGTCAGCAAATAGAGTCTGCTTCTCCAAAGTCCTGAAAATTTCCATCGTCTTCTCTGGATCCCATTTCGAGGGTTGCTCGATATAAGGCTGCACAAGAGTAACGCTGAAGAGCCGCTCTTGCCGTTGGTTAAATACTTCAGACCAAATCAACCCACTGGCCGTTCCAACCAACAGAAACAAGGCAACGTAAAACTCTGGACAAATTTTCTCGTACCACTCTTCCGCCCGGCGACGAGTCAGCATTCTTCTTAGGTACACCCCCAATCCAAGATTGAAAAATATGAGGACAAAAGAAACTCCCGTATATCCAGTGTATGCAGCAATCTGTAGAACCGCCGCGCGATCCCACTGACTAGCCGCAAGAGGAAGCCAAGGGAACCCGGTCAGTACAAATCCTCGCATATACTCGAGCAGAACCCAAAACCCGGCCAGGCCTAGTAGGACAGGCAGCCTAACTGAGAAACCCCGGCCCTCAATACTCGGAAGGATCATTCGTACCACAAGGGCCCACCCTACCAAGAAAAGTGTTAGGAATCCTGAAAGAGCAAATGTTCCAAGATAAGTAACGTGTCGCAACCACCAGATCAATATCAGCCAGGATACAAAACCGGCTATCGCTGAAGTTCCCAAAAAAATCCGATAATTCGGGCGATAGAAACTCCAAATAATCAAGGGAACCGAAAACACATAGGCTGCTTCAGCAAAACCTGCTGGGGGAAAGGCAGCCACTGTCAGAGACACTGTCAGAGAGAATACTAACAAAGGAATGACACAGGCCGTCATCCAAGAAGGCAGTCTCTTTGGCTCAGGGTCTCCTGCATCGCCCGACTCCAATCGGCGGGACCACGATCTCGGCTTTAACCTATTAAATTGATAACTCAAACTATTTGCCTAGCTCCTATTATCGTACTTCCAGCCACATCCACTCAATAATTGAAATGCTATCGCACTACAAAATCGCCCTAGTGTCGATAGGGAACCCGAATTATGGGTTCTCTTAAAACAGCAATGCACTTTGAGGAATCGAAACTTTCCAGTCACCGACTGAAAAACGTCTGCGTCGTTGAACTCCTTATCAAATTCTAATTAGAAGCCAGTTCTTCTATTAGACCCGCCGACCGCAACACTTTTTATACTTCCTCCCACTCCCACAAATGCACGGATCGTTCCTTCCTAACTTTGGGCCCTCTCTACGAACAGTCACTTTTGGTAATTCCACCTCCCCCGTTTGCCTGTTGTCCGTTCCCGAACCCTGTATAAACGAGGACCCATCAACGGACTCGGGACCGTATTTACGAGCCGTTCGTGAGAGCATTGCGAGCATGTTATCGAAAGCCTTGATGTTAGTCGCAGAACGAAAAAGGTTCATGCAGATATCAGAACGAATATTGCCCATCATCTGCTCGAAGTATAGAAACGCCTCGCTCTTATACTCGCTCAAAGGATCCTTCTGTCCATAGCCTCTTAGACCCACACTCTGCCGAAGATCATCCATTTCCGTAAGGTGATCCTGCCAGTGTTTATCCACACTGTTAATAACAACATAACGCTCTAAGGCCTGCAGTGCTTCCGGTTCTTCAACCGATTCCTTTGTAGCATATGCCGTCTTGATCCGATCTAAAGCATGCGCCTTTATACCTTCCGGGGCCCTCTCCCTAAGATCTTCAATTTTGAGAATCACCGGAAAGTGGGTTTTTATCCAATTTTGGAACACCTCCAACGCTCCATTACTCACAGTCTTCTCATCGAAAACTCCACTCTCCTCCAAACGAAAATCCAATTCCTCCTCAACCAGCTCGAGAACAATACCTTTCGGCGATTTAGACTGAATAGCATCATTTCGGATACTGTAGACAACTTCCCGTTGCTTATTCAAAACATCATCGTACTGAAGCAGTCTCTTTCGTGCCGAATAGTTTTGTTCCTCAACTCGTTTTTGAGCGTTTTCGATTACCCAACTCGGGAGTGGAACCTCTCCTTCGCCAACTGACTTTTCCAAAAGTTTACCCATGGCCCCGGCATTTCCAAACAATCTCAAAAGATCATCTTCCAAAGAAATAAAAAAGCGCGATAATCCAAGATCACCTTGTCGGCCACTTCGACCGCGAAGTTGCCTATCAATGCGACGGGAAGTGTGTCGTTCTGTACCAATTACATAAAGTCCGCCAAGCTCCGGAATCCCTTTGCTTAGTTTGATGTCTGTTCCACGGCCCGCCATATTAGTTGCAATCGTAACGCCACCTCTTTCTCCAGCTCGGGCCACTATTTCAGCCTCCTGTGCATGGAATTTAGCATTGAGTACTTTGTGGGCAATGTTGCTCCTTTTCAGCATCCTGGAGAGCACCTCCGAAGCTTCAACTGATACCGTGCCCACCAATACCGGCTGCCCACGTTCATTCGCTTCCTTAATCTCATTGATCACAGCGTTGTACTTGTCCCGACGCGTCTTATAGATAAGATCATCCTGATCATCACGGATCATCGGGCAATTGGTTGGGATCACCATCACATCCAGATTATAAATATCACGGAATTCGTTGGCCTCTGTTTCCGCAGTCCCCGTCATCCCAGATAGTTTTTCATACATGCGAAAGTAGTTTTGGATCGTGATTGTAGCATAGGTCTTCGATTCCTTTTCAATAACGACACCTTCTTTTGCTTCTACAGCCTGATGCAGGCCATCGCTCCAACGCCGGCCCGGCATGATCCTGCCTGTATTTTCATCGATGATCATTACTTTCCCATCCTTCACGATGTACTCTACATCCCGCTCGTAGAGAGAATATGCTCTCAAAAGTTGGCTAATCCCATGAATATCCTCGCTCAACTTCTCAAATCGCTTTTGCTCGTCTGATTTTTTGCGGTCCCTTTCCTCTGGCTCCAGATCATTTTTTCCATCGATCTCTGAATAGATCGATGGAAGATCAGGTAAAACAAAGGCATCTTCGTCATCTGGGCGTAGAAAACGCCTCCCTTTCTCCGTCAAATCTGCTTGATGCCCTTTTTCATCGATGAGAAAGAAGAGCTCTTCTTTTAGAGAGAAGAACTGCTCCTTGTTGAAATCACTGCCCATTTCCAATTCGAATTTATCAAATGGTTTTCGAACGCCTCCGTCTTCCATAATACGCAGAAACTGTTTGTTTTTGGGCATTCCGAGTTTTACCTGGAGAAGTTTATTAAAGACATCGAAATCCTCTCCGCCTCCCCCATTCAACTCCTTTTTTGCCTCCAATATAAGTTGATTGCATAGCACAGATTGCTGTCGAACCAATCGCGAAATACTTGGCTTCAGCTCCTGGAAGGGCATCTCTCTATCAACCTGGACCGGCCCAGAAATAATCAAAGGAGTACGCGCTTCATCTACTAATATGGAATCTACTTCGTCGATAATACAATAGTAGTGGTCCCTCTGAACCTGGTCCTCAATACGCGTCGCCATTCCATTGTCGCGAAGGCAATCAAATCCGAATTCACTAGCCGTGCCATAGGTAATGTCATATCCATAGATTTCACGACGGGCGACAGGATCCATTGAATTCTGGATACAACCAACCGAGAGTCCGAGAAACCGATAAATGTACCCCATCCACTCTGAATCTCTTCTCGCTAAGTAATCATTCACCGTCACCAGCTGACAGTTCTTACCCGTCAACGCATTTAGGTAGAGAGGAAGCGTCGCTGCAAGTGTCTTGCCCTCTCCTGTTGCCATCTCAGCTATATGCCGATCATTGAGTGCAATACCTCCAATCAGCTGAACATCGAAATGAACCATATCCCATATGATTTCATGATCACACACTGTCACCGTCCGCCCAACTAACCTCCGGGCTGCATTTTTTACCGCTGCGAAAGCTTCCGGAAGCAAATCTTTGAGACTCTCTCCTTCTCTGTGCCGGCGCTTGAACTCCTCGGTCTTCCCCTTTAACTCTTCATCAGAAAGACGTTGAAACTCTTCCTCGTATCGGTTGATAGCAGCAACTAACGGATTCACCTTTTTAAGGTATTTCCGATAGTGCCTTCCTGTAAGCGCTTTTAATATTTTAGAAATCATCCCGAATCTAATTTGCCTTCAGCAATAGGATTATAGCCTTCCTTCACTGGTTAATACTAGGAGTATATCGAACTTTGGAGTCTGTGACAAAGGGGTCAACCTGAAGAGATTAATTCCTTGAAATACGAAACCGTCTTCCGAAGCCCAGATTCTAGTTCAATTTTGGGAACCCATCCTAAGGACTCCGCTGCCAGCGAGATGTCAGGCCGACGTTGCCTCGGATCATCCTCTGGCAATTCCTCAAATACTACCCGAGAGGAACTGCCTGTCAATTTTATCACCCATTCACTCAGCTCACACATTGTAAACTCCACCGGGTTGCCTAGGTTAACCGGACCAACAATCTCCTCCTGGTCCATCATCCGAACAATTCCAGAAATCAAATCGTCCACGTAACAAAACGAGCGGGTCTGAGTGCCATCTCCGTAAATGGTGATTGGGTCTCCTCGCAAAGCCTGGACGATAAAATTTGACACCACCCTACCGTCACTCGGGTCCATCCGAGGACCGTATGTATTGAATATTCGAACTACACGTATGTCGACGTTATTTTCACGATGGTAGTCGAAGCACAATGTTTCGGCACAACGTTTTCCCTCATCATAACAAGCCCGTAAACCGATTGGATTGACATTACCTCGATAAGCCTCGCTTTGGGGATGTTCCTTAGGATCGCCATAAATTTCTGACGTCGAGGCTTGCAAAATGCGTCCCGCCGTACTCTTTGCCAAACCTAGGCAATTAATTACACCCATTACAGAGGTCTTAACCGTCTTGATTGGATTAAACTGATAGTGTGGTGGTGAAGCAGGACAGGCAAGATTGTAAATCCGATCTACTTCAACCTTGAATGGTTCAACCACATCGTGTCGCATGAACTCAAACCCTGGGTCACTAAGTAAATGAATGATGTTGCTTTTCGAACCCGTAAAGAGGTTGTCCAAGCATATCACCTCGTGCCCATCTCGCAAAAGTCGCTCGCAAAGATGACTACCTAGAAAACCTGCACCTCCTGTTACCAACGAACGCATACCAGCAGTCTCACCTCATTAGGATAGCTCATATATAGGACACAAATCTCCTAGGTGATATTCTAATTAATAGCAACCTCGGATACAGTAGTAATTGATGAATATTGAATACGGAATACAACTAATACTTCTCCGAAAACTCGCAACATAGACTCGATGAAAACCTTGAATCTATATGACACATACTAGAACAAAAATAAGAGTTAGGATAAAATCGTCACACCCGTTCATCTTTCAGTGTTCACCGTCTACTTATTTCCTTCGTAAATCGAAATCCACTCTTTGTGCCACAGATCAAAGTCTCCCTCGATAATATGCTGTCGTGCCTGCCTCATTATTTCGATATAGAAGTGGAGATTATGGATAGACAAAAGCGTATGGGCCAGTAGTTCCTTCGACGTGACCAGATGCCTGAGATAGCTCCGCGAGAAATTACGACACGTGTAATTGTCAACTCCATCCACTAACGGTCTATCGTCTTCCCTGTACTTGCTGTTGGAAATGTTAATCGGGCCGGAAGGAGTAAAGACCATTCCGTGGCGTGCCGCTCTAGTCGGCATCACACAATCGAACATATCTACCCCCATCGCAACCATACGCAGCATCTGAGGCGGGGTTCCAACCCCCATCACATAGAGTGGATAGTCCTTAGGTACCTGAGATGAAACCCACTTCACCTGTTTGAACATTTTCGACTCTGATTCACCAACACTAACTCCCCCAATAGCAAAGCCATCAAAACCCATCGAAACTAGTGCCTTACTACATTCGGTCCGCAAATCTTCAAAAACTGAACCTTGTACAATTCCAAAAACCTGCCCTCCTTCCTTTCGAAAACCAGTTTCATTAGCTATTGTCAAACACCTGTCTGCCCAATAAACCGTTCGCTCCACCGCTTGGGCACAGACATCCCGTTTGCTTTGGGATGGAGAACATTCATCCAATACCATCGCTATGTCCGATCCCAAGTTTCGTTGAATGTTCATAACTTCGACAGGACCCAAAAATACTACCTCTCCATCAATATGAGACCGAAAAAAAACTCCCTGGTCTGTGATTTTTCGAAGGCGGGAAAGACTGAATACTTGATAGCCACCACTATCTGTCAAAATTGGACCTCCCCATCCCATGAATTGATGAAGTCCACCGAGTTTGTGTATCGTATCCGATCCTGGTCGAAGATTCAAATGATATGTATTGCCCAAAATGACCCGAGCTCCAACCTCATGCAAATGCACAGGTGTCAGCGACTTCACACTGGCTTGGGTACCAACCGGCATGAATATCGGCGTAGCCACATCTCCGTGTTGCGTCTGCAACCGACCCGCCCGGGCCTCTAAACCAGACATCTCTGACTCGATCTTGAAATACCTCGACACTAACCCTTACATATCCAGACCCTCGCCAAACTAGCAAGTTTGATTTCATCTTGAACTAGTAAAGCCAATAGATTCGCTGTGCTGAATAGTCATACTCTTCCTCTGTGAACTAGCTGTTGCCATTCACCTCATGCCGTGACAATCTTGTAGGATTATGTCGACTACAGCAGATGTGCTACATCTGCTTCTTTATATCTCCACATCCATTGATTCCGAGAAAATGGACCATAACCAGGTCAGTATCTATTACTGCTAGTACAGCATCCACTCTACCACTTGACTCAACATCCTTCACAAACCATTTTTCAGGAACATGCTTCTAATCATCGACAACTTTGATTCCTTCACCTATAACCTGGTCCAGTGTTTTGGGGAGCTTGGCGTCGAACAAAAGGTCTACCGTAGCGACGAGATTACCACAGAAGAAGCAGCCGCATTAAATCCTGATCGCATTTTGATATCGCCTGGACCCAAAACTCCCGATTTCGCCGGAGTCAGCCTCAAAATAATCGAAGCCTTTTGTCACAAAACTCCTATCTTAGGAGTCTGCCTCGGACACCAATGTATTGGTCAATGCTTTGGCAGCCGCATTGTGAAGGCAACCAATCTCATGCATGGCAAAACATCCATGATACACCACCGCGGTGATCAGATCTTCGAAGGGTTGGATTCCCCCTTTCCCGCTGCGCGCTATCATTCCCTCGTCATTGATCCAGATTCTGTTCCAGATTCCCTTCAGGTGATAGCTGACACTTCCGAGGGTGAGATCATGGCCATCAAGCACCTGGAATTTCCTGTGTGGGGTGTCCAGTTTCATCCCGAATCACTCGCCACTAATCAAGGGATCCTGATTCTCCAAAATTTCCTCAACCAGACAAGCTAATGATCTGCCCCAAGTGTTCAACTCATGATACCCGGGTAATAGATTCGAGAATTGGACGAAACGGCCTCTCTATAAGGCGCCGTCGTCAGTGCCCTGCATGCGCTTACCGATTCACAACAATTGAGGAAGTTCTCCGCGGCGATCGAGTCGTAATTAAATCAGACGGCCGCCGAGAGGAATTCGATCGTAACAAAATGTTACATGGGATCCGACGGGCCTGCGAAAAGAGACCAATCGACCTTGAACAGATTGACATGCTCATATCTGATGTTGTGATCGAACTAGAAGGCGAGTTTGACCAAGAAATCCCAAGCGCAGCAATCGGGAAATGGACCATGGAGAAACTAAGACTAATTGATGATATAGCATACATTCGATTTGCCAGCGCTTATCGCAATTTCCAGGAGGAGAGTAGCAGATCCATTGCCTCACGGCCAAATGAATAACTCAAACGAACTCGCTAAACTTCACTGCCTTCATTCACTCTTTGGCCCTACCGTCGGAAACGATCTCTTCCTTACTTGCCAGATCAAATCAGCCATCGAGTACTACCTAACCGGCTCCCATCTCAGTCGATCTTCAATTCAGAAATTCTCCCAAACCCTTCCCGCACTCCTTAGGTCCCCCATTCTCAATACCAATTCTAGTGCCTTTTGTTTCCTTGACTTTTCTGAACAGCACTACGACCCGCTTTGGATACGCAAATGGGTACTTGACAGTTTTAAGGAGCTCGCCGGGTATCGACACACTGTACTTCTTGTGACTGGCCTCCGATCCTGTCTTTGCCCTAAAAGAAAATATTGGACTCAACGCATCGCCTTACGTTACACCAACGCTATTCGCTACATCGACGAGCTTGCAGCCTCTTCCGCCACCCGAAAAACGAAGCTTCAAATCGTACACGTGTGATGGAAAAACCCATATTCCAAAAGATAATCGATCGAGATATCCCAGCCAAAATTGAATACGAGGATGATCTTTGTATTGCTATTCATGACCTCAACCCTCAGGCCCCTACCCACATCCTCGTAATTCCCAAAAAGGTAATTCAACGCATTGGAGACGCTGATGATGATGATCGTGAAATCCTCGGACATCTTCTCCTAACAGCCACCAACATCTCTAAAAAAAACAAACTCTCCTCCGGTTTTCGTATTGTCATCAATAATGGTCCCCACGGTGGTGAAAGCGTACCCCATATGCATGTTCACCTCCTCGGAGGCCGCCAAATGGCCTGGCCCCCAGGCTAAACAATTAGCAGAAGAGCGGCTCTGCGATTTCCGACCTCACCAACACCGAATTGCCTCCCCTAAAAACTCAAGGAGATCTGTAGTCCTGATAGCTTCTGCTCCTCGCCGCTGAACCAGTTGATCGCAGGCTAAGCCATGAAGTGCCACGGCTTGGCAAGTAGCCTTCAACCCATCAGCACCTGGACGAGCCAACATGCTTCCAACTAACCCTGCCAATAAATCACCGCTCCCTCCCCTCGCCAAAAGAGGTCCACCAAAAAAACTATGAATCGTCCGATCGCCATCACTTATTCGGGTAATCCTACCCTTAAGAACAGTAATGACATTGTGACAAAATGAAAAGCTACAGAGGTCTAGTTTCTTCTCGGTATTCTCCTTGTTATCTAAAATCCGTCTGAATTCCCCCAGGTGAGGGGTAATAACAACCTCTCCCGCCCCCTTTGGCCGCTTTCCCAAAACCTTAATCACTTCATTCTGTAAACCATCAGCATCAATCCCCAATTTTACCGTTGTCTCAGAAGCGATCCGAGTAATTAATTCCTGAGTTTCTTTTTCCTTCCCCATTCCTGGCCCCACCACCAAAGCTGATGCCTGGTCGATTGTTTCTGTAATCTTTTCTATTCCATTCAAACCCAAGCCACCCTCTCTAGTCTCCGGCATCGGCACCCACATTGCCTCCGGAATTACAGCCGAAAAATGAGCGACCACCGACTTGGGAACAAAAGCTGTCACCAATCCAACCCCACTCTTCACCGCCGCTCTCACTGCCATCTGAATCGCCCCTGGCATTCTTTGCGAACCTCCTACTAAGTAAAGGTGACCGTAAGACCGCTTGTCACTATTCGAAGGTCGAAACTCAGAAACAGGCTGCAGGGTCTTTGAAAGGAGGACATAATCACCAGTATTTTGTTCAATATCGCCTTCAAAAAAGCCAATGTCCAAATAACGGATTCTTCCTACGTTATCCACGCAATCCGGCTCTAATAGCGGCCGTTTCAAGATACCTGTAGCATATGTGAAATCCGCTTGGAATCGAACTCCGCTGCATCCGTCACCAACTCCAGTGGGAAGATCGACTGCCGCACGCAATCGAGCCCGGCAGCGTTCGTTTGCCCACTTCACGCATCGCTCTACTATACCCTTCAAGGGAGGTTGAAATTGCATACCGATAATCCCGTCAAGACATATATCCCACTCAACCTTTTCGAATCGTTCAACTTCGTTATCCCTCCATGACAGAACCTCGGCTTGCTCTCCCCAGTTTCTCAACAGCAATTCTACTGAACGCCTGACCAAAGGCTTCAAGCCACGGTCTCCAAGGACTAAAGCCACAGTCACTTTAGCCTTATTCTTTGCCTTAAGTATTTCATCCGCAGCCAGAATTGCATCTCCTCCATTATGACCCTTCCCGGCCAGGACTAGGATCCTTCCGCATTCCGGGAAATATCCAATTTCACCAAAATCATCTAATACCCTAATTCCCAGAGAACGCCCTGCTTGGTTCATCGCCTTCCACTCTCGAGCCTCATCACCGTTAAGCAGCCGCCTCTCAAGCTCCTGAGCCTCCACGCAACTTAAAATGGGATGTATAAATTTCATCAATCTAAGCGCTCAGTTGAAGCCATTAATCTTTACACCTAGTTGATGCACATTAAGGAGCTAAACAAAAAAGTAATTTGCCCAACTCGAATCCTCTGGGTCATATTAATCTCTTACTAGATTCAGGATTCATCGCTCGGAATTTGGCAGAACCAGATTCAACTGCTCCGAGAGATCTCATCCCTTTCGAATCCATTGCAAAATCCCTTTCTAGGAATGATAAAATTCCAACTGATTACGCTCCGATTCGGGCTCCAGGAGCCTCCTCAAAAACAGCCTCCGGTGATGTCGGGAAGGACCTTTATCTCTAATCGCCGCACAATGGAAATTAGTCCCGTATCCCTTGTTGTTAGAAAATCCGTAATACGGATGAAGCGAATCCAAACCACACATTATACGGTCCCGAACGACCTTCGCAACAACTGAGGCCATTGCAATAGCAAGGGATTTGCCGTCTCCCTTGACAACAGCAGTGTGTTTGTAAGGGAAAGGACTAAGGGGGTTTCCGTCAACGAGTATCTTATGTGTCCTCCTTATCATGGGGCTATCGGGCGTCGTTGCGCTGTCATCGCAGCCCCTCCGAAACAGGAATTCTTTCTCTCTAGATGCCGCAGGGTCAACTCCTTCAGGAAAGACTTTCGCTAGTCGATAGAGAGCTCGCCGCATAGCCATACGTGTTGCTCCTAGAATATTCATTTTCTCTATCTCACTGACTGTTGCCACCCCAATCTCGATCTCAATCGATCCAGAGTCTCGCAGTTTCCATAGGCCCTTAAATACCCTTTTACGCTGTCGATCTGACAGTTTTTTAGAATCATTTACCTCAGAAATTTCAGGAAGACTATGCCGATAGGCATAGAAGTTCTCAGATAAACAAACTGCTGATGCTACTACCGGACCAGCCAGAGCTCCTCTGCCTGCCTCATCGACGCCCGCTATACCGCTACATCCCGACACTGCATCCAAATCAAATTCAATCAAGGACCGCTTCATGTAGCCTCTCATGCAACTTACAATCTAGTGCTCTCAGTGGATTCAAGAAGTCTTTATCTCCGTACCAAATTCATCACTTCAGAAACCGTCTTAAAGTGTAGTTTCGCAAAGTCACCAAGTGCCCTATCCCCCATTTTTTCTACAATCCGAACGGCCTGACTTTTTGCATTGGAACTAGCTCCTTTAAGAAGTGTTTCACCAAAATTCTCTGACAATCCTTTCATCTGCCGAAGAAATTCGGCACGAGCACAAATAGAAGCTGCAGCTACAACTGGATCCACTTCAGCTCTTGGCTGTGCTTCTAGTTTAAACGATTTCACCTTCAAATAATTCTGAACAAGAGGTGTAGTCGAAAACTGGTCAAGCAAGCCCCATTTCACTGTACGAACCCCAAGGGCGTCTTCTAACGAACGAGAATGTAACCAAGCCAACAGCCGATTAAGATTTGCATTTGGTTTGGACATCAACTCATTGTATTTCCTCATCCTGCAATAGGCAGTTTTAACTACCACGCCTCGGGTTGCCTTGATCAACTTCTCTAAACGCAAAATGGAGGAATCAGTCATCTTCTTGCTGTCTCGAACACCCTTCTCTATCCACGCCCGGACCATCGCTCCGTCCGCCACTACACAGGCTGTTACTAGGGGTCCGAACAAATCTCCCTTCCCCGCCTCATCTAAGCCTGCGTGCTCATCAAACCATTGCGGGTTATGGAATTCTTCATAGCCTAGCCTTGGTTCGCCTGTAACCTCGGACTCTACCACGTCTCGTACAAAATCCTCCGTACCCTTGCCCTGAATAACAACCTTTCCGCTTTCATAACCCACGATATTGATGCGGTCATGTTTCGACTTGAAGGCGAAACGGGAATAGCCGACTTCGTAATACCCGAAGCCCTTCTGATCGCAAATGTCCTCAAGCTTTTTCATCTGCCCATCGTCCAAGCTTAAGGTATAGGAACTCAGCTTTTTAGGCTCCTCATCAGGCTTCTTTGTCGATTTTCTCGCCACCTCCAATTATTAAGATAGAATTCCTGAGAATGTTCAATCCACAATCCTGTGAAGACCAAAAATTAATAGAGGTCCTCAACAAATGGTACACAGAAAGGAGCCGCCCTCTCCCATGGAGGGAAAATCCCTCTCTCTATAAGACGGTGGTATCAGAATTCATGCTTCAGCAAACCCAGGTCAAAACAGTCATTCCTTATTTTGAAAGGTGGATAGATCAATTCCCTGATTTCAATACTCTTGCGCAAGCTGATGAAAATAATGTACTTAGAGCCTGGGAAGGTCTAGGTTACTACAAACGGGCCCGCAATCTTCTCCAATTGGCGAAAACCTTTGTTTCTCTTCCCAAAACTCCCGAAACTGCCGAGCAATGGAAAACTTTCCCTGGAGTCGGTCCTTACACCGCAGCCGCCATAGCCAGTATCTCTTTCGGGCAACACATTGCTTGCTTAGACGGAAATGTTATTCGCGTCCTCGCTAGAATTTTCAACTGTTCTCAATTATTTCGAAACGCTACCTCTGCCGCAAAATCCCTCGCCCCCGTTGCCAATTGGCTAATCAAATCCGCCAACCCAGGAGTACACAACCAAGCGATGATGGAACTTGGTGCAACCGTCTGCTTGAAGAACAAACCCAAATGCACCAACTGTCCTCTCCTAAATTTTTGCATCACCGGTCAAAATGGAACAGCACATTTAATTCCAAAATTCCACCCCAGGTTAACCCGTCGACTCTCCGTACAGCGTCTTTTCGTTCGCAACAAAAATTCCATTCTTCTTTACAAAACGCCTCATAAAAATATCCGCCTTGCGAAAATCTATGAGTTACCTAATACTGATCTATTTAAGGAAGAAATCGATCTTCCCCGCCCTTTTGCTATTAGAAACCGAAGCATCGGCAACGAACGGATAACTGAGAAACTTTATTACCTAGATCCAAATCCAGCCCTGCGGAAAAGGATAGAAGCCTCCTCGGATCTCCACTGGATTCATCTCTCGAACCTCGACAAAGTCGCCCTATCGGGTCCCCACCGCCGCTGGGTTAACGAATTCCTCTAAAATCTAAAAATACCACTGTACATACCAACACGACAGCTTGAAGATCTACCAGGGTTCGACCCGAACCCACTCTACACAATAGGTTAGGAAATCGTGGAGAAGCTGATGTGAGAAAATACTCGGTAATTACCTATTCTCGTGGCGAAGCCTCAGCATATTGGAAAATGCAGCAATCTTCTTCTTTCGACGCTTCACTTCCGAAGGTTTCTCAAAATACCTCTTGGCACGCACGTCCCTAATCACGCCCTCTCGATCCAATCTCTTCTTCAGACGCCGGAGAGCACGTTCCATGGGCTCGCCTTTTCGTATTTTAACTTCTACTGGCATTTACAATCCTGAGCAATCGTAGCGGTCACGTTGAAGGAGTCAAGCAGCGTATGAATGTGAATAAGAATTCTTAAATCCTCCTTGAATATTCGACTTTAACCGATTTATTCTAAGCGTAGCATGGCAGCAGCGGACCAGTTCGTCCACCTTCACGTTCACTCTGATCACAGTTTGCTAGACGGCTGCTGTCGAATCGAAAGCCTAATCAAACGCACTCTGGCTCTTGGGATGCCAGCTATAGCCTTAACTGATCACGGAAACCTTTTTGGTTCCATTGAATTCTATCAGAAGGCTAAGGATGCCGGAGTCAAACCCCTCCTTGGATGTGAGGTATACATAGTCTATGATCATGCGATGAGTGATCGCCCCAGAAGAGAGAGAAGGCAGCCTAACGCAAGGGAGGAATTCGATCAGGTGCAGAGGCGAGACCCCAGCGATTTTCCAAAATATAAGATTCATCACAAAGGGGTAATCGCTCGAAACCTAAAGGGCTACCGAAACCTTTCGAAGCTTGTATCTCTGGCTCATACTGAGGGGATGTACTACCGCCCGAGGGTCGACCTAGATAAACTCGCAGCCCACTCTGAGGGATTGATTGGATTCAGTGGCTGTCTAAATGGAGTCGTCCCACAATTCCTTCTCTACAACGACTACGCTAAGGCACGAGAAGCGGTCGGCAAGTTTGTCGATATTTTCGGACAAGAGAACTACTTCATTGAATTGCAAGATCACGGCATTCCAATTCAAAAAAATCTCTTCCCTGAACTCCTTCGCCTGGCTAAGGAGTTTAATCTAAAAGTTGTCTGTACTAACGACGTCCATTACGTTAGACGTGAGGACTGGAACGCCCATGACTCATTGCTCTGCATCCAGACCGGTAAAAGACTAAGTGACGAAGAACGCCTTCGATATCCATGTCCTGAATTCTATCTCAAGAGCGTGGAAGAAATGGGCGAAATCTTTAGCGAATTTCCTGAGGCTATCACGAATACTCGAGCAGTCGCTGACATGTGCGAATTGGAGATCCCGTTCGGAGAGAATCACAATCCTATTTTTAAGAAGCCAGAAGAGATCAAATTCAAGCCAGACCAGGACAACCTCGAACGAATCCTAGATATCTATGTCGCTGAAAAAGCTAAACTTAATGTTCAAAAGGAGAGCTCAGATCAAGCCATAAAACCAGAGGTACACCGGAACGATTTACGCGAGAATGGATTATTCCTTTTCGACCTCTGTAAAAGAGGACTACTGGACCGTTACGGAGTAAAATATGAAAACGCCCCTCGCCGATCCGATGGTCATCAAAAAAAGAAATCTGAATTTTCCCAAATGGTTAGTCGTAAACTCGACTATGAACTCGCAATCATAATCGGAACCGGTTTTCTCGACTATTTCCTCATAGTTTGGGACTTTATCTACTGGGCTAGACAAAAGAAAATTCCCGTTGGGCCCGGTCGCGGATCTGGAGTCGGATGTATCGTCTCCTATCTACTAAAAATTACTGACATTGATCCGTTGCGGTTTGGCCTTTTATTCGAACGTATGCTCCATCTAGAACGCGTTTCGCCTCCGGATTTCGACTTAGATTTTTGCATGAGGCGGCGGGACGAAGTGGTTGACTTCGTAAGGGAAAAATATGGCGAAGATCATGTTGCTCACATAATAACGTTCGGAACATTCGGGGCCAAAATGTCGATTCGAGATTTGGCCCGTGTTAATGACGTACCTTTTGCTGATGCCGATCGGTTGGCAAAAATGATCCCTGACGAGCTCAATGTCTCGATTGATGATTCAATCAATCGTTCTCGTGAGCTCCAGAACGAAATCTCCGGAAATACCGTGACGAAAAGTATCGTGGAGCAGGGTCAAGTAATCGAAGGAATGGTGCGCAATACCGGGAAGCACGCCTGTGGTATGATTATTGGCGATCAACCGATCACTAACCTAGTTCCTGTAACCCTTCAGGAGGGGGATCTTACAACGCAGTATTCCAAGGGTCCCATTGAAGATCTTGGACTGCTCAAGATGGACTTTCTTGGATTAAAAACATTAACCGTAATCGCCGATACCGAAGAGCATATTCGTCGCATTCGAGAAAACCCAGAATTCGATATCGAATCGATTTCTTTAGACGACCCAAAAACCTTTGCATTACTGAATAGCGGCCAAACAACAGGAGTTTTCCAACTCGAATCTCGAGGCATGCAAACACTTTGCTGTCAAATAGGTATGAGTCGATTCGAGGAGATCATAGCGCTTATTGCCCTCTATCGGCCTGGGCCTATGCAAGATATCCCGAAATATATCAAGGGGAAGAAGGATCCCTCTACCATTCAAAGCCTTCATCCACTACTCCAAGAAGTGGTAAATGAAACCCATGGGATATTAGTTTATCAAGAACAGGTAATGGAAGCAGCGCGAATCATAGCTGGCTACACATTGGGTGAAGCCGATATACTCCGTCTGGCAATGGGCAAGAAAATCCAGTCAGTGATGGATTCGCAAAGAGAGAACTTTGTAAGAGGAGCTAAAAATCACAATGACATAGACAGCGGAGAGGCACTTCGAATATTTGAGACCTTGGAAAAATTTGCCACCTACGGCTTTACTAAGTCCCATTCTGCCGCCTACGCCATGCTAAGCTATCGCACCGCCTTTCTGAAGGCAAATTATCCGGTTGAGTTCATGGCTGCTCTCCTCTCTTCCGAATTAGGCAACAGTGATAAAGTCTCACGATTCGTCGATGAATCAGCATCCCAGAACGTACCGGTTTTGAGTCCTGATATCAATGAGTCGAGAGAGAGTTTCACTCCTATACTCAACGGTGATCCTTCCGCCAATGGAAGTCAGACCGGATCTATACGTTTTGGTCTAGCAGCTATCAAAGGGGTTGGAGACAGCGCTTCCCAAAAGATTATCGAAGAACGGGAAAGAGCAGGAGATTTCGGGAGTTTTAAGGACTTTACCCTTCGGGTTGACAGTCGTTCCGTCAACCGACGGGTTATGGAACATCTTATTCGATCCGGTGCCTTTGACTCCCTAGGCGACCATCGCGGTCATTTACTGGAAGAACTAGACACAATTCTGGGTGAAGCCGCCGCCATTCAACGTGATCTCGCGAGAGGACAAGGCAATTTCTTTGATCTGATGGGTAATGCAGAAAACGAGATCAGCAAGGAAATAGAAGGTAAAAAAGGTCCTTCCCCTTCTAGAAAGAATGGTTCAGAAAAACCTATGGACGAGATACTTAAGGATGAAAAGGAGTTACTCGGATTTTACGTATCCGGTCATCCCTTAGATATCTTCTGTGGACTAGATGAACCTATAAATACCTTTCAAAACTCCAATCTTAGAGGAACCAATGATCGAACTCCCTTTCGACTTTGTGGTGTAGTTTCAACTCTAACAAAGAAACTCACACGTAAGGACAACCGTCCATGGGCGATTCTCGAACTCGCAACAAGGAAAGCAACCTTCAGCATAAATATATTTGCCGAAGCTTATGAAAAATTTGATCCCTCGATCCTTCCAGGTAACATTGTATTAGTCACTGGTGTTCTTCTGAATCGCGCTGACGACTATCGCCTCAGCGCGGATTCAGTATCCATCTTAAACCGATTTCCTTCACGACTTATAAAGCAGATCGATTGGATCCTGGAACCAAATGAGAAGGCAAATGACTTCCTTTCAAACCTCACCACTTCAATTATGGAGGAACCTGGCCCGACTCGCTTGAGAATTGGTTTTCTAGCTGAAGATCACCATGCGGTTTTCAGCGATATCGCTCAATCTCTAACCTGGAATGTGACTCCTAGGGGTTTCAACGAACTCCGGAATCATCCCGCTGTTGTGGGCGCATTCGTAAACGTGAAAACCCCATGACAATTCAAGCTATCACCCAACCTACCGCCCAACTATCGAATTCACAACTCATGCTTGCTGACCTCGAAAAGGTGCTCATTACGGAGGAACAAATAGAGGAACGAGTGAAGGAACTAGCTAAAGAAATCTCCAACCTCTATGACCCAGATGAAGAAATAACAGTCATCTCGATCATTAATGGTGCAATTCTTTTTACCGCTGATCTCGTTCGTAATCTTCCAGGTCAAGTTAGAATCGACTGTATACGTGTCTCTAGCTATGAGGATGAGACCTCCCCTGTCAACGGGCCTAAAATCTCAAGTACACTGACACTTGATCTCGCTAATCGGCATGTCCTCTTAGTCGACGATATTATCGATACTGGAAATACCATTTCTAAAGTTTATCAGTACGTTCTCGATATGGATCCTGCATCGATTCGAACAGCCGTTCTTCTTGAAAAGAAAGCTCGTCGTAAAGTCGCCTTTGAAATTGACCTTGTTGGATTTCAGATTCCCGATGAATTCGTTGTGGGCTATGGTCTTGATTACGCCCAGCGCTATCGCAACCTGCGGTGCATCGGAGTCCTCAAAACGGAACAACAACAAGGAAACTAATCTTCCCCCAAAAGTTCTATCGTGAAAGGGAAACCTCGACCGTCTAGGGCTACAGACCGATTTAAAATTGAGGGATTAAATGAATAGAGACGGGCGGCACCAAACCCTGGGAGCGATCCTCGGAAACAATTGGATTAATGGATCAACGAACTTTAGGAAAAACAGGCATAAAGGTAAGCCGTCTGGGAATAGGTGGCCTTCAAATCAGTTCAAAATATTCGAGATTCGATGGAGCCCGAGAAACCATTCATCGAGCAGTGGACCTGGGTGTTAACTACACCGACACGGCTCCCTCATACGGAAATAGTGAGTTAGTGCTCGGCAGGACCCTGGACGAAATCCAAACTCCTCTTATCGTCTCAACCAAGCTCGGAGGACGGCCTCAGCCTTTCGATCCGCAAAACCGCGATCAGCTTCAAGAATCGCTCGAAACGAGCCTCCGTCTTCTTGGGCGAAATCATATCGATATTCTCTTCATTCACGAACCGGATCGACCCGGCTATTATGACTGGTGGAAGAATAATCGAAACTTTGAAGGCCCAGTGCTTGACCTCCTCAAAGATCTCAAACGGGAAGGCACAATAAGGGCGATTGGTATAGCCGGCACCACCGCCTATAGGATGGCAGATCTCATCCGAACGGGTAAGTTCGATATCGTTTTGACCGCCTTTAACTACAGCCTATTGTGGCGTGAAGCAGAACGAGAGATCCTGCCTGCAGCCGTTGAAAACGGGTTGGGGATTATTATAGGTTCACCACTGCAACAGGGAGCTATAGCACAGCGACAAGACAAAGAGATTGAAACAGCGAATTGGATTTCTCCACCTCGTCGCGAACAAATACGTAAACTCTACGCTTTTCTTGATGAAGTCGATATGACGCTCGCCGAATGTGCTATTCGGTTCGTCATTTCAAATCCGCACATAGATTGTACTCTAATGGGCGCCCGATCCTCAAGGGAAGTAGAACTGAACGTAGCATCGGTAGAAAAGGGCCCCCTGAACTCTGATATTCTTCGTCGACTCGATAAAATCGCCTCCCTTGTGCCCTTCCGTCCATTTGACGAACCGTTCGGGTTTCCGTTTGGACGTGAGTACAAAGGTCCGGGACGTGCTTAGATCAGCTGTAAAACCTGAGTCTTTACATCCGGTGTAAACTTTAATTCATTGGTTGATTATCGAAACTTAATTTGAAAGTTTCCTGGGAAAATTTTAATAGTGATTCACCTTCTAAATATATTCAGCGGATACCACCCAATAGGTACGTGATATGAGTGACTCGGTGCGCAATATTAAAACCGGTGTTTTGACGATTCCTCGGGACACTCCCTACCTTGGAAAACTACTTCCAGGCGAAACACTCGACGATCGAGGTTACATTGTACGTAGAAACGGGACGGTCTACCCATCATTCGATCGGAGTGTCCTTGTCTGCATAGAAACTCGTGACGGTGTGATTGGATGGGGCGAGACTTACGGGATTGTCGCTCCTGGAGCAGTCACAGCGATCATCGATGATCTTCTATCAGGGTTTGTAGTAGGCCGTGATCCTTGGGATGCTATGGTAATCCACGACGAGCTCTACGACCTCATGCGGGTCCGTGGATATTCTAGCGGGTTTTATATGGATGCACTGGCTGCTATTGACATTGCTCTTTGGGATATTTGCGGCAAGCAATCAGGAAAGCCGCTGGCAAAGCTCCTTGGAGGGAAAAGACGCCATTCCATCCCTGCCTATGTCTCTGGGTTACCGTGTCCAACCCAAAACGAACGTTCGGATCTAGCCGCAAAATGGCAGAGTCGCGGATTCGATATGTTCAAGACTGCCGGCGTCGCTGCAGACATTCCAACCTTAGAAGAAATTGCTCATCTAAGAGAACGTCTTGGAGATAATGTGAAGATAGCCATAGATTACCATTGGGCCTACACTGCAGCAGATGCGATTGAGATTATCAGATCTCTTGAACCCCACCGGCCTTGGTTTGTCGAAGCACCATGTAAATCGGAAGATATTGATGGTCAGGCTCGTATTGCGACCGCTGTTAGGGTTCCCATCGCTCTTGGAGAAGAATGGCGTACTGTTTTCGATGTGCGTTTGAGGTTAGACCGTCAGGCTGTATCCATAATACAGCCTGAAATGGGACATACCGGCGTAACTGAATTTGTCCGTATGGCGCAACTGGCTGAAGCTCATCACCTCCAAACAATTCCACATGCAACCATTGGTCTTGGCATTTTCCTGGCCGCTAGCCTGCAGGTTAGCGCTTCCATTCGCTCTCTCCCGGCCCATGAATACCAACATTCTATTTTCGACCGAAATCAATACTTGATCACGGGGGATATGCGATGTGAGAAAGGAGCCTACAGTATTCCCACTGGACCTGGATTAGGGGTCGAACCCTCCGAAGAAGCTCTTAGAATGATCGAGTACTCATAATATTAGCTGTTCCTTAACAAACTAATATAGGATTCGCTGATCGCTTAAATCTTTGCCGCCAATAGATCGAGTTAGGGTTCCCTCTAGCACCTCTACCAGTTCTAAATCAGCCAATGCATTGATCACGTTAAATTGCGTTGGAAGGTCTTCCCATCTTGCACGATTCCACGTTAGATTCCCGTCCCCAACCAATTCTTCAACTATTTTCCGATGCCCTCCGGAAACTGGAGTGATAACGGGGTAAGCAACATCAGGAACACCCCATTCTCCTGTCTTGGGAATGTACTTGTAATGAAGGGTTCCATCTATCGTATTGTCACCGGATTCGGATGCCATCTCCACAGGCTTAGGTACGAGGTCAGATAGGGACATATTCATGAAATTGAAGCCTAACCAACCAGCAGAACACTGGGCCTCTGTGCTCGAAATTTGGGGTTCGGGCAATTCACAGTAGATTTTAGAAAATCCTAGCTCCTCACGCCCTGTTAGAATGGGATCAGTAAGATTTTCCCAGAGCACACTGAGAAAAGCCCCCCGGACATTGTCCCGATCCCCTCTAAAGACAGCCGGAAACGTTACGCCAAGAGTGTTATAGCCCCTACCCGCAAGCCATTCAATTTCCTTCATATAACTTGCTGAAACCGTTACAATCGGTTTTTCGTCAAGTTCAAAACAATCCGGCAGCAAACGCTCTAATTGTTCGGCGTTACTAAGAAACGACACTGAGATCGATAAGGTCTTAGGATTATCAACACACTCGAACTTGCGACCATCTGGATGCTGACGGGGACCCATCATTGGCCCAAAATGAGTCGGCATCCGATACATTTTCTTCGCAACGAATGAATAGGACATAATAATTTTTATTGTTCAGAATAAATCTGAAAAGTCTTCTTTTGTCATCGTAATGGAGCTTCAAATCTTGTTTAGACCCTCAGCCGTCCATAAGATTATCAACCAAAGACAAAGGACTTCCAGCAAATAGACCCGCGTCAACTGGGAGCACAACGCCCGATACCCATCGTGCCTCATCACTTGCAAGATAAACTGCGGCCCATGCCACGTCCCATGCTGTTCCTTCATTTCCGAGCGGAGAAATCCGACGACGGAGCTCTCGATCTTCTTCTGAGAGACTGCTTACAAACGTTGTATGGATATGACCGGGTGCAATGCAGTTGACCCTAATATTTGCCCGCCCGTGATGAACAGCAGTATGACGAGTCATCGAAATAATACCGCCTTTCGCTACTCCATATGGTACGTTAGGACGAAACCCAGCTCGCATCCCGTCTATTGAGGAAATATTGATGATCGACCCACCTCCAGACTCAGCCATGCGTCGGATTGCATACTTGCACATGAATGCCATTCCCTTCAATCCAACTGCCATTTGATGGTCCCATGTATCCTCCTCAACTTCAGTGATCCTCCCCGATCCAAATGTACCCACATTGTTGAACAAGATGTCTAACCTACCAAAATAGGAAATCGCGGCTTCTACAGAAGCCCTGCATTGAGAGGGTTGTGATACATCGGTCTCGACAACCTCGACCTCGCCTCCTTCATCTCTGATCCTAGCACGAGTTCTTTCTGCATTACCACTGTCCATATCCACTAATACGACTTTCGCACCTTCCCGGGCAAAAAGTATCGCGGTTGCACTGCCGGTCCCGTAAAGAGCATCATCCCCAACTTCTCGGGTTCCTGCTCCAGTTAAAATAGCTACTTTATCCTTTAGGCGGTTCATTTGTTAATCAACGCTTCAATCTCTTAGTTAGTCGAACATTACCCTGAGGAAAATCCCAAAAATGAGAGACTCGAGTTTATAAAACAGCCTGGTGTCCATAAGTCAAAGCCACATCCGAAGGAGATGGAGAAAAGGAATAAATTCCCTTGTGAAACTCTAGGAAGGAAAACTAGATCCCCTTAAAGTCTGGACTAGTAATCCTAAACTTAAGGAAAAATCTCATCGACGTCTTATATGACAGCACTCGGTACAACTAAAATTCATACTCTAAGCCAACCCAAACACCAAAAGGTGGCCCGGGCGCCAAAAATCTAGGATTCTCGAAATCCTCTCCCAAGACTTCATCGGGTTCACCCAGAAGACCAAAAGTCTCGTATATCGAATCAAGCAGATTATCGACCTTCCAGAAGACCGAAAGCAATTGAGTTAATTCATAGCGTCCAAAAAAATCGAATACTACGTACCCATCTATTAAGGCAAGGGCATTCATTTCATCTCCCCGTAGGTATTGCCCAGAAATGTATGAGGCATCAGCACTGAGACTGAGACTATTTCTAGATTCCCATTTAACACCTGCCTTTAGATTATGCTGAGGAATTGAAGGAATACGGTCACCTCTCCCCACATTGATATCACCGTTAATACTTGAATTAGGATGATAGGGACTATTCGAGACGAAGGCACTGTTGAATTCAGCCCTAAGATAACTATAGTTAAAATGCCACTGAATGCTTTCGAGATCGCCTTTCATACGAAATTCTATTCCCTGTCGAAGTGTATTCCCTATATTGTCAAAGTAACCTTGGTTACTTGTTACACCACCGGTGCTGATAAAGATAATGTCATCCTTGTTCTCGGATCGAAAAACCCCGACCTCTAATTCAACCGAATCTCTGATCTCGCCCCGAAAACCTCCTTCCAATGTGTCTGTCCGCACCTGCTCGAGTGGAGGATCTGCAAGAAAGGAGTTTGGAAGATTACAGGGGGCATCCGGATTAGCACAAGCCAGCTCAACAGGAGTGGGGACACGATTAGATTGGCTGAAGTTGAAATAGAAACCCATCTCCGGAAAGATGTCGTGGGTAATTCCAGCTGAGAAATTAAATTGATCGAAATGGTGGTCACCATTAAGATCTGGAGTATTACCCGTGATGTCACGTATTAGAACATCGGAATTATTGTACCGTCCAGAGACCGAAATATTCATTACTTCAGAAAAATAAAAAGTATCCCAAAAGTAGAGAGACCAGGTCTCTGTTCGGGTCTTTATTTCGACTTCCTCTTCAGGCACGAAAAGCCCTGTCCTGATCGTTCCTCTATCGTCGGTTAATTGGCTCAGTTCAACTTGGGATTCGAATCCACTTGCCCCTCGGTCAAAACTTCCCCCGAAAATCAATTGGTTTTCATTTATTCCGATTTCCTTGGATAAGATTGTCTGCAACGATCCTCCATAGCTCTCTTGGTCTCGCCAACTAATATTGTTTATGGCATCGAACCCAGCGTTAGCAAACCCTCCAACCTGATCGAGAATGGGGACTTCTCCAGAACTCTCCATTCCATGACATAAGTATTCGTTACCCGGGTCTCCAACGCATTCTTCAAATTCGGATCCGTCGCCGTTAAAAGAATCTGTATCAGTTGCTCGAAAATAAGCTGTACCCGAAAAGTGGAAATCTTTCGCAACTGCTCTATCCCATTCAGCAGAAAACATTGAAAGAGCATTCTTTGTTATATCTGGATGGGTAAAAACAGCACTTCGGTCATTTTCAAGGAGCTCGACCGGAGATGCTCCATTCCCTCTGAGTTCTGTTTTCCCAGCTGAAAAATTGAGGTTTAAGAAGCTGGACTCATCCCGCCAACTAAATACACCCATAAAGTTAGAGGCTTCTGAGTCCGAGAAATCTCGCCACCCGACCTCTTGGAAATGGTGGGCGGCAATATAGTAACCGAAAGCCCCTTTATTTGCACCACTCTGAAACTGAGCTGACAAACGTCCAAACGAACCGCCATATAATTTAATGTCGTTCCCGGGATGAGAGAAGCCGTTCTTTGTTCGAATTGATATCGCCCCACCTAATGTATTCAATCCAAACATCGGATTTGATCCCGCCATTACATTGACACTGCTGATTCCCACGAGAGGGATCAGGTCCCAATTCACCGTGTCACCAAAGGGCTCATTCATTCGAATACCGTTCTGGAAAACGGCAAGTCCTTGAGGTAATCCGAGTAGCGGAGAAGAGGTATACCCTCGAAATTGAAAATTTGGCTGCATCGGGTTCCCCTGTGCATCATTGACAAGAAAGCTACCAATCGCCCGGTTCATGACATCGGTTAGACCCAAACTCAACGACCACTTTAGTTCCGTCTCTGTAATCCGTAGAACAGATGAAGGCATATCTCTAGGATCGATACCAACACTATGGGTAGGTGTAATATCAATTACTTCCATCGATTCGAGAATCTCAACTTTATCATCGATTTCTAGTTCACTCCCTTCGAGGTATGCAGTAAAACTTACTGAGCCCAGTACAAAAAACCGGATCCATCGATTTGGAATTAGAAATTTGTTGAATTTCATATCTCGTAAGATAGCTACGTGTGTGTTATCAAAATCAACAAAGAGGTTCTGACCAGATTTGCCTCTAAGGATTCTTAGTAAAACCTCCGCCATAATGTGGGCACAAATAGCACTAACACTGGGAAGAGCTCGACCCTTCCCATAATCATAAGAAGAGAGAGAAAAGACTTAGTGAGTCCTTTCAACTCACCGTAATTTTGAGCGGGACCAACTTCTGAAAACCCAGGGCCAATGTTGAAAAAACAGGCAATTGCAGCCGAGAACATCCCTTTCATACTGAATCCTGGTTCCAGGTAAGCTACGACCAGCATACCTGCGAAACAGAGAGACATTGCCAGTACAATATAACCAGAAATCGATACTTTTGTCTCTGTATCGATAGTGCGACCGCTTATCTTGATTTGGCGGAAAAGCCGAGCACGAAAGGCCTTCTCGATCTGCAAAAGGCAGATACGGAAAGCAGCAATAACTCGGACTATTTTAAGTCCACCGGCAGTTGATCCACTACAGCCACCAATCAACATGAGCACCAACAAAACAGCATGAGTTGTCTCCGACCAGACATCGAAGTTGGCCGAACTATATCCCGTCGTGGTTAGTATTGATACGGTCTGAAAAACGCTCTTCCTGATTAACGTATGAAACCCTTCCATACTATTCTGATCGAGGAGGGTCTCTGCCACAAGCAATGTTGCGATTATTACAATTAACAGGAGGGACTTTACTTCGCTGTTTCTCAACAGCACACGGAAATCGCCCTGCAAAACACGCACCATAACCAGAAAGCTCATCCCTCCTAACAACATAAAGAAGATTACGGTCCACTCAAAAGTGGCATTGTCGAAAGCACCGATACTCGCCGTCTTTGTACTAAAACCCGCCGTGCTTACCGTCGTGAACATATGGCAAACGGCATCGAACCAATTCAACCCACAGAAACGATAGGCCACCGCACAGATGGCCGAGAGACCAAAGTAAAGATACATTATATGCAATATACCAATCCGCACTCTTGGTGAATCCAACTCCGTCGAACTAGCAGAAGACTCACCTGAGAATAATATTTTGGCCCCAACACCCAAAAAGGAGAGAAGAGAAACAAAAAATACCACAATTCCAAGTCCACCGATCCATTGACTGATAGCACGCCAGAAAAGAAGACTGCGGGGAAACCCCTCGAGGGTACTGAATACTGAAGCGCCCGTCGTAGTAATACCGGAGGTTGACTCAAAAACCGCATCCGCCACTGAACAATCTGGAAGGATTAAGTAATAAGGTAGCGCACCAACCAGACTGGCGAGTATCCACCCCAACCCAATAACCGTTATAGCCTCCTTCCGAAGCATTTTCATCTCTCCCTCCCGGCTCATTAGTTGAAAAGCAACCGCCAAAGAGGAAGAAATCACGATACTCATGGTAAAACCCCGAATGGCGGTTCCTTCTCTCCCGACATCACCGTCGAAGAAAAAAGCAATGCCAAGGCTAACAGCCATCGCCACACACAAGGCTGTTAGTATAATACCGAGCAACCGGAAGATGATGGCGTAATTCACTGCGTATAAACCTTTCGGTTGTTATCTTAGGGCCGTCCTAAAGTAGGTACATTCTTCCCAAGGACCTTTAGAAAAAGAAATCTTTTGGTCTTTGCAATTCGCAACAGATCCAAACTTTGGACTGCTGTTTGACAAAATATAAATTTCGTTTAGGCGAGTCGAAAGACTCGCTTAGAAAGCCATATACATGGAATTACTAAATAATCATTATCAAAAATTAAAACTCTTGTATTGAAAAGGAAGCGAGCAAGCTTCCTATAATCTCTCGCATCCTCTGGGCTAAAGGAAGATTCGGAATTGTGCTTCCATCCGGAAAGGCAGATTACGGCCTACAAATACGTTACTACCAAATTCGTCACCGTTGTGCGACCAGTTGGGTTCATCTGTGAAATTCAGAAAGCTGAGGGATGCCTCCCAACTCTGGTTCTTAAACAGCAAAGAACCATTGAGCCCAAACTGTGTTGGAATCGTATATTGTCGCAACATGTTTCCATTTTGGGATGATTGAACACTCCCCCACAATCGAAATCCAAAACCCTTAATTGATCTCCAAGAAGTCCCTAAATTAAGGGTCCATTTCGATATGCCTGAAATTGTGTGATTGCCCGGAATAATCTGGCCGTCATCTCCAATCAAGTTCGGGTCAAAATTTTGAGTAACGCCAAAAAAACCCTCAGGAGAATAATAAAGTCCGTTTAAGTCAACTCCACCAAGAACGAATGGTGATGCATCTTTATAATGACCCGACATATAGGTTAAATTGGCCAGGAAATAAAATCGTTCAACCGGCTGGTAGACGGTTTCAAATTCCAATCCACTGACTCTTATTCCAGTCTTTCCTCCCCCTAGCTCGGAACGGTATCGGTCCTGCCGGAATCCAGTTGTAGCAACATATAGACTGTTCTCCAATAAGCTTAATTTAACCCCACCTTCAATTAGTTCGCATTGGTTTTTAAAGTCCTCTTTATCGATCACTCCTTCTCCCCCAAGCATGATCGCTCCCCCTCCACTGCTTCCATCAACTGCATGAGTGAGGTTGAATGTTGTGTAGATTGACAGTCCATCTCTCGCTTTGAAGGTTAGGCTTACATTGTAATCTCCACTATAGAAAACACCGCTGTCCCTCCAGGCACTTTCTGCTCCTGAAGGAGGCAGTGGGTCTGAGACATTTGCATTGTAGGAATTTCCGCGGAGTCCATAGAGGATCTGGACTCGATCGGCATAAGAGACCTCATGTTGCAAAAATACAGCTGGATGCCATACTTCAGAATGTGAGGTTTCTGGGATACCCTCTTCGGCTCCATAAAAAAGGCTGCCTCCAGGACCGGGTTGTCCGAACAGGCCGATGATATCTTCCGCCCTAAAAGGTGGGCCTCTTGAAATATCGTAGCCATAGGGATAATAGTTGAAATAGTTCATGTAGGCCTCAGTATCTTCGTATCGGATACCGAATCCTAAAAGGAGACTGTGGCTAATCTCTCCCCCATCAAATTTCTTCTCCCATTCGTTGCGAGTTTCGAACGTCAACTGTCTAACGTATTCAGTATAGGAAAAATCATGATGACGTCTTCGATTCACTCGCTCAACGAAAGTCCGATTCACCAGGACAGAACTTTTGTCTAAGGACAACCTGCTGATTACCTGAACACTCCCTATGTTCGCATTGCTGTAGTCACCCGAGGAAAGAAGGGTGTACTGGGGATCAAATTCAGTTGTACCGCCCACCTTAGTTCGAATTGAAAACCCATCAGGCGCGTTTACAGCCGGATAGGTTAACCCCCCTTTAATATACCGATTCTCAAGTATCAGTCCATCGTAGGGCCGATTTACGCCAAGTAACTGCGGAACTCCTTGCCAAACATATTGTCCACCAAAGTCTATCTCCAACTTGGGGGTAGGTCTCCATTTTAGCGCTAAATACAAATCTTGATAATCTTCTCTTCCTCCATTTCGATGAAAAAAAGTTTGGTTCTCCTGCCCCTCATAACTAATCCGAAGACCCAGTTTACCTCGACTTAGAGGAAGGTTGCGGTCGAATTGAAAAGAAGTGTCAAGATAGGAATGATGCCCCGGAACCCAAGCCCCAATATTAGCTGTGACCTTAATTGCATGCTTATCCAAATTCGGCTTCTTCGTAACGTAATTGACATAACCTCCACTGTAGAATCCAGGACCCAAGCTCACCGTTCCAGGTCCACGCACTACACTGATTGACTCCACGCTATTAAAACTGGGGTCGAACCCGTATTCATTACCGCTCCGCCTCTGTCCGTTAACATAGAATTCCGCTACATCCCCCCGAATGTGGGGAGTTGTATTGTTACCATAGCTAGATGGAGACTGTGCACTTGGACTGAAAGGAATGATCTCCTGCACACTGTCTACGTATCGTTCCTGCAAAAGCTCGGGAGGAATCAAAGAGACCCCCCTAGGTATGGATAGAAGATCTCGCTTCCAGCCGTAGACAGAGCTAATTGGATGAGCCAGTGGATTAACAGAAATCTCTGGAGCCACCCCTCCAACGACATATTCCTGAAGCTCCTTTATGTCACTTTCTTTTGCATTACTATCCCCGCTTACGGGAACATCACTCGCCACAAGCAAACTAAGTATAACAAAACAACCTAGTAGGTCCCCTAGAAAAGCTCTCTCTTTCATCATATGGATTTTAGTAGGCCATACCAATGAAGAAAAACTCCACACACGCTCAGTTCTCCCTACGCCGGCACGACCCAGATCAGGTTCCAAGGGTTACTGGTTGCCTACAACCAATTCTCAGCTCACTTCGCAGGAGCACCCCGTGAACAATGAGATTTCTAAATGGATCTCAGTTGAAGATCAAGCCTAACTTTTGAAAACCAAAGGGACTATTCTTCGTCAGCTTTTTTCCTTCTGCCTTCTACCACAAGGCCGGAAGGCTTCTCTTCCATTATTTGTAGGATGCACATCCACTCCCCACTTATTAAAATCCTAGTTTCAGCTTCACCGATTAACTGAAAGACGGAACAAGCGAGAAGTTTTTAATGAACATATCTTCCAATTTTGATCAGTCACTGAGGTCGAAAGTTGTATGCTGAAAATCTATATCTCCTTAATCTTGAATTGCAGGTAAAATGTCCCTGTTCATTGGATGCGGTTATGCTGAATGCGAAAGAAAATTCGTCCGGCCCCCATCCACCACCAACACCTGCCCAGTGATAAAGGCCGATTCATCGGATACTAGAAACAAAGCGGCATGGGCAATCTCATCCGGCTCGCCTATCCTTCCAAGCACTGAATTTTCCCCATAGCCCTGAATTCTCGCTTTGATTTCTGTCGGATCCTTTTCCGGCATCCCCATATCTGTCCGGATTAGCCCAGGTGCAATGGCATTAACATTGATATTGTGGCGGCCGACTTCGAATGCAGTTCGCTTAGTAATTAAATTCACCGCCGCCTTAGTCGTTCCGTAACCGCTAGTGCCTTCAACTGAAGTTCCCAAGGCGGCGATCGAGGCCAGATTCAGGATTTTCCCATAACGACGCTCAATCATTCCCGGAATAACCTCAGCCGAAAGGCGGACCAATCCATGGACATTCACTTGCATAAGGCGTTCCATGACCGCCATCTTCGGGTCGGATAGTGAAGTCTCAAGGTAGATACCTGCATTATTAACTAATATGTCGATAACCTCAAAATGCTCCAATACTCTTTTTACAAAATCTGGAATTGCATCGAGGTCTCCTACATCGCCCTGGATGGCTACCGCCTCCCCACCCAATGCCTTGATAGCCTTACAAACCTCCTCAGCCATCTCCCGATTCTTCTGGTAATTAACCGCCACTAAAGCACCTTCCTCAGCGAAACGGAACGCGATAGACCGCCCAATACCTCTTGACGCTCCCGTCACCAAAGCCACTCTACCTTCAAGTCGTTTAGCCATAGGATCCTTATCTCCTTTTATTGATTTGGAAACAATACTAGGTCTAACTAAGAGGATGAATGCTTCACTGTCCACTCTTCACTTCCCCTATAATATGTCTCACTTGCAAATCTGTCTTAACACCAGCACTATCCGAAGTAAGGGTTCCACTATCCTCGATTCAATCGACACAGCAGCTTCGGCCGGTTACGATGGAATAGAGCCCTGGGTAGAGGAAATCGACAGATTCGTAGCTGACGGCGGGACGCTTGCTCAGGTACGGGAGCACGCCATCAATCGCAATATCCAGATTGTAAACCTGATCGCTTTCCCAGAGTGGGCCGTACCAGAAGACAATCGTCGCACCAAGGGATTCCAAGAAGCAGAACGCTGTCTCAGCATCGCTCAATCCCTTGAATGCCCATTTATTGCCGCTCCGCCTTCGGGCATACATGATCGGAAGATCGATCTTGAACCAATCGCTGATCACTTCGCCAAGCTCTTTGATCTGGCATTGCAATACAATGTTATTCCACTTCTTGAATTTTGGGGTATTGCTAAAACTCTAGGCACCGCCGGCGAAGCACTCTTTGTAGCTGCAGAATGTGGTCGGCCAGGAGTGCAACTGCTGGCCGACATCTTTCACATGTACAAAGGCAGTGGTCATCACTTCGGTTTTGAACACTTTGGGCCAGACCGACTTGGGCTTATCCACGTCAACGACTATCCATCGACTCCTAGCCGAAACACCATAACTGACGCTGAACGCATATATCCAGGAGATGGCAGGGCTCCTTGGGGTCAGATTGTCGCAAATCTTAGAAAGCTTCGCTACCGCGGCATGCTCTCCCTCGAACTCTTCAATCAAGCCTACTGGAACCAAGGCCCGCAGGAAACTGCAAGGGAGGGAATCGAGAAACTCAAAAGATGCCTAAATTCATCGGAATCCGCCTGGACCGCCTCATCCCCATAATAAGTATTTCGAATCCATTTACTCGGCAATAATTAGAAAGGAAATCTAATCCAGATTCGATCGTTCAGGATTTTCCCTCTTGAAGTTTCGATACTTCGCCAACGCCCATAAAGGTGAGTATTTATCGTAGCCGTGATACTTGAGGTAAAAAACTCGCGGAAATCCGGGTGAGGTATATTCGGTGTCGTACCATAGATCATCAGGGCCTTGATGTTTAAGGAGAAAATCAACACCTCTCTTTACGACGTCAGAACAACCTTCTCCAGATGCAATGAGACCGTGAATGGCCCAGGCCGTTTGAAAAGAGGTGCTTCGCGGAGCCTGGCCGCGACGGGCGGGATACATATAGGAATCGTTGCTCTCACCCCAACCCCCATCTTTCCTTTGCTTTTCCTTGAGCCATCCAACCGCCCTACGAATAGAAGGATGATCCGGATGAACACCGGCTCTCTCAAAAGCGATTAGAACGGACCATGTACCATAGATGTAATTAGTACCCCATCGGCCAAACCATGCCCCATCTTCTTCCTGTTCCTTTATCAGATAATCTAGACAACGTTTTACAACCCTTCGCATTTCCCCGTTCGGATTTTGGCAACTCGACAGCATCATCAGACAACGGGCACTGACATCGCTGGATGGCGGATCCAACAAAGCTCCATGATCGGCAAAGGGAATCTCATTAAGGTAGGCCTTATTATTATCGACATCAAAAGCTGCAAATCCCCCATTTATTGATTGCATTCCAGCAACCCATTCTACAGCCCTCTGGACCTGGTTGTAATACTCTTCAGGATCGACAAGCCCCATAGCAACCGCAACCACAGCGGTATCGTCTAGATCAGGATAGGGCGAGTTCTCAAATTGGAAAGCCCATCCTCCACCACGCAGAGTCGGTCGGCACTCTCGCCAATCACCGAATTCTTCCAATAGTTGTCTATTGGATAACCAATCCATTGCCTTACTTACTGCCAAAACATTGTCTTCTGATCCACTTTCCAGCAAAGCAAGCGATGCCAAACCCGTGTCCCAAACAGGTGAAACACACGGTTGGCAATAAGCTTTATTTTCTTCAACTACAAGAAGTCGTAGTAAAGCCTTTCGAGCACTTACACAATAAGGATGCTCACGCGAATAACCAAGATGATCGAGAGCTTCGTAAGCATTCACCATGGCAGGAAAGATTGCACCCAACCCTCCTTCTCCATTAAGCCGCTTAATAATCCATTCCTCTGCCCTCTTCATTGAAATGCGCCGGACGGCTCTAGGAATGATGGGTTCTAAAATGTGAGCACACCTATCGAGTAAGATAAAGACCCGGTTCAGGAAGGACCGAACAGGAAAGAAGTTCTTCTCATTTTCCGGCGACCTCACAAAAAGCTCGCGAATATTAACTTCTCGCGGATTATTAGCACGCGCCTTGAGGGAACAAAGGACGGCTAATGGCACCATTACCGTTCGGGACCAATAGGAAACCTTAGAAAGATGGAATGGAAACCAGCGAGGGAGAAGCATAATCTCCACCGGGACTAAGGGAACCCCACGCCATGGAAGCTGACCGTACAACGCCAGCGTAATCCGCGTGAAGACATTACAACGCGCTGCACCTCCTTTTGAAAGAATCACCGTTTTTGCCCTTTTCATGTGGGGCGTATCAATTCCATCTCCAATAAGCTTCAACGCAAAATATGCCTTTACTGTGCAGCTCAGGTCAGCCTCACCCCCTCGATAAAGTGGCCAACCTCCATCTTCGAGCTGATTCTCACGCAGATAAACGCCGATTTTCTTTTCCAATTCGACATCCACCTCGTTCATGAAATGCATCATGAGGATATACTCCGATGGGATCGTACAGTCAGCTTCGAGCTCAAAACACCAATAACCATCTTTATGCTGCAATTCAAGTAGGGCTTTGTTGCCCTTCTCTATAGCTTGCACCAAAGCATCTTCGGTATTCATTCCTCCACTTGACACACTGGTGTTTTGGGCTTCCTCACGGGAACCGTCAGATATGTTAGGCGTCATACTCGTGATCGAACTGGGTGTAATGACTTTGCTCGCGGAAGACGGAACCCCACGAGCAAAAAGAGAAGTTTCAATAAGGTGTTGAAGCGAGCAGAAATATGGGTCGCTAGAATTGTCGCCCTTACAAGATTCCTCGAGATTTTAATTTCATCCCCACTCCTAAAACTACGATTGCCGTTAATATTTCTAAGGGTGAGAAGCGCCATGCCGAGATTCCAAAGACAGAACTTTCGCACTCTCACTTCTTTTCTAGGTATTAGAAGAACGTAACTCAAAGCGTTCAGTATGTGGGAGTGGGTTATCCCAATCAACTGCCCCAAGATTTTGCTAAACTGGGCCTCCTCGCGGATAGTATCTAAATTGTTAAGTTCAAGCCCTGCATTTTCAAAATAATCTCTGGGCAACCAACACTCCTCCCGACTGTTGTCTGTCCACATGTCTTTCAAAATGTTGGTCATTTGAAGTCCCTGACCAAAGGAAATTGCCATTTGCATGAGGCCCTCTCGATTTTTCGCAACCGCCGGAGAGTAAATACAAAAAAGCTGAGTCAACAATTCACCCACCACCCCGGCAACCACATAACAATACCGGTCGAGTTCGTCCAAGTCCTTCAAACCGAATGGATCCTCCACATTTTGAAATTCCGCCATCCCTTCGGCCATCACTTCGACACATCGCTCGAGAACTCTTCTTTCCTCCTCTCTCAGATTGATTGTGATATGAATAATTCGGGGCATCAAAGCAATCAGCTCATGCTCTGCAGGAATCGTGTTTTGAGAAAGACGGGCGCCGAGCTTCCGTGCGAACGGTCCCGGTTTCTCTTCTCCTTTTACAACCGTTACGAACCAGAGGCAAAATTCTCGTTTCTCCTCCCCGTTTAAGGCCGGTTCATCCTCGATCGTGTCTACAATTCGACACAAAAGATACGCGTTCGAAACTACAAAACAGAGTTCATTCGGAAGCTGTGGGATTGTGAGCGCAAAAGTCCTGGAAACACCCTGTAGAAGATAAGACTGCAACTTAGTATCTGACCAATCGGTGAACTTTAATAGCTTCAACTCTCCTGGATCCCGAATGTTGGCCGAACTAAGTGCTGAGTTTTTCATTCTCGATCCAAAGCAATTAAAGTCTACCATAGGAAGCAGTTTGAATATAGGAAATACTGACTTTAAAATTGGGAATAGGATCTTTCGGGAGGAAAATAAACGCGGGTTCTAGCTGTCAAGTCATATTAACCGTCATATCAGAACTACAATCCGTCCCTATTCCTCCAGTATACAGCATGTGCTAACCCGAGAAAACCCACCGGAATTTAGTCGTTGACCACTCGTAAGGGAAAACCAAGATCTGACCCATGAAAACTTGAATGCTATCCGTCTTATGAATAGCGTTCGGCAAACCCGTTAACGTAACAACCAGTACCGAAGAAGGAAAATAAGATCCCAAAAAGATGGAAGTACTGTTAGCACAACCTAGAGGTTTCTGCGCCGGCGTCGTTCGCGCAATTGAGATTGTTGAGACCGCTCTCGAAATTTACGGCCCCCCTGTCTACGTTCTCCATGAGATTGTTCACAATCAGAGAGTAGTCGAAGACCTCCGCTCACGCGGAGCAATATTCACTGATGAGCTCGATGAAATTCCCAACGGCGCAAATTTGATCTTCAGCGCCCACGGGGTAGCCACTGCTAAGGTCAACGAAGCGCGGGGCAGGAATCTTAACGTTATTGATGCGACTTGTCCCTTGGTGACCAAAGTGCACCTTCAAGTGGCACGCTACGCGCGCGAACCACGTGAAGTCGTACTTATTGGACACCATCACCACGTAGAGGTAAACGGTACTCTCGGACACTACGATAAAAGTTTTGGAGGTGACATCTATCTCATTGAAACGGTAGATGATGTCGCTGCCCTCGAGGTGAATAACCCAGACGAGATGGCCTACGTTACTCAGACCACCCTGTCTGTTGATGATACTAAACAGATAATTAATGCCCTTAAGGCGCGATTTCCCAGTATAGTTGGTCCCAGAAAAGACGATATTTGTTACGCTACCCAGAACCGCCAACAATCAGTTAAACAACTCTCTGATTCGGTCGATATACTGATCGTCGTAGGAGCGCGAAACAGTTCGAATTCCAATCGATTGCGGGAAGTAGGAGAAAATCGGGGGCTGAAGTCATACCTTGTCCAAGACGCGGAAGACCTCGAAGAATCCTGGTTCCTCGATTCCCGCAGTGTCGGCGTAACCGCCGGAGCTTCGGCACCAGAGATTCTGGTTCATGAAGTGCTCGAAAAGCTTCGGTCATTTGGAATTTCAAAAGTTAGGGAAATGGAAGCGGAGCCAGAAGGTGTGACTTTCCCTCTACCTGCTTCCTTGAAACATAAGGAGGTTCAACACAAGAAGGAGAAATTGGAAAGGGTTTAACGATGGGCGTTCCATTAAAGCAACAGATTGCAGTTGCTAAATACCTCCTCGGTAAACGAATCAGAGGGGAGAAGAAATATCCCCTTGTCCTTATGCTTGAACCTCTCTTCCGGTGTAACCTTGCCTGTTCTGGCTGCGGTAAAATCGACTATCCCAATGAAATCCTTAATAAAAGGCTGGGAGTTGGTGAATGTGTCCACGCGGCTGAGGAGTGTGGGGCACCCATTGTCTCCATCGCAGGAGGAGAACCGCTTGTCCATAAGGAAATGCCACAAATTGTCTCAAAAATTATTGCACAGAAGCGGTTCGTCTATCTTTGCACGAATGCCATTCTTCTAAAAAATCGTATCGACGACTATACCCCTTCGCCTTACCTCACGTTTTCTATACACCTCGACGGAAATCGTGAAAGACACGATACTTCTGTATGTCGTGAAGGCGTCTTCGAACAGGCTGTTGAGGCAATTGAAATCGCGGTGGAACGTGGATTTCGAGTCAATATCAATTGTACCCTCTTTCAGGGAGAAAGTGGCAAAGAGGTTGCTGAATTTCTGGATTTTGCTATGACACTCGGTGTTGAGGGAGTTACCGTCTCGCCAGGGTTTAGTTATGAGCATGCTCCTCGCCAAGATGTCTTTATTCAAAGAACTACTGGGAAACAACTTTTTCGGGACATCTTCAAGAGTCCCAATCGCAGAAAATGGCGTCTCAGCCACTCTGCCCTATTTCTCGACTTTCTCGCCGGCAATCAAACCTACCATTGCACGCCCTGGGGCAATCCAACTAGAAATGTCTTCGGTTGGCAGAGGCCTTGCTATCTCCTAGTCGACGAAGGATACGCTTCCAATTTTCGGTCTCTCATGGAAGAAACCGATTGGGATCGTTACGGAACGGGAAACAATCCTAAGTGTGCCAATTGTATGGCTCATTGCGGATACGAAGCAACCGCTGTCGATGACACCTTCAGCCATCCGTTAAAGGCACTAAAGACCTTTTTGAAAGGACCCGCGACCACCGGTCCTTTCGCACCCGAGGTCCCATTCCGGTACCAAGATGTTTCCACTCTAAATGGATCAAGGCATGGAGACGGAAATATTTCGTTTAGCAAAAAGAAAGAGACCACCTCTGCAAACTAGGCCTACAATCAGGCCTGGCCCCAATACTCGATAGTCTAATCGAGTCATAACTTGTCTGCCCGTTCCGACTAAAGATGGAGATAATCGCTTTTGGTCTTATTCTCATATCTACTCTGTTCTGGACCGTAATTTTCCTTCTTCCATGGCAGCCCTGGCGGAGTGTACCTTTTCTAGACGCTTCTCCGTGCAGCGAAAATATCGATTTGTCGAACATTACGGTCCTTATCCCTGCTCGTAATGAAGCAGAGCAACTCCGTCAAAACCTCTCCACCATTCGAACTCAAGGAGATGGTCTCAGGTTTGTCATCGTTGATGACAGATCTGATGATGAAACTGCTAAGATCGCACAAACCGAGGGAGGATCTCACGCTGTAATCATAAGAGGGAAACCTCTGCCAGAAGGTTGGATCGGTAAACTGTGGGCACTTGAACAGGGTATTGATTTCATTTCAACAGAGTTAACACTCTTGCTCGACGCTGATATTCAGCTCGCCCCAGATTTTATTAAATGCCTGAAACAGAAACTGAAGAATGAGAATCTCGATTTCGTCTCGATTATGGCCCAACCGTCCACTTCTAACTTTTGGGAACAACTTCTAATGCCACCCTTTATTTATTTCTTTAAAATACTCTATCCGTTCCGACTTGCAAATTCTAGAAGATCGAAGACAGCAGCTGCGGCCGGTGGATGCATCCTGGCAAAATCCGTGGTTTTTGACTCGATTGGCGGAATATCTCCTCTTCGATCCTCACTTATTGATGACTGCGCCCTTGCGCGGCGCGTAAAGGAATTCGGATTTACCACCTGGATTGGCCTGTCTCGCTCTGTTAAGAGCGTCCGGCCCTATCCTTCTTTGGCATCAATTAGAGAAATGGTAGCCCGGACAGCCTTTACACAGTTGAACTATTCAACCCTGAATCTTGTATTCTGCTCGTTTACAATGACGGTGCTTTTCGTTTTGCCCCCGGTCTTCCTGCTGTATCCGTCTCTCGTAGTCCAAGCACTTTCCCTTTCTGCTTTTTTGCTTCTCTGTTTAAATTTCCTTCCCACCTTGAGTTTCTATAAGCAGTCCATATTTTGGTCCCTTACTATGCCTCTTGCAGCAATACTCTTTACTGAAATGACTTGGACCTCCGCTTTCCGTTACTGGCTAGGGAAACGATCACAATGGAAAGGTCGTATTTACCAACGTTCGAGTTGAAATTTTCAATCGAGCTTCGAAAAGCTATCAGGGATCTTTCCCATCGATCTCCTGTCAGAAACCGTAAAATTACTGCCCAGAAATCCTGTACAGGTTACAGTATCATAATGCAGTGAATGTTTCTGACCCTGATACCTCACAAGTATATGCCTTAAAACTTTCAATTATAACATTGTCTCGTTAAATATATGAATACGACAAACTCGAAGAAAAATACCGAACTTGTCCTGGCCAGTTTCTTTCTGCTATCAGTTACCCTATCGGCAGAGGAGAAACCTAAGGCGGGACCCGAGACTGTCGTCCATACCCTTCAATCGAACCTAATCGATACAATGAACCTAGGGCCTGAATTTCTTTTTCAAGGACGCTACGAAAAACTGGGGCCAGTTATCCTTCAGACTCACCATATCCCCTATATTGCCCGCCTAACGATAGGTCGCTACTGGAAGGAAATCAACCATCAAGAACGCAGAGAGTTTATTGATCGATTTGGGGAATACGTAGTCTCAGACTATGCATCAAAATTCAAGAAATCTAAAGGCGAATATTTCAAGAGTGTTTCGGAAAAAGAACTCAAACGGGGCCGAAAACTAATCGTTACTGACCTCTGTCTTGATGGTGGCGACACAGTCAGATTCAACTATATTCTGAGGCAATTTGAGGACAACTGGAAGATCATAAATGTAATTGTTAAGGGCATCAGTGATCTAGCAATGAAGAGAGCAGAATTTACTAGCATAATAGAAAAAAACGGCTTTCCCGCCCTGTTGATTAAACTCCAAGAGAATGTGGAAAAAATCAGACAACGCTCCGAAGGAGAAAAAACTTTACCTTAATTTTAGCACCTACTAACAGCACAACTTTTTAGTCTACGCCGCCCTAGACTCTACCAAAATTCGCGATTCACACACAGGAGTGGCTGCTCCTCTTATCAGCACCTAATCATCGAGAACGCAGATAATTTCTTCATATGTAGTAGCATCAATGTTACATATCACTGGTCCACGACGATACTTGCACTCCTCGGAATACAACGATTCTGTAGTCGAGAGAAAACTAGAGCCCCTTTTCGGCTTTACTTCTAGGTTACTAGTTCTCCTACCATTACTGCTCTCCGGTTGCACCACAACCGCGACCATAAATGGGAATCCGGATCCTTTTGAGAACTTCAACCGGCCCATCCACAACTTAAATCACAAACTGGATACTGCTTTACTTAAACCAGTTGCCAAAGCCTATGAGAAAACCCTCCCTACCCCAATTCGGAACAGCATTCGGAACTTTTTCTACAATCTCGGCGAACCCAACACAATCGCCAACTGTATACTTCAGGGGAAAAGAAAACAGGCCATCCACAGTTTTGTTCGCTTTTTCCTCAATTCTACTGCTGGAGTTGGTGGCCTAATTGATGTCGCCTCTCATGGAGGATTGAAGAAACACAAAGAAGATTTGGGCCAAACCCTCGCAATATGGGGACTCGCAGAGGGGCCATATCTGGTCATACCTCTTGTAGGGCCCTCTACTTTAAGAGACCTACCCAACCGCTTCATCGGGAAATACACCAACCCATTCAACTACTGGCAAAAAGGTTCTTCTCGTATTTCTCGAGGAATCACAGGGACTTTAAACACGCGGGCTCAAGTAACAGGCTCGATTAAAAAAATCGATGATACAGCCTTGGACCGATACATTTTTGTCCGTGAAGCCTATCTTGACTCCCGAAAATTCGACATATTCGATGGCTCACCCCCTATAGAAGACCTTATCGATGATGAAATGCTCTTCCAGGACGACGATTTTTTCTTCGAAGAAAAAGATGTGCTGAAAAATCCTAAAGGAGATAGATAATCCATAAGATCCCAGTCTACTAGCTGCTCGAGAAGGCTGGAGTGAACGATTAACACCACGAAAAGCTAGACACCCGGTCTAGGTAGTTTTGAACCCAACTCTTCACCGTCGTTCCATCAACCACATGTACAGACTCAATTCCAATTTCTCTAGCTCCAATAACATTCCTCAGGTCATCATCGAAAAAGATGACCTCATTCAGGTCCATCCCAGATTTTTCTAAAACAAACCGATAAATTCTTTCTTCCGGCTTTCGCATCCCGATTTCGCACGAGAAGTAAAGTTCATCAAAGAGCTTGAAATTCTCGCTATAGAGCGACACAGCACTATCCACATGCGCTCTGTTAGTATTACTCAAAGCTACCACACTGCTGAGTTTCTTAATCCGATTAATTGACTCCACCACACTCTCATGGATCCCGTCAAAAATCGCATTCCATCCTTCTACAATCTGGGCCTCATTAATACCAAGCCTCATCAGATTTCTGAAATGCCCAAAGTATTGAGAACTGCTGATTTCCCCCCGTTCATACTGTTGAAATGCCTCATCAAAGTGAAATCTCTCCAATAGTTCAGCTGCTGACACTCCTGAGTAACATCCCCAAACCTCGAAAGGTTTATTATAGGTTGTCCTTATGAATACGTTACCTAGATCGAAAATAAAAAGTTTCTTACGTAAACCCATTTTTAGACAGCAGATTACAGATGCATCCCAACCTTCGTCGTAAGCTTTATAGAAGTCAATTTAGCCAAACTTTACAACCGTCTCTTCGATCCCTTCAGAAATATCGGCCATGTAACCAATAACTGCATTGAGGGTGAAGCACAAAACCTTCTTTGCCAAACTTTGCATTTTCCCAAACATTTATTCTTTTCACATTCTAATAACTCATAAAATTCTGAAATAAAAACATAACTCCATCCAAACTAGGTCGTAAAACATGAGAGCGTAAAGCCTCTTTCACCCTCTGAATCCTATGGGATTTTAGTCTAAAAAAAGGGTATGATTGAAACTTTTTTAAATTCGTTCCTATATTTTTCCCTAATGAATTCCTCCGTATCAGAGAATCAACTCTCCAAACTCATCGAAGATGGTTTCTGCATTTTCAAAAATATCCTGGATGATGCAATGCTCAGACGTCTTGATGAAGCAGCCAACCGGTTACTAGCACTCGAAGACAATGAGCATTTTAAAACCCAGAAATCTACAGGAAGTCTTATTCCTGTCCATAAAGATTCACTCTTTGCGGAACTCGTAGTATGGCCCAAAGCAATCGAAGCAATCAGGTCTATGGGATTTAATAGGCCTGTTTTTTCCACTGGCTTCGTGATCAGTAAGCCCCCCTACAGTCCACCCCTTTTTTGGCACCAAGACTGGTGGGGATGGAACGAACCTGTCAGTTACAAGAAGTTTCCACAGCAGGTTTTCTTAATGTACTATCTAGTAAACACTAGGCCAGAAAACGGATGCTTAAGGCTAATTCCCGGTAGCCACCTTAAACATCACCCACTCCATGAAGCGACTCCTGAGGCACATACTACCAAACTAATAAAAGTCGCGAACCCGGATCATCCGGCTTTCCAAAAAGCTGAAGGTGAAGTCAATGTCTGCGTCCAGGCTGGAGACGTGGTTATCGGAGACTCAAGAATCCTTCATAGTGCCCACCCAAATAACACAAACCAACGGCGGACAGTAATCACACTATGGTACCTCCCTCTTTTTCACGAACTACCGGATTCAATTCGGTCATTTCTAGCCCGTAAAAAATTAAGGAAAGGCTGGTCGACAGAAGCTCGAAAAATTCTTCAACCCTTTGACCCAATTTACACCGGCTCTATATTGGACTCAGAAACAGAATGGAACAAGATCCCGGGTCCGGCCTTGAAGCAAAGATGAATAAGACAACCAACAATTAGTTATCCAAAAATTGGTCACCTCAATCGACCTTCGATAAAATCTTGAACTCCCTTTTCATTCCAAATGATGAGTCTCCCTCCCCTATAAAGCTGATTGTACAACACATTTATTTGATCAAAATTTTTATCTCTTTCTTCATAACTGATTATGAGGACCTTTTCATTATTATTTATGTATTTACCGATACTTTCTATATCCGTAATGACAACTAAAGGTTTCTCTAATCTCCCCAGGAAGTGGAATTGTCCAAAATATTTAAGGGAATTAACTATTGCGTATCCAGCTTCTTGTTTCTCCTTCAAAATTCGTGCGACATTTCGTACATCATAACGGCTTGCAAATAAGGGATGCACCGCGACCAAAAATACGATAAATACGATCACGGAGAATATTGCGATACCTCTTATACTCCCATCCACCGTTTTGCTCCTGAAGATGAATAAGACGGATCCCAAAACAATTAGTCCAATCCCCAAAGTTGCGACCAAACTACTAGGAATCATCTTTTCCTGGATCCAAACACTGCCAGCCAGTACGCTCAGAGTACAACCCAAGCCAACGTAAATTGCTCCAATCCGCCTGTGAAAGGTCCAAAAGCCGCGCAACTCCCTAGGTAGTCGGGAGATTCCTCTTCCTATTAAGAGGCTGAAAGCTGGAAGAGTTGGGACCAAATAGTATAATTGTTTCCCACTGATTAGAGAAAAGAGGCCGATTGAAAATCCGATCCAAACGGCCAGAAACCGATAATTCCACTTCAGTTTAATATCGGATTTCACAATCCACGGATGCCCGACTAAAATCCACGGAAAAATCAATACTGGCAGCATGGGAATATACCACCAGATAGGCCTTTGGTGAGCCATGGAGGAAACCATTCGATCTGCTGTCTGGCTCCATAAGATGGCCTTTTCATATTCTTCACCACCAGCAATTGTTGCTGGAACTACCCAAATCATGGCCGTACCAACCCCTATTAACACGGCTAAGCCAAGCCCCAAGTACCACCTCCAGCCAAGCGCCTTTTCTTTGGAAACCCAAATAAAGTACATGATGCCCAGAGGAAGGACATGTACGAGTATTACGGGCCCTTTCGTCAATAATCCTCCCGCAATTGATAACCCGACTAGTAACCAAGATACTCTCTGTTTCTTATCTTCGGCTCCTACCAAAAACCCATAGACTCCCAGAAGAACCCAGAAGGTGAGAAGAATATCAAACATAATCAAGGGAGACCAAAGGAGGTAGACAAACATTGACGACAGGATTAATGTTGAAAATGCAGCAGTCCTTACATCCCCCCATAGCTTCAACCCTATTCGGTAAGTCATCAGCAAATTAAATAGACTGAAGAGCAAGGGGATGAAACGTAATGTTTTCTCATTTATCCCAAGCATAAACCAATTCAGGTTTATCAACCAAAAAAACAAAGGAGGCTTATGAGAGTAGAATTCGTTATTCAGCGTTGGCACCAAAAAAGAATGATTCAAATGCATCTCCCAGGCCACCGTGAGATAACGCGTCTCGTCGATCACTAGATAAGGTACCGTAAAAACGTACACCGCTCCCACTATCAATACGATAAGGTAGGAGATCCCTATTTCCCTAATCCCTATTCTTGTAGAAATCGAAAGCACCTTAACTATAGGTCCTATAATTTCCCTTAATCCTCATCCACTCGTATCTTTTCGATATATGAAATAGAGATTTCGAATATAGACTATAGATCCAAATGACTGGCCCAGAATAAAAACAGGATCCTGTCTCGATATCGCATAAGATAGTAGAAAGACGGAGCCAAGAATACTGCAGTACCAAAAAAAAGTGGGAATAACACTCTCTCGTTTCTTCTCGGTGACGATCCACTGAATAAGAAACCGCATCGTGAAAAATCCCTGGCCCATAAGGCCGACACAAAGCCAAAAAATGTTGGTTTCATTCATCGAAGTCCTCCTCAATTAAAATTTTCCTGGATCGCAATCTAAGCCATCTTACACCCATCAGATCAATAATTCCTACCCAAAGCCTGTCCCATGTTCCATAGTTCGATCGGCCGTGTGCCCTTGTTCGATGACTCACTTCCACAGAAGTAACTTTCCCCCCTTGCATCTGTACTAGGGCTGGCAAAAAGCGGTGCATATGGTCGAAAAAAGGGAGCGCCAGAAACGTAGTCTTGTAGAAAACTTTCAACCCGCAACCGGCATCCGGAGTATTGTCCCTCAAAATAAAACCTCGAACCAAATTAGCTATTTTAGAGGAAGAAATTTTCCACCATGAATCATGGCGTTCTCTTCGATAACCTGCTACCATCGAAAATTCCTGGTTGTTTTCAAGAACTGAAATCAACTTTGGAATATCCGCTGGATCATTCTGGCCGTCTCCATCCAGCGTTGCAATTAATTCGCCTTGGGAATACCTAACTCCGGTTGCAATTGCTGCGCTTTGACCATATTTCTTACTGTGCGATATAACCTTCAGATGGGGAATTTTCAACTTCATCTCAGAAAGAACTAGGGCTGTCTCATCGAAACTTGCGTCGTTCACTAAGATAATTTCAAACTGGCTCTTCAGGGAAAGCGTCGCAATCTCGCTCACGAGTTGAGCAACATTGTCAGCTTCATTGTGCAATGGTATGACAATCGAAACGCGCATGCACTATACTCTCAAAATCTCGCACCAAACTTCTAGCCAGAAATCCATAGGAAACGGGCATCGAGCAGGAAACCGTGTCTTTATAAGATGGACGTGCCCGATTCTTGGTGCAAGCCCAGCTTTAGTATTATCAATCCAGCATTCTTTTCTAACTCAGAGGGAATAAAACCAATTAAAGCTAAACACGGGCCATCCCAACCAAGTTGTCATGTTTCAAACATTAAGTGTGGTGTACCCGTCCTTCGAAGGAATCAACTGCCTCACGGAAAGCCCGGATGTGATCTGGCCCAGTGCCACAGCATCCTCCAATAACAGAAGCACCGGCATTTATGAGTTCTCCGATGTTGGTAGCCATTTCCTCTGGCGTTTGCGAATAACAGGTGCGCTGTTCCTCATCAAGGTAGGGAAGTCCGGCATTCGGATATGCCATCAGCCGTTTCCCTTTCACCCCTTGTCCTTCTATAGCCTCGTGTAATTGCCGTATGCCATTGACCGCATAAGGCATGCCCGTATGTTCTTTTCGCCTTGATTCAGCACCGCAATTCAAGCCCAAAATTTGAATGAATTCAAGCAGGTTACCCGTATCCAGATTGTTTTCTCCCGCTAGAATCTTCACAAGATCTTCCGCTGAATGGCCCCAATCTGTGCGATAGATGAATCCATCCTTTGCACGATTCCCAGTGTACTTATAGGTTAGATTCACCGCAAGTGGAAGCCCCGTGTGGCGGGCGATATCGACAATCATGACCGCCTCTGTCGCTGAGAACATCGTTTCAATATTCAAAAAATCAACTCCCTCCTCGGCTAGCGCATTTATGACCCGCTCATGCGCAGACCGGACATCATCATCGGGTATTCCGAATTCATTACAACCCACATCAGCTTCGATCGCACCGGGTGAAGGACCTACCGAACCTGCAATGAATACCTCCCTACCACTGTTCTCGACAGCCGTCTTAGCATGTGCCACTGCTCTTTTCACTAATTGGTTAACATCCTTCACTTCCTTTCCTGCCATCTTCAGATGGAGTTCAGAAGCAACGAATGTGTTTGTTCCAATGGCATCAGCTCCTGCTCTGATGTAATCGCCATGGATGTCCTCAACCGTATTCGGGTGAAGATCATTGGCTAATGTACTATTGGTAAGCTCAATTCCCCTAGCGAATAATTGCGACCCAAAACCCCCATCGTAAACCAAAGGCTTTGCCTCTTTAAGTCTAGCACGTAGATCTCTATTCATATCCCCTTTTCTCCAAAGGACAGTCTGTCGCACTCAGAACTCACTGGGATTCACAACACCAACCCCCAGCATCGGGTCTGAGGGTATTGCCCAGTAGACAGCTTCTTTGTCCCTTCCCAGAAACCGCATCACCCTTTCGGGGGAAGCACCTTGGCCTGTCCTGCCAGGTTGCCAGGCCCCATTTCATCAATGAGGCCACTCCGAATGCCGTCCGTATCGTGTCCGTTAGAATTGAATTGTCAAGAGATATTCGTAAAACAAGAAAGCACTAACTATAAGCGATTTAAATAGCTAAAGTTACCTCTATTTTGGATCAAGATCTAGCGTTCAGCATTCCTAATCATCGGGAGATGAAAGCACAGGATTTTGTCTATTTCATTACATATTATACAGCCACATGAACCTGGCCATTTGACCTCAAGCTTATAGATTAACTTCTCGCCAAGGAGGGCTCTCTTTCTTCCGGGTTTTCCTATCCAATTCACTCTTTATCTTGGAGTTTACTAGCTATTAATGGTCGGGGCGACTGGATTTGAACCAGCGACCTCTGCGTCCCGAACGCAGCGCTCTGCCAAGCTGAGCTACGCCCCGAAGATCCTAAAAGCCTTCAGGCTAGAAACCAAAATCGTATTGAGCAATGTCATACAAGATCTGGATGATAGATCGCAATGAGGTTCATTGCCGAACTTACTAGGCAAGTAGAATTAGCTCCCTCGATCTGTCCTCCCTGACCAACGATCCTATAATCATTTCACTCTTAGACCCATCTTCATTCGATCAGGAAATTAAGAAAAGTTCCCCGATCACGGAAGCATGAATAAATGAGTTAGTAAAGGGGATTTTTGAATTTCAGAAGTTCGTTGAGAAAGGATACTTTTTAGAGACAAAGCTAAATAAACCATAATGGATAAGGTTAAAGACGGCATGAATAGTGAATTTCGAATATTCAATTCTCAGCAACAATAACCCAATAATATTGACTCAAATCCTAGAATCGAAGTCACTCTGCCTGGCGTCGTCGATTAAAGAGATTGTTTAGCAGGATAATGCAGGAGTTAAAACTATAGAAACCACTCCCTAAAACCCATAACCAACCCCGTCGGCCAAGAGTGCCTTTGGGATTTTATACTTTTGTCAGCGCAGATTAAATCCGCGCTGACAAAAGTGACCGAAAAGAGACATTTCCCTATCTACCTAAACCTGGAAGGCAAGCAGTGTATCGTCATTGGGGGAGGAGACACGGCATTTAGTAAAATAGAATCGCTGCTAAACACCGGAGCTGAAATCATAGTCGTTGCTCCTGAAGCTAACTCCCGTATTCAATCATTGGCTATGGAATCAAAAGTTCTTTGGATTCGAAAAGGTTTTGAAGCTACCGATGCAAATGATGCCTTCCTTGTCGTTTCGACCCTCGAAGATCAACAAGAGAATCAGGAAATCTTCGACCTTCTAAATTCTTTGAACAAACTCGTTAACGTCCACGATGACGCACCCCGCTGCAATTTTATTTACCCGGCCGTAGCAAAATCTGGACCAATCCAGGTCGCGGTGTCAACGGAAGGGAAAAGCCCAGCTATGGCACAACGTATCCGAAATCGCATTAAAAAAGAAATTCTGACCGATGGAATAGGAAACCTAGTAGACTTCATTGGCTCACGACGAAATATAGTTCAGAATTCAATCACCTCCTTCCAAAAACGCGTCCAATTTTGGAGAGAGCTCCTTGATTCTAATTTTCCCAAAGTATTGACTACTAACAAATTCAAAGCTAGCCAACAGTTTGATTCCCATCTTAGTAAATACCGTAATCATAAATCGCCCGATGCACCAAGTAAGACGAAATTTTAGTAGAATCTAATCTAGGTGAAAGGCAAAGTTTACATAGTAGGAGCCGGACCTGGAGATCCAGAATTGATTACCCTTAAGGGTGTCTGCGCCCTAGAAAAGGCCGATGTTGTACTCTATGATCGGTTGATTGATCCAACTCTTTTGCAGCATGCCCCAGACGCCGAACATATCTATGTGGGCAAGATAAGCCGGCAAACGCCATTTAACGAGCAGGAGCGTATCGAAAGTTTGATGGTCTCCTACGCTCGCATTGGCAAAACCGTGGTCCGCCTCAAAGGAGGCGACCCATTCGTCTTTGGACGGGGTGGTGAAGAGGCTCTCACCCTCCTTTCGGAAGATATACCATTCCAAATCATACCAGGTATAAGCGCCTCCTACGCTGCTCCGGGAAATGCTGGAATTCCCCTCACTCATCGGGGAATTGCCTCCTCTTTCTCAGTTTTCTCTGGCCATCACGCACAAGATTCTACCGGTGACGTTGACTGGGATATAGCTGCTGGCGTCCAGACCGCTGTCTTCTTAATGGGAGCGCATCGGCTTAAAAAGATCGTCTCATCTCTAATTAACCACGGTCGATCCCCTTCCACTCCAGCTGCGGTCATTGGAAGTGCAACTACCGAAAATGAGAAAGTACGCACCGGGACCCTTGCCACCATAGCAGAACGTGCCAAGGATATCCCTCCCCCTGCCACCCTGATTGTGGGTGACGTTGTCAGCATCGGGACGACCCTTTCCAGTAATAATGTTTCGCTTGCCCGTCTTATTCGCAAACTCCACAGCGAAACCGCTTAATCAACTCTTCGAACCCAACACAGTACGAATAACCTCATCAAGGGGCGGTAGTTCAGAGGCATCTTTAAAGCCAGACTGTCTCCGATATATTTCGGCGGCAGCCCGATGAAATCCATCAGGAAGAGAGGATCCTAAAAAAGCGTTGGCGATCTCTTCCATTTCACCTGCAAATCGCCACGCCTTAGCAGTACCTTCCAAAACTCTCTGTTCGGCCCCTGTATAGAGCCCTTTTTGCGATACTTTCCACTGTTCCCAAAGCTCATCGAGCACACTCTCATCCTTCGCCAATGAAAGGATACCGCTGAGAAGGGCCGCACTCCCCTTTGTCCATGCAGCATAGCACATCTTTAGAGCCGACGCTGCGCCCAAAGGCCCATCCAGCACCACTACGTGGAGATCGCTCCCTTCAAAAATTTCAGAAACCAAAGGTGCTTTAGGCCCAGATAGATAAAGGTAGGAAGATCCCTTGCTGAAATCCGAACTCCCTACGATGCTGCCGTCAACATAACTCACCCCTATCTTCTCCATTAAAACACCCAATTCACGGCTGCGCGCTGGGCTTATTGCATTAGCATCAACATAGATGCCCTTAAATCCGGATTCGGACACATTCGCCCCGGTTTGCGGTGAGAATTCGGGAGGACAAACGCTAAGAATCAAACCCGATTCTATTACCAGTGTGGGAAGATTTCCAGCATCCTCAAGATTGGCCTTTTCGGCTCTCATGTGGCTATCCTCGCTTCTTCCTTCGGAGGCCCAAAGAACCCTTTGGCCATTTTGCTGAATCGCCACTGCAATGGATGAACCCATCTCCCCAGGATGCAATATTCCTATAGTATTTTTAATCACCTCTCCGACTTTCTTGTACCGAGAAATATATAATTTTCAATCCTGATTTGTACAGACAAACAGAGAAAGATTTCTGTCTCCCAGACACAACCGCTAAGGAATAATCGCAGAAAAAATTACCATCCTTTCCAGTGGATCTACAGAAACCGGACAGGTTTTGTATTCGTAAGGCTTAATCCTACAACAAACCTAAAAAGATCTCCGGAACCTTACCCTTTTTTACTCGTAGAGACTTCAATACCACGGCCAATCATAAGCGATGATTTGATCCGTAATGAAGGGCAGAAAATATTTACGCTGAGGGATTTAAAAAGGACAACTAAACCGATTCTGCCAAGAAATTTTTCTTTGAGTCCACCCTAACCCGAAAGAGCCCACGCGGATCACCTTGCTGGTAAGAAACCGAAAATTGGCCTTCACCACAAAGCTTGCCTAAGAATTCCTCAAGTTCAGGCTTCAAAACAGAAAATGTCTTCTCAGTATTAGGCGCTAAGGCCCGATCGTTGACAGAGATTTCCAGCTCCCGGCGATTGAATTTTAGCTCACCAGCAAACGAGGATTCCTTCTCCAGCAAATCACAGGCAGCCAGTGCTGAAACCGTCGCTTTCTTCAAACGATCCTGATTGCTTCCCTGCTGTCCGACCTTACACCGATAAAGTAAGCCTAATCGTCCACCGTTTCCATCCATGCTGTAGTCTGCCTCGTGGGCCACCAAGACCACCCCAGGTCCTTCTGTAAGATGCCGATAATCGGCAACATCGATCAGAATTTCATCAAGGAGGGAATCTTGTATCCAACGATGAAAAATCTGGATGTAAGTCTCAAGATTGACCTCTCCCAACGGGGATTCCATAAAGACTTTGACAGTAAAATGTTGAAACTCCATCTGGATCCTCCGATTAGCCTTTCACCGCTCCTGCTACTGACTCATCCGTCCGCATCCTATGGTAACAACTGTGTGCTGCCTCCACAAAAAGTTGGGCTTCCTCGATCATGTGATGAGCGGCTTCAACATCATAGGTCCGGCCATTTCTACCGTGAGCATCGAATAGATACTGAGCAAATTTTCCTCCTGCATAGGGATCAAAGAACTTCTGAGTATCGAAGAAACGGCGCCGAAATTCCGATACTACCTGTTCGTCATTATCCGAAACATCAAGAAACTCAGTTTTAATCAGGGCCTTAGCAGCATCAATCATAGCTCTGTAGGCATTCTTGGCAGCGCCCTGAGCATTGCCCTCCTCAAGTGCGATTTGTGCTTCGAATACCCCTCTTTCTGCAGCTGCCAGGCCAAACTCTACTAGCGGTACGACCTCACCAGCACACTCACCTTCGGAACGGTCCAGCAAACTGTATTCTCTCGGATCGCCCCAATCTGCGTACTTAGACGAGTCCACCTCGTGATCCGGCACATTTGCCAGATCCTGTAGCATTTTTTTCACCTCAACCTTACCAATACGATCAATAAAAGTTTTGAATTTTTCACCCTTTTCTCGCTCCATTACATAGCGATTCGTAATACGGTCTACCACTTCAGGAACGTTCTTAGAGGGGATAGCCATGATAGGAAGCCCGAAGGATCCAGCATTCTCTTCCCACTGCCCACCCAAAACAACTTGGAATCCTGGAACTTTGAACCCCTTGTTGCTTCGACTCACACCATAAAATCCGAGGTCCGCAACATGATGTTGCCCACAGCTGTTGAAACAACCGCTGATCTTGATATGAAGACTCTGAATTGCCTCATCCATATTGTAGTATTTATGCTCGAGACGATTACGCAATTCAGCAGCCAACCCTCGCGATGAGGAAATACCCAACTTGCAGGTATCCGTTCCCGGGCAAGCAGTTACATCATAAAGGTTGCAAGCCCCGGACTCACCCAAATTAGCCTCTACAAGTGCGTTGTACAGTTCGTTTAGATCTGTCTTACTTATCCACCGCAGCACCGCGTTTTGCTCTACAGTTGTTCGAATTGTGCCGCGAGTAAAACGCCTCACAATATCGGCCAAATCACGAAGTTGGAGAGAGGTAATGTCTCCCAATGGAAGGGCCACGGTCACAGTGACATACCCAGCCTGTCGTTGAGGCCGGACATTCGTTTTCAACCAACGTCGGAATTCATCACTACCGTTACTTTCAATTTCCTCGCCTCCGGACCGTTTCGGCTCTTCCTGGTTCTTCATCTCCTCCTCGATATAAGAGGTCCAACGTTCGTCATAAGGTAACTTTTCCCGTTCTTCCTGAACCAGCCGTTTGAACTCTTCAACCCCGATATCTTTGATAAGGAACTTGATGCGGGCACGATTTCGATTCTTTTTTTCCCCCAGCCGGGCGTAGACCCTAGCGATAGCCTGTGCCATAGGCATCAGTTCTTCTGGAGGAAGAAAATCGTCTAGCAGCTTGGCCTGGTGGGGAACAGCGCCCAGTCCTCCCCCTACATAAAACTCGAAGCCGCGCTTTGTTTTTCCGTCAACTTCCCGTGTCACTGCAATGCAGCCCAAATCATGCATCATAACCAAACCACATGCCTGTTCCTTACATCCGCTAAAAGCAGGCTTAAATTTGCGCCCAAAATCCTGGGCGTCAGGATGGCCCAACAGGAAACGGGAAAGAGCTTGGGCGTAAGGAGTCACATCAAAGGCTTCGTCACAACAGACCCCAGTATAGGGGCAAGCTGTCACATTGCGCACCGAATTCCCGCAAGCCTCCCTTGTTGTTATTCCAACTGAAGCTAGCCGGCGCATCAATGAAGGCGTATCTTCGATCTGAATATAGTGAAGCTGAAAGTCCTGCCGAGTAGTGACATGGGCGAGACCTAAGGAATACTCTTCCGCCACATCCGCCATCAACTCCAACTTTTCCGGGGACATACCCCCGTAGGGGATTTTGATCCGAAGCATCCCTGGAGCATCCCAAACCGTATTGGGACCCTTGGACTCCTTCTCTTGGTAGGCTAAAGCCTGGGTCTTCATTCCATCATGACGGCGACCATTATCGTAGCGCTGCCCGTAGGCACCACGACGCAACCGAGTTTCTGCAAAAAGCTTCTCTTCGATCTTCCCCTGTTTCCTTAGATCAATCTCTGTTTCAAAGATATTGATTTCGCGATCAAGTTGCTCAGGCAACTTGTTCTGGAGCTTATCCTTCCATTGTGAACTACTTGTTTTCATTAGGATTTAATTTAGGTCGCATCTTACAATCGCTCTCTCGGAAAACAACCCGCTTCCCTTGCTTCTTGGTTCTTGGTTCTTGGTTCTTGGTTCAAAAGTTTCTCCAAAAGAGTCCGAGAACCCGTAACTGATTAAATTATCCAAAATTAATACCGATAATAAAGAATAAAATTCATACTTCTGTGAACCGGGGAGATATTTCTCTTCATATTAAGCTCATTTACGGTCATCTATGGACTGCTTTATGATGGGAACAGGATCTATCCAGATATAGTCGAATGGCCCCTATCGTTTTACCTTTCCTAAGGTCCTTCTTCGGCCAACCGAACAGCCACGAAACAGGCCAATCAGATCTAAATACCATCGAACGGAAAGCCTACGGAATATCCTAATTATCTGGGATTTTTTCTGAACCCATTTTACCTGGAATAAGCTACCGGAATGATTGACTAAGCCCAGCATATCATTCTTATGGGGTATCTTGGCCTATAGCCTCATACGATCATTACCATTTCATTGATCGGGCCTAAAATTTGTCATCCTGCCTCTCTAGCTCAATTGGTAGAGCAACGGACTCTTAATCCGTGGGTTCTGGGTTCGAGTCCCAGGGGGGGTAATTTAGCCAGCTTAGCTCAATTGGTAGAGCAACGCATTTGTAATGCGTAGGTTGTCGGTTCAAGTCCGACAGCTGGCTCCATTTTCAAATGTTTTATGTAATGGATTTCGCCTGACCAGACATACATTTAAAGCCCTATTCTGCATTAAAGTCGCCTTATTAATAACCGATCTGATCCAAACACTTAGGGAATGGGAGAGGTGAAGATTTTGCTTTTACCGTACCGACGAATGGCTCTGGGGATTTCCCAGACTTATACGATGACAAAATTCCATGCTCTGACGTTATGATTTCTTGCACCGGCTCATCCGGTTTGAAAGGACGAAACTTCTTAACGTGTAATGGGGGGAACCCGATCAAGCCCAGGGATCCAACAAGACCTTCCCACACTCTCCCGTGCTTTGTAATTCAAAAGCATCTCTCACTTCGCTCATAGGAAAATGGTGGGTAATGAGACGGTCCAACTTCCCTTTCGAAGTCTGAATAACACGGACGAGTTGCGGGAAGTCCGAAATGTTGTAGTGCCAGTTCCCTCGCAACACCAATCCTTTTCGGATCATGTCTGAACTCACAACAAGAGGAACCTCACCACCTTCCCCGACAAAAGCCACTTCTCCTCTTCTTTTTGTGGCATCCAGCATGAGCCGCTGTGCTTGAGCGGCACCTGAGAAATCTAGCGCCTTATCTACCCCTTCTCCCCCAGTCAACTCCTTGATTTTCTTAAGTATGTCTAAGTCACTCGGATCGAAAACCTCTTCGGCACCGAGCTCTTTTCCAAGATTCGCTCGGTAGGGCAAACTTTCGACCGCAATTACACGGGCTCCCCGATGGCTAGCATTGATCACCCCTCCTAAACCAACCGGACCTAATCCAGTAATAAGAACAATGTCCGTTGCCTCTACACCTATCTGATTCATGGCTCCCAAGCTCGGACCCAATCCGCAGAGTGCCAAACCTGCGTGATCGTAGCTTATATCGTCAGGAATTTTTGAGCAGAGCCAGTCCTTCTGCAGGGCATATTGAGCAAACCTAGGATTTTGGATTCCCGGCCAACTCCAATTCAGGCAATGGATGTGTTCTCCGGAATAACATAGGGCACATTGGCCACATCCACTACCGCACTGCAACACCACGCGATCGCCAATCGCAACATTTCCTGGCTGAGCCATATCAACAACCTCACCTACAGCTTCATGGCCCAAGTTGTCATTTTTATTCCCTTTCAGGTAGCCCTTGTACTCTGTACACATCGGAACTCTGTGTATCTTTATAAGCACGAATTCACCGACCGGAACAGGGTCTGGCATCTCCACAAGCTCAGCTTCCCTTTCACCGATAATAGCTGCTATTTTCATAATGCAAAGTCAGAAGGCATCAAGCCCTTCCTGTACTTTCCAAATCCGAAGTAGGTTGGGTTGTAGTCACCCACAATCTCAACCACATTTTTTTCTGGGATTAGATCTTCTAATTTCCCACACCAATAACAAGCGTTGACTATCAGACGACGGATGCCCTCGTTCTTAAGATCCACCGCAGCACCCATCGTAGTACAAAAAACACGAGCTGGAATCCCGTGCTCTCCCGTGTAGGTTTTCGTCCAGGCAATCGGCATGGTCGACGTTTCCAGTTTCGGCTCATCTTCAGGGTTCATACCAACTAGAACCTGGCCACGAACCAGGACCTTTGGTTCGTCGGTGAGGGTTGTGATGCCATATACATCCGTCGGACACCAAATATCAGAAACACCCTTAAGTATGGGGTCAAATAGGTTTTCGTCATCGATGATTCCACGGCAGCTCTCGAAACCATGATGCCCGTGGTGGTTAACCCAAGTCTCGCCCAATACTTGCCGACCGTAACCTCCTTCAAATTCCTTATTATTGTAGCTGTACTTAGCATACAGACTTTTAGGATTTAGCTCATAACTGAAACCGTGAGTCGCAGTCCTTAGTCCAACTACCGGTTTCCCCGCCTCAGCGTGGTCGATAATTCGCTTCATGTCCGCATCGGGGAGTTCTCGAAAACGGATAAAAAGGACCATTAGGTCCGCTCTCTCAAGATGATGCAGTCCCGGAATATTCGATAAGCACCCTGGGTCGATTCGACCAGAATCAGGATCAATTGCGAAAAGAACCGTGCATTTGAAACCATGGTGCACAGCCAGGATTTTCGCAAGCATGGGCAAAGCTTCCTCGGACCGATATTCTTCATCGCCACTGACAAAGACAATGTGTCGCCCATTCCCCGGCCCTTTATGACCCTCATAGACAACCCAGGGAACTCTGTCTCCATCTTCCTTGCAAACATGACCCATCTTCCTCCTCCTTATAAGTGGAAGTCCTTCTATGCGGCAATAAATTCAGCGTCAATGCCCTTTAACCTTCAAACATTCAAGGGCTACGCCTAACCCTTCCAAAGGAGCTGCGAATCAGAGGCTCCTTTTTGAAGCTAGCATCCAAGCTTGCAATCTCGACAATAAACAATCCCCTCAATATTTTGATCCCCAAGAAAAAATCTGCAGTCATTGGTTAAATATCTAACTGGAAAAATCAAAATGATATACAAATCGAAAGTACCATTCTACACGTTCCCTACAACCCTTGAAGAGCAGGAGGCGGCACTCACAACCAACCCGCTGATGAAACGCCTTATCGAATCACGAAAATCTTACGCCGACGACGTCCTTCGTCCCATCTATCACTACGTCAACCCAGAGGCCATGCTTAATGACCCTAACGGTCTTTGTTACTGGCAAGATCGTTGGCATCTTTTCTACCAAGCCTATCCCCCAGAAGATACCCGCCAACATTGGGGTCACGCCGTCAGCAACGACTTAATTCACTGGAGAGACTTACCATATTGTATTTATCCTAATCCTGAAGACAAATGTTTTTCCGGTGCCACCCTCGTCGAAGACCAACGCGTCATCGCCCATTATCACGGAGTTGCTGCCGGGAACATGGTGGCAGTTTCAAGCGATCCACTCCTCCTTAATTGGGAGAAGATCGGAAACAAAGCTGTCATCCCTCTTGAAATGCCTGAAGGGGTTAATTGGCCTCCTCGTATCTTCGACCCATGTATCTGGAAAAAGGACGGGACCTATTTTTCCCTATCAGCTGGAACTAAACCAGAAGGCCCAGCAGGCAAACCGATTAGGGCAAATTTTCTTCTAAAGTCCAATGATCTAAAACATTGGGAATACCTTCACCCTTTCGTCGAAAATGATCAATATTCTCTAATCGGTGACGATGGCGCCTGTCCCTATTTCTGGCCTATTGGAAACAAACATATGCTCTTGTTTTTCAGTCATATGAGCGGAGGACAATATCTCCTCGGAGACTATGACAAAAAAAGAGATAAATTTGTGGTTACCCACGGTGCAAAATTCAACTTTGGCCCCTACGGGCCAAGTGGCGTACATGCCCCTTCTGCAACTCCAGACGGAGAGGATATAATCGTCATTTTCAATATGAATCCAGGAAAACCTACCTTGGGTTGGAACCAAATCATGACTCTACCCCGTCGGTTAAGCCTTACAGGTAAAGACCAAATATCGATTGAACCGGCTGGAGACATAGAGTCACTCCGCAGAGACCATTTACATTTCGATTCCATGATAATTCCTGCTAATCAAGAAACACTTCTTGAAGGCGTCAGCGGAAACACCATCGAACTAATTGCCGAGATCGACCCAATGCAGGCGCCCATGGTTGAACTTAACGTCCTACGCTCCCTAGATCGTGAAGAGTATACACGAATCTCTTTTTTTAAAAATCGAGGGTACCGGGATCAGGTTCAAAAAACTGGCACGGTTGCTAGCGTCATTTCGCTCGATACATCCTATTCTTCGACTGCCTCCGACGTAAACTCCCGCACTCCCGAAACAGCACAATTACAATTTGGGGATGACGAGATTCTACAGCTGCGCGTCTTCGTCGATCGAAGCGTCGTCGAAGTATTCGTCAACAACAGACAGTGCATTTCAGCCCGCGTCTACCCGGAACGGGAGGATAGTCTGGGCGTATCCATACATTCTCGAGGACAGGATTGCAAACTGAGATCTCTAGACGTCTGGCAAATGGAGAATATCTACGAGTAGAATTTTCGCATGCGCCGGGACTTTATGTTGATGCTTTCAAAAGTCAGAGAACGTTCCGTCCTCAGGATGCCGACGCATTACTCGCTGGCCCCAATCACCTAGGAATGTGTTCTCTTTTAGTCCCTCTTCATCGATCTCGATCCCCAAACCAGGCCCATCTGGTAGATCCACAAACCCATCTTCAAAGCCAAGAGGTTCCTTGAGAAATCCTTCGCCAGTCCCACCTCCAAATTCATGAATAAGGAAATTAGGCGTGCCCGCCATGGCGTGAATAGACGCAATAATTCCAACTGGATCTGCCGCTGAATGAGGAGCTATCAGTATCTCATGGATTTCCGCTAAGTTAGAAATTTTCTTCATTTCAAGGATACCTCCACAAGCACGTATATCGGGTTGCAGGATAGCTGCCGCTCGCTTATGACAAATCTCGTAGAAACCCCACCTAGATGTGCTACGTTCACCAGTCGCAATTGGAATATGAGTAGAGAGTGCCACCTCCTTGAGCGCATCAACACAGCCAGGTATCATCTTGGTGGGCTCCTCGATAAATAAAGGCCTTAAGGGTTCTAATTCCTTGATCACGATTTTCGCCATTGCCGGAGTCGTGCCTCGGTGAAAGTCGAGTCCAATATCCACTTCGGGTCCCACCGCCTCTCTGATGGCGGAAACAAATGCCACAATGATGTCAATTCCTGCTGGGTTTTCAATCAGGCGGACTGCCTTCCGAAAAGGGGTCGCCTTGATCGCTGTAAACCCCTCCTCTACAGCCTTACGCGCGCTTGCAGCCGCACTCTCAGGAGTCATACTATCACCTAATCCGCTATACACTCGTATACGGTCTCGACAAGATCCCCCCAACAGCCTCCAAATCGGCGTATCTAGAGATTTCCCGAGGATATCCAAACAAGCCATTTCGATGCCGCTCAGAGCCCCGAGCAGAATCGGCATCTGTCGACTATAGCTCGAGCGAAATAGAGTTTGCCAATGGTCCTCAATCTGCCGAGGGTCCCGGCCAATCAGATATTCCGACATATCAAGAATTGCCCGTTCTATGGTCCGCCCATGTTCATAGTTCATAGGGGATCCATAGCCAATAAACCCTTTGTCAGTATGAACAGCCAGAAGAAGGCCGCGTTGGATAAGCGGTGTGACCTCGAATTTAGTGATTTTCATCTTCTTTTATCCTTTTCACCATTACCTTCGAATCAATCAGATTAAACCAAAACATTCTAGGTTTCCAACTACCTAACCCGATCATCATCAGGCACCATCAAGCAAAAACCCTACTTAAGATCAAAGATGATAAATCCATCTCATTAAATAATCCAGTCCGTGATTAAATAGTATACAGTCGCTGGAAGAGTCCCTTAGGGTCCGGAAGCGAAGAAAACTCAGAATAGCCGGAACACAAACCAATCTCTAATCCAAGTGAATTTTCATTTCCTATTAAGTCCGCTAAAACGAACGCCGGTTAACTTCTACCAATAGAAAACTCCACCCCAAAGCTCTTCCATACCTCAAATCAATTTTGATCATGACAATTAGGAATTACAAAACAAGCATTTGAATGACTTAAGATCTTCTCTAGCTTGCTCCTTTTCACCATTCAATTGATACCTTTTAAATCAGCCATTATGACCTTAGTTACTAACATAGCCACAATCGCCCTTGGAGCTTCGATTGGCGCAACCCTCAGATGGTCTCTAGCGGTATCCCTTAATCACGTTTGGGCAAGAATTCCTGTTGGAACCCTGTTGGCAAACCTCGTTGGTGGCCTTCTAATTGGGATGGCCTACTCCTACTTGGATCAGTACCCGAACGTCCCACAAGAGTACAAGATCTTTTTTCTTACTGGGTTCCTCGGTTCCCTCACAACGTTTTCTGCCTTTTCCGTTGAAATGCATCAAATATTCTCATCTGGCAGATACCTATGGATGGGGGTGGGTATATTTATTCACGTTATTGGCTCGATTACCCTTACCGGAATTGGGTATCTGATTATTCGCTTGGCAGTTGTAAAATAAGCCGCTCCAACCTAATTCCCCCTGGGAAAAGCACACCAAGATCGGTTCCATTTGCTTAGAGCCAATTTGATATTGTACTGAATAATGGAAACTGACATCGCTCCTAACCTGTATAACACTCGGAGCTCATTTTACAGATTGGAAAACCTCCACTAGCATTTCTATAAATTGGGGATCAGTAACAGCCCCCGTTATTCCATTCACGATAAATTGGATACCAACACACAAAAGCAAAAACCCCATGATCCGACAGAGCGCATTCATCCCAGTGACACCGAGAAAACCAACCACTCTAGTCGAAGCACGAAGCACAAGCCAACAAACAACGGTCACGATAAATATGCCCATGACAATAGCAACGAAGTCCAAAAGATATTTTGTTTGAGTGGTTAGCCCGATCGTCACAGCAATGGCACCCGGCCCACTCATACTGGGCATTGCCAGTGGCGTAAATGATATATCATCCTTTTCAAGCGCCTCAGATTCGACTTCTTCGGTCTTAACTTCGTCCTCCTTAGGTTTGAGCATAACGAGACCTATACGAGCTACCATCAGCCCACCTGCTATACGTAAACCGGAAATCGAGATGCCAAAAAACTCCATGATTAGTCGACCGGCCAATAGAAACGACACCAAAATAAAAAACATGTATACACATCCCTTAAATGCTTGGCGTCTCCTCTTTTCTCTAGAATCGCCCTCAGTAATACTGAGGAATAAAGCCGCTGTACTAAAGGGATTTGCTATTGGGAGAAGGGCAACAATTGTTCCCAAAGTTAGATTTATCAAGTGTACAACCATGATTTCAAAGGAAGACTAGAGCCAGCGGTCACTGTTAGTACCTGGAAACCTCCAGCACCCAAATTACGTTCTCGAAACAGCAATTCTGAAAAGACAGCTTTCATGACACAATTAGTCCAAGGAATTCATCTTGACTGCATGGAAGTCATCTTCAATTTGGGCGGAAGGCTACGATAAGAAGGATAGAAGAAATGGAACCAGCATATCAATGAAAAACCTTCGTACAGCTGTGATAGGATGTGGGGCTCGTGGCGAGGGGCATATAAGAGCTTTGGAATCTTTCGACGATGTCGACATTGTGGCGATATGTGATCCGGTTGATCGGGCCCGAGAAGCGGCGTGTCGCAGCCACCAGATTGAAAAAGGATACGCCGCCATCGAAGATCTACTTTCCAAGGAAGAACTCGATGCGATCGTAGTTGCTACCCCTGCCCACCTAAATGCTTCAGTTGCAAAGCTCTGCCTCGAGGAGGGAATCGATACCCTCCTGGAAAAACCACCTGGACTGAGTGTTCCTGAGTGTGTTGAACTCAGAGATATCAGCATCCGCACAGGAGCTAAAGGAATGGTAGGATGGAATCGTAGATTTAATCCACTCATTGTGGAGGCAAAGGCACTGATAGCCGAAAGAGGTCCAGTTACGCAACTGGTAGGAGAGTTTCACAAAAGCATTCAGCGAACCTTGGATTCAGAGGTCTTCGGCGAAGAGTTGATGGATAACCTTCTATTGGAAACTCCCATCCATGCCATCGACACGATGACCTTCCTGGCGCAATCAAAAGTAGCGGAAGTGCACAGTTTTGTTCGCAGGGCTACTTCAATCTACAAAGACGTACATGCTGCACTTGTGGTCTTCGAAAACGAATGCGTAGCATCTATCATTGCCAACTATACCACCGATGCACGGCTCGAACGTTATGAAGTACACGGATGTGGAATATCCGCCTATCTCGAGGGCGTTAAACAAGGTGTTGTTTATTGCGACGGAACCCAAAAAGAGCTAGATGGATCGAACAGTCAGAAAAGCACCAATGATCAAGATAGATTCTTTCTTGACTGCGTCAAATCCGGCCGACCAATTGGATATCCAGCTGCAAACCTCGATGCGGCAGTAGAGAGTATGAGTCTATGTGCGAAAATTCTTGATGGTCTGCGTGAGTGATAAAATGATACGTATTGCTCAGATTGGGACAAAGCACGCCCATGCCAAGGGGAAGTACGATACAATGTTGAAATTCCCCGATCTTTTTGAAGTTGTAGGTGTTGTTGAGCCGGATGAGAAACGGCGAACCGAAATGGAATCAAACGGTTACGAAGGAGCAACCTGGCTGACCGAAACCCAGCTCTTCAGTACCGAAGGACTTAGAGCCGTTGTCGTGGAGACAGAAGTGTCTGAACTCGTCCCAACCGCTCAACGATGTATCGAGTCCGGATTTCATGTCCATATCGACAAACCAGCCGGCACATCCATGAGCGCCTTGCAGCAATTACACGAAACCGCTGACCAGGCCGGGCTAACCATCCAAATGGGTTATATGTTTCGTTACAATCCGGGCTTTGAATTTTTATTTGATGCAATTACAAATGGATGGCTGGGATCCATCACAGAGGTGAATGGTATGATTGGGAAATCTGCCAACGATTTGCTGCGCCTCACAATCGCGCGCTTCCCTGGAGGTGGCATGTTTGAACTCGGTTGCCACATAATTGATCCATTGGTCACAATTCTTGGTCCACCAGAGGGCGTGGAAGCTTTTACCTTTCGCTCTCATCCTGAGAAAGACAACCTAGCGGACAACCAGCTTGCTGTGTTCCGTTACCCAACAGCTGTTGCGACGATTCGAAGTAACCATATCGACCCGCACAAACGGAGGAAATTTGAGGTTATCGGTGAGAAAGGAGCAGTGATTATAGATCCCCTGGAACCGCCGAGTATAAAGCTATCTCTCGATAAGAAGTTCAGTAGATTCAGCGAAGGATACCAAAGAGTCGATCTAACTTTGCAGGACGGCCGCTATGATGGAGAATTTATCGATTTTGCAAAAGTCATCCGAAACGAAAAAAAGCTCCGTTGGGATTCCACCCATGATCTCGCTGTTCATAAAGCGATCCTTCAAGCAAGCGAAATGGAAGTTGATTGAGACTATTGCTTTCCATTGTCATGTGAGTACACAGCAAAAAAGTGCGAATGGTTCAGACATGGATCTATTACCATCAGCTTAGTCTGGGAAGTGACCCTCTGGAATAGGAGTGTCAGGAGTCAATCTTAGGAGCACATCCGGGCCATTAAGCACTACATAGATTGCTCCATCAGGGCCTATTGCCACATCGCGTACGCGCCCTAGGTTTTTAAATATAACTTCCCGGTGCATCACACGATCATTTTCAATAGTAAGCAACTGGATCTCCTCATACTTCAGGGCCCCCGCAAGTAACTTACCATTCCACTTGGGGAAAAGATCACCACGATAAAAATCGAGGCCGCAAACTGCAATTGACGGACTCCAATAAATAACCGGCTGTTCCATTTCAGGTCTGGAGGTGTTTTCCGTTATTATTGTACCGTCATAATTTCTCCCATAACTGATATCCGGCCATCCGTAATTGCAGCCCGGGCAAATGACATTCAATTCATCCCCACCTAAGGGGCCGTGTTCAGTATTCCAAACTCTACCCGTTTCCGGATGAATCGCCAGTCCCTGAGGATTACGATGTCCGTAAGAGTAGATAGAGGGCAGTGCTCCTTTAAGGTGAACGAAAGGATTGTCTAAAGGAATTCCACCATCTCTTTGAATCCTGTGAACCTTGCCGTTTGGCCGATCAAGCTCCTGCGCCTGTTCGGGTTCGCCGCGGTCACCGACAGAAAAATACAAGTGACCTTCTGGATCAAATACAATCCGACTCCCATAATGAACCCTTCCAGTAGTGTAACTGTCATGCGGAGCCTCATAGAGAACCTCTTCATCTTTCCAAACGTTCTGATGTAGTCTACCACGAACAATTCTTGTCATAGAAAGCGGACTTGTCTGATCCATTTGTATATCACGCAACTGGTGAGTGTAGGATAAATAAATCCACCCATTTTCACTGTATTCAGGATCTACCGCAACGTCCATTAAGCCACCCTGACCCCAGTAGAGAACAGCAGGAGTCCCAGCGACAGCATCAGGCAGCAATTTGGCTCCGTGAAAAATCCTGAGTGTGCCCGGCTTTTCTGTTACGATAAGTCTTTCAGAATCAATAAAATCCACACTCCAAGGAATCTCGAGTTCTTCCGTTAGAATTTCGACTTTCAGTTTGTAATTTTGTGTGTAAAGAGTGGGATGTGGATGAGGTCTTTCTACACCAGCTGCTTCCTCCTTTGCTCTTAGAAAATCAACGACTGCTCCGATCTCTTCTCTCGAGAGGATATTCTCGAAAGGCGGCATTCCTAGATCAGTAATGCCGAATCGGATACTTTGTCGGATGTTCCATGAATTTTTTCCGAACTGCCAAATTCCGTCGACAAGACTCTTAGCATATCCTCCTCCTAAATTCACTCCATGGCAACGCATGCAGTGGCTCTCATAGATCTCTCCTCCGTCATAAAGATTCCCCTCTGCTGCTATTGAAAGTGGAGGAAAAATTGACAAGGTGCTGAGGAAGCAAATCGAAGCCAAGCTGCGGACAGTAAATCGCAGTTGGAAATGGAGAACCCAACCGAGCTCCGAGGCGGAGAATGATGCCGACTCATTTTGATGCATATTTTTATCAATTAGAATATTTTGAATACCTTACATTCTCGGGCATCTGGTTGGCATTATTTTCCAGCTTCACAAAAGCTCTTCAAGGAATGAGGAAAGGACACTTAGTGAGTTTTATTCTAGAAAATAAGTTAGTTTAAACCATTTAACACTGCAGATCTTGACTATTTCCTACCTCCCGACAAGCAATTCAACCAGTGGGAACTGAAGAACCAATATTTATGGCTGTAGAGAACCTAATTTGGAATTACATTATTAGGGTTAAGGAACCTTAAATCGGCGGACGCTTCCAGGAAGTGATGGAAAATTGAAATTTACAGTGTAAGTTCAGGAAATGAAAACGATACGCTGGGGAATCATCGGTTGCGGTGATGTAACTGAAAAGAAGAGTGGTCCCGGTCTTTATAAAGCCGACCGATCGCGACTGGTAGCAGTGATGCGCCGGAATGCAGCAGCAGCCAAAGATTACGCTGAACGTCACGGCGTTCCTAGGTGGTACGATGATGCCCAGGCTCTAATTGAAGATAAAGAAGTCGACGTTGTTTATGTAGCTACACCGCCTTCAACCCATCTTAAATACGCCCTTGCAACCGCCAAAGCAGGGAAACCCTGCCTGGTTGAAAAACCAATGGCAATGAACGCAGAGGAAGGAGAGCAAATGGTTAACGCATTCAAGGAAAAGGATTTGTCTCTTTGGGTAGCTTTTTACCGGAGGGCACTGCCTCGTTATCATAAACTTCGCTATTTCTTAAACAATGGGACTATCGGAAAACTGACGTCTATTGAATTCGTAAACTATTCCACGTTAGCAAAGGACGAAGAATCGCGTGAATGGCGTTACAACCCTATCATTGCTGGAGCCGGAAAGTCTTTTGATCTCGGTTCTCACGGATTCGATATCCTAGACTACCTTGTTGGGCCAATATGCGAAATTGTAGGCTACTCGATAAACTCCGGCAACACCTATGATGCTGAAGACGTAACGGTTACTTGCTTCCGCTTTGAAAACAACGTTCTGGGAACCGCTACTTTTAATTTTAACTCTGGCCGAAATGATGACTACCTAACTTTCACCGGAACCTTAGGAAAGATCGAAATTCAAGTTTACGGAGACAATGACATTAAGATAGTCTTGGGAAACGGTGAGCAGAAGTTTGTCTCTGCCCCATTTCCTAAACACGTCTGTCAACCCCTCCAAGAAGCGATCATAGCTGAACTCCACGGCAAAGGGAAGTGTGAGTCAACTGGCGATAGTGCCTTACGCACCCAACGAGTATTGGATGCATGTGTGAGCAACTTCTATCAATGAAGATCAATTTGGTATTGGAGTTTCCTTCCTACAATATAAACAGTGAACACTGATGATTGGATATGTCAGATAGATTTGGCTTCGACGCTCCCAAGGATATCCCCATTGAACAATCAATTATGTGGGGAGCATCCAACGGATTTAGTTATGTCGATTTTAACGCCGACAATCCGCCTAACGAACTAGTCTCGTTCGATAAAGTTCGGACTACGAAAATCCGAAATCTGCTGGAAAAAACAAAGATACAGGTGGGTATCCATCCAATATCCGCTATCAATAATGCGGAATACGTCCCGATAATGTCAGAGGCGGTAGATGAATATCTTTGGGCAAATATCCGGCTGGCTAGGAAAATCGGTTGCGGTTGGATTGTCGGCCACGGTGGCTACCATTTCGGAGATACTAATCTGCGAAAGCAAGCTGCCGTGGATCGCATAAAACGCTTGGTCGAAATGGCTGCTCAGACCGAAATTATGGTGTACTTTGAAAACCATAACAAGGAGCCGGATCTAGCCGAGATTCACTACATTCCCCATAACGTTGAAGAGACCCGATGGTTCCTCGACGAGATCGATTCACCTTACTTCAAATGGGCCTTTAACGTAGCCCATGGACACCTAGTACCGGAAGGCTGGATAGGCTTTCTTAATGCCTTTGGCACCAATAACATAGGCCAAGTCAGGGTCAACGATAACACTGGGGACTACGAAGTCCATCTAGTCCCTGGAGAAGGCAACATCGATTTTAAATCGCTGTTTCTTGAATTAAACAAACGTGACTACAAGGGATGGTACAATCTCGGATTTGGCGACGAGGACGACAAAATCAGGATTCGAGATCAATTTGATAAACTGATCTGAAGTCCCTTTGGTGTACATTTATTTAGGGATCGTCTTAAACTTCCATCTTTCGACTTCTCACTTGATCCATTTAAACCTTATCAACAACCGTGCTACCCCTTGCGATAAACCTATCGGGAATGCATCCCGATACCCCTAAATAGGTCAGTTACAACATTAACCTTACCAAAGAATAGTTATTCAAGATTCTTAAGGGAGTTACTGCAGCATCAAAAGTTTGATTCTCCATGACAGCGCAACAGAAACTACAACTGTCTTCAGAATCCCCTACAGCTGGAAATCTTTTAGAGGTTGTGGGATGAAGAAGTTCCAGAGCCGAGAGACAGACTCCCTGGCATGAAAAATTCGCGTTCCTTTCGATCTGGATAACCTTCCATCTCTACTGGGACAAGTCCTGGACTCTCCAAAGCCGCCCGTACAATGCTTTTATTAAAGGCATGAACGTACTCTGACTCAAGATACTTCAAAATCGGCATCCAGAGGCACTCTTCGATCTCTTCTTGTTGGATAGTTATGTCCTGACTCTTCGGCCTCAAGCGACAAACAAAATAGATGTCGGATTTCGAAAACCTGTATCCGTGCCAATGTCTGAAACAAACAAGTGCATCAAAGATAGTCTCTATTCCTGTCTCCTCCTTAACTTCGCGAATCACACAGTCTTGCAAATGCTCTCCAGACTGGAGAGAACCCCCGGGAAGTTTGTATGAGGGTTTATTGTCACGCCGATAGCGCTCGCAAACTACAAGCAATTCGTCTTTTTGATTAACGACTACGCCCCCTGCACCAATGTAGTGGGTAGCGTAGACGGGGATGAAGGTGTCTTTCACCAACCGGAACGTCATCATTACATAATCGCTGCCCGCGTGATGGAACTCGAATCCAGCTTTTACCCCGATAGGGATCAGATCAGAAAAACCAATCGACACCTCCAACCAAACGGTCAAAAGCCCATCGGCTTTCCAAACCTCGATAGAATGTGACAGTTGTCTCTCAAAGGTAGCTGGATCGGGAGGCAGTCTATCCCTCTCGACAATAACACCCTTAAAAGGGTTAGTTGTGTGGAAGAGAACGTCCATTTTGAGATTCTGAAAGAAGAATTCTAGGCATCAATGAAAAAGTAACCGAAGGGAAAATCGCAATCCTCCGAACTCAGTCCTGCGCCAGGAAAGAATAAAGATTACCGCTCTGGCAGGACCAATCGAGGAAAGAACGATCGCTTCCAATGTCGAAGTCGAAATACCCATACGGATCTGTGTCGAACTCGACCATACGATAGGATACATGCAGAAAGAAGCAAGAATGCAACTAGAACTCGACAATATCGTCCCAGTTATCGATAATTAAGGTATTGCTGTTCGAGTACAAGACCCGCTGTGGTTTTTGGATTAATAATTCTATAATTATACTCTACCTTATTAAAAAATGTGATCCTTAGACTATCTGCACAGTTCTCGACCAGGCACACTCTGGACTAAACGGCGCACCGCATGGATTTGCTATCGATAATGTATGGAAGTAGCTCAGAGCTATGAATTTAATGAATACCTACTGGCAGGAACCCAACGGGATAAATCTGAATTAACCGCATGGAAGAATTTCTGAATCACCGTCCAAAATGACTTAGCTTATTAGCCAAAAGTCACAACGGGGTAAAAAACACATCCTCTCTGGAGCCCTTTATTTCACCGCAGAATACTCGGATCAAGAAACCATCGAGCAACCTATCGCCTAAGGAATAGAATTCTCAAAATCTCTTTTCCATTAAAAATGAAATTATCCCTATCTGTCCGTGTAGCCGAACACTTCAATGAAAAGCGCAGAGTAACGATCCCGATAAAAGAATTGGCAGCCATAGCTAAGCTATCTGGATATAACGCCCTATGCATGAGGGCCTCTGTTGTCGGGGTCGATGATCCACCTAAACATATTCGTGAAGTCCGTGAAATTATCGATCACAATGGACTTGAAATTTCAATGACAACCGGGGATTTCCCAGTCCCTGAAAATAACCAGAAAGGCCCCGATTGCCTCCAGAATATCACTCCCTATCTAGACCTTGCCGATGCGCTAGAAACAGACTTGATCCGGGTGTGCATGAAATCCCACGACGATATCCCTTTCGCCGCTTCCGCCGCCGACGAGGCATCAGACCGGAACATCCGGCTCGCTCACCAATCCCACACCCGGAGCATATTTGAAACTGTAGAGGGATCACTCGAAGTCTTGCGTAAGATAGGTCGGCCAAATTTTGGAATTATCTACGAACCCGCCAACCTCGCCCTCTGTGGTGAAGACTACGGGCCCAAGACTCTTGAAGCTTTTTCCCCTTACCTTTTTAATATCTACCTTCAAAATCATATACCCGAAAAAAATGGGCCTATGCCTATGCATACCTGGACGAGGGGAATCGTAGATTCCCGACTTTACCCCCTTGATTCTGGAGATGGAATCCAGTTTGAGCAGGTGTTCAATGGTCTCAAAGCGGTGAACTACGAAGGCTGGATCACTCTCCATCACTCTTTTGACGGCACCATACCTCCTTCAGAAGCTGCCAAACGTTCGGCTGATTTTCTTCACAGTTTTGAGTAGAATCGCATTTCAAAACTTTCCGCATTTCTCAATAGCAAAAATCGTAAGCCTTGCGCACGTCGATCTACCGAAACCCATCTTTTCAAACGAGAGAGAAGTACATCAATCTCACGCAACCGGTTCATCATGAACAATTGAAATGATTTGGCATATCTAATTGGTACTAATGAACCTTATTGGATATTCATCCCGAGAATCATGGCATCACTGTAGGGTTCAGTGACGGTTCTTGAAGACTCAATGAATAACGAAATCGCTACTAAACGGATCGAGAACTTATAACGCATACAATACCCAACACTTTTATCCCCAAAAATGGCGTTATAGGCCCTAGGAACTTGTTATCTTGTATCTCCTGGTAGATTAAGTTGGCAAAAGGTAGATTAGCTTCCTAGACTAGCTGCTTCCGGAACCGAGACAGATTCTCCTCTCCCGAATCGATTATTCTTCCCAACCGATTCCTAGGACAGAAGGACAACCCCTTTGACATAGCTCTTATCTCCACTAACAATCTTTTCCATAAGGACGGGGTAATCGTCCAGCGTGGATGTGTGAGTAACGAGAGGCTTCAACCTAATAATCCCCTTTTGAATTAGGCGGATAGCAGGTCCGAAAGTCTCCCTCGTTTTGGCTGTCGGAGATGAATTAACTACTGTGAATCCGCCCAGATGCCATTTGGTTGGATCAAAGTTTGCCTTCTTTCCTTTGATCCAACCAAACAGATTGATCAGGCCACCCGGTCTCACGATATCAGTGGCAAGACTAAGGCCATCCTGGCTCCCAGATGTATCAATCACGACATCGAATCCCCTGTCATGTAATTCTACAGGATCAACTTGATCTGCCTCGTAAACCTCGGCCACACCAATATCCTCTGCCAAGTCCAAACGACTTCTGATAACGTCAATTGCAACAAGAGAGTCAAGTGGACTACGAATCAACACCTGGAGCAATAGTTGCCCCATAAATCCACACCCAATTAAAGCAATCCGATCGCCCGGCTTGATTCTGCAATGATCGATTCCAGTTACGATGCATGAAACAGGTTCCACGATCCAGTACTCATCAGGTAAGTCTGACTGGGGAATCTTACGAACTCGACTTTCCAAGAGATTGCGTTTCGTCGAAAACCCACCACCAGCAACCCGGTCTCCTTCCCTGAGATTCCTGATCTCAGACCCTACTTTCACAACATACCCGACACCTTCGTGCCCGGGTGGAGCCATGGGCTTGAACTGCCTACCATATTTCGCAGTTGCAATGTCCCATGAACAGATTCCGCAAGCACCTCCCTGGACCTGAACTTCCCCTGGTCCAGGATCGGGTACCACCTTTTCAAACAGCTCAATTTTTCCATCGTCCTTATAACGTATTGTTTTAGCCATCTTTAGTAATCTCCTTTGTAAACTTTCCCTACAGAATTTAAAGACGAACCTTCGTTCCTCATCTCACCTTTCTCATCTTATTGTTCACAATTCACCTCCCGATATCTCCCTTTCTGATTAATGCGGGCATAAATATCACTCAGCACCCAATGAAAAAGGCACAAATGAACACTTTCAACCATTCCCATGTCATCTAGTTCAACATGCAACCCGTGTCGTTGTGCAGCCTTCAGTTTCCCACCGGAGTAACCGGTCAAACCAAACGTGATCAGATCATGTTGATTCGCCCAGTTGACTGCATTGAGGATATTCGGGCTGTTACCAGACCCACTAATCGCAACAACTAAATCTCCTTCTGACCCATAATTCATCAACTGCTGAACAAATATCTGATCGTAGGACAGATCGTTACCAACCGCCGTGATCCATCCAACATTGTCGGTCAGACTAATGACTCTCAATCGACACTTAGATTCATCGCCCAAGTCATCTTTTCGCAGGATACTCTTTCCTAAATCTTCGCTCATGTGGCTAGCAGTAGTTGCAGATCCTCCATTGCCCATGATGAAAACAAAGCGCCCCTTCTCCCAAGCTTGATAAACCAAATCTGCCCATTTTTCTAATGCCGCTTGATCTACCCTTCCCAGTTCCCTTTCCAAGCGCTTCAAATACTGATTTATATTTAGTGTGGCTCCAAGCATCGCTTTCTCCTCCTATTCCTACAAACCTCTATTAAGTTCCGAGTACTTAAGAGGCAATACAAGACAGCCTAATAGATGACCATCTTAATACATCGAAACTTTACCCATTATTTGCCCTCCTAGTAGTTCTCGAAAGAAGGCAGCGCTTTTTATCGCAATTTAAGGAAAAGTTTTCCTAAACAACTGCTTCTATCTATAAAGCAGGTACTCCGTCTTCTCCAAAAGGATGGAGTGATTCAATATACCTCTTAAGATCGCCTTAGAATAAACCCACTTATCGATTAAGCCTCCTGTCGCTCAGAGTTCTAGTTAAGACCAACTCTCAAACGGCCCTGAGTAATTGCTAACCGCCATCCTTGATGATAATTGGTGTAGCTCCTTAAATTTTCAGCGAATTTATAGTATAAAAAGGTAGCTCATAAAACCACACGGAATTCAAATCTTTCTGGTAAGAATTTCTAAGAACGAGCTGAAATTCACTGGACGTAAAGCATCTTTATGGTCGACTATCTTAAGGCCACAATTCAAAGAAATTGTCAGCCATCGGGAATTAACCAGAAACAAACAGAGGGTAAGAATGGCAAAAATCTTCGTTAGCTCCGTAATCAATGTTCCCATCAAGAAAATCTGGGAAAAAACCCGTGATTTTAACGCTCTACCATCCTGGCATCCCGAGGTCGAAGAGAGCCACATTGAAAACAACGAGCCCAGTGATAAAATAGGCTGCATTCGGAATTTCACCCTTAAGGATGGAAGCAGAATTCGAGAGAAGCTTTTAGCTCTAAACGACATTGAAAACCTCTGCACCTATTCTATCCTGGAGTCCCAAATGAAAGTCGAAAACTACGCTGCTACCATGCGGTTTCTTCCGATTACCGACGGTAATCAAACTTACGCTGAGTGGACAGCCGAATTTAACTGTCCACCCAGTGATGAGGCGGGTTTGGTTAAGCTAATCAGTGGTGCTGTCTTTCAAGGTGGATTTGACGCTTTGAAGGAATTTTTTGGAGTCTGACCACCAGCAGAACAGATCAGGCACTTTTCGAGAACGGGGTAAGGCTAAAAGAAAGCTAATAGTCCACAAATAAAGCTCTGTCTGATTATCTTAGACAAGGACCTTTGATACCGCGGAGGAAACCTTCTGGACCAAGTCCACATTTGTCATGTAAACCAGAATTTGCGGAATTTGTATTTTGTTTATTTCTATGATCGATCCTCAGTCTTCTATTTGGCCTCGATGGACAAAGTGGAAAAGACTACATCCAGCAGTCCAATTCACTCATGTCTCATTGGCCGAGACCCTCGATGGCGGCCAGGCCTTTCGCTGGCATGAAGAGAAGGACGGACAATGGATCGGGCTATGGGCTCAGAATGTGGCGAGAATTCGCCTGGATTACTCAAATCATCTAGAGTGGTCCTGCCCCGAATCACTTTCCAAGAAAGTGTCGCTTGCTATTCCCAGTTACTTCGCTGCTCAAATCGACTTTGATGGCCTTATCAGTAATCTACCATATCAAAGGGATCCAGCACTCTCCAAAGCGTTGAAGGATTGGAAGGGTCTGAGAGTTATCCGCCAACCATTTAGTGAAACTCTCCTCACCTTTCTCTGCTCCTCGAACAAGAGAATTATTCAGATCAAGCAAATATGTGAACTTCTAGCCCGTCGTTTAGGAACTAATATTGTAGGAAATTTCTACGCCTTGCCGACCTGGAAAGAACTCGGACAAGTTCCCGAAAGAGAACTTCGATACTGTAAAGCTGGTTACAGAGCACGGTTTATTCATGAGACCGCGTGTTTCCTTAGAGAAAATCCAAAATACCTAAAGAGAATCGAGATCCTTCCTTACGACGAAGGCCGGAAGCTTCTTCGTCAACTTCCAGGTGTTGGGGAGAAAATTGCAGACTGTGTTCTTCTCTTTGGAGCTGGAAAATTGGAGTCCTTCCCTGTCGATACCTGGATTCTTAAAACTATCGCTAATCTCTATAAATCCAATCTTCGTTCACCCAAAGAGGCTGCGCTTTTTGGACGACAATACTTTGGGAAATATGCTGGCGTAGCCCAACAATACCTTTTCGCTAGTAACCGCCGATAAGTTGATCACTATCGAAAAGGTATTGCCCGGGGCGGGACTCGAACCCGCACGCCTTTCGGCACTAGATCCTAAATCTAGCGTGTCTGCCAATTCCACCACCCAGGCGAAAGATACGGAAAAACTAAACCATAATTGAGAGTGATCCGCAAGTTCTGCCCGCTAATTATTTGGATTTATAAACCGATAAATCGGACACTCTATTGCCTAAAAGGGTACAAACCTAGAAACCATAAAATATGCGATTCGCTAGCTAGTGCCTGAACTCCGATTTTAAAAGAGGGTATAAGGCGCGGTATCGAGGATAGACCTCAAGGTATTTCATCAAATTGTGACTGGGTACCGTTTCCTCTGTTTCTCTAATAACTTCATTACATGCGTCCTCCACCGATGAAAATAGTCCACCGCCAACACCAGCAAGGAGAGCAGCACCGTATGCCGCACCTTCAGTAGCATTCACAATCACAATCCGACTTTCAAATACATCAGCAAGTATCTGCTTCCAGAGGGAACTTCTAGCACCACCTCCTGAAGCCACTACTTCCTTCATCTCAATCCCTAGCCCTCTCATAAGCTCGACAGAATCCTTGAGACCAAAGGTAACCCCTTCCAGAACTGACCTAGTAAAATGTGCTTTAGTATGCCTCAAGGTTAATCCGAAGAAAACACCTTTTGCATTTGGATCAGGATGCGGGGTCCTCTCGCCAGTCAAATAGGGTAGGAAAATAAGCCCTTCCGATCCTGCTTCAATTTTAGCCGCTTCTAGTGTTAACAAATTATAGGAATTTTCCCCGGTCTCTTTTTCCCTCTTTATTTCCTCCCCTCCAAAGGCATTACGATACCACTGAAAACTACCTGCAGCTGACAACATAACCCCCATCAGATGCCACTTCCCCGGAACTGCGTGACAAAAAGAATGGAGCCGGCCCTCAGGCTCCACCCGATACTTGTCTGAATGTGCGAAAACGACTCCCGAAGTACCCAATGTCGCCGAAACTACCCCGCTCCTAACAATCCCACAACCAACCGCCTGAGCTGCCTGATCTCCGGCACCTGCTACGATCGGCAGCCCTTCTGGTAAGCCGGTTATTCCAGCCGCAGCATCGCTAACCTTAGTCGACGCAACGGGAGATTCTGTAACTTCCGGCAACCACTTTCTAGGAATCTTCGCCGCCGAAATCATCTCTTCGGACCAACACCGTCCTGCGACGTCGAGGAAAGACGTCCCAGATGCGTCTGAAACATCGCTATAGAATTCACCGGATAGTTTATACCGGATGTAGTCTTTTGGTAAAACCACCTTAGTCGTCTTGGCGAAGACCTCAGGTTCGTTCTCTTCAACCCACAGAACTTTGGGAGCAGTGAAACCCGGTAAGATCGGGTTTCCTGTCAGCTTAATGACCCTAGACTCACCAACCCTCTTTGTCAGAGTAACACACTGATCACTTGTCCTTTGATCATTCCACATGATGCAAGGCCTCAGCACCTCTCCCATTGGACCCAGCATAACCAATCCATGCATTTGGCCAGTCAGCCCAAGAGCAGAAATATTTGCTGTCCTTATTCCAGATTCCTCCAGGACCATTCGAATTACCTTCACCGTTGCAACCCACCAATCTTCCGGATCACTCTCTACCCAAAGCGGTTTAGGGGTAACAAACCCATATTTAGCCGTAGCTGTGGCCAGAACATCGCCCAATTCGTCAATCAGAACCGCCTTAGTCGACGACGTACCCACATCAATGCCAATCATGTATGCCATAAAACTATTCGGAGAGATTATCTAGAAAAATGAAATTTGTAAGTATGAGCACAATCGCCATCTCATATAACCATTTAATCTGAATCATTGACCTCCCGAGTACGGAATCTAACACCTCACCTTCCTGGATCTCCTAATTACCATCATTATCAGCCTAGATGAATTCGTTGATCAAATTCTCCAGCATCTCCTGGTGCCCAGAAATATTCAATGGCTCATCTCTTTCCAATGCATAGCTCTCTAGTTCGCCTAAGCTTACTTTCCCTTCTTCAATCCGCTCTCCGATTCCTTTATCCCATGACCCGTATCGTTCCTTGACAAACTCAGCTAGTCGCCCATCTGTGCGAATTGAAGAAGCAATTTTAAGACCTCGTGCGAAAGCATCCATTCCTCCTATGTGAGCATGGAATAAATCAGCCGTCTCAAATGATTCCCTACGGCGTTTTGCATCGAAGTTTAACCCTCCGGCCACAAATCCGCCCATCCGCATCACAATTAGCATAATTCTAGTCGTCATATAGATGTCTGTGGGGAACTGATCAGTGTCCCATCCGAGAAGCGTATCTCCAGTATTCGCATCGATCGATCCAAGCGCATTAGCTGCGGCACAAACCTCTAACTCATGCTCAACAGTATGACCCGCCAAGGTGGCGTGATTAGTCTCAATATTAAGTTTAAGATGCTCTATTAGATCGTATTCCCGAAGAAAATTCAGGCAAGCCGCGGCATCAGAATCGTACTGATGCTTAGTCGGCTCACACGGTTTTGGCTCAATATAAAACTGACCTTGAAAACCAATCTCCTGCTTGTATTCCACCGCCATGTGGAGGAAGCAAGCCAGATGGTCAAGTTCCCGTTTTAGATCGGTGTTGAGAAGAGTGCTGTATCCTTCTCGACCACCCCAAAAGACGTAACCATCACCGCGCAAACGATGGGTTACTTCGATTGCCTTTTTAACCTGGGCTGACGCGTAGGCGAACACATTAGCATTACAGCTGGTAGCAGCACCGTGCACATAACGGGGATGGGTGAAAAGGTTGGCCGTACCCCAAAGGAGTTTTTTTCCCTTACTTTCCTGCTCTTCTTCGATAATATCGACGACAGAATCTAGATTTGCGTTTGTTTCTTTTAGAGACCTTCCCTCCGGAGCGATATCCCGGTCGTGGAAACAGAAGAAGTCAGCGCCCAACTTCTCTAAGAACTCGAAAAACACCCGAACCCGATTCTGAGCATTCTCAATAGACCCGGTTCCATCATCCCAGGGCATAAGTGCCGTGCCTGCCCCAAAAGGATCTGTCAGCAGATTACGCATGGTATGCCAGTAAGCCACTGCAAACCGGAGATGATCCGCCATTGACCTACCTTCGACTTCCTCGGTACTGTCATAGTGTTTAAATGCCAGTGGATTCTTGGAATCTGGTCCCTCGTATTGAATTTTAGATATCTCTGGGAATGCTGAATTCATCTTCATTTAGATTCTGGGTTCACTTGGGTTAGGTGAAACTACTTTTTTCTCTACTAACAACTGTTTTAGCATTAACCTTGATTCTCACTAAAACCTTCAACTAATTGCCATTTCCTGAGCCCGAAGGCTCAACTCTGCCGCTTTGAAAGCATGATGTTGTGTCATAAAAGTCTCTGTCCGATTAAGCACATCCAGGATTAGCATCCCAAAGGCTGGAAATCCTATCTGACCGGAACATCTGATCTCCTTTTCAGAGACACCGTCCGTTAGGAAGATAATATCACCTGAGGAATCTCTCCCCACATCGAGATATTTCCGTACCTCAATTGTACCTTCCGTTCCTAGGACGAAGGTTCGACCATCGCCCCATGCGTTTAGTCCGTTTGGAGTAAACCAATCGACTCGGCAATAGCAGGAAGTACCAGTATCCATTATCAGCGATGCTTCTCCAAAATCCTCTAATTCCGGATATTCCGGATTCCCGAAATTTGCCACTCTTGCAAACTTAATTTCAGCATCGTTAGCTCCGGAATAATCGAGAAATTGCTCGAACTGATGAGAACCTATGTCGATCAAAATACCCCCGTATTTTTCCTTAACGAAAAACCATTCCGGACGGGTTGATGCTGCTAGTCGATGCGGTGCTATATTGATTACTTGAAGGACCCTTCCTACAGCACCTTCCTTGATCAATTCGCCTGCTTTCCACGCGCTCTCATTGTGTAGGCGCTCACCGTAGTAGACGAGATACTTGCAACCTGTTTCATTAACTTTCAAGCGAGCCGACTCCAGCTGTTCCAGGCTCGTGAAAGGCGCCTTGTCGGTGAAATAGTCTTTCCCGGCATCCATTACCTCCAATCCGATGGGGCCTCTTTTGTTGGGAACCGCTGCCGCCGCTACTAAATCTATAGATTCGTCGTCAAGAATCCTCTCAAACGAGTCAACGATTTCAACATTGGGAAAATCCTTAGAAAACTCTGCTGCTCTATCCGGGACTTTATCGTAGACATACTTCAATGTCCCCCCAGCACCAATCAGTCCTTTTGTCTGGCCTTTGATATGTCCGTGATCGAGAAAGGCCGAGGCGAATATGAATTCTCCTTCGTCAACTACCCTTTCCGTCTTTCCTTCCGGAACATAGTGCATTCCACTATTTTTCTGCATTGGTTCCCTTTCCATATATCGCCATCAAGGAGCAGTGATTTATGCGGTCCAAACGCGCAAGAATTCGGAACCTCCTCTCTCCTCCATCCTTTGAATGGACATCACCTAGCGCACTACCCGCGCGCCGCCGCCGCCTACCAATTTTTCTACTTCGGCTAAACTAGCCATTGAAGTGTCACCTGGTGTCGTCATGGCAAGAGCTCCATGTGCAGCACCATATTCTACCGCCTCCTGGGGATCATATTGGGACAGGAATCCGTAAATTAGCCCAGAGGCAAAACTATCGCCGCCTCCTACCCGATCCATTATTTCCAATCCCTCACGATAGATCGCTTCGTAAAACTCGCCATCCGCCCAGCAGATCGCGCCCCAATCATTGACGGTTGCGCTCTTCACAGTCCGTAGTGTTGTAGCTGTGACTTTGAAGTTAGGAAATTCGGTCACAGCCGTTCTAATCATGTTTTTAAAACTATCTACTTCGATCGAAGAAATAGTCTCATCTAGCCCTTCAACATTGAATCCAAGACAGGCGGTGAAATCCTCCTCGTTTCCTAACATAACGTCGACATTTTTCGCTATTCGACGATTCACCTCCTGGGCCTTCTCATATCCTCCCACATCTTCCCAAAGCGAGGGGCGATAGTTCAGGTCATAGGAGACAATCGTCCCATGCCGCTGAGCGGCCGTCACTGCCTCTTCCAGGATCTCAGGGGTCGTATCAGATAGGGCTGCAAAGATCCCCCCGGTGTGAAACCAACGGACACCCTCTTCCCCGAAAATCTGGTCCCAATCAAAGTCACCTGGCTTCAGTTGAGCTGTCGCCGAATGCCCCCTATCGGATACACCGACGGCTCCTCTCAGTCCGAAACCTCTCTCGGTAAAGTTAAGCCCATTCCGGACTCGCCTTCCCACCCCATCATACGGAACCCACTTAATGTGAGTGGTATCAACACCACCCTGAAAAATGAAGTCTTCTATCAACCGTCCCACTTCATTTTCCGCAAACGCTGTTATGACACCGGTACGCAGCCCGAAACAGCGCCTAAGGCCCCGTGCGACATTGTACTCCCCGCCACCTTCCCAAACTTTAAAAGAACGCGTCGTTCTAACTCTTTCATCTCCTGGGTCGAGGCGTAACATCACCTCACCTAGAGAGATCAAATCATACCGACAACTTCCAGGCGGTCGTATTTCCAGTTTCGCCATCTCTTATCCCTCCTAAATACGGTTTCCGTTTTTCCATAAAAACAATCTGTCCCAAGAGTGAAAACTCCCTTCCAGAACTCTTTCGAGTGGAAGACACACTCTTATTGTCCAAAAACTCATGGAATCCCTTAAATTATTTTACTCCAATTACTTTTTGTCCTTGTACTCTTTGCATCTATCCGTCCCCTCTCTTTGATTCCTTAGCATTGTTTCGGTTAAGTGTTTTTAAAATTCATCTTCGGACAATTCTATTCCGCCCTCTTAAATTCTCCAACATGCCACCTTTCCATTCCACAACTCTCCGCGATCTCGGCAAAAGCCTCAATCTCTGCTTCACTAAAAAGCAAACCACCATTAGTCGCACTTCGAGCTGCTGCCATAGCCTCAATCTGTCCAGGCAACAGGCAATGCTCATTCCCATGGCCCAGCACATCTTTTATCACCATTCGAACATTTTCTGATTGTGTTCGTCCTCCTGCAAATGCTCCTGAGCTCAGGGCTTGAGGATGAATCACCTGAAAGTGGAAATTACAGGTTTGTTTTTCCCCAACCTCGCTCCATCGATTACGAATGGTTGGAAGATATCCTCCAATTAGAGACGCTAAAAGCTCATTTAGCAGACCCAATCCGTATCCTTTGTGGGCACCAAAAGGCATCAGACTAACCACCTCATTCGGATCTTGTGTAACATTCCCGTCTTTGTCCACCGCCGCTTCAGAGGGAAGAGTTTGGCCTTCCCTCCTCGAGACTTCAACACGCCCCGAAGCAATTACCGATGTCGCCCAATCAATCACAATTGGATATCCAATCGCATTGGTTGTAGGTAACCCCCAGCTATGCGGATTCGTCCCAATCGTGGCCGCCTTTCCCTGGAATGGGACCACCTCTGCGTATGATGCCGTACAATTCGTGTAACCGATGTAGCCAGCCTTTGCCACTCTCATTACATGACCGCCACCCCAAAGGTAGTGAAACGTATTGTCGACATTTACCATTCCAATACCATATCGGTCCGCTAATCGCATGCACCTGTCCATTGCTTCTGCAGCAACCGCCTGCCCCAATTTTCGGTTTGAATTCCAAATCTCACAGGCCTCAAAAGCACAAGGCAATTTTTCTATCTTCGCTCCCGGAATGCATCCCTTGGAACCGCTCCCAAGCTTTCGATCGAGCTCCAGTCCCTTAAGCGCATTGTGTGTTCTTATCCCGTGCCGTGCTGCCTCAGCCGCCAACGTAACCGCATGCCCTGCTTCTTCGGAAGAATATCCCCGATTCAAATAAGCTGATTCTACTAACTTATTGTGCTTCCTCTCGGGTACTACGTAAAATCTCTCCATACAATTAAAGCCATTAAAACAGATTTATACTTCCACTAAACACCATTTCACACCCCTTCTATCGGAACCGAGTTAACCTGTGCTAGAGGCTTTTCTCCATTTAGAACCATTATTAGGTTACGGGTCGCCATCATGGCTTGACGCTCAACACTTTCGTATGTCCTCGACCCAATATGGGGTGTGACAATACAATTCCTCGTCCGTAAAAGAGGATGGTCTACCGGAGGCGGTTCTTGGTCAAGCACATCGGTTCCATATCCACCAATCTTTCCACTTTCTAGACCCGCCACAACATCCTCAGTCTCAACCAATTTACCTCTCGAGCAGTTAATAATTAAAACCCCGTCCTTCATAATTCTAATACTTTCTCGATTCACTATTCCACGGGTCTTCTCTGTCAGTTTCGTATGGAGAGTAATCACATCGGCTCCCGTGAACAACTCCTCCAAAGAAGCAGCCTTCTTCACCTCATATTCAGCTGCGAATTCCTTGTCCCAATAGGTCCCATAACCAATCGATTTCATTCCAAATGCCTTTGCACGCAGCGCTACCTCCTTCCCAATTCGCCCAAGCCCAACAATCCCAATCGTCTTTCCCATAATCTCGTGTCCTGTGATGCGCTTCCACTCACCTGCTCGCGTAAACTCAACCTCCTGAATCAAGTTTTTCTCCAAAGCTAGGAGCAGCATAAATGTATGCTCCGCTACGGTAGTATGATTGACACCTGGTGTGTACAGGACCGGAAGACCGAAGTCAGTTGCAGCATTAACATCGATCTTGTCGACTCCAATGCCGTATTTGCTGATAACCTTTAATCTTGGCAACGCCTTCTCTATTACATTTCGCGTGATCGCGTCGTCTCCACAAATTATTCCATCAATCTCGCCTACCATCCCAAGCATCGACCCTTCATCTAGGGGACCTCTGGCCTGATCCAGATCGAAGCCCGTTTTATTCAACAGATCGTGATGGGGTCCTGGTGTATCTTGAAAAGACGTGGTGGTTAAAAGTATCCGTTTACTGCTCATCCGACATGTCAGGCTAAGAGTGGGTCTCCTTCTTCGACTCTTCAAGAGCAATCCACCCGTAACATTTTTATCTTTGCAAATGAGCCAATTAGCATTCTTGCTTGAATGGCTGAATTCTGAACGCTATGATAGCATCCAAACCCTCCGTCCTCGGTCTAAGGAAATCGTTTGGTTACGGGGATCACATTGGTCTAGCTGGGCCTGGACATATCGCTTCGAGTGAGAAATCCGACTTCGCACCGGTCTTTGCGCAACAGTCTGTCCGTGATCTTAATAGAACAAACCGGACTCCCTTAGAGGTAATTAAGGCAGCTCAGGAAGCCCTAAACAAAGCGAAATACTCCAAGCCTTGGGGAGCCGAAGCTGATCACTTGAAGACCCGCGAGGACGTTTTCCTAGCCGCATCAGCTGGGTACACATGCTTCACTATCGATTCCTCGTTATACATCAACAATGCGGCTGACGAAATGACCGAATTTGACCTTAAAGATGAGATCTCCTCTCAAGTATTAAATGGGATCTACGGAGGAGAGCAGCTCGACTCGCTGTACCTAGGGAAACCCGTGATAGTCGAAGGAACCGGAACTCTGACCTTCGATACTGAATCCCTCTACAGAGCTGCCGTAAAATATGGGCGTGCTATTGCCCATTTTGAATCAATGGCGGGTCACGTCGCTAAAGCCATGGGCAGCAAAGACTATGAAATCGAAGTTTCGATAGACGAAAGTGAGTCTCCTACTTCAGCCCTAGAGCATCTCTTTATCGCTTTAGAATTGGAAAGAAGAGCCGTTAAGATTGTTAGTCTGGCACCACATTTCACCGGGGAATTTGAGAAAGGTATTGATTTCCGCGGAAACATGAAACTCTTTGAGTCGACGCTTGCGAAACATGTCGGAATCGCGAAATCGTTTGGTCCCTATAAGCTAAGCGTATACAGTGGCTCCGACAAATTTGCGATCTATCCAATTATAGGACGAGTATGTGGTGATCTTCTTCATATCAAAACAGCTGGCACCAGCTACCTCGAAGCCCTCCGTGTGGTATGCAGAATGAATCAGGACCTCTTTTTGGAAATCGCCTGCTATTCGGCCGGCCGGTTCCCTATTGACGTCGCTGACTACCATATTTCTACCACTGAAGACGATATCAGAAATCTGGGCCACGAGCAAATCGGAGACATTGAAAATATCTATCTTAATCAGGACGTTGGCCGCCAGATGCTGCATGTTACATTTGGTTCAGTCCTCACCATGGGTGAGTCAATGAGCGGCCAACCTTTTAAGGAAGCAATCATCGAAATCCTTCAATCCAATCCCGATCTTTACCAAGAGGTCCTTGAAACTCACTTCACTAAGCACCTCAATGCTCTATGTCATGGATGAGAGAGAAGATACAGGTATTAAAGAGGCCTGGTTGAATTTCTTCTTCACTCAACTTGAGCTCTTTTGCTTTAAATCATATTTACTGACACAGTCCGAAGCAACTGTCCAATCACACAGTATTGGTTTTAAATAGGCATAAGGGCTGGGGAACCTAGGGACTCGTTCCTTCCCTAATGCTCCAATATTGAACATCATGATTAACGGGAATTTGAGGCATACAAAACTTTAGATGTCGTATTCAGCTAAACCGTTGGCCCGGATCAAAGACTGGATCTCCTTGACATAGGCCTGCCCTCTTGAGGAGTACCGAAACAATCCCGAGGCAAGTAGGTGGCCGGAAGGAATCCTGCCACTTTTTCTCTCCAGCAGTCTTATAGATCGAAGCTCTCAATATGCACGATTCTTATTCAAGTTACGCAAGTAATCATTTCACACAGGCAGGAACATCCTTGTACTTTTTTACTTCGTGGGTAGCCCCTACATCCCTGTTATCAGAGATGATTCCACACCCCGGAGCATGGCACCAGAAGCCAAAAAGATTGTTCCCTATCACTGCAAACCGAGAGACTCCCGAGCCCGATTCGTTCGCCGCCTGAGCAAGCGTTAATGAAGGGGGAATGATATCGACTCTAGTTAGCAACCGCACGAAAAATCCATCGAGAATTTTTCCGGAACTGAAATTCCGTACTTCTTAGCGAGCCGTTTAAGCCATTTTATTTTTCCGTTTGAAATAGGTTTCCCTTCAGAAAACCGGACTGCTATTTCCTTCACCCCAAAGCGATTATTGAGAATCCTCAAATTCTCTCGCTCGACAATCGGCAATAGAAAGTCCAAGAACGCTCTTTTCTTCGCACTGACGTCTCCAATACTTGAAAAATCTGGCAGTACAGTTGCAGATAGTTTCCACTCAGTGAGTGCAATGACTAGAATCACGGCACTGAGTCCAGTTAAAACAACCGTTCCAGTTCTAAAGAAGATGCTCCGAAAACGATCCTGAATTACTAACAACTTCGGAACCATCTTGAACTTCATAGCAGCTTCTATCCTAAGCAACTTGAGATCATCTAGGGATGATCCTTAAAGGAACCCATTATCATCTCAATTTGAAATGGCCAGGACTCTCCCTAAGGAAGCCATAATTTGAGTCGGTCCCACCATCTCAACCTTGAAACTTCCTCGGCCGCAACCAGATCTGTTTTAAAAACCGATCGTTCTCCAATATAGACGGAAAGGCTTCCAATCACCTCCCCTTTCCTTACGGGCGCTACAATATTCTCCCGGTATTCGAGTTGACGCCTCATTCGAGAATCATCGCCCTTCCGCAACACAGCAATATATTCGTCCTGCACCAAGGCCTGCACATGTGATTGACTCCCTTCCCTTAGCTCGACGATTCCTGCATTCTGTCCAGAGCGTAAAATTCGCATCTTGACAAAATTTTGGAACCCGTGATCCAACAACTTCCTTGTCTCAATATACCGAGTCTCTTCGTCGGGTGCGCCTAGGACGACTGAGATCAAGCTCATATCCTTTCGCTCGGCCGTGCCAACTAGACAGAAGCCGGCACGGTTCGTATATCCCGTCTTTAGACCGTTCAAGCCCCGATACTGCCCCAGAAGTTTATTGGTATTAAAGAGCCTAAATTGGCCCCTGCGAAAAGGTCTCTCCCTCTGCACTGCCCATTCAATAACCTTCGAGTGGTAAAGTAGATTCTTTGAGACAACAGCAAGATCGTAGGCAGTTGTAACATTCCCATTATCGAGCGGTGTGTCATCGAGTCCATGCACGTTTACGCAGACCGAGTTGAAAAGACCCAACCTCTTAGACCTCTGATTCATCAGCTCCACAAATTCTTCTGCTGTTCCCGAGATATATTCTGCAACCGCTACGCAAGCATCATTCGCCGACGATATCGCAATCGCCTCCATCAACTCACCTAAGCGAAACACTTCTCCCTCCTTAAGGTAGACCTGCGAACCGCCAATTCGGCTAGCCTCTTGCGAGACTGTAACAGGCTCGTCGAGATTAACTTTTAGGTCCTCGATCTCCTCCATTACCACCAACATTAAAAGAAGTTTTATAGTACTTGCAGGAGATCTCGGAAGATATGAGTTGTACTCGAAAAGTACACTGCCTGTCTCCGCCTCCATTAAGATTGCAGACTTGTACGGCGGTAATTCCTTTGCTACATTAACTAGAGGAAACAAAAGCCAAACAACACTTAGACCTACAGATCGAAATCGAAGAAATCTTTTTCTTTTAACTGGTTTCACCTTTAGGCCATACATTTCTTACACCTCATAAAAAAATGGTATAGGCTCTCTGGAGTCTGTCGAACTTTGTCCTCGGATTTTCGGCAACAGAAAGACCTATTCTCACAACCACCAATATAAAAGATGTCTTTTGCTTAACCCTCAAACGCCCTCTGATTGAGACCAAACAAAAAACTGATTCTTTCTCAAAGATCGGTACGCATAAGATGTAATATGAGGCTACTCTCCATCCAGTATTCCACGAACTTTGCATCCACCTTAATCCAGTCTGTCCATGCTCCCTGAGGCCTTCCGGCTTCTGCAGGGGAAACAAGTTCGAAACCTTTGTAATCCCACTCCCGATAACCTGCCTTATTAAAATTAGAAATTTTAACGCGGATTTCATCTTTCCGGAACTTCGGATCTAGTTTTATACAAGTATTCATATCCTCGTCGACCTTGACATCTCTAATAACTGTCCGATCCATCACAAGGGCGCAATATGGTCCGAAACGTGGTGGTTCGTTCTCAATTTCAACCGTTTTAGCAATTCCATTTTTACTTTGAACATCCGGTTCCAATTGCTCTCCTACCGTCTCCTTTATTTTCCCTTCGTTAGAAAGGTTTGTCCTTGACCTTTGCCCTGACGTCAAATCCACCAAAACTGCCAATCCCTGCAAAGGAAAAGGACGAGTAGACACATCTCTCACTCGCATGAGGTGCAATACAAGCTTATCTTCCATCCAATATTCAATGAAAGGAGCCTTGGTTTCAATCCAACCAGCATCCTTTACCACTGAAGTTGTTTCCCTCTCTCCTGAAACTATACGATCTTCTTTCCCCTCGGGCCATTTCAGAAACTGGGAATTCCTCGCATCCGAGATTTTTACAATCATCTCCTTCTCTCTAGATTCATCACTCAAAACCATGTAAATGCGTCCTCGATTCGCAAAAACATCCTCCACAACCTCCAAATCGCGTGAAAGCTCTCGGTACGGCCCAATTGAGTTGGCTGCCCTAGTAGACATGTTCCCGCACAAGTAGAGGACCAAGGTGAAAAAACAGAAACCCAGTGTTCTCATATTCTCCTTTAACCCGAACCTTAGATCGAAGGTCACAGTATTTTTAAAAAACAGACTAGAACCAATTTCTCTGATTTTGAATATAAGCTGAAGAGAAATCATCGTTACTCCTAGTTAGGTAGATGATCCCCTCAACCATTCCAATAATCCCCATGATTAAGGGGCCCCAGCCGAAAAAAATCGCCCCAAAGATCGAGAGCAATAGCATAGTCATTCCCGCACCTGTACAGCCTATGATAAATTTGTGAACCCCGAGTGCCCCCAGCAAAATACCACATATTCCAGCTGCAATCTTCTTATCCCCAATGGGTATAGCACTTTTAGAATTGACCAATTCTTTTGTCGACTCATGCCTAGTTGGCATTCCCTTCTCTTTGCGCATAACACCTCCATAAACCAGGCAATTTTTTATTGGACTAAATACAAAAGGTACCGTCGACCTTATCTCCGCAGAACAGCCCACCCCAATGAATACTCCTGACGGAATTCATAAGTTAGAGAATCAAATTAAGTCTCCTAATCGATGAGTTATGTATCCTCCTGTCGACCACTTTTGTTATTATTTATGAACAATTCGAGTCCCTCATTAAGTGAAATTGTAGGTTGCCATCCAGAACGAAGTAATTTGGCAATAGAAGCAACAGAATGCCCAACCTCTCCAGATCTGCTCTTCCCGTAAATCAGACCGGCTGAGCTCCCGGTCAGTTTCAGAATTCTCTTGGCCAGTGAGTTTATTGAAATGGCATAACCACAACCCACATTGAAGACACCAGTCATAGCATCACAGGCAGCACCTAGGACCAGCGCCTCTACAACGTCCAAGACATAAATGAAATCGCGCATTTGCCGGCCATCGCCATAAATCTGAAGTGACTCACCTTTAAGCGCCTTAGTTACAAATCTAGGGATAACTGCAGCATAATGTCCTTTGGGATTTTGACCTGGACCAAAAACGTTGAACAATCTAAAGCAAGCCGTTCCCATTTTTTTCTCCTTATAAAAAAATTTGCAAAGCTCTTCTCCAATCACTTTTGTTAATGCATAGGGGCTGCCTGGAGAAGGCATCATCGACTCCCTTTTCGGAGATTCTGGATTTTCCCCATAGACAGCGGCGGAACTAGCAAAAATCAATTTCCCAACTCCTGCCTTCGAGGACTCTTCCAGTACATTCCGAAGCCCCATAATGTTCAAATTCAAACAATCGCGAGGATTCTTAAACGAACCAGCTGCACTAACAAACGCAGCAAGATGAAAGACACAATCGACACCCTCCACGGCTTGACTAACAAGTTTTTTATCCAAGACGGATCCCTCAATAATAGTACAGGGTAATCTTTTAAGATTAAGCAAGGATCCAGAACTTCCGTTGTCGAGTATTGTCACCCCAGCTTTACCTGAATAGCGTTGGGCAAGGTGTCGACCGATGAATCCTCCTCCTCCTGTAATTAAAATCCTCACACGCGGACCTTACCATCAAGTCTGCAGAATCTTTCCATGTACCATGTTTATCCGTAATACATTCCCAGAATGAGTCGAATTCAATTCGGCATTTGGAGACCAGACAAAATCTAAACTACATGAAAGCTTAGATCTTTAATTTTCAACCATCCCAAAGTCTCTTTGGATACACCCCTCCCTCAGTTAGTTCCCGAATATGCTCCACTACTTGAACTCGATCTTCTCGGTAAGTAATGCCCCTCCAAGATTCGCTTGTTTCAAGGATTCTTACTTTAGCTTTTCCCGCTTCTATCGCATTCCCCACACATTCCGGAAGGTAATACTCCGCATCCCTCTCACCTCCTCGCGAATCAAGAAATTTCTCGAATCCATCTCGTAAGTGAAGGAAGATTGAAGGAGCAAAACCCCACATATTGAGGGATACAATCTCAAGGCCCGACAATCTCCGACCTTTCTTTACTTCCGTGTTCAAAATCCCGTTTTCAGTTGATTTTATTCGTTTCAATTCTTGGATTTTTTCGAGAATTCCTTTGTCGTTGCATTGACAGATTCCGCGTGACACGGGTCCATGTAATGAGAGTGTGTTTTTCAATCTAAACCCGACTAACCCATATTTTTTATCGAATTCGTTTTTTATACGAGAATTCTTCGCGAGCAGAAAATCGTGCAATATACGAAAGCTTGACTGACCATAAAAGTCATCCGCATTGATGACGCCGAAAGGTTCACCTACAAGATTGGAAACACTAAGGAGCGCATGGCCCGTCCCCCAGGGCCTTTTCCGGTTTTCGGAAATCTGGAATCCTTGAGTAAAACCATCAAGTTCTTGAATCGCATATGTCACCTCGATCTTTTTCTCAAGGCGACTACCTACTCTGAGCCGAAATTCTTGCTCAATTTCTCTGCGCAAGATAAACACAATCCGCCCAAATCCACCTTCCATTGCATCAAAAACGGAATAGTCGAGAATTGTCTCACCTGAAGGCCCGACTGCTTCTAACTGTTTGAGACCCCTGTACCGGGTCCCCAGCCCGGCAGCTAAGACGACAAGGGCTATTTTTCCTTTCTTCATCTCCAATAAAACTTAAAAGACCGAAGGCTTCCCTCATCGAACCTTCGCGCAGAAGGTTAACCTTGTCCTACAGGCTACACCAAACTATTTCCTAAAAAATTCTAAAAAGCTGTCTAATTAATGGAACAGTATTGCCTGATGGCAAAAATTAAGCACTATCCGTTGCCCTATGAGTGTAACCGTCAATAGTATTCGTAAGCGCGTTCTCAATGGGGAGCTGCTCACTGGAACTTTTCTCAATCTTGGCTCCAGCGTAACCGTTGAGATGTCGGGCGATAGTGGCTTCGATTGGATTCTCATTGATCTTGAGCACGGACCTTCGGGTCAAGACAGCCTGCTTCATCTACTTCAAGCCGCTTCCACAACTCCCGCCTCTCCGGTTGTTCGCATAGCTTTCAATGAAACAGCGAGTTTCAAAAAAACCCTCGATCTGGGAGCTTCCGGAATCATGATCCCCTGGATTCAAAACGCGGAAGAAGCCAAGCAAGCTGTCGCTGCAATGCGCTATCCTCCATTGGGGATTCGCGGCGTAGCCAAGTCACCTCGGGCAACCGGATATAGCTACAACTTTGACGATTACTTCGAGCGTAATCACGAACTACTACTTACCGTGATTCAAATCGAACGTACCGAGGCACTAGAGGAGATCGAACAAATAGCTTCAGTAGACGGAGTAGACGTTCTTTTCATCGGCCCGATGGATCTCAGCGTAAGCCTAGGCCATCCAGGAGATTTCCAGCACCCCGACCAACAGGAAGCATATCGAAAAGTTATCGCAGCGGCTAATAAACACGGAAAATCAGCAGGTATCCTCCTCCAATCCATCGAACAAATCGAACCAACGATCGAGCTCGGATTCAAGTTTATCGCCATCGGCTCAGACAGCGCGTTAGTCGGTAGCGGCATGCGGGAACTCGTATCAGCTTTCAACAAATTTAAGACCTAATTGGAAGGAGCACCAATAATCTCGGATACCACACCATGGGTTTCCAGCTAAAAGGACTTAAAAAATCGGCCTAGGAAAATCCTATACGATGGTACGCTTACAGTACGGTGAAACTGGTTTAGACCTGGAGCTTGATGGCCTCAATACCACAGTAATCAATCCGGTCTTCGTTGAAACACTTAAAGACGAAACCAGCGCCTTCCAAGAAGCAGTTCGGAATCCAATCTCGTCACGGCCCCTTAGTGAACTCATTTCGTCTGACGAAAAAGTTGCAGTCGTAATTGCTGATATCACAAGGGCTCTTCCCAGTAAACGGCTTCTTCCCTGGCTTTTTTCTGAACTTTCTCACGTACACCATGAGAGATTCAAAATCATTGTAGGCACCGGATCACACAGAACTAATTCTCTTGACGAATTAAAAGGATTGGTAGGTGAAAACGTCTTGAAAAATTATGAAATAATTAATCATGACAGCCATGATGCTTCAACTCTTGCATTTGCTGGAGACTCACCCTTCGGTTACCCAGTCCACCTGAATCGGGAGTACATAGAGGCGGATCGACGCATTATCCTCGGCTTTATAGAGCCCCACTTTATGGCTGGCTTCTCTGGTGGCTATAAGGCAGTCTTCCCAGGAGTGGCAGGTATTGAGGCAATTATGCACTACCACGGATTCGAAAACATCGCCAATCCCAAAAGTACGTGGGGAGTGATCGAAGGAAATCCCACTCAAGCAACCATCCAAACCAATGGCTCTCTCGTTCCTGTTGATTTCTGTATCAATGTAACGCTCAACCGAAAACAGGGGATCACTCGCTTCTTTTGTGGCGATCCCATCGCAGCCCACTTAGCAGGATGCCGCTACGTCAAAAATACGGCGATGATCGCATGCAAGACATCCTATCCTATCGTCGTTACAACAAACAGCGGAGCACCTCTCGATTTAAACCTTTACCAATCTGTAAAGGGCATGTCAGCTGGCGCCGAGATACTCCAACCTGGAGGACTGGTTTTAATTGCAACTCGCTGCAACGATGGCATACCTGAACACGGAAATTTTAAGAAGCTTCTCTTCGAAAACGATTCCATTGTGGAGATCATGGATAAGCTCCGAATTCCCGGTAGTCACATTTATGACCAATGGCAGGTCCAAATGCTTGCACAGATTCTCGAAAAAGGTAGGGTTAGTATTTACAGTGAGTTGTCGCCAAAAGATGTTCAGAAAACCTTTCTGACCCCCATCTCCGATCTTAAATCGGCCCTCGAGGATGAACTTAACGAAATCGGCCGAGATTCCCCCATCGCCATTCTTCCCGAAGGCCCCCAGACAATCCCTTACTTGAATTAGGATTCACGGTCTTCCTCTTCCCTCCTTGATTTGTTCCAATCATCAACGGTCCTATACTTACAAATCAAAATTCGTCCTTCGCCAAGGCCATCCCACGCAATCCTCCACTTCAGGAAAGATTACAACATCGGCCTTTCCTTTAAGGACCAAGGTGACAATTCGACAGTCCTGCAAATGTTCAACGGCTTTTTGGAATGTCTTCCCAGTCACAGCCACATCATCTACCAAGAGAACTTTTTTTTTCTTTGGTAACAAATCTGGCTTCCCCATCAGACGAGGATATCCATAAAGAGGTTTATTGTCTGCATCACGAAAACGGATAGCCAGGAATGAAAGTGGTTTACACAGTTGGTGGGCAAGAAGAGCTGCCGGCACAAGACCTCCATTTAGTATCCCGACAACCTCATCAATCTCCGGAATGCTTGCACAATGCAGTCGATCTGAAATCTCGCCGAAAGTAATATCTTCCATCGGTATAAAAACTAATTGTAGCTGTTCTTAATAAGAGGAAATTAGAGGGACCATGAAAATTATCTTCTCCCAACTTTATTCAATACACAGTTTTTATGGTGTCGTATTTAAGACTGTTCTTACATTCGTTGTTTCGGATAAACGAATAGATACACGGCAGGTTAATGGACAATAAAATATTGCAGGTACCAATACAAGACTATCTCCTGATTAGACGTTCTCTATATATTAGTCCCAGTTCTCGCTACCAGAATCACCTTATTCTTCTTTTCATCCTTGGCACGGCCCCAAATGACTGAAACAACACAAGCTATGAACGAACCTATGCGAAGCTATATGGATGTTGGTCTAATTCACTTCATGGCTTTTCCTGAGACCATGGGGGGTGACGGACCCATCCTAGAGACCCTTAAGAAAATTGCAGTTGATCCCTATTTCAGTGCCGTCGCAGTGAGCTGGATCAAAGACCCAGAAATTCGCAAACAGGCTTGCAGAATGCTTCAATTGGCACAGATGCGTGTCGTCTACGGAGCCCACCCATCTCTTCTCTCACAAAGTCTGAACCCAAACGATCTTGACGAAAAACGGCGCCAAAACGCGGTCGACGAATTAAAGAAAGGTATCGATGAGGCCTACGAGATTGGAGCCGAAAGTTTCGTGTTTCTTAGTCGAGAATACACGTCCGAAGAAATCGATCAGTCGCTTACGAAGCTAATCGACTCAACTCGGGAACTCTGCAACTACGCCAAATCAAAAGGGGAACTAAAAATTCTCCTTGAGGTTTTTGACCACGAGGTTGACAAAAAGTCACTCATCGGTCCAGCGGCTCTAGCAAAAAGATACTCTGAAGAAGTATGTAAAGACTTTGAGAACTTCGGATTAGTCGTCGATCTTAGCCATATTCCAATAATCGGTGAAACTAATGAGGAGGCAATCCTCCCTGTTCAATCTCATCTAGCTGCGGCAGATATCGGGAACTGTCTTCTCTCCGACACCTCCTCTCCTAGGTACGGCGACCACCATCCCTGGTTCGCCTTTCCAGGAGGTGAAAACGGTGTGGAGGAGCTTACAAAATTTCTCAAGATCTTGCTCGACATCGAATTCCTCAACAAGGAAAACCCACCCATCGTTTCATTTGAGGTCAAACCGATGGAGGACGACGATCCCGATGTCGTGATCGCTAATGCCAAACGAACTCTCGACAGGGCCTGGGCAAGATTATATCGAGATTAAGCTTCAATCTCTTCCTGAGTTAGAGATCGCAGCTCGTTTGCGGTAGTTTAATATTCGACCGCTACTAGATCATTATTACAATTATCCCCAACCGACGACATCACAGCCCTGCTATATCAATCGAATCCATGAAATCCAAAATTGTCAGTATTGGTCCCATTGACGAATCCGCCGTGAAGATCCTTGAACCTTACGGTGAATTCATCCTATCAAAAACGACTAAAGAACAATCCCTAGTTGAAATGGTGACTGATGCCGTCGCACTCATCGTGCGAGGAGACGGGGCAATAACGCGACCGATCATCGAAGCCGCTTCTCATTTAAAAGTGATTGGACGAACCGGGGTCGGCTATGACAATATCGATATCGGGGCGGCCACCGAACGCAAGGTCCCTGTAGTCTTCACTCCTGGAGCAAATGCTAGGGTCGTTGCCGAAGCCTCAATGGCACTTGTTCTCGCTCATTGCAAACGCATCGTATACTGGGATCGTCAGCTCAAGTCGGGAAACTGGGCCAGCCGTAACAATTTTTCGACCCTCGATATGGAAGAGTCGACCCTTGGGATCGTTGGGTTTGGCCAAATTGGAAGAATTGTCTCCCAACTAGCTGCTCCATTTAATATGAGAATTATTGCTCATGATCCCTATGTCTCAAAGGAAACCGCTAAATCATTTGAAGTGGAGCTAACCAGCCTCGAGAGTCTCCTTAATCAAGCGGATTTCATCTGTCTACATGCCGTACTAACAGATAAAACGAAGGGCCTTATAAATCGGAATAACCTAAAGCTTGTAAAAAAAGGATCCTTCCTTATTAACCTCGCCCGAGGTCCTCTCATCGAGAGCCTAGACATTCTCGATGAAGCTCTCGAAACAGGTATTTTGGCGGGAGTTGGCCTCGATGTATTCTCTCCAGAGCCTCCCGATACGACCCACTCTATATTCAATAGAGAGAACTGCCTCACTGCCCCGCATTCACTGGCCATGACCAAACGATCCATGCTCAAGGTTTTTATTCAGATGGCAGAAGATATGGCAGCAGTATTGGATGGGCAGCACCCTCGCCACTCTGTCAATCCCGAGGTGTTTGATTGAGAAAATGAAAATAGATACCACACTGACAATACAGGAACTTAAACCTAAAGTTGATCGACTGTGGAAAATCTCCTCGGAAAAAATCAACCTTATCGAAGAAAGCTATAACCCATCCAAAGGATCACCAGTTTACACTGTTCGAGGCAATTACACAACTCGTGGTTGGACAGAGTGGACTCAAGGATTCCAATACGGGTCGGCGATTCTACAATTCGATGCCACCGGGAAACAGGAATTCTTGGACATCGGGCGTCGTAACACTTTGGAAAAAATGGCGTCTCATGTGAGCCACATAGGCGTCCACGACCATGGCTTCAATAATATCAGCACTTACGGGAACTTACTGCGTCTCCTCAAAGAAGGTAAAATACCGAGCAATGATTGGGAGCAAAACTTTTACGAATTAGCTCTTAAAATATCTGGTGCGATTCAGGCAGCGCGCTGGACTCCTATACCGGGAGGAGGGTTTATTCATTCCTTCAATGGACCCCACTCTCTCTTTGTTGATACCATCCGTTCCTGTCGTATCCTTGCGGTGAGCCATGCTCTAGGTCACATCTTGATGACAGAAAATGATCAGCCGGTAAACCTTCTGAAAAGGGCTCTTTTACATACTAGAGCAACCGCCCAATACTCAATCTATTATGGTGAAGGGAGGGACCGGTACGACGAGTATGGGCGCACAGCCCATGAAAGCGTATTCAATACTAGGGATGGCAACTATCGGTGTCCGAATGCCCAGCAAGGGTACTCCGGTTTTACAACCTGGACGCGTGGTCTCGCATGGGCCATGTGCGGTTTTTCTGAACAACTAGAGTTTCTACAAACAATCGGTGATTCCGAACTGGAAGAATTTGGCAGTCGCGATGAATTCGAATCCTTAATGCTCAAAGCTGCCCAAGCGACATGTGACTGGTATATTGGCAATACCCCTATATGCGGAATACCTTTCTGGGATTCCGGAGCCCCAAAGTTACAGTACTTGGGTGATTACTTAGAACGTACTGCTGATCCCTATAACGAATTTGAACCCGTTGATAGTTCCGCTGCTGCAATTGGTTCTCAAGGTCTCCTTCGCCTCGGCCGCTATCTCCATCATAAAGGTAGTCAGCAAGAAGGTTTACATTACTGGCAAGCTGGCCTTACGATTCTCAAAACCCTTTTTGACGAACCCTATCTGAGTACGGCTCCTAAGCATCAAGGACTCATCCTTCACTCCATCTACCATCACCCTAACGGATGGGACCATATACCAGAGGACGGTAAGACCCCTAACGGGGAATCAAGCATGTGGGGGGACTATCACGCCCGTGAAGTCGCTCTCTATGTGCACCGAATCATCCAGAATGAGCCTTACTACACATTCTATGGCGGAGTCAGAGCAAAAAGTTCCTGATTTCCTTATATTAGTCAGCGTGACTTATATAAATGTAATCTAATAGGCTAAGCATCTCAAAAACTGTATACTCAAAATCATCCTAGATGAAATCGCGAAAAATCGGAATCATCATGAACGGTGTGACGGGCCGTATGGGGACTAATCAGCATCTTATCCGGTCTATTGTTGCCATAATTAAGGACGGCGGTCTTCCAATCGGTCGGAACGAAGTCATCTTACCCGATCCTATACTTGTCGGCCGAAACCCAGCTAAACTCGATTACCTAGGGAAGCTCACTGGGATTAAAAAACTGTCAACGAATCTCGAAGAAGTACTCTCCAATCCGGATTACCAAATCTACTTCGATGCTCAAACAACGGGACGCCGTGCTGAAGGAGTCAGAAAGGCGGTTGCCTCAGGGAAACATATTTACTGTGAAAAACCAACTGCAACAGATTCTAAAACTGCACTTGAACTCTTCAATCTATGTGAAAATTCAGGTTTGAAAAACGGGGTTGTTCAGGATAAATTGTGGCTCCCAGGTATCCTGAAGCTAAAACATCTTTTAGCTATCAATTTTTTTGGGCGAGTTTTTTCCATCCGAGGCGAATTCGGATACTGGGTTTTCGAAGGACACACTATACCTTCCCAAAGACCCTCTTGGAATTATCGAAAAGAGGATGATGGAGGTATCATTATGGATATGCTCTGCCACTGGAGATATGTGCTGGATAACCTATTTGGGAAGGTGAAAGCCGTTAGCTGTCGCGGCGCAACGCATATCCCGGAACGAATTGATGAGGAAGGGAACATCTACAATTGCACTGCTGACGATGCCGCCTATGCCACTTTCGAATTAGAAGGTGATATAATCGCGCACTTCAACTCTTCTTGGAATACTCGAGTTCGTCGCGATGATCTTCTTACTATTCATGTCGATGGAACACATGGCTCTGCAGTTGCTGGTTTGCGGGAATGTAGAATACAGCATTATGGAAACACTCCTAAACCAACCTGGAATCCAGACCTCGATCAGCCCATTGATTTCCTTAATACTTGGTCATTAGTTCCCGAACAAGAAACTTATGATAATGCCTTTAAGCTCCAGTGGGAGCTCTTCCTAAAACATGTCGCTAACGATGACCCATTCCCTTGGACCCTACTTGAAGGAGCTAAAGGTGTCCAACTCGCTGAAAAGGGAATCGAGAGTTGGGAAAAAAGAAAATGGGTTGATGTCGAGGAATTACAAACCAGCTCCTAACCTCAGCCAGTATCTCCTTCTTCAGAAATGAGACCTTCAGAATAGAAATACTCGTATCTTCTTCTTTCTCCTTCTAGCCCTTCCGGTTTTAATTTTGCCTAGAATACCTAACTTATATCAATCTATGACAAACAACCCAATAAACCGCCCCGTTGCTCTTGTAACCGGCGGCACCCGTGGTATCGGGTTCGCTTGCGCAGAGCACCTTGCCAAAGCGGGGCACGATCTCGCCCTAAACGGTATCCGAAACGAGGACCAGGTACTCGATACGATTTCTCAACTGAAGGAACACGGGGTTGATGCAATATACTGTCAAGGCGATATCTCTTCATCCGACGACAGGACCCAAATAATAGATAAGATAAGATCCCACTACGGCCGGCTTAACGTCCTGGTTAACAATGCTGGAGTTGCCCCAAAGGACCGTCGGGATATCCTCGAAATGACCGAAGAAAGTTTTGACTATGTGATTGGAACAAATCTCAAGGGTACCTTCTTTCTGGCCCAGTTAGCCGCAAATTGGATGGTTGATCAGGGCAGGAGCGACAGTAAGTTTTCCGGCTGTGTCATTAATATTTCTTCAATTTCCGCTACTATAGCCTCAATTAACCGGGCAGAGTACTGTATCGCCAAGTCCGGATTGAGTATGGTTACTATTCTTTTCGCTTCCCGTCTTGGAGAGCATGGGATCTCGGTCTACGACGTACGGCCGGGAGTTACAAAAACCGATATGACTTCAGCCGCCGAGGTTACTTCGAAATACGATGAACTCATCAAGGAAGGGCTCTGCATCCAACCGCGTTGGGGCAAACCCGACGATGTCGGTAAAGCAATCGCCGCACTTGCACGGGGCGACTTCTCCTACTCCAGCGGCCAGACCTTCACAATTGATGGTGGCCTAACTGTTCCTCGGCTCTAATTAGTTTCCGCAATGGCGAAAGCTCAATTAGCCATCCGAGTAAAACGGATCCTTGCTCTCCTTTGGTCCGAGAGGAAAGCATTAGATGATGCACTAGAAAACCTTAGAAGGGCATTTGGCTCCATCGATTACTCTGGGGAAGATCACCTTTTCGCTCACACCGATTACTACCATGCAGAAATGGGATCTAACCTCAAAAGGCGTATGATTTCTTTTAGGGAACTTGCTCCACCAGAAGCGATCGTCGAGTCAAAGATCAATTGTAATTTGTTCGAAGAACAAAGCAGTTCCCCAAACCGCCGAGTAAACCTTGACATCGGTTATCTTGATCACGGCAAAGTAATCCTCGCTAGCTTCAAACCGGCTGGCCACAAAATCCATCTCGGACAAGGCATCTACGCCGACCTTATCGCCTATTATCATAATCGAAGATATAAACCCCTCGATTGGACATTTCCAGATTTCCTAAACCAAACCTACGACTCAGATCTCTTAAAAATTCGCGAAATCTACCTTAAACAGTTGCGAACAATCTGAAATGCTGAACCTGTGCCCCTTTCACCGCAGTGAAGCGCGAATCTATCATGTTCTAAAGTCTTTGTCTTGATGATTGTTAGAATTTACTCAAATAACCCTGTTAGCCTCAATTACTCCAAGGATTCGAGGAAGTAAAAGCACCCACAATCCAAGTAGATCGATAACTAAACCTGGAACACCTAGCAAATAGCCATAAGCTGAGATTACCCTCTAACAGCAACGGCTGTTTACCGTTTACGGGGCATTCTTCGTCTTCTCTTTCCCTTTTTCCACGGGATCTCAGAAATCCCGACTTCATGATTAGCAAAGAGTGCCAACATAAAAAGTAGGTCCGAAAGACGATTCAGATAGGCGAGAACCGATTCTTCCACCCCATTATTCTCACTCAACCCTATTACACTTCTTTCTAAACGCCTCGCAATAGAACGCGAAACATGTAACCTAGCGGCGAGCTCAGAACCACCGGGAAGTACGAAATTTTTCAATTTAGGTAATCCAGCACCAAACCCATCAACCTGATCTTCCACCCACCCTACATCAATATCGGAAGGGCCTTCATCTTCCACCCTCGCCGCTCCCTGAGAAAACAGCTGAACACCCAACGCAAAAAGACAACTTTGTACTTTTTCAATAACCCTGGATATGGAATCGATTTCAGAAATTGATCGGACCATGCCCAACGAAGAATTTAATTCGTCCAAAATGCCTATTATCTCAATTAAATCCGAGTCTTTGCGCATCCGACTCCCGTCTAGATTGGAAGTCATTTTTTTATCTCCCCTACGAGTATAGAGTTTACTCATTGTAAAACCAAACCTTAGTGAAATTTCTTTTTGATAATCCGAAAGTCGCTCTCATTTAACCCGCAGCTTTATCAACATTCCCTGTGATATCCTAGTTGTAAGCGTTATTAACTTTCCAAAATTTTTACCACCAGAATGAAACTGCTCTAATCCAGACCAAATCAATGATTGGAAATTATTTTCCCTCCGATTAAATTTTAAACTCGATAGAATCTTAGTCAGGTAAAATTGGCGTTCAAGTTCCGATATGGCAATCTGTGAAAGAGTCTGAATCATCACTTATTAGCAATCTTTTGATCCCCTTGACAGTACTCACTTCCCCGGGGTTTGTACCAATGGTCCATCCTGAAAAATTTGGGAAGAAAATATATAAGCAAATTTATGCCGTTTCGACTTTTTAATACCCTCAAATCTAGATTGAAAATCTGTCATTGCCGGATAGGCTAAAAATCACTATCTGAATGTAAAATGGAGTACTGGTTTCTAATTTCGATTCCCTTTTTCACTGCCCTTATCGGGTGGTTAACTAACAAAGTCGCAATAAAGATGCTCTTTCGCCCCATGCGGCCAGTCCGAATTTTTGGCTGGGACTGGCAGGGACTGGTCCCAAAGCGTCAGTCTGAAATCGCCGCCAAAACCGGGGAAATTGTGGAAAGAGAACTCTTGGGTAAACACATTATTCGCGAGAATATCGAGCGGGTTGACCTTGCGCCATATCTCCAAGACCTGGCAGCCCAATTAATTGACGAGGGCATTGTCGGTTTTGTGAAAAAAATCCCTCTCCTCGGAAGTTTCATCGATGAAACCAAGCTCGAAACTCTTCGCAACGTTGTATCTGTTGAAGCTGCTAAAATGGCGCCGACCATCCGATCTAAACTCGCCGAAGAAGCCGAACAGAAATTGGATATTAGCTCCTATGTAGAATCCCAAATAAATTCTTTCGACCTAGATCAGCTCGAAAGAGTTGTTCATCAAGTTGCAAATAAAGAATTCAGCACCATCGAGCTCCTCGGCGGTGTCCTCGGCTTTGTGGTCGGACTATTTCAACTTCTTCTACTTCTCGTCTCGGGCATTATCACGCTCTAGCGCCTTCTACCATACTTGAATCAGCTCTCAGCCGCAATCTTCTCAATTGCTCCGAGGTCCAACTTCCCTGATGCCAGGCAAGGAATTTCAGATACTTTTTTAATTTTTCTAGGAATCCAAAGGTTTGGGAGACCTGCCGAGGTCAGCTTTTCTCGAACCTCACCCACGGAAATATCTTCAGTCGTAAGAAGTACAAGTGCCTCACCTTTTTTCTCATCCGTTATTCCAGTAACGGCAATGGATGGACATTCGCTGTCAGAAATACCGAACGCCTCTGCAATATACTCTTCAATGGTTCCATGGGGAACAGCTTCACCCCCGATTTTTGAGAACCTTCGTATCCTCCCTTCGATAAAAATAAACCCGTCATCATCAATCCGAGCTAGATCACCAGTAGTAAGCCATCCGTTGCGGATTGTCTTCCTAGTCTTATCCGCATCGCCAAGATAACCCTGGAATATATTCGGTCCCCGCAATTCGAGAATTCCAACTTCATTGGCCAACATCTCTTTCCCACTCTCTATATCTACAATTTTTGCCGCCATTCCCGGAAAAAGTCGTCCCACAGAACCTGTGCGACTAACCGGACCTCCTTTCGGAAGATATTCCGGTACAAAACTCTCCAATAAATTCGTACTCACAACAGGTGATGTCTCCGTCAGGCCGTATCCTTCAAGATATGTTGACCCAAATTGCTCCTCCCACCTCTCCTTAAAACCGGCGGGGGTTTTCTCTGCACCAGCGATAACGATATTTAGACTTTTTAAATCATCGGGTTTGGCCTGCCTGAAATAAGGACGGAAAAAGGTAGGAGCACCGACGATTATACTAACCTTCTCTTCTTTAACAACCTGGACAATCCTTCGGGTCTCGAGTGGTGAAGGGACCGTTGCCACTCTGAAATCGTACAGGATCGGGCACCATAGGGTAACCGTAAACCCAAAACTATGAAACATCGGGAGACAGGCCATAACCGTTTCATTCTTCCCTAAAAGCCCACAATCGGATATCTGTTGGCAGTTAGAAAGGATGTTACGATGCGTGAGAATAACTCCCTTTGGTTCTCCCGTACTTCCGCTACTGAACAGGAGGGCTGCCTCCTCTCTATCGCCTTCAGAAGGAATTGAGAAAAGCTTTAATATCAACCCAACTGGAAAGATCCAAACCAAGATCAGCCAACTAAAAATCGATAGCTTGCTCAATTTACTAATCTCTCGGGATAAGTCTCGCGTGTCTTCCACCCATGGAACATCCTGGACCTTTTCCTTAACCGCATCAGCCGTTATAATTGTCTCAATATCTGATCTGTTAATACTAGACTCAATTGAGGAACGCCCAGCTGTGAAATTCAAGTTGACTGGCACTTTTCCAGAAAACACAACAGCGAGGTTGGCGACGAATGCACCAACGCCAGGTGGAAGAATAATTCCCACCCGTTTTCCCGGGATCGTCTGCCTCCAAAACTTTGACAGCATCATTGAAACGGCCAGCAACTTTCCCGCTGTAAAAACTCGCCGCTCCACCGTCCTATCAATTACAATAGAACGACCAGGTCTACGCGCCAGAGCCCGAAAAGATCTCTCCGCCAGGTGGCTTCTGAGAAATGTTTGGTTTTGATATTCTGCCTCTCCGTGGTCGATCATCTCCTAGAATTTAGTTGGCTTCCTTCCCGTTATTACTATAGGTCCCGCGCACATCGGAAGCCGCAATTTCCAGTTGAACTATCGGGTGTGTTTGAAGTTCGTGCTGCTACACGATAACGGTTACAGTAACTGAGATGGCATAGATAAGATCCCCCCTTCATTACTTTCCGGTCACCCAGGTCCGGGCCCCGAGGATTTTTTGTAGTCCCCCTTAAATGCCAATAAGGACTAAACCAGTCGGAGCACCATTCCCAAACATTCCCCGACATATTAAATAATCCGTATCCATTTGCAGTATATGCGTTCACTGGGGCCGTCCCTTTAAATCCGTCTCTGCCTGTGTTCTCCCCTGGAAAGGACCCCTGCCAGATATTACACCGATGTTTACCACGCGGCGTCAATTCATCGCCCCATGGATAGCGCTTGCTCACTAATCCTCCTCGAGCAGCATACTCCCACTCAGCTTCTGTTGGTAGACGCTTACCCGCCCAATGACAGAAGGCGATAGCATCATTCCAAGAGACATGGATAACCGGATGATCCATCCTCCGCTTTATATTTGAACCCGACCCTTCCGGCTTTCTCCAAGTACAACCATTCACCGCATACCACCACTGCAATCCCATTACCGTATGAGAGCTCTTCAGCTTTCGCTGTTTGGATCTTGGAAGCATGGTAGCAAATACGTACGACCATCCAAAACATTCCGCTTCAGTTAGGTACCCCGTCTCATCGGAAAATTCCACGAATTGTGCATTCGTTACCGCTTTAGAATCCAGATAAAATCCGCCTAGGGAAACCTCACGGACCGGGCCTTCACCATCTTCCATCCAGGAATCATCATCTTCCGTCCCCATCAAGAAACTACCCTCTTCAAGTCGAACCATCCCTTCGACCGATCCCGAGTTGGCGTATGCGATGTCCTCCGCAAGATCCTTCCCAATTTTACTACTTTGTGATCCGCTAAATCCACAATCAACATTGGAGACAACTCCGATCGGCTTCTCCGACGTAGACGGGGCACAGCAGCCTCTTTGATTTCCGTTCCTACTCATGATGCTAGACGTTTAAGGAGGCTCAAATTCGTCGAATAGAGGAAAACGACATAGAAGTTATTCTTCAATCATTTCCAATAGCTTTCCCATACGAATACTCAAACAATAACTCCCATTCCATCATCTGAATCATGCAACAAGAATCATTGCCTTGGTCACAGTTCTCCGTCACATCTTCACATAAATCAACAAATGCTGCCGAATCCCACATTTTCTGATTACACAAAAATGAGAATCGTAAATCACCACTTTCCTTTTCCGCTACTCTCTTCGCAACTCTAGCGAGATCTGCATGAATTGGATGCTCCCCGACTTTTTGGAACCAGTATTTAGAATTTTCAAAGTCACCTTCCCTTCGATGAACAATTCCGTGCCAATAACTACCAGTGGTGGTTTTGACCGATTGACAAATCCGATGTGAAGAATCTAATTCCGCGTGAAGGAGTTGAACTCCGGAAAGGCAACAAAGTGCCATCTCTTCGTCGTCTACAGCGATGCCGTTGAAAATATCATTCAAACTTAACTCAGAAAGCTCCTTTGGGGGAACGCCCAAGGATTTCCCAGATCTCAATTCCGGAAGGTCAGAAATTTCCAAGAATCCCCTCAGTCTCGCACCATATTTTGTCCTATCCAATACCATGAGGAACAGGCTAACCAGCCCTATTTTTCATGCAAACAAAAAGCCGAAAACTGACTTGGATTTCGATTCAGTCGAAATCTTAATCTTACCCAACCAAAAGGCTCTAGATAAAGATAGGGCCCTAAACTAGCAAATCGAGGCAGTTTTTGAGGACCATCTTCTAAAGAGTTTTAACTAGTCGCTTTACGCTTCTCGTCGACCTTAACCGCCTGCCTACCTACTCGCTTCCGAATAAAGTACATCCTCGCTCTCTTGACCACACTTTCGCGGTCCACTTCGATCTTGAGGATGTTGGGAGAATGAGTGGGAAAAACGCGCTCAACACCTTCCCCATGAGATATACGCCGCACGGTGAAGGTCGCATTTACCCCCGAACCTCGACGACAAATCACGATGCCGGCAAATATTTGGACTCTCTCCTTTCCTCCTTCGCGGACCTTGGTGTGGACTCGCACCCCGTCTCCCACCTTAAAATCCTCACGGTTAGACTGCAGATGCTCCTCTGTTATTTCTCTTATAATCGAATTCATGGCTTACAAATATGGGTCGAACCATTCGCTCCGACATGCCTATCTCATCCCGGGAGCAAATCCGGTCGCCGTTCGCGTGTTTTTCTTTCTCTTTCCTTTCTACGCCAAGTCGCAATCGCTTTATGATCTCCCGAAAGTAGCACCTCCGGAACATCTAATCCTCTGAACTTCGCCGGTCGCGTATACTGCGGAAAAGACAGTAAGTTTTCGACAAAGCTATCTTGGGTCAAGGACTTTTCCTCTCCCAAAAACCCCGGCACATGACGAGCAACGCAGTCAATTAGAACTCCTGCCGCCAAAGTCCCGTTGGTCAATACGTAATCTCCAATACTGATTTCACGATCAACTAAACAGTCTCTTACTCTTTGATCAATACCTTCATAGTGGCCACTCACCACGACAAGGTGAGAATTTGAAGCTAAATCCATAGCCAACCCGGAAGAAAGAGGCTCTCCATCCGGAGCCATATAGACTACACAACATTGCGGAGAGGAGACTAGTTCAATCGCAGCAAAAAGCGGTTCAGGCTTTAGAACCATACCGGCTCCCCCGCCAAAAGGCCGATCGTCCATTTCTTTGTACTTGTCGAGAGCCCAATCTCGGAGATTATGAATACGAAGATCAAGTAGACCTTTCCCCACAGCACGACCCACCATGCTCTCGCTCAGAAATCCGGAAACCATACCTGGAAAGAGAGTAAGAAGATCTATGGTCAACTTCGTGTCCATCTATCCTCAAACCCATGGTTTCAAAAACGAGGTTTGCTAGATCAGGAAACGGATTTCTCCTCATCCTCCTCTTGATTATCACTTTTTTCGCTCTCTACAAAAGCTTCGTCAACTGTCTCTGCAACCACTTCTTCGGTAGATTTTGCTACAGAATCCGACACCACATCTCCCGAATTTTCTCCGTCTTTCTCTACTGAAACTGGATCCTCAGCGATAGCTTCCGTTGTTTCCTCTGCCAAGGTCTCCTCAATTGCTTTCTTCCCTTCTGAGGAATTTGAATCGACTCTCCCTGTCTCCTCCTCCAGCTCTTCCAAGGGTTCATTCGGCTGTCTCCGCGCTCGCTTAATCATCGAACATACCGAATCGGAAGGAAGTGCCCCCACACTCAACCAGTGTTCCACTCGAACCAAGTTGAGGCGCAACTCATCCTCCGGTTCCTTCCCTCTCGGATTATAAACCCCCAAAAGCTCGATATACCGTCCATCTCGGGGCGACCGAGAATCCGCCGCCACAATTCGATAGTGGGCGGCGTGCCTCGCCCCCCTACGTTGCATACGTAACTTAACCGACATCTTTCTATTCCAGTATTCTCAGTAATCTCACTGGGCGTAAGGCACCCGGACCAACCGAAGACGGCAGAGGAAAGAGCCTGCTACTCAAGATGTCAAGTCGCATTAGTTGCACAAGACAAAGAGCTAAACTCTTCTCACATAGAATGACAGCTGTATGACGGTCCCAAATATCCATCACCAAACGACGAATCTTACACTAACAAGGAATGAGCCCTGACAATAGATAGAAACATAGAGACAGTATCAATAGATCCTGAGTAAAACTAGACAAACCCCATCTCGGCATTGAGTTCCGCCTGATAAACACTAGCCTCGCCCGATAGAACTTCTCCCAAGCTTAGTGACCGGTTCAGCGCGGCTGATTCAAAGACACCGAGAATCCCAGCAACAGCAGATATTCCGATAGCACCATCAACTTCAGGAGATTCCCTCTTCATAATAGCCTCACCGAAATCATGGAATTCGATGGCCAAAGTTTTGGCATCTGTTGCCGTAAAAGGTAGATCATACTCAACAGTTTTCTCACCAAACAGCCTCTCTGTTATCTCATTGAGTCCGAAGTTAGAAAGTAACTTTAGGATTTCTTTACCACGCATCTCTTCACTTCCTCTTTGCAGAATCACCTGTCCGCCACTGCGATCTCCGGGAAGAACGAGCGAACCCATGGGTCCATGAATGAATCGCTCGAAACCACCCTTACCTTTTCCCCCTGATATCATGGAAAATTGAACCATCGCCCCAGATTCCATTTTATAGAGCGCCACAATCGAATCTTCACCCGTCGCCTTGATTGATTCCGGAAATGTTTTATGTCGTTCCCTATAGGACTCAAGTTCGTGGGTAAAATTTTTCGGGCGGTGACGAGTAGTTTCTACAATTAACCCACTCCCAAAAATTTGAGCATAATCACCTAAGAAATACTGGAAAAGGTCCGCGTAATGCACGCCGGCATCAAATGCAATCGTCCCCTGGTTCTTGAGGTGCCTCCAAGGAGTTATTGCGTAATTCGCTTTACCTCCGATACTCTTCTGGATCATCAGATGTGGATCGCCGATAATTCCCTGCTCGAGGATCCCACGCACCAACCTGTTCACCGGATCACGTCGATAGTTCTCCTCAGTCGAGAGCACACACCCACTTTCTTCTGCCGCATCGATAATAGCCCTACTTGAACGAATGGTCAGTCCCAAAGGCTTTTCTACTTGGACATGTTTCCCAGCCCTTAAAGCCGGTACCGCAATAGAGTGGTGATAGGCTGGTTCAGTAACTACGTCCACAGCCCTGATGTCAGGATGAGCATAAACCCTTTCCGGATCAGTGAATACAAGTGGCTTTGTCCCAAAAAGTCGCTCAACTTCACGGGCACAGAAATTAGCATTCTCTTCCCGAAGATCACAGACTCCCACCAGCTCAAGATTCCCTATTCCACTCTCGTCTAATTCCTTGTAGCCTAATACGTGCCTATGCCCCATTCCGCCGCAACCAACTAAACACAGAGGTATTTTCTCCATTCTAAGCAATGTATTTAGGACAGAACTTAGCGGTCAACTTTTTAATGAGCTTCTTACGTTTCCCCCTGTGCGAGGAAACACTCGAATCGACTCACAAGACTTGTATAACGCAGGAGGAATCTCACTTCCCGAATATTATTCGAATCTCGGAACAGGCAACTCTCTCAGGCTCTTATTCCGGCTTCGCGCAGTGCTTCATCCAACAACTTATAGCAATACTTAGCCGTTTTCCAAGGGTCGTAATCCGGGAGCATCCAGATCATACCGCTCACTTCAACCGTTAAAGGCGCCTGGAAACCTGTACTTCTAACCGCTGAAACATATTCGATTAGGTCAATATCTCCTTCTCCAGGTAGGAGATAGCGGATTTTCCCATTCTCAACTATTCCGTCCTTGATGTGAGCGTGGACTGAATAGGGAGTACAAAGGCTGACACAATGATTTAAATCAAACCCTTGAGGAGTAAAATGACTGACGTCAAAATTGAGTTTCAACCCTTCATGTTGAGTCTTTTCCATCATCCATACCGCTTTTTCTGGAGTATCGAATTCATGCCCGTAGTGAGGTTCGATAGCCACGATGACACGGTACTCCTCTGCTACATCGGCCAATCGTAAAAGGCCCTCCCTGACTTCCTCGCGCACCTCTTCCCAGGGAGATAGACAACCTCCCAAAGTAGTAGTCAGAACCGATGGTTGGTCGCCAAAGTTAAGATCACGAGCCAAAGCGCAACTTGATTTAAAGCGGTTCAATGTCTCATCCCAAAGCACTCCCGAAATGCAAGTATCCAATCCATCCATCAAGGAAGGTGGTGGGAAATCACACGATTGGAAAACCTTAACCAACCGCCGTCGAGACGCCGCATCAAGATTGTCAGCCGAAGTCTGCCAGCCACGTCGAACCGCAATTTCTATCGCATCGTAACCAATATCCTTCAGTCGGGGGAGTGCCTCGAAGATATCAAGGCCTTTCATAGCATAATTGCTGTAGCCAAGTTTCATGTTGCTTAAATAGATTGTCTCAAAGAGGGAATCAAAGTAATAAGGTCAGGAACAATATCCCTTCGGGTGATTTCGGTGCCACCTCCAGGCCGTTTCTACAATAGAATCCAAGTTGTCGAATCGAGGCTTCCAGCCAAGTTCATCTTTAGCTCTGGAGGGATCCGCATATATTACCGGTACATCTCCTGGCCGTCTCGCCCTCTCCCGTATCGGGACGGCCTTTCCCGATACCCGACCCACAGACTCGATAACTTCTCGAACCGAGTAGGGGTTCCCCGTTCCTAAATTGTATTGAAGCAGGGTTCCCCGTTCCTCCAATCTCTCAAGAGCAATGATATGAGCCCGCGCCAAATCATCAACATGAACATAGTCCCGTAAACATGTTCCATCCGGTGTGTCATAATCAGTGCCATAGATCTCAAGCTCCCCGCCCAACCCTAAGACCGCCTGTATAGCTAGAGGTATAAGATGGGTTTCCGGATCGTGATCTTCGCCAACAGATCCTTCATCAGACGCACCAGAGGCATTGAAATAACGAAACGAAGCTGAGCTCAAGCCCTTTGCTTGAGCCAAAGTTTTAAGAGCATTTTCGATATCCAACTTCGTCTGACCATAAGGATTAACTGGCACCTTGGGGTCATCCTCAGAAATAGGAACCCTTACTGGATCTCCGAATATGGTGCAGGAAGAAGAAAAAACGAATTTTCCAACCTTGCGATCCAGCATGGCCTTCAGAAGCTGAAGCGTATTCGCTACATTGTTCAGGTAGTACTTCATCGGATCATTAACCGACTCTCCCACGTAGGCAAACCCAGCAAAATGTATCACAGCTTCGATTGCCTCTTTTTCTATAACATCCCCTAGCATCTTCCCGTCACGTAAATCGCAATCATAAAATGGAACCCCGTCAGGCACTGCCTCTCTGTGGCCAAAAACGAGACTATCTAATACAACTGGCTCGTACCCACTCCGCTCAAGCTGGCGTACGCAGTGGCTGCCGATGTAGCCAGCTCCACCTGTTACCAGGATTTTCATTGATAGTTGTGGGATTCGTCCCTATCCACGGGTTTCTGATGTTAGTGTGGTAAAGAGTTCAAAATTCCACAGTTTAATAATTTTTATCTACACGTATCACCGTGATCCTCAGTACAATTTGGCCACCTTTTTTAGCTGTTTGGTAGAAACAGGAACCACGGGCTTTAAACTAGGTCTTTTCAGTGCTGCTCCGAGGAACTCTTAAGCCGGAAATTCGACGATCGGAATTTTACTCTTTCAACTTACTTCGCCGCTTTTTCCTTCCCTTTATTTCTGAAACTATAGGCTCCTGGATCCCTTTTTGATACCAAGTACCATCTTGCCTTTGCAGCCAAATACCGTCAACCGACCGGACCGCAATCTGCGAAGCCCGATGAGACCCAACCTGATCGACCTTCAAATCCGACTTAATTCCAATGATGAAATAGATCTTTCTACGGTCCACATTCTCATTCTCTATGACGCCTTGCTGGACATTGCTCAACGGCGATCTCACCTGAAGATAACCTCGATTATCCTCTCCAACTAAGCCAGTTAGTTTTAGTTCTTCGACCTTCATCGACCGATCGCGCATTCTCCGCATGATGGCATCCCCCTCATTACCCGAGAGAGAGACCGCAAACAAGCTAAACAAGGCCCCTAAAATTCCGATTCTGACGATACCGTTCATTTGATTAGCAACATGCTTTTTTGCCCGTATCGCATTGTTTTTGCTGCTTTGTCCAATTCCCCAAAGAACTGATTGAGCTCAGTTTCCATTCTAACTACCGGATCAATATACACATCCGGAAGCTTTTTTTTGAAGGAAAGGCAGCCGGTAAAACCCGCCGAAAGAGCAAACAAAAGAAATATGAAAGCAAAACGCATCAGTCTACAATATAGTGTTCCTTTTTCCGCCTAGTACAATATCAAGCACTCGTTCGCAAGAACGAATCTTGTCCTCGGCCCAAAGACTCAAAAATCTTAATACTCAAACTATACATTGGAAACAATCCCTCCATTTAATCTATTTATAGATTTTTTGACACATTTCCTGACGCATCTTAAACTTTCCGGCCAGATATTATGCTTCTATAGTCTAAGAACCTTTTTCTCTTTCCCCGAACCTCAAAACCTATAAACCATAGAATGTGGGAGTTTTCTATCTGCTCCATCTTTTTGTGTTATAGTTGTTCTCCTCTCTAAAGGTTTCGCCTCAATCCCTTCCTAGAGCCACATCACTTAATTTTCCACTAATCATTGAAATTCCTCAGTAATTGAAGTCCTTTGTTCTACCCTAATCCCTAATTTTGCTGACAAGCCTAGCAGCAATTAAACTCTAAATAATGGCCAATACTTTCGGCAAACTCTTCATTATCTCGACTTGGGGAGAAAGCCACGGCGGCAGCATCGGTGTCGTCGTGGACGGCTGCCCACCAGGTCTCTCCCTCACCGAGAAAGAGATCCAGAAAGAACTTGACCGACGACGGCCCGGTCAAAGTGATATAACAACCACACGAAGAGAGTCTGACACAGTTGAAATCCTCTCTGGTATCTACAAGGGGAAAACCCTCGGCACCCCGATCGCTATGAACGTAGGCAACACCGACGCTAGACCGGAAGCCTATGATGAGATGCAAACCAAATACCGTCCTTCCCATGCCGATTTTACTTATCAACAAAAATACGGAATCCGTAATCACGAAGGCGGTGGACGTTCCTCTGCCCGCGAAACCATTGGTCGTGTTGCTGCAGGAGCCATAGCAAAAAAAATTCTGAAGGTATGCGGCAATGTCGAAATAATCGCCTATATTGATAAGGTCCACTCCATAGAGGCCCCGCTAATGGATTCTTTTCCCTCGGTTGCAGAAGTTGATCGAACGCCTGTTCGCTGTCCCCATCCCGAAACTGCTGAGAAGATGATTAAACGAATTAAGGCGATACGGAAAAAGGGTAATTCAGTTGGAGGAATTATCCGTTGTCGGGTCCGAAATGTACCTGTGGGGCTTGGCGAGCCAGTTTTCGATCGCCTAGAAGCTGACCTTGCAAAAGCTATGCTTTCTCTTCCAGCCACCAAAGGTTTCGAAATCGGTAGCGGATTCTCTGGCACCGGACTAACAGGAGCCGACCACAATGACCTTTTTCATAAAATCCAGGGAAAAATCCGGACCAAATCGAATAATTCCGGCGGGATTCAGGGTGGGATTTCCAATGGCGAAGAGATCTTTTTCCGTGTTGCCTTTAAGCCGACCGCAACAATCCTTCAAAGACAAGAAACTGTCACCATAGAAGGGGAAGAGACTGAACTCATTGGCCGTGGCCGCCATGATCCTTGCGTTGTTCCTCGAGCAGTACCCATCGTCGAAGCCATGACCGCACTTGTCCTTGTTGACCATTGGATGCGTCACCATGCTCAAAATAATACATTTGGCTTGTGATTAGATTAATTCTCAGACCAATCAATTTCTAGATCATTAGATCGCCGCCATTGATGTCGAACGCAGCACCCGTAATATAAGAAGCGGCGGAAGCTAGGAAAAGTATAAGCTGAGCCACTTCCTGAGGCTTTCCCATTCGGGCTATAGGAAAGTTCTCCTCGTAGCCACGGAGGATCTCGGGCGAAGCATTTTCGCGTGCCATTTCCGTATCGATAAGGCCGGGACACACTGCATTGGCGGTGATACCAAACGGCGCCATCTCCTTGGCTAAAGCACGCGTTAACCCAAGAACCCCTGCCTTCGCTGTTGTGTAGTGAGCCCCTCCCAGTGTACTAACACTACGTCCGGCGGTCGAAGACATATTGATAATTCGCCCATGTCCAACTGCTTTCATACTCGGAAGAACCGCTCGACTGCATAGAAAGGTGCCTTTAAGATTGACGTCCAGGACCCTATCCCACTCAGAGATCGAGATCTCATCAACCGGGGTCCAGAGTAACATCCCAGCATTATTAACTAATATGTCGATCTTGCCAAATCGATCAACAGTTGTCGATACGAGGGCCTTTACTTCCTCGGGGTTGGTGACATCAATCCGAAGACCTAAAGATCGAGCACCATTAGGATCCAATTCCTTTGCTTTCCGCTCAATCTGATCTTTCTGAAGGTCGCAAAGGACCACATTACCTCCCTCCTTATAAAAGGTCTTTGCGGTCTCTGCCCCCATACCTCGAGCCGCACCCGTTACGATGGCAACCTTATCCGATAGCCTTCCTTCACTCCGAGGCATCAGCTAATGCCTCTATTTAGAATCTTATAACCAAGTGGCACCGTTAAACATCTTACGATCACGAATTGAAACCGGAATTGTAAAGCACCCTCTGTCTCAATTGAGGGATGCGACAGATCTCCATTTCAATTATTTCCGATGGTTAGCTTCGAATGGGTTTCACTTAATCAGTCTAAAACTGACAAGTTAATCCATCATAGGCAAGAGTGATACCTTTGGCAGACAAGTCTTCAGAGATTTCATCGTAGGGTTCCAAGTTTACACAACTAATATGATCAGCAACCAAGACAGTTTTATCGTTTACTGCACCCACCCTTCGCAATTCATCAATCGTCTCGTCAAGCATCTTCCAATTCTGATGTCCTGAGGTTAGCGGATCAATCTCCAAAGATCCAAAGGTTGCATCAAAGATGGCAAGATCGAATTGAAAATCTGACAGAACCTCCTTGGTGGCGGGAAACATGTAGGATGAATCGAGCCCGTAAAATATAGTTTTGCTTCCTTTCTGTATGACGAAATTAAGTGAAGGATGCTGCATTATGCCATGGGGTGTGTCCATGAAGTGATTCCCCTGCACAACAGTTAGCTGCGTCGATCCCATTCTTATCGACATCCCTGGCTCGATAACGTGAATCTTTAAGTTGAATGGAGAGCGCTTTTCAACCCACCTATTAGAAGTGATGTCAAACTCGTTTTCGCTACAGAATTCAAGTGAAGCTCTGATCATGCTATTCCCATAAACTTCTAAGGGATGGGGTAACGATTCTGCATACTTAAGAATCTCTATCGGCTGGAAGTGATCGCCATGCCCGTGGGAAATTAGGAGATATCGAATTTCTGAAGCATTAACTCCAAAGGTCTTAAGGGCTTCCACGGTATGGTGATTGAAATCGATCAGAATATCCTGATCCAGAAGGTTTCCAGTGAATCTTCGGACATCCTTATGAGCACAACCTTTTGCAGCTAAAGTGCCGAAATTTGCATTGCCAGCACCGGTGCCAAGAAAGAGGAATGGGACTAAATCATTCATAGAAAATTAGGTTCCAGTTGGGGTTTCGATTTTAAAGTTTCATACCACATGTCTTAAACGGCGTGTACTCGTTCCAGAACTTGACGAGATCTGATACAGTCGGAAGATCGATTATTGCAGTAATCATTTTAGAAGTCATCTTTGTTTAGTTAAAATCCTATTCCTTTGAAGACTGGTTGCAAGCCCATGAGGGTGGCTGACGCCGACTATTTCGAATCCCTCTTGGAGCCATGGTTGTTGAATCCGTTTTTTCCAGATAGGCACAGGTTCAACATTTTCGATGAAATTTATAGGTGGTTTCTTGTGGAAAACTGAACTCTATTGGGATTAGTCGCCCTCGTCACCTTAATTATAATATTTGAAAGCATGTCGATCTGAGTCCTTCTTTCGGTTGATGCGAATTCAAGCGCATAGTCCAGAAAATTTTCCTGCAACACCAGAAACAACATTTGCCAGAATTTTCCTTCTTGAACTACGATTTCATCCAGGATTAATACAAGTAGCGGATGAGCCTCTGAGAGGCAAAACAAGGAACATGTCTAAGATGTGGGATATTTGGGCAAAATCTAAAACACAAAAGAATTAAGTATCCGATTATGAAGATTACAGCAATTAAGCCTTTCATCACTCAGTCCACAGGCAATTTTTTTGTAAAGGTAGAAACCGACGAGGGGATCTACGGCCTGGGAGAAGCCGGAGTCAGGCGAAGAGGCACCGCAATCGCCGAGGTAATTCGCTCTTTTTCACCGGAGGTCATAGGACAAAATCCGTTTTGTATCGAGCACCTCTGGCAGGTTATGTTCCGCGGTGGGTTTTTCCCAGGCGGCGTGGTTCAGTCGGCGGCTGTGAGCGCAGTAGATATTGCTCTCTGGGACATAAAGGGAAAAGCACTTGGGGTACCAGTCTATGAATTACTTGGAGGAAGAACTCGTGATAAGGTGGTTTGCTATCCACACGTCGCTAAAGGAAGTGTCGACAGTCTGGTAGCCGAGTGTAAGGAGAGGAAGAAAGAAGGATGGAGGTTTGTCCGCTGGGGTCTATCTGATCCCAAAGGAAAAAACCTATTAGAACCCTCACGGGCAGTAAGATTCGGCATTGAGCAGGTAAAAGCAGTACGCGAAGAAGTAGGAGATGAGATTGAAATCTGTTTCGATGTCCATACTCGACTGGACCCTGCTTCCGCCATCGCACTAGCCAATGGCGTAGAGTCCTATCGACCCTTTTTCATTGAAGACCCGATCCGCAGTGAGAGCACCCAGAGTCTACGAATGATCCGGCAGCATACCTCAGTCCCTATCGCAATCGGTGAACAATTCGACAGCAAGTGGAAATTTCAACAGGTCATCGAGGAAGACCTAATGGATTACTGTCGAGTCGATCTCTGTATTGCTGGTGGATTAACCGAAGCTAAAAAAATCGCCGGATGGTGTGAAACACACTATATTCACTTGGCACCTCATAATCCCTTGGGACCTGTTTCCACCGCCGCTTGTCTTCACCTCTGTCTGGCTTCCTCTCTGGTTGGGGTACAGGAGCTTCCAAGACCTCCAATGTCGAGCTTAACTGATGTATTTCCTAAGCAAGTACCTTTTGAAAACGGGTATCTCCTCGTCCCAGAAGGTCCGGGTTTGGGTATTGAATTCAATGAAGAAGCAATTACCGATCAGCTCCATAAAGACTCCAGACCGGGCGCTGCTTTATGGCGGGATGATGGGTCATATACGAATTGGTAGAGCCTTATTAATTTTTCCGATTATACCTCACAGAAAAGGACTTAATTATATCGGATAGTATCCAATATAAACCTCATTTTCGGAGCAAGTTTTTGAAAATTCCATAACCATCTCGTTAACACAGCAAATACAAAGATCAAGTTCTGCTGAACTTGCTATGGCTTTAGACCCAGAATCCTCCACAACGGTTTCATATACTTTCACTCTTAGTATCCCGCCCTTTCTCCAAACCTAGCCTGCCTCGGTATGCCCATTTACATTGTCCATAAGTGCCTTCATGTAACCCAAAGCATAGGCTCGAGACGTGTATTTTTCTGATTCATGATCAATGGCGAGTTCGGGTACGTGATCTTCAATCATTACGCCATCGAATCCAACCTTCTCATAAGCTCGCATCGACTCCATGGGATCGACATTCCCCTGGTCAATGAAAGTCTCTGAGAACTTTGGAACAGTTCCAGATACGAAGCGATAATGGACGTACAGGATTTTGTTTCTCGATCCGAAATACTGGATGGCATCGAGGACATTCCCCGGCATTTCAGAAATAGTACCCTGACAAAACCCTAGGCAATTACAATCGCTAGGAACAGTTTCTGTAGCTTGTTTCAATGCATCATGAGTGCGGAAGATTCGTGAAATCCCTCCAATTGGGGAAATCGGTGGATCGTCAGGATGAAGACCCATTCGAACACCGGCCTCTTCAGCGACAGGCATTACCGCCTTAAGAAAATAAGAGAAATTATCCCACATTTCCTCATCCGAAAGCTCTAAACAATCCGATACCGGAGGATCCCAGTAGTCTTGGTGAGCTCCCTTTATCTTTTCGTAGTCAAAACTAGTAACAATAGCACCAGCCCGACCTAGCTCAGACTTTGAAGTACGCAATCCGTAATTACCTCCGACACAACGCAAAGAAAAGGGATAGCCCAGTCCAAGAATTCCTGCCGCTCCCATAGAACGGAGTGTTCTACACCAATTCTCAATCTGTTCATCTCTCCCAGGTAGACCCAATTTGATCTTGTCGCACCACTCCGCCGGAACTCCTTCTAAGATTGCCCATTTAAGTCCGGCATCTTCAATTCTTGCCTTAGTCTGGCACAAATCGTGAAAATTATAGTAGCCCCTCTCTGAATCAAATTCACGAAAGGTGCTGATAAAATCTGTAGCTCCCAATTGTCTGGCAAAAGCCAATACCGTCGGATCTGAATTTCCTTTAAATCCTAATTTCATCGAATAATCCCTTCTACTTCCAACTATTAAAAAACTCAACCGCAATTCGAAATTTAGATGATTGAAGAGTATCTTATGGGGAATCAATTTTGTAATGTTGTAACCAACAACACTTCCGCAACTTTACTAGACCATCCAGCGTTTTCCAACATGCCCCTCTAGACCCAAGATGGATATCGATAGGTAAACATGTTAAAGCACGATAAATGTTAATCTGTCCAAGAGGATGGAACATCGGTTCTCTCTTGTGGCTAACGTGCTCCTACGGCTATATTAATAATATGGATAGAATACGCATTGGTCTAATTGGATACGGCGGATGGACTCACACTGCCTACGTACCTGCACTGCAGTGTGATGGCCGCGCCCAGATCGTTTCCGCTGCAGCGCCGAGTGTAACCACACAGCAATGCATTACAGAAGAACTCGGGCCCGAAGTTATAGTCTTCAACAGTAACCAAGCTGGTTTAGAAGGTCCGCCTCTTGATGCAATAATGATCGCTGTTCTAGATTCGGCTCATGGGGAAACTTTAATAACCGCTTTGAAATCTGGAGCTGCTATATTTTACGAGCCTCCACTGGCCGGGAATGTACGAATGTATCTCTGCCTTCCTAGACTCTATAATAAGCGAACAACCCACTGTAACAGACGCGCAGACTGTCGCCCAACTCCACCCCGTCGGACTAGCTGCAGAAATGTCGAAGGACTCCGGACAATGGGAAGCGATAGACCAACTTTCCAGGTGATTTGATCTAATCTCTCGTTGCTATCATTTTCATTATTTTATTCCATCTATACTGTTCAATACAGCCAAATGAAAATTACAGAAATTGAATCCATTCCCCTCCGCATACCCTACGAAACCCGTATCCGAAAGCAATTTCACCACTTTGGAATGGATGAGAGGCTCACGATATATAAGTTCCACACCGACACTGGGTTGATTGGTCTTGGCGAAAATGTTGGGCCCCCTTTCGAACAGGAATTAATCGATTCCTACATCGGCACGAATCCTTTCGACCACGTCATGAATACTGGTCGATTTAATCTCGATATGGCCTGTTATGACCTTATGGGGAAGCACCTTGCTCTCCCGACATGGAAACTTCTAGGCCAGCAACGTCGAGAGTGGGTTAGCATGGGGTGGTGGATGCCGTGTATGTCTCCCGAGGAATCAGCTGCCGAGGTCCAAATTGCAGCTGATCATGGCTATCGAGGTCTCAAGTGCAAAGCGCGCGCCTTCTACGATGTCGTAGAACAGGCAGAGGCCATGCAAGAGGCCGCTCCCCCTGACTTTCGCGTAGAATTCGATTTCAATGGTGCCTTGATAAATGTTGAACAGGGCCTATCAATCCTCCAGAAATTGGAAAAAATACCCATCGTCAAAGGCATCGAAGAACCCATATTTGCCCATGATGTAGAAGGTTGGAAGCGCCTCCACCAGAAAATTCGTATCCCTTTCTATCTCCACGGCGTGGGCACCGTGCTCGACGGCCCTGTGCGCCAACCTGCAGGAGCGTGGTTAGGTCTCCGTTCTGGCGACTTTGACGGAGCCCTTTGTAGCCACGAAAACATCCGTAATGCACTCGCTGCATCATGGACTTTTGCTGCTGCTAACACCCCTATCCTACTGCAATATGTAGGCACTGGCATAACAACCGCTTTCGTTTGTCAACTCGGCGCCGTCATGCACACAGCCACCCTTCCTGGCGTCACTGCGAGTCATAGCTACGAAGATGATATGATCGTCACTCCCCACACAATTCAGCGAGGTTTCATGAAGGTACCCAAAGGTCCGGGGCTTGGAGTCGAACTGGATGAGGATGCCGTTGAACGCTATCGCAATGCACCTGAGCCGGAGTGGCCCCGGCATTTCTCAGTCATAACTCTACCCGGTGCATACCAACATTTGTATCGCAATCTTCAGCAAGCAGAAAACTTGATGAAACTTGGTATCGATGATCCATTCGCGCCCGGAATCAGACTAGAAGAAAGGGAGGACGACGGGAGCCAGGAATTTGATTCACTCTGGGAACGCCTTCAAGAAACCGATTGGCCTCTCTGGGAATCCGAGATCCAAAATAAATCGTAAACCCGACGGGCTTGCTAGCGTTTCTAAAATTACGGATTAGTATCGAGGTTCACTCGGCCCGTCACCCAAGACTTAAATTCAAGCCCTTACAACGCCGCACTCGCCCTGACATCCACATTGAATTTTCCACCCCATTCCAAAATCTGATTCCAGGTGTCATCTTCAACGAAAATTCCTTCATCCTGCAACTTTCCCTTAACTTTAATCTCGATATCGCCAGGAAGCAAGATCTCTTCAAACCCTTCCGCCGGCGGGGAGGACTTTACGTGCTCGATAAATTTATCGGCTTGTCGGTAATAGTCCTCCAAGGAGAGAAACTGAGCTATATCGAGAGTAACCAGGAGAACACCATTGCTGATCTGGTCCACATTGCTACCAACTGCCCCCGTTCCACTGAGTATCCCTGCTAAGAGCTCGATAACAATGTTTAGTCCATATCCTTTGTGGCCAGCGGTAGTCCCACCAAGCGGTAGAATGCTACCAGGTGGATCTTCATAAAGCTTATTGGGATCATTGGTTGGTCGGCCCATAGAATCGAGAAGCCAACCTTCTGGAGTTGTCTCATTTCGGTTGCGTTTTACACGCACTTTACCCTCTGCTACGACTGTCGAGGTCATGTCCATCACAATGGGTTCACCTGAGGATCGAGGAATCCCGAACGCAATGGGATCGGTTGAAAGACGGGGTTCAGTCCCGCCCCAAGGAGCCATTCGAAATGATGGAATACCAACAGCGTTTACAAAGAGAAGTCCAATCATGCCCTCGCAGGCGAGGTGGTGGACGTAACTTCCTAGACGTCCGATGTGATTTGAATGTCGGACTGCGACTGCGGACAGACCGTTGCTGCGAGCCTTTTCAAGCCCAATTTCTACCGCGTGGGTCATAGCCACTTGACCAAACCCCCAGTTCCCATCCACGATAGAGGTTAGAGGATTATCCTGGATTACCTCTACTTCTGCATTGGTGACGAGATGTCCCTTCTCAACCGAATCAAGATACTGAGGAATACGAATTATCCCGTGAGAATCGTGGCCGGTACAATTAGCATCCGCCAGGAGTTCCGCCACAATGCGTGCATTTTTACGTGACGTTCCTGCACCCACAAAGATATCAGTGGCGATACGAATAAGCTGTTCATTGGTAAAAATTGGCATAGCGGCAATTTAAGCAGGACAACGGAATGGTTTCAAGTTTACGTTTAATTATAAAGGAAATGGACTGTACTCGATAACATGGATATCTGAAGCTTTTTATAATGATTTCGCCGTAAATCGGACGAACGATAAGAAGCTTAATGGTAACACAAAAATCTTCAGATTTCAGGGAAGGCAAGGACCTTGAGGGAAGTCATAAGAGGAACAGGAAAGGATGGTTCGAGATTGATCGATTGGGGCATTAATGCATTCGCTTAGAAATGGACACATCGCAAAACTTACGTTCATGGATACATTTCGAAATAAGTCAGATCCGCACCAAAGTTCTCCATCGCTGCAATAGCATCTCCCTTCAGCTTTACCCTGATCGGCTGAACATGCAGCTGCTCGTTGAGAACCATATTAGACTCCTTCAGCGGAAAATGAATTTCGATTCTCTGTCCAGCTGAAGCATTCGGAAAGAAGAAATAACCATTAGTCCAAAGAGGCCCTCTATCATTTCCTTCGATCCAGATCTCTTGTTGATTGGTCCAACCAGGGATCCTTACAAACAATGGTTTAGATTCTTTCGGTTCTATCCGTAAGTGACTGTGCACATAGGGAGACTCTATTTTAACCTCGCTAGTCTCGTGGTCGAATAGTAGATTCACCCATTGACCGGTTGTCTCAGACCGAGCTACCTCCCGATAAGCTGCACAAAGAGATCCGATCGCACCTCCGACTATATCCATATTAAAGGAAATCTTGGTACGCCCTTTTCCAATCGACTTATGCCCATAAGGAGCGGGAAAACCGAAAGCACCGAGATGGCGATTAGCCACATCATATAATCCATCTACTCCATGTGGATTCGGCGGATCGCTAATAAAAGAAACATCTCTAAGTTGGGAAGGAAGGAGATGGCAACGGATAATCCGCTCAGCGTCCTGGTAACAATCGGAATAACCAGACCGACCTAAAATAAGAGCCGTCTCTAGAACATCGCCAGTATTGTTAGCCTCTCCGTGATCGCTGTCTCTCTGATTTATCGATTCAGGAGTCCATCCAATCTCATCGCGCATCTGCCAGAGCCCCTTTTGGTAAAAAGCCTTCACTCGCGCCATGAGGGATACATCGTCAAGTAAGTCCGCAAGCTGAGCGAGAGAAGACAAGACGCAAGTGATGGAATGGACGTGGCCAGTCACAAACCGCTCTGGATCAAAAGAACCATCCTCGAGATAATACTCGCTGACAGCTTTATCTTTGAGAACCAGAGCCAGTTCAAGAGCTCTCCCATAGCCGGTTGCCCGGTAGTATTTAACCAGCGGCCCAAGCATTCTTGCCTCGCCGCTGATATAGTCGTCACCCCGAAGGTTCACACCAAAGTCGCTAATACGCTCTTTATTCCATCCCCCAGACGGATTCCAGAGTTCAAAGATCAAGTTGATACTCCGCTCAGCAATTTTACGGGCTTCTTCATCGTCACGAAACCTCGCAAGCGCGTAAAGGGCATGAAATCCTTCTCTAAGGTTATGCGGTCTGAAGTTGACCAGAGGCCCCCCTATTTCCTCTCGGTTCAAAGGAAGTGCTAGGGGTCCACTATAAGACCAAATAGCTGCCCGTCGATGATTCTCAATAGCCTCCTCATTAATCCTCAGTCCGACAACATCTTCTGCTTCTAATAGACCATTGAGATGCCTACCTGGGACATGAGATTCACTGTGTTCAGAGCTGAATGCCAATAATACTTCCGGTTCTACAAGAGAGCGAAAAAATGGTACATTATTATCGTCCGCGTTAAATACATTCTGCATGGTCCGACATCCTAACCGGATCGCGTCGGCGATATCGTTGCTATTAACGTTCTGGATTCTACTCATTGGTCTCTTTGCTTATGTTTTGAAAGGGATGTTTAGATCAGATATCCTTGGGACTGAGTTTTGCCAATAGCAATAGAATTTCACAATTTTTAGACTAACCGCAATGTCACCAACAACCTCGAGTGCTTAATAGCCTTCGAGTAAACGGTAAAAAGTAAGTCAATCATAGCCCCTGAACGCATAACTTTAAATTCCCGTACTTTTAGATTGGGAGAACCCAACCAGTTCGCTTCTTTGACTCTTATCTTCATACACATGTTTAAAAAATAGTGGATTGGCTTGACAGCTTCCAAAGCAGAACCGTCAATCCTATGACACCGGCGGATACTGATCCGCCGGCAACAACACAGGAAAGGACTAACGATGTATATCGGCACACAATTTAATTGCCGCGACGACACGGATATCCAGGTTCTGGCACAACTCGGTGTCGAACATGTCGACCAGACACCCAAAGAATCTTGGATGGAGTGGACCACAGATACTCTCAAAAGCCTGCGCGACAGATTCGACAAACATGGCATCAATCTAGAGATGATCCATATCCCCTTAGGATCGAATAATGCATTCCAAAATGAAGCGGGAGCCATATTTTTGGGGCCAAGCGAGGAACGGGACCGACAAATTGATCGTATGAAAGAGATTGTTCGCATGGCTTCGGAGGCCGGCCTGCGTGGGCTAAACTATAACATCACTATTCTCGGCCACATGCGAACTCCTTCATCCACGGGACGTGGAGGTGCTACTCTTTCTACATTTCAATACGACAAACTCGATCAAACAAAGGGTGAATTCGAAGGAGGTGCAGCCGACTCTGACGAAATGTGGGAAAGAATCAGTCATTGGCTCCATGAGATCATCCCGGTGGCGGAAGAATACAAAATCCAAATGGCGTGTCACCCTTCCGATCCCGGTATTGGATACGATACTTCTTACCGAGGGGTGGAACGTGTATTGGGCATGCCGAATGGATTCAAGAAATTCATCGAACTCTACGATAGCCCTTATAATGGACTAAATTTTTGTCAGGGTTGTATGTCGGAAGCTCTCGCAAACCCTTCGGAAGAGATTTTTGATGTCATCCGCTATTTCGGCGAACGGAAGAAGATTTTCAACGTCCATTTCCGTAACATTAAGGGCGGGCTAAACAACTTTGTGGAGGTTTTTCCAGACGAAGGAGATGTAGCTATGCTTAAAGCACTTCGCGTCTACAAGGAAGTTGGTTATGAGTACATGATCATGCCTGATCATGTGCCAAAAATATCCGGACCCGAGCCTCATCAGGTAGGTTTCGCTTTCACCTACGGCTACATTCATGCACTGCTCCAGGCGGTAAATGAGAAATGATATAACATCGAGCGGGCTATACTCTTTTGTTCTGGATAATCGCGGTTTACTTATAGGTGTCTCCACCACCGTTTCATTAGTTAACGATTAGCAAAGTCTATTTCAGAGTTTTCAGCGTGACTCTCAGTATATTTGTAAGGAGATCGAGGAATCTATCCGAATCGATCGAGGACTGTTGTGCACTCCCCTAAGTATCTGACTGAGGCAATTTAGTCTACAACTGAAAGAATACTTCAACTCTTGGTCCAGAGGTTACTTCGTTACTATTTTAGTTTCTCATGTAGGCTCTTAATCCTGGCAATTTCCACCTAACCCCCTGATCTTCCCTCTAAATAAAATGAGATAGTTCTATATGGAATATGAAAAATTAGGCACTAGCGCCCTAAAAGTCAGCACCATCGGAATGGGCTGCGTCACCTTTGGACGAGAAATAGATCCTTCCACTTCGTTTGACGTTCTGGACCGAGCCTTCGAGGGAGGAATCAACCTTCTTGATACCGCTGCCGCCTACGGTAACGACCGGATCTCGGAAAAGCTACTCGGAGAGTGGTTCATTAATCGAGGGAATCGAGACTCCTTGATTCTTGCCTCCAAGATGAACGGCGATATGAGCGCAGCTGCTGTTAATACATCTATCGAAAAGAGTCTGCATTGTCTTCAAACCGATAGGATCGATCTTTTTCAACTGCATCATTGGCCTAACAAAGGATGGGGTAAGAAACACACAGAGCATCCAGTTGAGGAAACTCTTGAGGCACTCGACGATCAAGTTCGTCGTGGAACCGTAAGATATATTGGAATTAGCAACACTACCGGCAGCCAACTCCAAATGGCGCTTGAGCTTCAGCGGGAGAGAAGATGGGAACCGTTCGTATCTATTCAGCCACAGTTTAATCTAGTTAACCACCGAGATGTTGAAAAGGACATCTTCCCTGTCTGCCGGAGAGAATCGTTGGGCGTTCTTGGCTATAGTCCCATCGGCGCCGGTTTTCTTACAGGTAAATACGGCCGTGATAGGATCATTCCTCCCGGCACTCGTTTCGAAGTGGTTCCCGGCCACGACGAACCCTACTTTCATGACCATGGGTTTGCGGTGCTTGATGACCTACGAAATTTATCGGAATTAAGCAATCGATCCATGATCGATTTAGCACTAGCTTGGGTCTTTGCTCAAAACGATGTCACCACCGTCCTCATAGGGGCTCGCAACACACACCAGGTTGACCAAGCTTTTAAAGCTCTTGAAAACCCACTTTCGAAAAGCGAAGAAGAAGCTTTGGATCGGGCAGGCACCTCAATGTAGGTTATCCTATTCTGCCTTAACCTATGTCGAATGAAATCGTCGACATAGGTTCAACCAGTCAACGGGAAGGCAAATTAACCCGGAAGACAAACCTAGGGAAACCGAATTCTCCCGAATTCATTACGGAGTTTCCAATTTAGTAGTCCCTCCATCTTTGCGCTACCGAGTCTCCCGTGGTCATAGGGTTGGACTCCTGATGCCCAGCCCTATTCGCCTTATAGAACTCTCTGGGAAATGCCTGCTTCACCCTATCGAACGAACTGTAGGATTAATCCAGATCTTCCACCAACAGTAGACTTTTCTGATCTTCATTTGAATTTACACCTTGCCTGAAACCGACAACGTAAAAGAAAATAAATAGAATGAAAATAACCAATGTAATCCCTTATCCCGTATGGGTGGGACAACGCAATCAACTCATCATCAAAATCGAAACGGACGAGGACATATTTGGTCTTGGGGAATCCGGACTATCCGGTCGCGAACAGGCAGTGATGGGGGCTATTAGCCACTATCGAAACTTTCTGATCGGACGCGATCCAAGAAACATCGGTGCTCTATGGCAAGAGATGTATAGAGGCCAATACTTTGAAGGAGGCCGAGTTCTTACCGCAGCTATTTCTGCCATCGATATTGCACTACACGATATCCTTGCAAAATCCCTTGAGGTCCCGGTTTACCAGCTTCTTGGGGGAAAACAGCGCGACAATGTGCCTTGCTTCGCCACCTGTGGAATGTCGAGCCTTGAAGAGCTGACAGACAACGTGGACCTACTACTTGAAAAGGGATGGAATGTGATAAGAGTAATGCAGGCAAGTCCGAGAGGAGAAGAGACTAAAATCTTTGATCCCAGAGAATCAATTCCGCTTACCGCTGATCGAATGACAGCATTACGTGAAAAGGTGGGATCTGAACCCATTCTGGGTGTTGAATATCATCACCGACTATCGATAGCTGAAGCAGCCTCTTTTTGCCAACGCATGCCTTCAGGGACCCTCGACTTCCTCGAGGAACCAATTCGAGATGAAACACCCGAGGCCTACGAATCTCTCCGAAAAATGACCGACATACCCTTCGCAATCGGTGAAGAATTCTCCAGCAAATGGCAGTTTATGCCCTACCTCGAGCGCGGTATCACAAACTTTGCTCGCCTGGACATCTGTAACGTAGGAGGATTCACCGAAGCCATGAAAGTTGCAGCAGCCGCAGAAACCCACTATATTGATTTGATGCCACACAATCCTTTGGGCCCGATATGCACTGCGGCCAGCGTGCATTTGGCGGCAGCGGTACCTAATTTCGCTTGGCTTGAGCATCGAGTCACACCCACAGAAAAAGGTGGCTTTCTCGATGAGGACATGTTTCCCCTTCAGGTTAAAACAGAGGGTGACCGGATTCTGGTTCCAGATACTCCCGGGCTTGGCGTAGAATTCAACGAGGAATTGGCGAAACAACAGAAATTTAAGATGTGGGAGGCGCCACATCTTAAACGCACTGACGGATCTTACACAAACTGGTAATCCAAAATCCAACAGGAAAAATGGTTTAGAATGAACGATTATTATCCATTAGATCTCGATCCACTTTACAATGCAGGAGTTAATTTCCTCAGCTCCGAGATCCCCCTTGGACAACAGTTGTTTCGCGGACTCCCTTTTAAATTAGGAGACGACCCTAACCGCTGTATTATTGCATTTGGAAAAGAGAAGGGCGAAAAAAGAGTAGAGCTCCCTATTGAAGCCAAGGCAACTTGGCTAATCATCGCCCAACGACTGTTGGAATCAAAAATACCCGATAACGGGCCAGTAGGAGAGCCCATCGCGAAGTTTCGTTTCCACTTTAAAACGGGCGAGGTAGAAGAAACACAAACACGTGATCGGTTTGAAATCTCGACTATACCATCTTCCATCTCGATACCTGGATCCTCTCCTTTCATTGCTGTCTCAGACACTGCAGATAAGCTTTTACCGCGATGGGCTGGCGACTGGTCTGAAGCAGGTCGTCGACAAACTGAAGTCGCAGGAGGTCGATCGTTACACTTTGTCCTCTGGGCTTGGGAAAATCCTCATCCTGAGCAAACACTAGAGAAACTTGAAATTGTTCCAATAGGCCCAGCCTTTATAATTGGCGGCATTACCGTCAGTAGCATTGACGAAAACCCCTTTTGCCGCGAAGCAACCCGGGAAGTAATCATCAATCTTCCTCGAAAAGAAGATGCAAACCGACCATTCAATTTGGAGGTCCAAGTCGACCGTGGCATTAATACCTATCCCTATCCCCTTCCAAGTGATTCGACTGAATCCTTCCTTAAGGGACGCAAAGGATGGGGTGAGAAACAGAACCCGGGCAGCAGCCCTTCTTACGCAGAAATCGCGGCTAATCCTTCGGCAACAATCAGTGTAAAGCAAAACGATGAAATCCTGGGGGAAGCAAACTGGGGTGACTTGCGCGAAAAAAGGGAGATAAAAGCCTCTGAAAGACTTGAACTTCAAGTGATTGAGCGAGGGAAAAACTGGGTCCACACAACCGTAGTCGATGACAATACAGGACAACCTATTCCCTGCCGCATTCATTTTCGCTCACCCGAGGGTATCCCTTACGCACCCCACGGGCACCACGCCCATGTTAATACCAACTTGGGAACATGGCATTCTGACGTTGGTGGCGATGTCCGTATGGGCCAAATCACTTATGCATACGTTGATGGGACCTGCCAAGGCTGGCTACCTTGTGGGAATGTTACGGTCGATGTTGCCCGAGGATTTGAATATGAACCCCTTCGCACTCAAGTCGAAATAAAGCCGGGACAAAGGAATCTCGAACTAAGGCTCAAACGCTGGTGCAATATGAATAAGGAGGGCTGGTACAGCGGCGATTCTCATGTTCACTTCCTTTCTGCTCAGGGCAGCCTAACCGAGGCCCAAGGAGAAGACCTCAATGTCGTAAACCTACTTCAATCTCAGTGGGGCGGGCTCTTCACCAACACGGAAGAATTTACCGGAGGAGAAATGGCCACCAAAGACGGATCTCATATTGTCTACGTATCTCAGGAAAATCGCCAGCACTTCCTGGGACATCTTATTCTTATGGGACTCAAGGAACCGGTTATGCCCTGGTGCTCAGACGGACCGGGTGAGGCCGAAATGGGTGGAACTCTTGAGGTAACAATGTCGGACTGGGCCGATCAGTGCCACGCCCAAGGGGGGAATGTTGTCATCCCTCACCTCCCGAGCCCAAATGGAGAACCGGCAACACTAATTGCAACTGGTCGAGCCGATGCCGTAGAAATGTTGCGTCACGGTAAATATACGCATGGTGAGTACTATCGCTACCTCAATTGTGGATACAAACTTCCTCTCGTCGGCGGCACAGACAAAATGAGCAGTGACGTTCCTGTGGGAATCTATAGAACCTATGTCCAGATCCCAAAGGATCAACCCTTCACCTACGATAACTGGTGCCGTGCGATGACATCGGGCCGTACCTTCCACAGTGGTGGCCCACTCATTCGTCTCACGGTAGAAGGCTGTGAAATCGGTGATACCATTAATCTACCCGGAAATGGTGGCACCATCGAGGTTGAAGCTAAAGCCGAATCGGTGGTTCCGATACACACCCTTGAAATTGTCCAAGAAGGTAGAGTAGTAGCTTCAGTCGAAGAGTCAGAAGGAACTCGGAAGCTGCATCTTCGAGATAAAATTGAGGTCAAAAGTCACTCCTGGATCGCGGCTCGATGTAGCGGTCCCGGTTACTTTGAAAGCGTGCCCCACTACGATGGATGGGGTCGCGGCATTATGGCTCATACCTCGCCAGTATACATAGCCTGTGGTGAAGAATGGTGGATGTTCGACCAGGATACTGCCCAGTATATGCTAACTTTGGTAGAAGGAACGCTCCATTACATGCGCCAAAATAGCCGACAGCATCTCGAAAACAATGTTACCCATCATCACGGTGAAGAGGATCATTCCGCCTACCTTGAACGGCCATTCCTAGAAGCACGCAAAGCAATTCATGATCGAATGCATCAGCTTGGAATTCCCCATTAGGATTCCATCGGGCTTTGGCATCCATAAGATCTGTTAATGAAAAAAAAATCTGAAGAGCGTCCCAACGTCATTTTTATTATGCCCGACCAGTTGAGGCATGATTTCCTCAGCTGCTACGGAGCCTCTTTCATTCATACTCCGAATATAGATAGTCTAGGAAGCCGCGGAATCCTTTTCCGAAATGCCTACTCCGAGCACCCTGTCTGTGTTGCTGCTCGCGCTTCCCTCCTAACCGGCATGAATGCGATTAAAACTGGAGTTCTCAATAACGAACAGTTTATTCGCCCGGACTACCGGATATGTGGTCTTCAAACTTGGCCTGAATTGCTTAGCGAAGCTGGCTACTATACTGTAGGAATAGGCAAGATGCACTTCTACCCCTGGGAAAAGCACTTCGGATTCCAACACAGGATTATCGCCGAAGATAAACTGTGGGGATTCATCGAGGACGATTACTTTCACATTCTTCACAAGGCTGGCTATAGCAAACGGGACTTCATAAAAGTACCCGAATACCATAAAAACCATATGGCATGTATCAGTCCCCACCCTTGGGAATATAACGTCGATCATTTTGTGGGGAAAAATACGGCAAAGTGGATTTCAGAGTACGATGGGGAAGCGCCGTTTGCTATGATGGTTGGATTTCCCGGGCCACACTCGCCATACGATCCTGCTTTGGAATACGCAACCTTTGATCCCGGAGACATGCCCGAACCTCATCCTGCGGAAGCCAAAGACACCTCTGTAATGCATGTCCCAAAGCCGGTAGGCCCTAATTCAAAACGCAAGTCCTGGTACGCTGTACGAAATGAAATTTCTCCGACGCGCGATACTTTTCTGATGCAACGCGCCTGCTATACTGGCTTGGTTGCCCAGATTGACCTCGAAGTTGGTAGGATCCTTGATTCTCTAAGGAGAAAAGGTATCCTGGAAAACACCATCATAATCTTCTCTTCCGACCATGGTGATTACCTCGGTGATCATGGCCTAATTGGAAAAGGTTCTTACTATGAAGCAGCCTGTCATGTGCCGATGTTGGTCTCTCATCCTCGCTTTAATGAGGCTAAAATATCTGAAGAATTGGTGACGCTGACCGACACAACCGCAACAATCCTCTCGCTCGCTGGAATTAAGGTTCCTTCCTATATGGATTCACGCCCAATGCCTGGCTTGGGACAGTCTAACGAAGAAGCGCGCAAACATGTCTTTGGCATCCTCAAAGATCGTTGGATGCTTTTTGATGGAAGATGGAAGCTATGCAAATACCCTAAAGGCTCCCATTTATTCGATCTTATGGAGGATCCAGGCGAACAACTAAATCGGGCGATCGATCCTAAATTCTCCAATATCTTTCACCGGTTAGATACTATCCTCACTTCGGAAATGATGCGCTCAACTTACGAGGCAGGATTTCCTGAACGTATCAACACTGCCTTTAATTCGAGCAGTCCTGAATTTGGACGACCGGGCTCAGATCGTACCTACCCAATGCCGTGGGGAGAGACCCACCCTGACTAAGGATGGGGTTCGATACCTCAGAGCGACAGACTTCTGGCCCGTTTAGCCTGCCACTTCTTTCTCGTCCCGTAATAACTGTCAACTTCCCGAAAGGGCTTAACTGTATCTGTGGTCGTTTTGCCGAAAACCAACAAATCTACATATCCTTCTTCCAGCCTAAGCCGATCTTTGAGTCGCACCTCCTCCTCAAAACCAGCTGCCCTGACTAATTCACACTGATGATGGTCACAGGAGGCCATGGGAATCTGAAGCGTCCGAATCGAAATAGATCGGGCCCGATCCTCTACATCCAAGAGAAGCTCCCCCAGCTGGGACTCGTACTCGGGAGTGATTCGAAATCCCAATGTTCCGACATGTTGCTCTACAAATGTGTCCTTTCGTTCAATGGCTGCCGCACCAACAACATTTCCCTTCGGGTTTTCCAGCACTGAGAAGGAACCTCGCCCATTTTCGATTCGTCGCATCACCTTTACAAAATGACTTTCATACCGGGTTTCCGAAAACGAACTTGTCAGATAATCCTTGATCAACCAATTAGGTTCCGGATGATTGTAAAGTGCGGAGAGCGCCGGCAAGTCACCCCAAGTCGCATTTCTTACAACAGCTTCGCCACAATTACGCCAATAGGTCTCGTCGAACTGTAGGAAATCCGGCGCCAAGTACCGCATGCCGTCCCCTACGTGGTAACTGAATCCATGTCTTTCGTAAAGATGGCCAGCAATCGGATTGTTGGTGCATAAATAGAGTGCCTGCCCTCCATCCTTTCTAAAACGTTTGATCAATCGGTGCATCAGCGCATTTGCGATACCCTTGCCTCGATGACTCTCTCCTGTCTGAACAAATTCAACCACTCCTATACTGCGCTTCTCAGTATGGACATAATAGCTCATCGAGCCCACAAGCTTACCATCAATTTCCCCGACAAAATATGGAGTGAACAACCAAGGAGTTAAATTCCCGCTTAATAGGTCGTCCCTCACTTCTAGCCAACAACCTACTTTATCAGTATAAGCCCTTAGCGGTGGCTCTATCATTCGAATGGTCAGATCCTCTCCAGAACTTAATGTCACTCTGTTATTCATTTTTCTGAGCACGGCGTATCCAATAAGATAGTTTCTATTCAGAGTTCCAGCGCATCATTAGTTCCAGCTGCTCAATGAGGGGGTGAGGTTAATCGAGCGCCAAACTTGTATGTTCACTCTTGATCCCTTCATTCGGGATGGAGATTCAAGCACAGGCAAAGACACCTATTCAGGAACTAGTTTTGCATTCAGTGAAAATTTTATCGATAATCAAGCAGACCTCTTTTCTCAAATGCCTTAATTCGAGACTTAATTAGTATGATTAATTCCTGTTTCGACTTCGTCTCGTAGGTGAAATCAATACTACTGAGGGAAGAGTTTTTCACTCTCAACCGGGAAAATTTCTCCGAAATTCCCTAAAGCTTAAAATAGTTACAATTCCTATCTAAATCAATCTTTCGGAAATTTTGTCCCATCGTCTGGGGAGTACTCAAGCAATTTCCTAGTATAATCAAGAGCTAATCGCGGTCGGTGGTGGTCGGAGATTCCATTGACAATAGCAAAGTCGATACCTTCGACATCCACACAGCGCTGGAAAACCTGAGCACAATCCCGCTTGCTACTACCACTCATACTGGCATTAGGATCCCATCCCCCCTTTTGATTGAATCCAGGATTGGTTAGGCGCAGGCAGATACAAGAGAAGCTATTCCGATAGGAGTAAACTCTGGCAAGCGCCTCACCCCAACACTTAGTCGCTCCGTAAATATTAGTGGGATAAACCGGCCAGTCCCAATCCACATCAGACTTATCAGCATATCCATCAACCGCATCAATGCTGCTGGTAAAAACTATGCGACTACATCCCGCTTTATTTGAGGCTTCGAATGCATTATAAGTGCCTAGAATATTCAAATCCAGAAGAGTGTCGTAAAATTTCGCACCATCACCGGGGTAAGCTGCTAGGTGAACCACCGTGTCCATATCCTGAGCAGCAGTGAACAATTGTCCGTAATCGGTAATATCAGTGTACATGAAAGTCTCATGCTCACCTAAATCCTCAACTGGCCGAATATCTGCCAACCTTAGTGTGTAATGTTCACCCCAATGCGAACGTAAAATACCGCCTACAATCCCAGCAGCCCCAGTGATCAAAACTTTCTTCCTTTCCATCTCCTTCACTAGATCACCGGTCAACTTTCGGTGAACTACTACCTTCCTAATCCGGAAGCTACGCTAGCATTAGCGCCCTCCTTTTCATTCTTCAGCCATTAAAATTGTGTTTTCGGAGACCCGATCCCATGTCTCATTATAGACTAGAGGCTTGGGTCGAGGAGGCGGGTAACCTTCCGGAAGGTTATCTAAATTAATCAGTTCAAAGCGATCTCTACCTCGCGGCTGATCTAGCCAATTCCTCTCTTCGGGAGCTGCTTCTATCTCCCTTCTCAATATGAATTCGGCAAATCCAAAGTCACTAATAGCTACATGGGCAACGAAAACTCTCTCTACTTCGAGACCATTCCATGTCTTTAGGTCCGGCAGCAATACGGGACCCGTACAAACCTGAAATTGAGCCCCATCCACATTGAGATTCATTACGTTTACCGGATACTCAACAGACACCATGAACCCTCTTTCCAAGTAACTAGAACGAACACTGAGAATATCATTATTCAGCGTCGCCTTTGCGACCTCAGCGGCATTTTTTAATTCCTTCACCCGATCATACTTACGAATATCAATCCGGAAATCATCAAATCTCTCCTTGAGACTTCCAACCTCTGCAGGCTCTGATTCCAGACTAGGACGAGAGGCTATGGCCAGAACGTTCCGATGGCTGAATGCCATTCGCCATTCGCCACTCGGGATTTGGAAGAGGTTACGATGAGCGATCGTGTACTCGCTTCGACATGGCGCACCAAGAAAAAACTCGGAAACCGTTCCCGATTTCTCTTCTTTCACGACACAGGAGGCCTCTAAAGCAAAACGAACATGGTATGCGTCTCCTTTCTCTCCAACAAATCCTCCCATCCATTTATAATGGAGATCAGGCTCCTGAGGGTGACTTTTCCAGGTGAAACTTGAACGAGCAAAGTTAATCATAATGCAAGTATACGGGCACATGTCCCTCCCAAAATGTTCGATCGATCTTCTAGGCCCAAGAATGAGCAATATTTCTCTATCCAATCTCGTGACTGCCGGTAGGTGCAAAAACGATTTTGGAAAGGCATATCAGTGCCCCAAAGCAGCCGATCCGCCCCAATTTTGTCGACCATCAACTCCAAAGTAGACCAGACTTCCCGATATGGGAAGTCAAAGAAATCACCAATTCGAACTGGAAAACAAACTTCCAGGCTCAACTGGGGATTGGTAAAGGGATCCCAAATCTCGTCCGGAAGTTGAATTTTATTCCCACGCAGAAATATCCTCCAAGGAAACCCGTGCGTCATGCTGCATACGGTTCCTGGGTACCGATTCATCCAATCTATCAAGATTCGCTGTTCCTTAAGATAACCATCGATATGTTTGGACCCATTCGTTGCTGCTCTAGCAGTTCCCGGTCCAGCTCCCAAGGTAAAAAAAACAGGAACCCCAAGCTCTGTTACTGCTTCCCAAAAAGGTCGATACCCGCCATCACTCCATGGTTCCAACGAAACGCTGTAAACCAAACCAGCATTAAATTTGACCGCATGCAAACCCTCCTCAGAAATCGCTTTACGAATCTGCTCAATCACAGAATCTGTGTCGGACAGGATCCGCCATTCATCCACCGGCGCCATTGCCCGAAGTCTATCGGGATACTGTGCTACACACTCACTAAGGAAAACGCTGTCCCGGCCAAGCATCGGATTACTATGTAAGAGTGCTAAATCGACACCTGAATAATCCATTTCTGCAATCAGACTGTGCGGCGTGAATTCGAGGTTACGAAGGTTGGGGGGATAGAACTGTTTTGTAATATCTTCTCCTTCTATCGTCCACGTGACGCGACCTCGATCACGATCAACACGGAAATTAACGTCGGGTAACTTCGACCAGTCCAAGGGTGTTTCTTTTCCTAAACCTTCTGAAGGAACCGGAGCCCGGTCTCGAACTCGCCAAGCCGGCTGATGATGCTGACCTTGAGAGGTCTGTATCCATGCCAGATGCTCTTCCAACGTGGCAAATCCTGCGCGATCATCACCCGGCTGAAAACAATATGCATGGGAATCAATTATCGCTTCCCGTCTTTTAGACCTTTTCATTCGATTCCTTCGAGTAGCAAATTCCGTGGCTATCCAGAGGCCAATACGGCAAGGAGCCCCTTGATATAACCAACAGCATAACCGACACCTCGAATGGCATCTTCAAGATCATCCCCTACGGGAGGGCAATGGTCCGGCTGAAGATATCCCTCGAATCCGACTCGCTGTAACTCTTGGAGCACTTCAAACATATTCATATCACCATCATCAAGCATGACTTCCTCGAATGCTCCCGCGGTCGCCAAGCTACCTCTTACGTTGCGAAAATGGACCATGAAAATACGACCCTTTCTCCCATAATTATTTATCTCGTCGAGAACAAGAGACTGGCCACCCGCTTCAGCGCGGGTGCCACAGCAGTAGAGGTATCCCACGCATCTATTAGGAAAGGCGTCGATTAGTCGGTGAAAACCAAGACCTCCAAAGGGCGCTCCTGGACTTGGGGGGTCTGAGGGATGCATCATCAGACGCACACCAAAATCCTCCGCAATCGGTACTAGCTTATCGTATGCATGACACACACGCTGCCACCATAAATCCTGATCGGCAGGAGAGGGCGCCATTAAGTTGTTGCTTAGAGACTCGCCACGAAAAAAGTATCCTCCCCGATGTTTCGCTTCGTAATATCTTCGCATCCATGGGTAAGTGTCCTTGGCAAATCCAACCCTGGCCAACGACATCCCAGCCTCACCAAGCACTCTTAAGCATTGACTACAATTCTCTAGTTCCTCTTCTGCTCCATCACCGTTTCCCATGTAATTTTCCGAAAGATAAGGCAGACTTACACGGTTAACTTCCATCCCATAGGAATGAATCTTTTTCTTGATATTAAGAACCGATTTGAGATCAAAATAGCCCGTCCCTGGCTCATTTGGAATAGGTAATTCATCGATGGCATCAGCACCCAACTGGCTAACCGAACGAAGATAAAAGTCTTCAAGGTTTCTTCCCCATACTGCTACTTTCATCATGGCCTCTAGACTTGAAGGTACCTTTAATTCTTTGACTCCCTGAAGTAATCCAATTCAAAGAACCGGGTTTAAACTATCTCGTTAATGACTTCCTAGTCCAATCTTTTACATACCTTAATCATTCTTTTACCCGACGATGACATCTAACATGGACAAATTGCAAATCGGTATTTATGGCGCAGGTGGTCACTGTGTAAATCAGCACCTTCCTAACCTTAACTCCTTCGGTGATGTCGAAATCGTAGCCATATGCGACATCAACAAAAAACAGGCCCAAAAGGTAGCAACTGACTTCGGTATTCCGAGCTACTACACGGACGGACTAAAGATGCTTAAATCCGAATCGATCGATGCCCTTTGGTCATTAGTCGCCGCAGGCGAACGACCCGATGTGGAAATCACAGCTGCTAAAAAAGGAGTCCATCTTTTCTGCGATAAGCCCCAAACCCTTGACATGAAAGATGCTATAGAGATTGACGAAGCATTACAGCAATCAGGTGCCCTCGGTACCGTATGCTTTCGGGAGCGTTATCGTCCACTCTGGCAGGAAGCAAAACGATTGCTCAAGGATAAAAACATCGTGCATATCCGCTTTCAAAGCTTTGCCGGGTTACCCTCTAAGCAACCAAATATTGACACGCCAGGTTGGGACAGAATCATTGAGAATCACGCTGATTTTCTCGGATGGGGGCCTCATGCAATTGATTACTGCCGATTTGTTAGCGGTTTGGAAATCGTTACTGCTCAGGCCTTCTTTTGCTCCCCCGCCCGTTACCACGTTCCCCTATCGGCATCCTATAACTTCGCCCTTTCCAATGATGCCACGATGACTATGACTTTTGTCCAAACCTCCGAAAAAAGCCCTCAAAACGAACCATACTTCCTATTCTATTACGAAGGAGGTTACCTCGCAGTCCATCAAGGTTATAGCGGCATCGAAATGAATGGCGATCAGGTTTTTCAAGCAACGGAATTTCAACCATGGCGGGAACTAGACCGCATTTTTGTGAATGCTATCCAGACCGGTGACACTTCCTATCTTCTGAACGATTTCCATGACGGACTCAAGACCCTTGCCCCCTTGCTGGCTGGTTGGGAATCCGCTCGTAACGGGGGATCTGTCGTCGATGTACCTTCATATATGAACCAATTCGTAACAGATTAAAATAAAATCAATAATTGAGACAAAAAAGAACCGATGTCGTCCTCCGAAGTCAAATTCTGCCATCATAGACTGACATTCTCTAGACTGTAAGGACTACCGTCTTGACTCCCATTGGAGCCGAGCATTGCCTAACGGCATAGAATTTTTGTGCCTAAGCACAACTCGGCAACAAACAAAAGGATTACAGATGGTCATACGAAACTGGAAAGAAACAATCCCTTACGTAGGTCATGAAACCGCCATAGTTTGGCCAATATTTGCCGGCAAGGGAGCAAAAGATAGATCCCCTGAGGAAGCACCATTACTCGGGACCAAAGGCCTTACCCTCCACCGAATGCAAAGCAAAATGAAAGGCGACTATCATGACCACGAGGAAAGTGAGCAGATCTATTACTTCACATCCGGCAAGGGTAAAATGAAAATCGATGGTGAAATCCACCCGGTTTGCGAAGGCGATGCCGTTCACCTCCCACCTAAGACTATGCACCAATTGATCAATGATTCGGATGATTGGATTGAGCACCTGATCATAACGGCTGTTGTCTCAAAAAATGCCATATGAAAATGATATTTCCTGATAGACAAGGAGGATTACGGTATTGCTATACCTCTTAACCGTGTTTCCATCACTCTGCATATTATAGAAATACAATAGCCTGTTACTTAATCCCCATGCGAGGCGCTAGCTAGAAGGCTTCAGAGAAGGAGCACGTTATGCCAAGCAAACAAAAAACTTAAAGTTTTTAGATCAATCCACTCCTTTGAGACCAGCGTGCTCTTCGAGCCAATCCTTCAACGGTACATCCTCAGGTGTGGGTGAAGTATATCCATGGCCTCCCGAGCGACTTACCCCGAGAAGCTGCTGACGAATAGGATCACAACTTTCGAGGTAGTGATCTACTGTCATGTCATCCCGGGGGCGGAGCCATCGAAAAGAATAACCAAAAAAAAGAACCTGCCTTGGTTGGGTCCAGTAATTTGAACTTCCCGAGTGCCAAAGACGTCGGTCAAAAATAACAGCCGATCCAGCGGGAGCAAGAACCGGAACTGCTCCCTCAACTACCTCGTTTCGATGCCTCCCAGGAAAGTCATTCGTGTATTGGCTCCCCGGAATTACATAGAAATTGCCTCGGCCAGGCATTGAAGTATCCGTGAGGAAAAAAGCAACTTTGACGGAAATCATGGGACGAGGATTCGTCGCGAGATCACTATTGATTCGGTCTGAATCCTGATGCCAGCCAAGCCCAAGCCCGTCATTCTCAAGCGACCGACCTTCGGGTTCTACCGGAGTATAGGTCATGTGACTATGGTAGAGTTGAATGTGCCAATTTAGTAAACCCCACACCTTAGGGAAAGTTTTGTAGTAGTCGAGGAGCCCGAGAAAGGAATCATCCTTCCCAATGAAATCCAGTAAATTAATACGATCTCCAGGCCCAATCCGAAGACGCTCCCGCTCTTCCTTAAAAAGCCGATCTGCCACATCGACCAGCTTGCCAACGTGGTCCTCCTCCAGCACGTTATCGATCATAAGGAAACCATCCTTTAAAAACCGCTCAGCTTCTACATCCGACAGTTGGTAATCGAGACAACGTATATCCATTACAAGTATGGTAATCATACCATTACAAAAGGTCAAGAATCAGTCGATCTCTTATCCCGGATCTCCTCCAGAACTCAATAAGGGAAACGTCGGTTTTGATAAACATCTCTAAACGGAATACAAAATTAGATCTGTTGGATGCTACGAGATAGGGAATCGAAGGGTGTTTTATTGCACCACTCTGATCGAAATCTACCGAGAACGAGTGGCAATCAGTTCATATTATCCTTTTGTGTTTGCACCTTCCGGCGCTATCCGAGGAGACTCAACGCCTATTTGAGTAACTGAGTGAAAGGTGGAGACATACTGATTGAATGTTTAAAGGCACAGGGCGTGAGTGCTATTTTCGGCATGCCCGGCACTCAAAATCTTCAGATTTACGACTCTCTCCTCCGCCGTGGATCAGGTGTTATCGACCACTACCTAGTCCGCCACGAATATGCTGCCACACAGATGGCCGATGGATACGCACGAGCTACCGGGAAAGTCGGTGTCGCCCTAACCGTTCCAGGGCCCGGAGCAAGCAATGCGTCAACCGGTATTTTGGAAGCAAGTACCGACTGTTCGCCCGTCCTCCTGATCACAGGACAAAGCGATTCACAATTCTACTCACGTGACCCGAACAAAATGTTCCACGGCCTCGATCAAATGCGATTCTTCGAACCGATAACAAAGTACTGTGCCATCGCCAGAACAGTTCAAGATATTCCATGCGTTGTTGAGAAGGCCTTCTCCGCAATGCAGTCAGGCCGCCCAGGACCCACGATGCTCGAATTCCCCATGGAAGTAGTAACCGGAGAATGCGAGGTCGAAATTCCGCCACCCATTTATCGAAAATTCACCTCGCAAGCTGATCTAGAGGAAATCGGGAGAGCAGCAAGAACCCTTGAAGAAGCAAAGTATCCAATTCTATTAGCAGGGTCTGCAGTACACCGATCAGATGCGCGCAACGAATTGCAGAGGCTGGCAGAAAAAATTAATGCTCCGGTCGCGGTAACGCGTTGCGGTAAAGGTGTCTTGCCCGAAGATCACCCCCTCGCCCTCCAAATCATATACGGCTACCCGGCTCAAGAAGCAATACAAGCAGCTGATTGTACACTTGCCGTTGGGACCCGGTTTACATCGATCGACACGCGGAACTGGAGTCAAGAGTATCCGCGGCCACTAATCCAAATTGATGAGGACCATCAAGAAATAGGAAGAGAATACCCTTGTGACATTGCTGTTGTTGGGAATCTTAAAGCCACTCTTCAGGCACTGATCGAACAGATGCCAGCTAAAGAAAACTCTTGGAACAAAGAATTAAAAAGAATAAATGCCGCGCATTCGGCCCAACCAGCTCTTCCACTTTTATCGGAAATCCGTGAACTCCTTCCCCGTGAGGGTATTATATCGGTGGACGTTCATGGAATCGGTTACTCAACCTTTGCCGAATATCCAGTCTACGATCCTAAGACCTTTATCTATCCCAACATTGGAGTCGCCTTGGGACATGCATTTCCCGCTGCCCTAGGTGCAAAGATTGCCCGCCCCGACCTCCCCGTTGTGTGTTTCAGCGGCGATGGAGGATTCTTGATGGGTTCACCCGAACTGGCGACAGCAATTACTTACGGCATTGCTGTTGTAACTGTCATTGTAAACGATGGAGCACTCAGCGCTATCAAGCGTTCCCAGGAAAAAGGATTCGAGGGAAGGACCATTGATACCAACCTAGTGAATCCCAATTTTGTGGACTTTGCCCTCTCTTTCGGAGCATGGGCTAAACGAGTGGAAAAAATCGAAGACTTCAGGGGAATTCTAAAAGAAGCTCTCGATACCAACCGTCCAGCTATCATCGAGGTCGCCATGCAAGATCGTCAGAAAGAAATTATGGACAACATCGTATGGCTTCAATCTGAACCTCTGCGCAAAGAATACCAATAATTCTCTAGATTAGTGGTGATCTACTCTAGGCTCAATCGGAATGGTTCTAAACTCCTTAATGAGCTCTGATAGTTCGCGTGCTGCCGCAGTGAAAAATCGCTCTCCCTTTTCAACGGTTCCGAGTGTAGCATCGCCGATAACACCAGATTCAGAAATACGAGACCAAATATCCATCATCCGTAAGGGTGATGCACCTTTCCCTCTCAAGGAACCCCGCCAGTAGTAGCGCGAAACAGGAGCTTTGATCTCTCTGGTCGCCTTACTTATCTGCACTGCATCTTCATTTAGGTAGAGGTAGGTTGAGGTCTCGATCTCTTCAGCGTGCGACGAAAGCTCGGATTCTGCAATTTCATCCGTATTAACCCCAGCGCCACCCATTAACGATCCGCAGTGAGCATCAGTCTCGATTACAGTACGGCGAGCTGCTAGTTCCAAAATTGGCGCATTCGATCCATGGCCATTCACGATTAGAATCTTACGGAACCCGTGATGGGCGACACTCTTTGTAATATCAACAACGAAATGAAGAAGGTGCTCGTCACTTACTGTTATCGTACCAGGGAAATCCATGTGATGATCCTCAAAACCATACGGAATCGTTGGTAATAATAAGACCTCATCCGGAATCAGCTTTGCTGCAGATTCACAGATTTCTCCCACTACAAAATGATCCACATCCAACGGTAAATGATGTCCGTGATCTTCCGTGGATCCAACCGGCAAAACCACCACCCTCTGCTCCTGTACGATATCCCTAATTTCTGGCCAGGTGTAATGATCGTAACGATACGGCAACCTCGATCCCCTCATACTATTCCCTCTTTTCTGTGCCCTATTTCAACTCGTAGTCCGCCTCTGGCGGCCCAGCCAACCTTCTCGGAAGACTCAAATCCATTATAATACTCCTACTTTCAATTCGGTCAACCTCCCAGATTATAAGACAATCTGAGTTTTCCCAGTACGATGAAATTGGTTCGGTTGAGTTTGATTCACGATTTTTTAAGAGATTCAGACCTTTACCCTCTAGTCTAGATATTGACAACTGATGGCAAGAGAAGTACTATCTAAACTCGATTTAGATTATGCTTTCTGCAAACCAAGTTGAGTCATTTTATAGAGACGGTTACTTGTTGATTGAGAACGGGGTTTCCGATGCTGATCTTCAACCCGTGATCAATGAGTACAATCGTGTAGTCGACGATCTTGCAAGGGACCTCAAAAAAAAGGGAAAGATCGAATGTTGCCATGAGGCTGAAGGGTTCGAAACCCGACTGGCCCGACTCTGTGCAGACGATGAAGCAACTTACCGAGATGCCGACCAGTTGATGGATATCAACAAAGTCATAGGTAAATCGACTTTTGAGTTTTTAAGGAACGATAATCTGCTCGACCTCGTTGAAGGAATCCTTGGTCCAGAAATCACTTGTTCTCCGATTCAACATGTCCGGTGTAAACTGCCGTCAAGTCTCTGGGACGGAGCTTCTTCTTATACTGCTCCCTGGCATCAAGACGCTCAAGTCCATACAGAAGAGGCGGATGATTGTTTTATCCTGACGGTTTGGATCCCGCTTGTCGACACGGATGAGAGAAACGGGTGTCTTGAGATAATTCCTGAAGTTCATCGAACCGAAAAGGTCCTATGGAGTGAAGGATTCGGAATCAGCGAAGAGAATATGCCGGCACGTAAATCTTTGAGTCTTCCTATGACTAAAGGAGACGTTCTCTTTCTTCACAAACTCACTCCGCATGGTTCAGGCCCAAACGGGGCCGAGGAGATACGATGGAGTCTCGATCTAAGATATCAAATAACAGGTTCTCCTAGCGGTCGCCCATGGTACCCTGATTTTATTGCCCGCAGTCGCTCAAATCCGTCTTCAGAACTGAAAGATTCGTCGGAGTGGCAGGCAAAGTGGAAACAAGCCGTCAAAAACCCACAAAAAGAACTTATCCGCAAGATGACTCAGAGAGATCGGCCAAATACTCCTGTTAAACAAATAATCCGATTATAAACTTCTGATCCACTCGGTTGAAATCTTTCCGCTACGTTCCTTAATCAGGGTAAAAGGACCGCTTGAGTTGAAAATTCTTCACCGATCAGTCCAGAAATTGGGTGTTGGGGTTTAGACCAGACAAATCAGAATCGAAACTTCGATAGCTGGCCTAAGCTCTGTTTTCGTGAAGATCCAAGTCTCGGAAAACTTCAGTAAATAGCTTGAATTTCTAGCTAGAAGACCTTTACAGGCTTCATATCGAATCAAAGGGCCGAAGCTTTCTGATCTTTAGGACAGCAGCCGCAATCTCCTCAGCTGAGGCTTTCAACATTGCCTCCCCCTTCTCTGGAGTGGCGGGCTGCGGATCCCCCACTCCGCCATGTCGAGTACGTTGATCAAATCGGTGATAGGAGGAAACTCCAGGCACCTGCATACCAGTTTTTTCACCATCGGCATCAAAATTTTCCGTCCTTACAAGATCTGGTCGCATGGCTAGAATCATTGACGTTTCCGTCTCACCAGCATGGCCAGAGCCTGCGTTACCCAAATCTCTGATGGCGTTGAGCTTATCCATCGAGGCCCAAGCCCAGCGAGTGTAAAATTCGACATCCCCATCCTGATATCGCTCCATCAGACGCTGTAGGAGCACCGAGATTCCTGCACTATTTCCTCCATGGGAGTTTTGGATGAAAATTTTCTTGAACCCGTGCCCAACCATAGAAGCAACAATATCCATCATTAAAAGCAGATGGGTCTCAGAAATGGCGCTCACCGTACCGGGATATCGGATATGGTGTTGTGAGTACCCAAGCCATTGAACTGGGAGCACCAGGACGTCATTGGGTGCGCACTCATGTACTCGACGCGCCACCTCACCTCCGATCATACTATCGGTAAACACAGGCAGGTGGGTGCTATGCTGCTCACACGACGCGATAGGAACCAGGACAACAATATCCCTCGGCAAGGCATCGATTTCTGGAGAAGTCATTTCTGAAAGTATCATCAAATTAGCCTTTCTAATGAAATTGGGAATACTGAACTAAAAATCGCTACCAAGGCAATGATCGAATACAAGGGTCATCATCGTTCGGCATATTCAGACGAATGGAGAAAATTACTGATAATCTCACCGTATGTGTCACTGGAAATGCCACCTCAATTTAAGCAAAAATCGCTGTATGTTTTAACTATTGTCCATAAATCAAACCTAGCGACTCACAAAAGCTAAGAACGATTGGATTGACCTTTGGAACATTCCTTACTTCAATTGAAATAAAGGGCATCCGGTGAACCAAAATCAACTTATTGCTGCTTTTGAGAAGTTAGGCCTAAAACAGGGGGATGCAGTCTTTGTCCACAGTTCACTTAGCAGCATTGGATTAGTTGAGGGAGGAGCCGCAACTGTTGTTCGTGCTCTTCTAGGTGTCCTTACCAAGGATGGGACACTCGCGGTACCATCTTTCACTTTTCGGCCTAAAGTCTGTACTCTAGACTTGGATAATGATCCTTCTGGTATGGGACAAATATCGGAAAAAGTGCGAACTCTTCAAGAAGCGCGCCGCAGCACCCATCTCTTCCACTCGGTCGCGGCTATCGGACCTAAGGCCGATGAGCTGACTCGCGTTCATGGACCCTCAGCCTGGGCGGCGGATGGTCCTTTTTGGAAATTGTGTGACCTTGATTTCTATATCCTGATGCTCGGGCTCTCTTACACTACCTGTACTATTTTCCATCTAATTGAGCAGATGGTTCAAGTGCCCTATCGCCATTGGGTCCAAAGTAAAGGAGTACTTCGTAAATCTAATGCTGCTGAGCAACCTCTTCCTACCGCGGCATTTGTACCAAATCCTGGTTTCCCTGGAAACGATTTTAACAGACTGGGAAAGAGGATGGAAGAGCTAGGGCTCGTCAGGATTACACCAATCGGTAATGCCATTTCACGCCTGTTCAAAGCTAAAACAGCAGTACGGCTGGGAATCGAGGAATACCGAAAGGATCCTCTCTTGTTTCTCAAGACGAATCAAGTTACAACAATGCTTGAGGAAGGTGTCCAATTCGGAGCCGATAAGTGTGTTGTTGACCCAGGTGCAGTGTTTCGAAGATGAGCGTGCTTTGTGCACAAATTTCTCGATCGGAGGGAAGCATATCGACAATTCACCTTCAGCTAACAAGTGCCCTCTTTGGTGAACAGTAATTAAAACTCAGGCTTTAAGGTCCCTAATTACTGATCATAATTTACTAAACTGGACATATTTTATTCTGAAAGATTGATTAATCAAATCGAGATTTGGATCACACGGCTCGTATCGCAGCTAAATTAATACTCCATAAGATTCTCGACAAGTACCGAAAAGGTTGCCTACTGGATTGGCTAAGGTGCTGTGATCTCATACTACCCATCAACTCAAAAGGATTCGGTGTAATGCCTCGAATGACCGGCTATAGATTCTTTGCTGAAATGCTTAAAGCTTATAATGTTGGTACCATCTTCTGGATGCCGGCGATTCTTAAGGCCGGATTGATGGAAATAGAGCGAGTCGGAGGAATTAAACGCGTTCTTTGCCATTCGGAAAAGGGAGCTGCTTACATGGCGGATGGGTACGCAAGGGCATCCCGGCGTCCCGGCATTGCTATGTGTCAATCCGTGGGCGCAGCTAATCTGGCATCAGGACTTCAGGACGCTTATCTTGCTCACTCGCCTGTCATTGCCATCACGGGTCGGCAACGAACCTCTTTCCGCTACCGTCACGCCTACCAAGAAATTGACCATTGGCCTCTTTTCGAACCAGTGACAAAGTATAATGCCTTTGTTGATACCCTCGAACAATTTCCTCATGAATTGCGTCAGGCTTTTCGTGAATCCACCACCGGCACCCCAGGACCGGTACATTTAGAACTTCCGGGTATTCAAGGGGAAGTAGTTGGGGCCGCCGAGGCCACCTTGGAAATCTTTGGGGAAGCAGAATTTCAATCATACCCTCCGTATCGATTGGAACCAGACAAAGAAATGGTAAAAGAAGCTGCTAAACTGCTCGAACGCTCCAAGTTTCCTGTTTTTGTAGCTGGCGGGGGGGCAGTCGCCTCCCGAGCAGGATCGGCCATCCTTGATCTGGCTGAGAAACTTTCGGCTCCAGTAGCTGTTTCGCTGAACGGCAAAGGCTCCATTCCTGATAATCACCCTCTCGCCGTTGGGGTAGTTGGTACCTATTCAAGATGGTGTGCCAACAAGGTGGTCCAAGAAGCTGATTTAGTTGTGTATGTGGGAAGTCAAATGGGCGACCAAGTTACCGATAATTGGACAGTCCCTTTACCCGGAACAGACGTAATTCAGATTGACCTGAATCCTGCTGAATTGGGACGCAATTGCTCTACAAAATTATCAATCTTGGGCGATGCCAGGAAAACAATCATCAAGCTCTCGGAATCACTTAGATCAAAGAGAAAAGACCCTGAATGGGCACAGCGTGTGCGTCAATGGGTGAAAGAATGGCATCTGGAATACAAACCAAAATTGGAGTCTGATGCCAACCCCATCCGCCCTGAAAGACTATGTCGCGAACTCTCACAATTTCTTCCATCCGATGCCCTCCTGGTCGCCGACACTGGGCACTCGGGAAGTTGGACGGGTACCATGGTAGATCTGACCCAAGAGACCCAAGACTACATGCGTTGTGCTGGATCTCTGGGCTGGGCCTTCCCCGCTAGCCTAGGTGCTAAATGTGCTCAGCCCGATCGACCTGTAGTCTGCTTTACAGGAGATGGTGGATTTTGGTACCACATGGCTGAGCTTGAAACAGCCACCCGATGTGGGATCAACACGGTCACTGTGATTAATAACAACCGTTCCCTGAATCAGGACAGGCCTGGAGTCGATGTTGCATACAGGAATTTTCCTGATGGAAATCCAACGGAAATGTGGGTCTACAACGACGTAGACTTCTCTCGCTTCGCTTCAGTTATAGGCTGCTTCGGTATAAGGGTAGAGCGATCGAGTGATATCCAGAATGCACTCGAGCAAGCTCTCGCATCTCAAAAACCAGCCATCATAGACGTGGCCACAGACATCGAGGCCTTCGCACCCTGGACGCAAACACCATCGTAACCAGTAGAGGTGTCATACAAAGCTGTTCGAAGGTAATTTCATAGCTCTGGAGTCTGTGACGGGGGTTTCCTTCCAAGGGAAAATCTCGGATATGTTGGAGCCCATCAGTATCCTAGCGCTTATCCAATACTCCATTACCGCTAAAATCCCGAGACTCAATCTGGAACTCTATTTACAAAAAGTTGAGGGATCCCAACGCTCTAATGTATTTATTTCAAGCCATAGGATTTAAAATAAAACTAACAACAATAGGATGTAGGAAATTAATTTTATTACAGAAGAGCAGAAGCCGATTTGATGGTCTCACCTTCTATGGAGATCTAATCTTAGACTGATCCTACTAGAATAAATCAGGCAAGCCTATAGCGAAAAATTAGTCCAAGAGTTCACGCAGATATGCAACCGCCAACCCTATACCCTCCAGATCGCTACACCGGTTTTTTCTTCCCTCGTAGACAATCGACATATTGCCATTAAAGTTCACATCCCGAAGAATCGCCATCACCCGTTCATAATCGATCCATTCCTCTCTACCGCTATCTATTTTGTAGATCTTCGCGCGGACATAGGTAGCATACGGAGCTGTTTCCTTCATAAATTGATAGAAGTTAATGTCTTCGTCCATCGTTCCTTCGGATAACGCTCCCGGAGACCCCCACCATTGGCCGGTATCAAGAATAAAAGTGATATTATCACGATTGCTATCCTCTATGAGACGGATAATATCCTCCCCCACCGGCGCAGTTGCCGGAGGATGATTATGAAGCCCCACAAATATTCCCTTCCCCGCTGCGTAATCAGCTAGTTCTTGAAAACTGCGCACGACCCCTTCCCAAAGGTCTCTTTGATTCTCCGACTCCTCAGGTATTCTCCCAGCGAATACCCGGATCAATGGCGCACTCATGAAAGCAGCAAGATCAACGGCACGCTTGGCTTCCTCCATACGGCTTCGGTGTTCGGCATCACTTAGCGAAACAGCAATGCTCTTGCCATTAGAAAGGACTTTCGCACCCACAAATCCACTGCCAACCCCAAGGAACCCTATCGGGAGACCTTCATTCAGACACTTCTGCTTGATCCTTTGGAAATAGTCCATCCCTTGAGAGCGAAATCCTCTAAAAAGCTGTAGATCGGTAAAATCCAGCCTCAGTCCTGCGATGAAATCGATCAGAGTTTCGATATCCACCCAATTAAGTGGATTTTCATTGTCACCAATTCTCTGGTCATCCGGAACCAGCAGCATTGCATTACACCCAAGTTTAATCATCCTTCACTCAAATAGATACATCACTTCACATACGGGTCTTTGAACTATAAAATTCGGACAATCCTACTAGAAACTTCGTGTTGAATGCGAAAGAAGCAATTTGTATTTCCTATATACCCCTTAAAAATCTCCGCAGACCTAGGGTCCATCAAGCATTCTCAATTTCGAAGTAAGATCATTTTGGCACTGGGAAGGTGTTAAAGAGCTGCTTCTGCTTATTGTCATATCGCTCCAAAGTACGGTTCAAAATATATGGGGAGCTATCCATTGTCGCTATATTTTGTGACTTGAGCCAGAAGGGACCAAACCCAATGTGAAGCGTCTTTCGGACCTGAGTAGAGTAATTCGTTACACCTCCATGTCGAAGATTTTCAGTAAAGAGAATTCCATCTCCCATTTTTGCGGGAAGAGCTAACATACCAGGCTCATCCTCCGGAAGTAATCGATCAACCAGGTAAGGAGGGCGAAAATTCGATTTATGAGTTCCCGGAACAACGCAAAAAGCTCCTTGTTTCGCCGAAACATCGTGGAGGAAATAAACCATTCTCACCATCATGCATTCCACTCGATTGTCGATGAAACGAAAACGGTGCTTGGAAGAACCAGGCCCACCCATGTGGGCGCCTGTGGCATTACCCGGATATCGCACCCTAAGTTCAGAATTGTTAATCGCCGGTCGATCTTGTACAATTGCTTCAATGTAACTCATTGTGGTATTGTGATTCACCAAACAATCGAAAGTTGGATCGACATTAAAGAAATCCTCAACCAAGAGACTGCCGCGATTCCCCAGACTGCCGGAGACATGGTAACCTAGAATGTTGTTACGGTGGTATTCTGCACCAGAGGGAGCCGTTACCCTAGGTTGCAGATCTAAATTTTTCTCCGCATCAGAGATGAGGGCATCGACAGCTCCACGCAGACAGGACACCTCATCTCTGGAAAGGAGTTCAGGTATTTTGAGATACCCTGTTCGGTCGAATTCAAAGAGTTCAAGGTCAGTCATGGTCAACCCTAATTGAACTGGCACATAGATTATGTTTACTCTTAGTTTATTGTGTCTGAGACTGAGAAAAATCACTCATCAACTTAACTACGAATTAAAATTCAACTTGTTCTCCAGTCGCCTTGATAGTGATTCCCGACCACTCGTCGGCCCCGTATCCCCATTTCTTTAAGCCCCTCAACCATATTCCGGATACGGGGCTGTTCACTTTGGATCAAGACCTCGTTCGGCTCAAAAGCATATGGAGACCAGTACTGAAGCGAAGCGAAGTTGGCGTCACAGGTTGGGCAAGCGGCAAATTTTAAAGCTATATAACGACGGAGGCCTTGTTTCCCGTAGACACCATGAAAAAGGCTGTGGTTAAATATCAACATATCTCCGGGTTCGCTCTCGATAGCATAGCAGGGCACCTGATCACCGGACATTCCGTAAAAGGAGGGGTTCTTTTCACTGTGACGGCGTTGAAAGGACATCAGGTCGCGATGCAAGGGTAATCGGTGAGAGCCAGGAATCACCCGCAGAGCACCCTGCTCTTTTCGCATCGGCTCTGTGTAGAGCATGATCTTGATCCGAATATAGCCTAGCTCTTTCTCACCCGCGCGGTCCGCGTGCCAGTGGTGAGAAGTATTGTCTTTCGGGAATCCATGATTACCTTCGGATCCAGACCAAATGAAGCCATCTCCTAGTAATCCATGGACAGGTTCATAAATCCGATCGTCATGGATAAGTCGCATTAGCCTCGGGTCACTTTCGAGAAAAGAATCCAGATGGATATCCTCTTCAATATTAGGCTTATGTCCCACTTTCCTTGTCCACAGCTCTTCAGCCACCTTCAATATAGATTTAAATTCCTCACTTGGAAAACAGTTGGGAAAATGTAAAAAACCAAATGTTTCGAAATGGGCGATCTGATCAGGGTTTAGTTTATTCTCAGACATTTGAATTACTCGTTGGTTATAAATTTGTTTTCTTCTAGCCAATCCTCTCGAAGATCGTATCCAAGTCCCGGCTTTCCGTTAAGAATCAAGTGACCGTCTTCATACAATAGCGGCTCGGTCAACATTTTCTGATAAACAGGGATGGCAGAAAATCCACTTTCAAGTCGGTAAAAGTTTGGGACCGTCGAGCACACGTGAGCCGCTGCAATTATCTCATGGGGACCGAGGGGAACGCAATGTGGTGAAATTGGGATGTTGTAGATTTCGGCTAATTGTGCAATTTTTCGAATTTCGGTTATACCTCCCGTCCAAAGAGTATCTGGCATGATATAGTCGGTAAGACTATTCTGCAAAACGGGAAGGAAATCCCATCGGGTTCGTAACCTTTCACCAATGCAAATTGGAGGAACGGTTTGTTGCCTGACGCTCGCCAAAGCGTCGTAGGATTCTGGTGGGACCGGTTCTTCGAACCAAGTTATGTTTGACTGCTCATGTAGGTTATTTGCCAACCTGATCGCTGTAGGCACATTGTAGTGCCCATGGGCGTCGATCAAAATTTCGTGCTTCGGTCCCACTGCTTCCCTTACAGAGGCAACAATGTCGTAGCCTTCCTGCTCTCCGGACTCAGAAATCTGACCGCTCTGGTACATACGATGATAAGGCCGCATCTCCAAGAAAGGATCAATCTTACAGGCAGTGTAACCCTGATCAATTACATTCCGTTTAGCATAGTCGGCAAATTCTTCAGGTGTTTTAGCACCCAAGAACCAGGTATTATTGTAAAGTAGTATTCGGTTTCTAAATCGCCCACCAATTAGATCGAAGACCGGTTTTCCGACTTCCTTTCCTTTAATATCCCAAAGCGCAAGATCGACCGCAGATGCAATTGCCGTTCCAAAACCCTTCGAGCCGAAATAGGTATAGGTCCGATAGATCTTGTGCCAAATACGTTCAATGTCGGAAGGATTTTCACCAATTAATATTGGCCGCAACTGCTCCAGTCCGGTACGACAAACGAGCGCTGTGTTCTGGACAGAAGCACCCGCTTCACCCCATCCCACTATACCCGTATCTGTCTCAATCCTTAAATAGGTCCAAGTAACTGTATATCGGCTAGCATCCTTTAACTGTACAACGTAAGTTTTTAGATCGCTGATTATCATAAGATTTAAGCAGGAAACAACTCGGTGGTTGGGAACTCAAGCCATTCTTGCCCAGACTCGAATTCATACAGCACTCTTTCGTTATCCATATCGCTCAGGAGAGCAATGTTCAATTGATATCTCGGTTGTCCTTGCTGTCAGCAAATCAGTAATGGATTTACCCATTCCTGTACTTAGTAAAATTCCCTTTCTACCAGCACCTGTGGCTAGAAAAACATTATCCCACCCAGGCGCACGTCCGATCACAGGCATCGCATCAGTAGTCATTGGGCGAAGACACGCAGTGTGTTTTATCAGTTCGGCTTTGGCAATATCTGGTAATATTCGCATCGCTCCCTTCAATATAGAAGCACGTGCTGAATCACTCGGCTTGCGATCAAAACCTTGCCATTCTTCGGTAGTTCCGCACCAAACAAGGCCATCGGGCTTGGCATAGATCGAGAATCCATCTCCAATGAAGTCGCACGGCAACCGAAGACCAGGAAGCTTCATTCGCAACAGTTCGCCCTTGAGCGGTTCGACCGGCAAGTCTAAATTCAGACAACGAACGAGCTGACCTGACCACGGACCGGCAGCTAGGACCACTTGCTCACAATCTATCTCTCCATCCCCAAGAATGACTCTATATACTCGATTACCGTCTGTCTTGAAAGTTTCAACAAGTCCATGCCTAAAGGCCACCCCCCGTTTACCTGCAGCATCGGCCAAAGCCCTGGTAAATTCGAAGCTGTCGAGTGCCCGATTACCACGCAGCAATGCACCCCCGATCAGTTTTGAAGATAACCGAGGTTCGAGATTCAACAGTTCCTTGGCATCCATCCAGCAACCAGAGAATCCATCCGAACTCGCATTCTCGAAGTATTCCAAGGATTTGAACAAACCCGGAATTTCTGCCTCGGAAAAGGCAAGTGTTACCATTTCCGTCACTCTTCCCTGAAAACAGATCCTCGTCTCTTCTTTTAGCCATTCCCACAAATCTGCATGCATCCGATAGCTCTCAATCGCTAAAGGTGCTAGCTGTCCCGGAATGTGAGAACCCTCGAGAGGATTAAGCCCACCAACGGAATATCCTGATGCCTGGCTCCCTATTCCTTCTCGTTCAATTATGGTCGATTTAACACCTTCACGACTCAAGTAGTAAGCAATCGAGCACCCAACTACTCCACCACCTAGTATAACGATTTTACTGGTTTCAGCCATAAGATAATTCAGACTAAATTCATTGAGATATAAAACTTAAAAGAACTATATAAACTGTAGAGATTTTACGATTATTCGCTGATTGGAACAAGAAAGTTTAGAGACTCCTCCCTAAACACAGATTTTCCTGACGTACCACCTTGAAGATCGCTAGAATCTATTTAACTATAACATTATTGATTCTATCGGTTTGTGGATCCACCTTCAGGAAACATTAGTAATTATGGGGAAGTTAGATGGAAAAGTAGCATTGGTAACAGGCGCTGCACGCGGGCTTGGGAGAGCCTACGCCCTTCATCTAGCAAGACTCGGAGCTGATGTAGCCGTAAATGATATCAACATCCGGTCTCACGAAGAGTATGACGAGGAAATAACTGCGGCAAGCGTGCCCCAGGAAATCGAAGCAATCGGAGTGAGAGGCATAGGGCTTGAGTGCGATGTAACGGACTGTTCACAGGTAAAATTGATGTTTCGTAAGGTCGAGGAGTCATTGGGCAAACTCGATATTCTAGTTAATAACGCAGGAGGTGCCTTATTCGGACCGAAAGAATTCAAACCAATGCACGATTTGAATTTCCACGGGACCGTGCATTGTTGCGAAGCCTCGGCAGAAATTATGAAACGCCAGCGTTCGGGAAAGATAGTGAACGTGGCCAGCCAAGCTGGAATCATCGGTAGCAATGGTCAATCCTATGCGACATCCAAAGCAGCGGTGATTCACTATACAAGATGCCTCGCCAATGAACTTGGTCCTTACGGAATAAACGTTAATGCGATAGCGCCTGGATTCATTCTCAGTTCACGCGCTATTGCCGGAGGACGCAGCCAAGGTGAAACTCGACGAGACCTCGAGTCAAAAATCGCTCTCGGCCGTCTTGGAGATCCAGAAGATTGCGCAAAAGTGATTGAATTTCTCGTGACCGATTTATCCGATTACCTTACCGGCCAAACCATTCGAGTATGTGGGGGATATGTACTTTGCTGATCTGGAACGTGAAATTTAAAATCACCTAATATTCCTACTGCTATTTCTTTATTACGCACATACAAGGGGCTTGCTCTATTCTCTAATCCAAATCGTTCCTCTAATTCCAGTAGAACCAATTACCCCTAGAGAACTAGCAAACAAATTGTATTTCATTTGGTACAATTTGATTCCGGACTCTTAACACCAAAATGCTCCAATTAGTGAAGCGATAACTTTAATGGGCTACCGACCCATCGGAATGGAAATTTCCGGATATCTGACGAGGTTGGAAAGCCAGAGATTCAAGTGCCTTCTCATCAATCTCCACACCGATACCTGGTCGATCTTCAACGCGCCGGTAGCCCTCTTCGATTACAAATGGTTGATCAACAACTGCACTCTGTTTTACACTGTGCCGATTAGACTCCATCACGTAGTAATTTGGAATTGCTACAGCAAGATGGGTGAAGGCCGCTGTATTGACTGGACTTCCCATTAGATGAGGAAAAATTTGGACAAAATCGGCCTCAGCTATGGCTGCTATCTTCTTAACCTGAGTAAAGCCTCCTGCAAGCGATAGATCCGGGCGGATGAAAGCGACAATTTTCCTTTCAAGCAGTTCCCGAAATTGGAAAAGATCGTAGCTACGCTCACCTACTGCCATAGGAATATCTATATGCCGGGAAATATACTCGAGGGCTCCTGTGCTCTCCGGCGGCAAAGGATCTTCGTAAAATTTCAATCGGAATGGTTTTAGTTCGGAGGCCAGCGTAATAGCCTGATCAGGCTGGAGGTTCCGATGAATCTCCAGACCTAAGTCAATCTCCATTCCAATTGCATCCCTCACTCCTGCTACTAATTCGACCGCACTCGCGATGACTTTGGTTGATTCCTGTTGTTCGAAGTTGGTTGAGAAAGGTGTTAGTCTCAGGACCATATACCCTTGTTCTACAGAAGTTCGTGCAGATTCGCATAGTTCTTCTATCGAGTCTCCAATGACGTTAGCGAATACACGAACCCGCTCACGACACTTTCCTCCTAGCAGTTGATACACAGGCAAATTAACGGACTTTCCGAGGATATCCCAAAGAGCAATATCGATAGCACTGTATGCTGCATTAAGAGCAGAACCCCGAAAGTGTGTATTCCGTGTGACAACTTGAGCGTGGAATTCAATCTGTAGTGGATCCTTGCCAATATAGTACTCTGCGATCTCTTCTATGGCAGTCTTTACCGTTCGATGGTAGGCCCAAAGTCCGGCTTCGCCATTACCAACGATACCAGAATCTGTGTAAACGCGAACAAGCAGATACCCGTCAACAAGGAAGGTCTTGATATTTGTAATTTTCATGGGAAATGGCTAATCTATTGTCCTTGTCGAAACATGAGACCCTACCGTATTTTTTCGACTCCAATTACAAAAAAAGTTTATTCCATTCGCCAACGATGAGATCTCGTCTTCAAAATTCGCTCGCAACAGAGAAGAAGGCAAGGAATCCTATTCACAGAGTCAGTTATAAACTATTATCCCTGCATCCTCCGCTCTCTGTTTATCAACTTATCCAGCAAAACCGAGGCCCTCTTGTTGATCGAAATTTTACATCTTTACTCCAACCCCAAACCGATCCTCAAACTCCTGCCATACTTCTCTCGGCAATGGTATTGTTGCTGCCTCTAATACCTCCTGAACCTCTAGCTTGTTTGCCGGACCTGCCAGTACCATTCCATTCCCATTCAGGGGTGCAGCCAGGCAGAATCCTAAGGCGAGTTGACGAATATTCACATCCCTCTCTTGACACCACTTCCAAATGTCGTGAGCTAACTGAACTTGTCCAGGAGGACGCCGTTCTTCAATCTTTATGTCTGGCTCTGGTCCCGCCAACAACCCCATCCCCTGTACACTCGCAAGGATAACGCCAACATCATTTTTGAGTGCAAGAGGGATTACCGTATCTGCTGCGGATTGGTTGATCAAAGTATAGTCGAGAAACGTAAGAACAATATCGCAATGACCGGTCTCAATTGCCTTGCGGTGCCATTCGTGCGATCGAACCCCTATCCCCATATGCCCGATAATCCCTTCCGCCTTCAATTGCAACAAGGCGTCAAAGGCCGCACCAGGAGCTAGGGGATTATCATCCTCTCTCGGATCATGGATGAGAACGGAATCGATAAAATTCACCCGTAATCGTTTCAGGCTATTTTCCACACTCCAGCGAATCCCATCGGCTGAATAATCATTTTGCCGCTCAGGATGGGTCCCCGCTTTTGTCTGCAGATAAATTTTTTTTCGGTAGCCGTCTTCCAAAGCTAACCCCACTCGGCGTTCGCTTTCCCCTGCACCGTAGCCACTCGATGTATCTAGAAAATTTACACCTTGGTCAATTGCATACCGGACAGCTTCAATCGCTCCATCTTCGTCAACGCGTTGCGGAGATCCAAGAAATGCACAACCCAGTCCCAGTGCTTTCGGCTTCATCTCCGTTCGACCCAACCGCCGCGTTTCTAATTCAACCATCTTTGTTCTATTATCCATTAGATTATTGTGACTGGATCATTTAAAGTAAACTCAGACTTTATTCTATTTATCCTCTAATATAACTATATCAGCGCACCCCCCAGAGCGGGGACAACTACACCGTTAGTCCTTCGCAGATAAGATAATAAATAGAACCCACATTCATTCTGCTAATGAATCAAGGTACGCTTCAAGCTCTTTAAAATCAATTGTATCTCTATTCATATTACTTTAGGTAATATCTATATTGAAGGAAAGAACCGAAAGATAAGTTTGAAAAGAAGAAATCGAAAGAAGATCCGCTTAGGGATAGTCGGTGTGAGCCGCGGAATGGGTATATGTGCCTCGACGATAAAGGGCCTCGAGGTTGTAGCGCTATGCGACCTTTGGGAAGAACGTCTGGTTTCAGCGGGGAAACGCCTCGGAGTTGAAACATACACTGACTTCAATCGATTTCTTGAACACGAATTCGACGCCGTGATCCTAGCGAATTACTTCCACCAACATGCACCCTTTGCAATCAAAGCTCTAATGGCGGGAAAACACGTTATGAGCGAAACAGCAGCTTGCCACACATTAGCCGAAGGAGTGGCGCTGGCACGCGCGGTGGAGAAGAGTAACCGCATTTACATGTTCGCTGAAAACTGCCCCTACTTTGCTTACAATCAGGAAATGCACCGCCTCTATCAGAAAGGAACAATTGGCGAGTTCCAATATGGCGAGGGCGAGTACATTCACCCCGATCCTCCAGAGGTTAAACTTGCTCGAAGCTGTGGATCGAATCACTGGCGAAACTGGATTCCGGCAACTTACTACTGCACCCATTCTATTGCCCCCGTAATGGTAATCACCAACACCCGCCCAGTGAAGGTCAACGGTTTCTGTGTCCCCTTTGATTTCGGTGATCCCAGCCAAAACCTGGCAATGACTAGGGGCGATACTTGTTCCATCATCATCTGCCGGATGAATAACGGTGCAGTGATGAAATCACTCCACGGCGGACTAAGAGGTCACGGGCTCTACGTACGTATCCACGGAAACAAGGGTTTAATGGAAAATGTGCGCCATGGCGACAAGGACCGCCTAAGAGTTTACCGTGAGCCTTGGGAAAAAAGGAAGGCTGAACCAACAGAAATTGTCTATACGCCTGATTTCCCTTCCCACAACCTCGAAGCCAAAAGAGCTGGCCATAGCGGCGGCGACTTTTTTACAGTCTACCATTTTGCGCGCGCAATCAATACCGGGAAACAGCCGTTTCTAGATGTCTACCGAGGCATCGATATGAGCATTGTTGGCATTCAAGCATGGCGATCGGCTTTGAGTGATTCCTTTCCCATGGACATCCCAGATTTTCGGCAAGAGCCGATACGCAAACAATTTGAAAATGACCATTGGTCACCAGATCCCGAAAGGTCTGGCAAAGGACAACCACCCAGCAGCATACTAGGAGAGATTAAACCGTCATCAGATGCACGGGCACTCGCCGATAAAGTTTGGACCGCGCGAGGATACGTAGAGTCTTAGACCTAAGCATCACCGTACAGGATTATGATTCCCGACGATAGTGGTTCGCATATAAACTCTCACATGTAGCCCGCAGATCTGCATCACTCGAATAGTTACTGCCAAATCGATCTGCATTCAGGCTCTCCAAAGGCAACCCACTATCCCTGTCCAAGATGGCATCAACGATAGCACGCCCAATCACAGGAGAAGCAAAAATACCTCCAACCATACAGGCGGAGGCAATCAACAACCCTTCGACCTGACTGGTTTTAGAGGCTACGAATCTCCCATCTGGAGCAATTGTTGGAAGACCTCGCCTCTCTTGTACGGTGACTGAAGTTTTCAGAACGGGAAAATACTCCGACGCAGCATGTTTCAGCTGTTGGTAATAGATTGGATCCGATTCTAGGGATGCAATCTCAAAGTCTTTAGCGAATTGGTTCATATCAAAACTTAGCGGCCTATATCCATAACCACCCACTAATAAACCGCCTTCGTACGGCCGAATATAAATCTGATTCTCTGCGAATCTAACCACCGGTTCCTGCCCTGTAACACCAGTGATCGGCGAAGTGACAAATGCCTGATGTCGCACAGGAACTGTCTTAAGTTCGAAATTTAACCTCCCCGCGAATTGTCGAGCCCACGCACCAGCCGCCAAGACGACCCACTGGCTTTCAATAAAACCCTCAGCTGTCCTAACACCGTGAATACGACCGTCGGTTATCTCTAGCCCAGTTACGGCACAACCAGTATGGATGGAAACTCCTCTCGCCGCGGCGGCGGCGGCGTAGGCTACGGCAACCGATTTAGGTTCCACAAATCCGTCCCTGGGAATCAGGAGAACACTGGCATCACTAGGAAGCCTGAGTTCTGGAACCAACTCCATCACTCTTTCATGTGAGATAAGTTCTGCTTCATCGCCGGTTTCCTTTGCCACCTTTATTCGATCTTCCAGGCCACCTCTAAATGAATCCGTCAGGGCGATTCTCAAACTACCATTCTGGTGGAAGCATATAGGGTATCCAGTTCTCTCTTCAAATCGCTCAAAGAATTCAATACAGTATTGATTCAGTTTGAGCAGATCCTGGTCGACAGTCAAATAGCCGGTCTGGCCAGCCGCAAATGGAGTTGTACCCTGTGCAATCGGACCCTTATCCAGGAGTACAACATCTTCAATCCCTTCATCGGCAAGATGAAAAGCAGACGATGTGCCGAGCGCTCCGCCACCTACGATAACCACACTTGCCTTTGATGGAACCATTTTCCCCTCCTAGTACATCTGACGAAGCACCGAACGCAATTCCAATTCTTCTAGAACACAGTATGTTACGTTCTCAAGCCCAAAATCTAACTTACTAATGGCCAGCAGAGTGGCTTTCCTTATCAATAAACCAATGCACCCACCTCCAGGCCCATAAACCCACAATTATACTCGTTGATGTTGTAGCAAAAAGGATTCCGTGATAACCCCATATCCGGTTAAGGAAAATAGCAAGCGGAAGGTAAATAAGAGCCATCCTAGCCATTGAAAGGGTCATTGAAGGCATGGGTTTCCCTAGCGCATTAAATGTTGAACTAGCAGCATTCTGTAACCCCATAAACACCATCGATATGGGCACTATTCTAAGGTAAAGGACTGCCGTCGATACAACTATGGAGTCACTGTTAATCGGAGAAACAATTTCTCTAGCAAAAACAAACATCACCAAACAACAACACCCGCCCCACCAGAAACAAAGATTTCTGACAATTCGAAGCGCATGCTGGACCCGATCATACTTGCCAGCACCCCAATTCATACCGACGAAGGGCCCGATAGATGATCCGGTGGCCATCAAAACCATCATCACCATGGAATCTGCTCTTGCTCCAATGCTAAACCCAGCCACCACCTCAGGCCCATAACTGGAGAGAAGCCGAGTGATAATGGCAGAGGCTAAAGGAGCAACACTGCTTGTCGCCATTGAGGGTAAGCCAACATGCAAAATTGAACGCCAGGAGTTGATTATCCCATCTAAAGAAAAAACAAGTAGGCGTTTATGGAAGATAATAATGTAGAAGCCGGCCAACATAGCAATTAGTCGCCCTGCAATATATGCCAAAGCTGCACCTTTAATGCCTAAGGCAGGGATTCCCCAAAGACCGAAAATGAGGAACGGCCCTAAGATCATTTGAACACAAGGCCCAAGTGCCATCTGTAACCCAGAAATAGCTGCTCCTCCAGAAGCCCGCAAAAGACTCGAAATCAACATTGCAGGAGCAAAAAAGGGAATACCCAAAAACCAGATAGAAATATAGTCATCAATAAACGTGATTACCTCAGGATTTGCGCCTAGCAACTCGAAGATTCGCTTAGAAAAACAGAAACCGATAAGGCCTACGATGCTAACCACCAACCAACCTAATAAGAGCGTGTGAGTGCACAACCGGACTGAAGCTCCATGATCACCCCTACCTATAGCCCGTGCGATTACAGAGGAAGCACCGATACCGAGACCGTAAGTCATACTCGTAATCAACATTGTCACCGGCATAGTGAATGCAACTGCGGCAAGTTGCTCGGTGCCCAACATGCCTAGATAGAAAGCCTCCAAGAGCGATGCGAAGACCCAAAATGAATAGCCAAGCGATAGGAAACCACTCAATCTAAGGACATGGCGAAAAACAGACCCCTCTGTAAATGATCCATTTGCAGGAAAGTCAGAACCAGTGGTTACCAATGGTTCAGCACTCAAGTTTTTTTATCTCCATAAGAGCAAACTGATCTCAGTATTTGACCTCCAAATGCCTGTTCCATATTTTATAGTAATTTCGTAGTGTTCGAAAACCAGCCATCGCAAGAAGTCAAAATGTAAAATTGGACACGCTTATTATTTTCAGTATGGATTCAATCACTGTTACTATCACAATTTAGTAGGTCCAGAAACTAGGCGACGTCCCTGCTTACGGAAACTTCCGCCATTAAAGGAAGCCAACTCTTCCCCCTCACGACTGGTCTAAAATTTAAACGATATATTACCAACCTATCGCATAGCCGTCCCTACGCGGGTCGGCTCCACCCATAAAAGCACCACTATTGGGATCAATCATTATTCCCTGGCCACCACCTACGCCGGGAGACCAATCGCCTAATCGATTAATCTGGTGGCCTCTTCTTTCGAGCTGGGCAAACACTTCATCTCCAATTCTATCTTCTGCAGATATTTTAAATCCCCTTTCAGTCTTCGCTCGAGCAGCTTCAATAGCTGCCTGGATATTCATGTCGTGATCGATTACATTCATAATCATCTGAGGTGTGGTTTGGAGGATCCCATAACTTCCCGGAGTGCCAATAAGGAGTCGAAGACCCCCATCATCCCAAATCTGAACGGGCGACACGCACATTTCGATTTTTTTGGACGGGCCAATAGCATTAGGGCTAGTTGGCTCTTGATCGAACCAGCGCATAAAATTATTCAGCGTGATTCCCGTACTAGGCACTACAATGGCGGAGCCGAATCCGCTGCCCAGACTCTGAGTGCAAGCCACCGCATTACCCTCGGAGTCAATCGTATCAAAATGGGTTGTACACTCTGTCTGAAGAAATGCATAAGGATCTCCGGCCAACACTTCATCCGCCATCTTCCTGGCGGTAAAAAGATCGCCGCCGCTCGGCCGAGCACGCTCCCCAATCAGTGATCTTCTCTCAGCCGAAAACTCTTTTGAAAGGAGTCCATAAGTCGGAGGTTGATCGATTGCCGTGAACTCTGCCCGATCAGCTATGGAAAGTTTTGCTGCTTCGAAAAAACAGTGAAGCGTCTCGACAGTGTTGTGCCCTAGTTCACTCACTTCGAATCCCTCCATAATATTAAGGATCTCAAGGAATTGGACTGCTTGACAAGGAGGTGGTGGAACACAGACCTTGTATCCACGATAATCGACAAACACAGGATCCTGCCATACTGGAGCAAACCTACTCAAGTCTTCGGCGGTAATCAGCCCTCCGATGGATTGCATATGGGCCACTATCTGTTCCGCAATTGCACCTTTGTAAAAAACATCCGATCCCAACTCCGCCACCATCCGGAACGTTCGGGCTAATTCCGGCTGAATAATAATTTCTCCCGGTCTAGGAACTTGTCCGTTGATCAGGTAACGAGCGCTCGCCTGAGAGTATTTTATGAGGGACTCTACGGCCGGCTCAAAGAAGGCACTGTTTTTTACTGTCAAAGGATAACCCTGCTCTGCAAATTCAATAGCAGGGGAGAAAACAGTTCCAGGATCCATAGTCCCATATTGAGCTAAGGCCTCCAACCACCCGGCACATGCGCCCGGAACAATCGGAGCCAACGGCCCACGTTCTTGATCCGATTCTTTAGAATACAGGGAGAGTTCCGCAGCAGCGGGGGTTAGACCGATATAATCAAGAACTCTCTGCTCTTTTTTTTTCGAACTAAAGATATGCATGTACCCTACACCACCGATGCCAGACATATAGGGTTCAACCACGTTGAGCGCTGCCGCGGTTGCAATGGCACTGTCGATAGCATTCCCCCCATCCATTAGGATCTGAATCCCAGCAAGTGAGGCCAAGGGGTGGGCAGAGGCCACCATCCCGCGTTTACTAGTTACAGTCGACCGATGCGTTAATCCTTTCGAAGAAAAGGCCATTTCTCAGTGTATGACAACCACTTTGATAACATCAAGTTCTGAGAGACACTAAACTACAATTTATTATAGATTACTTCTTATCCTCTGTAAGGATCTAACATACTTTAATATTGACGGATTGCTAATCATGGGGGTCATGACGGAAAACAAGCTAAACTTTTACATCCTAAGGCAAACCTTAACAATAACATCGAAGCAAATCGTAATTATTATCGCCCGTACAGTGAAAAAGGGAATTGGATTAAGTTGTCTTTTTGTTAATCCACTTTCTTTGACGAACGCTTACCGGACATTGGGAAAGTCAAAGTGGGCAATACATCAGGATGTAATACAAGAACTACTATGATTACTATACCTAATAATCATAGTCAGGAATTACGGTACGCTAATTTCTTTAGGAGGTAATTGAGTCCAAAACAAATTGCTCTAGGACAACTTAAGGAATTTCTCCAATCCCACCTAAATCGACAATAGCGTATGGACCCCAAGACTCTCCATCATTTTTCCAATATTGTTTCAGCACGATTAAACAAGTAGGGCGCCTCGAGAATACGCTGTTCTTCAGAGCTCCACTCATCTTCTGATTCAGGAGGAAGTCGAGAATATCCCCCGCCAGCTCTCTCGCGCCTATCTTCCCCGTAACGTCCCAGGAATGCCATATAACCAGGAGTATAGCGGTAAAACAGCACACGCCGCTCCTGAGCTGCAGTCCAAGGCCACGTCCCGTGGGTGAGTGCCTCGGTAAATATAACTGCCGAACCCGCTTTTTGTGGCAGTCGTCTGAGCCATGACCCCGCTCTTTCAAGAGACGCGAAGCTCTCCGGGCAAGGGAAATTACTTTTGTGACTTCCTGGCACCAGGCAGAGGCCCCCATCTCCCTCGTTGACATCACACAAAGTATATGCGACGACCAAGAGTTCACAATGAATTTGATTGTCGGCCACCCCATATTGAAGGCCGGGTTTCCATGGCATAGCCCCTCCGTGCAGGCTCAAAGACGCTCCACCCTTTTTCATTAGCATAGCATGTCCATGATCGTAGCGGAACTGATTACCAAGCAGTCCAACTAAGTATGGGACAATACGAGGATGACCCATTAAACGACGAAACGGCTTTGCAAAAAGATGCAGAGGACCCGCAGAAATCTGATTTTCTCTGTTCTCCCAAAATTCGAAAAAGGGATCCTTTTCCTCAAATTTCTCCCATAAGTTGTACTCGTCAAGACCTCGGTTTAGATCTTCCAAGTCGTCGGCACCAAGCATATCCTCGATCAACAAGAAGCCCTGAAGATCGAACAGGTAACGTTCATGCTCAGTCATCGTACGAAAATAGTAGTCACCCACTTTATAACTCGTGTCAATACGTTAAACTTGAGTTATGATTCTATCCTATATTTTATACTCTTACTCATCTTGCTAATCCTGTGTATTCCAATTTGGAGGGACTATAATGAATGCTAAAAATGAAGAATTTCCTCGGCTAATCTTCAACTCTGACGGGGACAGCACAACGCTTTCGGTTTTTGAACCACCGATCACCTCAGAAAAGGCCTGTCGGGACATCGAAGAAGTTGCTGATACTGGGGTTGATGTCTTCTCGAATTCTATGGGCCGAGGAGACGACACATTCTCGCATCCTACTGAGTACGGGGACCTTTACGGAGAAGGGTTTTCAAATTGGCCGGAAGGAGAAGACGGTCACGGCAATCTTCAGTGGGTTCGTTTTATGGCAGATAATGGCCGAGCACTGCTAGATGCCGAAATCAATATTATCGAACTCTTGTCGGAAAGAGCTCATCAGAGAGGACTCCAATTTTGGCCTGCTTTGAGAATGAATGATGTGCACGAAGATGATGGTAGCCGATTTGCCGCCTTTCGTAGCGAGTTCAAAAAGGAACATCCTGACCTTCTTCTCGGTTCTCCCTATCCGTCCGACGGATCGTATGGATACCCTCAGGATAATTTCACCTGGGCTTTCAACTTTGCCAAGGAGGAGGTTCGGGAGAGAAAATTAGGACTTATCCTTGAGACCTGTGAGAAATACGACGTGGATGGCTTTGAACTGGATTTCCAACGGGGACCTTGGTACTTTAAGGAAGGCAAAGAACAGGAAGGAATGCCCCTGTTGACAGACTTTATGAGAAAGGTGCGAAATGGGACTCGTGAAGTCGCCAACAGGAAAGGTCGTTCTTTCATATTAATTGCTCGGATTCCGCCTACGCTGGATTTGTGTTTAGATATTGGCCTCGATGTCGCAACCTGGATCCAGGAAGAGTTGGCTGATCTCTTCGTTCCGATGCAGGGAAGCTACCTTGATATGGGTGCTGACATTAAGGGTTTTGTAAAGATGGCTCAGAACACCCGCTGCCGCATCGGAGGAGGCATAGAACACTTGGCTAAGGGTTATCGACAAGCAGGACCTGACATGCTCTACGCGGCTGCAATGAGCTTCTGGCACCAAGGAGCCAGCAGCATCTACCTATTTAATTACGACTGCCACCGGCAACTTGGTCCAGACTTCCCTTACACTCCTCAAGAGATCAAAGTTCTCAAAGAGATCGCTGACCCTAAAACTCTTGTGAGAAAGGATAAGCGCTATTGCGTCTGTGTGGACATGAAATTGCGTACTCCGGAGGAAGGTGGTGTGAAACCATTGCCTCAAGAAATCCGATCGACGGATGACAAGAAGTCTTTTACTATTTGGGTAGGTGACGATGTAGAAAGCTCATTGAGGGAAGGTGTTCCAGTCGATATCTGGCTTCGTTTCACTTTCGCTAAGGGAATCTCTGAAAATCAACACATCATCGTTGTGCTAAATGGGGAGAAAATGAAGGAAGGGCATCGCCTCGATGCACCAGCCTGCACTACATGGAAGTTTCCCGTCGGGCATGTTTTGCAGGGGGAGAATGAAATTAGCGTCTACGTCGAAGAAGTGGAGCGGGACATGGCCCTCCGAATCGAGGGAATCGAACTCGTTATAACATATTAGCGTTAACTACCTTGGAAAAACAAATACGATATCATCAGACTAGGATAATGATCTGGACTGGGTTAGGAATAAGGTATTGGCAAATCACTGTACTCAGTCGGATAACCTTAGAATCCACATCGAATTGTTTTGGAGAAACTGAACCAACAGACCAAGTATTCCCAACATAGTTTAAGGACCCAGTGCGGCTTTTTGGAAAAGTGACACCAGTCCTGTTCTCATCGCTTATTCCGAATAGAACAAACTTAAACAAGTTTTAGAAAAAAAATGCAACAGCTCAATGCTTATCCCCAAGCTGGCGTGGATATTTGGCTCAATGAACCTCGCAGAGCAGAACACAGCCAAGCACCTGCTAATCTTCTGAGATTGTGGTTTCCAGAATCCATTATGGCCTATGATTCGAGTGATAATCTTCTCTGGCAATCGACTTATGAAAACACTGTAGCCCCATGGCAGTACGAAAATAAGGCCATCGGAGACATGAAGACTGGACGGAAGATTCGTAAAACATTAGCACGGACCCAGAACATCGACGATTTGGCGCTTTTAAAATGCATTGTCCGGTGGGAAGAAACTGAGGCTCATCTCGCGTTGGATATTAATAATATCGGGCCTATCAAATGGAAATACTTTAAGAGCAGCATTTGCCTTCAACGGTCAGCCTCTCCTGATTACTTCGATGAAGACGGGTACAGAACCTTTCTTTTCACTGACAGCGGATTCGTAGCCAGTCGAGAGTTAATCTTTCCACCAGAAAGGCAGCTAGTCTACATTAAGGTCGGAGAAATTCTCCCTATGCAGGACAAATCAAAATGCCGGCTACTTGAGGGAGCCCACTTCGTCGTGTCAAAAGACGAACGCTACGTTCTATGTTATGCCTGGCATGAAGCAAATCGAATCTTCCTCAATAAAGCACCTTGTGTCCGGTGCCTCCACTCCGACTTGATGATCCATGATATAGAACCAAAGGCATCAATTCAACGTCGCGGCATAGTATTTCTTAAGGAAGGTAGACTCGATGAAGCCCTAAAGAGCTACCAATCATGGAAAGAAACGGCCGGGAAAAGCCTCTCGGTAAACGAACTCTAGCTCGGTAATTTGCCTAAATTCCCACCACTAAAAGAGAATCGATCGTGGTGCCATCACCTCCCAATCTCAACATTGGTAAGCTCAAGCGCGAGTTGCAGGAACGCGGTTTCGTCGTCATCCATGATCTCATCCCCCGGGACCAAGCCTTGCGTATAGGTGACCGGCTCATGGAAATAATGTCTGCACTACCGGATCACGACAATCCTAATGGCGAACAGATTATGGATCAGCTCTTTGATCGGATTGAGCCGATCGAAGATAATATGTTCCTACCACTAGTCACTAATTCTGTACATCTTGATCTAGTTGGCTCACTCCTAGGACCAGGCTTTCAGCAAATAGGACCAGGTATTCTTTGGCGGATGCCTGGTTGCTTAAAGCGCGGTTTACATGCTGATGTTCCTGTGCCCTGGTTCATTCAGAATAACCTTCCGACACCAAGCAACGTATGTTTCATGGTCAATGCAATCTGGATGCTGACTGAATTTACGCGGGAAAATGGTGCTACCCTTCTCTTACCCTACAGTCATAATTTCGGCCACGTCTGTAATAAATGGTTGGATCCTACCAGCGGTAAGCTACGCTACGAAAATGAGAACATTCGTCGCTACCGAACAAAGCTTGAATCCGAAGGAGATAATCAACTCGTAGCTTCCGAGGGCCCTCCAGGCTCCCTTCTCATCTTCCACGGATCGACCTGGCACAGCCCTGGCCCTAATATCACGACCAACTCAAACCGGCTCGGCGCTTCAACCGGTTTCATACCAGCCTGGCTCGACCCCGTCTACACCGCCTGGGGTAAAGATGTTTTGATGTCGCGAGCGACCCGAAATAGAATGCCTCCAGATGTACAAATGCGGAATCAACGGGTAAAGGAGAATTATCCAGATACGTCAAATTTAGAGGCAAAGCAGCAATGACAAACTCATTCGAAAAAGGTCCGGAGGGCTGGTGTTCCTACGACTATCATTCGTCAGTGATATCGGGATGGCGAGAGACTTTTATTCTATCGACTTGGCGCCCTGGCCAAGGTCCATATGGATCCAACTGTATAACCGTTGATCATCAACAATGGAGTGCCGATACGCCAGAACAGCCGATATCCATTCTTCCGCTAATTCTCTATCGTAATTGGATGAATCTGGATCCCATTGATCTGCGTGGAGCAACCCTTTCGGTTTACCTGAGGGGAGACGATCTAAATACCAGAGGCGTGGCGTGTTATTTCTGGGTCAACACAACCTTGAATCGATGGCATCTGGTTTCACACCCTCTACAAATCGGGGAAGGTTGCTGGACTGCCAAACCGAACCGAGTAGGGCTGGTCAATGACGAATCACAATGGCACAACAGCTGGGCAGGACTGCCGCCAAAACTTCAGTCATTGGATGATGCGCTCGCCGCTACTACAAGCTATGGATTCGCTTTCGTGGGTTTTCTCTCAGAAGTTACAGGCCAATTATCTATGAGCCATTTTAAACTTACAACCGCGAAAAAAAATTGACAGACTTCTGTTACGAAAGAGTCCTAACTGAAGTTCGTATCCAGTAAAATCCGGGAGAGAGCTCGAACATATCGATTGCTGTCATCCAAAACCTCCGTCAGACTTTTGCGACAGCCAGCAGAAAACGAACCGATCTTTAAGATTGATAGGGCCGCGTTATGACGAACACTTTCGCTTTCATCGCCAAGTGCCCTTCCAAGATTGTCTACAACATCCACCGCATTCAGATTCCCAAGAGCCTCGACTGCATTTCGTCGTACCCATTCTGATTCATCTTCCAAGGCTCCTGCCAAACGGCGGGTCGCCGAAACAGCTGGACGTCCAATATCTCCAAGGGCGTCGGCCGCTACAGCACGCATCCACCAATCTGAATGGGACAAAATATCCGCTAAATCAGGAACGGCTTTTCCCCCGGCAGCAGTAAGCCCGTAGATTGCATCAATCTGGCAAGCATTTGTGTGGGGCTTCTCAAGGTTTCCCTCCACCCGTGCTTCCAAGTCGTCCGTAAGGAGCTCGAGAAGTCCATCTGTTTTACCTGCTCCACCTAAACGATAGGCTGCATCGAGTCTCTCCGGCTCTGATCCGTGACGATATTGATCGATGAGCGCCGTTGTAATTTCCTCTCCGTTTGTAAGCGCCATACCTTGACCCGTATTCCACCGCCAAAGATGTTCGCATAGACTTCGATTCTTACAAAAATCCGGAAGTTCGTTTTTGCTATTCCAAGACGGGAAGACCGGCTCTTTCTTCCGACAGAACAAAAATTTCATCATATACCGATTCTGATCCGTGAGATTCGGGGAAGCGCGATGCCAAAGATCGTAATGGACAATCGTGACCAAGCCGGCAGGTCCACACAGCTTTTTCTCTTCAAGTGACTCTAGGCTTTGGCTCTGTATGTAGTACTGAGACCCAGGCGTCACGGCCGTCGGACCATAATCTTCGTCAACGTCTCTCGGATAGTAAAAAGCCATCGCCCAGCGGCTCCGGTGATGACGGACATTTTCATCATCCTCGTAACTGTCCTTATGATTAATCTGCGCTTCCTTCCCTGGAGGAGTTAGATGACAATGACGATGTGGGTGCATGATATAATCGGGACCCAATATCGCAGTTAGCGCACGGCGGACACGAGGGTGGCAAAAGACATCACCGAGTCCTGGAATTTGGGGGTAGATGTCGTTACCGGGATTCCCGTTTGATTCAAAAATTTCCTCGATGCGATCATAGATACTTCGATGAAAGGCCTCGTCGAAATCCGTTTGAACTGTAACATAGCCATCTGTGAGATAGCTTTGAATAATACTATTGTACGGATAAGTCATTTCCAGAGCTGACGGCTAACTTGAAATCTCAATGGAAATTCGGGCTTTCACACTGTGAATTTAATAACTAGGACGCACGAGCACAATGACTCCAAAAAAACAAAAGATCACTCTTTTTTTAAAAGTAAAATATCTTTTAAATCCCAACATTGTTAGCCCGATAAAAGGGCGATAGGCTGACATTTCAGATCTCTACAATCTTTCTAAGTTTCGAAGTCCCGACGGCTAGAAGGTCTTGGGAAGTTCGACAAACGTACCGTTGACACTCGTTCTTATTCAATTTTAGTAACTAAGGTTTCCGCTTCACTGAAACGTATAGAAGTACATTATCAGCTGTTGGCGCCACTCAAGTTATCACCTGTTAGGAAAAACTTACCATGCCACGACTTACACATCGTCAGATGGAACAATTCAAGAGGGAGGGCTATCTTCTTGTTAAGAAGGTTCTCGATGTTGAGCGCATTATCAACCCAATCATTAGGGAATACCACGAGGTTCTTAACCGTTTGGCTAACGAGCTTTACGAGGCCAAAGAGATTCTTGAGCTCTATGAGGAACTATCGTTCAGTGATCGCATAACGCGTATCTATGCTGAAACACGCAAAATACATGCCCAGTATTTCGACTTCTCACTCCCTCAAGCAGGTAGCATAGAGCCAGATACACCATTTTGGGCTGGTCCAGCTGTTTTTCGGGCCATAACGGATCCTGATCTTTTAGATTACGTCGAATGTTTCATCGGTCCAGAAATCTATTCCAATCCGGTGCAACACGTTCGCATCAAACCACCTGAGAGCCTCGTTCCCCGAACTGAAGATGGCCAACCTATGCTCGGGGCCACAAGCTGGCATCAGGACAATGGGGTCGTCCGCCCAGAATCCGACAAAACGAATATGCTGACAGTGTGGTTTCCACTGACACCAGCCCGAGAAGAACATGGCTGCCTTCAAGTAGTGCCTGGGAGCCACCTAGATGGATTGACAACCCACTGCCCTGGAGGAACTGGCGGCCTTAGAATACCTGATCAAAATTTTGATAAATCTTCGTGCATTCCTATTCCGATGGAGGCAGGAGACGTACTTTTCTTCCATAAACTTATCGTCCATGGTTCGCTTTCAAATAAAAGCAATGAAGTACGCTGGAGCTTCGATTTACGGTATAATCCCATCGGTCAGGCAACAGGGCGCGAAGCCTTCCCTGGCTTCGTAGCCCGAAGCCGCACTCATCCTGAAGACGTGTTGAGAAATCCTGCTGAGTGGGAACAGTCTTGGCGCGACGCCCGTGATCGCCTCGCTGTCGACCCAGATCCTGGCCCGTTCAACCGCTGGAATTCGAACCATCCGGCCTGTGCTTAACGGTGCATTTTGGCTCGCCGCTACTAGGGAAAGTTCCTCTCGGTAAATTCTGACCTCATATAGGTAACTTCATCCCTCTAGGCAAAAACAACCCGTGTATCGGCTCTAATCCAGCTTGATAGGATTTCATGAAGTATATCACAAGTAAATCATCGGAATTCGAACGCAACGCCGCTGAGAAATTAGAAATGTAATTATAGGCATAAGTACGGTTTGACAAATTGGCTTGATTAGAAGGTTATTTGGAAATGTCTATGACCGAAGAAGAACGCTTTCGTTTCGACTTAACAGGCTTCCTGGTACGCCCGGCAATTCTTAAGCCAATGGAGGTAGCTGCCATTCTTGAACAGGTAGATCGAATAAAGCATGATCCCCAATCCCTCCCCCCCCAGCACCGTGCTGTGCCCGGGGGGCCAGCCAGTCTGCTCATCGACCATCCTCAAGTAATTGACGTCCTCCACGAAGTCATTGGACCGGACATTCGCCTCGAGAGTCCCAGTTGTGTATGGCGCTGCAAGGGCGAGGAACACGGTCCCCTTCACGGGGGTGGCCCTAGGCAAGCCGATCCTATTTTTGGCTATCGGGTAAAAAACGGCCGGATTCACGCGGGAATGGTCCGAGTGATCTTCGAATTGACCGACATCTCTATGGAAGATCAGAGTACGCACTTCCTTGTCGGCAGTCACAAATCGGAATTCGACACCCATCCAGATCATCTTTCCCTCGATAACGATAAGCGCAGTCCCTTCTTAACCACCTACGCCTGCCCAGCAGGGAGCGCTGTATTTTTTACCGAGAATCTATGTCACGCAGGACCTGTTTGGAACCGCAATACACCCCGAGTAACAATTCTCCACGCCTATTCACATCTTAGCACCCACTGGCATCGTCTTAATATTCCCCCGGTCGTTCTGCAATCTTTACCTCGTGAAAAACAAGCCTATTTTCGTGAGGTTTGGCAGAGAGATTTCCGCCCCCGAAAGGACTCCTCCACTTCCACTGTCAACTCCATTGAGCGCTTTATTGCTAACGACGAACCACCAATCAATACCGATCATCAACCTTAAGCTAAAGAATCTATTTGGATCTCAGTCTCTAGGGTCTTCGATAATATTTTTTAACAAGGGACAAGGTATGTTTTCTACCAATTCAAAGTGTTCCGCTCATCGCTACACCCTTCGAACTTTGTAAAGCAACTAAATGCAATTGGAATTAGAATGTAGATAAAATGACAGAGAAATGGTTAGCTGTGAAAGATCGTAGCGCATGGCGACCAGAAGACCTAGATATTGACCGGTCTTGGCAATTTGAAGTAACCCAGGATCACGCTGAGGAGCTGGACCGAGCACTGAAAGGTGTTAAGATGCGTGGACTAGCATTTGGAGAGATTAGAAAAGAAGATTTTCCCCTACCTTCATTTGCGAAAATCCTTAAGGATCTACTTTCTGAAATTCGTGATGGGCGAGGAATTGCAACCCTCAGCGGAGTGCCTATTGATTATTCCTACGAGGACTTAGAGAAGCTTTATTGGGGCCTTTGCTCCCATTTGGGAATAGGGATTACCCAAAACGTTGAGGTCGGACTAATACACTATATTACAGATGGTGATCTAGCTCCAAAGAACGGGGCGGGGATTCTTGGGAAACCATCTCCGGTATCCCTTCACGCCGACCTAACAGACTGCGTAGGGTTATTCTGTACCCATCAAGCCCCCGACGATCCGAAAAGCCTAGTAGCCAGTTCTATGACCGTCTACAATGAGATCCTCAGTAACCATCCCGAGTATCTTCCGCAACTCGAGAAAGGTTACTTCTGGAGTCGGAGAGATAAACATCCGAGCGAGAGTTCGCATTCAGAGTTTAGGGTGCCTGCATGGAGCATCAAGGGTAAAACTGTGACCTGCCGGTTCAATGCGGGATGGATTAAAAAAGGCATGACGGAGGCAGGGGTGGAATTAAATAACGAAGAAGTTAAAATCTTCGACTTTATTGAAAAAACAGCCGCGGCGAATTCTCATGCCTTCTCCCTCGAACCAGGAACGATCGCTTTTTGGAATAACTATACGACCTTTCACGGACGAGATGGATTTGCTGAGATCGAAGAAGAAGCGAAAAAACGCGTACTCCTACGCATCTGGTTGGATCTGCCCAATGTTCGGTCTTTTTGGGACGAAGCTCGGATTCGTTACGGCGCCATCCGCCACGGCCAGCTGGGGTGGACAGCAAAGGAGGTCCTAGAGGGGAAGAACCGTGATCCCCACCTTCGACGTGCAGATGGGGTCCCCTCTATTTAGCCCAATTAAATCGTCGTACTCAAAGTCCCGACATGATAGAAGAATAAAAAATAATGACTATGGAATCCACCCGCCCATTGGGAATAACGGTATTAGCAGACTTCATCATTAACGAAGGTATAGACGGGGTTCTCCATAATATTACACAACGGGCAGGGGCCTCTATGGTGGCCCTCAATCCAACGGTGACAGCACCCTCTGAACCGGGAATTGGATCTTACCAACCACCCTCTGATGCAGGGTCCAGCCCCCGCCTATTTGACAGGACACTCTGGGGCAAAAAAGGTCTTTGGGTACGCGGAGCCCCCAGCTATTATCCCAATGAAAAATTATATTCTGGTACTCCCTATAAACCAAAACAAACTAACAATTTGACTGAAGAATTTGGACCACTCATTGGTCAATTTATCGATGCTGCTCTGGACCGCGGAATAAAAGTTTATTTTCAGCTCAGCGCCGCTACACCTTCAAACCTGCGCATTGAGGATGTCCCAAAACTACCTGACGGATCTCGACCCGATCGCATGGCCGAAACCGGCAGTCTGGCGAGCCCAGAAATTCGTGACTACAATCGTGCCTATGTGCGTGATCTTCTGGAACAATATCCAAAGATCACAGGTTTTCGTCCTGACTGGCCAGAGTACCCATGCTACAAACTAGATGAAGCCTTTCAAGACTTCGGGTCTCACGTCGAAACTTGGGCGGTAAATTCCGGCTTTGACTTCACCCGCATCCGATCCGAGGTAGGAGCCTTCTATACCTACCTAAATGGCAAACTTCGAAACCGTGATCTTTTTGATTGGGTCGGTCCAAACCGAGGACGTATAAGTGAGACCCTTTGGCTGCGCCGATTCCCAGGTGTGCTGGACTGGCTACGGCTCAAGGCAGATCTGTCGCTCGACTTACTAAATCACTGGCGACAAACACTGAGAATGTACGGACCGGATAAAGAACTTTCGGCTAACGCATTCATGACACCGTTGACGCTATTTACGGGTTTTGACTTCACTCGTTCCGGGACTTATCTGGATGCCGTATCTCCTAAGCTATACACTATGCATTGGGCCGTCATGGTTGAGTTTTGGGGACGGGTATTAATGGAACGAAACCCCGGATTGGATGAGGCCGTCCTAGTAAAGGCCTTGGGGCATCTTTTCGACATAGGTGATGAAATTCGTGCGACCCAATTAAGCGACTTCAGGTATCCTGAGCCACACGAGCCACATCCCATTGACGATGACTGTCAGAGAAGGCGGATAAAGCAGGTGCGTGGCGAAGTAGATGACAGCACTCTGTTAACACCATTGATCCACGGTTACGGTCCATACGACGATTTCTTACGTCGCTTCAAACTTGTCGCTGAGAGCGATGTAGACGGAGCCTGGATCAATAGATACGGCTATCTCAGCGACGCTAAACTCGACGCAGTAGGCCAAACGTGGCGTGCTACCTATTAAGGAGTTAGTAAAACAAATGCTACGATTCCTCCCGATTGGAAGCGCGATTAGGCCACTAAGGCTTCGACACATTCATTAATCCCGATCAAGATAATAGCTAGACGGATTTCCTGTGTCCTTTCTCTGGCCCCCCTGAAACTTTCACAATCCTTATTGTACCCTAAGGGAAGCAGATGGATAAAACCGAGCTACTGACCTCTGTACATTACCATGAACTGGATCCTGGCACTGATTTCGTGAAGGATCCGGAGATCGCGATTGACCTGGATAATCCACTGGACTCCGAGCGGATATTAACACCGAATGTAATCCATCTCCCCTCGGGGGGATACCGGATGTACTATACGGGTTTGGGACCAGCACGGAGAGACCCGGATGCGCTAGGCTATATTCTAAGCGCATTTTCAGAGAATGCTGTTACTTGGCATAAGGAACCTGGGGTAAGGGTCGACCTGTTTCCACCGAATGCTTCAGCTCGAACTTTATGTCCAGATGTAATCCCTCTTAAAGATGGTGGCTATAGGATGTATTTTGAGGCCCGGGCTGGAGTGCCACCTGCTAATCAACGCTTTGGAGCTGCGCCCAAGCCAACCACGATTCTAAGTGCTTTATCAGACGATGGGTTGGACTGGATACCCGAGGCGGGAATACGATTTGGTAAAGGAAACTGGTCTTACGGTACTCCGCGCGTAATTTATATCGAACAGGCAGGAGGAATAGCTTACCGAATGTATTTCCACCGTTACTCCTTCCCTTTCAAGGCTGGCTTAGGCGTCGGAAATCACATCATCAGCGCTCTTTCCGACGATGGGTTGAATTTTGAAGAAGAACCCGGTATACGAATCGCACAGGAAACGGACCGTGAAACCTTCTCAGTCTATGCTCCAGAAATAATTCGTCTGCGTGATGGTTCATATCGGATGTATTACTCAGGATGGAGCGAGACGATCCAGGGAGGTGTATTCACCGCAACTTCAAAAGACGGTCTGAATTGGAAAAAGGTTGGGGAACCGATCATAGACCTTGAACCAGGGCAGAGAGACAGCTCCATGATTTCGGAACCGTGCGTCATTGATTTAGATGAAGGCGGGTCGAGGTTGTTTTACGAATGTTGTGATGCTGACAACCATTATCGAATTCTCTCAGCAACAACGATTTGAGAAACCTTAGAACCTGAGTCTAATGTACCTTTTAAACCTCAATCCCCTAAAATAGCATTAATTTTGAAGACGTTTGCACGAGGACAACGATGAATAGACGAAGAGTAAACCCTTCAGCCCGAAATTCTTGCCATCTTGGTAAGAACCCAGCCTAACTTTGCCCCTGCATATCTAATGATCACAAGAAGGTCCCAACTATTTCATGTGCAGAGTTTAATTGATAAGACGCAGCATTTTACCTTCAAATGCTTTATAATTCATATAATAGGATTGCCTCATCAAAAATATCGTAACGCGCTTACTCGCAATGAATTGAACCAAATGCGTGTTTTGCCTATTTAACAATTAGACGTAAGTTAGTCTCAGTCACGACAAGACTAGGTCGATTCAAAGACAAAATCGTGAAAGAACTTGCGCTGGACAGGACCTAGGTCACGATAAAATTCTTCCGGGTAGCGCCACTGCTCAGCACAAGCCAACATCCATGGATGCTCATAACCGTAATAAAGCATCACCCGCCGACCACCCGAGTGAGTAAAAGGCCCAGCCATGTGCCACAGAGCATTATGGAAGATTACCGCTGTTCCCGGGGGACCACATATTTGTTTGGCACCAACCAATAACTCCGGATTGCTAAGATCGTCCGCATCCGGCTCACACAAGGATTTATGACTACCCGGAATCACAGTCAAATTACCCTGGTCGGGAACGCTCAAATCACTTAGGATATACCCAACCTTAAACTGGAGGAAAGGGATATGAGGCTTGAAGTTGCGAAAACCGGACTGAATCCCATCGATATGCCAACCTCTTCCGTGGTGTTTGCCCGGCACCACCTCGTAAAAGGCGTCGGTACTGTGAAGATGAGGCATCTCATTAAACAACCCATGAACATATTCTAACATAGGTTGATAATCGAGCATTTGTAAGAAGACCGGGTCCTCATCAAGCAAGTGGAAAACTCGACTATTATTACTGTCCAGCTGATCCGGAAAGGCAGGTTCAATATCTCGCTTAAACCCCGGCGTACGGCGCTTTGAAATGGTCTTTTCCAAAGCTTGAATCAGCGTCGCAACCAAATCATTGGACAGAAAATCCTCTAATAATAAATAGCCATAATTGTCGAAAAAGAAACGTTCAGAAACACTAGGATGGTCTGGAATAGTTCCACTCATCAAATTGCTTTCTTACTCAGACTAAAGAGGGTCTTTAGGGGACTAGAAAAACGTATCTATGATCACCTGTAAATCCTTATTCGATCTCCACTAGTTCCACTTGGCGTTTCTCCCGATCGGCCCTTTCTGCAGCAGCCAGCACCCGCATGCAACGGCGACCGTCATACATTGTTATAGGGGTCGGAGTCCCGGTAACTAGGGAGTCGAAGAAGCGGATGTTAGGACAGGAACCTTCAGGCTGGAACTGGCGTGATATCCCTGGGACAGGCAACCACCGACGAATCGCTTCCTCGTAGTGCATTAAGGCCCCAGCTTCACCCTGGTTAGCCCAGGTAGAAGGACCATCCCCACGCGTCTGAATCAGAGCTCCTTTCTGACCATAGAGCTCCGTGGCGAGTAACGCAGCGGTTTCGGTCTCACTCGTGTGGAGTGTAACCAGCATTCCGTTGTCATAGCGAAAGACTGCTACATTGTTGTCTTCTTCAGGCATCCCAGCCAAACGCGTACCACCTAGGGAGACCACAACTTCTGGGACGCCAAACATCCACAGCATCCAGTAAACCGTGTGGGAACCTGCGTGATAAAGGGAGCGTCTCCCTTCGACATCACCGTCCTTCCAAGGCCAATCCGAGTCATTCATAACACGTTGAGCATCGAACCCATTCTTTGTGTATTCGCGATGGCCGTGGCGACGACGTACCTGATATATGGGTCCGAGGGTGTCGTTCTCGACAAACTCCTTCATCTTCTGGTTTGCCGGCGTAAACTGAAGGTTGTAAACAGGCATGACCTGGACTTGGTGGGTCTCGGCGACCTGGATGGCACTATCAGCCTCAGCCAAAGTTCGAGTGAAGGGCTTCTCCACCAAACAGTGCTTGCCAGACTCAGCAGCAGCAATGATGTGCTCCGCATGCTCATGAGTGGGGGAACAGATCCCAACCGCATCGATATCTTCCCGTTGTAGTAATTCACTCAACGAATCAATGTATCCTACCCCGAATTTGGCGGCTGCCCGGCGACCACGTTCCGGCTCATCATCCCAAATGCAAACTAATTCTACGTTCGGGTGGCGTTGGGCGGCGGCACAAATACCGTTGGCGTGGCCAAACCAGAAACTAATCTGAGCGAAACGGATAGTCTTATGAGACATACTAGGTTTATTGATATTGTTATACTATAAATGATTAATAATTAGTAAGTTGAAAAACTCCGATTATCTTACTCACATCATTCTATCCGAGATACAATTTTAGAGATTTAAAGTTGGAAACGGAAAGTTGAGCATTGATGCTAGAATTTGGCATGAACCCAGGCGTGCTTAGTCTTTTCCCTAATTTGGAAACTGGGATTCTTTGCACTATGTCTCTACCAAACAAATTCTCTAGTTGAGACCAGAAATATTTGGTTAAGATTCGTAGCTACGCAAGAAAGCCGTTGGATATTGCGAAGATATCAAATCAAGACCAGGGTTCTGAATAGGAAGGATTCTCAACATAACGTTCCATTCCAAGTTCAAGCCGCACCATCGAGCCAGGGAGCATACAAATTTTAAAATGGGCTGAGTTCACTTCTTCTGAAGCACTTTCTGTTTGGCCCTCTATAATCTTTTTGTAGGCTTCGGGGTGCGTAGATATCGCTTCCGCCTGTTCTGCGGTAAGATTTTGACGCCGTTGAAAAGACACATGTGTAAACCGATGCTCGGCAAAGGCTCCGCCTTGCACGATTAGTTCACGATCCTTAGTCGGATTGAGGTTTACCAAATACAGTATGGCGCTACTATCTTCCAGCTTCTCGATTAATGCCGCAACATCTCTGGGCAAGCCCGGCCGGCGCCGCTCAACATCAAAATAACGCAGCCGCACCATAAGTAATCCTCCGTTGTACATGAAGAGAGGCCCACCCATAGTCAGTTGGATCAGTCCTTCGACAGTAATTGGATTGCGTGCCTGCAAATACGCATCACTGTAGGTACTAGGGTCCTGTTGATCGCATCGCATATAGTCGAGTCGTTGATAGACTTGAGAATAATTGTGACGTAGAATGTCCGAGGGATAGTTCGGATATTCCCCCTGAAGATATGCAATCCATGCCGCTTCGTGCCCACCGCCGTGTTTCGACCCATGGGACTTTACCCTGGTAAAGTCGCGCTCATCGTAATTGCGTAATTTCTTTATACGTTCCATGTCTTCTTCGGCCATGCTCATACCCCAAATATGAGCCATAGTATCGCCTCGCATTGGAAGGTAACGCGACCATCCCTTATCGTTATAGCATTGTGGAACATGTAAGGTTTTATCCCGTAAGTGTCCGTTTTCCATCATTACATCAACTTGAGAACGCGGAAAGTTGATGTAACTTGGATCGCTATGAAGCAAGGCCGCGTTCTCGGCCGCGCTGATGCAGGCATCACCGAGCGTTTCCCAGCCATGAGGCCAGGTCCAGCCGTAGTAACCACCATACCATTTACCGTCAATATATTCCCCTATTTCGCCCGAAAGACCAATATTGTCCGGGAGGATGCCATTGTTTTTCTGGGTCCGTTCGATCCACGCATCGACGTACTCTTTGACCCACGATCTGTAATTTTCATCGCCAGTGCAGAGATAGGCATTAGTAACCATGGTGGTAGCTGCGAGGTTGCAAGCAACGTCGCCGCGAGACATGCGGTCTCTCATCGCCTTCGCCATCACTTCTCCCATCCCGGGCTTTAGTAAGTCTTCCACCGATTCGATCCCTGGAACATCGAGGAAAGGCAAAGGGTATACATGCCAAAAATCGTACCCGTAAGATGAGGTGCGGTCACATACTTTTTGGAATAATTTCTCAAAGTTCCGATGTGCAGGACCCATGCTACCATTGTGAGCGCAACGAATGAGTTTGTTTACTGGATCGTAATTGGGCGCTTCCGGGTCCTCATTTAGGTAGAACCCTGCATATCGCTGGGCGCGTTCAATATTTTTCCTATTGGCCGGGTCAGCTAAGCAAAGATTGTAGAAAAACACATATCCCTCGCCCTGATGCATCCAATCGTAACCCTGTTCGTATTCTTTCACAACCATCGGGTGTCCATGGCCACTACTGTATTTCGAAAACTGCCTAGTAATTCCGTCGTACATACGGTGCGATAAATCTAATATACTCTCGTCACCGCCAAGCAGGTATAATACAGGCCAGTTATGAAAGCTCTCATAGGCGTCATCGAGGCCGTCAATGCCAGTAAACGTTTCGGTGGTTGGCCAGAGAACTGAATCATCTTTCCCGATGTATCGTTCCATCACAGGATCAACCGAACCGTTCAAGAGGTCGATGAGGCCGCGTTGGAGAACAGCCCACTCAGGAGCATCAACAAATGGTAGATTTGCTTCTAGGGTAACCATAGAAATGTTCTTTCTTGATGCAGTTGTATTCTGTTTTTCAGGTTTTATTAAATCCGATTATCTGGAATGTTCTTTTTATGAAGGTTGAATGCGAGGTCAAAGATTGACCGGAGCAAACAATTTGTTGAAACAAACCACAAGCTGAACCGATTATGAAAGACTTAAGTTAAGGATGCAATAGAATACAGATATAATTTTCTCGGAAATCTTAATTTCCGCTATTCGTTTGATCTTGTATTCCGATCGAATCTCTCCACGGGTCAGCTTGAATCACAACTGATTCAACATGTTACAATAATCATCTCGTCGACGATCCAATTATCCACTCCATGAAAGCAGTCTATATCCTACCGGATTTCTTGATGGGTATCGAACACGGCAGGCATGGTAATCTCGATAACCTCCCAGTCATCGGAGTAATCCAATACTTCATGCTTTATGCCCGGAGGCTGATACCAAGCATCGCCCGTTTCCACTCTGATCTCACCAACATCTTCAAAGTAAATCCGGGCCCACCCTTTGATTAGATAGACCATCTGGAAATCAAGATCGTGAGAATGGTATCCCATAGGGCGAGAACATGGCTGATTGGCACGAATGACATGGGCTAACACTTTTCCATCCGTGGCCTCTTTAATGCCAAGATCTCGATACTTGAAATAGGGTCGTAGTCCCTCCTTCACCCACTGGGCATCTTTGACATGGCTGGCAAATGAACTGGTCGCTTTAAACATGATTTTTAGTTCCCTCCAATAAATGATTTCTAGATTCTAACTGTCCAAGGTTCGGACAATAACAATGCCTATAAGAATATCTCTCAAGATTTCTGACATTTCATATTTTACAAGACGGAAGCTAAGAAACAGGTTTAACAACACAAGTATCTCGAAAGAGATATAGCAAGACAGCCTCAGAACCCGTAAAGCAGCAACACTCCTTGACCCTCAGGTCGATCGAGTTACACCACGTTATCGTCAAGCAAAACTTCGCGATTCTCACGCGCGGATACTTCAATTGCCCGACACATCCTAACGACCTTTTTCCCTTCTACTGCAGTAAGTCTAGCCTGGCGTCCTGCGACAATCGCATCGACAAACTCTCTACATCCGGCGTCAAAGCTCGCCCAAAAACTGGAATCAATGTCTGAGTAGTCCGTTGTAACGCCGTCCAGATACACTGTGAGTGGAGGCTTGTCCAACATGTTAGCACTGCAACGGTTAACCCAAATCACTCCTCGGCTTCCGGTAATCTCGAACCATTCGTCTTCAGGAACGTGTTCCGTCCTGATCTTTAATTCATCCGAATGCACAACCTCAAAAGTACCATAGCGATCTGAATCCCTGTATTTCCAAATTGCGACCGCCGGACAATCCAGCTTCCAGCCATGTTGAATCGTTTTGTAGCTGATCCAAGAGAAAACCTTCTCAATATCACCCATAAGATAGAGGGCTACAGCGAAAACATGAGAACCGTAATCAAGCATAACTCTGCCTCCCCCACCCTTTTCAGGATCAAAGCGCCAGGCCCATCTTTCGAAAGGTATTTCGAATTCCGTATCTGAACCCATTAGTGTTTTTATCCGTAGAGATATGGGCTTGCCGATAACACCCGAATCGAGCAATTCTTTGGCCCGAACGATGGGAGGGTAATACTGGAAATTCTCGAAGGTTCGGAACATACCGTTCCCCTCTGCTGCGGCAGCGATAAGCTGATCGCATTCCTTGATGGTCGTTGCCATCGGCTTCTGAATCGAAACATGCTTTCCCGAAGCAATCGCATCAAGACCCATAGTAAGATGTAGGTAATGAGGCGTGAGGATCTCAACTGCATCAATATCTGAATCATCCAGCATCTTCCGATAATCCGTATATATCTTAGTAGCTCCCCACTCTTCAGCCCGCTCCCGGGCCCGGTCCTCATTAATATCACAGACTGCATAGACCTCCGCATTCGCGATTTTAGCATATGCACTGGCATGACGTCGCGAAACATTGCCTACCCCAATTAGGCCAACACGAACTCTTTCCATCAAACGTACCCTTACTAAATATTTCCCAACTTGAGTCTTAACTGTACCTTAGCAACCACAGATATCAGGTTTTTGCCCCGTCTTATTCCTCTCTCTCCTCGAAAATCCGCACTGAAGGCTCCATTACTGGCCAGGGGACAGGAACCGTAATTTCAATCAAGTAAGTATCGTTGTAGCAAACAGCCCTGGATAAAGAATCTTCAAGCGCATCGATTGTATCGACGCGCTCGCCTTTAATTCCAAACGACTTTGCCAAGGCGATAAAATCCGGATTGTAAAGATTAACACCAATCTTCCTGCCGAACAAAACTTCCTGCTGCTTTTCCAAAACCCCATAAGAATTGTCATTGAAGACAAGCAAAACGATAGGCACTTCATGTTGGATCGCCGTCGCCAGTTCCTGAAGGTTAAACATAAATCCGCCATCTCCACAAATCGCAACTACCGGTCTTTCCGGTCGCGCTAGTTTGGCACCTATCGCTGCAGGCAAAGCAAACCCTAGAGTGCCGAAACCCCACGGATAGAGGTTCGAACGTGGCTCGTAGAAATCTAGCAACCTCCGACACCAATAGGCCATAAGAGTGAGGTCGCTTACAACAATCGCATCGCTCGGAAGTCCGGCCTGTATCGAATCAACCAAATGGACACCTTCAGGAGCTTTTTTTAGGCAATCCTCCCGGAGCTCCTTCCGGAGCTTTTTAACCTCCATGACGCGATTACTGCCATTATCCACTACATGGTCCAATAGATGCTCATCGAGAATCCCAAGACTAAGTTTCGCATCGGCGATCAAGCTAATGGTTGGCACGTAGATGGGTCCGATTGACTGTGGATCGATGTCGATGTGAATAACCTTTTCCGGCAATTTGAGTGTCCAGCTATCTGTTTCCTCATCCGTAAATCGGGTACCAACAGCAATAAGCAAGTCACAAGTCTCTAGATAGCTTCGCCCCGACCAGTGATTTAGAGCGCTACCCGCGGAAAGTGAATGAGAGCCCGGTATCGCGCCCTTACCCATTACCGTAGTGAAGACCGGAGCCTTCAGCTTTTCGGCAAACCTCACCAGCGCTTCTGAAGCGTTGGCAGTTATCACTCCTCCCCCAGCCCAAACAGCAGGACGAATGGAAGACTTGATGAGGTCCAGCGACGGAATCAACTTGGAGACTGGGAATGCAGCTGGTCTTTCCGTTTCCGGAAATAGAATATCAATGGAGTCCTCGTCATTCAGTAAATCGATAGGAATTTCGATAGCAGATGGTCTTGCACGACCGACCGACATCGATCCAAAAGCATTAAAAATAGTTTTGGAAATCGCACCGGTAGACTCCGGTCTTAGAGCCTCTCCGACGACCGTTTGCAGGGCCTCAAGCTGCTTTGGGCACTCGTGGATTAGACCTTTCTCTAAACCAAAGGTTGCAACCGGGTTCTGGCTGGCGATTAGTAAGACTTGTGATGAATCTGCATAGGCAGTACCCAATGACGAGACTGCGTTCAAGGCCGCCGGTCCCGTCGTCGTGATGCAGACTCCTGGATGTCCGCTGGCTCTTGCGTAGCCATCGGCCATAGATGCCGCGCCCTGCTCGTGACGAGCAACAATGTGTCGAATTTTTTCAGAATGGGTGAGCGCGTCGTATATAGCTAGGTTGTGAGTACCCGGAATACCAAATACCACTTCAATCTTGTGTGCTTCTAATGATCGGACGACTGCTTCACCACCCGTCATAACGGTTATTGTTTCATACTATTGCCTATTGTTTGAAAATTGCCATGGGGTTTTGTTATACAGTTTCATCCCTATGACCCTTTACCCGAGGACAATTCGGCTACATAGCAGAGCTCTCAGACTCTATAGCTGAGTTACTAGGAATTGGAACCGAACTCAATAGAGTCTCTATTCTCCATCGTTCACAGCCTGTATCATGGCCCTGATGTAACCGAATTCATAAGCCCAAGCTTGGCGGTTAGCACCGGGTTCATCGTGACCTGGCGCATGATCAGGCACGATCATATGAGGATATCCGACCTCTTTAAGAGCCTTCATATTCTCCCACATATTCATCACTCCCTCATCTGGCCACACCTCCTGGAAATTGTTACGCTTCCCGATGATATTACGGAAGTGAATATGATGGATTTTCTTTCGTTCCCCAAAATACCGGATAATTTCGGGAACCTCTCCCCGCGGATCTTCGACGCTCTCTGCCATGCATCCAAGACACAAGTTCAGGCCATGGTAAGGGCTAGGGTTTATTTCGATAAAGCGTTTAAACCCCTCGAATCCACCTAATACTCGATCGACCCCACAGTACCCAGGAGGCAGCCAAGGGTCACAGGGATGGCATGCCATGCGGACCCTGCACTCGGTGGCCACAGGAATAATACGATCGAGTGCGTAAGTGATCCGCTCCCAATTAGTTTCCGCGGTTAAGACTTCATCAAAACGCTGATGACGGTCTTGCGCTTTTTCTAAATTCCAAGTACTCAACCGGGAATTTCCACGCCCAGGTGGATAGCTTTCTGTTCGTTGGTTCTCCATCTCGCAGAGGAAATACTTGATAGCTGGGATTCCCGCTTCTGCCGCCTGACGGATCATATTGCAGATCAAATCAAGTTCCTTATCTCCCTCCTCATAGTTGCCCAGCATGAAATTAGGAACGTAACTGCCATCAATGTTGAAATTTGACATAGGTAGGGCTACCATCTCCATATCGAGCCCAAAACGACTGCACTTCTCCTTCTTTTCAGCTAACTCCTGGACGTCCCATCCGTATTCACGGTGAAAAGTGATGTTGTTTTCATTCTTAGAAAAACACCCATGGCGGACAAGATACTCAAGGTCTTCTTGCGAGGTAGTGAACTGTTGAGTACCCACGTGCATTAGAGGAGGACCACCGCCATTCTCAGATGGTCGCCAGTTTTCTGCAATTTTCTGTTCGCCAGACTCAATACCCTTTTCAATAGCTGCTGTTAATTCCATGATTAATTTTTAGTTTCAGGAAAATCATAAGAGAATGATGAAGGATGAGAAAAGAGAATTCTACATTGGATGTATTCTGTCACTCTCAAAAAATACACTGGGAATAGCCGATCGATTCGCAGATAGACAGAAGTAAACCAGTAGGTTCGATCCTGAAAATGTAGGAACCGTTTTCTGAAACCCCGAATGAAAGTCGAGGTTTCTAAATTATACCCACTAAAACTAAATCCTCACGCAGCAATTTTACTCAAAAAATCCACTTGGCAACTTCGGATTTTTAACCACTTATATCGAGTATGCTAACAGACCAGAAAATTAGGCATTACAAAACTTTCGGGTTCCTTGTTCTTCGAGACCTCTTTGCGCCTGAAGAAATTGAGACTTTGAGAAATGAATATGAGTCCGAACTCAACCTCGTCTATTCAGATAAACCCTTTACTGGTGAAGAGCGCTATTGGACGTATATGATGAACCCGAGAACGCCATTTTATGCCAGTTTGCTGGAAGACCCACGCTTTTGCAACGTTGCCGAGCAGCTCTACGGAGATGATGTGATTGGCATCGGGACAGACGCTAATCGGTATGTGGGTGATACCCGATGGCATCCGGATCACCATGCTGATCCCCACGAGGATTCCTTTGGAGTTAAGTTCGCATTCTATCTCGACCCAGTAGACGCCAACTCGGGTGCTCTCCGGCTCATTCCTGGCTCTCACAATCGAGCCTTTCATGACAGGGTGCGCCTAACCTTGCCTACACTCGAATTGGAAATACCCGAGGTTCCAGCCTATGTTTGCAAGTCAGATCCTGGTGATGTTGTCGCATTTGATATGCGTTGCTGGCACGCAAGTAGTGGTGGTACCGCTGGAAGAAGAATGTCCACATGCGTTTACTACAATAATCCGCAGGGAGAAAAAGAAGAAGCTGCATTGCGCAAACGCGCCGAAGCTAATAGAGGAGCAACGGTCCGATTCGGAAGGACCCAAGAAGGGTATGGATGTGGTTATCCACAAGAATGGCTCGCGAACCCAGAAGGAAACCCCAAGCGGCAGCGCTGGTTGAACCGAATGGCTGAACTCGGTTACTTCGAGTTGTTGAACTGAGGAAACCCTCCACCTAGTAGTGTGGAAGAGGGTGACTTACCGTCATCCGCAAAGACAAACGTCCTCTCTTGGTATATTACAAGCCAAACAAGGCTCAACTTATAGGCTACTTGGAGGAGTAAAGGTTCTCTGGATATCGTCTTTTCGAATAGTCTCTACAAATAAATATAAGCGATGCGTAAAAATTGGGTTCGCGAAAAACTGAAGGCGGGACAGCCAACTCTAGGAGCACTACTTGGTTTGGGCAGCCCCAACGTGGCAGAATTGATGGCGCACGCCGGCTACGACTGGCTTGCCATTGAGACCGAACACAACCCCATAGATATGGGCAGGGTTGAACACATGTTGATGGCGATGAACGGAACCGATACCATCCCCATAGTCCGCGTACCGAACAGCGATGCAATCTTTATTCAGCGAGTCCTTGATGCTGGGAGCATGGGCATCCTAGTTCCAATGGTAAAAACTGCCGCTGAAGCCAAAACTATTGTCGATGCTACTCGGTATCCGCCCGAAGGCTCACGGGGATTTGGTCCTCTACGTGCGTCGCACTACACGATGGATAACCTGGACTACTTTTCTAATGCTAATGGGAACATTTTGATTGCACTGATCCTCGAGACCAAAGAGGCGCTGCAGAACCTCGAGGAGATTACAGCTGTACCTGGAATCGACGCTCTATTAGTCGGGGCCTACGATCTCTGTTTGTCCCTTGGTTTGAACCCAATGTACCAGCCATTCGAAGAGGTTGATGAAGCGATTGCAGAAGCACTTGCCCTATGTCGTAAGAACAAAGTAGCAATTGGGATAGGAGCCGGATCACCTGAGGAACTGCGCCAGCGACATGAGCAAGGCTTTACCTTTCAAACCTACGGGACCGATTACATGTTGTTGGGAAACTCAGCCCGCGCCGGTGTAGATTGTTTTAAGCGCCTTTGAGGATGTCCATGAGTTCCTCGCTTATTCTGAAGAAAACAGATAAAGTCTTTTTGAAAAAAGTCCCATAGGTGGCTTTAGGTAGGGTCAGAATTATAAGTCGTATTTTGAAAATAGAAAATTTAACCCTCAATGACCCTTGCACCACACAAATCACAAGGTCTGCATCATCTTTCACTATGTTGCTAGCGAAAAGACCTCACCCCATCCCGAGGTACCATCCTCAAAGTCCTAGATACCGTTGCCAAATTAAATTGTACGACCTAGTTTCAACTTAACAATCTAAACTAAGTCTGTACAATCATTGACAAAACCATAACTTCTAAAAATTAAGCATGGCTAAAATAACAGGGGCTCGATTCATAGCTGAAACGATCCAAAAAATAGGAATAAGCCACGTTTTTTTCATGCCCTATATCGCTCCGAGGGCGCTTATGGAAATGGAGAGACTGGGAATTACCCGCGTCCAAACTCACGGAGAAAAGCCCGCTGCCTATATGGCTGATGCTTACGCGAGAGTACGTCGTGGACCAGGGCTCTGCATGGCCCAGTCGGTAGGAGCTGTTAATCTAGCGGCCGGTCTACAAGATGCCTACCTCGCGTGTTCCCCTGTCGTTGCCCTGACAGGCCGCGAAAATCAGATCAGTCAAAAACGTCACGCTTACCAGGAAGTCGATCATGTCGGTCCGTTTTCAGCTGTAACTAAATACAGTGCCTTTGTCTCCCATCTGGAGCAACTACCTTTTTATCTGCGCCAGGCATTCCGTTCCGCTACTTCAGGAACTCCAGGTCCGGTCCATTTGGATATGGAAGGTCTTGCCGGACAAGCGGTCGTCGAAGAAAAAGCGGATCTTGAGGTCATAATCGAGGAGATGTTCTCCCATGTTCCTCCTTTACGGCCAGAAGCACAGATCGAGAGTATCGAGAAAGCTCTTCAATTGCTGATCCGAGCCATGCGACCGGTCATTGTAGCCGGAGGCGGAGTGACTGCATCCGGTTCCAGCGCCGAGCTTGTAGAGCTTGCACAAAAGCTTTCTATACCAGTAGCTACTTCTCTAAATGCCAAGGCAATGTTTCCGTGCGACCATCCACTAGCCGTAGGCGTCCCCGGTTCCTACTCACGCGCCTGTGCCAACCAAGTTCTGTGCGAAGCAGACCTGGTCTTTTTCATCGGTAGCCACACCGGAGGACAGGTAACAAACGGTTATACCATTCCACCCCAAGGCACTCCCATTATCCAACTCGACATCAATCCGGAAGAACTGGGACGTAACTACCCTATCAAAGTTGGGCTTCATGGAGACGTCCGAAATACTCTCCGGAGGATGATTACCCATACGGAGACCACTGAACCCAGAACCGACTGGGTCAAACGAGTCCAGGCCTTGGTCAAAACATGGAAAGAAAGTATCAGTAATTTGTACAATTCAGATGTTATTCCGATACGGCCAGAACGACTTTGCCGGGAATTGAGCGAATCTCTTCCTTCTGACACGATCCTGGTATCGGACACGGGCCATTCAGGAATCTGGACCGGTACTATGCTTGACCTTAGGCACTCCAACCAACTCTATATACGTTGTGCCGGTTCGCTGGGCTGGGGTCTGCCCGCAGCAATGGGAGCCAAATGCGCCAGTCCTGATCGCCCGGTACTTTGTTTCACAGGTGACGGAGGTATCTGGTACCATCTGTCGGAACTGGAAACAGCTGTTAGGTGCGGTATCAACACAGTCACGGTGGTCAACAATAACCATTCTTTGAATCAGGAGAAACACGGGAATGAGGCTATTTATGGAGGTCAAACCTTCGGTTCCGATGAGCTCTGGCTCTTCGGCGAAAACGACTTCGCCGCGATTGCCGAATCCATGGGCTGTGTTGGAATTACCGTCCGAAAACCGGGTGATCTTTCGAGTGCTCTCGATAGAGCGTTTAATAGCAACCGACCGGTTGTCGTTGATGTCAAAACCCACCTTGAAGGAATTGCTCCTCAGGCATGGGTCCCTAATCAAAAAGTTTTATAGCCTCTGAACCAGTGGATTTAGGTGAAAAAGCAACCGTTGAAGATCCCGTAGCCTTATTGTCCAGGGGGAATATAGACATCTGCTCTGCAGTAATTACGTTTCACCGTGAAGGCTATTACACTGAAGAAGGGAGACCTAGGAACGGAACCATATTAGACCCATGTTTTTATTAAAAAAGCCCGTCTCTCGCACGCTCATCTACTGGATTACCTAGTTGCTGCTGTAACTCTATCTCCGATATCTACTCGGCCGTAAAGCCTTGCGCGACTTGTCGGTCCTTCCCTTCCTCAAAAGATCAATTTGATCCCGTAAAAGAGCGGCTCGCTCGAACTCCAGGGCATCAGCTGCCTCAAGCATTTCTGACTCAGTTTCAGCAATTACGGCGGCCACTTCTTTATCCCCCCCGGCTTTTTTTACACTTACCGGATCACCATCTTCAACTCGGTCGTTGACATGAAGACTTGCCTGATCGCCTCTCTTGACACTCTGGGGAATAATTCCGTGCCTTTCATTGTACTCCGTCTGTTTTTTTCGACGATCATTCGTGATTTCAAGAGTTTGCCTGACCGACTCAGTTAAGTCATCGGCATACAGAATAACTCGTCCCCTTTCATGTCTGGCCGCCCTCCCTGCCGTCTGTATCAGGCTGGTTCGATTGCGAAGGAAACCTTCCTTATCAGCATCCAGAATGGCTACCAAAGCTACCTCTGGTAAGTCCAATCCTTCCCTTAAAAGATTTATCCCCACCAACACATCAAAGTCTCCGCGACGCAAATTACGCAGAATCTCTATTCGCTCAATTGCATCGATGTCACTATGAAGATACTCCACCCTAATCGCCCTTTCGCGCAAATAAGCAGTTAAGTCTTCAGACATCCTTTTAGTCAAAGTTGTAACTAGAACTCTTTCCCCTTCTTTAACAGCATGGTGTATTTCTTCAATCAGATCTTCTACCTGCCCCTGAGCCTCCCGCACCTCTATGAGAGGATCTAGTAAACCCGTGGGGCGAATGATCTGCTCTACGACAGTGTTTGAGACCTGCATTTCAAAGGCTGCGGGTGTTGCAGAAACAAAGATCGTTAACCCTGTCATTTTGTTGAATTCTTCTACTTTGAGAGGACGATTGTCGAGTGCACTGGGAAGACGAAAGCCATATTCGACAAGCTTTTCTTTTCGAGATCGGTCTCCTCGATACATCGCTCCTATTTGCGGGACAGTAGCATGGCTCTCATCAATAATAAGGATAAATTCCTTCGGGAAAAAGTCGATCAGGCACCACGGTCTCTCACCTGCCTTACGGCCTGAGAGATGGCGGGAATAGTTTTCAATTCCGCTGCAAAATCCCATCTCTCCCAGCATTTCAAGATCATACTCAGTCCGCATTCGAAGGCGCTGCGCCTCCAATAAACGATTGTTTTTTTCGAATTCAGCAACTCTATCTTCCAGCTCTTTTCGAATTCCTTCCTTGGCCTGTTCGATCTTGTGCTTTGGAGTTATAAACTGATTTGCCGGATAGAGGTGGAACCCGTTAAAATGCTGCCCAGTCTTTCCAGTCAGAGGATCCAATTCCTTAATGCTCTCAACTGTGTCAGCCCAAAATTCGATTCTAACAGCCGTTTCCATATAGGCTGGGAAAACATCAATTGTATCACCCCGGACTCGAAACCCCCCCCGGGCAAATTTGATGTCGTTTCGCTCATAAAGGTTGTCAACCAGCCGTTCTAGAAATTGATCCCTCCCAAATTTTTCCTCCACCTGAATAGGAATCATCAGTTCCGAAAAATCCTCCGGAGAGCCCAGGCCATAAATACAAGACACACTAGCCACCACGATCACATCCTGACGACTGATAAGAGAACTTGTGGCAGAAATGCGAAGTCTTTCAATCTCGTCATTGATCGATGAATCCTTTTCGATGTAAGTGTCTGTTTGGGGAATGTAAGCCTCTGGCTGATAGTAGTCGTAATAACTGACAAAATACTCGACTGCGTTATTGGGAAAAAACCCTTTAAATTCCGAATACAATTGTGCCGCAAGCGTCTTGTTGTGAGAAATAATCAACGTCGGACGCTGGAGTGCCTCGATCACATTCGCCATTGTGAATGTCTTGCCAGATCCCGTCACTCCAAGAAGAGTCTGATAACGGTTACCCTCACCCACAGATCGGACAAGCGCATCGATTGCCTGGGGTTGATCACCTGTTGGCTGATAGTCTGCTTGGAGTTGAAATTTCATCTAACACAAGAATCATGAGGCAACATTTTGTTTATTCAGGGCCAAAGATCGTTCAGGACACGATAGAATTCTGTGATCGAATACTAGTGATCAAGAAATGAACAAACCATAAAAGGTCAGCGCCTCATTTAGGTGCTACTTTTTCATCTCCATAAATCCCCTTTTCTCCCTCTGATTTTGCGATGATAACGGCTCCGCAAGTGTCGCTAAACACATTTACAGAGGTACGACACATGTCGAGCAATCGATCAGTCACCCAAACTAATCCAACAGCCTCAATAGGTAAACCTACCACCCCAAGAATAAGGGTTATTGCAACTAGACTCGCGGCTGGGATGCCGGCCACTCCAACTGAGGTCACTAGAGCCAGCACAAGAATCGTAAGTTGAGTTGAAAACCCCATTTCAAACCCATATATCTGTCCAATAAAGATCACCACAACACACTCATAGAGTGCTGTTCCATCCATGTTTACGGTAGCACCAAGAGGAAGAGTGAAACTAGCTGTTCTAGGAGAGACTCCTGCCTGTTTTTCAACGGTCTCCATGGTGACCGGTAAGGTTGAAGCAGAAGATGCTGTGGAAAATGCAGTTAACAAGGCAGGCACCATTGTGCGAAAATGCTGAAATGGCTGTACTCGACCAACCAGCTTTAGGAGCACTCCTAGAGTAACAAAAAAATGAATCGAAAGTCCCAGCAAGACTGTGAGAAAAAACTTAAAAAGTGGTAAAATAGCATCGAAGCCGGTTCTCAGGATAATAGGGGTTACAAGTCCAAAGACGCCGATAGGTGCAAATTTAATGATCAGATTCGTGATCAACATCATCACTTGCTGAATGCTTTTCCATAATTCGAATTGAAACTGCCGTGGACGCTCGGGAAGTTTACTGATGAAGAATCCAAAAAAGAGACTGAAGGTGATAATTCCCAAAAGTTGCCCATTGTCGGTTGCCGCCTGAAAAATATTGGGAGGAAACATTCGGTGTACGATGCCTACGATATCTGCGGGACCACGACCCTCTATTTTTCCGATGAATTCGTCCGCATCTTGTGCTTGCCCTTTAATGAGTTCGGATAGACTTTCGTCGACTACACCCGGACGTATGGTATTAACCAAGAAGAGACCGATAAGTATCGCAAGTAGGCCGGTTATACCATAGTAAATAAGTACCTTGAACCCGATCCGACCCACATTACGGTCCGCTCCCAGACTCATCATGCCGCTGATGATAGAAGAGATGATCAACGGAACTACGATCATCTTCAGGGCATTCTTAAATAGATCACCCCCAAAACGGCAAGATGCCTCCAATCCTCTAGAGAAATCGGTATTCTCGATCCCCAATGCCCTTACAATTACAACACAAACAGTGGCTAACCCGAGGGCCAACAGGATCTGCCAGTGAAGTCTCCATCTAAAGGGATTCATTAGGTTAGATTATCCATTCTTTTTTACCAATTGACTCAAACAGCTGTAGCAAAGCTTAACCGCCGGACTCCTAGCAATGAGAAAATCAGATTTCGCTTTGCGTGTCCACTCTCGCAATCCATTGCAAAAACAGAATCTAATTCAGTAAATAAGCAACTATTTCCGACATCTTAGACACTCACAAATTTTATCCATCAAACCCCAACTGATTTTGACCAGCCTATCACCTTAACTAAAAATGTTTTCCATTGCTCCTATTTCGGAAATCCCCAAGTTAAATCCCATATGATCATCAAACCAAGGACTCGAGGATTTATCTGTATAACAGCTCATCCGACTGGATGTGCAGCGAATATACGAGCACAAATCGAGACTGTCCAATCCCGTGGCAAGATCAGGAATGGACCAAAGAATGTCCTTATCATTGGAGCATCTACCGGATACGGACTAGCCACCCGTATTGTCAGCGCCTTCGCATGCGGTTCCGCTACTCTTGGGGTTTTTATGCACCGGGGCTCTGAACGAGGGAGAACCGCCGAAGCCGGCTGGTATAATTCGGTCGCATTCGAGAATGCGGCCAGAGAAGAAGGTCTTGTGGCATGCAACATCAATGGCGACGCATTTAGTAATGAAATTAAAGAAAAAACGATAGATCTGATTAAGCTAGAATTAGGCAAAATCGACCTCCTTGTATACAGTTTGGCCGCGCCGCGGAGAACCGATCCGTATACAGGAGAAGTTTATAGGTCGGCCCTAAAGCCAGTCGGCAGGGCTTTTACTAGTAAGGGTCTCGATACAGACCGGGGAGAGGTTAAGGAGGTCACTTTCGAACCTGCAACAGAGGAAGAAATTGAAGGTACCACCAAGGTTATGGGAGGCGAAGATTGGAAATTATGGATTGAGTCTCTAAGAAGGGAGGATCTGCTTGCGAAAGGATGCTCAACCTGCGCCTATTCCTATATTGGTCCTGAAGTTACCTGGCCTGTCTATCGAAACGGCACCATTGGAATTGCAAAAAAACACATTGAGGATACAGCGCAGGAAATCAACCAGTCGCTTAAATCAATCGGCGGTAGAGCTTTTACCTCGGTAAACAAAGCCTTCGTCTCCCATGCCAGTTCTGCTATACCCGTAGTCCCTTTATACATCTCTATCCTTTTCAAAGTAATGAAGGAAAAGGGAATCCATGAGGAGTGTGTTGAACAAATTTATCGACTTTTCAGTACTCACATATACGGGGAAGGAGAAACTCTCTTTGACAAAGAAGGAAGGGTGCGCATCGACGATCTTGAGATGCGATCCGACATCCAAAAAACCGCAACAGAACTTTGGAACCAGGTTACAACTGAAAACTTGGATGAGATTTCCGACTTCGCCGGCTATCGCTCCGACTTCCTAAAACTGTTCGGATTTGGAATATCTGGCGTGGATTACGAAGCTGATGTCGATCCGGTGGTGGAATTTTCGACTTAGATCAATCCCTGAGGATTAGGATGGATGGAAATTCTACCGCGACTGAAGCCTGATTTTCTCCAATCCTGCTTCCCGGCAAACATCCATGATATAGGTAACTCTCTTGAGGTAAGTCTCCTCATCGGCCATAACGAGGACTGGAATCTCTCTATTTAATTCTCCCTGTAAATTCAGCGAAAACTCAAGTTCATCCTTGGAAATTGGGACTCCACTGAGAAAGAATTGGCCCGCAGCGTCGATTGCAATCTCGAGTTGTTCGACATTCTTGTTTTTTCCTGCGGTTTCGATTTTGGGTAAAACAAGATTGAGAGTCGTCATATTTCGAAACTGCATTGAAACAAGGAAAAAAAAGATTAACACAATTAAAACATCGACTAGCGGCACAATATTGATTTCCACTTTTCGACGCCTATGGGTTTCAATAAGTTCCATAGCAAAACCCCAATCTCATCCCCGTCGCGGCGACCTACTGATGTCGATTAGGCGTTCAACCCCAACACTCAAACGAACCGCTAATGTATCCACCCGTCTAGTCAGAAAGCTATTTCCGACCAATGATGGAATGGCAATGGAGAGCCCTAACATCGTGGTAGTCAATGCCAGCGCTATACCTTCAACAAAGGAAGATGGATCGGGCATTCCGGTTTCGTAGGATATGTTAGCAAATACTTTCACGAGACCGGTAACGGTCCCCAAAAGCCCGATCAGGGGAGCAGCGCTTACTATAATCTCAAGGATGAACATCCCCCGCTCCATTCGCGAGATTTCTAACCGAGCAAAAGCCTTGAGTTGATCCTGGTCCGGATCATTCCTGTCGTAAAATCGTAAAATGCGCCCTGCTACCGATTCGTCGAGGGCCTCAGGGATTTTACCTTCAACGAAACTATCGACCAGCTCCGTTGGGATTACATTGCTGTTTCTAAGTGCAATCAACCTCTCCACAATGACAAATATTGATAGGAAAGAACACAAACCAAGCGGCCAGATAAAAATCCCAGCCCCGTCAACGATATTGATCATCTGTTTATCAAAATTCCGTCGTTCTGTATGATCTTAAATTCAATACCTTTTTCGGGCATCAGGTCCATTCGAAGATCCAGTCAATAGGAAGAACAGGGAATCGCTAGCGACGGTTTGAATCCACCATTGATCCGATTCCAGAGTGGAAGCAGTGGCCAACGCTGATAAGCAAAATCGTCGATGTTTCATTGATGCCTTAAGCACTAAAGATTTCAACTAAAATTACTGCAACGGATTCCTAATAGGGCAACATAGATTCGAGTTCATCCGCTTTGTCGAGTCCTTCTAGCAACTCGCCAATCGGGTCCCACTTTCCCTCGAGTAAGCTTTTCTTCGCACCGGGAGTAACCGTAGCGAAAAATCCTTTTTCTCCATAGGAAACTCGATCATCAGTGAGATCGATAGTGATTTCAAGCAGAGGATCCTTTTCAATTACAGCCGCAAGCCTCAAAATCGCTTCCCGATCAGCGTCCAAGCAAGGAATTCCCAAATTTAGAGCATTACCATAGAAAATCTCGGCGAAACTAACCCCGACAAGAGCTCGGATTCCAAATCGATAGAGGGACTGTGGAGCGTGCTCCCTTGAACTTCCGCAACCGAAATTCGCGCCACAAAGTAAAATCGAAGCACCTTTAAAACGGGAATCATTCATGGCATGGGCTTTCTCAGTCCCATCCTTTCTCATTCGTTCATCGTAAAATGCATATTCTCCGAGACCATCAAATGTAATGCATTTCATAAACCGAGCTGGTATTATTCGGTCAGTGTCAATGTCATCTCCCGGTATGGAAATACCACAACCGCTAATCTTGGTAATCTTTTCTAGAGGCATTTTTACATCGTTTCTTAATTTCGATAAGTTTCATAAATCTTAGACTCCCATTAGTCTAAGGTCGTATTTCGGGTAGCTGATACAACCGATCTCCCTAATCGATTGAAAATGCCTTTGATCTATCATCACCAGTATGGGATAATCTTAATCTTCCTTTTATTTCCTTGGGAATCGCCTTGCGCTTCCAAGCTAGAGGCTGAAAATTTTTCTAGCATCATTAACTTGGCCAGTTACAGCTGCAGCCGCTACCATGATCGGACTCATTAATATGGTTCTCCCGTCCGGGCTTCCTTGGCGGCCTTTGAAGTTTCTATTGCTCGAACTGGCACAGATTTGATCACCCACCAGTTTGTCAGGATTCATCCCGAGACACATTGAACATCCTGCCCCACGCCATTCGAAGCCCGCTTCCCGAAATACATCAGCAATGCCTAGTTCCTCAGCCACTACATTCACTCCTTCCGAACCTGGAACTACCAAGGCCCGTACCTTAGACGCCACTTTTTTCCCCTTCAGGTACTGGGCCACTTCCTTGAGATCCGACAGCCTGCTATTCGTACAACTCCCAATGAAGGCTACATCTATCCGTGTCCCCTCAATAGGACTGCCAGGTTTCAACTTCATATGGTTGAGTGCTTCCTCGGCAGTCGACCGTTCTCCCTCTGGCAGGGCTTGAGGGTTTGGTATTTGTTCATCGATGAACATCGACTGTCCTGGATTAAACCCCCAAGTCACGGTGGGACTAATATCTTCCCCCCTAACATAAACGACATCATCATAGTCACAATTCGGATCAGATGAGAGACTTAACCATTGATCCTTCGCCTTATCCCAGTCTTCAACGCCGGGAGAATAGGGCCGTTTCTCTAAGTATTTGAACGTAGTCTTATCTGGATTCATGTACCCGCATCGGGCCCCTCCTTCGATGGTCATGTTACATACAGTCATACGTTCATCCATACTAAACCGATCGATTACATCACCGCCGTACTCATAGGCGTACCCGAGTCCACCATTCACGCCAAGGGTTCTAATAATATGTAAAATAACATCTTTTGCATAAACTCCTGGCCCAAGCAACCCATCGACATTAATTCGACGTACTTTCAGCTTTCCCATCATAAGTGTTTGGGTGGCCAAGATATCACGAATCTGAGTTGTGCCGACGCCGAACGCAATTGCCCCAAACGCACCGTGGGTCGAAGTATGTGAATCACCACAGGCAATCGTCATGCCGGGCTGCGTTATCCCTTGTTCGGGTCCGATTACATGAATGATCCCTTGTCCTCCAGATCGTAGGTCAAAAAAGGTGATTCCAAACTCATCACAATTTCGCCTTAGTTCTTTAATCATCTGATCAGCCAATACGTCCGAAAATGGCTCAGAGCTCTCATCCGTCGGCACAATGTGATCAACGGTGGCAAAAGTCCTATGGGGAAAACGTACCGGCAGATCTAGCTCCCGGAGCATGCCAAACGCCTGAGGACTGGTGACTTCGTGAATAAGATGGGTTCCGACAAACAGCTGGTCCTGGCCGTTGGCGAACTGCCTTAACGAATGCGTATCCCATACCTTCTGGAAAAGATTAGAGGCCATCGATCATTTAGAGTACACGAGGATTAGAAAGGGAATTGTGACACAACATCGAGTCCTAATTCTTTTTTTTGTCTATCTTCTTCCATGAATCACGCAGTAGGACAGTTCGATTAAAAACAAGATTTTTTTCGCTTGAATCTCTCTGGTCCACACAAAAGTAGCCAATTCGCTCAAACTGAAAAACACCCCCAGGTGCAGCCTTTGCGAGACTAGGTTCGACTTTACAATCGACAACTTCAAGCGATCCCGAATTCAGGTCAGAAATAAAATCCCCATTAGCCTTCTTTGATTCCGGATTTTCACTGTTGAAAAGTCGGTCATATAACCTTACTTCAGCATCCAAGGCGTGGTCCGTTGAAACCCAATGAATAGTTCCTCTTACTTTCCGACCATCTGGTGACTGGCCTCCTTTAGTCTCGGGATCATATCGGCAGCGAACCTCCTCGATATCTCCAGTTATATCGTTTTTTACCACTCCGGTACATGTGATGAAGTACCCATAACGTAGACGCACTTCACGCCCAGGGGAGAGTCGAAAGTACTTTTTCGGAGGATCTTCTCTAAAATCATCCCGCTCGATATAAAGGGTCCGTGAGAAGGGCACCATTCGGACTCCTGCAGTAGGATCCTCAGGATTGTTTATCGCCTCTAACTCGATCACTTCATCTTCGGGAAAATTCTCAATCACGACCCTAAGAGGTCTAAGAACTGCCATCACACGAGGTGCAATCTTGTTCAGGTCTTCGCGCACACAATGCTCCAAAAGCGAAAATTCGACTATATTGTGTCGTTTTGCCACCCCGACTCTATCACAAAAATCGCGAATTGCTTCCGGCTGATAGCCACGGCGCCTCATTCCGGTAAGAGTCGGCATCCTGGGGTCATCCCATCCGTCAACATGACCTTCCTCTACAAGTTTTAGAAGCCTTCGTTTACTCATTACTGTATAAGTGAGATTAAGCCGGGCGAATTCGATTTGTTGCGGATGATAGATTTCTAGGGCATCTAAAAACCAGTCATAGAGCGGCCTATGATCCTCGAACTCCAGGGAACAGATTGAATGAGTAACCTTCTCAATTGAATCACTCTGGCCATGTGTGAAGTCATACAGGGGATAAATACACCAGCTGTCGCCTGTCCGATGGTGGCTCTTATACAAAATACGATAGATGACCGGATCGCGAAGATTTAAGTTTGAGGCAGCCATGTCGATTTTTGCCCTTAAAACCCGAGAGCCTTCTTCAAACTCACCCGTCTTCATCCGTCCAAAAAGATCGAGATTTTCCTCTACCGTCCGGTTCCGGAAGGGACTCTCTTTCCCTGGTTCAGTTAAGGTGCCCCTGTATCTTCGAATCTCTTCCTGGCCCAGATCACAAACATAGGCCTTATTTGCCCGAACAAGCTTAAGAGCATATTGGTAAAGGGTCTCAAAGTAATCGGAGGCAAAGTAGAGGTGCTCCCCCCAATCCCAGCCTAGCCACTCAATATCTTCCTCGATACTTTCAACATACTTTGTTTCCTCCTTCTCTGGGTTGGTGTCATCGAATCTAAGGTGGCAGACACCACCGAACTCTCTTGCCACCCCAAAATTTAAGCAAATTGATTTGGCATGCCCAATGTGAAGGTACCCATTCGGCTCTGGTGGAAACCGTGTCACAACCCGTCCGTCCCACTTACCGGTACCCATGTCATCCGTCACGATTTGACGGATGAAATCCGAAGCAGTACTGGAATCGATTCTGCTCATTACTTTAAAGTTGTATATAAAATCCTACAATAAAATCTCTCACTCATCAATCATCTCTCCTGGGAGCGCATGTCAAGATATCGCCGGATTCGTGCTAAAGTTCTTTCTCGTCCCAAAACTCGAATCAAGGCATAGATTCCGGGACCGGCATTAGTTCCAGAAAGGGCCAATCGAGTCGGGTGGATGTAGTCTCCTGTGTAGAATCCTTTGCTCTCAGCTAATTGGTTCAGCCTGTTCTCGAGAACCTCCTCACCAAATTCATCCATCGCCTCAAAAACAGCCAGCAATTCGCGCAAACGAGAAAGAGATCCTTTCTTCCTCATGATTTTCTTTTCTGCCTTTTCCTGAAATGAGAAATCCTCCCTAAAGAAGGGGAAAACATAAGTTGGAAGTTCCTCGAATGTCCGTATTTTTTCCTGACATAACTGAAGGACTATCCTTAGGTAGTCTTCGTCAGTTCCCTCCTCAACAGTCCCACTCTGAACGAGAATCGGTCGAGAGATACTAACGAAAGTCTCCAAGGGAAGATCTCGTAAATGCACCGAGTTAATGAAGGAAAGTTTTCCTTCATCAAATCGCGCCCCATCTTTGTTGATACCAGGGAAGTCAAAAAGTTCAATCATCTCTTCTATTGAAAGAACCTCACGGTCGTCTTTGGGAGACCACCCGAGTAAACAAAGATAATTTCGGACCGCGGAGGCTAAAAACAGCCGGCTTTCGTAATCACCAACCTGGAAACCCCAATCACGCTTGCTCATCTTCCCGGGCCCGTGGGGTTTAAGAATGAGAGGGATGTGAGCAAAGACAGGAATTTCGGCTCCCAACGCTGCAAACAATTCGGTATGCTTACTCGTATTCGAAAGATGATCCTCACCACGAATCACGTGCGTAATTCCCATCGATATATCATCGACAACTACCACGAAGTGATAGATCGGCGTACCGTCGGAGCGAAAAATAACAAAGTCTTTTTCCTCCCGTCGTACAACCTTTCCCCGAATCGCGTCCTCTATTACTTGGTCCTCTCCCGATACTCTGAAGTAAACCGCTCCTTCCTTGTTATAAGCCCTGCCACTATCCCTCAATTTTTCCAGAAAATCCTTGTAAATTGCTTCACGCTGACTCTGAAAGTAAGGACCTGCATTCCCTCCGACCTCAGGGCCTTCATCCCAATTTAAGCCCAGCCATCGCAAACTGGTAAGCACTTTTTCGAGTGCCTCAGGGGAATTACGCTCACGGTCTGTGTCCTCTATTCTCAGGACAAACACCCCTCCGGTGTGGCGTGCATAAAGCCAGTTAAAAAGAGCAGTGCGAGCATTTCCTATATGAAAATGCCCGGTGGGACTCGGCGCGAATCGAACTCTAATCATTGCGTCAAACGGATAATTATGTCTGAAAGACCTTAACTCTCAGACCAGGTTTGGAGACAAGACACCAATATATACGAGCTTATGCTTCAAATTTCAGTTTTATCTTATTTGTAGGAATCGATCGGATTGGAAAGCGAAATCTCACAATTCGACGTTCGTCAATACTTGAAGGATCTCCAGAGGGAAGCAAACCGGTGTGAATTTACAATTCACGAAATGGGATGGATCGGGAGCGATCCACTCTTGGCGTTGGTAAGAGATGGAACCTCTTCAAATACATCCCTCTACCTATCAGCTGGAATTCACGGTAACGAGCCAGCCGGCCCGCTGGCTCTTTTGCGATTACTTAAAGAGGGAGCTTTCCCCAGATCGCTCCGTCTTTGTCTATGCCCCCTTCTCAACCCGACAGGGATAAGAGCTGGAACGCGTGAGAATGGACAGGGTCTCGACATTAATCGTGATTACCTCGAACTAGAAACTCCGGAGGCCAAATATCACTCTCAATGGCTCTCTCAAAATGTAGCTTGTTTTTCACTTCTAATCGCTCTTCACGAAGACTGCGAAGCAGCAGGCTATTACCTTTATGAGCTCAATCGCCACAAGGTCCCATCTCCAGCCCAGTCCATCCTCAGTTCCGTTTCCCCCATAGTTGGAATAGATCATTCCAACGTGATCGAAGGGTATCCGGCTGCGGAGAGCGTCCTCCATCCACCTTTAGACTTGGCACTCCGTCCCCAGTGGCCGGAGTCGTGTTACCTTCTTGCTCACGGTGGCAACCTTGTTTACACTTTTGAGTGTCCCACCAATTGCACCGTTGAAACTCGAATCGAGGCCCATATCGAAGCGGTCAAAGCCGCGGTCAGGATATTGGAGAATTACCGAGGGTAGAAAGTGATGACTGAATATTGTATTTCTCCAGGAACACACTCATCTTACCTATTGATCAATCTTATACTTATCAGCTAAATTTTCCTCTAGTTCATCCTTATCAATCCCCATAGTCTGACAACAAAACCTCCGCAAGTCCGAAGGAAAGGGGGATTGGAATACGCGTTCACCTTCGGGAAAATTGAACCGTAGTCTGGCTGCATGAACAGCCTGCCTTATCAGAGGAAGCGTTTTCTCCAACCTGACTGTCCACCCCTTCTCGATAAATTCGAGATAAAGCGTTTCATCTGGGCCATAGATCTTATCGCCAACAACCCCATGATCCATCCAGAAAGCGTGAACACGAATCTGATGCTTGCGCCCTGTCTCTAACTTAACCTTCGCTAGACAGTAACCGTTCCGATTGATCAAAGGCTCGAATAGACTAACCGCTCTTCGTGTCGATCTTGAACGACGAACTGTCTGCCTAATCGCCACCCTACTGCAAGGATCGCGGCCGATCGGCTGATTTACCCTAATAGGCTCATGTAGACTTCCTTCCAATACAACGAAATAGACCTTATCCACACATCGGTTCTGAAGCGCCATCTGAAAACGACGAGCAACAGGACGACTCTTGGCGAGAAGTACAACACCACTAGTTTCTCGATCCAGACGACTTATAAGGTGAAGATTCTCGATCCCTGTATAAATTCGGCTTGCCCCTATCAGACTTGAAAGAGGTCCCCTTTTGGAAGGATGGCAGACGATCCATCCGGGCTTATCTATCGCGAGAATCTCAGCATCCTCCTCTAATATCCACGCACGAAAATCCTTGAGATCAATGAGCTCCGGCGTTGGTCCAAATCCCCCTACATCCATCGTTCGATTTTCTGACAATATCTAGAATTTGTGCCGCTTCTCCCCTTAAATAAAAACCACCTTTAGATTATAATTCCCGGAAGTTTCGGCACCCATTAGCAAATTTTGAAGTTGATATCTACCGAACACTTCTCGCTCCACTAAAAGAGAGATCGTGTTCCGTTAAAATGCACGATTTCAAAAAACTTTTCCCAAAGTTAAGCTAACATCGTAAGGTGTAGGGAATCAGGCCGATCCCAATTCCAACCCTACCGCCTTTTTTCAAACCGCACAGTTTCATAAAAATGCCTCATCCAAAAATCCAAGGGGGCCGAAGGAGTTCACGATCGAAACTAAAACAGCAAACACGATCAACAAATAACTCCTCCTGAAAAATTACCATGTCGCCGAATCCCTTCTGATCTGCTCCTAAGGCTAAGGAGACGGTTAAATAAAATTCGAGAAACTCTTTTGCGACAAGATCTAAAATATACAGGTACCAATCGGTTTTCGATCATCACGGAGGTTACTTTGGATTCATAGAACGTACTCAGAATAAGATATTCGTAGTTAATGCACCTTCTATATTTACTGCTGCAGAAAGGATAACCCTTATTCTGAAACTCGATTAAATTCCCAAAAGCCGCCCACGATTTTGGATAGTATAAGTTCTAGGACCCAGGAAACCCATGGATATTGCAGGCTCTTTTGGGCGGTCACCATTTTACAACTACTAAGGTAGTCGATCGTTGGAAGTGTTTAAACGGATCCTTGTTATGCTTGATTTTCCCGCTCCAGTGACCATAGTCCGCTTACCTTCTCTAAGGCTGACGGTATCTGAGTTCCACTAAAGGCTCGGAGGCTTCAATTTCGGTAACCGGACGCGCTGATACAAGGAATAGAGATAACTTACATCAAAGAATTTTTCGGGGTTCCGTTCCGGATGCACCCGTAGCTCAATTGGACAGAGCGCCTGGCTACGGACCAGGAGGTTGGGGGTTCGAGTCCCTCCGGGTGTGCCAATTTGTAATCTACTAGCTGCGATGGTTTTCGTACGAATGCAGCAGAGAGATACAGGCTAACCCACTCTGAGGCCTAATTAGAGCTAATCACCAACCGCTCGAACAGAAGCGCATTTCGCCAATCCCTCAGTGCCATTGACCAAAACTAGGGGCGAAGAAGAGATCGTTTTGAACTTTAACACCGGAATTATCTTAGAATACCCCGACGGGAATTGCCACATAGTCCTGAGAACCACCCTAGCGTTCTCCAACCCATAAGTTCTGGCTCACTCAAAAACAGGACTGTTCTTCCTTTATCCACGGACAAATTTACAACCGTTATCGCCCCAAACCCGACCCTACCCTGAAATCTAGAAAATTAATTTCTCTAATACTCATATCAACGCTTCCCACCTTCCTGCTAACTTGAAGCTCTGAACCTTCCGCCCCTGTTTTCTATCAATAACAACCCATTAGGATCGGGCTGTAATCAGTATCGCAGTAACCTGCGCATCATCAGCCCAATCTCACTCGCCTCTTCCAGACGCACTAACCGCAACAAGAAAAAGTAAGCCAGGACCGAGGCGGGAATAATGAAAAATACCGCAACAAGAGAAGCGAATTTCAGTGAGACGAACTGAGAGGAAATCCACATCCATGCGATAGCAACTAGGATTCCCATTCCTAATGTGGCGACAACGATCTTCATCACTGCGAGAAAAGAAAATGAATTTCCTAATAAAGACACCTTCCGACTAAGAAGATTATGCATGGCCAACGCATGAAACACCATAGCAAAGACATTAGCTAAAGCCAAACCGATCATCCCTAATGGCCTCACTAGAATCAGGCTGAGGATGAGATTGAGAATGAAATTTACAAAGGCCAGAATGACTGGGGTGCGCATATCCTTGATGGCATGAAACCCCCGAGTTGAAAGGGCAGCAAAAGCGAAGAATGGAAGCCCCCCGCAATAAGCAGCAAGAACTGGTGCCGTCTTTAGCACGTCGCTTCTTTCAAATGCTCCCCACTGGAAAAAGAGCTGAAGAATAGGATCTCGCAGCAGAAATAGACCGAGGGCGGCTGGGAAAGTAATAGCAAGGATCAGACGGATACTCTGATGGAAAGTTTCTGAAAACCTCATAAAATCTCCCTTCACAGCGTTTCGGACTAAATCAGGAAAGCATACAGTGGTAACCGCGATCACAAACATACCTAATGGCAGTTCAATCAACCGATTAGCAAGATAGAGGATTGCAACCGCTTCATCGCTCAGCCAAAAGGCGATCAAGCGTGAGACCAAAAAATTAATCTGGATGATAGCCGCACCCAGCACCCCTGGGAGGAACAGACTCATCATCTCCTTCAAACGATCGGACCCTCTCAGATCGAAACGGAGACGCACCCCCTCTCGCCGCAACGCAAAGGTGGGGATAACGATCTGAATAAACCCTCCGAAAAGCACCCCTGTGCACAGATAGAGAATTCTCTCATGGGAATTTCCGGCTAGAAAGTAGCCGAAGAATCCAATCGCGATAATCATAGAAAGGTTGAGCCAAACCTGAGAAAGTGCAGCTACCGTGAAACGTCGGAGAATATTGAGAGCAGCGCCCAGAATCGCGGCCACACACACAAATAACAAATAGGGGAGCAAAAGAATGGTCAGCTCAGCCGACAGATACCAGCGTTCTGCTAACCCTGGATACCGCATCACTTGGAGAGCAAGGAAAGATCCAATGGGAACTAAAACTAGCAGCAGAACTGCTAACCTCGTCAGAACTTTATTAAGAAATTGATGAGCTTCCTCCCGACTTCTCTTCTCCAACTCCTCCGAATATATCGGCACGAAAGCCGATGTAAGAGCCCCTTCCCCAAGTAGTCTTCGGAACAAATTCGGTATGGCAAACGCTATTAGGAAGGCGGAGCTTAAAGCAGTCGCTCCAAGACTGGCAAAGATGATAACATCCCTCAAGAGACCCAGAATCCGGGAAACAAATGTCGCCGCCGCGACGATAGAGATGTTAGCTAGCCTATTTGCCATGAAAATATCCTTAGATCCTCCTAGAATAGGATTTAAGCTTACGAATTGTACAATCAAGGCTCAAAGCCGATACCTAAGATTTTAAACCAATGGCTACCAAAACCACTCCAAAGCCGAAAGAAACCCATACCAACAACACCATCTCTGTCCCTTAAAGAAAAGATCATGTTGAAACAAAACTTATCGGTTTTCTTAGCAAATTTTCGACCCAGATTGGGATGACTAAAATCGATTTTGGAATTTTCGCCGAACATTCCCCCAATGGAAACAGTGCGCTGCACCAACAGGATTTTTAATCAAATCAATTCCGCGGTTGAGTGACAACTATGGAATTGGCAATTATCGCGTTAGACTTAAGCGAGACTGGCATCGCAAACCAAGAGCAGAGTGAAGATTTGCTTCTTCAAGGTCTTTATCCTCTTAAAAGATCGATCAAATGGGTCGAATCCTTTCCCCATCTTGGGTCTCAGCAGTTATTTGCCCTGTCGTTCTCCACTTGTTCGCAATAACGCTATCCTATTAAAGAACTATTCTTGATTGACAGAGCATTACCGCGAATCATAGATAGCCACAACATCACGCTTTATACCTCTTGTGAGGTTTCTAGCGTGAGTAAAAACGCGTAACCCTTTTTTATTCTTTAAATTTGATCGGTTCATCGTTTAGAAAGTTAGTTAATCTTAAGCTGGAGGAGTTTATTGCGCATGAGTTCGAAAAAACACGTCCGCGTCTGTGTCGCATCACTGCTATTAGGTGTTTCTTTGATATTTTCAGGCTGCGGAGGCGGCAGTCAAACTTCTGAAACACCCAAGGCTGAATCTGCACCGCCAGCTCCGACTGGAGGAGCGAAGGGTGGTATTCCAATTCCAACAAGCGGATCGAAGATCGTCGGTTCGGTTAAATTTGAAGGCTCCATACCCAACTTGAAGGAAATAGATATGGCTGACGAGCCAGTGTGTTCAAAGCATTGGAGCGATCAGAACCAATCCCCGGTGTCTGAAGCCCTCGTGTTGGGATCGAATAATGCAATAGCTAACGTTTTTCTTTCCATCACAGGCGGCCCAAGTGGTGGTCCCTATGCGCCTTCAGCCGTGCCGGTGGAAGTTGATCAAAAGGGTTGTAAGTACAGCCCACACGTATTTGCGGTCATGAAAGGCCAAGATGTAATCTTTACAAACTCCGACGGGGTACTCCACAACGTTCATGCACTCCCCAATAAGAACCGGGAGTTCAACTTGGCGATGCCTGGAAGCATGAAGGTTGCAAAGCCACGATCCTTCAAAAAGACTGAAGGAATGTTTAAAATCAAGTGTGACAAACATCCATGGATGAGCTCCTATGCAGCGGTTTTAGACCATCCCTTCTTTGATGTCACGGGTGAGGACGGCAATTACGAGATCAAAGGGCTCCCTGCTGGGACTTATGAAATCGAAGCCTGGCATGAGAGAATGGGTAGCCGCTCTTCCTCCGTTACGGTGGCGGCGAATGAAACTCAGACTGTCGACTTTACGTTTTCCAAGTGACACCCCCTTGGAAAATTTATCACTTTACTCTTCTTGATGAAGCAACCCTTGAGAATAAACAGACTCCACCGCCTCGATCCGAGATAGGGAGTCTGTTTAGCTGCAATCTATGCCCGACCACACAGCTACCCCCACCGAAACTCACGAAGTAAACCATAGCGAAGAACTGCCATTCTGGCAGAAATATATCATCTCGACTGACCACAAGGTCATCGGGCTTCAGTATGGGTTAACGGGAGGCTTCTTCCTCCTCTTCGGCTTCTGCCTCATGATGCTGATGCGCTGGAGCATGGCCTATCCGGATCAACCAATTCCGGTCGTCGGATTTCTTTTTCCAAGCACCGGGGGAATCATTTCACCGGACCACTACAATATCATGGGTGCCATGCATGGGACTATCATGGTGTTTATGGGGGTAGTGCCCCTTGCCGTGGGCGCATTTGCCAACTACGTGGTACCACTTCAAATTGGCGCTATCGATATGGCCTTCCCAAAGATAAACGCCGCTAGTTATTGGTGTCTTTTCGTAGGCAGCGTTATCATGGTCGCAAGTTTTTTCCTTCCCGAGGGTGCAGCCCAATCAGGCTGGACATCTTACCCTCCTCTGGCTGATATCACAGCGGGACATGGGCAGACTTTCTGGCTCGTGGGTATGGTCTTTCTCATTACCTCCTCCCTGCTTAGTGCCATTAATATTATCGTCACCACCATTCAGCTCCGTGCAGAGGGAATGACGTACATGCGCATGCCCTTTTTCGTCTGGTCCCAGCTTGTGATTGCCTTTCTGCTTCTACTAGCATTTCCCCCTCTCGAAGCAGCCGCCTTTCTCCAGTTTATGGATCGCGTTGTTGGAACCAGCTTTTTCCTCCCAACCGGTCTCGTTGTGAGTGGAGAGGTAGCCGACATTAGTGGAGGAGGCAGCCCGATTCTCTGGCAACACCTCTTCTGGTTCCTCGCCCACCCCGAAGTCTACGTTCTAATCCTACCTGGATTTGCAATTGCCACAGAAGTAATCACCTGTAACTCCCGCAAACCCTTGTATGGTTACAAGGCGCTGATTTACTCCCTCGTTTTCCTCGGCTTCATGTCCTTTGCGGTATGGGCGCACCACATGTTTATGACCGGAATGGGAACTACCATGAACGCCTTCTTCCAAACTACGACGATGATCATCTCTGTTCCCTCTGTGATCATCCTCTCCTGTCTCTTCCTCAGCTTGTGGGGTGGCTCAATGCGTTTTAATACCCCCATGTTATTTGCATTGGGATTTCTTCCCATGTTTGGAATTGGGGGACTCACGGGACTTCCCTTAGGCCTCAGTGCTTCAGATATCCACCTACACGATACCTACTATGTTATCGGTCACTTTCACTACGTGGTAGCACCTGGAACTCTTTTTGCCCTCTTCGCTGGAATCTATCATTGGTTTCCAAAAATTACCGGTAGAACGATGAATGAATTAATGGGGAAGATCCATTTTTTCGGTTCCCTTATCTGTATGAATCTAGTCTTCTTCCCAATGCTGATTCAAGGTCTGGCCGGCATCAACAGACGTCTCTATGACGGGGGAGCAGCCTACGCTGATCAAGCTGCTGTTATTGACCCTGGTTTCTATTCTCACGCCGCCAACTTCCTTCACCTCAACAAAATCATGTCGCACTCCGCATGGCTCCTCGGTCTCTTTCAGATCCTTTTTGTTATCAACCTCATATGGAGCATTAGGAAAGGCAAAAAAGTGGGTCGCAATCCTTGGGAGGCTACCACTCTTGAATGGGCTGCACCATCACCCCCACTCGGGCATGGGAATTTCGACTCTCCAATTAAGGTTTACAAAGATCCTTATGAGTACAGCGTCCCCGGCGCCTCGCGTGATTTCAGTCCACAATTTGAAGAAAAGGAGGGTTCCTGAGTGTCCGCCATCGAGATTCCATATACTGATACTCCCAGACCGGATACCGGTCTAACTAATGCCAAGCTGGGTATTTGGCTTTTCCTCGCCTCCGAGATAATGCTCTTCGGGGGGCTTTTTTCAGCCTACATCCTGCTCCGAGTTGGGGCTGATGTCTGGCCCGAAGGAAGGGACATCCTCAATGTCCCCCTCGCCACTTTGAATACCTTCGTTCTTATAACTTCAAGTATAACGATGGTTCTGGCCTGGGCTTCCCTGGTTCGCGGGCAAACTAACAAATACCGCCTCTACAACTATGGAACGTTGTTATGCGGTCTGATATTCCTGATAATCAAATATATAGAGTACAGCTCCAAGTTCCATCATGGTCTCTTTCCATCTGAAAGTACCTTTATGGCGATCTACTTTGCGCTGACTGGTCTCCACGGTCTCCACGTAGTGGGGGGCATGGGTGCTCTAGCTTATCTCCAATTTATCGGGTCCAAGATGTGGGATTCACAACCCGCAAGATTTACCGGTCGTGTTGAATGCGCTGGGCTATTCTGGCACCTTGTCGACCTGGTCTGGATCTTCCTTTTCCCCGTCCTTTATTTAATGTAAACTACAGGTAGAAGTCGCTAAACCTCGACTAGAGGCAAATTCATACAATCCAGAGTAGGACAAAACATGGCCGATAATATTGAAGAATTGAATCAACACGTGCGTACCTGTATCGGTGTTTTCGTTGCACTGTTATGCCTCACTGTTCTAACAGTTGCAGTTTCCTATCTGGATTATCCCCCGCCAGCAACTATCAGCATTGCGCTAAGCATTGCCTTCGTGAAAGCATCCATCGTCATATCGTACTTCATGCACTTGATATCTGAAAAAAGCTTGGTTTATTGGACACTTGGAATCACTGCCGCGTTTTTTCTTATCCTCATGGTTATTCCCATCGCTACGAATCTAGATATCGTGACCCAAACGATCGAGCTCAGCCATTAAGACAGAGTAACTTCTTCACAATGTCACTTAAGATTTTCCATGTTTGCTTTATCACCCTAGCAGTGGTTCTCTGCTTCGTATTTGGCTGGTGGTCTGTTAAACAGGCGGGCCCCTACCTCATTCTTGGCTTCGCCTCTTTCGCAGCCGGTCTTGGTCTTTTCTTTTACGGTAATTACTTCCTCAAAAAGATACAGAATCTATGAGCCTCTTTTATTCGAGAATCTCAATGCGGTTTCTTCCTATTGCCTTTCTGTTTCTATCAGTAAATTCTCTTGCTGCCTGTACCAGCTGCTTTGGGAAGGTAACCGGAAATCTCGCCAATGGCTTGAATATGGCTCTTATCTTTCTTCTATGCGTAACTGCTGCTGTGCTGGCTGGCTTCGCCTCTTTCTTCATCTATCTTTGGCGACAATCAAAACTCGTCAAAATCTCTAATCCAATTACAAGAATTGACGTAAAGAACACCCAACCATCAGGAGAACTGTAATGGAACAACCGATGATGCGTTTCTTTGGGTTTCCTTGGATGCCCATTGATGTCTCGGAGCACGGAGCCGCCCTGGACCACCTAAATTGGCTTCTTCACCTACTTGCACTGCTACTCTTTGTAGGGTGGAGTATCTACTTTATCTTCGTCCTATTCCGGTTTCATAGGTCCAGAAACCCAAAGGCTAGTTACGAAGGGACTAAGACCAAATTGAGTTCTCTCACTGAGGTCGGGGTGATCGTTGCAGAAGTTATTCTCCTCGCCGGGTTCTCTATTCCTCTTTGGGCCCAGTGGACTGACGATTTCCCTGAAGAAGCGGATTCTGTGGTTGTGCGGATGGTGGCAGAACAATTCACCTGGAGTTACCATTACCCGGGAACTGACGGGGTGTTTGGTGGCACCAAACCAGAGCTTATCGATCTTGAGACCAACATCTTAGGACTAGATCCTGATGATCCCAACGGGAAAGATGATGTGATAGCAAAAAGACTTTATCTTCCTGTCGATAATGATGTGATCGTACACCTCTCGTCGAAGGATGTCATTCATAGCCTTGGTATACCAGCCATGCGGGTAAAACAAGACGCTATTCCTGGGGTAACTATTCCCGTTACCTTTAAGGCCGTCAAAGAAGGCAAGTATCTTATTGCCTGCAGTCAACTGTGTGGGAACGGGCACTCTACAATGCGGGGGTTTATAGAAGTACAGTCGGAGAATAGTTTCGCTAGTTGGATGGCCAAAGAAGTTGCTAAATCACTCACCGCTGGAGATGCCGACGATTCTTGGTAAGGCCCATAAGACAGCGACAGCTACTTTCTTAAGTCGACCGAACTTTATACATTTACTCCCGATTTGATCTTTCCGCTTCAATCCCCTTTTGCCATAATAGCGACGGAAAGACTTTCCCGAAATTGAGAGTTAAGCACCTCTTCAAGTCTCCGAAAAACCTGACAGAAGTCAGTCCTCCGACAAAATCTAAATTGTACTGAAATTGAGCCGACCTTTTCAATTTCTCATCCGCTGGCTTCCCCTAATTGCTCTTCTTCTTGCTGCGAGTGACTTACTTGGGCAATCGGAGGAAGCTACTAACGTCGATTATCGAGCTTTCCCGAAAATCGGCAGCCGCGTCGCGATATGGGCAATTGGCGAACTTCACTTGATGTACGCCGCCTTTGTCCTAGCAGTTCCTATGTTCGCTCTCCTAATCGAATTCATCGGTTACAAAACGGGTGATAAACGCTACGACAAACTCGCTCACGAGTTTACTAGTCTCCTAACAGTTTCATTTTCTTTTACGGCCACGTTAGGTGCCCTGCTCACCTTCATGTTGATGATCCTCTATCCGAGATTCACCAACTACCTTGTTACTATATTCGATTCAACTTTCTGGCCTTATGGTCTTCTCTTTTTCGCCGAAGCTGCCTTCCTTTACAGCTACTACTACGGCTGGGGCAAATTCTCGCCCCGTGTGCATCTCTTCCTTGGGCTATGTCTCAATATTGTCGGCACTATCATCATGTTCATCGCAAATGCCTGGCTCTCATTTATGATGTCGCCCAGCGGCATCGATGAATCGGGGAACCTTGTCAGCACCTGGCAAGCAGTAAATAATTACACCTGGATGCCAATTAACATTCATCGATTGATCGCCAACCTTTGCCTTGGAGGATCGATCGCAGCCGCTTACGCTGGGTTCAAATTTCTTAGCTCCCGTACCGAAGAGGAGAGGGCTCATTATGACTGGATGGGCTATATCGGAAATTTTATCGCCATCTGCGCCCTTCTCCCACTTCCCTTTGCCGGTTATTGGCTGGGAAGCGAAATATATGCATTCCGTGCCCAAATGGGAATGGTCCTAATGGGTGGCGCCTTCTCCTGGCTCTTTATTATCCAAGCGGTTTTGATCGGAATGCTTTTTCTCGGTGCAAATTTTTATCTCTGGCTGGGGATGGAGCGAATTGAGGGTGCCGAACGCTATAATAAATACATCAAGTACCTTCTGGCCCTGGTTACCATCTGCTTCATAGTATGGGCCACCCCCCACTCCCTTGTTGCCTCAGTTCAGGAACAAAGACAAATGGGAGGAGCGCACCATCCAGTCCTAGGTATCCTTGGAGTGATGTCAGCTAAAAATACGGCTGTTAATATTTTGATTCTCACTACCTATTTGAGCTTCCTCCTCTACCGTCGAGGCAACAAGGGAACCCCCATCCCCTTCTACCAACAGAGCAGTCTTGCGCAACTTTCGCTTCCAATCGTAGCTGTTTTTACACTTGTTCTACTTTATGCTCTACAAGCAGCTCGCGGTCATATGATACTGTTCCTTGTTAGTGCGGTAGGTATATTTGTCGCTTTGGCTCTGACCTTCCGGAGCCGTGGAATAATTGGCCAGATCCTCCTTTTTGCTCTCTCGGCAGCAATCGTTATTTGGTATGGAATCGACGGTTACTTTGTTGAAGCAACAGTGCGAATTGGCTATTCCGTTCTTCAGGTCTCCTCCGTATTTATGGTTTTGCTTATGGCTACCGCGATGGATATTGTTATATTTAGAAAAGCTCCTGAAGTAGGGAAAATTCGCTGGGGAAGGATTTCAAATCGTGCACAATATATGCTTTTCTTTCTCGCTGTAACTTTTACCTGGCTCATGGGTTTGATGGGATATGTGCGCTCGGGCCTGCGGCTTCACTGGCATGTCTACGAAGTTATGCAAGACACTTCAGTAGATGCTTTTACTCCGACCCTGGGATTTGCCAGCACCATCGTTTCCATCATTGTTTTGATCTTTTTTGCGTTTATTATGGTTAATTTCTGGCTTGCAGACCTCCACAATAAACGAGACTGGGAGCCTCCTAAAGCAGCATGATTAATCTTCTAAAAATCATTGCTCTCACCGTATTAACCACTCTCTTCTATTGGTATGTTGGCCAACAGGTTCCTCAGAAAGAAACCTATCCCCCGGAGAGTACCGAAATCCGCTCCGACATGAGTATGCAAGAGATGGTAGAAGCTGGAAGCGAAATTGCTTCTGGTAAGGGTACTTGCTTCCTCTGTCACACGGTTGGTTCGCACGGGGCCCGTGCTCCAGACTTAGCCGGTATCGGTCAACGTGCCGCCGAACGTATTGATAGTTTAAACGATGTAGAGTACCTTGCTGAATCTCTTTACGAACCGATGAAGTACGTTGTAGAGGGCTACAATCCAATCATGACTCCGGCCAACAAGGCTCCCATCAATCTGACTGAACAGGAAATCCTAGCCGTCATCGCTTACTTGCAAAGCCTGGGCGGGTCTCCTTCGGTTTCTCCAAATACAAAGCTTAAGTACTTTGAAAGTGGGGGCGTCGAACCTGCAGCTGTTGACCCAACACTAGCCGCTGCTGCCCCCGCTGATCCTACTACAGGGGACGGGACAGCTGTTCTGGGTGCAGAGGAAATGCTGACGAAGTACGCATGCATAGCTTGCCATAATTTCGATCAAGACATTACGCTCCTTGGACCTCCCCTACATGACGTAGGTGCACGTCTCACAAAAGCTGAAATCTACGAATCCCTCCTTGATCCTGATGCTACCATCGCCGAAGGCTTTCAGAAAGGCCTCATGATGGCCACCTTGGGAGGAACAGGATTCTACGAACAAGTTAATCCAACTCAGCTCAAAGAACTGGTGGACTATCTCTCCGATAAAAAAGGAAATTAGGATCCTATGCCCACCATTCTATTTATCCCTCTCGTTTTTTCAGCCATGTTGATTCTGTATTTGGTCAGCAGATGGAGAAACCTTTCATGGATGAATACTCTCTTCTGGGTCGTTATATGGTGGATCGGGATGCTTTTAATCCTCAGATACGCTATCACCCCTCCCCTGCCTGTATCAATCATTCAGATGTTTATGGGGATCATTACTATTGCGCTACTTTTCTACATCGGAGCCGACTCTCAGAAGCTCAGAGAAACTACGGGGCCAATTGTTCGCTTCCTCGTTGACCAGAAATTTAAGATCCCCCTCATCGCAGTAACTCTTCTAATTCCTTTACTCGTTGCATGGAAGGTCTATCTGGATATGCAGACCGACATTGTAGCTCCTGTTTTTGGCCGATCCATCCATCCTGCACCACCATCAAAGTTCTCCTATGAAGGGAAATCTGTAGATCTTGCCAAGTTGGAGAATCCCTATCGAAAACTTGAAACCGAAGACCCCAAAGCTTTCCTTCAGCACGTCGAAAACGGGCGTAGGATCTACTATGACAACTGCGTATTCTGCCACGGTGACACACTTGAAGGTAATGGCATCTATGCTCACGGTTTCAATCCCATCCCAGCCAATCTTGCCGATTCTGGAACTATCTCCCAACTCCAGGAGAACTACGTATTCTGGCGAGTAGCTAAAGGAGGGCCTGATCTCCCCGACGAATCTGGCCCTTGGAGTTCTGCCATGCCTGCCTGGGAAAAATTCCTCACCGAAGAGGAGATCTGGGATGTAATTATGTTTATCTACCATTTCACTAATTCAAGCCCTAGGGCTGACATGCATATGGCCCACTAAGGATGAGAGAGAGACTGAATTCGTTTCACCGTCAGCTGGCGGGACGCTTACGGCGGATCTGTAACTTTGAGATTACCAAAGCTGCCTGTCAGGGTCCTGGTATTCCTTCAGATCAGGGTAACACAGGCGAGGGGTTTAACTCTAACTTGTTTATATTCGCATTCTTCCGTTATCTTTTTTCTTTACCTAAAACTCTTCGAGATAATCGAGGTGGTAAATTAAAAATCTGGTTCCATCATATTCCCATTTTCTACTCCTTCCAGCTTTTGTTCCGAAAGTTTCTTGTTTGGCAATTCAGCACTCTGTGTCTCACTTCCTCTTCCCTTCTAGCTCAATCCCTTGATCTCGGCTCCGAGACCCAACGGGCTGAAGGAAAAGAACTCTATCAAAATTACTGTGCTCACTGTCACGGCAATGAAGGAGACGGGAAAGGTTCAGCAGAAGCCTTTTTCCGACCTAAACCAAGGGACTTTACTAGTGGAAAGTACAAAATCCGGACTACGCCGAGCGGAGAACTGCCGACGACGGAAGATATTAAGCATATTATCCAGAAAGGGATGCCTTTCACTGGGATGCCTCCTTTTACCAATCTTAGTGATGAAGAGATCACAAATCTTGCCTATTACCTAAAGACCTTTAATGCTGACTTCGCAGATCCAGACTTCAGCCCAATACCTTTAACATTGGGAAAGGCTCCTGAATTTTCTGAGGAATCAGCCCTGAGAGGACGTGAAATTTATGTCCAGAATGAGTGCTATACATGCCATGGGGACCTTGGACGAACTGACGGCGTTTCTGCACCGACTCTGGAAGACGATTTTGGAGATGAAAAGAACCCCATACGGCCCGCCGACCTGACCAAGCGCTGGGCCTTTCGAGGTGGATCCACCCGCGAAGACATTTATCGCACCGTTACAACTGGAATCAACGGAACTCCTATGCCCTCATATCAGGACTCCATGTCTGAACAAGACCGCTGGGACTTAGTCAATTATATCGTTTCTCTCTCAAAACGCGTCGACTCTGATTTCTCTACCACTATCGTGGCGGATTACGTCGAAAGGGATTTTGATATTTCCAATGACCAGTCCCTCTTTGGGAATGCTCTAACTGCCCACATTCCCATAGTGGGTCAGCTCATCGAGCCGGGACGCGAGTATTTCCCGGCTACCAATTCCATCGAAGTGCGAGCCATTTACAATACAGATGAAATAGCTATTCTTGTGACCTGGAATGACATGTCGGCCGATCGCTCAGGTAGCAACGCCCCTGGTCTGCCTGTGGAAGACACCGTTCCCCAAAGTGTTGCGCATCATGACGAAACCTCAGAGCAATACTCCGATGCGGTTGCCATTCAATGGCCCACCGCTATGCCTGAGGGCTTCAAAAAACCCTTTTTCGTTTTTGGCGATCCTCAAAGATCAGTTGATCTTTGGTACGCTGATTTGGCCGGTAACGGCGAACTTAGACAGTTCATTGGCAATGGCTACGCCGGCATTCAGGCAAAGGAATTAACCGGAACTTCCATGACTGCTACCTACGATGCCGGAGAATGGGCCGTAACCTTCAAACAAAAACGAGAACAACCCGATGGCCTGTCATTTGCAGAAGGCGTATTTATTCCAATTTCCTTCTTTGTTTGGGACGGCTTTAATCGTGAACATGGAATCAAAACGGGACTTTCCTCGTGGTACTCCATTTTCCTCAAACCAAAACAAACTGTCTCTCCTATCGTGCCAATGGCTAAATACGCAATTTTAACAGTCATTATAGAAATCATCCTTATCGCCTTCATCCGCTGGCGCGCTCGATCCGAAGATCTCGCTACTCCCCAAACAGTTTGATTTCAGAATTCCTTATATTTATTGGTCTTCAAAGTACCGCTGTCGGCTTTAGCGGTTGGCTCAGTCCAGCAAACGGAATGGTAGGGATGATGGCATCAGCTAGTTCCGCCAGTTAAAGTTGCCGGAAGGGTCGGCCAGACCTGGCAACTCTAAGGAAACCTGACCTGGCCCGAGAGATTCGAAAAGTATCTGATTTCTATTTAATAACCACTTGCTGTCTGATTAGCTCTTAAGTTTGTCGACAACAACCCCATCCTGCCTGAAACAGATGAATTGCGGCAAAAAGAGCCACAAAGATGAAAAGCCAATTATAGAATAGCGGTGTTTCCCCTGTGACAAGGATCCGATACTGTTTAAAAACTAGACTGATCGATTTGATAGCAGGCCCGAATGCAAGAACACGAGTAAACCATTTCAAACGGCACCAAACGAGGAAAGGCAGGAAAACGACGGAAAGCATTCCGAGTAAATAGAAAGCCCACCAAGGGACAAAGCCGAAAAAAACCCCCATCCGCTCCGGAGTAATCTGCAAGATAGCACCTAGAAGATAAACGATTCCATAAATTAGATACATAATTGCAGCCCGCCGGTAAGGGTCACCTCGAGCGGTTGGAAGGATCCATTCTGTCAGGAAATTCGACATGTAAGAGCTCACAATTGGTGATACAGACACTCCATTAGGTAGTAATCTTGGGACACATAATTCCGAATATTCAATGCTTAAAAATCAAGGATTAATGATTCTCAGAATTAGATAGGAAAGTTCGTTCACTTAGTTCATACGAAGGTAAATAGCGAATATACATAATTCAAAACCAACTCTTCATTTTACTTCACACGCACCTCTTACTGGATACCAACACCATACCTGAGTATTCTTGCGCCCCGAACGAATCCAATTTCTTCTAAAATATCATATGAAATCTCTGATTTAGATAGTCTGGGTACTAAGATCCTGGATTGGATTTGTGACAATAGGTAACGAATTAAAATCCCACAGAGGATTGTTGCTTTCTCCCTTATACGACAACCAATTGCTACGATCTCAACGTAGCTCCCACCCTCACATGCACCTGATCCCTGAATTTCCCGATAGTAAAGATAGGCTGCGAATCCATCGAGATCAGGGATACCAAGGCCTCGAACAGAATTTTTTTGATTAATGATGGTCTGGGTCTGTCGCATCCACGCTAAAAATCCCTCTCCTACTTGGAATTCTCCGTCAGAGCTATGGAGAAAACGACTTCCTAAATCGTCAACTCCTATTTCTGAAACAAGCTCTGGTAATGAAGATTCTTCAAGTTCAGATTGAAACATAAAATCATAATATTCATCTTCCAACTCGAACCCGAGCTTCTGGAAGAAAGTAATAAGTCCAGCCTGGTTTTCCGTAATTTCAACCGTCAGAAGTGCTGGCCCCAATACACTCATCTTGTCTTTCAAAGAAGCTACCAAGTGACTCCCATAGCCATGTCCCTGGAATCTCGGAACAACCCCCAACCTCAGGATCGTTGCTGCTTCCTCTCTCTTGGCTGCGATCAAAACACCGATCGGTTTTCCATCTTCAGAAGCCAATACACAAGAACTCGTCCACAGATCGAGCTCTTTGATTTCACGTTTGAACTTTTCCTCTGTGATAGGGACAAGCCTCGGGAAGTGGATATTGAAAGCCTGATTAGTCGCCTCAATAAGAAGAGACGAGTCATCAGGACGGCAGAAGCGGAATGAAGGCATGAGAAAGTTTTAAAACGCGGGCACCAATATTATAATAAAACCTATTAACCGATTTTGGTTATCCTTTTAATTTTGAGCTGATTTCTAACGGGTAGAATGCCAGCTCCAATCAATCGAAGCGCGCAATTCAAAGCGAACGCGATTTCTCGAAATTCATTCGGGTGGTCAAATATCGATGCAGACTCTAAGAGCCGTAATAAGTAATCGAAATTCGAACCTTCCCCAACCTAATCCTGGAGTACTTCAAACCGGCTAATTTTCCAAAAGATGCGCAACAATCGATACGGCCGAACCGCGCTATAGTGCAGATCTCTTCTTGTCGAGCTCGCTCATCACTCCCTCCTCATTCATCATCCGTTTTGGTGGAGAATTCGTAGGGTAGTCGTTAATACTGATATCAGCGTAAACCGGTGTTGCATCCACTTTATCATCAGAACCATTTTTATAGTTCGATCCGTTACTACTATCTACTCCATTCGAATCTTTCGAAAGACCCGCAGAAGCAAGCATCTCTTCCATCATTTGCCTTCCGGCCGATATACCCTTTTCCACAAGTTCTAGATTGATCTCTAAAATCTTTTCATCGAGGGCCATATTTTCTACTTTCCCCTGAACTCTGTCCCGCATGAAACCAGCCGGCACTCGCAAAATCCGCTCTGCAGCATCATCGGTCCAGGAAAACACAGATCTCAACGGTACATTACCCTTGTCTCTTACAATTAACTTCAATCCTGAATCGTGAATTTCCTCTTCCTCTACCGTTCCACCGTCCCGATCATTCTTCTCTGCATACTCGGCTATACTCTCTTCATGGCCTAGTTCGGTGAGGATTTTTTCAGCGAATTCTAATGTCACAGCATTGAGTTTACGCATCCTTGCCGCTTTTTCTATATAGGCCTTTGCCCGCCGCTTCTGATAATTGTCCTGTATTGCCGGAAGAAGCCCTCTCGCATCACTGGTCCACCTAAGCTTGCGGCCATCATATGAGGATTCCTCCTTAGATCCCCCCTCTGAAGCGATGATTTTGTCAACCATTTCGACCGTGACTTTCTGAAAATCGCGCTCTCCGCAAATAGCACATTTCACAGGGTCCTCCTCCGAAGCGGTTGTACCACAATGGTTGCAGATAGCAGCATCCCCCTTACTTGCTTTTTCAAAAGCAATCGTCTCTGCCAGATCTTTCGTGGCTTCGGCCGCCGACTTTGGCATAAACCGATCCATCGCTTCATCGATTAACGAATTAGTGACAACGCTATGGCCCTGCTCTACCGCAAGACGTAGTATGGCCGTGCGAGCAATCCCTTTAACTAGCCGAGGGACTCGCGTCATCCTGTTTTCCGCCTCCGGAGTCCAAGAGATGCTCTCCTCAGCCTTCACATCCAGTTTTGGATACACCTGTTTAGAAGTAAGCAGCACATCGCAAGGAGCCATCCTCAATAGATTTTCAGAATTACTACCGAGGCCCGCCGTCTCATTCTCTGCGTGGACCCCTATCCGGCCCATAACCAAAACCCAGGGTGGATTTTTACGTATATGATCCAGAATTTTTTGATAAGCCTTTCCGTCAAGAAGAACCTTTTCTACTTCCAATCCTTCATCTTTCGCCATACTTCCAGCAACATCCAGATGGGACTGGTAAATCTGCGCCAAGCCAGTATCGATTATCTCCTCGTGAAGTTGATTCTGTTCTTCGAATCGGAATACTTTTGCCGCTTTTTCAGTCAAAACATCGACGATGCCGTTGAATACCATATAGTGAAGATAGGGATCATATACACTGATCAGTGTCAGCTTTTTGCCCATCTTCTTCGCAAGATCAATCGCCGTCATTAGACCGCCAAAGGACTGAGGACTTCCATCGATTCCTACCAGGATGGAATCCCTTACCGACCCATTCTCCCCTTCAACATGCTTTACGACCCAAACATCGCCCTTTGCATTTGTTGCCACCTGCTGACAGACAGATCCGATCTGACTGTCTTTTGTCTTACCAATACCCTTTATGCCTATGACTGTTAGATCGTAACAAGAAGCCGCCATGTCCTTAAGGATTTCCACATGGTGCTTCCCATCCATCATCTTCTTTTCTAAAGACAAGCCGGCATCACGACATTGCTCGTCCATCTCGTTAAGATAGCAATCGGAAATCAGCTTAAGTCCCATCGTTATGAGACTATCATGAATTTTCCTTTGCCTCTCTAACTCCGTTTCCTGCAAATATTCGTCCGGTAACGTGAACTCCATTTGCTTGAACCGGTAATCATGCATCTTCGCCGCATAAACATGATTGCCTGTTAATTCAGAGTCATACCTCTTGCCAATCTCAATTCCTACCTGAATAGCGTGATTCGAGAATTCAGAGTTATCTACTGGGACAAGTATTTTTTTGTACATACTGTAAATTTAGGATTCTTCGGTTTTAATACCCCTAACTGTTTATAAGAGCCTTCACTGGGCGAATCTGGCAAATGGTCAGCGCTACGTCGAGGAATTTTCCGCGTATTCGTCTAATTTTATGAAGCCTGCAATTTTCGTAGCGAAGAGCATCGCCTCCTTCTACGATCAATTGTTAGATAAAATGCATTGAACATATCAAGAGAGAATCCCTATAAAACAGTCTCGGCCACTCTCCTTCCATCAACACACCCGTCGGATTAGTTATAGTCCCACTGATGGGAGATTGTAATTTCATTCATTCCTATACCTATTGGGGCCTATCGCTCCCCAAAAATCTTCGGCGTCGGCATCCGTTTTCGAATATCCGTCAACACGTCGGGCGTTACCCTACTCAACCCATGCTCGCGACAGTATTTCTCGACCGATCGTTTCACCATCCCTCGGACAAAGGCAGGAATGCGTTTCATTCGTTCCTGAGCAGCTAGTTCCCATTGAACCTCATCCGATTCACTAAATGAAAAAGGAAGGCCATATTCAATCCCTGACCCAACTCCTATCTGATCCTGAGAATACTTCCCTGGAGAATAATCGCAAAGGGGGTCTTCTGCCATGAAGTCACCATTACTACCGAAAGCCCTCGCTCGACATCCCCCACACCGCGGATTAAACTCACATTCACCGCATCGATCCCCCAACTGATTCCGTTTACGAATAGTCCGGAAAAGATCCGATTCGTTCCAAATTTCGAGCATTGGTTTTTCTCTCAGATTGCCTCCATAGAGGGGCAGATAAGGACAAGGAGTCATGTCACCATTAGGACGAATTCCCATGTAATGGGTTCCAGCCGGACACCCTCCTGCACCACCGGAAAACGATTTCAAGAATTTAGAACCCGGTTCTTCTTCAAAAAGATGCCTGAAGTAGTGAGGAGCGCACTTGGCATTGGTTACCATTTCGCCATCAAACTTTCGCTGAATCTGAGAGAGCTCGACCAACACCCGTTTGTATTCTTCACTTGAAATGTCGGAAACAAACTGACCGCGACCTGTGGATACTAGAAAATAAAGGTTAAAAACCTTTGCTCCCATTTCGGAATGAGCAAAATCGGCAATAGAAGAAATTTCGCCAAGATTATGTTTACCCACAGTTGTCTGAACGATGAATGAGAGTCCGGTTTTGTTAAGTATCTTGGCACCATTTACCGTGTTCTTCCACGCGCCCTTAACACCACGAAAGCGGTCGTGGCCAGATGGATCTAGTGAATCCAGGGAAAGGGACAGTCCCCGTAACCCATTTTCCTGTAAAAGCCCTGCCAGGTTTTCAGTGATTAGAACTCCGTTGGTCCCGCATACTGTCCACAGATCATGCTCTTTTGCATATCGAATGATATCTAAGATATCCGGGCGTAACAATGGCTCTCCACCTGTCAAAATGGTGAGCGCTTCTGGTGCAAATGAGGCAATCTGATCAATTACTTGAAAACAATCTTCCGTCCCCATTTCAGTACGATCGGCAAAACCTCCCTCTTTCAGACGCTGAACGCTTTTTGCTCCTGCATCCAGGTAACAGTGTTGACATTTCAAATTGCAGCGATTCGTCAAATTCCAGGAAATAACGTAAGGGCGGGAATAGGCAAAGGGTTTAGATTCCTTTTCCCCGATTGAATCGGTTTGCTCACAATCGTCAGGGACGTGCGCATTTCCAGGGAGAGATCTCATTATTCAAAAATCTTTTCTTTGAAAAAAAGTGCTCCGGGGAAGGAGCTGTCGGAGGTGTCTACATCTTACACACCTGAAACTTCCTTCAGATTCTTAGAATCACATCCCAAAATGCTCCTTTGCTGATGCCAAGCATTCCTCGTTAACCTGGGTATAGCCTTGCTCAATTGCGTACCTTTCGATTCCCTGCTTTGCCATAGGTCTGACAAACTCTGGGATATTTTTAAGACGCACCAGAGCTTGCGCAGTCCACTTTATCTCAGCATTCACCTGAGAGGATTCCGTTCTTTCGGAAGACGCACCGAGTGCTCTTCTCGCTTCCTGAGAAAAGGGACATTTACCCGACTCTTCGGAAGCTGAAACCGGCTTAACTCCAACCGCCTCTCCCGTTTCGTCAATTACGATACCCTCGCCTTCAGAAAGAGTTTTCCCGCCAATCTCAACACCCAGGGAAGAGACCATCTGAGTCTCAAAGGGATTCGTCAACATAGCGATCTGGACCAAACAATCGGGACACTCGTATTGCAAGGAAAGAGAACCACGTTCATCTGGAACCACTCCTTCATCATTCTTGAGCAGGTTCATTTGGGTATCGCAACTGACACAGAGGAATCTCATACTTTAAACCCTTCGCGTTATTTATCCATTTCGTTGACAATTAGAACCGCAATATCGCGTAGCACTTTAGCAGTTCGGGAGTCGGGAATATCTGAAACTGTCATTCCCTTATCACAACACTGAGCCAGTTCGGGATCAAATGGAATTTTGCCCAACAAAGGAACATCAATTGGGAAATTACCTGCCGGGAAAAGTGGCTTCATCTCTTCCGTTTCAGCGCAGTAGTACCCGGACATGTTTTCAATATAACCTGTAATCGATGATCCAGCTTGTCGTATCGCCGCTACGGAACGATTTACAACTCCCTGAGAAATCTCTGAAGGAATTGAGACCATTACAAAAGAAGCTTTATTTTCAAAGAATTCTGCAAATTGGAAACACCGCTCAGGCCCGGGAGGAAGGTCTACCAAGAGAAAGTCTAAACATCCCCAGTCTGTAGCTCCAATTATATCAGCTAGTGTGGCAAATTCTTTTGCTGCCCTCCAGACATGTGAATCCCCTTGCGCCACACTCTCGAATTCAACCATGTCGGTCTCAGGAATAACTGAACCGAGGGAAATGACACCAATTCCCGATTTGGTTTCCGGCACAATTAATCCGGTCTTACCGGGAACCAATGCCACCTCACGAAGTCCCGATAAACGAGCAAGGGTAGGTCCATTAAGGTCGGCGTCCAGCAATGAAACCTTCTTTCCCAATTGATTTAGGGAGGCCGCTAATTGCATACTTATAGTGCTCTTCCCGACACCGCCCTTCCCCGAAGCAATCGGCAGAAGGTTGCTCACACCTGAGAGACGGTCGGCAATTTTCTCTTTTTGAGAAACCACTTGACCAATCACATCTGAGCCCCCGTCGCCTTCTAGGTCAAAATAGGATTTCATATTTTCATTTTAGCAATTAGCATTACCGTAGGATAGAAAGTATCCTCACGAGATCTGTCTTGTAAAGACCATCCGCATCTTCAGCCTAATCAAATGCTAAACTACAGCTTAGTTAAGACTCTACACATTGTTGGCGTCTTTATGTTAATCAGTTCAATTGTGATAATATGTTACTCCGACTCAAATCGCTTCGTTGCTAGGGTGACGGGCAATGTAGCCATGTTTGTTATTCTGATCACAGGTTTGGCACTCACGGTCTTACTCCACATCGGATTCCCCTTCTGGGTACAAGTAAAACTCGCTATCTGGCTCCTTCTTACAATTGCTGTACTCTTCGTCTCAGCAAAAAAACTGCGACTCCCAACGGTATTTTATCTAATTGTCCTACTCGTTGTCTCAGGAGCAACATTTCTCGCTATCCTTAAGCCAGGATAATTCAGTTTCCCAGTACTCTTTAAAGGGTGAGGCTTACAGCTCAATCCTGGGTATTCACAAATAATAAACTCTTATCTCAATATTAGTGGCTTTCTGACCCGATCTCTCACCTATAATTTGCTAAGCTCCTTAATCAACTCATCTGGGGTCCAGTCGTTACCTCGAAAGTTTCTTGCTACTTTCCCTTCCCGGTCGACGACAATAGTGCGGAGCGAATGAGTGATCTCCGATGTTCCCATGCTATCTCTAACAATTGTGATACCTAACTGCTCTCCCAAATGGGTAATTGCTTCCTTGTCCCCGGTTAAAAATCGCCAAATTTTCACATCTGCTCCAAGCTTCGCCGAATGCCTTCGCAAGACCTCCACCGTGTCATGTTCTGGATCAAATGTAATCGAGAGCAACTGAGTATCTCGAGAAAGTTGAACACCCTCCTTGATTGCTGCTTGTACCTTAATAAAATTTCTATCCATCAATGGACAGAAATTAGGGATGGGGCAACGTGTGTAGATGAAGGTCAAGGCCAGCGGACTTCCCAAGAAGTCCGAGAGTTTTGTTTGCCGATTATTATCATCCAGAAATGCTATTTCCGGAATCGTATCTCCTTTTTGAATCAGTCTTACTCCATTAGGTAATACAATTGCGGGCAGGTCTGCTCCATCTGATCCTTCACGGGTCAAATCAGTCAGATAACTCTCATGGGCTGCAACGACAAATGTTCCGCGCACTCTGTCCCCCGGGATTAGACCTTCCAGGATCCGCACATTTTTAACTTTGAACGGCATTGTCATAGCCGGCATAAATCCGGGAATTTCCTCGTGCCTAATCGTAATCTCATTGTTTAGCGAATAAATCGAGATTACCTCGCCCTTAATCTCGTAGTGTTTTTCATCTGGCGCTTGGAGACAACCCATTAACATTCCCGTTACTAATAGGACAGCCCCAATCTGAAAAAAAGTCTGTTTCTTCGAATTTATCATGTTATGACTAAGACAAAATTTCCGTAAATCTTCAACCGTTCTCGTCATAGAGGTAACACTTACATGAAACTAGGGGTCTCGCCTTTATGCCCGACCTCGGTTATTTGTCTTTGGAAAGAACCAGAATCTCCCTTTTGAGGCGAAAAAAGTGGAGCCTTAAAATCGATCAAACTTCCACGAACCAGAAAGGTGCACTCGCCAATCCGACCGGATTAACTTCGACAAAGCCTCCAACAGGTCTTAGAAAGGAATTCGGATTCCAATGAACATCGTTCCCCATGAAGCTTGAGAAAGAGCCTGTTTTTCTTCCCGCCTCTTTCAAGGACAAATGTCTTCACTTGTTCAAGCTCATTAAAGATGCCGGAGGGAAACCTCATTTGGTGGGAGGCAGCGTCCGCGATGCGCTCTTGGGAGAACCAGTCAAAGACGTCGATATTGAAGTTTTTGGTCTCGAAATTAGGAAACTAGAGAATCTCCTGTCTGATCACTATTCAGTCGACGAGGTCGGTAAAGCTTTCTCCGTGTTCAAGATTCGAGGAATCGCAATAGACATCTCCCTTCCTAGACGTGAGTCTAAATCCGGGAAAGGACATAAGGGATTCGAAATAGAAGGTGACCCCAATATGGGTCCAAAAGAAGCAGCTGGCCGGAGAGATTTTACGGTAAATGCAATATCCTGGGATCCGATAGAGAATAGAATCTTCGATCCCTTTGACGGACTTAAAGATCTGGAAATGGGTATTTTGCGTCATACAACGGAGAAATTCGTAGAAGATCCTCTTAGGGTACTGCGAGCCATGCAATTAGCGGCAAGATTCCGTTTCCAGGTTTCCGCTGATACAGTCGAACTCTGTCGGCATATCGAACCCGAGGATCTACCGCCAGAAAGGGTATTCGAGGAATTCAGAAAACTTCTCCTGAAGGGTCGGGAAATTTCTACGGGTTTGGATTTCCTTAGATCCTGTGACTGGCTGAAGGACTTCCCTGAACTTAATCTTCTCGTTGGGTGCAAGCAGGAACCTGAATGGCATCCTGAAGGCGATGTGTGGACACACACACTTCATTGTATGGATGCCTTTGCTGAAGAAAGAACTGGGGATGATTGGGAAGATCTCGTCGTCGGTTTTGCTACCCTCTGCCATGATCTTGGTAAACCTTTGACCACTGTATTCGAATCAGGACGTATCCGCTCCCCTCGCCATGAAAGTGCCGGTGAAGTACCAACCCGTTCATTTCTCCAGAGGATGACTCAACATAAGGAACTAATCGACTCTGTCATTCCCCTAGTATCTACACACCTGCGTCCTCTCGAACTTTACAGATCGAAAGCGGGCGACTCCGCCATCCGAAGACTAGCGCGAAAAGTAAAACGGATCGACCGTCTTGTAAGAGTGGCGCAAGCTGACATGAAAGGCCGCCCTCCTCTCAAAGTAGACAGATTCGATGCGGGCGAATGGTTGATCAGCCGAGCTGAGGCACTCGCAGTGATTGATTCCGCCCCCAAACCCATCGTTTTAGGCCGCCACCTAATTAAACTCGGTCAAGAACCGGGACCTTCCTTTGGGCCTCTGCTCGCGCAGTGCTACGAAGCTCAACTTGACGGTGAATTCACTGATCTCCCTAGCGGGATGAAAACACTTCAAAGGATTCTATCTGAAAAGAAATAGAGTTAAGATATATACGAGTCCGTCAAATCACTTTCCGCCTCTGGTTAATAAAAAAACGGATGAGCTACCATGAGGACATGACAGGTGTCTGTGATTTCCGGAGAACGGATATAAAGCTATCCTCAGATCGTTAATCCGACCCCTAAAAACAATAATCAGGCAGAAAAGTAGCTCCTATCCAGTACGGGTAACTCGCAATCTAAATCTAGCGATCATTTATGGAGGCGCGGGCCGGAATCGAACCGGCGAATAGGAGTTTTGCAGACTCCGGCCTTACCACTTGGCTACCGCGCCAGAGGAAGTGCTCCAAAGATTTGAACAGATCCTTGAACCGAACAAGGGTCTTAACCCCAAACAGTCAATCCTCCCAAAAAGTGGTTCAGGAATCTGTCTGCCAGAAAATCGCGTAGATTTCAAACTGTTTTTATAGGGACCCTGTTAGATAAATTAAAGGGAACTCTAAGTTGCTGTGAGACATTCGTTAAGTCACTGCATTAAAATATTTCTGTACATACTTGGTAATTACGCCTTTATTCGAACCTTAAAATCGAAAAATCACTCGGAACCAGAGACCTTTCTAACGATAAGCTTCTCCTTAAATACACCGAAGGTTAGTACGGGAAGCCTTAGGATTAACACCCTTGTGGAAGTTTCAAAATCTTTGAGCTAGACTCGGATCGTAACCCTATCGCATACTGTCCACAAATGGCATCAACCGTTTTTACCGTTGCAAATCAGAAAGGCGGAGTTGGAAAGACAACAACAGCAATCAATCTTGGTGCCGCTTTGGCTAGTAGGGGAATTGAGACTTTGATCATTGATATCGATCCTCAAGCCAATGCTACCAGTGGACTCGGGATCAAAAAATCTAAAGGGGCTAGCCTCTACGGCCCCCTTAGTGGGGAAGGATCTTCGGAGCAGAAGGTTGTCCCAACCTCCCTTGATCATCTGGCTCTTATCCCTTCTGAAGTGGATCTGGCGGCGGCAGAAATCGAGTTGTCCCAGAAAGATGACTATCTCGCCCAACTAACGCGATGCTTGCAGCCTTTAAAAGATTCAGATCAATATTCAGTCATCATAATTGACTGTCCGCCAGCTCTGGGTTTGCTCTCTATGAATGGACTCGCAACAGCTGACCATCTCCTTATAACCTTGCAGTGTGAATATCTGGCGATGGAGGGTCTAGGCCAGATTCTGAGTGTTGTCGAACGGCTCCGCGATGCTGGGGTAAATGCAAAACTCGACATTGGAGGGATAATTATGACCATGTACGATTCACGGACTAATCTATGCCGACAAGTCGCCGATGAGGTGAGGAGTCACTTCAAAGATTTGGTTTTTAGAACCGTTATCCCAAGATCGACCAGACTAAGCGAGGCCCCAAGTTTTGGTGATTCTATTTTTCAGTACGACAAACTTAGCGCTGGAGCTATAGCCTACAAACACCTCTCACTGGAAGTAATCGATCGATTTAATCTTGATTAGGGAACAACTAATAGAATCTCGAGGTCGATTTATCCGAGTACAATTCTAAGCTGCCCCAAGCCTTTTGATCACAAACCCTAGGCGAGGGATGATTTTCTTAATCTCTTTGTTACATCCTGGTTACGGATTCCAACCATCGTTATATGATCTATATTTAGCCGCAATTTCGAAAGAACATGTTGGAACATAGAAGCAGAAAACTTTCCGGTAGAGAACTCAGTATCGAAGCGCTCCAAAAGGCTATCGGCTACCAATTTAGAGACAAAGAGCTTCTGGAACGAAGCGTAACGCATCCCTCATTTTTCCAAAAAAGATCCCATTCAATAGGTCATAGGCAGCATAATCAACGTCTTGAGTTTCTCGGAGATGCGATTCTTTCAGCAATTCTCGCGGAGCAACTTTTAAAGCTAATGCCTTTGGAACGGGAAGGCGTGCTGAGCCAGGCGCGATCAGCTCTTTCTCGAGGTACTCATCTTGCCGAACTAGCTCGCAAGCTGGGGCTCGGTTCCTACATCCGGATGAGCACAAGCGAGGAACACCAAGGAGGCAGAACCCGTGATTCAATTCTCGAAGATGTGCTTGAAGCTATCATCGGTGCAATATATCTGGATAGCGATTGGGAAACTGTCCGAAAAATAATCCTTCCGTGGTACGGTAACATACAAGGACATTTGGCCAATTTCATTCATCAGGAACAGAATCCAAAGGGGAGTCTGCAGGAATTAGTTCAACCGATATTTGGCAATAACGCCCTCATATACGCAGTGACTGCCGAGTCTGGACCAGCTCATGAAAAAAATTTCCAAGTGGAAGTATCAGTAGCTGGCCAAAGAGTGGGAATGGGTGAAGGATCGAGTAAGAAGGAAGCCGAAGAGGAAGCAGCTAGAGTCGCACTCTTGAATTGGAATCAAATTGAATTCGCCGAGAACTGACTGTGCGAGCAGCCACCAGAGTACGGAATCGAATTAACCACTTTCTAACGGGAGTGAATCTGGCTGCAGCCCCCGCAATCTGCAGCCAGATTATTACTGGAGAATCGGCGCCCGTCTCGATTTTGCTCACCATAAATCATGCATTAGCGGAACAGTGGATGGAAGATATCGAGTTCATATCTTCCAGTATCATGAACACAAATCAGGTCGAAGCTAGAATTCTCCCAGATCTTCCATCCCTGGAAACCGATAGTCAGGCATTATTTGATTCGGAATGCGATCGTCTCTCAACATTAACTCGGCTCAAGGATTTCCGTGAACTGAAAACAAATGATTGTAGACTTGTAATAGTCTCCACACCAAGGGGCCTAATACATCCCGTACCTCCATTAACAAAACTCCTTGCTGACGAGATCATCCTCTCTTCAGGTTCTGAATTCCCTTTTGGAGACCTAGTCGAAAAACTGGCCTCAGAACTGAAATACGACTCCGAGGCGATCTGTGAGACACCGGGCCAATTTGCCATTCGTGGTGGATTAATCGATCTCTACCCGGTTAATGCTAATCAGCCTTACCGTATCGATTTTTTTGGCGATCAAATCGAATCCATAAGGACCTATGATCCAACAACTCAACGCTCTCTTAGTGAGGTTGAAAGCCTCACAATAATGTCCGTCCCTTACGGGCGTTCACAGACCCGGGAACAAAATATTTATGATTACCTGGGGGATTCGATTAATTGGATACTATGGGAACCAGAACATCTCTTCTCGGAATTTCCCTCGTTTTTTAGCTCCTCCGAGGGAAACCATTCCGCAGTACCTAATTTTCAGGATCTACTCGATTCTAGGTCGCAACGTAATGATCTTTGGTACGCAGTGTCGGAATTCGAAATTACGAATCCTGTTTTAGCGACCAAGGGCAAAAAGGAAGTTTTCTGCACGGAACCATTAACCGGCTATCGGACCTATAATTTCGAGTGGGAGATTGGAGTCGATCGGTTGCATTCTGAACAAGAAGCGAGGAGTCAATTTTTAGGAAAAATCCTTCAGTGGAAGAATGAAGGTTACGTTGTTTTCCTTGTTACTCCAAACCGAGGCGTCGAAGAACGCCTAACTGAAATCATCGCTAAGAATGAACACCTACAAAATATTTCTCCTATTTTTCGGAGAGGAAATCTGAGGAAAGGGTTCCGCATTAGTTTTCGGGATTCTGCTGATACAATCGCGTGGTCCCAGGATAATGATAAAATCGGTCTTGTTGTCGTCAGCGACTCTGAAATCTTCGGGCGTTATAGGAAACATTTGACTGGATCGACGAACAGAGCACTCCCCAATCGCTCTCAAGTAGACCAGTTACTCGACTTCTCTGAACTCGTAGAGGGCGATATGATCGTTCATATACAGCACGGCATATGCGCTTATCGGGGCCTCTCTAAAATGAAGCTTAAAGGTATAGAAGAAGAAGTCCTCTCACTTGAGTTTGATGGAGGGATTACCCTGCATCTTCCTCTGAGCGAGTCTCACCTACTTACCCGTTATGTCGGCTTAACTAAGGTCAGGCCAAAACTGGCTCGGCTTGGGACCAATATTTGGGACAAGACCCGTCGTGCGGCAGAGAAAGCGACTCTCGATTTCGCAGCCAAACTTCTCAACCTTCAAGCTCAAAGAAATCTCATTAAGGGGCATGCCTGTAGTCCCGACACTAACTGGCAAAAGGAATTTGAGCATGCATTCATTTACCGAGAGACTCCAGATCAGCTTAGAGCGATCGAAGATATAAAGCACGATCTTGAACTCCCTAAACCGGTTGACCGGCTAATCTGTGGCGATGTCGGTTTCGGGAAGACAGAAGTCGCCATTAGAGCCGCATTTAAAATGGTAATGGATGGACGGCAAGTAGCGATACTCGTCCCAACAACTGTTTTGGCCCAACAGCATTTTAATACTTTTCGCGAGCGTATGGCAGATTTTCCCATTGTCGTTGAAATGATCAGCCGTTTTCGGACCAGGAACCAACAAAAAGCAATCTTATCTCAAATGCGCTCAGGAGGTGTCGATGTGATTATCGGCACCCATCGTCTTCTCGGACGAGATATCCATTTCAACAATCTCGGACTCCTTGTGATCGACGAGGAGCACCGATTCGGGGTACGACACAAGGAAAAGCTCAAGCGACTTAAACATAATGTGGATGTTATGACAATGAGTGCGACACCCATCCCCCGGACTCTTTATCTCGCCCTCATGGGTGCCCGCGATCTCAGTGTTATCGAAACCCCGCCTTCAGATCGGCTTCCTATCAAGACAGATGTCAAGAGCTACAGCGTTGAGATCGTCAAGAAGTCAATCTCCTTTGAAGTAGCCCGTGGTGGACAAGTCTTCTACCTCCACAACCGAGTAGATTCAATTGATTCCGTTGCTAATCATCTCAGAGAACTGCTCCCCGATTTACGTATCGCGGTGGGCCACGGCCAAATGGAAGAACGAGATTTGGAAAACATCATGACTCGTTTCGTGGCAGGAGAATTTGATGTCCTGGTTTGTACCACTATCATCGAGTCCGGTCTTGATATTCCAAACTGCAATACAATTATCATCGAAGGCGCAGATCGTTTCGGGCTCTCCCAGCTCTACCAGCTTCGAGGCAGAGTAGGTCGCTTCAAGAAGCAGGCTTATGCCTACCTCCTCCTACACCGGCATACCGAGTTGATCGACCAAGCTCGGAAGCGTCTTTCCGCTCTCCGACAATACACCCAGCTAGGTGCTGGTTATAAAATCGCGATGCGGGATTTAGAACTCCGTGGGGCCGGAAATCTACTGGGGGCCCAACAGAGCGGCCACATCTCCGGCGTCGGTTTCGAACTTTACTGTCACCTATTAAGACAGAGTATCGCCCGACTAAAAGGGAAAAAATCTGCCAAGATCATCCGCACAAACCTTCGTCTTGACTTCATAAATGTTGGGACAGACGAAAAGAAAGAAAAAGGCAACCTATCCCCAGGTTTTGCTGTAATAAAGGAGGAGGAATTGGGGGATTCCCGAATTGGAAATATTGAGGCTTATATCCCTTCGACCTATGTTCCTGAGACCCGCCTCCGTATCGATTTTTACCGGCAACTCGCTATTTCTGTCAACCCGTCCGATATCAAAGAAATACAGGAGGCTCTCGTAGATCGATTTGGTCCCATTCCCAAGCCGATCAAGGCCCTTCTTTTAGTTACAGAAATTCGTTGTCTGGCAGAACTTAATGGCATCCTTACCGTCGAAACAGAAGGGGACCGGCTAAAGTGTCACAGATCCTCAATTCAACGCGAGACTTTCATCAAAATCAACGGGAGGTTTCCTCGACTGACTAAAAACTCACCCCTCCCAAGACTTCGAGAAATTCGAACCTTTCTGTCTAAACTGCGGCTATAATCTGATCTTTACAACTAGGAAGATCACGACTAAGAAGGTTCTCTATTTTTCATCTGATCAAGAGCTTATGTACCCAATGATCGTAAGGTCTATCGCTACATGGCTTATCTTGCAACTGGCAGGACTCGTCCTAGTTGCCCAAGAGGCCAATCGGATCTGGGAACCTCCCTTCAAACATGGCATTGCGGCTGTTGCCGAGGAGCGCATTATAACGTATGAGGAGCTCCGACGCGAAATGGCGCCACTAATTGGCCAGATCCGTCAGAAGGCAAGGAGCTCGATGGAATTCGAGCAACTAATGTCGCAACTTTATTTCGATGTCCTTCAGGACCTGATAGACCGAGTGCTGATTGTAAAGGAATTCAATAAAAAAGAATACAACATTCCGCAAACGATAATCGAAAACGAATATGATCGGATACTGATTGAAGACTTTAACGATGATCGAAGAAAATTTCTCGAGAGTCTCCAGGAACAAGGCAAGACGGTGAGTGAATTCCGCAGCGATCTCAAAGAGAGCATAATCGTTAGTGTGATGCGCGGCGAAATGCGGAAGTCTCTCTCCGAGATCAGTCCTGAAAAAATAGAGAACTTCTACAATGCGAATAAGATTCATTTCTTCCAAGAAGAGAGCGTCCACCTCCGACTCATTATGCTAAAACCCCTAGCGGATGAACCCAAAGACTTACTCCGCCAAAATGCCGAGAGAATCATACAAAAACTAAATAAGGGTGTTGAATTTTCTGAAATCGCCAGAGAAGAGAGCCAGGACTCCCGCGGCAAAAAAGGTGGAGACTGGGGTTGGATTAATCGAGCGGATCTTCGCCCGGAACTCAGTAAAGCCGCTTTTGCCCTCGATCCACATCAGTACAGTCAACCGATTGAACTTGGTGAACAGATCTTTATCCTCTACCTTGAGGATAAAATGGATGAAGGGATTCAGGTCTTGTCCGAAGTGCGTGATACCATTGAGAATATCCTTGCTGGCCAGATTGCTAAAAAAGCCCGGGATAGCTGGATGAAGCGCCTTCGGAAGGATTCTTATGTTAGGTTTTTTTGATCTAGCTAGGAACAAATTCTCCGGCCACCCGTCGCAAATCCTTAGCCGTCACTTAATCTAGTAATACTCACAGCAGAAACCTTTCCCACTCAAAGCCAAGATGCATGTCATCCCACAATTAAGCGAGACCTCTAAGGCTTTCGACATAAAGCTCCTCATCCCCATAATCGTGGACTTGCACTTTCTGACCTATTAGGCCAAAATTTTCCCAGTTTTCCCGAATCCAGTCTGCTGACTAAAGAAAAATTTCGCCAATCCTCTCCAATTTGTCCTTGGCAAATGGTCTTCCTCCCATAATTTACTCCTTCTCTCGGGAATTTGGTGGGATACCCAAGTGGTCAAAGGGGGCAGACTGTAAATCTGCTGCGGTAACGCTTCGAAGGTTCGAATCCTTCTCCCACCACCAGTTAGGCCATTCACTCCGATTCGGAAAACTATGAGACAAGTCGTCGCTTCATAAAGAGGGCTTGAGCCAAAGACATACTCTTTCCTCTATGCAATCTATTGTTCCAATTTTTCGTTTGAGGAACCGATGTGAAAACACATCCTTGGCAATACTCTCGATGAAATCGAAGATTTCCTTGAGTCCTTACACAAATAGTGTGTCACAATTCATTAGGCATGCCATGCATAGGCGTTAATTCACCCTCCCGTTGTTCCAGATCAGCAATGGTCCTTCCTTCACGGTCTTGATTAGTCGCCTATCGCGTTCCCTCTGATATCCTAAGCAATGGGAAATGTATACGACACCATCAATACTGCGTCGCCGGTTCCGATGCTGATGGCCATAAACATGAATCGAGGAACCTATTTTCCTAATCTGTCGATCCAAGCCCCAGCTGCCAGCAACCCGGCTAAAATTGAACGTCGGATGAGCATCATTCCTTATTTCCATATTCGTTCTTTCTTCCTTCGTGGCGAAGATCAATTCACCACGAGGCAGGAAATGACTAAAAGAAATGACCGGACTCTGCCTTAAGGCGCTAAATCTCTTTTCGTTGATAGAAAGAAAATAATCGGAAGGTGAACTGATCGAATTGGGCCAAGTAACAAACCGATTATCTCCCCACATCCGAAGCGAAGGATCCTCACCCTGCTTGGGTACATAAAGACTATCCATCCCCTCTTCCGGCTTAACATACCAGGAAAAAAGGGGGACAATCCAAAGAGGTGAGGCAGTCGACTTATCTGATAGCAATCGTGGTTCAGTTTCAATATCGAGTTCTCGACAGATTTTGAGGATTCGCCGGAACTTGGATAGAGAGTTTAAAGGTCTATCCCGGACTGTCCACAGATCATGGTTCCCTGGGACAAAGAAAACATTTTGAAACTTACCCCTTAGGATTGAAAGCGATCGCTTTATATCATCAGTGTTATCGCTCAGATCTCCCGCCACGATGAGAATACCATCGACATATTCGGAGAAAGAGAGTCCCTCGACCCACTGCATATTCTCATTGAAGTCAACATGCAGGTCAGAAGTAGCGTATATCTGCATCTTTAATTACCTCTGGAAATTTAAAAGATTTGAAACCACCCAAATTGGAGGAACGTTTTTCACAACACGAAATTTTTCCCTCGGGTTCAGTAATGAACCTTTTAGATTCAACACCATTTCGAATTTAAAGAAAACAGTTTCATCGATCCCTTTCCTAAAACCTCCCGATAGCTTTCTTTCCCCAGGGATTCGTACATTCATCCAGCATGTCACCGTTAATCCCCATTCTACTAATAGGTTAGATCTTATCCTCTTTGTACCCTAGAGAAAAAGGTCCGAAATAATCCACGGCACAGAGGATAATCAACAGAAGGAAACTTTGATTCGAGATTGAAATAACAGAGTTTAGGCTGATGATTACGAGAGTGCCGCGAAGTTCGACTTATGCAACTTGTATCTTAACTGTCGAATCAGCCCATCCACTAGCTTCATGCCGCTCTCTTCACAAATTCTGGAATTGGCCAAGGCCAATCGTGATACTGTAGGGAAACTGTCGTTTTCCAAGCCTGTCACCCACGTTTATAACCCTCTCGTGTACGCATGGCGGTCTTTTTCCATCTACGCTGAAAAATATGCCTCGACAAAAAAGGACATCATTTTTTTGGGGATGAATCCCGGACCCTGGGGAATGGCCCAAACAGGGATCCCATTTGGAGAGGTAAAAATGGTGAAGGATTGGCTGGGGATCGCGGTCTCCGTCGGAAAGCCCGACACAGAGCATCCCCGAAGACCCATCGAAGGTTTTCAATGCAATCGCTCTGAGGTAAGTGGAACTAGGCTCTGGGGTCTTTTCTCCGAGAAATTTGGGTCTGCCGATCGGTTCTTCACCCACCATTATGTCGCCAACTACTGTCCACTCGTATTCATGGAAGCAAGCGGACGAAACAGAACGCCAGACAAATTACCCTCCAAAGAGTCAGATCCACTATATTTCGCATGCGACGCTCACCTCCGAAGTTTAGTTGAAACCCTTGAACCGGAATGGCTCATCGCCATCGGAACTTTTGCTGAAAAACGCGCCGCTCTCGCTCTTGCTGGATTACAAGTTAAGATTTCGAGAATCATCCACCCCAGTCCCGCTAATCCTCGGGCTAATTCCGGTTGGGCTAGAGAGGTGACGACAGAACTTAAGGGACTAGGGATTTGGTAATACCGGTAGCCTAACTCCACGTTTGAATCTCCGGTACAAACAGAGAAAAGAAAATCTATGGGACGAGAACAATCTTCCCGTAAGCCCCAGCCTCAAGAACCGCTCCGTGGGCCGCGGCCGCTTCACTTAGGGACATTTCTTTACCGACGATCGGGGATAAAGTACCATTTCGAAGTCCGCTTCCAATCTCGGAGTGAATGCTCGCTATTTCCTCCGGTGAAGCGCCAAAAAGCACCAAGCCTCTTATATCCGCTTCTTTCATCATCGCTTCCCGAGGGTTAATCTCGATTGTTCCTCGACAGCCGATTACAACAATCCTTCCTTTATTAGCAATAATTGAAAGATCATTTGCCAGATTCACATTGGCTAGCATTTCAAGAATCAGATCCACTCCACTCCCACAGGTTACTTCACGGATCTGCTCGAGATATCCTTCGCTATTGTGATTAAAGACGTGTTCTACACCCTGACTCCGAACCATTTCAGCGCCACGCTCTGTTCCAACTGTACCGATTACCTTCATGCCGTGAGCAACTCCCATCTGGGCCGCAGCGCTTCCCACAGACCCACTGGCACCGTGAATTAAAAGGGTCTCTCCAGGTTTTGCCTCCCCTCTCTGATGGAGACCTCGAAAGGCCGTGCCATAGGGTATATTTATTGCCGACCCCTGGTTAAAACTCACTGATTCTGGAAGAGCATGTACCTGACTACGCTGACAAAGAATCTGTTCGGCATAGGCACCCGATATTGTCCCTGCCGTGTAGACTCTCTCTCCAACACTCAGGTCATTGACTCCCGTTCCAACCGCATCTACCGTCCCGCTGGCGTCGGAACCCGGCGTGTAAGGGAGATCCGGCTTTAGGGCATGGGTTCCGCTCCTGATGTAGGTCTCTACTGGATTCACTCCAGTCGCCTCAGTTCGAATCAAGACTTCACCTTCTCCAGGATTTAGGTTCTGGGTCTCCCGAAGCTTCAAAACATTCGCTTCGCCAAATTCTTCTACTATTATTGCTTTCATGTTTTATTACAAGCATTCGATACCGTTTTTACAGGCGAGAAAACAAAAAAACATCAGAAAATTAAAAGGTTCTAGGCTTTTTACTCTGAATGCTAATCTTGCAATCCTCGCCTAAAATTGTCTCGATTTACTGTGGATGCGGGATGGGATCATCCCCTTTGTTATCCGATTCCAGATTACGCGCCGTTGAAAATGCGAGACTACCCTTAGTTTGGCACTTTAAAATCTTCTTTCTGATCGACTGTGATCACAAATCCTAGATAAATGAAAGCTTTCACACTATGACACCTGATCCAGTAAAACTTACAAAGGAGCTCATCAGCTATAATTCGGTAAGCCACCTAACAAATGTGCCGATAACCAATCATGTGTCGAATGTCCTTAAGTCGATCGGTTTCAAAGTAGAGGAACTTCCCTATAAGGATGCTAATGGGGTAGATAAGCTTTCCATCATAGGGAAATTAGGCAAGGGGACAGGAGGGTTGACCTTGATGAGCCACAACGATGTCGTCCCGGCCGTCAACGCCGAAGACTGGACTGGCAGTCCTTTTAGTGCCCGACTTTCTGATGGCAGATTGTACGGTAGAGGGGCAGCGGATATGAAGGGCCCACTCGCTGCCTCCATTTGTGCCGCAGCCCATTTTAAAGCTAAAAAACTCAATGCGCCGGTCTACATCGTTGTCGCGGCTGATGAAGAAGTTAACGCTCGGGGTGCCTACGACATCACGAATCACTCGGACTTTTTTAAGGAAGCGAAGGATGGGAGTGGCCTGATCTGTGAGCCTACAGGTCTTCGAGTCGTATATGCCCATAAGGGCGGACTATCGATTCGTATCGAATCTAAAGGTCGGGCGGCACACACGAGTACGTTAAAGGGATCCAATGCTAATCTGAAAATGATCCCGTTTTTGGGGGAGATGACGAAAATCAATAAGTTAGTGCTGTCATCAAAACAGTATCGTAACGAAGAGTTTGATCCACCTAGTTCGGAATGGTGTATCGGCATCAACGACCACAACCCAGCTATGAATGTCTCTCCCGTTCAAAGCATCTGTCAACTCGCTTACCGGCTAATGCCCGGTGTGAATGCTGCACCACTGATCGACAGGACAAAAAGTTGTGCGGCAAAAAACGGACTCAAGTGCAGAATTTTAAAACAACATAAGCCACTCTACACTCCCCCGGATTCGCCCCTCGTCCAAACTGCCCTGAAACTTACAGGAACCCGTAAGCCCAAAACAGTTCCTTACGGGACTGACGGTGTTGCTTACTCAACTAAAATGAAACGACTGATTGTACTGGGACCCGGAAGTATCTCTCAGGCTCACACCGTGGATGAGTGGATTGAGGTCAAGCAACTTCATAAAGCCGTCGATATCTACAGTCGCTTTATTGATTATTTTTGTGTAAATATTGAGGCCTGAAGGCCGTATGCATCTCATACTGCCTTTTTTAAATAAGCTGTGTATTGCGCGTAGTTGAAAACGGAGAGGAAATTAGAAAACCGAAATTCCAAGACTTTCGGACTATTGCCTGCTCAATTGCTCTCCTGTTGCAAGACACTTGGATTTCGATACTTATTAGAGGATCATGACAGAGTTTCAGGACACCCAAACCTAAACAAACATATGATCCAAATGATAGCTACTCCAACGTAAACCGAACCTGATTAAACTTCTGTGCCATATTCCTTACCCGATTCAAAACGCTTTCCGGGTTCACGCCGTTCATTGCATCGATAATACAGTCAGCGATAGCCGGAGCGTGCACCAGGGTCATACCCTTGCGAGTCACTTCCTGTACTCCCAGTCTCAACCCGAACTTTCCCAACTCTTCGGGTGCTCCTACCGCCCCCACAATAATACCGCAAGTTTCCAAACGATCTTCTATCACCTTATCTGCTCCGTAGGCATCAGTGATAAGGTGTAAAGTATGAGAGTTTGTAATTCCACAGGATTCACCAACCATCGGTAAACCCCGGACTTGTAATTCCTTCCCCAGGGCCCGAGCATTCTCTATGATGCTACTTGCATGCTCCTCACCACAAGCAAGCCATTCCTGAAACGTTGCCGCCAGAGCAGGAAGACGCCCGAGATGGTGATTACTCTCCAGCAACGGTGCAATAGCATTACCGATACGCTCAGCTAGATTCCGGTCATTTGTTAGAATCATTCCTCCCTGCGGACCTGCTAAAGTTTTATGGGTACTTGAGACAACGATATCCGCCCCTTCTCGCAATGGATCTTGAAACCGTTTTCCCGCAATTAGACCCATAACATGGGCAGCATCATAGATTAGGGTCGAATCCGGAGCCGAACGATCCATTTCTTCCCGGATCTCCCGCACCGGTTGGGGAAAAAGAAAGATACCAGAACCAACCGTCACGACAGTTGGTTTGTGACGGCGAATGAGTTCTTTTGTCTTTTCGAGATCGATATTTGAATTGGGCCCATCCCACGGGAGGGGCCTCGCGCTAAGATCCACCTTTAGACGAGAAGAGGCCAACTTTTTGGCATATCGATGGCCGTTCGGTGCTTCAAGCACGCAGTCTCCGGGACCAACGGTTGCCAAAGTTGCAGCAAGGCCGGCGATGTTGCCAGACAAGGGACGCAAATCGACGTATTCCGCTCCGAAGAGTTCCTTCGCTAAGTTCTGAGCCAAACCTTCAATTCGAGTTATGTACCGGTTTCCCTGATATTCTCTGGCCTCGATATCGATGCCCGTATAATTACCGTACCGATGATTCAGCTCAGCCGAATAGAGACGATCAACTAGAGGACTTGGCGTATTTTCCGATGCAATCAGGTTCAAGCATGCCTCACGGTACTCGCGGTGTTTTTTTATCAGAGACGTAATTTCTACTATTCTCTCCCGTAAATTCATAAAATCGTTCTACTCCCATAAAAATAAGTAAATCAAAAGAGCAACCCATGCAGAGGTTGAATCCTAAACGTGCTGCGGACCAAATCTAATCTGGATTCTCCCCCCCTCGGCCACAGCAAGGACCCTAGGGAAAACCTGAAATGCAAAGAAAATGTCGCTATATGCAAACGTAAAGCTCGGATAGACTAAAGGAAATGGTGGAACAAGATATAATAAGCAACTCACGTTATTAAAAACCAAGACCGCTTTGAATCCAGTTAGTTACCTCCTGGAAGGCTGAAATCCAAGGACCAGCAACAGCAGCAAGTTGACAAACCTGAAAATGACGATTCGATTGTCAGTAGAAAATGTTTCTACGAAAAAAGCCACGAGCCCTTTTGTAACTTTGGATCCATTAACGGAAAATTTAGAACAGTAGCCTGGAGGACCATGAGAACCTATAAAGTAGCTATACTGGGCTGTAGAAGCCGAGGCTCAGCAGCCGCACACGCCTATCATCAACATCCACGTACCGAGGTCGTTGGTCTCTGTGACCTACTCACAGAGCGCTTGGATACTTTGGGCGAAGAGTTAGGGGTTAAAGCGAGATACAATGATCTCGATCTGATGATCACTGAAACCAACCCTGATATAGTGGCCATACCAACCGGAACTGAATTCCACCACCCTCTCGCCATGCGGGTACTCGAACACGGGGTGCACATCGATATCGAGAAGCCCCTCTGTGTTGATCTCAAGCAAGCCGACGAAGTGCTGGCGAAAGCCAACGAAAAAAACGTCAATATCGCTGTACACCATCAGGGCCGAACCAGCCCCTCTATGGCAGCTGTCAGGGAGGCGATTTCCAATGGCCTAATAGGGGAACCCATCCACATTCTAGCCAGCGGCAAGGGCTATTACGGCGGCTACGGTTTAATGAATATCGGAACCCATCTGCTCAACGGGATGATTGGAATCGCGGGCCACTGCAGTGCAGTTTCCGCAGTCGCGCTTACGGCAGGACACCCCGTCAAACCTGAGGATGTCGTTCATGCCCCGAACGGGATGGGGGCCATAGTTGGCGAACGCATTACTGCCACATTGGAATTTGAAAACAACCTGACTGCGACTCTCCTGCAACATCGCTTTCACAAAGTAAATCCGGGGACCTCTCGCATAGAAATCCACGGTTCTAAGGGAAGACTATATTGGGCTCAAAATTCTGCCTGGCACCTTCCTTCGGCTTATTTTCTGCCCGATGGAAGTTACTCTTGGAAAGCCTTACCTAAAAACCCTCCGGATTCTTTTGACACAAAAGGTTTCGCAAATGAGCTGGATTACGCCTTTACCCACGAATATGTTGCCGCTCTCGATGAGGGCAGGGAGCATACCTGCAGCGGACCAGAAGGCTTACACGTCCTGGAAATTATGATGGGCATCTTTGAGTCAGCTGCTCACCATCGTCGAATCAAATTACCTCAGAAAAATCGACATCACCCTCTTCTACGCTGGCGCGAAGAAGCAGGATTAGCAACTCTCCCTCAGGATGTACCGCGACCCTATAAAGAATGGTTATCTCACGAAGACAACCGAATCGCTTAGAATATACAAAATCGCAATCAACAGCAGGTTTCTGTTTTCAGCAAACCCATTTCTAAGAGAAGAAATGTTTTCCCTTTTAATTTTAAGTTCTTCCCTGTTGTTACTGAGATTAAGCTCCACTCTCTATTCAAAATTTATACCTTTCTACACTCTTTTCCTCATCATTCTTTTTCGTACTTTCGTCCGCTGTATAAACATCAGTGGATGTGATCATGCCAACAGTAAGTGAAGAACTCAGGAAACTTATCGTAGGTCCAATTGCTACGATACCTACCGCATTTAACGACAGCTACGAAATTGACTACGGCCTCATGGCAGCCGCTACCGAGCTCTGGATCGAGGCAGGTCTTGTCAACGGTCGGTCTGCTTTAAAAGTGGCAGCATCAATTGGCGAAGGACAATGTCTGCGGGAGGCCGAATTGCCACGTCTATTGCAGACGGTTGTTAAAGCTGCGCGTGGACGAGTGCCAATTCTGGGAGCGATCCACCACAAAGACACAATCCGGACTATTGAGGATGCCAAGTGTGCCGCCGACCTAGGCGCATTAGCCGTACAAATCTCTCCACCTATCTTCAACCTTCCAAACCAGGACGATCTACTTCGCTATTACGGTACTATTTCTGAAAAAATTCAAATCGGCATTGTTGTCTACAACACGCACTGGCTAAAACACGGTGCAATCTTTCCATCGACACTTGCCCGCATGGTTGACTTTGAACACGTTGTCGCCATCAAGTGGTCCGCTCCCAATGGGATCGATTACTCGGACGTATTCGCCCTCGCAAATCGGTTTAATATTCTCGACAACGATAATGTCCCCATTCGCTGCCATATGCTAGGTGGCCATGGATACCTGATCGATGGAATTGAATCCTATCCCCCCTATTACCTCCAACTCTGGGATCTTATGACTCAGGGAAAATACGAGGAAGCCACAGGCGAATGGAATCGATTCATCAGACCCTTTGATCCATTCTTTGAAAAAGTGGTTGGCCGATCCGGTAGCGACGCAAAGGTTGCCAAAGGAATGTCTAAGATTATGGGTTTCGACTTGGGGCCACCCCGACCCCCTTCAGTTGCTATGAATGAAGAAGAACTGGCCCAATTGTGCGCTATAATGATCAATTGGGGCTGGCCAGTCAGTTACCCCCTGGAATCCGTCTGACCTGGGAGCATCACCCTGAAGTTTTGTAACCGAATCAATTACTTTCGCTCTAGATTTATTCGGCCTACGATGAGACTGTCGGATACCCGAAAAACATGCATCCAGTAACCGCATTTGCCTGGGGATCTCACTCGGCAACGATATTGATAGAATAATGGACAATATAGATCTAACTGATGTAATCCAATCAAGTCGGGTAATAGTTCGAAGTGGACGATACGCTTACCTAAAAACTCAGACTGAAACGGTGTCCACGCGACATTTTTTAATCGCGAGGGATAAGGACGAAATTACTATTGTCACCGAGGAAGAAAACATTCCACAAACATCTTTCGAAAAAGAGGTTGGATGGTTTAATCTAATTGAAGTACGAGTCTCGCAACCATTTGTCGCAAAAGGCTTTATTTCGCGTATTACTCAGGCTATATCAGAACGGGATCTAAACGTTCTGGTAGTATCTACTTTCTCCAAGGACTATTTCCTCGTGCGAGAAGAATGTATAGATACGGCCATAACCGCACTCCGTGAACTCGGGTTTCCCTTATCAATTGAAAAATCGAGGAAAGCATGAGGCCCCAAAATAATTAACCCTTTAAGTTTGTATCGAAATTCCCGCACCCTCTTATCTGTCTTCGGGCCTCATGACTCCCATACCCCCATCTCCTACTCCTCTATTTCTATCCCTTTCCTTTGCCTTTCCCCTTGCCGGGAAGGGAGCAGCACCCATTAATTGTTAAAAATGGCAAAGGAAACCCCGTTCCGTCGCGCCCTAACCATTCGCTCCTTTGGAGCGAGCCTCTTTGCGATGGTGATGATGGGGGGGATAATCCATTTCGGAGGATCCATTGAAGGGGCATTTCTATTTGTCGGAGAAGAGGCGATGCCCATTCCCGCTCTCTGGATGTGCATTGCTTTCACTTTAGTATCTGGCCTTGTCTTCTTAGCCACGCGAAAGCGCCTTTTTACGCGGGCTGAGATGTTTTTTATCCTTTTTTCGTGTCTGATCGCTTCGCCACTCGTAAATGCTGGTTTCTGGCGTTATATGCTTGGTCGTTTATCAACCGTTCCAAAATCAGCAGATTTCGAAAAAATTGATGCCTTGAATGAAAAACTCTGGGCTCACGGACCCAATATTACGCAGGGATTGCTTGAATTATCATCGGTTGGAAATTTTGAAGCAAAGGGCAATTTTTCGATAGCCCAGGCTGAAATCACGCAAGGGGTCTGGGCAAATATCCCAACTCTGGAAAACAGCGATCTCGGCGACTTTTCATCCTTTGAAATACTACTTCCCTTAAAGCGCGACGGGAAATGGCAAATTACCCCGGGGCAACCTTATATACTTAGCATTCTTATACGGACCCAAAACGTTGATGCTACTTCAACTTATTTTTGCCGTGTCTTTCTGGACGATCAAGAGCAATTCCTTGAGGAAGCCTTTTTAGGTTCAGGTGATACGCCAAGAACTTACCTGCAAAAGACCGGCTTTCAGCGATTTGGAACTTACGGTCTTGTTGTGCCATTCGAAACCGAGGAGAAAATCCGACTCCAATTTGGATTGTCAGGAAGAGGTAAAGCAGTCTTCCGCGATCTCCAAATAATGAACGTTGCAGCTATAAATGATGCCTACGGGGGAGCAGAAGCTATCACTGAGGCCGAGTATGCGCGACTACCGGCCTCTCATCGCATCGGGAAAAGAGTTCGACCCGATAAGCTTCTAAGCTTTGAGGGAATTCGATTTCTCCTGTCTGCTTATGTTCCCCTAAAGCAATGGGTAGGACCATTCTGTGCTTGGGGATCCCTACTTTTTTGTCTAATTGCCGCTAGCTTTGCCTTCTCCGTCATCATGCGTCGTCAATGGGTTGACCGAGAGCGCTTTCTCCTCCCCTTGATGCAGATACCTCGTTTTCTCATTGGCTTTGATGGAGAAGGTGATGAATCTAAGGCCTTTCCTCCGATCTGGAAGAACTGGGTAATGTGGGCTGCCTTTGTCCCTGCACTTATATGGTGTCTTTTACGGGGCTATGCCTATCTCGATTCTTCATTCCCCAATTTAAGCATTAATCTTAATCTTAAATCTTATTTCACCGATCCCGCCATGGCAGCAATGATGAGTGGAGTAAACTTAACAGCTCCAGCCTTCTTCCTGGGTCTGGCCCTCTTTATGGACCTGAACATCACCATGAGTCTGGTCCTAGGCTATTTTCTCTTTCGATCACAGTACTGGTTTGGTGAGGCCTACGGCTGGAATGTTAACGCGGGCTACCCATGGTTCAATGAACAAATCGCGGGTAACTTCATAACCTATGCGATACTCATTCTCATTCTCTCACATAGACATATCGTGGGGGTTCTGAAGGAAGCAATTCGCGGCATCAAACAACCGGATGAAGTTTTTTCTTCCCGTACAGCTGTTGTTATTATCATCGCTAGCTTTGCTGGTGTAGCTCTCTGGTCACAGTGGATGGATATAAAGCTTCAGGGTCTTTTGACCTATTTCGCTTTTCTTCTAGCCATCACCATCGTTACCATAAAACTGAGGGCAGAATGTGGAGTCGTACATGGGTTCGCCTATCCAATCCGATTCTGGTTCATGGTGCCGATCATTGGAGGTGCTGCCTTTCTCGGGCCACAAGGCTCAATCATATGGTTGATCTTTTCTATTACCATCGGAGTCCGGGCCTTTTTTAATGTTCCCGGTCTCCAGTTCGAGATGCTGGAATCAGGGCGACGCTTAAAGGTTCGTCCTAGGCACATCTTATACACTGGCCTGATGGGACTTTTTGGCGGTTTAGCGGTTGGGGGTTGGATGTACCTAATTGGACTTTACGGTACAGGTGCTAACTATTATGGAGACATGAACAGCTATGACCTTGAGATTGAAAATTTCGGAGAGTTCGTCGGCTGGCATGCGAAAGCGACGGAAGATTTCCTTGAAACAGGTGATGGATCTCAAGTTGATCGGGGATTAGGTGGACCCACATGGGCACTCATTGTCTCTGGAGGTGGGACTGCCGTAGTAACATTGCTAAGACAAGCCTTTGCCGGATTCTGGTTTCATCCAATTGGTTTCATCCTTGCACCCTCAGTAATGATGCAGCAAACTTGGGGGGCTATATTTTTGGCCTTTCTAATCAGATTTCTTGTTTTAAAGCTTGGAAGTGCTCAGATGGTCAGAGAAAAACTGTATCCTGCAGCTATTGGAATTCTTCTTGGAAGTGTAACGGCACATGCGGGGTTCTTTATAGTAAATGCTTGGCTCTATCACTACCAACCCGGAACTTGGGGTATCCCTTTGCTTTTCGGCCCCGCTCCTACTGGAAGCTGAGAGAGAGTTCAAACGCAGAAACCTGATGATTGTTACCCGCGAAGCATCTACCACCGATAGCTCGCTACCGGAGTAAGACTAGTTCATGGGGTGCGAAAAACAAGAATCATCTGGTCGGTTTATCAGTGATACCATCATCGGAACCGTTTTTGTTGTACTCGCATTTGTCGCTCTTGTTTGTTACGCTTTCCGCTTCACAAAGGAGCCCCGGTCAGGCCTTGTCTTCCCCTCCGATGCCTACGATCCCCTGCCAATGCAACAAGCTATGCAATCGGACATGATAGAGAAGCGGCAGGAAGAGATCCTCACCTTGGGATCTAGATTCCTTGGTCAACCCGGCTTCTATGCCGCAGAAGAGTTTATGGAAAAGGCTTACAAGGATGCAGGCCTGGAGATTCTAACACAGGATCTTCTATCTACTGTGCCTATCACTCACCAACGAGAAATTTCTATCATACGTACTGGACCTGACGGCTTCCCCCAAGATGTACCCGTACCAGATGTTGAGGTCTATCCCTTCATGCCCAATTATCTTCAACCCTCCGTCACTCCTGAGGAAGGAATAACCGGCGAACTAATTCTACTCACCCCCGAGACACTTAATACTCGAGGACAATTCGACGACTGCATAGGCCTCCTCGATGTTCGCCAAGCACAAATCGATAAACGGTACGAATTCCGCTGGACAACATATGCAAGACTTGGAATCAAAGCGCTCATCGTTTCCCATCCTGACGGGTTTGAACAAGTACCATGGATTTCAGTAGCAAGCCGCAAGTCCGGTATGGTATCAAGCGCTCCCGTTAACTACGTAAGGCTCGCCGCAACCCCAGGTATTTTTAGTCATGTCGGGAAGCGACTTCGTTTGAAGATTCGAGTCACTTACGACAACATTCCGAATCAAACCGTTATCGGGATCCTTAGAGCCGAGCAAAAGGCACGTGAGGCCTTGGTCTTGTTCACTTCCCACGGAGCTACTTCGATTCTTCCTGATCGTGCTCCTGGAACTCTCCAAGCCCTGGGGCCAGCGGTCCAGCTTCAGCTACTCAAAGGATTCTTATCCTATCGAGACACTCTTGCGCGCGATATTTTCTTTGTCAGCTCTGGAGCCCGAGTCATGGCAGAAGATGGTACCAACAATCTCATAAGGGTACTCCAAACGAATGCGGTAAAAGGCTCTGGATCGGCAAAATCACAGACCCCCCCACTTGGTTACGAAAATCAGGCTTTAAGTATCGATGCTTCACGCCGACTCGCCCCCCTCATTGAGGATAGGGAGTCCAACGCAACGGAACTTGGAAGGATCCAATCGATATTACCACTCTTTGAAAACAGGAAATTTCTCCTCAACTCTGAAGTAACAAAAACCCTTCTTGGGAAACTGGATAGAGGAACTCGCGAGGAGTTTGAGTCTCAATTTGAGTTCGTCCTCGATACCCTCGTATTTGAGAAAAAAGAGCCCCTCCTTCAAGCGCGTTTGGCTTTTCTTCGCAATCCCAAAACGTCGGCAAAAGATCCGATCTTTCTACAGTATCAGCAATTACGCCGTGAATACGAAACGGCAATGTCGGCAAGCGGGTACCGCGCGATGAATCTAGCTGTAGCTAAACCAGATTATGTCCGGTCACAAGATGTTAGGGGCCGTACCCTCCGACGCATACTCGAAATCAAAGCACACCACGAGAAGCGTGCCACCCAAATATCCGCCGACATTAATATCGCGAGGGAACTTTCAGACTACGATAATATAGCGATTCTTGAAGCGAAACTCGCGCCTGCCAAGAGCGGTGAATCTCAAGCTGAGGTCCTTAGCTTCGACACTGGAACCGTACATGTTGAAACTGACGCTTTTAGTATTCTAAGCGTGCTTTCAAATGCCAAACGCCGTTTGAGAAAGGATGAGGAAAGCGTGTATATTCCCTCTCTCTCCCAGACTCAGTACGAACGAGTTGCGCAGAATATAGGTCCAATACCCAATTATTCTGGACGAATGTGGACTAATTATGGCTATGCCTCTCACACATTTGTTAATTTCGACCGCCGTGGATCCTATAGCCACTTCCACGACCCGGTCACTGTACTTCCCCTAAAGTCAGTAGCCTCTTTAAAAAACAGCCTCTCTGTTATCGGAGAATCATTCCTCTCGATGGCCCATGGGGCTGGACTGGTTGGTCCTGTAACTCCCCACGACGAGGAACAGAGAGCATTCAATGGAAGGGTGCTAGCTTCAAATGTCGGTAGATCAATGGTTCCAGATTACCCCATCAGTGGGGCTGTCATTGGAGGGCGCCCTGAGCCAGATGATGACTCTTTCAGCTATCCTGGCCACTATGCCCATCCGCTTGTAATGACCGATGTCTACGGAGAATTTAATCTCCCTCACAATAGCTCTCGCTTCGTTGTTACGGTCAATAAGTACAACCCCATTGCAGCCACCTACGATAAGACCGGGCTCGTGAATTACATAAAGGACGAGGGTGAAGAGGCCCAGCGTCTATTTAAATCGGTTGATTTGGGAACTAGGAAGTCGGCTACAAAAGATATATCTATCGTCACCTTCCGCGCGTCTCCCATGGCGGTAATCGACCTTATCAATCCACAAACACTCAAAGATTACTCTGCTATTTCAATGATCGATTCAGATGGTATGGCAATGGCCAAAAAACTCTGTAATTTCCGAGATCCTAGCATTGACGTCACTTTCCTGGAACCAGACGAACATGTGTACATTGAACTGCAGGCCGGAGCAGTAGACAATGAACTCGTCCAAGTGACACGAGCATTCATGTTAGGACCGAAAATTCCTATCAACGCGCGTAGAAAAAAAGACATTGAAGGCCCTGGCTTTCTTGTTGCAGACCATCCTTTTGTACTCCGGGTACCCCACCGGGTAGCTCAATCTATGGCATCCGTAAATGCCCATCGATTGAGTCTACAGAACAGTTACGCCATGGCAGATTCCCGTACCAATGAGCACCACAACCGAATGCTGTTTAATCTAAAAAAGGCCGAGAATAAATCGGAGATCCAACATGAAAGCATGAGGTATGCCCGGAAGGCGAACGTCTATGGAATTTTGAACCATCCAATCCTAAGGGAATCCGTCTTCGAAGCAATAATCAGTATTCTGTGGTATCTTGCTCTCCTCGTTCCTTTTGTCTTTTTCTTTGAAAAATTGGTTTTCTGTTATCCCGACATTCGCAAACAACTGATTTCACAAGCCGTTATTTTCCTCGTTGTCTTTGTCCTCTTGCGTTTGCTCCATCCTGCCTTTGCCATGGTCCGCTCATCGCTGATGATTCTGTTGGGCTTCATAATCATTCTCATTACTTTTGGCGTCACCGTTCTTTTTTCCTCAAAGTTCCAAGAAAACCTTGAGGATCTTCAACGTCAGGCTGGGAAAGTGGCTCAGGCAACGGTAAATCCACTGGGGGTCGTCGGTTCAGCCTTTATGTTAGGACTGAATAACATGCACCGGCGCCGGATGCGCACCGGTCTCACCTGCGCCACGCTCACCCTACTCATTTTGGCCATGATCTGTTTTACCACTGTGAAAAACGATATCGTGGATGAGTCCTTTGCGTTAGGTAAAGCTTCCTATCAAGGCTTTCTCATTAAGGCTGGAGAACTGATGGAACCAACCACCCAATCCGAAGTAATGGCTCTCCAGGAACAGTTTGGCGATCACTACGCCGTCTGTCCCCGGAAATTTCTTGTGGGTATGGAACACGCTTCTGACAAAAGCCGTAGGAATCCGGACCTCGAGGCGGTCTACGAAAGAAGCCAGACAAAAAGAAAGGTGAAGTTTGATTCGGTCATTCAGTTCAGCCACAGAGAACCCTTGCGAGAGCAATTAAAGTTTCTCACTAATCCCTGGTGGTTTTCAACGGTTGATGAAGATAGCACCACAGAACAATTTCCAGTAATCATTCCAGATGGAATGGCTAGCCGGCTTGGGATCATACCATATGTCGTAGATCAATCTGAGGTTTATATTACAATTGGGGGTCGAAGGTGCCGTGTAAGGGGTATATTCGATTCTGAATCACTCACCGCATTACGGGACCTCGACGGTAGAGATCTTTTGCCTTTCGACATCGAAGCAATGGAAGTAATTGTCAAATATCGTAAAGATGGAACCGCCATCCTAGCAAATGATGAAGACCCAAGAATTTCTGCCGATAGAGTGATTCTGGCACCAATGAGAGAACTGAGCCTAGGTGCCTCTAATTCTCAAGACCGTACTTTTTCCGTCGCAGTCGTTATGTCAGAACTGGACTACCAGATGATGCGTACAGAAGTTAATGATTTTCTAGAACAAAAGGCAGCTCCCGTCTACTATGGTATAGATGGAGTTGCCTACAAAGGCTGGCGTACTCGAAAACTGTCCTTGGCAGGTCTAATCGATTTGCTGATCCCTCTGGTACTGGCCTCTCTGACCGTACTAAATACAATCCGTGGTTCCGTGTTCGAAAGACGTGATGAAATCTATGTCTACAATGCTGTTGGCATCGCACCTCGTTTTGTCTTCTTTATCTTTTTTGCTGAATCTCTGGTGTATTTGGTGGTCAGCTCACTCCTTGGTTATCTTCTCAGTCAGGGAATGGGACGTATCCTAACCACGCTAGATCTAACTGGGGGTATGAACATGACCTTTACCTCAATTACCACTGTCTACGCCTCAATAGCCTTAGGCGGGGTAGTAATCTTATCTTCATGGTTTCCTGCCCGAACTGCAGCAGAAATTGCGACTCCATCGGAAGACGCTGGATGGAACTTACCAAAACCGACCGGTGCGAACGCCGAGATCTTAGAATTTGATCTCCCGTTTATCTTCAGCCAAAGAGAACGTTTTGCCGTCCTAGCCTTCTTTGATCGATATCTTAGGAATCAGGGTGAAGGAAGTTCCGGGCGATTTTTTTCTGGAATCCCTAAAATCAGTCTAGCGGAGGCTCTAGATCCCAACTCTAAAAAAGATCTGATCCCAAATATCAGCGCCCCCATTTGGCTCAAACCCTTTGATCTGGGCGTTTCACAGCAATTAACCATATCCTTACCAAAGCACACGCTCACCGATCAGTTCCGGGCCAACATTAGTTTATATCACCTTTCGGGCACACGCGAATCATGGCTTCGGCTCAACAACAGCTTCGTCGCCCTGATCAGAACACATTTCTTGCATTGGCGGATCGTAGATACTGAAGAGCGAGAAGAAATGCTACACGAGGCCCTGGAGAAGCTTGCTGAAAACTCTTCTATCGAAGACTCGTCAGAGCAAACAGTGTGATAAGCGCCAGGAGTTGATCTAATTTTAAAAGATCAATACTATCCCAACTTTTAGTATTCCTTTCTCTTATCAATCACGCTCAACAATGGCTCTCCGGCCATATATCGTTTCAAATTTTGGCAGAAAAGATCCACCAGGCGATCATCACGATTGGGCGAACCCCCTGCCGTATGCGGGGTAATAATAACATTAGACATCTGCCAAAGAGGATGGCCATCGGGCAATGGTTCCTGTGGAGTGACATCGAGCCCTGCGCCTCCAATTTTTTGTCTTCTCAACGCTTCCATAAGAGCATCTTCGTCCACAATTTTCCCGCGAGTCACATTGATTAGAAATGCTTGGGCACGCATCACATTAAAAGCAGCATGGTTAAACATCCTTTCTGTCTCTCGCGTGAGCGGTGCGCAGATCACCACTACATCAGATTCTCCTAGCAAATTGTGAAAAGCGTCCATGCGTCGGCACCATGACACATAATTTGGAAGTTGTACATCTTCCGGATCTACTGCGATTATCCGCATCCCGAAGGCATTAGCCCGCTTGGCAACATCCAGCCCTGTTCCCCCCATTCCAATAATTCCCAACGTCTTTCCGATCAACTCCCACGAGGCCTGCCGTATAAGCATCCGGTTCCCCCACTGTGGTCCTCTAACTGCCTGAGTGATACCGCGAGATAATGAAAGCAATAAAGCCATGGCATGCTCTGCCAAGTGCACCCCCACCGTTCCTTTAGCACTAGTGAGAATGATTTCGCTTTCCACAAATTCTTTAAATAGTAGGCCGTCTACACCGGCGCCCCAAGTCTGTACCCACCGCAGATTCTTCGCTCTTCCAAAAAGTTCTGGGCTAAATTCCCCAATCAAGATCTCGACCTCAGGAATTAGGCGTTCTGCATCATCTAATGACGATGCTTGGAGAATTTCTACATTATCGACGCTTGATTGAATTTCTTCACAATGGCGTGGAGTCAAATCGAGTGTTGCCAGTATTTTCATGGTAACTTCATAAGTTGTCCTTCCCTCTTCTGCAACTTCGGAGAGGGTTTGCTATCCCCTTCCCCAACATGTTTTATAAGGGTACTGTTCTTGCATGGGGTTTCGTCCACCCCATATGCATATCGCAACTATGATTCCGTGATCCCCAAACCTATTGAAGTCATAGCCTCAATACCTATCCCGAAGGGAATAGCTGACTCAGTGCAGAAACCGATCAGAAGGCTGATTTCAAAAATACCCGTATCGCTAGTTCAATTTCTAGCCTCTGTGGTATTAGGCTCCTATCAACGTGTTAAATAGCAGCTTGTAAGTCCCGTGAGTCTGTGCCCGGTGTTGTGGTCTAAAACCGAAAAGAACGACCTCGCCATCACCCAAATGAGCTGAAACCATCGCTGCCTTCCCGGCGACCCGATCCTCACCAACCAACCAACCACTTTGTAGAATATTTGAATCAGGGTACTGCATCAAAACTTCGTAGTGATCATTAGAGAAGGATGGGAGAATCTCGAAAGCAGCTCCGTTCCAAAACAGAACCAGTAGTTCCTCCGGCATTCCAAATGTCAGAGGATGGCCAATCTCAATTCGAGCTTTCAAGGTAGATCCGGGGCAGAAAAAATCCTTACTTGGTAGATTACGGAGAAGGTTCTTTAATTGAAGATCTAACTTTTCGATCGCAAAATCACAGGCCTGGTTAAGACACACTAGCATCCCCCCACTCTCAACAAAATTACGAATCGCCTTGATCCCCTTTTTACCAATTCCACTACGATACTCAGGGGGAACCGGATTTGATTTAAGCCGTTCTGCTGTTTTTTTTCCCGTGATCATGTCGATCGTATCATCTGGCAAAATAAGCACATCAATAGAATTCTCTAGTTTGCCTTGCTTGATCTCCTCGTCATGCAATACCTGGAAAGGAAAACCGAATTGCTCTAAAACTAAACGGGTCCAACCCTCATCCATGTTCCCGCCCCAATATCGTTGATAGATCCCTACTTTCCGCCTACAAATCTTATACTGCTCAACCTTCAATTCCCTCTCAAGTCCATGGAAAGTGACGCAGGATTCTCGAGAAATTTGCTCAATTGATTGCAAACCTTTTTTTTCCACGACGAATGCACCTGGCGGAAAATTTCTTTCGCGTATTGAACAGGCTTCAATAACACGGGTCAACTTTAAGTCTTTGTCCCAAAGTTGATTCAGGACTCGGTAGCTTTCATTCAGCCTCCCGTCAAAAAGATAGCCAAAGTTTGAGGAGCCAATAACCTCTCCAACAGGCGGCTCTAACTCAGACACTATTTCGAGGGTTCCGACAGGTTCGCTATCAACTGGAACTACATCCACACCCATAAATTCCGCGATCGTGTCGGTCGCAGAATCATAGGGTCTTTCTGGGCTTCCATCCGGTTGACGAGTCCAGACGTTGTCTGGATATTGGGTCTGCCCAAGGAGAGTTTTTATAACGCCCATCTTGGGTTGGTTCAGAGATAACCAAAAGGAACCGGCCGGATATATAACCCCTCCAACCAAAATATTTTGAGCTGCTTTCTTAATCTCTATTCCCTGAACCAAAAGCTTTTCAATCATTAACAAGGTTGTGGGCCAATCATGCTGATCAGCAGAAACAAGATAGCCGAGGAACCGACCCTTAGTGCCCAGTTCCATCTGTCGCTGCGCCTTTAGATAGGCATTCCGAAGGATGACGTCCCGGTTCCTTGCTGCCATATCTAACAGCCCCCAAGCGGCAATTTTCTGCTGCTCGACAATGTCGCGAAGCCGCCACCATCCTCCCGGCCATGGATGAGGGAAATTTGTCTGTGGTTTGTATTCAGGAAATCCTCTCAATGTATTTCCTTCGGCACCCTCAGCCTTTTTTCGGTCATCTTGACCTTTCAATTGGCCCGTATGGACATAAAGCGGGGTCGCTAGTTTAGCGTGAGCTGATTCGGTCAGCATACTGGCAATGTTGTGATAATTTCCCATCCAATGGAATCCAAGATGGCTCCAAGCGGGAAAGATAGAAGCATTAAGAACACCTGTTTTATTTGCTTCTTCCAATCTATAGGCCATGTGTGCTCCGTACCAACTGAGTTCTCTCCATACCAGCGGGTCACCGTGAGGATGAAGCGGTTCAGCATAGGGACATATCCAGAGGCGAGCCCCGTAGGGACCCATTTCGTGATGATCCTGGTAGGCGTGTGGATGCCAATCCTGATACATTATACTAGCAACATAACGGGACTCAATCAGGTTAAACATGAAAGCGTCTCGGTTATTGTCGTGACCTGCGTACTTGTGGTAGAGCCAAGGCAGTGCGCAACCTTCATACTCGGTATCCAAGTACTCGTTATACCAATCCGTAACCTTAATTTGCCCGTCAGGATTAAAACAGGGAATAAAAAGCGAAATCACCTCCTCGCGTATTCGGACTGCTTCCCTATCCTCGCTGGAGACCAATTCGTAAATTAATTCGGGCGCCATCTGAGTACTGCCGATTTCCGAAGCATGCAGACCCATCGACTGCAAAATAATCGCTTTCCCAGTCTCAATCAGTCCCTCGATCGCATCCTCCATCTCTCCACGAGGATCTTTTATACAATCGTTGATCGATTTCAATCTATCCAAATCTACAAGATTTTCCGGAGAGGAAACCACGACCAGCAGAAAGGGATATCCCTCGGTAGAAGGTCCCATTTCCATAACTTGAATCCGATCACTCTCTTCATTCAACTCCATTAGGTATTCCACTATACGGTCCCAACGTGCCATCTTTCGGTCGCTGCCAAGTTGAAAACCAAAAAAGGAATCCGGGGTTTTGAGAGAGCTTTTCATACTTTGTTCGAAAACAAAGGATCTGCTAAAAAATTGCGAGCGTTAACCCAATCCAAATTGAGTGTTAGGTTACTTCCTGGATGGGGATTATACAATTGCTTATTCGAATTATCCACCTAACAATAAAGTCTGAACGATAGTTTGCACTACGTATTGTCAGAAAAGGGTTAGTAATCACCGTTCAAGATTGCCCTCCGCGACCAATACCGAAGGAAATGCCAGAAGAATCCAAAAACTGTAAATATTGGGTAGGATTTGATATCGGTGGGACCAAATTGCTGGCCACCGTATTTGACTCTTGCTTTAAAGCTATTGCGACGAAAAAGCGAAAGACTAAAGGGTATCTTGGTAAAGAGTCAGGCCTTCAACGATTGACCGCGACAATCGCGGATGTTCTAGAAGAGGCTGGCATCCCAATAGACCGTGTGGCAGGAATCGGAATTGGCTCGCCAGGCCCTCTAGATCTGAAAGAAGGAACAATAAATGAAGCTCCAAATCTCGGATGGAAAGACGTTAAACTAAAAACCTACCTCGAAGACAGCTTCAGGTGTCCCGTAGTTGTAGCTAATGATGTCGATGCTGGGGTTTTTGGGGAATACAGATTCGGGGCCGCACGGGGCTCCCGTTGTTCCGTTGGCGTCTTCTCTGGAACGGGAATCGGCGGCGGTTGCGTCTACGAAGGAAATCTAATTCGTGGTGAACGAAATTCCTGTATGGAAATTGGTCAAATCCCTATTCTTCCACAAGGGCCCCTCTCAGGTTCTGGTTTACGTGGGAACCTAGAATCGGTTGCCAGCCGGCTCGCTATTTCCTCTGCCGCAGCTGCTGCCGCATATCGTGGAGAAGCTCCACATCTTCTGTCTTTAAAGGGGACAGATCTCGGTCAAATCCGTAGCAAAGATCTTGCTGCTTCCATCGAGGCCGGGGACGAAACGGTAGAAAAAATTGTCCGAGATGCAGCCCAATGGACTGGATACGCTATGGCAGGAGTTGTCCACCTGCTCGCTCCTGATGTAGTAGTCGTTGGAGGCGGTCTAGTCGAAGCAATGCCAAAGCTGATGAAAGAAGAAGTAACATTCGGTCTAAACAAGAATCTTATGGATTCCTTCAAGAACACTTACGAAGTCAGAATAGCGACCTTGGGAGACGCCGCAGCTGTCATGGGAGCTGCAGCACTAGCGGAAGAAGAAATCGATACCAAGAATAACGTATGAATGACGTTCCAAAGGAATCTAAAGTGATTTCCAAAATGGGGAGAATGTCCTCCAAGTCGGTTGCCGTGATTGATGTTGGTACTACCTCCATCCGTATGGCGATCGCCCAAATTGGGGGTCCTGGGGGAATCAAGATAATGGAACAACTTGATCAAGCAGTTAATTTGGGCAAAGATACCTTCACTCTTGGAGCTATTAAAAAAACCACTGCGGAAGAGTGTGTTCAGGCCCTAATGAGTTTCAAGAAGGTAATCCGAGAATATCAAATCGACGAGCAGAAAAACATCCGTGCCGTCGCTACCAGCGCGGTTCGGGAAGCTAGCAATCGCGACGCTTTCCTCGATCGTTTGTACATTGCAACCAATATTGAAGTCGAAGCAGTAGAAGAGGCTGAGGTGCCACGCCTCATGTACTTGACGGTAGCCTCCTCTTTAAATTCCGAAAGCAAACCCCTTAATTCGGATTACCTCATTGTGGAAGTTGGAGGAGGTAGTACCGAAATACTCCTTATCCAATCTGGAAGTGTTGTCTTCTCACACACATACGCTCTCGGATCATTCCGATTGCGCCAAATGTTGGAATCCTACGGTGCGCCGATATCGAGCCGAAAGGAAATCATGGAGAACTACATCGACCGAACGGTAGCCCAACTGCGTAATGAATTTTCTCTCAAAGAACCACCTGACATTATCGTCCTTGGAGGGGACGCTCGCTTCGCCGCTAACCGGATTATCTCCGATTGGAATCCAGGAAAACTAGCACGAATAAGCCTGTCCAGCGTCTCTCGACTTACCGACAAAGTGCTCGCGATGTCAGTTGATGATCTGGTCGGTCAGTACCAGCTTTCGTACCCTGCGGCAGAATCTCTGGGACCGGCTCTTCTCACTCATCTTATTCTCGGTAGATCATTGCAGGTTAAAGAACTCCTCGTTTCAAACTTGACTCTGCGGGACGGACTCCTGGAAGAGATGACAGAAAAAAGGGAGGGGAAAGACATGTTTCGAGAACAGACAATCCGGTCTGCCATCGAACTCGGCAGAAAGTTCAATTTTGATGAACCTCACGCCTTGCATGTGGCCAACCTTTGTACTTCGATTTTTCAGAGCCTCCAGGGAGAACACAATCTTGCCCACCACTACGAACTGATCCTCAAAGTAGCTGCGATTCTGCACGAGATCGGAACATTCATCGACCTAAAAGGTCATCACAAGCACTCCATGTACCTAATCCGCAACAGTTATCTCTTCGGCATTAATCCTAAAGATTTGATTCTTGTAGCCCTTCTTGCCCGGTACCATCGAGGAAACACCCCAAGAAACACTCACGAGGGCTACGCTAATCTTGATCGGATGAGCCGAATTATAGTTTCGAAACTGGCTGCTATTTTGAGGGTTGCCGACGCATTGGATCAGTCACACAATCAGCGGCTCAAAGACCTCCAGTGCAGCAGGAGAAACGGATGCTTCGAAATTTCTGCGCCCTGCATAAGTGACCTGTCCTTGGAACAGATTTCCCTCAGTCAAAAGGGTCCCCTCTTCGATGAAGTCTACGGCATGGAAGTTCGACTCCGAGGTGCTAAGATTGACGCAATATAGGTTTAACATTCAACACATCCCATCGTTATTGATTTGATGTCTTGAGGATGCAAAAAAAGACAAAAAAAGCTAAATTCCTCAACCGCGAGTTGAACTGGCTCGAATTTAATCAACGTGTTCTCGACCAGGCTTTCGATCCAACAATACCTCTATTTGAGCGACTAAAATTCCTCTCAATCTCGAGTTCTAATCTGGACCAATTTTTTATGGTCCGCGTCGGTCGTCTCAAGATCCTGGAACAGAAACAGAAGACGAAGTTGGATCCAGCCGGATATTCTCCCAATCAGCAAATAGATGCTATTAGCAAACGTGCCCATTGCATGATCGAAGATCAATACCATTGTTTTCTTCTTGATCTCATTCCCAAGCTCGTTAAACGCGGCATCAAGCGAGTGGCTTCAAACATGCTTAATTCACAGCAGCTGGAGTACGCAGAACGCTACTTCGATACCGAAGTAATGCCTGTCGTAACCCCCATGCTGGTTGATCCGAGTATGAGAATTCCCCTTCTTACAAACGGCGATATTTACCTGGCCGTCAGAGTGAAACCCAAAGGGAATAAAGCTCACGAAGCGCGTGTTGTGATTTTACCTATTAGTAAAGCTATTAGTCGGTTCGTAACACTACCCGGAACAGGAGGCTACGAATACCTTTTGTGTGAGGATCTTGTGAAACTCTTTCTTGGGAAATATTTCCCGAAAGAGGTCATCTTAGAATGTATCGCCTTTAGGATTACCAGGAATGCAGATCTGGATATTGAAGAAGACTTGGCCCCTGATCTTTTGAATGAAATGAAAGAGGTCATTCTCGCTCGTAAAACAGGCGATTGCCTACGATTAGAGATCTCCCAATCCGCAACATTAACGATAATCACCTTTTTAAAGCGAATCTTAAAAGTTAAAGAGAAGGACGTATATCCAATATCTGGCCCCCTTGCGCTTAGCGAATTCACTGCCCTATCCGGCCTACAAGGCTATTCGGATCTCAAGTTCAAGCCTTGGACTCCTCTCCAATCAATGGAAATCGAACCAACTGAAAGTATGTTCGAAGCCCTCTCGGATCATGATGTTCTCTTGCTCCATCCCTACGAAAGCTTTGACCCTGTGGTGCGCCTTATCACAGAGTCTGCTAACGATCCCGATGTTTTGTCCATTAAGCAAACACTGTATCGGACGAGCGCGAACAGTTCCATTGCTGCAGCCCTAAAGAGAGCTTCCGAACGAGGTAAAACTGTCACAGTTATTGTAGAGCTCAAAGCAAGATTCGATGAAGAACAGAATATCGAGTGGGCTGAATCGCTGGAACATAGTGGTGTCCAGGTTATCTATGGGATTAAAGGATTCAAAACACATGCTAAACTCTGCATCATACTGCGACGCGAAGCACACGGAATTGTCCGTTACATGCACTTCGGAACGGGAAACTACAACGAATCAACCGCAAAACTTTACAGCGATGTCAGCTATCTGACGTGTAACGAGGAACTAGGACAAGATGCTTCGTGCTTCTTCAATACGATTTCCGGCCTCTCTCAACCTCAGCCGTACAAAAAACTTGAGGCCTCTCCTACTGGTATGCGATCAAAAATTCTAGCACTTATTGAGAGTGAGGTGGAGCGGAAGAAACAAGGCCAAGAGGCCCATATCATGGCAAAGGCGAATTCGTTGGTCGATCCTCAGATAATCAAAGCTCTCTACCAAGCATCAATTGCCGGTGTCAAAATCGATCTTAATATCCGCGGCACCTGTTGCCTGCAACCCGGAATCCCGAAACTCAGCGAGAACATCAGAGTGATCAGCATAGTCGATCGATTTCTCGAACACAGTCGTCTTTTTTATTTCCACCATGGTGGAGAGAGACTGACCTTCATCTCCAGCGCCGACTGGATGCCACGCAATTTGGACCGTCGAATCGAACTGCTCATCCCAATTGAGACACGCTCCCTCCGTGACCGTCTTGTATCTATTCTTAAGACCTATTTTAGAGATAATACTAACGCCTGGGAACTCAATTTAACCGGCCAATACCATAGGATCAATTCTCCAAAAAACAAACGGGAGAGTTGTCGTAGCCAAGAAAAAATTTACCGCCAAGTTGAGGACTCAATTCGACAGGTCCGCTCTTCCAGACCCGTCGCCTTCGAACCTCATATAGCCCCCTCAGAAAGGAACCTCTAAGCTGCGTATTTAGGCTCACAGCTCGCATCACAAAACTCTACCTATTCTATCAACTGGAGACCTTCTATTATTTATTCGACTTCTTCCCCGTCTCTTTCCGTCTCCTTCCATTCCTTTTCAACCTCTCGATTACGCCGATACAGCGCTTGACTCTGTCTCCGTTCACAAGCCTCTATCCTAGCCAAAAGGTCACTTGGAGTATGGAGTTTAGACCCATCCTCTCGCACCAAATTTCTGATAATATGATCTCTCGAAACTACGGTCAACTTGTTAGGATTCTTCGAGATTTGGACTAATTGGATGATGATCTCATCCGCGCTACTGTTACCAGGAGCATAGACGAGGGAGAAGGTCTGTTCATTACCAGGACGAAGGATCTCCACACCCTCTCCTCGGCCATCGAATACTATAGTAACCCTGATACCTTCAAAGTCGTGTAAAATACGCAACCTATCCGCCAGGTTCTGACACGCAATGTTGACATCCTTCTTCATCGCCTCTCGCATTTCGGGCCAATCGTGGATAACATTGTACCCGTCAACTAAAAGATGTTCAGTTGTCACCAAAAAATTAACGCCAATTATACGCCCCCTTTGCAGCCGGAACCACGGAAAGGCGGCGCTCTTCTGTGTAAAATTTAATCTCGGGCTGAGGGAAAATCAATTATAAGAGTAAAGTTTTTACAATAGTTTCATTACAATCCTAAAACGCGAAACTTTATCTCTTCAAGTAGCTGATAATCGGACAAACATGGGACCTCGGTCGTAAAGTCACACTGAGCACCATTAAGGACTTTAACCAAATAATTCCCGATTTTCCTCATGTTATCCCTGGCTCTTTAGTTCTCTCACCTTATGACTCAATTGCTGTCTACCTCTCCGCAGAGTTTAGTCATATTGATTAACCAGAAAATTATGCTGACAATACAACCCCTATTCCCAAGCTAGATTTTCTAACCTGACATTCAATTTGGAGAGATGGCAGAGCGGCCGATTGCACCGGTCTTGAAAACCGGAGTGCCCGAAAGGGTACCGGGGGTTCGAATCCCTCTCTCTCCGCCATTTTCCCCTTATTCGATAGAGTGGAATCTCTAAGTAGTTTAAAACAGGAGGCAACCTAAAGTAGAATACTAATATGACACAGCCATATTACGACTTCTGCGTGGCAGCGGGTGGTGGTCAGCACAAGAATGGCGGCACACTGTACACGTGCCGACTCGACTCGAATGGTAGTCAAATTCGCGTTGTGAGCACGACAGGGTTACCTAGTACTGCCCCTGGATATCTGACTGTTACCCAAACACTATCTGGAAAGAATATTCTCTACGCTACGAGTGGCGCGGACATATCGTGGTTCTCGATTGGTGACGACGGAAAGGTAGAGTTATGCGGTAATGCTCCAACGGGCAGCAACGGCGCCTCACATTTGTGTACAGATAGCACTGCCCGTCTATTATTTACAGCAAATTATGGCAGCGGCACAGTGTCTTTGATGCCTATCTCCGGGGATGGTGCTCTAGTTGAGGGGAGGGTTTATTCTCATGGTCCAGGAGCTCATGACGGTGTTACTGGAAGTTGGGGCGATGGACCAAAATTCCGGCAAGAGTCAGCACACCCTCACGGAGTAGTAGTATGTGGCGGACAGCTCTACGTAGCGGACCTGGGTACGAATCAGGTCGTCTGCTGGACCATCGATTTTGACAATCATATGCTGCGCCCTTCAAGCGCCATCACATTACACGACCTTGCGGGACCTCGACACATCCAGTTCACGCGTAGTGGTGATTTGGGATTTGTTCTAAATGAACTTGATAATACGCTCTGTGTGTTACGACGTGAAGCTGCTGAGGCAGGGAAACTCTCGCTGGTCCAGACTCTTTCCTCGTTGCCACAAGGATGGGCCGAGGCCCACGCTGACCCTGCGACGTTCCCAAACGAAGTTTACTCCAAGCCTTCGCATGCTTCCGAGTTACTGCTCTCGCCTGATGATCGCTTTGTATACGCCAGCAACCGCGGACATGATTCAATTGCAGTTTTTGAAATAAATGCATTGGACGGAACACTTACGCCATTGCAGTTTGAGCCAACACGGGGCCGAATTCCTTGGGTGTTTTGTTTGAGCGAAGACGGCCGCTTTATAGTAGTACAAAATAATCACACTCGGGCGAATGAGACGGGCCCAGACAGCGTGGTGGTGTTTCGGCGAGATGCACCCACCGGACTGCTAAACTTATCAGCAGCACGCTTAGAATTTCCAACGGTGTCATCCGTTTGGGCACTCCCAAAGTCAACTCACTAAAATTCAACAGGAACCGGAACCCACTATCTATCCGACTCCCCAGTAATGGCACGACCCAACATCGCCTGGATCATGTGCGATCAGGCGCTCTCAGCTACAGCGGCAAGTCGATAGTCCGTACCCCTGTCCTTGACGGCCTGGCTCGAAGTGGTGGCTTAAGGAGTTCGGTCGGATTGTTCGCTTTATGATACTGACGATGCGTGACCAATGGTTCCGACGTCGGCACAGGGATATCAGCGCTATCCCTATCTGCCGCTCAGGCTTGTCCTTGGTTTCAATCGGACCCGACTGTTCATTGTGCTAGGCCCTACGGCCCGTGAGTTTCGAACGTTTAAAGACGTGGATTCGAGAAGCTGAAAATCAGTCAACTCGGGAGGTACAGCAAATAAACCGGGCGGGGCAGAGGCTCCGTTGGGGGTATTTGAGTGAATAGGTCAATCTCGGATTGTTTTTTCATGCGAAAACACAACAATTGGTCTTGTGGGTTGTGTCTTAAACCGGATTAGCTGATAGAATAGATGATGACGAAAAGAGCTGCATTCCCATCGGCCGAAAGGCCAAATATCGTACTAATCATGGCGGACGACATGGGCTTTAGCGATTTGGGCTGCTACGGTGGCGAGATATCAACCCCGAACCTCGACCGTCTTGCCTCGGGTGGATTACGATTCACTCATTTCTACAATAATGCGGTGTGTGTCGCCACACGAGCTTCACTCTTGACCGGCCAATACTGCCACAGAGTCGGACTATCCCCTCTGGGCGGCGGGTTGCGCGCAGGCGGAAACAATGTAACATTTGCTGAGATTCTAAGAGAATCAGGATATCGCACACTCATATCAGGGAAATGGCACAACCGACCGGTACGAGGAGAGATTCCAGTCGATAGAGGATTTGACCGTTATTGGGGACTGCTATCCGGATGCAGCAACTATTTCAATCCAGGCACTCAGAGGGCGGGCGAATCTGAGCCGGTGCACAAGGCACTGCATGATTACAGGGATTGGTGTGATGAGGAAACGGTGCTGAAACAATTTACGCCTAGCGATCCTGACTTTTATGCGACTGATGCATTTACAGACAAGGCGTTATCGTTTCTTGATCAATATGGTGAGGAGAAACGACCTTTTCTCCTCTACCTCCCCTATACCGCCCCCCATTTCCCACTGCATGCCAGGTCTAAGGACATCGCACGATACGAAGGGCGCTATATGATTGGCTGGGATGAGATCAGACGTAGGCGAAGCAAGCAGCTGGTTGAGCTGGGCCTTGCTAAAGAGCACTGGGGTCTCTCTGATCGCGATGCCATCAATCCGTCCTGGGACGAAACACAAGATAAGAAGCGATGGGACAGGAAGATGGCTGTGTATGCGGCAATGATCGACCGAATGGATGCGGGAATCGGGAGGGTACTCAAAAAGATCAGAGCGCTTGGGAAAGAAGAGAATACACTCGTACTATTTCTCTCCGACAACGGTGCCTGCGGAGAGCATATCGATCACTCGCCGGGCAAGGCGCCCGGAAGCGTTGACACCTATACTACCGTCGATGCGCCATGGGCCAACGCCAGCAATACCCCATTCCGCAAATACAAAGTTTTTGACCATGAGGGCGGCATCGCTACTCCGTTGATCGCATACTGGCCGAGGATAATCGCTGCAGACACCATTACAGACCAAGTCGGCCATGTTATCGATTTCCTTCCCACGTTTGTGGAAGTGGCGGGTACTGTCTATCCGGAACGCTACAATGGGAACGATATACATCCCCACGATGGGGCGAGTCTGGTACCGATTTTTTGCGGGGAGGAACGGCAGGGCCATGAAGCACTTTTCTGGGAGATACGAGGATGTCGCGCTGTCCGAAAAGGGCGTTGGAAGGCTGTCAGTCTGGGATCAGAGAGAGCGCATACCGGCCACTACATTTCCGCGGGCCACGATGGATGGGAACTCTACGACACAGAAGCCGACCGCTGCGAGACCAACGATGTGTCAACAAAACACCCGGATTTGGTTGCGGAGCTCGATCGGCTTTGGACGGACTGGTTCGATAAGTGTCGCGTGCAGAAAGAGGCTGTTCGTTACGTATGACTCCGGGTGAGTCAGGTTTAAAGATCCTTATCAAACTCGAGAAGCTCATGCAAAAAGCGCTGCGCGATCTTAGTTTATTTTAGAAGAGATCAGTCTTCTTGCTCTATCTTCCCGTATGATCTTTGAAGGACACCATCTAATATGATCTTCGGATGTTTCCAAATCGAGATTTCGGTAAAGATATACGGTCAAGAATTACGTAGTCTTTCAAGCTTGGCTATGAATTATAATTATTTGGATTATAATAATATAGGCACATGAATTCGCTCCTGCATTTCATCCGAGTTTCGAATCTCCCTGTCTCTCCTTCATTTTCCTATTATGCGATAAAGTAGCCCTCGGCATAGGGTTCCCTATATTTAGTATTGTCTAGTGTGAAAATCAGTGTGAGAAAATCAGCGTTAAAGAAATGCCTTTCGTTCCGTCGAAATCTAGTCCGATGAGCAACCGTATTCTCCCCAATACGGCGCGCGTGTCGATATCCGACCGGGGCTCTATCAAGGATGCTCTGAAGCGCGACGGTGTAGTTATCCTCACCAACTTACCAGGCGACGAGCACTCGCCGGGCTACTGGGAGAACATCGCAGGAGACCTACCAGCGCTTTGCCTCGGCGACACTAATTTGATACCAGGCGAGCCGCCAGTGGCTTGTCTTCACCATGAGTCCGCCCATTTGGAACAGCTGCAGACCCTGCAAGCCGCGTACGGAAAGGAAGGCGCCGTGCTCAGCAAGGCAGCGGAGGATGAACTGCTCGCGAAAGCGGAGCAAGAGGGGCTGCCACACTTCACCAAGATTCCTTGGATACGGGGCTTACGGCAGAACCCGCACACGGATGGTTATGTGTACGGCGACCATGTACCTGACTACCTCTTCCTGCTTGTTGAGCAGCAGGCAAACACCGGTGGCGAGTCGTTCTTCGTGGACGGAGAGGCGGTACTCGAGCGGCTGTCTGCCGACCCCGATGCTGCCAACCTACTGCCGCTGCTTAATACCCTAGTGTATGATCAGACTGAGAGTGCCGCGAACGGAGGAATATTCCAAGGGCGAAGCTCAAAGGGACCGCTTTTCGTGCGCCGACCAGATGGCCGGCTGCAGTGGAAGCGTATGCTTGGGAAGGACCAGATGCAGACAAGGGAGGACATGCAAGCCGTTCCCATCCCACGCAGTTGCTGGGCCGTCATGCCTGAGACCCGTACCATGGCGGCCGAGCTCGGCGCCAAAATCACACCCGAGGAAATGCTACGACGAGTTGACATTGCCATCCACGCAGAGTCAGAGATTGCTGGTCGGGTCCGGCTAGAAAAGGGTGAGGCCGTCTGTGTCGATAACTACCGTGTTCTGCACTCCCGCGAGGCGTTTAACACTGGTGAGCGGCGGCTATGGCGTATATGGACATGGACAACTAATTCGGATGGGCGGCCCAACGGCGACGAAGCTCCGGTTTCAACGCCACTCGACATCCATCTGAATCTTACGGCCGAAGACGCCTCACAGTAGCGCTGATTTTATATTTGAAGCTGAAGAAGCCGACCATAAATACCTCTGTTTCATCAGCCGGATAATAAAGAGGAAGTAGCTACGGTTTCCAATTTTTCCCAATCTCCGCATATTCCCTGGCCTGGGCAACGATATCGACACCCACTTCCTCGGACCAAGCGGCCAATAATCTCCGGTAAATCGGCCCTGGCTTTCCATCCCCAACCGGATAAAAATTAAACCGGGTAATGGGTACCATACAAACCGTAGTGCTGGTCCACCAAGCTTCATCAGCTATCCGGACATCGTAAGGTTCAATATCAGTTTCCTGAACTTCGATATCAAGGGATTTAGCCAGATCCATACAAGCGCCTCTGGAAACTCCCCGAAGAATATCATGAGGTTTGGGAGTATAAATAATCCCATTACGTGCCATAAAGAAATTGTTTCCTGTTCCTTCGGTAATATATCCCCGTTCATCGGTAAGTAGAGCTTGAGCACCGTTTTCCATATGGTTTGCTTGGAGCTCAGCGATCTTGTAGAATATGCGGCTTCGATTCTTCGCTTTTGGATCTATATAACGTGCGGGAACCGACTGCTGTGGCGTTACCACAAAATGGGATCCTCTTTCGTATGCCTCTGCCTGCCCTCCCGTGTGCCGAATCAACGGAAAGACGTTTATTGAGATAATTGGCCGGGTACCCTCTTTGACGATACTTTCGTAAAGAGGCATTCCACCGCGAGTCACATCGTGCATAATCTGAATGTCACATCCATTCAATGTGGGGCGATTCCGATCAATCGTCTCGTAAGTTACCCTCTCCATTTCATCGATCGTTAGGCCGCAATCAATCTCGGCATAAAGCATCGAAGCGTAGAGTCGCTCAAGGTGTTCGCGCAGCCGAAAGGGTTTTTGATTAAAAGTGCGCGTCATTTCGAACACCATATCTCCATACAAGAGGGAACAATCAAATATAGAGATCCGAGCCTCCTTCTCGGAAATAAAATCTCCGTTAAAATAAACTACCCTATCTGACATTCTATGAGTCTCCCAAAAAGTAATTCAGCTGGCAAGTCCGGAACCAACTTATCAATCACTCTAAAACCTTCGTATCCCAATATTAGCAACGTCGATCTTCCACACCCACCCCAGGGCGATCTGGCAAAACAAGTCTACCACCCTCGGCTTCCACACCAACATACGGATCATTTTTGATCAGAAGATTGCCGTCGAGATCAGGAAAATCAACTAGGGAACATAGATGAGCTGCGGCTGTAATGCTAAGGCTGCTTTCGATAAAACAACCCAACATAATCTTCATATCCTGACATTGGGCTATGTGAATCATCCTCAACGCCTCGCTCAAACCTCCACACTTAGACAGCTTGATGTTAATCCCATGGACACATCCGTTAAGACGAAGAACATCCTTCGAATTACAAACACTTTCATCAGCAATAATCGGAATAGGACTCAATTTAGTAAGCCGCTTCAGACCCTCTAAATTACCTGCTGACAAGGGTTGTTCGACTAACGCGACTCCCCTATCCGCAAGCCAGAAAATTTTCTGCTGGGCCTCCTCAAATTCCCATGCCGCATTCGCATCGACCCATAATGGAACCGATGTTACAGCACGTACAGATGTGACAATCTCCTGATCCATTTCTGTTCCCAGTTTGAGCTTCAAGATCGGGAAATTCTTAGCCTCAATCAACTTCCTTTCCAATTCGTCACCTTTAGCTAATCCTATCGTGAATGAACTTAAAGGCGTCTGTGAAGGATCCAAACCGAATAGTCGATATAGAGGTACACGTAGGCGTTTTCCAATCCAATCATGTAGCGCCATATCCACCGCCGCTAGGGCTGACCGTTGACCACCTAGTTTCACTCCAACCCGCTCGATAATCCGAGATCGTAAATAGGGATCGCTGAAATCAGTTTCATCAAGACCACTCAAGTGCTCCCGAACAGATTCCGCCGACTGGTTGTAATAGACACTGGGAGCAGCCTCCCCCAACCCATAGACGCCATCCTCATCGGTTAATCTCAGAATGACATTGTATTTCTGTTCGCTAACCTCCCTTGAAATACGAAAAGGATGTCTCAGTCTCAACTTAAGGAGAGAAACTCTCAGCTTCATGGACCGAAATACTCCTCTAGAGCATCCACTAGTCGACCAGCGCTAAAACGAATACAGTCGGTCGTCGGAATTCCAGTTTCTTCCTCGACCCTCTTAATTTCGCTTCTAGCTCCCTCATCCGAGAGGTCAGAGCAGTTAAGGCTAATCCCTACTATTTTAGAAGGCGCGATCGGCCTCAAAAGCGCTTCATGTATTATGATCGTTTCCTCGAGCGAGGACAGCGGAATATTCGTGTGACGTAGATTAGACCTACTCGGTTGATGACAGAGTATCATTGCCTTGGGACAAGCCCCGTGCATCAGCCCCAGTGTGACTCCGGAGTACGAGGGATGGAAAATGGCACCTTGTCCTTCTATGAAAATCCACTCACGATCTCCATATTCTAAAACCATTTTCTCCACAACTCCTGAAACAAAATCTGAGATGACTCGGTCGATTGCAACTCCTCGGCCGCTAATCATAACTCCAGTCTGCCCAGTAGGAAGAAAGACTGTGTTTTTCCCCCTTCGACTACACTCATTGTTTAATTCAATAGTGCATACTTTCTTACCGATGTTACAATCGGTCCCCACTGTTAGGACTGTATTGCCACTCAAATCTCGCGCCTGGGCCATTCCTACTTCGGTCTGTTCCGGAGGTCGTCGAACATCCCAAATTGGAACACCTTTCCGACGAGCTAGTTCCGAGAGAAGGGGATCATCTCCCAGCATCGTATGTAAACCACTAACAATTGCCATACCCTTCTCAATTGCTTCTTTCAAATGCCTCATCCAGCTATCCGGGAATTGCCCTCCTGGCGTTGCGACACCAATGATCAAAGTATCGGGTTCGTACTTCTCAAGATCAGAGAGATTAGCTACAATTGGAATTCCTTCTCCCACCCCAAGCAGATCCTCCAACCGCTCTCCGAGGTGGTTGGAATCTAGTATTCCCACCACCTCGCCCCGCCGGTAGCGAATTATCCCCGCCGCCGTCTTGGCCGTAAAGGGATCTAGCTCACCCTCCGCCAAAATAACAATACGTTTCTCCTTGGTCAGATCCAATTTCACTTCGCTCAAACCTTAGGGGTACAATTAATTCTAGTTCTCATTTCTTCAAATCATGTGAACCAAATATAGCCAATTCAATCAGCCGGTGACACCATCTCTCCGAGAAGACTCCGGCGAACCCAATCCAGGGCTTGGATCACAAGCCACCGCCTTATGTGATCAGAATCTTGAAAATTACGCCCTTGTCGACAGAAAGCGAGGCCATCTGGCCCCTGTACTGCAACATATGTTAATCGCTCGGACAGAGGGCCCACAACTGCCAGGCTCATGGAGCCTTCTGACGCAACATGCAATGCCAACCCTGAGGCCATCACCTCCCCTGTTGATATTCCCTGTATAGACAATAGGCCACAAACTTCCTCCACACTTAGCTCTATCACCTGCCCAATCACCTCGCTCATACCAGATTCCATCAATTCGCGGCCCAGCTGCCCTCCGGTCAATGCATCTGCTATGTTAAGTTTGAGTCCCCGCGTCTGCAAGAGTTCTCCCACCACTCCAGCTACCGTCTCCTTTCCTACACCGTATATTGCAACCCCTAACTTTTCCCGGACTGCTCTCTCCATCTCGGAGACACGGAGGTCGGCCTCACGCTCTTCGTCTGCTTTCGCCGTAATCCTCACATCAGTCTGCCCGGCATGAGCTGCCAACCCAACCGTTGGATTAGAACTTGTCATCAGGCTACCAATAACCCGATCAATATTGCTTTCACCAACTGCACAGGTCCGCAGAACCCGAACGCGAGTCGACTTAATTCCCCCCATATGTTCAATCAAAATAGGCTTCACCACGTTCTGCATCATGTGGTCCAATTCGCGGGGAACTCCTGGTAAGACGATGATAAATCCGCGATCTCGGATATCTTCGCTCAGAAAACAGGGAGCCGTCCCCACCGGATTCTCCAGCGCAAGCGCTCCCTCCGGGAGGTAGGCTTGCCGTTTGTTGTTCTCCGCCATTTCTCGACCAATTCTCCCAAATCGCTCCGCTATTTGTCGCTCTAGCTCTTCGCTGTATACAAGTCGCCGCCCAGTCGCCACCGCCACTGCCTGACGAGTAATGTCGTCAACCGTCGGACCAATCCCTCCCGAGGTTATCACTACATCAGATCGATCCAAAGCCTGATTGAGTACTTCGATGATCCGTTGCTCATTATCTCCAACCGTCGTCTTATAGTAAAGATCCATCCCAATATCACGAAGAGCTAAAGATAGCTTATTCGCATTCGTATCGACAATCTCACCCAATAAAAGCTCCGTACCAATCATGACTAACTCAGCCCGCAGCTCCATGTATCCGCTTTTTTTCTCCTCCTTGATCGTCATCGTTTCTGACTTTCTAAAATGCATTCAGGATGTCAATTCGGACCGTATTAGATAACGGCCTCAAGAAGATCTTCGAGGAGTCATCTTCCAACCGGAACGAACTTGCCCAATTCAATAGAAATAATAGCTGCGTCAAAAACCTTCATTTGAAGCAGGGTCTGTTCAGGTTTGACCTCGAGTTCAAATCCTCTGTTCAACACGTTTGAGATATTCTGGTAGTAGGAAGTCCAAGTTCCGCGAATGCTTTCCAGAGAGACCTCTTGTAAAATCTCATCTTTTAAGCGTACGGCTCTAACACACCCCTCAGGGTCCTCTTTGGCCTCCAGAATTCTTCCCTTCTTCACGAATTCTTCCTGAGGATCCATGCCATATTTGATTAGAGATCCGTCTTTGCCACACACGTACCAACGTGGTTTTTCAATCGCGGCCAAATTGCCTATTTCAATCTGGTATAGCGTACCGTTATCGAATCGAATTAAAAGATTCCCGTAATTACCGATATCAGTTTCCCAACCTTCTCCATAGACAACCTGACAGAACACATCCCTGGGAGAGGCCGGTACCAATTGGAGCGCTTGATCAATAAGGTGTGCCGGCCAGTCATAAAGGATTCCCCCACTTGCTTCCCTATCCGCCCGCCAAGAAACTGGTTTTTTATAGCGCATCACAGCAACCTGATAGAGATATGGATCACCAATCAGGCCATCTTGTATTGCCTTTTTTACGGTTAGGTAATCCCAATCCCAACGTCTGTTATGAAAAACTGAGAGGACCACTTGGTTTCGATCGCGTGCCTCTATCATCGATTGGGCTTCTCTTGCTGTTAGACACATCACCTTGTCGGTGACTACATGCTTCCCAGCATCCATCGCCTTCACAGCTAAGTCGTGATGAGTGTCATGGGGAGTTCCAATTACAATCAATTGTACATTCCCATCATCGAGAAGATCACTATAATCCGAGTAGATCTTTGCCTTCGGATAGCTTTCTCTCGCATCTTTCTGGCGTCCTGGGTCGCGGGTGTAAACACCATACAGATTCAATCCTTGCGTCAGACTAATAAGATAGCTCTGAATGGTACGACAAGAATACCCATATCCTACTATCGCTACGTTGATCATTTTTGAGTTCTAATTATCTGAGGAACAGAAAAATTCTTGGTTAGGCTACCCCGACCTGGGTAACATAGGGATTTTCTCGACTAAATCCGTGTCAGTAATTTAACCATCCGGAACATGAACCTTAAGGGAACAACTGCCATTATTACTGGAGGAAGTGGAGTTCTCGGTGGACGAATCTGTCGGACGCTCGCTAGAGAGGGTGTCAATCTGGCAGTCGGGTACTGTGGAAATGAAACACGTGCCAGAAAAATTTCGGAAGAGTTGAAAGGATCCGGAGTCGAGACGCAAGCAATTGCCTGTGACGTTACCAAACCAGAGCAAGTAACAGAAGCTGTTTCTGCAGCGATTGACAGATTCGGGAAAATCGACATTCTGGTCAATGACGGCGCTTACAATATAAGCATTCCCTTCGATGACCTCGATGCTCTTACTTTTGAAGAGTGGTCTAAAATACTAAGCATCAATCTGACTGGACCTTTACTCATGTCAAAAGCCGTCGCCCCGATAATGAAATCCCAAGGAAACGGCCGTATTATTAACATCTCGTCAGTGGCAGGTATTGCGCCTCATGGCTCTTCTATAGCATACGCCGTATCGAAAGCCGGACTCAACCATCTCACTCGGTGTCTGGCCGTCGCTTTAGCACCGGAAATCTTGGTTAATTGTGTCGCTCCCGGTTATCTTGAGGGGACGCTAATGTCTTCAAACCTTGCTCCCGAGCAAATACATCAATCTGTCCATTCATCCCTTCTCGGTCGTGCGGCGAATAAGGACGATGTCGCCTCTCAGGTCGTCGAGTTTTGTAGGACTGATAGCATCACCGGACAGACTCTAGCAATCGATTCGGGCCGGACATTTCACTAGCCTGTTCTCCTACTGACCAGAAAACGTTGGGCAGATGCCCCTATTCCGTCCTTGTACTCGTAATCTGAAAAGAGGCCTTACACATAATTCTTATATGCCGCTACTATCCTCTTTAAGTAATTTCTCTGATCCATTGCCCAATAGCGCGTGGAGAAAATCTCTACCTCGATAAAGCCTGTAAATCCCGCTTCTTCTACCCAACTCCTGATCTCGGGTATATTGATGCACCCTTCTCCCATGACTCCACGGTCCAAAAGTAGATCTTCTGTGGGAGTCCGCCAGTCGCAAACGTGAAATGAAAAAAGGTTCCCGTTTTCACCACATCGTCGAATCTCGGACCGAAGATCTGGATCCCACCAAAGATGATAGACGTCAACCGTGACCCCAACCCATTCTGAGTCGAAATACTCGGCCATCTCGTTCGCTTCTCGAAGGGTGTTTATGGCAGACCGATCGTCGGCGTACATCGGATGCAACGGCTCAATTCCCAACTGAACTCGATTAGCTTCAGCATGGGGTAAAATCGCTTCTATCCCCTCCCGGATTTGCTTCCGCGACTCCTCCAGAGATTGGCTATTATCCGCTCCGCAGACAAGAACAACAAGTGGCGCTCCGATCTCGGCAGCGATATCAATCGTATCCCGGTTTTCATCAAACGAGTTCTGTCGTAAGGAAGCCTCTTTGTTTGGGAAAAACCCTCCTCGACACAGGGCCGCAATCGTCAATCCATTATCATCCAAAATTCTCCGCGCCGCACCTGATGTAGTACCCTTCAGAGCATCGAGCCATACCGTGATTCCCCTTATACCCTCACGGAAATAACTCTCTGCAGCCTCGCGTAAACTCCAGGGCTTAGTAGTAATAGTATGGACAGCGCATCGAGCGAGATCGCTTAGAGGATCTATATGCATCCCTGGGATCACCGAACTCGAGCGAACTTTTGTAAGCCCGCATCGACTTGGACCTGCCCAACATAGAGATCACCCAGTGAGTCAGCCCAGATACCGTGAGGGAAGCCGGAAAACTCCCCTGGGTTTTTACTTTTCTGAGCCCCGCCCCATTTCGTAATCAACTCCCCCTCCATGGTATAAATGCTGACCTGATGATCCATCTCTGCAATATAGACGACGTCTTCAGTGGGATCGAAGTAGATAGTATCTGGATGCAGAAGATTTCTCCACTGCGTCATGAATTCACCTTCCAGATTAAAAATCTGAATCCGATTGTTAGTCCGATCGCAGACCCATACCCGATCGTCTTTGTCAATACGTACGCAATGTGAGAGTTCGAATTGCCCGGGCCCTGCTCCCCACTCTCCCCATGATTTCAGCAGGGTGCCATTCGGAGAATACTTGTGAACACGGGCATTTTCGTATCCATCCGAAACGAAAATATCACCGGTTGAGGCTACCGCGAGGTCGGTCGGTTTTCTGAAAACCTTCCCGTCTTCTAAACCCGGTTGCCCCGGAGTACCCAGGGTCATCAGCAATTCCCCTGAGGAACTAAACTTATAGACACAGTGAGTTTCCCACTCGGTACAATAAACGTTGTCTTCTTTATCAATAAAAATCCCGTGGGCATCCTTTAGAATATCCTCACCCCATGATTCTAGAAAGTTCCCCTCTCGATCAAATATTACCAATGGATGTTCACTCCGCGAATTAACGAATACTCGATCTTGAGAATCACATGCGACTGCGGGTATCCATCCCCATTCCCACCCCTTCGGCAATTTGTCCCATCCTTCCACCAATTCGTACCTATACTCTCCCGATCCAAATGTCATTCGCACACCCTCCCATATAAAATTTATTTGATGGATTCACATCTGAAACAAAAAGTTAAGTCAAACTGGATCTTGATAAACATTATCCACCATATCATGGATGCTGATGGACCGACCTTGGGAGAATGGGAGATCCCGAACTATATTTTTATTGTCTAAGTTTCTTGGTCTAATATATCCAATACGAATAAAATTGTGGGAATTATGAACCAGAAAGGTCTAGAACTTACTTACAATGGAAATCGACTAGGGTATTCATCGGTTGATATTGGAGAACTGAAATCTTCAATCGACGCATTGGAAGACCGTGACGAGTTGCACCGCCGGATGGCGGAAAATGGATATCTTTATCTGCCAGGGTTATTGCACAAAGATGAAGTACTGGCAGCCCGAGAAGAGATAATGAAACGGCTTATGGAATATGGGAAACTGGATCCGACCTACCCCGTAATTGAAGGAGTCGCCCATCCTAAAACAGAAACAAAGACGATAGATTCGTTCATGCCTCATCTGGCCCTAAATAATCCGCCTCTTGACCAAGTCATACATCGAGGACCAATAATTGATTTTTACCAATTCTTCCTGGACGGACCGATACGCTATTTTGATTATACCTGGTTTCGAACCAAATTTCCGGGCAAAACGGAACCAACCTCACCCCATTGCGATATCGTCTTCATGGGGAGAGGGACCCACAAATTATTCACCTCTTGGGTCCCTTATGGCGATGTTCCTTATGAAATGGGTGGCCTTATGCTGCTAGAGGGATCGCATCAGCTCGAGGAGCTAAGATCAGGCTACGGTTCGAGCGATGTCGACCTCTATTGCGAAAACTTAGGGAATGCGAAAACTATCGTTCAAAATGCCCAGTCAGAGGAAAGAAATCTTACATCAGAAGAGAAGTCCACTATTCAATGGAATTCGACTGGTTACTATTCGCGGAACGCGTTGGAAGTAAGGCGTAAATTAGGCGGTCGCTGGTTAACCACCGATTATAAATTAGGTGACCTTCTTATCTTCAGCATGCACATCCTACACGCCAGTTCCGACAATCGAAGCAATAGAGTGAGAATCTCTTCCGACACACGCTACCAACTAGCGTCTGAACCCGCTGATCAAAGGTGGATCGGCTCTGATCCTGCCGGCCACGGAATCAGGGGAAAAATAGGCATGATCTGCTAATAGACTCGCAAGACCTAAATCCAAGACGATCATGATGAATTTAGAACCCTCCTTATGGGGCACGCAACACAATATCTATCCAGTATATATAAGTTGACCATGGGGATAGAGGCAAGGAGAGTAGGCACCTCTCTCGTCCATCAGTGCTCCGGACAAATGTAAACAGAACCCTTTCCCATTACGATTAAATATGACCGATTTCCACTCCTCACCCATGCTTGGTATTATTGGCGGTAGCGGCCTTTACGAAATCGATGGACTGGAAAATGTCGGGTGGCAGCGGCTTGAAACTCCCTGGGGAGAAGCTTCTGACAAATTATTGCTAGGCAGCCTAGATGGGATCCCGATGGCCTTCCTGCCGAGACATGGCCGTGGCCACCGATTGAGCCCAACAAAGATCAACTATCGCGCCAATATCGACGTAATGAAGCGTGCCGGCGTAACCGACATCATCTCGCTTTCTGCAGTCGGTTCTCTACGCGAGGATCTGGAACCAGGAACATTTGTTATAGTAGATCAGTTTATCGATCGAACCTTTGCACGAGAAAAGAGTTTTTTCGACAATGGCCTGGTATCCCATGTATCTATGGCACACCCTACGAATGCTCGCTTGGGTGGTTGGTGTGAAGAGGTATGCATAAGTGAAAACATCGCCTACCAGCGAGGAGGGACCTATCTAGTCATGGAAGGTCCTCAATTTTCCACTCTGGCCGAATCCAACATCTATCGCCAGTGGGGTTGTGCAGTGATCGGCATGACTAATATGCCGGAAGCTAAGCTGGCACGAGAAGCAGAGATCCCGTACTGCACGGTGGCCATGGTCACTGACTTTGACTGCTGGCATCCGGATCACGACAACGTTCAGGTTGAAACAGTTGTTAGAGTACTTTCGGAGAATGCTGAAAACGCTCGTAAGCTTGTAAAGGGTGTAACGCCGAAGATGAAGAACCGTCCATCTATTTGCCCATCGGGAGACGACAGGGTTTTGGATCAGGCTCTGATCACAGCACCAGCAGCTCGTAACCCGACTGCATTTAAAAAACTTGGTTCTATCGCGAATAGGATTCTCGACAAATAGGGATTTATCAACATTGAGCCCCTTAGTATAATGGACATTAAAGGTTTGATACGATCGATTCCTGAATACCCAAAGCCAGGCATCATCTTTCGAGACATTACCACTCTCCTCGAAAACCCGGTGGGATTCCGCTACACTATCGACCAGATGGTGCAACCATTTTCCGGAACTGATATCAATCGAGTAGCAGGGATCGAAGCTCGAGGATTTATTCTTGGAGGCTCCGTCGCTCATCAGCTCTCCGCGGGATTTGTAGCCATCCGGAAAAAAGGCAAATTACCCTGGCAAACGATTGCCGTGGAATACGAGCTAGAATATGGCATTGATGAAATGGAGATTCATATAGACAGTTTGGAAAAAAGTGATCGGGTTATCCTCATTGACGACCTAATAGCTACTGGCGGCACTGCTTGCGCCGCTGTGAATCTCATAAGAAAAGCCGGGGCAGAAGTTCTTGGCGCAAGCTTCGCCATCGATTTACCTGAGCTCGGGGGCCGCATTAAACTCGAGGAACTGGGCGTACCCGTACGTACTCTAGTCGAGTTTGAAGGAGAATAGAAAAGAATCTATCAGACTAATTCCCGCCGATTGATTTTGGCCGCTTTTTGCGTTCATCTCTCGGATATACCGTATCCCCTAAGGGTCGCGGTTTGTCCGCCCAATGTCCCGTAGGATCGCTTCCTCTCGCAATTATTGAGTCAACATTCCAGCCAGATGTCGTCCGCACCAACGGTGGACAAAAACGTATAGTGAAACCACAGCGCCGGCGTGATGATTCATTCAAGTCGGAGCCGTGTACCAACATGTCGGCATGAAGTGACATTTGACCCGCCTTCAGGCAATTATAGATCGGTTTTTTGAATTTACCAATATCGATTATTTCCTGACCGAGCACCACCTCACCTTCAGCTTTGCGCCACTCAAGATGACCAGCTTTATGGGTTCCAGGAATGAATTTCATCGCAGCATTATCCTTGTCAGCATCATCGATTGCTACCCAAGCTGTGACCGTACGCGCTGGAGTCAGATGCCAATAGGAAGCATCTTGATGCCAAGGAACTCTCTTCCTGTCCCTAGGCAGTTTGCAAAAGTAATGAGATGCCCATGCGATAATATTGGGGCCAACTATGTCTTCAACATAATCAAGTATTCGCGATTCAGTGCAAAGATCCCAGATTCCTTCGCAAAGAGCTTGGTAGCAATTAAGAGCATAGGAATCCCGTCCATCGTTGAGATTATTTAACTTCTGCAATAGCCGATTGAAGTAGTCTCGATGAGCAGTGATCTCAGACTCAGTGAAGACGTCAATCGGTTGAATATAACCCTCCTCATTATAATGTGAAATCTGCTCGCTCGTCAGATTTCGAGGGGAGAGATTGTTAACCAGTTCGAAACTCAAATCACGTTCTTCCATAGCTGCTACTGGGATTTCAATGGGCATATCTGTTCCATTACGAACTAAATCTTATTTCGATACAAAATCTGTTACTGACACGGGAGACGGCGAACCCATTAGCACAGCAAGCTATACTATATATCAACGTTGACGAAGCTTGAGGAAAACAATTGATGGGACTTGGCACTCGGTATAGAAATACTTTTTCTACTCAGACTTACATGGGCAAAGCTATCTGAGGCCATCCTCTCCAACCCTTCGGATGACATCGGCAACCCTTCGAGCTGCTTCTTGAGACACTTGAAGATTTGTCACCATTCGGACTAGATCAGCAGCAAGAACAAGGGCCCTAACACCCTCATTTTCCAAGGCACCCGTAAACTGAGCAGCCGTCCCGAGACGGGGGTCAACCTTAATAAAAATAATGTTGGTGTCTATCCGCTCAGAATCCAACTTTAGGAACTCGTTCGAACTCACTGCATCAGCTATGATCTGAGCGTTGGTGTGATCTTCTGCGAGACGGTCAATATTGTTATCCAGTGCGTAAAGCGCAGCAACTGCAATGATCCCAACTTGTCTCATCCCTCCACCGAAGAGCTTTCGGTGTCGCCGCGCCTCTCTAATCAGCTCCTCTGATCCAGCAAGTGCCGACCCAACCGGCGCACCTAGTCCCTTGCTAAAGCAGACGCTTACAGTATCAAAATGGCAAGCCCATCGATCAGCAGAAATATTAGACCCAACCACTGCATTGAAAAGCCGAGCTCCATCGAGATGCATTCGGAGGTTGTTTTCGTGGCCCCAGTCACAAATCTCCTTGGTCTCATCGTAGGGTAGAATCCGCCCTGCCGCACGATTGTGCGTATTCTCCAAGCAAACAAGACGAGTCCTTGTCTGGTGTTCATCATCGGGCCGAATCGCACCCCTTAGTTGCTCAACCTTAAGAACACCTTCCTTACCTTCGATTGGCCGAGCGGAAACACCACTCAGTTGCGTGTAGCCTCCTTGTTCATAATTGTAGAGATGACTGTCCTTTTCGCAAATCAGCTCGTCGCCTGGTCGGCAGTGCAACCGAACCCCGATCTGATTCGACATGGTCCCCGAAGGAACGTATATCGCTGCCTCTTTACCAAGAATCTCAGCCGTCTTCTCCTGGAGTCGGAGAACTGTTGGATCGTCACTAAAAACATCATCACCTACTTCCGCATCCGCTATGGCCTTACGCATCGCCGGAGTTGGCTCAGTCACAGTATCACTGCGAAGGTCGATAGGGAAATTCAACATCATTCAGTAAGGGTTTAAAGAGCAGCTATTGCAGTAGCCCAGGACGTGACGAGTCCCGGGTTCACAACCGTTCTTCATTAGATTGGAGAAAATATTCGCTAGCAGGCTTAGATAAATCAAAACTCAATCCGGTTTAGTGAATTCAATTGCGGCCTGGGTCCTGATCTCCAATCTGCCACCTAAATTGATAAAATCATTAATCACCCAAATACCAGGATCTATCAGCAATAAAAAATTCACAACAAAAAATCGTATGTCACAAATAAGAGTCACCATATATAACGAATTCGTTCACGAGAAAACCAGCGAATCAGTCGCCAAGATCTACCCTGAAGGGATTCATGGAGCTATCGCCAACCACCTCCATGGAGACCCAGATATTATAACCCAAATTGCCACCCTTGAAATGCCAGAACACGGACTTTCAGAGGATGTTTTAACTGGCACAGATGTTCTAATATGGTGGGGACACGCTGCCCACGGACAGGTGAATGATTCAGTTGTCGATCGCGTCCAAAGACGCGTATTGGAGGGAATGGGATTGATAGTCCTCCATTCCAGCCACTTCTCTAAAGTATTTAAGCAACTCATGGGCACCGGCTGCGGACTCTTTTGGCGGGAGGCGGAAGAACGGGAACGCCTCTGGGTTGTCAATCCCAGCCATCCAATAACCGAAGGAATCGGATCCTACATAGAGCTTCCCTGTGCTGAGATGTACGGAGAATACTTCGACATCCCAAATCCAGATGAGCTTATATTTATCAGTTGGTTCGAAGGTGGTGATATTTTTCGCAGCGGATGCACCTGGCATCGTGGGAAAGGTCGTATCTTCTACTTCCGTCCCGGTCATGAAACCTATCCCATCTACTATAACGAGGAGATACTCAGAGTTCTAACAAACAGCGTAAAGTGGGCCACTTTAAAGGGAAATACACAACCATTAGAACCGAGCAAATGCGTAAATATCAAGGAACCTCTGGAAAAAATCAGCTCAAAAGATTACCATAAATCTACCATCAAACACCCATCTGAAACCAGAATTTAACACCATTTCCAACACAACTCTCACCTCTGAAATTCTTACTAGGTCCCAACGTAATTACAGGATTTATAATCCAGCGGAAATAAATCGTCGAAAACTTGCTCTTCGCCCCGATCTAAAACACATCTCTTAGGAAACCAATTACTTTCAATCGAATCGTCTTACATAAAGATGCTTGCACTAATCAAAAAACGTGCTGGACCTGGTCTCTGGCTTGAGGAGGTACCCAAACCGAAAATTGGAATCAACGATGTTCTGATCAAAATTGAAAAAACTTCGATCTGCGGAACAGACCTCCATATCTACGATTGGGACCAGTGGGCCCAAAAGACTATTCCCACTCCAATGGTGATTGGACATGAATTCGTCGGTAGGGTCTCTGAAATTGGGAATAATGTCCACGATTTCAAAGAAGGTGACCTGGTCAGCGGCGAGGGACATATTGTTTGCGGAAGCTGTCGCAACTGCCTCGCTGGCCGCCGACATCTTTGTGCCCACACGCAAGGTGTTGGAGTCAATCGAACTGGAGCCTTTGCCGAATATTTGAGCATTCCAGTAACTAACGTCTGGTACTGCGATGCAAACATCTCCACCGACATAATAACATGCTTTGATCCTTTAGGAAACGCTACACACACGGCGCTTTCCTTTGATGTTCTGGGAGAAGATGTCCTAATCACGGGAGCAGGTCCGATTGGCATTATGGCTACTGCTATCGCCAAACATGCCGGAGCACGTTTTGTGGTCGTTACTGACACCAATTCTTATCGTCTCAAACTAGCAGCAAAGATGGGGGCTACTCGGGTTGTCAATGTGAGAACAGAATCACTCGAAGAAGTTCTGTCCGAACTCGGTATGCAAGAGGGGTTTGATGTTGGTATGGAGATGTCGGGAAATGGATCAGCCTTACAAGACATGTTTCGTACCATGTGTCACGGTGGAAAGATCGCCTTGCTTGGGATCCCTAATCGTGAAATGGCAGTAGACTGGAATGAAGTTATCCTAAATGGCCTCCATATCAAAGGAATCTATGGGCGAGAAATGTATGAGACCTGGTACAAGATGACGAGTATGCTCCAAACAGGTCTCGATATTTCACCCGTTATCACCCATCGATTAAACTGCCTTTCCTTCGAGGAAGGTTTCGAAGCGATGAGATCGGGAGAGTCCGGGAAGGTAATACTTAACTGGCAAAGTCTATGATTGAAAGCATCAGAGGCCATTTAACAGAGTCGCTCTCAAAAATCGATAAAAGTGGTCTCTATAAGAAAGAACGTGTTCTCTCCAGCCAACAAGGGGCCCGGATTTATCTAAAAGATGGTCAATCCGTGCTCAATATGTGCGCCAACAACTACCTAGGCCTGGCTAACCATCCGAAGATTGTCGCAGCCGCTAGAGAGGGACTGGAACGCTGGGGATTTGGTCTATCCTCGGTGCGTTTCATCTGCGGAACCCAAATGGTGCATCGAGAATTGGAAGAAGCTCTATCCAGATTCCTTGGAACCGAAGATACGATTCTCTATTCCTCATGTTTCGACGCCAATACCGGTTTTTTCGAAACACTTTTGACTAAGGAAGACGTAGTAATTAGCGATCAACTCAACCATGCCAGCATCATTGATGGGATTCGTCTCTGTAAAGCCAGATGTCTACGATTCAACAACCGGGATATGGGCCATCTAGAGGAAAGACTTAAAGAATCGGCTTCCAGCCGAAACCGGCTCATAGCCACCGATGGAGTCTTTTCGATGGACGGTTATATAGCGCGACTATCCGAAATCTGTCGCCTTGCCGAAAAGTATGATGCCATGGTGATGATTGACGATTCACACTCAGTGGGTTTTCTCGGGGCACAGGGGCGCGGAACCCACGAACACTGCAACGTCATGGGTCAAGTGGATATTATCACCGGTACACTCGGGAAAGCGTTGGGCGGCGCTAGCGGAGGATACACCTCCGGCCGAAAGGAAATAATTGATCTCCTACGACAACGATCTCGCCCCTATCTTTTCTCAAATACGTTGACCCCAAGCATTGTCACCGCTTCCTTAAAAGCACTGGAACTTATTCAATCGTCGAGCGACCTGCGTGATAAATTATACAAAAACACAGCCTATTTTAGAGAGAAAATAGAGGCGCTGGGATTCAAGATTAAGCCGGGAGAACATCCAATCGTACCGATTATGCTTGGTGACGCACAATTGGCGCAGGATACGGCAACCCGCCTTATCCAAAAAGGTGTCTATGTTATTGGATTCTTCTATCCCGTTGTGCCACAAGGTGAAGCCCGTATCAGGGTTCAGATCTCCTCTGTACACACGAGAGAGGATCTGGATTTCGCTCTGCAAAAATTCTCGGAAGTACGTTGAAATGACGATTCTGAGCAATCATTTCACTACTTTGTGTAAAAGTTTGCATCGAATCCGGTTCAGACCATTTTGAAACTTGGGACTTATTTAGCCTCCACCTTTAAAAGACCTAAAAGCAATCGGGCTACAACTATCTATTAGCTCAGCATAGTTTGTTTTGGGAATCGGCAGATCAATCAACAATGTGTAAAGATAATAGGTGGGATGCGCCCTCAAACAAGATCTCCAGGACTATATTTTATCCCAAACAATCGACTTGTTTAAATCGATTTTAGGTAACTTTATCTTCAGCGACTCAGGGTATTTTTGAGACGCCCCGGTATTGAACACTACGACCTGATCACTCGACCCTAATTCACCTTCTTTGACAAGTTGTTCGAGAACGCCCAAGCAAATAGCTGTTTCAGGACAGAGGGAAATACCTTCAAGAGATGCGGCTTTTCTCATCCATTTCCCGATAACCGTCTCGGGCGCCGCCATTGCCATTCCACCGCTTTCCCTTACCGCATCAAGGACCATAAAGTCACCCACGGCTGAAGGTACGCGGAGTCCGCTGGCTATGGTCTGTGCATTTTCAAACCTCTCCGCGAATCGTTTGCCCTTCTTAAAGGCCTCAACAATAGGGGAACAGCCGCTGCTTTGACATGCTATCATCCGCGGTTTTTTCTCTGAATCAAGCCATCCAAGAGCCTCTAACTCAATGAAGGCTTTCCACATTCCAATCAATCCGGTCCCGCCCCCGGTTGGGTAGAGAATGGCATCCGGCAGTTTCCATTCTAGCTGTTCCGCTAATTCGAGCCCCATTGTCTTCTTACCTTCAATCCGATAGGGTTCTTTCAAAGTCGAAACATTGAACCAGCCCTTGTTCGTTTCACCTTGTGCAACAATCTTTCCGCAGTCATCGATCAGTCCATTGACCTCATAGACCCTTGCTCCTGCCAGGACAATTTCCATTTTGTTAATAACCGGAGTGTCTTGAGGCATAAAAACCCACGCCTCCATGCCCGCCCGGGCAGCATAGGAGGCCAGGGCTCCACCTGCATTCCCTGCAGTGGGCGCAGCTAGCCTCTCAAGACCCAATTCCCGAGCCATGGTAACAGCCATAGCCATCCCGCGAGCCTTGAAGCTTCCCGTTGGAAGCCTACTCTCATCTTTAATGAGAAGGTTGCTGAGGCCGAACTGCTCACCAAGTCTCCTTGCTTCAAGAAGCGGAGTAGTGCCTTCCGTCAGACTCACAATATTAGCCGGATTGACAACCGGGAGCAATTCCAGAAACCTCCACATCGTAGCCGTTCGATCAGCTAGTTTATCTCGTTCAACAGTCCTCCGGATGGCCTGGAGGTCGAAATTAACCAAAAGCGGTCGGTGGCAAGCCGTGCATAGATTATGCACTTTTCCAGCCAAATATTCTTCACCGCAGTTAGCGCATTCTAAATGAGTGACAAAAGACATTTTAAGGGAATATCGAAAGTAAAGAAAGGAAGATACGACACCACGAATGCATATGATTCAACATGAAATTCATTAAGGCTCCCCTAAATCTGCTTGATCCCTATTCCCCCAGTGCCAAAATTTACCGGCCAAGATCTCGGAGATTTTATCACATATCCCGTTTTAACTTTACAAACTCAGTAAATTCTAACTGCCTCTCTTTGGGAGTCTAATTATCCCCCGACCGATATTTAAAAATCGAGCCTATATCACAATGCACACAGAACTAACGACGGAAACCCTCCTGTGGATGTATGAGACAATGGTAACGATTCGACTTTTCGAGGAGCAGGCAAGACGAGAGGCGGATGCAGGAAAGTTACGTGGTATGCATTCATCCATCGGCCAGGAAGCGGTGCCAACCGGAATCTGTGCCCATTTCAGGGACGACGATTACATCCTGGGAACCCATCGGAGCCATCATCATTGTATCGCCAAGGGAGTTGATTTGAATGAAATGATGGCGGAGCTATTGGGGAAAGCCACTGGTACCAATAAGGGTAAGGGTGGGACAATGCATATTGCCGACATCAATAAAGGTATGCTGGGAGCAAATGGCATCGTCGGTTCAAGTATACCAGTTGCCGCAGGTGTCGCCTTAAGTGCTAGAATTCGAGGTAGTGATCAGGTAAGCGCTGCATTTTTTGGAGATGGAGGCTCTAATCAGGGGACCCTGCATGAATCGATGAACCTCGCTAGCATCTGGAAACTCCCGGTCCTTTTTGTTTGTGAGAATAACCGCTACGCTGAAGCAACACCATTTGAATATTCCGTGGCTGGCGCCTCCGTGGCAAATCGGGCTGGCGGCTACGATATGCCGGGTGTTATTGTAGACGGGCAGTCGGTCCTGGAGGTTTTTGAAGTCGCTCGAGAGGCAGTCGATCGCGCTAGAAGCGGAAAAGGGCCGACACTTATCGAAGCCCAAACCTATCGCTACATGGGCCACTTTGGAGCTGATGATCCACTTGCATACCGAACTCAAGAAGAGGAAGACTATTACGAAAAAAGAGATTGTATCGGAAGACTTAAGACTCACATTTTAGATAACGATACCGCCACTGAAGAAGACCTTGAATCTATTGCTAATAAAGCTGCAAACGCAGTTGGCGAAGCAACTAAGTTCGCCGATGACAGTCCCTTACCTGATCCAGAAGAACTTACTACAGAAGTCTACGTTTCCTATCCGTAACATCGTACCATGACCGAAACCCAAACTAGCAGCCGCCAGATTTCTTTTATTCAGGCCGTCAACGAAGCAATCGAACAGGAAATGGAACGTGACGACCGCGTTTTCGTCATGGGTGAAGACATTGCCGGTGGCGCCGGTCGCCCAGATAAACAGGATGCATGGGGCGGGCCAATGAGATTAACCAAGGGGCTAATCGATAAATTCGGTCCAGAACGGGTACGAGACACCCCTATCTCCGAAGCGGGCTTCGTAGGGGCCGGGGTTGGGGCAGCCGCAACCGGAATGCGGCCGGTTGTAGATTTGATGTATGTTGGCTTTTTTGGGGTTTGTGCTGATCAGATCACAAATAATGCTTCCAAAATTCATTATATGTTTGGAGGAAAGGTCAAAGTGCCAATCACAATCATGACCGCGACAGGGGCGGGGACCGGTTCAGCAGCGCAACATTCGGAAACCCTCTACTCGATCTTCACTCATTACCCAGGACTTAAGTGTGTTGCTCCATCAAACCCTTACACGGCTAAGGGCCTCTTCATTTCCGCAATTCGGGATGATGATCCTGTAATTATATTCAACAACCGACAGTTGATGGGTATGCGTTTCGATAACCATGTCCCAGAAGAGCCCTACACCCTACCCATTGGGGAAGCTATTGTTTCACGCGAAGGTTCCGATATAACCCTTATTGGGATTGGGTATACAACCCGCGTCTGCTTAGAGGCTGCTGAAGATCTCGAAAGCCAGGGGATTTCTACCGAAGTAATTGATCTTCTCTCCCTTTCTCCGATGGATAATTCAGCTATCTTGGAATCTGTCCAGAAAACCCGTAAGGTCGTGATCGTGGACGAAGACTATCCTAGATGCAGCATCGCTACTGATATTTCCGCTTTGGTGGCAGAGGAAGCTTTTGACTATCTCGACGCCCCCCCTCGCCGAGTAACCCCTCCACACACTCTAGTCCCCTATAGCCGATCACTTGAAAAACACTATGTCCCAGATAAAAATCGAGTCATTGCTGCAGCACGAGAAGTCCTTGAATAAAGGAGATTTCTAATGGCGGTCACCATAGTTATGCCCCGGTTAGGCGACTTCATGACTGAAGGAGTTGTGGCTGGATGGTCTAAAAAGCCAGGCGAGTTGGTTCAGCGTGACGAGATTATCGCCGAAATCGAGTCAGAGAAGGTGACCTATTCTCTTGAAGCCGTAGGAGAAGGGACTTTTCACCCTATCGTGGACGAAGGTGGAACTGCTGGTGTGGACGAGCCGATCGCTTATCTACTAGCAGAAGGGGAATCGCCGCCTGCCGATAATAAGGACACTGAGAAAGGGAAGGAGCAGGTATCTAAACAACAGGCTACCAAGGCACCTCGCCAACAGGCAACAGGAGAGGTAGTCCCGTCAACTCCGGGTGCCCGAAGACTCGCTTCCCGTCTCGGCGTGGATATTTCTCAAGTCACTCCCTCCGGACCCCGTGGAAGAGTGGTTGAAACGGATGTCCAAGCCTACTCTGAACAGGAAAAAGGCTCGGATCCAACACCATCTTTTCCAAAAGGAGTCCCCAAACCATCCGAAGTTGTTCCACTCACTGGAATGCGTAAGGCAATCGCCGAAAATATGCGCAGTAGTCTCGCTTCGACAGCACAACTTAGCTTCTTCCTCGAAATCGATATCACAGAGGCTCAAAAGATACGCAACGTCCTCAAAAAGGAGGATAAGGTTGTCACCCTTCCCCATGTGTTAATCAAAGCCTGTGCCGTCGCCTTAGAAAAGGAACCTGCTCTCAACACCTTGCTCTCTGAAAGAAACCTTCTCCATTTTAATCAAATAAACATGGGTGTGGCAGTTGCTCTCAAAGAGGGTCTCGTCGTTCCTGTTCTCCGAGATGTTGGGAAAATGGATATCATCCAAATATCCAACTCAACCCATGATTTAGCAGTCAAAGCCCGCAAGGGGGAAATCGCCTCTGACGATCTAGTAGGTGGTACCTTTACGATCAGTGTCTTGGGTACGGTCGACGGATTCACTCCAATTCTCAATCCAGGCCAAAGTGCCATCCTCGGTGCGGGGCGCTCAGCCGAAAAACCAGCTGTAAAAGACGGGCAGATCGTCATCCGAGAAATGATCACCTTAAGTTTAACCGTCGATCACCAAATTATCGACGGCGCTATTGCCGCCAAGTTCCTCCAGCGTCTTAGGGAAGAATTGGAAAGCCCTGATGTTCTTTTTGATTTGGGCTAGTAGACTTAATTATCTCGAACCTGACATTATCCACTACTTATTGAAAAATGTCTGACAAAGAAAATGGAAGACTGTCAGGAAAGGTTGCGATAGTAACCGGTTCGGGACAAGGTATTGGGAAAGGCATCGCGCTACGTCTTGCCCAAGAGGGCGCTGAAGTCGTTGTGGCTGATTATAATCCTGAAACCGCTGAAGAAACAGCCTCTGAAATCAAAAGCCTTGGTCGCCGTGCTCTTTCTTACCCTGTCGACATATCTAATGTTTCCCAATTGAACCAAATGGCCGATGACACAGTGACTGAATTCGGACATGTCGACATTCTGATCAACAACGCGGGAACAATTCAGATCAAGCCGATGATGGACGTAACCGAAAAGGATTGGGACCGGGTGATCGATCTCAATATGCGTGGGACTTTCTTCTGCCTACAAGCGGTAGCAAGGAAAATGATCGAACGAATACCTAAAGAACTTAAAGCTGCTATTGGGCCGGTTGAATCCCTAGCTGTACCAAAAGAAGGCGAGGGGCAAAAGAAAGGGATTACCGGGTGCTGGGGGAAAATTTTAAGTCTTTCTTCTATTTCTGGTCGGAGCGGACGTCCTACACAAGTACACTATGCAGCCAGCAAGGCCGCTGTTATTAGTATCACCCAATCTGCCGCCTTGGCTCTTGCTCCTTATAGGATTAATGTGAATGCCATAGCCCCTGGGGTTGTTAACACTCCCATGTGGGAAGGCATTGACCGAGATCGGGCTAAACTGCTTAAATTGAAACCCGGTGAGGCAATGGCTAATATTGTCAAAACCGTTCCAATCAATCGCGTTTCCACTCCTGATGACCTCGCTGGAGCTATCATTTTCCTTTGTTCGTCCGATGCCGACTACATCACCGGTCAGACACTAAACGTGGATGGCGGTTTTGCTATGAACTAGCCCAAGTTCCAGGGAGTTTCAAAGCTAGAACAGGCTAAAATCAGGACTTCCTTATCGAAATACGGTAAGATTCGGAAACAATAATTGAACCAAGTAATTTGGATCTTTAGAAGTCAGTCGTAAATCCAGTGGGAACCCTCTCCTCTATTCCCTCTGAAAGAATACCCGGCCAAATTCTTGATTCACCGCCGCAGTAAAGATTTTGATACTTCTAGATCATTATCAAACTGGTTGGACATATGTGGGACGACGACTAAAACGTTCCGTTCCGATCTTCAATCCAAGGCTTCTACCAGGAGGTAGCTCTACACTAAAACAAGATGAATTTACATCCACGACCCTTCTAGTACAGTCTGGGCTATTGATAGTCTCTACAGTAGTGATCTGATGTTCGCCAAAAGCGCCACCCTGTAGAATTAATTGTCTAGTCTCAACCGTGTCGATATTGGCCAATTTCACCGTTGTACTCTCAGCATCCATTTGTGTCACAAGCGCAGCCACTCCGTCCGGAAGACCAGGTCGATTTCGTTCTCCATCGAAGTAGCGCAACCGAACATGCAACAGGCCCCCGTGATAAACGATCTGCGGCCCTCCACAAGTAAGCTGTAAGAGCGCTTCAGTATGAACAGGGTTATGATCCTGCCAATGGTGAACGTCCCACGATTCGGGATCGCCATGATCATTGCGAATTGCATCCATCCGCCTTAAAACTTCAGCGTACTGCTGATCAAGAATCTTAGCCGGGTAATCCTCGTTACGGCCATCAAGATAGCAATACCAAGGACCAAAATGAATGTCATCTCCTTTACCTCTCCCGGGTTTAACTTCCAACCAGTCGGTCTGTGTTTCGGGAATCCGTTCGAGACGTTCCCGGTCCCCTTCCTCCTGTGACAGGTACCAGATTTGTGCCGCGTGGTGTGGTGAAAGGGGTCTATAGGAAGTCCAACCTTCGTCGGTATGACGATAGGGAACCATGAGCCTCCCTTCCTCTTCACGACCAAGATCTAAAATACGATCGAGTTGACCACGCGGGATATCAAGATAGGTTAGGTCACCAGTCAGAAGAACTGCATTCATCGCCGCTATGGTAAGTGGTTCGATAATCGACATGAATCCATGAGGCCAGCGCCATCCGTAATAACCACCCCACCACTTACCATCCATCGTCTCACCCACCTGGCCCGAAGGACCGACGTTATCCGGACAAATCCCATCGTTTGCTTTGATTCGGCCCGCCCAAGCCTCTAGATAGTCGAGAACCCACCTTCGATAACGATCTTCTCCGGTTAATATGTAAGCATGCGAGACAAGACTTGTACAGGTCAAGTTGAGGGGCACATCACAACGCATCTGCCTGTCATTAAGAGCTTTCAAGATAACTTCGAACACCGCATCATCGTTCCAATCAGCTATCCGGACAGTATCCTCAGACCCCGTACGTGGAGTTGTTGGAACATCTAGGTCATCAAACGGAACTGGATAGTTGGCCAGAATCCATCGGTGGGTCGCCCAATCGTCCCATGAGTTTTCGAACCGGGGTCCGCGGCTACCATTGATCGGGGATCGGATCATTCGCTTATCAGCGTCCCAATTCAATGCATCAGGGTCATCACCAGTGTAAAACCCAGCAAAACGAAGCGCCCTTGACCGATCCGGCTCACGGTTCGGATCAGCAAGGCCGAAATAGTAAAAGTAGATCGATGATTCACCGTGATGCATCCAATCATAATAGGCATCGAACTCTCTGTATACCTGACCGTACTCAGTAAACTGACGGGTAACAGACTCCCAAAGGAAACGGCTTTCTTCGTGGAGCTTATCAGAGCCGCCAAGGGAATAAAAAAGTGGCCAATTGTGATAACTCTCGTACCCATCGTCTGAACCATCCATTCCCGGCCAATCTTCGCGCCAGACAAAGGTTCCATCGGCTCGGGTATAACGACACTGGAAGACGGGCGCTGCCTCGTTCATTGTCCGTATGAGATGACGCTCTCTTATCGCCCAATCCGGAGGGGAGGTGATAGATTCAGCAAGAAAAGTAGATCGTTTGTCGGACATCGTCTGAAATAATTTAATTATTTGAGGCTTAAGTAAAGACAACCAGGTCTCATATCATATACCTCAATCATGAGGGAAGATTAAAAGACTATGACGCTGGCTAGAGATCACCGTTACTTCCAACTTTCACGCCAAAACTCGATCGAGGCAAGACTCCACCAATGATCCGACATGATCTACTAGTCGATCGATCGATATGTCCATTTTCTTTTCTTCCCCTCGCAATTTCACTTCAACTTGACCCTTCTCCAACCCCCTTGGCGCTAACGTTACCCTGATTGGTATACCAATCAGATCCGCATCGTTAAATTTCACTCCTGCACGTTCTCTGCGGTCATCCAACAGAACTTCGAATCCACCCGACTCGAGATCCTGGTAGAGCTTATCAGCTATTTCCAATTCCTTGTTCGAAATCACTACCATATGAACTTGAAAGGGAGCTAATTCCATAGGCCAAATGATCCCATGTTCGTCGTGATGCTCTTCAATTACACACGCCATCAAGCGCCCAACTCCAATCCCGTATGATCCCATCACTAATGGACGCGATCTCCCAGATTCATCCAATACAGCTGCTTCTAGACCTTCGCTGTACTTGGTTCCCAATTTGAAAATATTTCCCACCTCTATACCCCGTGTCCGACAAAGAGGTGACCCACACGCGACACAAGGCATTCCCTCTTCCACTGCAACCAAGTCGGTAACAAGATCTGCCTCATAATCTCTTCCCACATTGACATTCAGAAAATGATGATCTGCTTTGTTAGCACCCGAAACCAGGTTTCTAGTTTCTGCAACAATAGGGTCCACGACAACTACTACTTCTTTGTCGAGACCAATCGGGGAACCATAGCCGGGCTCGCTCCCCGAATTCCGAATTTCTTGCTCTGTGGCAGGACGCAGTTCCTTAGCCTTAACTGCATTCGAAAGCTTGGTCTCGTTTAATTCATAGTCCCCTCGAATCACAGCAAATATCATCTGCTCCACCCCATTAATCGTACCGACAAAGAATACCGCTTTCGCCGTACTACTTGACGGAATGTTCAAAAACGTTGTCAATTCCTTGATTGTCTTGCAGTCCGGCGTATTCACTTCTTCAAGAGGTAACGCCTCAACTCGATCGGGACACTCCCTGCGAAAAACTGCTGCCTCGCGATTTGCACTATAATTACACTGATCGCAGATGATTAAGGTGTCCTCTCCTGCCGAATTTAGATACATGAATTCATGCGCTCCACTTCCCCCCATGATTCCCGTGTCACTCTGAACCGATATAACCGATTCAGCGAACCCTGAACGGTGGAACACCCTCTCATAAGCCCGAAACATCTTGTTGTAGCTCTCATCCAATCCTTCATTATCGAGATCGAAGCTGTACGCATCTTTCATCGTAAACTCTCTTACCCGAATAAGTCCTCCCCTACTCCGGGGTTCGTCCCGGAACTTGGTCTGAATCTGGAACACTGAGACGGGCAGTTCTTTATAACTTTGAAGCGCATACCGAGCCAAGTCTGCCACCGCTTCTTCGTGAGTCATGGCCAGACAAATTTCACGACCCGTCCTATCTTCCATCCTCAAGAGCTCCGGCCCGATTCCCTCCCATCGACCACTTCGCTTCCAGAGTTCTGCCGGATGCACAACCGGCATACTGAGTTCAACACAGCCAATTGCTACCATTTCCTCTCGGAGGATCGCTTCAATCTTTTGAACCACTCTCAATCCAAGAGGCAGATAGCTGAAAATCCCAGATGCCAAGGGACGGATTAACCCCGCTCGCAAGGACAACTGATGACTAATCAGATCCGCATCGCCCGGTGCTTCGCGAAGAGTTGAAATCAACATCCTACTGTAACGCATGAGTAGTTACTAAACAAAGATTCGAAAGATGGAAGCGTGAAAAAAACGGAATTATTCCTTTTTTATTCTCAAAATAATTCATACACAGAAATCCGGAAACCCCAATAATCTTGCAACCTCGAATTTAACTTCATTTTGCAATATAGCTTTCGAAAGACTCTGGACCCAATGGTCATTTTTGACCATTGGGTCCAAGAATATTGGCTTGGCATGGTCTATGCTTAATAACTGAGACTGATTTTCACCATTCGACTCGAAACACGAATTCGGACCTCTTAATGAATACTTCTGACACAATAGCTTACCCAAGAGGACTCAAAGCCCTCGCCTTGTTTCTCTTTAGTCCTATCCTCTTTGTTGCTTCAGGGCTCACGGCTCAAGGGGAGGATCACCTTGCAGCGGCAGCCGCTGAAGCAGCACCCGCTGCCGTAAACTCTGGAGATACCGCATGGATGATTGTAGCAACCGTCCTTGTTCTCTTCATGACAATCCCAGGTCTAGCACTTTTCTACGGGGGGCTAGTCCGTACTAAAAACGTACTTTCTGTCCTCATGCAGTGTTTTGCCATGGCCGGCGTTATGACCATTCTTTGGGTCATTTATGGCTATAGCGTAGCCTTCAATTCGTCAGGAATGGAAGCGGGTACGATCAATCTGCATTCATTTTTCGGTGGACTCGGCACAGCTTTCCTATCTGGCGTTGGAGTTGAAAACGTTTCCGGAACCATACCGGAAAGCGTTTTTATCACATTCCAAATGACGTTCGCAATCATAACACCGGCACTGATTGTTGGCGCCTTTGCTGAGCGAATGAAATTCACTGCAATGCTGCTTTTTTGCATCATCTGGTTCACCTTTTCCTATTTGCCTGTCTGTCACATGGCCTGGGCTGGTGATGGGGCCCTCTTTGCCGAATGGGGAGTGATCGACTTTGCCGGTGGCACTGTTGTTCATATCAACGCTGGAATAGCAGGCCTGATAGCCTGTATTATGGTTGGGAAACGTAGGGGATTCGGAGTCGAACCGCTTACTCCACACAGCGTACCTCTCACTGTTATCGGGGCCTCTATGCTCTGGGTTGGTTGGTTTGGCTTCAATGCTGGTAGCGAGCTAGCGGCTGATGGCACAGCCGGCATGGCCCTACTTATCACACAAGTCGCTACCGCGACAGCCGCCATTACCTGGATGATAGTTGAATGGATCAAAAATAAAGCTCCGACTGCAGTTGGGATGGCAACCGGAGCCGTCGCCGGACTGGTAGCGATTACGCCCGCTTCTGGTTCAGTTGGTCCAGTCGGTGCATTAGTAATCGGTTTTGCGTCCGGTTTCTGCTGTTATTTTGCCGCCACCTCCCTGAAACGTATGCTCGGTTACGATGACAGCCTCGATGTATTTGGGGTCCACGGTATCGGAGGGATCGTTGGTGCTATCCTCACTGGTTGTCTATTTATCGCCGATGGGGGAGCGGAAAGTTTTAAAATCGGGACTCAGACCTGGATCCAAATTAAGAGCGTCATTGTCACCATCATCTGGAGTGGTGTCGTCTCTATTGTCGCCCTTTTCATAGTCGGAAAAATCGTCGGTCTGAGGGTAAGCGAGGAGGATGAAGAAACCGGTCTCGATCTCAGTACACACGGGGAATCAGGATACACTCATTGAGCACTCACCTCCTGACTAAAGGCTAAACAAAACCCGTTTCTTATGCTTGCGCGAAATCCCTTAAATACATAAAGACCTCTCATGAAACTAATTAAAGCCATAATTAAGCCCTTCAAACTCGAGGAGGTTAAAGACAGCCTCACAGAATTAGGAATCGAAGGTATGACTGTGACCGAAGTCAAAGGTTTCGGACGACAGAAAGGTCACACAGAAATTTATCGCGGAAGTGAATATACCGTTGATTTCCTACCTAAGGTAATGCTCGATATAGCAGTTACCGATGATCAGGTAGCATCTACTATCGAATCCATAAAAAAGGCTGGCCGTACTGGTAAGATCGGTGATGGGAAAATCTTTGTCTTGCCAATCGAAGCAGCGTATCGGATTCGTACCGACGAGGTCGCCGAAGCTGCTATTTAACTGTTAGACAGACACACTCCAACTCCAAAGCGTCTCGCGCCCTCACGGCAGACGATGAGTTAAGGGCAGTCAGTCTCACCCTACCCGATGATCGTGAAGTCGAAGGGGTGTCTTGGTTGTCCCATTTGGTTCAAATCCTCCTGGTCTCCTCTTTATTGGATTCACTGTGCAAGGTCACCTTGAATTGTTACCTTCGTCTGAATTCGATCAAAAAATTCTGAGAAGTGTTCTTTAAAAAGGCCATCAAATCCTGTAACCCACCTTTATTTTCCCCAAAGCATACTCCCTCTATTATGCCTCTATAGAAGGAATCATCAAGATACCCCCCAAGCGAAAAACCCTTCGATATCGACAAGGGATCCTAAAGGGAATTAACCATCGGCAACCAAGAAACTCCTCCCCTAATCTATCCCTTCCACAAACCTATCCATAGCCTATATTTAACAGCCGGGCTAGAAGTAATCAGTTTCAGTGATCCTTTTGACCGGGTGAACCGACCAAAATCAGGAGTGCCTACCGTTCCCTATTCACCCCTCACTTTCCTTTCTTTTTAAAACCTCATATTCCTCCAAAAGCTTTTCCCCCGGAGGATAAGTGCCATTCAAAGAAGCTCCGGCCCGGATTTTTCCCATTAGAAACTCTTCTTGATCTTCCATCTCTTTAGCCTCTTCAGCGACCCGTTCAGCCAAATGCGAGGGAACCACCACTACCCCTTCTCCATCACCCACAATAATATCTCCCGGGAAAACCGCTACGCCCCCACAAGCAATCGGTACTTCGATTTCGCTTGGATGGTGTACTGTGACATTAGCATGGGCATTCATCGAGCGAGCGAAGGCTGGAAATCCACTTCTTTCTATTTCTAAACTATCCCTATAGGCACCATCCGTTACAACACCAGCTGCACCAAGAACTTGAAGCCGGGCTGCTAGAATGGCACCTAATCCCCCAGCCCGATCATCGCCCCGAGCATCTATTACAAAGACATCGCCGGGAGAAATACTCTCGATACCAACTCGTTGGGCATTAGTTAGATTATCCACCGGAAGATCGTCGAGATCTTCTCGCGCCGGGATATAACGGAGTGTAAATGCTGGCCCCGCCATTTTAGCCTTCGTCCTAAGAGGAGTGACTCCATACATGGCACTATGCCTAATTCCAGCGTTCTTTAGCACCGTTGTGATGGTTGCGGTGCTCGGCTCCAGTAATTGGTTAACTGTTTGAGTAGAGACATTTGTTTTTTTCATTGAAGGCACCTTTTTAGCTTATCATTTGGATTTGGCAGAAAACATCACTCATCCCATTAAATCGAACGATCCCCACCAAGATAGAAACCTCAGATTATCAGGCAGCTTGCTTCTTATAAGATACTGGATGTCTTTAAATCTGCCTCGTGAATAATTGCAGTGAGCTAATTTATTATCCTTTCGTCTTCTTCAATATAACAAATCAAGAGCGCACCAAAAGCCAAAATTATTTTCCTTAGCTTTATATTCATTTGTAGTGACATTTTCTTTCTATTTACGATTCATTACTGAGACCGATTCTTTAATTTTTAGCGTACACGGCTCACTATCATCTACATAGAACTCACCGATTATATTGGAAATGATCTCCTCGAATCCGTTGCCATAATTCATCACAGGCCTTAAGCATTCCTTCACCTAAATTCCGTGCCTCAATTGCCTTAAGATTCGTTTCCAAGTGCTCGATTTTTGAAACGCCTATAATTATCGAATCAACAAAGGGCTGGGAAGTGAGCCACCTGAAAGAAAGCTCGCCTAACGAAATGCCAGCATCATCTGCCATTCTTTCCAACTGCTCCACCACTTCGAAATTCACCTTCTGCCAAAACCGGCTATAGTATTCTTCGTTATAATCAAATCGCGTACCTCTAGCAGGACCTACAGTAATATCGTGTTTCCCTGTTAGGAGGCCTCCAGCCAGCGGATTATAGACGCACATCCCCATTTTCTCATATTCAGAAAATTCGACACATTCCTCCTCTATACTACGAGTGATCAAGTTGTAAGGGACCTGCATCACGACCGGCTTCGCCCAATGAAACTGATCCGCTTTTAATCGCGCTTCCATCATCTGCCAAGATGCATAGTTCGACATCCCTACATACATCACTTTCCCCTGACGAACTAACAGATCGAAAGCAGCCAAAGTCTCTTCGATTGGTGTCTCACGATCCGGCTTGTGCATATAACAGATATCTAAGGTTTCCACACATAGACGCTTGAGACTGGCCTCTACTCCCTGAATCACATGCCACCGATGTAAACCTGCATCTCGATACTCGTCTGGACCCATCGGATTACACACTTTGCTCGCAACAACAATCCCATCCCGTTTTCTTTTAAGTGCCTTCCCGACTATTTCTTCACTCTTACCTTTGCCATATCCATCCGCAGTATCTATGAAATTAACCCCTCCATCAATTGCTCTCTCAATCATGCGGACTGACTCTCCCTCATCCGCTTGCTGCCCAAATGTCATTGTCCCTAAACACAGCCGAGAGACTCTACACCCTGTACCACGTAATCTTCTATATTCCATTTCAACCTCCTTTTTTCCCGTTATGTTTGAATCTTTAACTAAATACTCAATAATTTCATGTGCATTCTAGAAAATTCCTGGACCCACTTGGTCTAATAAATCGTAAAACTAATCTTCTCCCAATCATTCGAAAAAAGGACTATGATGAGCCAGCAAACAAAACTCCCTAAGTCACCAGGGGTCTCTGTAATCGGTCTGGGGCGCATTGGACCACGGCATGCAGAGATTGTATCGGAATCCCCTCATGCTACTCTCAAGGCACTCGTTGATACAAATAAGGAAAGACTTAAGGAAGTTTCTAAGAGTTTCCCCGAAGTTTCCTGTTACACGAATTACTCTACGGCTCTTCAAAGGGACGACGTGCATATTGCCTTAATCTGTCTTCCCCACTGGATACACCGGGATTGTGCAGTCGTCGCGGCAAGTGCCGGAAAGCATATCCTTATCGAAAAACCGCTCGCTTGCACTGTAAGTGAATGTGACGAAATCCTAAAGACCGCTGTGGATCACAAGGTAACAGTTATGCCCGCCCACACCCAGCGCTTTCTTCCTCATATTAGGAAAGTGAAGGAAATCCTAGATTCGGGTGAACTCGGGAAGCCTACCATGGCTATCGACTACTGGCATAAACCCTTTAACCTGGCATCACGTCCGAGGTGGATGTTGAGTAAAGAGACCGGAGGCGGCATGGCCCTCATGGACGGCACTCATATGATCGACCGCCTACTGTGGTTTTTTGGCCCTGAAGTAACTAGCGTATCAGGAACAGAGGGCAATTTGGCCTTTCCTCAAGTCAACGCGGATGATACGAGTATGGCACTCTTACGCTGGAAGAATGGTTTAATCGCGACCATCAGCCGACAAGCTTACAGTACAGGAGTAACTGTATTTGGCGGCGATATCACCTGCACCAAAGGTCAAATTAAATTTAGGATGCCCTACGGAAAGGATGGAGAAAGCGGAGTTTGGATCGGACGCGAAGAGAAGTATTCTGCTGTTGAGCTAGATACCACTCAAGACTCCTTGAAAAGAGAAATTGAAGGCTTTCTGTCCGCTGTACAAAATGGAACTGAACCCCCAATAACTGGCGCCCACGGAAGACAAGTAATCCAAATCACTGAGGCTATTAGCCATTCTTCCATAACCAGCCGTGAGGTGTGGCTTGGCTGATCGAGGCAATCACAATTCATATTGTATTCGAATACCCTGTCTCTCTCCTATCCTACCTCCCAGTTGTCCTTTCCCTCCTCAATTACTGTTACCTCCACAATTTCGGCAGTTGATCCATCAACGTCATAATGGTAAAGAAGCCAAAGAACCCGCACGCCCAAAGAATCGCGATTTTACGCATTAATCCCATTCCAACCGGCCCACGAAGAACACGGTTATTCATCCAAAAAAGAAGGATCGAATAGACCAACATTACTCCCCCATTTAGAGATGCACTCAGAACGAGAAGGACAAGCGGTTGATTAAATCCCTCAATCACCAACCCTAGGATCATGATCAGACAGCCTAATCCAATCTGACCCCAAAGAAGAATAAAATAAAGCCGTTCGTCTGTCCATTTTTCATTATTTCGCAACCAGTTAACCTTAATAATGTCCGAGGAAATCCGGGCTCCGGCATCGAGAATACCCAGTTCCGTGGTAAGTAGAATAGCGATCCCCATCCAGTGAAAGAAATGTCGAAAGAATCCCCCATATCGCGCACCAATGTAATCTCCTTGAACAGCAATAAACCCCATTCCCTGCTCCAAACCAGGCTCCCCACTAGTGGTTGCATAGGCAATAAGGGAGAGAAACATAAGAGAAAGCACGGAAAGGAGAAAGAAGGTGATCAAATGTTCTGCGTTGGCTGCTTTCCACCAGGCCCGCCAACGGTTGATATTCTCCTCAGTAGGTTCAAAATGATAGCCAATATCGGAAACAACTTCCTTCTTTCCGGTTAAAGGACTCGTTAAACGCCCAATGTAGGCACCCATGGCATAGCCCTTATCTCTCAAAAAATCACTCTGCGCCAAGTTCATCGTCCCTCCAGCCCCGGCAAACGCAACCGCACCTAGCAATAGTTGCGTATTGATTCCTTCCGGAATGGTACCGATGCTGGCTATCCCTCTCAGCATATCTCCCACATGAACAAGATCAACCAGGAGGAAAAAGAGCACAAAGAGAAACACCATGACCGTGCCAACCAGAACCATCTGGATTCTCTCGACGGTATTGTAAACTACCGGTCCTAAAGTCAGAGCCAACCCTACGACGATCAAACTCAAAATAGAGTATAAAACCCGTACTCCCTCACCTCCGCCAATTTCCCAGGTCAAGAGAGTAGCTGCACCCGATGCCCAACCTGGCCACATCCATGGTATTACATTGCAGAGGAGAAAGATCCACGCCCAATGTTTCCAAAGTCGGCAGAAGCCGATCACAGCGGTCTCACCTGTTGCCAAAGTCCAACGCTCAACTTCCATGTTAATGAAATACTGAGTTGTCACTCCCAACATGCAGGCCCAGAAAATAGTGAATCCATATTTATAGGTGATAAACGGCCAGAGCACAAACTCACCACTACCCAAAGCCAAACCTAAGAGCAATACGCTCGGTCCCACCAGTTTTCGCCATGACGGAGCTTCCGGCAAATCACGGTAGCGAACTGGTGGTAGATTATCAGACGGGATAACTTCGTGCGGAACAGATTTTTCAACCATGGTAGTGTTGTTTTTTGGACAAGAATGTCCCGGATCTTTCAAAAATCTTCAATACTTCGATTCATCTGTCAAAACCTCAAACCTGGAAAATATCAGGGTCGTTATTAAAGTGTCTTAATTAGGACACTGAATATTCTGTGTATGTAAGTAACAAAGTCTAATAACCATCCAATATAATACTATCCTTAAAATAAGAACAGAGACTTGATTACTTGAGTAATCAAATTACTATCCCGACCTATCAATCTAGATTTCCACCATCTAGACTGCACGATCCCTCGGTCCCAACACCTCTCCATTACTCGGCTATGAATAAAATCGAGATTCCAAAAGATCCGAGCGTCTTTGATGAGCCTTGGTCGTTCAAAAAAATCATCGGGCTCCTAGCAATTTTTGGTCCTGCTGCAATCGTAGCATCGGTAGCTATTGGAGCGGGGGAAACCATCGTGGTTACACGAGCCGGAACGTGGGCTGGTTACGATCTTCTATGGCTTGTTCTCCTCGCCTGCCTAGTCAAAGGCGTATTCGTAACCTATTTGATCGGTCGCTACACTGCCATCAGTGGAGAGTACATTGGCCACCGCCTTGTTCGTGCACCAGGCCCTAGGGGCTGGCTACTCATTACTCTCTTAATCCTCGAAATGATAGGAGCTCCTCTCGGATGGGTTCCGATCGCAAAGCCTTGCGGGGATCTATTCCATTTTCTCCTTAGTGATACTCTTTCCACCTCCATCCAGGAATCCACCTGGGAAAATATCATCACTACCATATTTATCGCCCTGGCTCTAGGCCTTAGTCTTAGACTCTCATTTGAAAGACTCGAGAAACAACAACTGACAATCTGCGGTATTCTGATTACTGGAACCATTCTGGGCACGCTTCTAGTCCGTCCGGATTTTGTTAAGGCATTTATTGGTACAATTAGCTTCGGATACATACCAACCTTCCCAGAGTGGGCACCCGTGGACGCTATCCGCCACCCTATGCTTACCATGGCAACAACTTTCGGCTATGTTGGGGGCTCAGTTATCGCCTATATCGTCTACTCCAACTGGGTCGGTATTCGTCGTTGGGGATTAACCGGCCATAAGGAGATCGAAAAGATCCGCCTCCAGGCATTCACCAGCGACTCTATTGACTATCTCCCGGAGGATCCTGATCAAGTGAGTCGACTTCGAAAACTTGTTGCCCCACTCCGCTGGGATGTCGGAATGGGAGCAATTGTTCTCTTTATTGTCACCGGAACTTTCATGATCTCTGGAGCCGCAGTACTTTTTCCCTTAGAAACCCGGTTCGAGGGCTGGAGTTTGCTTACACACCAAGCCGATGTTTGGAATAATATTCATCCCTCCCTTAACTGGATCTACTATATTTGTATTATCGCCGCCCTTTGGGGAACCCTTCAGGCCCTTCCCGAGATCTACGCCCGAGTTGGACAGGAATTCTTTCAGGCCATTTGGCCTAATCGTAAATGGGACTACCTCAAGTTTAAGAAAATCATCTGCCTCTATACATTCATTACTACCATGGTCATCGTATGGAATAATATTCCTTTCGATATCCTTACCCAGGTGGCAGGCTTCCTCATCACTAACATCGCCATCGCCCTAATCATGGCAGGGGCCCTCTACCTAAACTTTAAGCTTCCTCCACCCTACCGAACCCATAAATTTGTACTTATTGGTAGCATAATATCTACCGTAATACTTTTTGCTTCCTCATTCATCAGCGGATGGGGACTAATTGGGAAGCTAGCGGGAGGGTGACATCAGAACCGGGGCCTAGGAGAAGGGAAAGCAAATGCAGACCTACCGCTGGGAGTAATCTTTAAAGTTTGGGACCAATCTACCTCAAAATCCTTTAGAATTACAGCGCCTTAGGAGCTTCGGCCTTTCAGTTCTATTAAGCTCTATTGAGGAAATGTCGCTGGGAGGTTTTATCAAGGCAGCTAGGCCTTGGCTCGTTCAAGACCACAGAGGATAAGTGTGATCTACTAAATGTTATAACCCTCTGGGCATGCTTTTTTTCATCAGCAATTACACTTTCTCGGCTTTTTTTGTAAGCCCTCTAACATCGTCCTTGACTGCGGGTGTTCTCATTGTACCCAATAGCACCTTTTTAGGAAGGCTGGATTAACGGGCTGCACCTACTCAAGGCAGGTATCATTGGACTCCCTAATACGGGAAAGTCTACTCTTTTAAACGCGCTCACACGGACACACAAAGCGGAGGTCGCGAATTATCCCTTTTGTACTATTGAACCTAATGTTGGGGTAGTAAGTGTTCCAGAAGCCAGATTAGGACCTTTGGCTAGTCTTGTAGCGAAGGATAAGCAAATTCCTGCCACGATTGAGTTTGTTGACATTGCTGGACTGGTCCCAGGAGCGAGCAAAGGGGAAGGGTTAGGCAACCAGTTTCTCGGTAATATCCGTGAAGTGGACGCAATAATTGAAGTGATTCGTTGCTATAATGACGAAGAAGTGATTCATCACCTTGGTTCAATAGATCCAGTACGTGATATCCAAATCGTATCGACCGAACTCATTCTTTCCGATCTCCAGTCAGTTGAGAGGCAAATAGATAAAACCATAAAAAGAGCACGTGGTGGAGACCGCGAATCTACTGAAATCCTTAATCTCCTGGAACGCCTACAGCCTCATTTAAACGCTGGACATCCTGCTAGCACCCTCGAACTTCACGAGGAAGAATCTACCATTCTGAAAAAACTCTTCCTTTTGACTTCAAAACCGGTACTCTATGCCTGCAATATCGCAGAATCTGATGCCTCGGATCCTATCTCCAATACTTATGTATCCGATGTCTATCAGTTTGTCCGCCGAAACGAGAAGGCTAATCAGTGCGTTATTTGTGGTAAATTGGAGGAGGATCTGGCTTACCTAAGCCCAGAAGAAGCGACGCAGTTCCTTAAGGAACTTGGGGTTCTCAATTCAGGAATCGATAATCTTATATGTGCTACCTATAGTCTTCTCGGCCTTGCTACATTCTTCACCATAGGTGAAGACGAGGTTCGGGCTTGGTCCTTCACCAAGGGTATGACCGCGCCACAATGTGCTGGAATTGTCCACACCGACTTTGAAAAAGGCTTTATCAAAGCTGAAGTTGTCTCCTACAATGAACTCATTAACATTGGCTCGATTCTCTCCGCTCGCGAGAAAGGCCGCTATCGAATCGAGGGAAAAGATTACCGCCTTCAAGACGGCGATGTTACCCTTTTTCGCTTTCAGTAATGCGCTTTTTTATAAACCAAGTTTTAGCTAGTTTGATTCTCTGCTTGTTTGGATGTGGCAAGCCAGAAGTCACGTATTATGAAATTCCAAAGGAGGAGAGAACAGGGCCAAGTTCTGGAAAAGGTTCAACTCGGCTTCCTGAGGGTCATCCGATCCCCAAGGAGACTCAACCGGACTCAGCAACCCCACTGTCCCAACCGTTTTGGGAAGTGCCAGATTCTTGGAATCCCGGTCCTGCATCACCGCTCCGAGTTGCCAGTTTTATGGTCAATGACACGGGTGGACAAACCGCAGAGATTACAATCACAACATTCCCGGGTGACGTAGGAGGAATCCTTCTTAATATCAATCGCTGGCGCCGCCAGATCGGACTCGATTCCATACCAGCTGATGAAGTTTCGAACTACTTGACCGAAGTAGATTTTGCAGAGAATCGGTTCCACCTTATCGATCTACATAACACAATTGAATCTCAAGGGAAACCCCATCCCCAAAACAGCCTAATCGCGATGCTATCTCATCAGGACAACACATGGTTTTTCAAGATTTCCGGCGACACTATCCTTGTCGAAAAACAAAGAAAACCCTTTCTGGAATTCCTGGAAACAGTGAAGTTCCAGTAAACCATAGATTTAGAAAATTGTTATACACTTGAAAACCCTCGAATAGTTAACAATTTTTTTTCGGATCAGAACTCCGATCCTTAAATCTTATCTTTTCTGGTGATCTTATCCCTCACACCATAAGGCTAGATTCACGGTTGTTCCAATCCCTTCTTTCTCCATGTCCCAGCAGAACCCTTTATTATCCGCAGACAACATTTTCTTGATTTACTCCTCACTGTTTTCCTCCTAAGTCGCAATCGGATCCTTACCTTCTTTTTGCGCCATCCCCAGAATGAATCCACTCTATCGATTCTTCAGTTCAATACGTCTCACTGTAACCCTCCTGACCTTAGGTCTACTATTGGTCTTTTTTGGTACACTCGACCAGGTCAATATCGGAATCCGAGGTGCCCAGGAAAAATACTTCGAACATGTTTTGGCACTGTGGCAATTTCCAGACGATTGGTTCTTCGGCGAATATTTAAGTTGGCTCCACCTACCCATTCCAGGAGGCTATTTAATTGGCCCTCTTTTAACCGTTAATTTGTTGGTCGCGCATTTCAGATTTTTTAGGCCGAGTTTTAAAAAGTCCGGAATCGCCATGATTCATGCTGGAATCCTTTTACTTATTGTAGGTCAACTTGTTACAAACTTAGTTCAGGAAGAGGATAGCATGTGGATCACAGAAGGAGAGTCTGCCAACTACATTGAAAGCTTTACCCTTGATGAGCTATTCATTCTCGATAGATCTGACCCCAGTATCGATAAGACAGTCAGTATTCCCACCGAACTGATTGAAAAATCGTCCTCATTTGAGCATCCAACACTTCCTTTCCGAATTGAAATCATTGCCTATTTTCCCAACTCCATCCTCTTGCAGAGTGAGCTAGATGCGGACACAGAGATATTTTCAGTCGATCGAGGTATTGGAGTCGAAAGGAAAATCTTTCCCCGAGAAATTCCCAGGACGTTCAAACAGGATGAGCGTAACCGTCCTAGCGCCATCGTTCGATTAGTCGGAAGCATTGGGACCCTAGGAACTTGGTTAACCTCGGCTACCCTGAGCGAAAACCTTCCGCCCCAAATCTTCAAACATAAGGATCGCGAGTTTGAAATTGGTCTTCGGGTAAAGCGAACCTATCTACCCTATACCATTAAATTGATAGACTTCTCACACGATCGCTACTCGGGCACGGAAATTCCAAAAAACTTCTCCAGCCTGGTAAATATTTTGCATCAAGAAACAAAAGAGGAGCGGCAGGCTTTAATCTACATGAATAACCCACTGCGTTATGAAGGAAGGACTTTTTATCAGGCTAAGTTTGCCCGTGGTGACACTGCCTCTATGTTTCAGGTAATTAAAAATCCTGGTTGGCCCCTTCCCTATATCTCCTGCATTCTGGTTGCGGCTGGCCTACTTTTTCAGTTCGGCACACATCTCTTGCGCTATGTCAATACTCGATGGACCTCGATCCTTTCCGAAGAACGAAAACGATAAGCGTGAAAATTTCATCTACAGCTAAATTCTCGTTTCTTCTGGTCAGAATTTTCCTCTGGAGAAAGATTTCCAAACAGATATGCATCAATCTCATCTTGTCATGAGTAAGTTTATTTCGGGCGGCATTCTCGTTCTTGGGATCTTGGTCATAATTGGTGGCTTTCTTCCTATCAGGTACAAAGGTGATTACAATTTAAGATCCTTTGCCACACTTCCTGTTCTTGAAGGTGGTCGTCTCAAACCCCTTGATTCTGTGGCAAGAAATTCCCTTCTTGTTTTGAGGGGACGTCAGACTTTTACGGATTCAACTAGCGTAAAGAGAGAAGCAATCGTCTGGCTAATTGACACCTTACTGAACCCAGAAGCCGCTGACACTCATGCTGTATACCGCGTGACCAATCGCGACCTACTCGGACTCCTAGGACACCAAACAAACGAAATCAGATACTTCTCATTTAACGAACTAAGACCCCATTTACAGGAGGTTGAAAAGCAGGTCCAACAGGTCAATGAGGAAGCCCAACTTCGCACCCCATACGAACGGGCGCTTGTAAAACTCCGCAACTCACTCATCCTATATCACCGATTAGTTTATAGCCTCCATTCGCCCACCACAGGTGCAAACATCGAGGAAGAGTATCGTTTTTTCGAAAGCATTATTCCTGAATCTATTAAGGCGTTTCGCCAACAACAAAGCGGTCAGGAATACAACGAAGAAGTATTCACCCGTTTTATGTCTTTCGCCAAACGTTATCGTGATCTCTCCGAAATAGCCGGCCTTCGCGCCATTCCGCCACCAGATGCAAACGGATCAACCGACGATTGGTCCGATATCGGAACCTCTGTTATGGCAGGAACTTTCAATTCAATGCGGATCGATCCAGTGGTTATGGAATATGCCAAGCTAGCCGATGCCTATCGATCTAATAATCCCACCCAGTTTAATCTAATTCTCACTTCACTCATCGAAAAACTGGATAGACGCTTTCAAACCGATCAAAGCAAGATCGGAATTGAATATCTATTCAATTCCACGAAACCGTTCCTCATTGCAACCGTACTCTATACGATTGTATTTCTGGTAGCTGCCGCATCCTGGGCAGTCTGGCCAAAGAAACTCGGCCATACTGCATTTCTCCTTCTTTTAGCAACCTTCTTACTGCATACGATTGGCCTTCTCGTACGCATGTATCTTCAGGGCCGTCCCCCAATTACCAATTTATACTCGTCAGCGGTCTTTGTCGGATGGGCTGCTGTCCTTTTGAGTATGATTCTTGAGCGCATAAGCCGCAACGGAATTGGAAGTGCTGTAGCCGCCCTAATTGGATTTGCCACTCTCATCATTGCTCACAATCTAACGAACAGCGGAGACACTCTGGAGATGATGCAGGCGGTTCTGGACGATAATTTCTGGCTCGCTACCCACGTTGTCATCATCAACATCGGCTACTCTGCCACCTTCCTTGCTGGGTTCCTAGCATTAATCTTCACCCTCCGGGGGTTTTTCACCAAAGGATTGGATGAAAACACTGCCCAAGCGCTGGCACGCACGGTCTATGGAGTCATCTGTTTTGCCCTTCTTTTTAGTTTCGTTGGGACCGTTTTAGGAGGCATTTGGGCTGACCAATCATGGGGTCGATTTTGGGGTTGGGATCCTAAGGAAAACGGTGCTCTAATGATTGTAATTTGGAACGCCATAATTCTACACACCCGATGGGGAGGATTGGTCAGGAGACAAGGATTAATGGCCCTCGCAATTGGAGGAAACATCATTACCGCATGGTCCTGGTTCGGCACCAACATGCTCGGTATTGGTCTTCACTCGTATGGGCATATGGACAGAGCTGTCTTCTGGCTCCTCACCTTCATAGGCAGCCAAGTCCTACTCATTGTCCTAACCCTTCTCCCTTCAGAACAATGGCGTAGCCAACAGGCCCAGGGCCGGCTGTAAAGCGAGATCATCTCTCTCGTTATCTTCCTGTCCCCAGAATTTCCTATATTCCTCCTCCTCTAACCTGTATAGTCCAAACTCATGAATCCGATTTTTGAATTGCTTCCTTCTTTCCCAGTACCAATGCTATCCTATCCGAGAGGAATCCAACGGTTTCTCGTTTTCCTCTTACTAGGAAAAGCAAAGTGCTTCCGGGGGATTAGCTCAGCTGGTTAGAGCGCTTGCTCGACACGCAAGAGGTCGCTGGTTCGACTCCAGCATCTCCCACCATTTTCTTACTTATAGAAAATAAAAGTGCACTACGGTGCCACGTGCGGAGTTCGTTTCCTTCCCCCTATTTTGCTTGGAACAGAAGGACGATGACCATCATACTTGGCACTTCCCCTGCTAACCATTAGCTAGGTGCGGCCGTCGGTCGTACCTAGCTGAACAGACCTCAGATATCTTACTCAACAACTAAAGGAAAATCAGGCACGCCCATCAGAAACTCTAAGATTTCTGATGAATCCCAACTCTAGAACCGACTCATCTAACTCCGGATCGGAAACTTTGTCTAAACAATCTAGAATAACCGAGGCATTGTCATTCGAGGAGATATCACACTGGATATCCATGATTTGAGTAATCTGGAAAACAAGGGTTCAGTTACGTTATTACTCCTCCCGTTCCAAAGGTAGATCAACCACTTGACCTGTGGCGGCTGACTTATATCCCGCCAATAGAATCTCAGTTAAATGTGCAGCGGCATCAGCGTTCATTTCACTTTCCTTTTCATTCTCAATACAATCTACAAAATGGTTGGCGTCATTCGGCTCGTTAGTTTCCAACGGAAGAACCGCCCAGCTCTCTTTGGGACTTGCTGCTGCCTCTTGGTTTGTCGAAGACCAAAAGCCCATAGGATCTCCGGGATGAGCTTCCGGCGGAGTCCATGGCGCCAAATTTGAAAAGGTCTCTAGCCGCATCCTATTGCCATCGATACAGAGCGATCCTTTGCTGCCAATCAGGAAAACTTTATTTTCACCTGATGCGGGATGACTCGACCAGCCTATTCTTCCACCAGATACTGTCGCAACGAGCCCGTTGCCCAATTTAAGGGATAGGAACCCAAAGTCCTCCTGCCCATTTTTCTGGTGCGCATCAAAAAAGTAATTCCTAGTGCAACCATAGACAGAACTAACGCGATCCCTAGCGAGCCAACAGACAAGACCCAGCGCATAAACACCAATCGCGTAGAATTCAGCCTTCGAATCAATGAAGGAAAACCTCTCGCACGGGTACGGTTGGACTCGTCTCTTTGTCAAATCCGCGGAACCAGGATGACCCTTGGCAAACAACCAGTCAGCATGGATCGCTATCAACTCGCCCAATTCACCAGAGTCCACAATGGATCGGGCACGACGACACCACGCTTGATTAATAAAACTGAACATTTGGCTCCTCACACCTGCTTTATGGACTGTTCTCACCACATCGTCCGCCGTCGCAAGATACGGAGTCATCGGCTTGTCGATGTAGACGTGCTTCCCGGCTCTAGCACATTTAGTCACAACTCTGCCTCGCCGCTCCGGCTCAGCACATACGGATACAATATCAACACCCGGCATTCGAAGCGCTTCATCTAAATCGGGAACGAAAGGAATATCGAATTGGTCAGCAAGGGCGCGATTCCAATTGGTCCGCTCATCACCAACATCAGCTTCATCAGTCATGGCAACCAGTCGACACCTAGGATCTGATTGAAACAAAAGGCCGTAATTCTCTTGGTGAGTTCGGAGACCGGAAACAAGGAGGACGCCATGGTGAGATTGGGTCATTTAATCTTCTTCTTTCTCTTCGTCATATTACTCATCGATTTCAACTAACTTAACCCCTCAACCAAGAGATCACTCTTCTGGGAAATAGAAATGAATTACCTCTAAAAAGGCGAAGGCTGAACACCTTACACCGCACACACCGGGTTCCCCGAAGAAAGGGAATCTTTCACGAGCATTCTCATGACCCTTGAAGTATTCGATTCTTCGCTTTCAAAGTCCTCACGATCAAAACCTATTTGATTTTCTCTTTTATAAGCAGCCCCTTCACTACCCAACATGAAAAAATCCACTGAAGGGCACCCCTGAGATGGCCCGGCAGTGAGCAATGCCGTTTGCCCAGAAATGAACTCCACACTTACAGAAAGGAAACCCGATCGATCGGTTGGCAACGAATAGACCCGTTCAGGGCCAGATCCGAACCAACTAATCACTCTCTCAGCCATCAGGCAAATATAGCCGTCGACCAATTCTGTTCCCACTGCCGTTAAAAGGGTCCACCGCACAAATACTGGGGTTCCGACTCTTCCATTTGAAAGAGCATTCTTGACCCCTTGATCGACGGAATCCCAATAAGATAATCGAACACCTTCCATCGACCGAAAACCTTTATTTTCGACTCGCAGCAACCCGATTGCGGAGCCTTCCAATTCCAGAAATCTCAATCTCAACTCGGTCACCCGGTTTCAAAAATTCGCCAGTCGTCGCCCCCACTCCCGATACTGTCCCGGTACTAATGAGATCGCCCGGTAAAAGAGTGAGGAAAGCCGATATATACTCGATAATCTGAGCCACCTGATAGAGCATTTGCCCAGTATTATTGTGCTGCCGTCGCTCGCCATTAATGTAGGTGCTGATATCCAAGACCTGTGGATCCGGAATCTCATCCTTTGTCACGATCCACGGCCCCTGCGGACCCGCAGTGTCTAGCCATTTACCATTCAACCAATCGAACCAAAGATCCCGTTCCCGGTTTTCAGTACGCTTTCTAATTAGCAATTTTCTCTCCGATACATCATTCATAACCGTGTAGCCGGCAACATAGCGAAGCGCAGCAGAGGCCTTTACTCCCTTCGCCTTCCGCCCCATCACGACAGCAAGTTCGCCCTCCCAATCGATCGAGTTAGCAATCGGAGGTATTTTGATGCGATCGCCAGGACCAATAACAGTAGTAGCAGGCGGTTTCATAAAAACTCGAGGCGTCTCCTTATCCTGAACCTGCATCCTCTTGCCACCCTCCTCAATATGATCCTGATAGTTGCCTGCTAGACAGTAGATAGCACGAGGATGAGGGACGGGAGCCCTCAATCGAATGGAACTTATACGATGGAACCTTTTGCCATCTGCTGTTGGATTCTCCCCACCTCTCCTGACAGCCGAAGCTACGGCTGATTTCGCCGCTTCGATCCCTTTAGATCCCGCCTCAAGCAGCGAGATCATGTCGGAAAAGAATGGATACACTTTCCGCTTCTCCCTTCTAGCGATGGTTTGATCAGCAACTGCCAGATCCACCAATATACTGTCCTCAGCTATTACGGCTCCTATTGAATTGGAACCCTTATGGGTATAAGATACGAGTTTCATTTGACTAAGATTCCTTTAAGTTCGAAACCGAAATATCGGAGAACCAATACGGTGGAACAAGCAAAAAGTCTCTCAACTTTACAAAATGATTCCAATCTTAGGTCAATTGCACCTTCTTCTGGTGAAACTTTGGAACCGGTCGACATTCAATATCCTTAAAGTTTCGATCACACTTACAATTTCGACGATCGTTCCCATGTATAATCTATGATTTAAGTCTAATTCAAATTTCCAATCATATGATCTTAAGTCTTCTCGATAACGACCTCTACAAAATGACCATGATGCAGGCTGTTTGGCAAAAATATCGCCATGAGAAAGCCACCTACGAGTTGATTAACCGCCAACCAAACAACCTATTCACCGAATCATTCTGCGATCGCCTTAGAGATGAACTCTCGGTCTTTAGCAAATTAGGTTTCCGTAGCGATGAGAGAGATTGGCTAGAGAATACAGGATTATTCAGAAAGGAATTTATTGAATTTCTTACCTCGTTTAAACTGGATCCTTCAAAGATCAACATACGACTTTCTAGAAATTTGAGCCTTGAAATCGATATCTCAGGCTCATGGTTGGAAACCATTCTCTGGGAAGTTCCCCTGATGGCCCTCATTAATGAAATTTACTTTACCAAGATCAGGAAGGGATGGGATAGAAATCTCGGTCACTATCGTGAGAAATCCAGTGAAAAAGGGAATAAACTGGCACAAGCCGGTTGCCAATTTAGTGATTTCGGGACCAGGCGAAGACGTAGCTTAGCCGTACATCAAACCGTTATTGATGCCTTCACTAAATTAAAGAAGGGTCAGAAAGGCTGTTTTCTAGGTACCAGCAATATGTATCTAGCCAGGGAATTTGGAATTACGCCCATCGGAACTATGGCACATGAATGGATCATAGCTCATGCGGGAATTTATGGTATCTCTGGAGCAAATCGTGAAGCCCTTCAGGCTTGGAGGAATGTCTACGGAAACAAGCTTCTCATTGCTCTCACCGATACCTACACAACCAAACTCTTTCTGAAGGAATTTTCCGGTCCTCTAGCTCGACAGTACGAAGGAGTACGCCATGACAGTGGGGATCCTTTTTCTTTTGCTCAGAACGTGATTAGCTTCTACCGTTGTGAGGGAATCGATCCATCGACCAAAACAGCTATATTTAGCGACAATCTAACCGTCGAACGCGCCATCGCCATACAGCGAAGAGTCGGGAGCAACATCCAGCCCCTTTTTGGAATCGGAAATCACTTCACCAATGACTTCCCTGGGAGCCCAGCACTCGATATAGTGATTAAATTGACCCAAATCAACGGGCGCCCCGTCACCAAAATTAGCGATAATCCGCATAAGGCAAGTGGTCTTCCAAAAGCAATCGAAGAATCGCTCGCGACCATTAAACAGGCGTTGGGAGGATCTCCAACTAATGCACCGGTATAACAATCGCCTCTTTCAAAACATTCCCACCTTGACTCTTAGTCCTTCATTTAATCGTCTAGATTTGAGTACTCAAATTTGCACTTTGTATGCCGTTCCGAAGCGCATTGATCATCGTCGATCTCAACAATGACTTTATGCCAGGTGGCGCGCTTGCCGTGAAGGGAGCGGATGAGATCCTGGGTTTTATCAATCAGCTAGCCGCGGAAGGCGAATACAGTTACGTAGTCGCGACCCAAGACTGGCATCCCAAAGACCATATCTCATTTAAAAGCTGGCCCGTCCACTGCGTTGCGGAGACACGCGGCGCTGAACTTCACCCCTCTTTTGACACAAAGAATGTCCACGCGGTGATTAAAAAGGGATTTACCAGAAATGCTGATAGCTACAGTGGATTCTATGATGAACAAGGGCACAGCAATGGACTAGCAGAGCTTCTCCTAACTAATCAAATTGACGAGGTGGACATTGTCGGTGTAGCGACAGATTATTGTGTCAGAGCAACTGCCATTGAGGCTGTCCAAAAGGCCGGCTTCAAAACCCGCGTGCTTCTCCATGCTTGTCGAGGCGTCGGACTCAAACCTGATGATATCCCAAACTCAATTGAAGAAATGAAAGAAGCTGGTGTCGCGATAGTTACCAACTGACATCGACAGACAGACACCACGAAGGGAAACCAAAGGATCGGCTAGAAAAGCCGTAAGCGACCTTGAATCCTATCAGGTTTCACTAGAGCAACCTACTGATCTCTAAACCATTCTCAGCACTTCTTTTTCCAATTCATATACAAAATCTGCGTAGGTCGATGTCAGACCTTTCTCCAATCCGATCTTTGGGAACCATCCGGTCTCTTTGAGGCGTGAGATGTCTAGCAGCTTTCTCATCGGACCATCTGGCTTGGAGGTATCAAACTCGATTTCTCCTTCGTACCCTACTACTTTCCTAATAGTTTTCGCCAACTCTAAGATGCTCAGATCCTTTCCGGATCCTAAATTAATCCAATCCGGCGGATTCTCAAGGTTAAGTAAATGAAGAATAGCATCTGCAAGATCGTCAACATGCATGAATTCGCGTTTCGGCCGTCCAGTTCCCCAAATCACAACTGAAGGATCACGACGCACCTTGGCCTCATGGAATTTACGGATCAAAGCTGGAATCACATGGCTATTTCCCAAGTGATAGTTGTCTCCTGGACCATAAAGGTTAGTAGGCATAGCGGAGTGAAAGAGGACCCCAAACTGCTCCCGATACTTTTGACAGAGTTTAAGCCCAGCAATCTTTGCTATAGCGTAAGCCTCATTGGTCGGTTCCAAAGGGCTCTCGAGAAGGGACTCTTCCACTATCGGTTGAGTCGCCTCGCGCGGGTAAATGCAAGAACTGCCCAGAAAAAGCAGACGCTTTGACGCGTACCGATACGCTGCTTCGACCATGTTAAGTGCAATCGAGAGGTTAACGCGAAGAAATTCCGCAGGATAGGTCGCATTCGCTTGGATACCTCCAACCTTAGCAGCAGCCACGATGACGATCTCAGGCTCCTCCTTCTCGAAGAATCGATTTACAGCGCTAGCATCACAAAGATCCAATTCCTCTCGAGTCTGGGTCAGCAGATTCTTAAACCCTGATTCTATCAACTTCCGCATCAGCGCCGACCCGACCATGCCCCGACTCCCGGCAACATAGACTCTATCTTCCTTTTCCATCCCACTCCTTTAAATCAGGTACAAACGCCCCGCTCAATTCTAAACCACATTCGCTCAAATTCTAAAAAGTTCCTAAAAATATCCATTCTAGAAAATCATCCAAGTTTTCTCCTTTGTCTTTGCTCCTTAGGATTTTTTATCCTCCTCTCAATACATCCATTAATAACGTCAGTTCTGCATCTGGATGTAATCTCCACCCAAACCGGAGCACGCAGCAATCCTTGTGAACTAAGAAACCTCCGCAGTAGCCTGTTGATATGCGAGCTCCTTTTTGGCCAGCGCCAGATCGGATTCGACCATAATCTTGACCAGGCCCTCGAATGTAACCTTTGGCTCCCAATTCAGTTTCTTTTTCGCTTTCGATGCATTACCGATCAGCAGATCTACCTCCGAAGGTCTCTCATACCTTGAATCGTGCTCGACGTAGGACTTCCAATCCAGATCGAGAAGCTCGAATGCGACCTCGCAGAACTCCTTAACCGAGTGCGTTTCATTAGTAGCAATCACATAATCGTCTGGATCGTCCTGCTGAAGCATCAACCACATCGCCTCCACATACTCTGGAGCGTAGCCCCAATCCCTACGGGCATCGAGATTACCCATGTAGAGCTTACTCTGTAGCCCCATTTTAATCCGCGTTGCAGCACGACTAATCTTACGGGTTACAAAGGTCTCGCCCCTTCTAGGAGACTCGTGATTAAAAAGGATCCCATTACTTGCATGGAGCTTATAGGCCTCACGGTAATTAACCGTCAGCCAATAGGAAAAAACCTTAGCGCAGCCGTATGGAGAACGCGGATGGAAAGGAGTTGTCTCCGACTGAGGAACCTCATGAACCTTTCCAAACATCTCGGATGAAGAAGCCTGATAAAAACGGATTCTCCCCTCTAACCCCGCCTCCCGAATCGCTTCCAGAATCCGTACCGTACTCAAACCAGTCACATCACCAGTATACAAAGGGATATCAAATGAGACTCGCACATGACTTTGGGCACCAAGGTTATAGATCTCATCCGGAGTTAAATCATACAGCAGCTTCACTAAATGGACGCTATCTGCAAGATCCCCGTAATGAAGAAACAAACGGTTACCATTGATGTGAGGATCCTGGTAGAGGTGGTCAATTCGAGAGGTACTAATAGTCGACGATCTGCGCTTGATCCCATGCACCTCATATCCTTTCTCTAACAAAAACTCTGCCAGATAAGAACCATCCTGCCCCGTAATTCCTGTTATCAATGCTTTTTTCATCTTTCTTTTTCTTCCAATCAAAGAATCAGCACACTGTCAAAGGTCTTCTATTCCCTCCAATTTTGCTCTTGCCCGTCACATCGTTGGCATGTTTACCTCCCTGCTAGGAGACTAGGAACACCCTCCCTACCGCGAAGCAACGTCGCTAGAATTTTGTGCCAGTGGAATTCCGGGGGATTAGCTCAGTTGGTTAGAGCGCTTGCTTCACACGCAAGAGGTCACTGGTTCGAGTCCAGTATCTCCCACCACCTTAACAGTTTTCCCATCAACTAGTTAAGAAACTTAATTTGAGAGAATTAAGAAGGCTTAATAGCCTGTTTTGAAGATTCCACTTAAATGCAGGCACCTTGCTCTATTCACGCGAAAAGGCAGTTCTCACTATTGCTTTAATAACCCGAGCTTTACGAGATTGCCCTTCAGGATTTCGCGTTCTTCTGAGGTCAAAGCTGGCTGCGGTGGGCGAGGTTCCCCACATTCGACTCCGAGTCTCTCGCTCAAGGCCGTTTTAAGGCTAGCGTGGTATAGTCCTTCGAGTTCGAAGTTGCTCACTTCCGTAGCGCGGGCCTGAGCATCCTCTGCGCGCTTCAAATCTCCCTCCTGATATGCATTCCAAATTTCGAGCCAGAATTCAGGCGCTACATTCAGCGGTCCATCGATACAGCCACTCCCACCAATAGTTAGGGCTGGCAGCATTAGGTTACTATTCCCAACAAAACAAGACAGTCCCATCTTAGCGAAATCGCGGATATAAGAAAGAGTTGGAGCAGAGTGCTTGAGTCCGGTCAATTGTGGAACGCCATCTTGGATTTTCCCCATCAATTCGGGGGTTATCTCGACTCCCGTGCATTCCGGAAGATTGTAAACAAAGAGGGGCAGATTTGCGGCGGCGCCTATTACCCTATAGTGCTCTACAATTCCCTTCTCACTCGTTTTAGAGAAAAATGGGGGCACACAACAAATGGCATCGACCCCAGCCCCCGCAGCATGCTCGGCCATATAAGCCGCCCGCTTCGTTGTCGGAGCCCCGACATGCATTATATTTTTCGCCCTTCCTCTTGCCTGGCCCACGGCGAGCTTAGCTATTCTCTTATTCTCGTCATCGTCCAATAAAACACTCTCTCCAGCACCGCCCGCTACCCAAAACCCATGGACGCCAGCTTCAATATTGAACTCCATTACCTTGCAAAACACCTCCTCGTTGAGGCTACCCTCCGGACTCATAGGTGTAATGCTTGCTGGGTAAACTCCTTTAAACTCTAGCACGTTAATTATCCTTTCCTCAATCTTAAGTCAGAATCGGTGATGCCAAGAATCTTCACTTTTGTCGAGGCACCTATACAGAACATGTTAATACCCACCCTGTATCAATACTGTTATTCTCAATAATAACCTTTGCTTCCACCCCCATCTACTGAAATCCCCGTTCCATGGATATGGCGTGCGTGGGGGCCGCACAAGTAGGCAACCAATTCAGAAATATCTTCTGGTCGCCCTAGTCGACGCAACCCATCTGAAACAATCGCATCCTGACGAATATCCTGGACACTCTTGTTTTGCAGATGTGCCCGTTTCTCAAATATAGCTTGAGAGCGTTCGGTTTCAGTCAATCCTGGGTTAATCCAGTTAACATTGACGTCATCAATCAATCCTTGGTTCGCCAGCCCCTTGGAAAAGTTTGCTAAGGCAGCATTTACCGCGCCGCCAACAAGGAAGTCGTTAGTCGGGGTACGAGCCATCCCTCCTACGATATTGATGACACAGCCCTTAGTCTTCTTCAATTCCGACCACAATAGACGGCACAGTCGGACTGCGGAGTGAAACTTTAGAGAGAAACCATCTAACATTTCCTCATCTGGCTGATCCATGAATTTACCAGCTTTGGTGGCTCCAGCCGAATTAATTAAAATGTCACACTTCCCGAAAGCTTTCAAGAATGAACCCACTGCTGCTTCACATCCTTCCAAAAGACGTAAATCAGCGGCATGGATTTCCACTAGCGTTTCGTTTTTTTTTCGAATCGCTTCCGCCGAAAGTTTCAGCTTCTTAGGGTTTGAGGACACAAGAAACACATTGGCACCTCCAGATGCAAGACGCATTGCACAGGCAAATCCTATTCCCCGTGACCCACCGGAAACGAAAGCAACCTTGTCCTTAAGACTATCCATCATGTAGAAAATCTATTTAGTCAAATAAACGCAACCGGTCCGGTTAAGGTGTCAGCGCAACCTCCTCAAACGATTCAAATTCTCTGTCTCTAAGGCTTAACTTTATAAACTTGTAAGCAAACCTTTTTAGTAATGGTATTCGCAATTGCTAGGATATCGCTTCAAGGTACTCGGGACGAAGACCACAGAACTAAACTTTCTTTTAATTTATAATCGGGAAATACCTGAGTAGCGCCAAACGGAGAAATTCCCAACCAATATGAGCCTTGTCCTATTCTGATTATGACATTAAAATGTTTCAATATTCGCGCTCAACTAGACTAATAAAACAATGAGCATTGAAGAAAAGTCTCAATACGTATCAAAGGAGTTAGCGCTTAACTTCCACCTCATGCATCCTGGAGGAGACAGCGCACCTGGTGATCCCAACCCCGCCTATTTCTTGGATGGCACCTATCATCTTCACTATATCCTTCGTCATCCTTGGCATGGCGAACAACCCTCGAGGGTCTACAGGCCCCAAGATAAGGTAAGATCTTACTCTTTCATCCATGTAACCAGCCCCGACATGTTGCACTGGACTTGGGAGCCGACCAAATTACAGCCCTCCTTTACAGGCCACGGCATGTTCAGTGGCACTGGGTTCTTCACCAAAGAGGGAAGGCCGGCAGCTATTTACGCTGGACTTTCAAATCCCCGGAATAGCTACATCATTGTCGCTAAAAACAATCGTCTAAGTTGCTGGGAAAAGCCTTTCCCAGTGCTTCCGAAAGGTGGGCCTTCCGGCAAGGATATTAACCTTCTCGGAGATCCTGACTGCTTCCTGATCGGCGATACCTACTACGCTTTTTCGGCTGCTAACGACGTCCCTCTGTTTAAATCTACCGACCTAAAAAATTGGGCCTATGTTGGTCCGATGTTCAAACACCATCTTCCTGATGTTGCAATCGGAGAAGATGTCTCGTGCGCTAATTTCTTTGAACTTGGTGGCAAATGGATGTTGCTGTGCATCAGCCACCAATTCGGCTGCCGTTACTATCTTGGCGAGTGGGATCCTGAGGTGGAGCAGTTTGTTCCGGAAACCCACGAGCGGATGAATTGGAAACGGCCGCATCAAGGAATCATAAAAACTGAATATCGCGATTTCTTCGCTCCAGAAAGCCTGCTTGCGGCTGACGGACGAAGGATTATGTGGGCTTGGCTTTGTACTGCGGATCCACCACTGAACTTAAAGTCAATTCAATCGCTTCCGCGCGAATTGAAACTAGCGGACGATGGATCACTACGCATACAACCTCTACGAGAATTGGAATCTTTACGTTACAGTGCAAAGATTCTCAAAGAAATTACAGTCTCATCGCCAGACCGACCTGCCCACGACAACAAGGGTCTCCAAAAAATAACCAATCTCGATGGAGACGCTTTTGAGATTAGGATTACCATAGACCACAAGCAAACTTTAAGAAAACGCTTCGGAGTTCTGCTCTTTACCAACGACGAGAACGACGGACTGCCCATCGTCATTCACCCTGAAACACGCACCATCCGGCTGGGCACAGTAGAAGCTCCATTCGATGTGTCGAATCTTTCGGATAAAGAAGACCTCGATTTGCGCATATTCATTGACAAGTATCTCGTAGAGGTTTTCGCATCCAACCGCCAAGCGGTTCTGACTACATATGCGGACTACCAATCCGCCAATGGCCTATCGGCCTATTGCTTCGGCACCAGTATAACTTTTCGAAAGATTGAGATCTGGAAATTACGGCCTACAAATGAGGGGTTCTTTGAAGCTCAGAAGAATCCGATCTGGGAACCTGATGCGGAATAATAGCCTGCTTTCTTCAAGTTAAAACGCTTACAAATCTAGAACCAGGGCCCATAGGGTTAGAACGGCCTAATTCCCCTTGAATAGAATCATCGCAATTGTGAAAATAGCTTATTACGATCAAGGTTTTATTTTTTCGAGTCCTAGGTATTTTCTTTGTTTACGAGTCTACTCCTTCGCACTATCTCTGGTTGGTGGAAATTTGCGATTCCTGAGTACACTCTAACAATGAAGATACTTATCACCGGTGCTTACGGACTTGTCGGTAGCGTTGTCTACCAACATCTCTTGAAAGTGAAGCCAGAAGCAAAGATCTTTGGTCTTGGACGCAGGCGCCAAATCTCCGACCGCATAGACCCAAGAAAAACCTTCGATATTCCCGAAAACCGTCTTTTCATTTCGGATTTGTCAAATCTCGAAGAAGTCTATGAAATACTTAGAGGCTTCGATACTGTTGTCCACATGGCAGCTGACCCACGACCCGACGCCCCTTGGGAAAGCATCCTTAAAAGCAACATTTTAGGAACCTACAACATCCTCGAAGGTAGCATGCGGGCTGGCGTTAAACGAGTCATAGCAGCTAGTACCGTAATGGTCTCTTGGGGATATTTCGACAAGGACCCTCATAAATCAATCCGATTAGGAACCGCGGATTCTCAAACAGTAGAGAAATATCGAATCTTACCTACCGATCCCGTTCAACCCACCTGCCTTTATGCTTCCAGCAAAGTATGCTTAGAGGCTATGGCCAAAACCTACACTTCTACCCATCCAATCTCAATCTTCTGTCTTCGAATCGGTGCTGTAAATTCAGAAGATCGACCGAGTCCAGGATGTCGGGACTGCTGGTGTAGTCATCGGGACATATCCCAAATTGTCGAAAAATGCATTGATGCAAAACCCTCTGCCAAGTTTGGGATTCACTACGCTGTCTCGGAAAGTTTATGGCGTAGTTTTGACATTGAGAGTGCAAAGCGCGAACTGGGATATGTACCCTTGGATCGGGTCCCGGGTTAAAAGATCACGAATTTAGCTCCCCTGCTCGTTGTTATCCTCGGCAGTCCTATTGTATGTCAAAAAAAGCAGATATCCCCTTAGGTCTCCGCCCCAATTGATCCGAGTTTCTACGAGCTCTGAACCTTGTTCCGAAGATGAACTAGCGACCTAGCCTGGTTTTTCAATCGGCAGGCCTCATTACCCCAAAACACATCAAAAGGCACGTGATTAACTGACTCCTCCAACTCAATGCAAGTGAAGGGAGGTATCATACTCCATACGTACATTAGGCATAAAACAGAATACAGACGTCAACTCCTGCAAACTAGATGCTCCAATGGCAACCAAGGCTCCAACTACTTGCGGATCAACAGTTCCCTCCCAATACTCGATGTAAAGGTCTCTACCAACTCTTTCAACGTGCAGAATTCTTCCTGTTTCTGCACGGAGAAAGCCCTTTAGACGCACCAAGGTTTCGGGCAGTTCACGCATTGCCTCCTCCAGAGCTACCTGATCGACCGGATCGGGGAAAAAAATACGACAGCTCTTCCATCCAACGGCAGGTCCTGTATGGGCTGTATCTCGATTTTGTACTCGCGGTGCCGCCAAGACCAGCTCTTCTATTTCCACTCGGCAGTAATTGGCCGCGATAATTGGAGCTAATGAATTCACCTCACGCACTGCGTATCGTGCTGTCCGACGACACTCTTCGGTTGCCTCGTCATAGTGGTTCATTAAGATAATATCTGCCCCCTTAACCTGGTTATCTATCTGCACAATGGCACCGCGAGAGGCAACGTGCCTAATAGTGTGAACAACCGTGATTTGGCGATTCAGTTCGACCCATTCATTCAAAGGTTCACTCTCCAAAATCTGTGCAATTCTAGCAGGATCCGAAATTCCAGATGCCTCTAGCACAATACGGTTAAATGGAGCTGATTCAGATTGAAGAAGATCTTCCAATCCAAACAACAACTCGTCCTGAATATTGCAGCAGACACAACCCCCAGACAATTCAAGCAAACCTGATGCCGTATCAGCCATTCGCTGCGCATCGACCGAAACCATGCCAAGGTCATTGACCACAATCGCTACACGCTCCCCCGCCCAATTTCTCGTCATAAGGCGACTGATCAAAGTCGTCTTACCTGAGCCCAGGAACCCCGTGACTAACCAAATTGGTGTTCGGAACATACTCAGACAATCACACCTCTGGCGTCCTCCTTATTCACGTTTAAGACTAGTCAGATCAAAGGGGTTCGACCAGGCTTTAGAGCCATCCGGGCCGATTATCTCAAACCGCACCCACCGTGCATTGGGTCTTAAGGTGAAAGTTGCAGTCTCGAAGGTCTCTCCTGGTTTCCGATATTCCGTACCGTACACATCATGGACCGCTGTAACTCCTTGGGCCTCCGTTGAACATACAGTTGCTTCCACCAATTGGTCTTGATCCCCACACCGATCGATACGGCGAAGATCTATATTATGTATCTCAGGTCCAGTACTGCCGTAACTCGTACCGTTTTGTAGAGCCTCGCATATAGCTTCTGCCGTGCGTTCTTTAACCCGGACCATAGTCCATCCCTGGTAGGTATCATTTCTCTCGTTATTGAGACTATGGGCGTCGTCATCAGTCAGAGCAGGGTAGAGGCGATTTTCAAGCTCCATCCAATCGTCCCAAATCACAGACGATTCACCACGCCCGTGAGTCCGGCAGATCGTATTGAAGACCTCCACTCCCGAAAACCCGTTCAGGGGAAGTGTATCACGCATGATCTTGACAGAACTCCAATGGGGATGTGCAAGCCAAACTGAGCCTCCCTGCTCATTGACACGATCGATCACGTGCTGGGGAGCCATATTCTCAGAATCCATGTCTTCGTGAATATTGAGACAGACGAAGTGATGAACCTGACCTCCGAATGGATTTTTTGGATGCAACTCGGCACCCTGTATCATCACGAAATCCTTCGGTGCTTTGACCGTCTCGATGCGAGTGATGGTATAGTGGTCAGAAAGACAGAGGAAGTCATACGCATGTTCAACATATCCGTCTAGTCGCTGCTGAGGCGTCGGCTTGCCGTCAGAATTAGTCGTATGGGAATGTAAATTGCCCTTAAGCCAAAAATACCCATCAGTCGAACTCAACCCAAATGGGCTTATTAGAGAATTATCAGGATTGTTCATCTTCATTTTTTCCTATCTTTAGTAATTGCGAGACAGTGAGGATAACCTACATCGCGTGATCCCTTGTCAACGGAACCTGAATCGCGGAAAGCTAAGTTAACCCGACTTTGTTTTTCTTGAGATTTTGCGTCCAATTTTTGCTTGTTCTTCGCCTCCTCCAGAAATAATTCTAACACCCCAATCCATTAGGAATCTGACCTGAGCTTCAGTATCTAACGAAGGGTCATTCCAAGAACTCAAGAATGCGACTCCCGCTCTGTCGCAAGCAAATTTCACTATATTTCTTGCGGAGTCTACTTCGGCTGGATAAGGTGGATCGTGAGCATCTGAGTGTCCAAACGACATGCCCATGTCGCCAGGTCCCCATTCGGCGAAAGCAATACCTGGTACATTTGCGATATACCTTGCATTCGCCGCACCCTCTCTGTCTTCAATCTTTAGCCCTAATATTAATTCACCGTCTGGATTGAGAGGCCATGGGTCAGCTAAATTGGTGTATTCCTGGGGTGTAAGTCCCCAGATATCAGCCGCGAAACCCTGACCTCCAGCTCCCCGTTGACCCTGCTGCAATCCACCTCCAAGACCTGCCTCCTGGAATGGGTAGCGACATTCCTCAACAAATGCCCGGACTGCGTTCGCTTGCCTTGCATGGGTGTGGAGGATACCCATACAGCCAGAGGCAAGGACTTGCCGTATCTGCCATGAATTAGATCGAACCTCTTCTACAGTCTTAGCATTAGAGGGTAGCGTAACGAAGACTGGAGGAAGGCGGTGGCCCGATTTAGTCGGACCTCCATCAACAAGCCCTTGTAAGAAAAGCCGAAGTCCCTTTATATCAAAAGGGCTGTGTTCGAAATCAACAAGGAGGAAATCTGCCCATGTATCTGTTTGCTTTTTTCCATTTTCGTAACTCAGTTCACCGGGTCCAGTATAGTATAGGTACTCCCCTTGTTCCAGTAATTCAATACTTCGGTTTATTCGCTTTCTAGCCATTCTACTTCCCCGTTAAGTTTTAGTTATTTTGCTATCTTCATAGCTTCCTTCTTACTCAAAACCCCATACCATCCAGTTCTCGCTACCTGGAACATTCGGGTTCAGAATGTAAGTTTGGGTGATTATGGTAAAAATTCTGAGCCTACTGCAAGAGCCTCTTTTTCACCTAAAAAGAAAATGTAGACCTTTTAGCGACTAATTCTTAATATTTTGGGTTATGAAAAGATTTAAAGCCGCACTAATCGGTTGCAGCAGAATGGGAGCATTTATCGATAATGAGGGACCGAAAGAAAGAAGACAAGGAGCGTATTCGCATGCTGCCGGCTATGAAGCCAGCAACCACACCGAATTAGTGGCCTGTTCCGATCTCCGCACCGAGGTTTTGGAGCAAACCGGTCTTCGCTACAACATTCCGAAGCAAAAACAATACCTCGACTACAAAGAGATGATCGATCGAGAGCAACCCGAGATCATCAGCATTGCTACCCAACCCGAGCATAGGAGTGAAATCGTTATCTACGCTGCAGAACACGGAGCAAAAGCTATATATGCAGAGAAAGCAATGGCAGCTTCAATGGCTGATGCCGACGCCATGGTCGAAGCAGTGGAAAAAAACAACGTCTTCTTTAACATGGGCACTAACCGGCGATGGGATCCTGGTTATGACACTATGAAGGCCGTTGTCGATAGCGGACGTATCGGCAAGCTGATAGCCCTGGTTATCCACTCAACCGGCCATCTTTTTAACACGGCTAGCCATAGTTTCGATCTCTTGCAACGGCTAAACTCGGACTGCCCTGTATCCTGGGTTCAGGCCCATCTACCAAACGGAGATGAAGTCATCGACGGAGAAAAGCTGATAGAAGATCCGATAGGCCAGGGAATTCTGCAGTTTGAGAACGGAGTAACGGCCTACGCACTAAATACCGGTCGTGGAATGGAAGTGGAAGCCCACGGTGACAACGGTTGCGTAATGTCGCGAAACAACGAGAAAGAATGGCTGTTACGCGAACCGAGTAATGCGGATTACGGGGAACAAAATGTTCTGGTTGATGGAGAATTTCCTTCTTTCAAACCAGATAGTTCGACGCGACTTCTGATCGAAGATCTGATCCATTCAATTGAATCAGGACAAGCCCCTCGAGGCGGAGTTCGTCTGGCACGAGCAAATACCGAACTGATTTTTGCATTTATCAAATCGCATCTTCAAGGCGGAACTCGCATCAATCTCCCCTTAAGAAGAAGTCGGCATCGCCTAATGCGCAAACGGGAACCACGTCAGCCAAAGTATCAGCGGTAGCTTAGAGCTTTTTCAGACCACTATAAAAGGGAAATTTTTATCCTCAGAATAAGAAGTCTTCTTGGTATTACCCATCCACCTTGTATACTGAATCAAAGCTTCAGATTAATTCGGAGGCCACCTTATCCTAATACCGCAATATCAAAGGTTAGCCGCAAAGATCTCCTAAGCTGTCTAAAACATCAACCAACGGGAAAGTTTAATCACCCGGACTCTACCCTTTTCGAATCGATGTAAACCGTTCTGTTTGCTTCCTTATAGCGCGTTCCGTAGGCAACCGTTCCATCGAACTTGCGCCATAAAAGCCATCTAGATTGGTACATCTTTCAATTATAAAGGAAGCATCTTCTGGTTCTGCGATAGGACCTCCGTGGCATAGCACAATGACATCTTCACGTATAGCCTTGGCTGTCCCAATGATGTCGTTAATAGGTTCGACACAATCTTCCAATGTCAAGGCCGTCTTAGCTCCTATTGAACCCGAAGTCGTTAGACCCATGTGCGCAACCAAGATGTCCGCTCCAGCTTCGGTCATTGCTCGAGATTCATCAGTATTGAAAACGTAGGGAGAGGTCAGCAGCTCCAGATCGTGGGCAATCCGAATCATATCGACCTCTTTTTCATATCCCATATTAGTCTCCTCCAGATTAGCTCTAAAGGTACCGTCAATCAGACCAACAGTGGGAAAATTCTGTACTCCGGCGAATCCAATCGCTTTTACGTCTGCCAAAAAATGGCCCATTCTCCGCATTGGGTCGGTTCCACAGACTCCAGCCAAGACCGGCGTCTCCCGCGTCACCGGCAACACCTCATTAGCCATTTCCATGACAATGGCATTAGCATCACCATAGGGCATTACCCCAGCTAATGAACCATGACCTGCCATACGAAAGCGCCCTGAGTTGTAGATAACAATTAAATCGATACCACCGGCCTCCTCACATTTTGCCGAAATACCAGTTCCAGCCCCACCTCCAATGATGGGGAACCCTTTGCTGATTTTTTCACGAAGCCGTGAGAGGATCTCTGAACGTGTCTGCGCCATAATCTATAATACTGTATTTAGAATGTCACTGATCTAAAATTGCAATACCGATGGTAATTCCTAAGCTGTCTATAAAAGATCAGGTTAACCGAATGATCATTGAAACGCTAACGAGACCCGATCAGCCGAACTTTCTCTCTAGGGTGACGTGGTCCCATAAGATGGAATACGAAAAACCCGTTTTTTCGTCTAATGGAAGATTCATTTGAGATTTAACAGCAACTCCTCGGCGCATCGGACCGCAAATGCTGAATCATTGATTTCGCAGTCCATCTCAACGACTTTGATATCCTCGTACAGATTCGACTTCAAAGTCTCACAGAATGCTATATTAGCCTCAGGAAGATAAAAGTCCTTTCCTTCCAAATCGATCATACTGAATCCTTTTAGAGGCAACAAAACAGTGACTGCAGCTGTGCTTTGATTCAATTTTTCAGCCATTACTTTGCCCAGCATACAACACTCCTCAACAGTAGTCCGCATCAGGGTAATGTTTGGATTATGTTGATAGAATTTTCGGTCCTTGTATTCTTCCGGAACGGTATCAGGCGCCCCCCAATTTACCATATCCAAACAACCAGGTGCGATAATTGCAGGCACTCCTGACTTTGCAGCCGCTTCTAGACGAGTCGGTCCCGAAGAGAAAATACCTCCTGCGATTTCATCTGCCCATTCTGTTGTAGTCATATCAAGGACACCCTCGACCTGGCCAGATTCGATCAGATTTTCCATAGTTAACCCCCCTGTTCCGGTGCAATGGAAGACCAGAACTTCATAGCCAGCGTATTCCAGGATCTCCCGGGCATAGTTGACTGCTTGAGTCGTATTACCAAACATTGTGGCAGCAATTAAAGGCTTTTCAGTCCCTTCCGAAACCTCAGTCTCTACCATCCCACAAATTGCTCCAGCCGCCTGCATGAAAATTCGCCTACTAATTTTGTTGATACCTGCCACGTCAACAATACTGGGAATCATGACAATATCCTTTACACCCACATAACCCGATACATCTGTTCCCGCCGCCGTTGATACCATCACCTTCGGAACACCTAACGGTAGGGCACGCATAGCCCCACATGCTACTGAAGTCCCACCAGTCCCTCCCATAGCCATTACAGCATCAAATTTGCCTTCGGCATAAAGTTGCGGCAATAACACCGCCGCTCCCTCACTCATGGCTGCTACCGATCGCCCACGATCCCGTTCCCTGATCAAGGATTTCAGATCGATACCTGCTGCCTCTGCTACCCTCTCTCGCGTCTCATCCGGGTTAATTACAGGAGATTCCAAAATACCGACATCGATCAGTAGCACATTATGACCGCGAGCTTCTATAGCATCTCGCAGGAATCCATATTCCACTCCTTTGGTATCGAGAGCCCCAATTAAAGCTATAGTCTTTCCAGCCATCCTGATATCATTTGTGCTTACCTGGTAAGGTTCACATATCCGCCAACCATTTTATCTCAACAACGAACAACAAAGACACCGTAAAGCGTCATTATAAAGAATAATTTGTAGTAATGTTAGCTGGTCCTATAAAACTTCAACCTCGTTCTAGAATTTCGGTCCATTGTTTTTGCACTTTTAATAAGTAACAAGCTTGAGAATTCAGATTCTTCCCTGATTCCTACAACTCTGAAACGGAACCAGGAACTGGTTCTGCCTCTCAAATTAGACATACTTCTCAATTGGGAAATATAGTCTGTTCTTTATCGAACTGGCTGTCATTTCTTGACGACACAGGCATCCTAAACAATATCTAACATTCCAATGAGATCCGTTATTTGTGTGCACGAAAGCTACGACGCACACTGGCCCTTCACAGCCGATCATTGGCACGAACGCTGGCAAAAAGAGGGCGGGTGCGAACTCTATCGGACTGAAGACAGAGGTGCTCGCGTGCCCAATCTCGTAAAGAACCCCCAGACAGTCCAGCGTCTAGTCCTCCTCGGTATCTCCGTCGAGAGTGGGGATCTCAAGCTATTCACCACCCTAAAAGAATGCTACGCTTCAGAACCTTACTTAGGTGGTTCAAGTAAGGGTATTGAAGAAGCCAAGGCACGTAATGTAACAATTTACTACCCTCGTGGAGACATTCAATGGGGCCAGACTGTAGCAGAATACGCGCTAGGATTAACTCTATGTGCCCTGCGACGTATCCCTCACACTTCAACAGCCATGATTAAAGGTCACGAAACATGGGAATATATTCCTAAGGTTGGGAAACCGGGCCAGCGCGGAGCGCAGTTCGGTGACACCAAAGGCTTCGTCAGTGGAACCCTTCAGGGCAAGAAAGTACGCATTGTTGGGATTGGCAATATTGGGGGCCGATACGCAAAATGGTGTACCATGATGGGAGCTCAGGTCTCAGTCTGGGATCCATTTGCTTCTGATGCTTCATTTGACATCGCTGGAGTCACAAGGTGTTTCTTTCTTTCTGAACTAGTCAAAGACGCAGAGATATTTGCACCCATTGTCCCACTTACAAAGAGTACAACCGGGCTAATTACTGCGGAGCACATCAACGCCATTCCGGACCAAAGTCTCGTAGTTCAGGTAACGCGCGCTGCGGTTTGCGACACCGAAGCCCTCTACAAACGGGTCCTTAAGGATGAACTATTTCTGGCTGCCGATGTTTTTGACAAGGAACCCGTACCTCTGGACTCACCCCTCCTCGGTCGGCATAATGTTGTTCATACTCCGCACAACGCAGGCCGAACGATCGACGCAAATCGTGCCCGCGCCGACGATGCGATTGCAAGATTCAAACCGAGGTGAAGCCTGAATCTACAATCAAAGTTTGAGCAACTTCTTTGCGTTCTTTCCCAAAATTAACCGTTTGGCCTCATCATCAATTGGTGCCGTTATGATTTTCCCAATCTGGGGACGTGGGTCCATCAACGGAGTATCGGAGCCAAAAAGAACTCGATCAGCCCCTACACCATCTACCAATTCTTCGACTACTCCTGGGGTGCGAAAAGTGGAACAAGTTTCCAGGTAGACATTATCCCATTCCTGGGCTGCTTTGATAGCTTGGCTACGGTAAGGCTCGCAGTTGCCCGCGTGACCTGCCACAAATTTCGCATTGGGAAATCTAGGCGCAACCTTCAGAAGATGGCCTGGCTCCGCCGTCTTTTCTGAACCCGTATGAAGAATTACAGCTAATTCCCTCTCATTGGCGAAGGCATAAATCGGATCCCAAATGGATTCACAAAGCAAGTAAGGCGTATAGGGAGGATAAAGCTTGATTGCCAAAAACCCGAGTTGATCGATAGCTCGTTCGAGCTCAGGGACCATTAAATCGGGAAGTAGAGGAGAAACATATGCAAACCCAATAAATCGGCTTGGATTACGAGCGACAAATTCAGCAGTCTCATTATTTCCTGTTCTTCCATCCGGATGGAAGATGTTAAAGACGCAACTCCGATCAATTCCAATAGCATCCATCGCCTGAAGCATTTTTTTTGGATCGTCCACTACTTGGAGATCATCCCACCGTCCCACGTGCCCGTGAAAATCAATGACTTCGTTTCCTTCGATCATTTTTCACCCTGTAGTATACGTTCCAAATTCCCCGCGCAAATGGCCAATAAACCTTTATCGTCTATATCCGCGTGGTGCAAATAGTACAACATTGGTCCCATTGCATACCGAGGGAAATAGGATCCATAGAGCAATCGTTTGGCGCCAAACTGCTTTGACAGTTTCTCGATGCCGGCAAGATTCTCGAAGCGGCTCAACTCTAAGACAGCATTTGGTAATTTACCCAATATCGGAGCCAAAACCGCAGAATGCGAATAATGTGCCCCAACAAGCACGGTGACAAGCTCAGGAAACTTTGGAAGCGTATCCATAATCTGAACTGGCGATAAGTCAGCCAGAGATACCCAAAGCGGTATTTTTTCAGATGAAAGCCATTCCAGAAGAGGGCCGTAAAGCCAATCAACAAAAGGAATTCCGTCTCTCATCGGCGAGCTATCAAGACGCACGCTTTTTACCCTTTTGGAAGCGTGGTACTCTGCTAACTGCCGAAGCATATCGTTTCCAGTACCAGCACACAACTGGAGCTCGAATGCGTCATTATCCCATTCCTGCAATGCTTCATTCGCCCAAATAGAACTAATAGCCTCACCCTGAACATGATAAATCAAGGCCTTCTGTACCCCATGGCGCTGCATCTCTTCAATAACCCCATTCGCATCCGAGTAGGGCGAAACCCTATCGTGGCGATGTCCCACCCCAACGTTGGCATCAAATACCGGGACTCGCGCCTGGAAATTCAGGGAAGTCATTTTCTAAAAGGTTGAGAAGAGGACGTTCTTCAACAATTCCATGCTGACACCATCCCTACCAATAATGATGGCGTGTTTCGCTGGACTATTCATATAATGATTCTCTCAGTTTCAATATTGAAACCAATCCTCTTAGAAGTTTTCTCAAAACTTCGACTTTCACTCCATACTAGTAATCTTCCCTTTGCAATCTAGATTTCTCAACCCGTAGGACGTTGAAATTGGCCTCGAAATGGGAGCATGACACATATGCCGATCGCAATAATGGCCGCCGCAATCCATCCCACTACCATAGGATCTGATTTCCCAACCAGCCAATAAGCGACAAAGGGAGCCATTGCCCCGCGGACGCCTGTGGTAAATGTATTGATACTCATGTATGTAGACAAGTTCCGTAATGGAGCTAGTTGAACAACCCACAACATCCATATTAGTCGTCCACCACTTAACGCGACACCAAACAGACCCATGCCAATCGCAATAACTAAAAGAGAGGAAGTAAAAAAGATAGTAAAAATAGATATCATAGAGATCACGTTCGTTGCAACTCGAAGAACGATAAAATTCCAACGATCGAAGCAATAACCCCAAATCTTGGTAGAACCAATATAGGTTAGGAAGGGAACCGCCCCGACAATTAGACCGATCTGCTCATTTGTAGCATTGATGCCATAGCGATCGTTAGCCAGATACTCGATGCGAATAGGAACTGTCATGATTTGCCCAAATCCCTGAAACATCCACCCTGTTAGAATCAGACAGAATACTCTATTTCGAAAAGCTTCTTTGAAGTCATGTACCGAACTCGGCGATTGCTCGGGCCGAATCGCGACATCAGGCATAGCTTTGAATGCAAAGACATTGACAAAAAGAGCCAGAGCCGGAACTACGAATAGAACCTGATAGTGCTCAATATCAAAATCTAATAATCTCCCCCCTCCGTAGGAAAAGCCAGCGGCGATTAAAGCCGAAAAGAGCATCGTAGTTGCATATCTCGAACCGCGCTCATTCTCCGCATAATTGGAGGCGTATATTGTAGTAAGGAGAGGAATTGTCTGCGCCAAGAAAACTGCCACAAAGAAGATACAAATTACGAAGGCTGGCAGAGCCTTAACTGAAATTGCTCCGACCATAGAAAGCCCTGCTAGAAAAGAAAATAGGGAGCAAATCCGCCCTGCGCTCCATCCAAGTTTTGAACCGATAATAATCGTCAGTGGCGAGATCAAAAGCCCAGCAGGATAGGCCCCCGGAAGGATCGCCTTTAGCATATCAGGCGCCTGAAAAACTCGGATTGCCACAAGCAGACTAAAGGTAAGTAAAGAGGTCTCCACAAACCCTTGCATGCTCCCACGTAGCAGGTCTAAGCGAAATGTCCTCCTTGCTACCTCACTAGCTTCATTTAGAAATACTGTCTCCGTCTTCACTCTACTCTTATCAGGTCGTCCAGTCACATAATTTCCGTTTTTGTTTCAATTCCCATTTTTTATCCAGAAAACGCGTTACCTCATCCGCATCTCTTGGCAACCCGATGGAATGAACAGAAGGAGCAATTCTTCTACAAGGGTGCTTAGTTCCACACAGCATTAGCAAGAAAAATCCCAATTCGCTTCTTTAGAATGCAGGAAGGTTTCACCCATCTTGTCACCGTTCCACTACTTCTAAGTTTCTCCCTTATCCGTTATCAACTTCGACTATGTTCTTAAAAATACTCTGTTGTACTATTTCCCAAGCCACCGTTTGACCATGGGTTCGACAAAACTCTTCTAACGAGCTTGCTTTATTTACCCTAAATCTTTGACCTGCCGTTTTAACCATCGATTCTAAAGCTAATGATCACAAAAAAAGCAGACGATCTCTATATCCTCGTAAAAGAAATTTTCACTAAAGCCGGGAGCCCAGTGCATAATGCGGAGGACCTGGCCGACCACCTGATTCTAGCCAGCTTGAGCGGAGTCGATACCCATGGAATATGGCACGTATTGCGGTATCTTAATTCGATCCGGGATGGGGAAATTCTACCCTCCTCTATCCCCGAGATCGTCAAAGAAACTCCCACAAGCGCATTGATCAAGGGCAACTGGTGCTTCGGTCAGGTCTCAGCTAAGTATGCGATGAAAGTGGCTATCGAAAAAGCAAAGCAATCGAATATCGCAGCTGCGGGCCTAGTAAAAACTCACCACATTGGTCGATTAGGACATTACGTGGAAATGGCCACCGAAGCAGAGATGATAGGAATGATCTGGGCTGGAGGATTCGGTGAAGAAGAACCTATGACAGCACCCTTCGGAGGACGAGAACGAGTCCTGCACACAAATCCAATTTCGATTGGATTCCCTATCGGCAAAGAAATTCCCATGATGTTTGATTGGGCCACCACAGCCCTTTCAGGTGTCAAAGTCATTAATGCCGAGCGGCGTGGGGAATCGCTGCCCCCTAACTGCATTATCGACAAGGAAGGGAATCCCACTACAGATGCATCGGGATTTTCAGACGGCGGAAGCTATCTTCCCTTTGGCGCACACAAGGGCTATTGCCTGATGATGGCTGTTGAGTACCTCGGACGAATCTTCACCGGCGCTGATGACTTCGTGGAACCTGGGAGGGGCGGCCCCATTTTTCGACATCAGGGCGTCACAATGATCGTCATGAAATCAGACCTTTTTCGTAACCTTTCCGACTATTCAGAATCAGCCCGGGAAATGCGCGCAAGGGTGAAGGCATCCAAACCCGCCCCAGGATTTGACGGAGTTCTCGCCCCTGGCGATATGGAATCACGCAATCGCGAAATACGCAGGCGCGACGGCATACCCATCGCTGAAGATGTCTGGCAATCTCTCTGTGAAGCGGCTGACCGAATGGGGGTCAAAACTCCTTAGCTTGAAGATTCCGAATTACTCTGCTCCATGGGGAACATAATGACCTTTCCCAAGATCTCGACTTCTTAGGAAAAGCCTAGATGCTATGGTTCACGCTCTTCCATCGAGCCCAACACGACTAATGCCGTTTTAATAGATTAATTCTCTTCTTCTGGCTCATTTATTACCATCGGTATGAGAAGGACGAGGAGATCTGCCTCCCCACCCCAGGAGTACCTGGAATCTCTTCGAAATCGCTGTCGAACAAGTTGTCTACAGTAAATCCTAATCGCAACCCAGTGACCTGAGGCGCTATCCAATGCAAACTAAAAGCACTGAGAACAGCAGTGTCTGCACTGCGTCGCAGAAGGTTCTCTTCCTGAGAACGTAATTCAGTGTCCATACGCAATTCAAACTGATCGAGGAAGCTATAAGTGAAAGCAGCCGTGAAACGATGACGTGGATAATTCAATGCGTAAAAACTAGCGTTAATATTAGCGCTCTCGTAATCTTCTGTCTTACTAAGGAAAGAGTAACCCAATATTAAATTGATATCCTTTAAACCTGCAAAAAACATAAACTCTCCCCCGAGTGTATCGATATCGACATGATTTGCGGATCGCGCAGAAGTGCTTCCAAAGCTATATGTCCAGTCCAACAAATCGTGATCGATGCGGTAGAAAAAAGCGACGCTACCTTTCCATTTTGGACGACCAAACTCCGCTCCAACCTCAAAATTTTGGCTGCGCTCGCGCGCGGCATCTGGTTTGCCTCGAAAGAGACCGCCTTTGGAGTTTGCACCAAGAACCGTATATCCGGGGACCTGGCTGCTCTCAGCGTATTCAAAATAGATACGCTGACCGCTACCATTACCATCACTTCTAGAAAAGGCTATTGCAGCCGCAGGAGATAGTTCTGAACCCTCTCGGTTTGTGTCGTCGTAACTAGCGCCGACGCGTAGAGCTAACTCCCTTCCATTTCCGTAGAGATGGCGCCACTCGGGCAAAAAGGAGAATTTGTAGTAATCTCGCGATCGAAAAGGGCCATATACGAGGTTTGTTGAGGTTATCTCATCGGAAACGAATTGTCCGCTGTAGTTTAATGCAAGAACTTCAAAAAATTCTCTTCCCGAAAATCCTGCCGCCCAGACAATCGTCTCATGTTGAAAAGGATTATACTGCCCAGGATAATGACGATTGAATTCATAATCATCTCGATGGCGGCGGTAATAGCCTGTGAATTCAAAAAAATCTCCTTCTACGCTATCTCGTCTATGGTTGATCAAGTAAAGAGTCGATTGGAGATTCTCAGTTTCATCGACATTAAAAGGAGTATACATGTTAGGCCATCCAAAGAACTTTGATTGATATCCAGCAAAAAGATCCGTCCGTGCCCGCTCCTCTTGAAACTGAATTCTTCCCGAGAACCTATTGAAATCATGGTCCCCTTTAGAAATCGTTCCGTCGGAATTCGAACGGGCAAAGGAAAAATCAAACCCTAGATTTTTCCTACCATCTCCGACCCCTAGCGACTCACCTATATAGATCTTTTGGATACTGGTATTGTTGTCACCGATACCGCCGAAAGCCTCACCTCCCTTACGTATAGCATCCCAGTTATAGTTCACTGTCCCTACCGTGGAATTGAATCCACCATGAGTATTCTGAATTCCAGTAATGACTTCCGGGGCAGAGATCATTGCAGGATCAATCGGAATTTCCGCGAAATAATGGCCGGTCTGCGGATCGAACAATGTTGCTGCCCCAACCCTAAAACCAGTGTTCTCAAAAATGCCCCCCCGAATCGTTACGTCGCCTTGGGCCTCGGCAAAGTTCCGACTCTGGAGATCGATCAGGGGCTCATAGCGGAGCTTCGTAACCACGGTGGGATAGCTCTCTGAAGGATCGGCGTTGGCTACTCTTGAATCCGTTACTGTCAGCTCCGGTAGAATAAAGAATGCCAAGGAGTTCTGATTTTCCGCCTGAGCAAAACACACCAGCGAAGAAAGAAAGATCCCCCCCATATAATTTTTCATCCACCGAAGAAAACTACTTTTAAAGCGGACATCAACCGTCAACTCTACCCAATTTCACAAATAATTCTATAGACCGAGCTACTCAAGGCTCGACGGCCCAGCCAAATAAGATTTGGCTATTTGTTGTTTATTCGTGAAAGGTCACAAATCCTAAATCTGAAGCTTGATGGGAAAAATTAAAGGAACATACCACACCTCCTATACGGTAAGCGATATGAACCGCTCGTTGGCTTTCTATCGTGACCTAATGGGATTCGAGGTTTTCAGCGAACGACCTGCTGTCACGAGCACTTATTTCCGTAAAATTGTTGGATTTCCCGATGCAAAAGTGTACGCTGTTTTACTCAGGATTCCTGGTTCTTCCCATGTCCTTGAGTTGCTTGAGTACAAACACCCTCAGGGTGTCAAGCAGGATTTGACACCTAATAATCCAGGAAGCAGTCACATCGCTTACATCGTTGATAACCTACAATCGATCTATGAGCGTCTACGAAAGGCAGAGATAGAATTTATCTCACCACCGGTCTACTTAGATGAAGGACCCAGCAAAGGGGGGTGGGCCCTCTACCTAAAAGACCCTGATGGGATTATAGTCGAACTGTTTCAGGGAGCGAGATGATAGGTTTAGAGGTTCATAATTGGCCGTTTAATTATATTCTGGTACATATCTAGTATTTACCTCTTTTGATTGCACCTTCATTGTTCTTGGGTGATTCTTTATTCCCACTTTTAGTTTAAAAATCCTCTACTTCTAACCACTCAACCGTGAACCTTTGAACTCGGAATTAGAAGGAAGAATCGCTATAGTAACTGGTAGCGGAGGGGGCATTGGTTTTGGAATTGCAGAGAGGCTTGGTCGGGCAGGAGCCAAGGTCGTCGTTGCTGAAATCAATCTAACAACTGGAAAGAAAGCCGTCCAAAAATTGAACGGGGCGGGGCTTAAAGCGTCACTGGTTGAGACTGATGTCTGTAGCCCAGAAAGCGTAAATTCGCTTGTCGATAACGTTATGGCTGATTACGGTCGGATTGATATCCTCATCAACAATGCCGGTGTGGCAAAAATGGGGCCCACTGAAACCTTCCCTCTTGATGACTGGTATACTCAGTCAGATATCATGTATAATGGAGCCTTTCTGTGCATCCGCGCTATTGGACAAGTAATGTTGGAACAGAGGAAAGGAGTTATTCTTAACGTTTGCTCAATAGGCGGTATGGGAGCCTGGCCTCTACGCGCTTCATACAACAGCACTAAAGCCGCGGTTATCAGCCTAACGGAAAACATTGGCGCTGAATGGGCACGACGCGGTGTACGTGTGGTCGGGGTAGCACCTGGAGTGACCTGGACAGCTATGTTAAAAAATGCGGTCGATCAAGGATTTGCCTCGCTCGAAGAATATAATCGCCGAACACCAATGGGTAGAGTTGGCGAAGTAGATGAAATTGCCTCAGTGGTCCAGTTCCTGGTCAGCGACCGTGCCAGCTATATTACTGCCACCGTCGTAACCGTGGACGGAGGATGGGTGGCATGGGGAAACTTGCCTTTTTGACTTAACTGGGGGGGGAATCAGTATCAAGTTCCAAAACAAAGTCACGTGTATTACGGGAGCAGGGCGCGGTATTGGCTTCAGCCTGGCGGAGGCTTTTGCAAAAGAAGGTTCAACCGTTATCATTGCGGAAATTGACCCTGAGATTGGTAAAAAGGCAGCCAAAAAACTAGGTGTGACCTACGAACGATTAGATGTTCGTAATCCCATTGCGGTCAAAAAATCCGTGGATTCGATAAGAGATCGCTTTGAACGTATAGATATTTGGATCAATAATGCAGGAGTTGCTCACAAAGGTACGGTCGTAGATCTCGATCCAACCGAATGGGATACAGACATCGATGTAATGCTGAATGGCGCCTTTTATTGCGCTAACCAAGTCGGTAAGATCATGCTGGAACAGGGGAGCGGGAATATGATCAATATCGCTTCGGTAAATGGGCTCCTAGCTCAGAAAGCTCGTGCTTCTTATTGCTCGGCCAAAGCTGGATTGATAATGTTAACGAAAGTGTTGGCATCTGAATGGGCGGAACATGGAGTTCGGGTTAACGCAGTAGCTCCGGGTGTGGTCATGACCGATCTCGTTCAGGAAGGAATCAGAAAAGGTATTGCCACCGAAGAGACCTACTTAGGGCGAATCCCGATGGGCCGTCTAGGGAACTTACAGGAAGTCGTCGAATCCGTACTTTTCTTAGCTAACGATGAGGAATCATCCTTTATAACCGGTGAAATTCTGCGGGTGGATGGTGGTTGGACTTCCTATCATTTCTATCATCCGTTTCAAAGTAAGTCATAGTGAGCTTCAAAGGGGGCGTTGAAGAAAGAATAAGCCACGCCAAAATCACCAGCCGATTCTCAAACTGGGTAGTTATCCGTACTCTCGATGGCGCGCTATCGCCATTGCCATAATCTCAACGTATTTACCCCTTATCGCATAGAGCCGTGCACTGTTCAGCTCAATCTCAATGCGAATAAACTGCCCTTTTAGCGATCCTATCTTTTTACCTGATCTCCACTCTGGAGACCAGGCAGTGTCGTCACCAGAAAAGGGCTTATAGTCTTCAAAAGTGAAACCTTCTAGCGGGGTACCAACCTGATCGGTAACCTGTGCTCTCGGATCCCAGTAGCCTGCCGCGCAGCGGGGATCCCATCCCCCATTAGATCCACCTTTAATGACTGATTTGAAGGATCTGGATGCACTCCAAAAGGATGCAATACGCGCCAAACACCTCGGTTTCCAAGGAAAGCTCTGCATTCACCCTAACCAGATCAAAATCTGCAATGATATTTTCTCGCCTAGCGAAAAAAAGATCCTCGAAGCAAAAGAGGTAATGCACGCCTTTGCTGAAGCTGAAGCGAAGGGGGTATCGGCTATTCAGTTTAAAGGAAAACTGGTTGACGCTCCTTTCGTCGAACATGCAAGACGAATTCTTAGATTAGTTTCAGTTAGTAGAGAGATCTAGTCCTAATGAGGCTCACCAGCCAACTTACAAACCGTTTAAATTATACATGACCGTACTCAGTAGGCTATATACGTTTCATCCAGATCACCTAAAATGTCGATTCACTCCTTAAATCAACCAAGTTACCTGATCAAGAAATTCCTGGCGACACCGAGAGTTTGATGGCGGCAGGTGAGGCGATTTGACTCGGGCAGCCCCTTATTCTTAGTCAATGTAATCAGTCCAACTATCCGTTAATTGACATCCACTGCAGACCACTTTTCAATAGTTTCAGCCCTGAGGTTAAACCCGAAGCCTGGTCTATTGGAGACAAGCATATAACCATCACGAATCTCCGGTTGCTCTACTGGCAAATCAAACCACATGGGGTCCCGGGTATAATCGGGGAAGATCTCGACACAGAGTCCGTGGGGCACCCCTGCCAAAAGATGGAGAGCCACCTGTGGTTCTTCATGATGGGCCATAGTCACCCCAAACGAATGGGCCATCCCGGCTATGCGCCGCCATTCTGTAACGCCAGCTGCAATAGTAGCATCGACATTGATGATATCAACAGCACCACGCGTTATCAATTCCCGACAGCCATGCCGAGAGATCTCACCTTGGCCTGCGTTGACCGGAATACCAACCATGCGTACACGCGCATTTCCTTCAATCTGATCGTGCCATCGGACCGGTTCCTCCAACCAAGCAAAATTGAGATCGTAAACCCCTCGTGCAAATTTCATTGCTTCGTCCACGGTCCAGGCTTGATTAGAATCTGAGCAAAGGTGGAAATTAGGACCTCCGGCCCTACGAGCCAGATGGGCCCGCTCGATGTCCTCCTCGACTGACAACTTGCCCACCTTCATCTTAATCCCCTGAATCTGTTCCTCTTTGTAACGCCCGATCTCAGTTTCAAGATCAACAAATGAATCCCCCTCTCGTAAGTATCCACCAATCGCGATAACGGGGATACGATCGCGGAAGCCACCGAGAAGTTTATAGACAGGTTGTTGAAGCGATTTCCCGAGGGCGTCCCACATAGCGATATCAACAGCGGCAATTGCTTGCGTAAGCACACAGTGCTTTGCTAGATCTAGACTGTGAATCCCACGATTGTTCAAATCGACTTGTGTCGTCCACATTCTCTCCCAGTGAACCTCCACATCCCTAACGTCCCCACCCACAAGAAGGGGGCGGTAAACCGTATTCACGACCCGACATACTTCGAGTTGATATTGGTCTTCGTCGCCACCAAAGGTCTCGCCAACCACTCCGTTATCGAGTTCGACACGGGTAACTATGGTATTCCGGCTTGTTATCTTGTAGGTCCCGCCCTGAAATACCTCCTCTAGTTCCCGTACGAGAGGGATGGCCTCTATGTGTTTTACTATCATTGGTTCAAGACGAGATTTTGGTAGGCTACACAGCAGTAGAAACAGTGTAGTTTTTAACTAATATTAAGTCCCGGAGAAATTTCAAGAATGTAGGCTGCTTTGTTTAATCCTGGTCAGAAACTTAAGTCGATCGTGTACATTAAACTATGGGAAATCCCCAAAGCAAAAGGCCTGATTTAATCGGTGCACGATTAGTTTCCCTTCCTTATCAGTTTCAAGAACGTCCTTCATATACTCGTTCCAACGCTGCGAAATGGAGTGTCTATTGACGCGCTCCCACATTTCATCACTGGGTGCCGTTCCATAGCAAAAGATGAAATCCTCGAAACGATAAATCACCATGTTGATTCCATTTTCTCGCATTAGATCCGCCAACTCAGGCCACAATCCATCGTGTCGCCGCTTGTATTCCTCATAACAGTTTGGTCGCAACTTAAGGACCGATCCAACTGGGCTCATACTTTTCATCAATCGCAATGAATATTCCCGCCTGTCGTTTGAACCGTGAAGGAGCACTCTTCTGCAACTAAACCTTTCCCAAAAAAAGCAGCATGGCCAAAAGTCCTTCCTCCCACTACGGCGATGGGCACCTCTTCATTGGAAAAGGACTGGATCGCCGATTGCAGGAAGCAGCAGGGAACTAACGCAATGCTAAGTCCCGGTCTCAATATATCCATTTATCCTAAAGCTTTTATTTTCTTTCCTGCCCCACGTAACCCAGGTAGTTTTAGCCAGTCAACTCTGAAGCCACTCTAGAGCCATTGCTATCGGATCTTTCAACATCAAAACAGTTCATCTAATAAGACCCCCCTATCATTAATTTGTTAGGGATCACCGACCGGCCAAAGGTCCAGCTTGACTCTGAAGCAGATTCGCATCACCCAATAGACTCTTCTCAGTAGTTAACTAGTCATCGCCATAACAGACACCTCGGTCTAAGTCTGATCCATCTGTTATTACCATCATTTCCTTGATAATAACCAATCTCCACTATTCCTCTGATAATTATGATTGAATCTTTGCAACGAGGATCTTCCTAGTTCTCCTCAACCATCTACACTACAGTTACTAAAATATTCGGTTTCCTCCGCTTCTTTGCTCTCGCAAAACTCTAATGTAATTTCAAAAACAAAACTTGGAAGATTTCTCCCTTATTCGAGGTACCGTAATATTCTAGATAAAAGAGTTTTAAGTTGGAAGAGAGTGTTTCGCATCTAAACCAGAATTGATAAATTTATAATGGCTCAAAACGTACTTGGCACCGAACTAATCAACTGTTGCATGGATCCATTGACGGGATTCTTCCGCAACGGGAAATGCGATACTAATGGCGAAGATGTTGGTATGCATACAGTCTGTGCGGAAATGACGCAGGAGTTCCTCGATTTTTCCAAAATCCAAGGCAATGATCTTTCCACCCCACACCTAGAATTAGGATTTTCCGGGCTCTCCCCTGGCGACCATTGGTGTATATGCCTGGGGCGATGGATTGAAGCGTACCAGAATAATCACGCACCAAAAATCAATCTGGAAGCAACCCACATTTCTGTTCTCGAATATGTCGATCTTGATGTCCTATCGAAATACTCACTGACGTGAGGATTGAGTTTGGATTTCTACCCCTTCTGTAGAAATTTCTACAGAAGGGGTAGAAATCCAAACTCAATAGGAGTCTACTCATAGAAATCAGTGTTCTCACCAAACACCTGATATCCGAGGCCTGGGAATTCCCAACACCTACACAGACTACCGGCAGGACTTGTGACTCTCTCGTATTGCGATCAAAACCTTTTCTAAATAAGAAGATACTAGCTAATTAGGATTCCCTTAATGCCATCGACACAAACTTGGTTTCCAAGTATGCATCAAGACCCTCAATCCCGTTTTCACGACCAACACCCGACTCCTTAAGTCCTCCAAAGGGCCCTTGGGGCGTAGCCGGAACCGTGTCGTTGATCCCAATAGTTCCAAACTCCAATCCATCTGCACATTTCATCGCCGCGGTCAAATCATTGGTCAGTACATAAGCTGCGAGACCAAAGTCAGTGTTATTGGCCTTAGCAATTGCTTCATCAATCTCATTGAAACTGAGAATTGGCATAACCGGTGCGAATGGTTCATCTGTCATGATTTTCATGTCATCCTGCATGCCAGTGAGGACTGTTGGCTCGAAAAAGTAGCCCTTATCAAATCTCTCGGATCGGCTACCCCCGAGAATACAATTAGCCCCTTTACTTAATGCATCCTTAATTAAGTCATCCGTCTTATCCAGTGCACGCGCTTCGAACATCGGCCCGACGTCTACTTCTTCCTCAAGTCCATTCCCTAATTTCACTTTTTTCGTCTCCTCTACACAAGCATCTAGAAAATCCTGCTCAATTGATTTTTCAGCATAGAACCGAGTCGGGCAGATACAAACCTGACCGTTATTGCGGAATTTCCCTAAAACTGAGACTTTTGCAGCCGCCTCGATATCGACATCGGGAAAAACTAGAACTGGAGCGTGGCCACCTAATTCAAGACTTAATCTCTTAACCTGTTCACTAGATCGTTTGAGTAGGTCTTTCCCCACCTCCGTTGAACCAGTGAAAGAAATTTTTCGGCAGATCCGATTACTCATGAACTCCTCCATGATTTCGGCTGGAGGTCCCATCACCAAATTAACCACCCCCTTCGGAAGGTCGGCCACATCCTCAATAAGCTCGAACAGCCGGATCAATGAAAGCGGCGTCTGACTGGACGGACGCGATACTGTGGTGCACCCAACCGCCATAGCCGGTGCGATCTTACGCGCCTGTAGCAGAATAGGGAAGTTCCAGGGAGATACTGAAGCACACACACCGACGGGATGGCGTACTGTAAAAAGCCTCTTGTGGGAGAAACTTGCTGGAATCGTTCTTCCATAGGCCCGCTTTGCCTCTTCAGCAAACCACTCAAAAGTTCCAGCTGAACCGAGCATTTCGGCACGCGATTCCACCAGCGGCTTCCCCTGCTCCATAGTCAGAGCTACTGCCAGATAATCGATATTTTCGCGAATAGCATCCGCGATCTTCTTGAGCCGGAGAGCTCTTTCGTAGACAGTCATTCCCCGCCAATCAGCAAGTGCTGCCTGGGCAGCTTCCAAAGCCCGTCTCGCATCCCCTGCTGTCCCATATGAGACTTCAACAATCGTCTCTTCCGTAGCAGGGTTAATGACTCCAAAAGTAGTTCCTTCTTCTCCATCTACCCACTCTCCATTAATGTAGAGCTGAGTCTTCTTCATTTCTAATATCTCGCTCGCCGTTGCGATCATAGTTTGTGTCCTTCCATATTAAACATCCGTGTTCTTTCGATCAAAAATACCAAATGCTGTGACCGATAGGTGAATGCATGACAAGGGTCAAGGGTCGAGTGGAACGAGTACCCAAAGTTAATCCTAAATAGACGATACTACTTTTCCTATAGCCATTAACAAATCCAACCAAACGACCAATTAAATTTTCAACTGATAAATAATTAAGAGGATATCAAAAAAATAACTCAGGAAATTAATACCTTCAGAAACCGATCGTCTCTTAGAGAAAGCATTGGTTCCAAAACTGGCATCACTCCTTGTTCCACTGCTACATGATGAAGATTTTCCAATCCGCGAGGAATGAACTTCAGAAACGCAGATTTCTTTTTCACTAGCCCCAGAAACCCATAAGCCCCAAGCACCTGCATCAAACGTTGCACGGCACAACGCAGCAATTGTCCACGAAAGTCAGCATTATTACTTCTTGATTCTAAAAACCGAATCAAATCCTCGCGCTCCTCTTTGCTCATCACTACGTATGGATCGAAGATCAATGATGCCACATCGTATTCAGGTAGGCCGTAACGCATGCCCTGGAAATCAATCAGCGCCGGCATGCCCTTCCAAATCAAGACATTCTGGCTCTGCAAATCACGGTGTACAAGACAGCGCGGTTGGGCTGAGAGTTCTAGCCGAAGATGTTTCAATTCAGCTGATTCACGCACAGGCCGGATTTCATCTATCGTGGCAGCACTCAAGCGATTCACGAAATTATCCATGAAATACTCGAATTCCCAACGATAAAGATCCACATTAAAAGGTGGATTTAGAACCGGCAAATGACTGATTAACCGTTCGGTCACTGAATGCAGTTTTCCTACCTCTAGTAAAGCTGCTTGATAGAGGGGCCGTCGCACAGAGATCCAGTCACTGTCACGGTAGGACCAGAGATCCTCACCCCCCAAATCTTCTACCCAGAGGCATCGATTTTCCTGATCCTGAGCCAAAACCCGCGGCACGCGGACCCCATGTTCGCCCAAAAAATCAGAATGATCTGCAAACAATGAATTCTCCTTTTTCTCGACACCATACCTACAGAAAATTAACTTTAAAAAATCGTTCCCAATCCGGAAATAATGGCGATCCGAGCCACCCCCGTGTATCTCAGAAACCTTTAGTCCGTCCCCGAAAAGTTCGGGCAATTTCTCCACAGTTAGTTGAATGATGGTATCATAGTCCATCGCAGTAATCGTTAGTATTCGTAGCCCGTATTCAGCGACTTGAGTTGCCTAAAGAACAATTGATTCCCATTTGCTGTCAAAGGTCGACTCCTATATGTCGGCCCGAAATTCTTTGCTTGTTACCTATTGAAACACCCGCAACGATACAGCCAATAAGTTCCGTTCCTTGAACAACCTGAACTCCTTCCCAAAGAACGGAATCGAGTATTCTTACGCCAGGTTCGATATCGCATTTCGATCCCACAACGGATACAGGATCAACGAATGCAGAAGAATCAATTCGTGCTGTCGGATGAATGCGTGATGGCTGCAATGTATGACTCGAAACCTCCAAAAATCCAGTACTCGCGAAAGACCGAGAAACCTCAAGGTAGGTCCTTCGGTCACCAAGATCCCACCAGTTTCCCTCGTCCACCAATACACCTCCAAGTGCATCCTGTTCTCGAATTAGTCGAAGCCAAGCCATAACAATCGACTCATTGATGGGCGTAATCAAGTCCATGAATTCCCGATTCACAAAGCTAACGCCAGTAAATTGAACCCGGAGCCCACCATCCACGCCAAAATGATGACGAAGATCACACACCTTACCTGTTTCCTCATTCAAAGTGACATTTCTGTTCGGTCCCTCTGAACGCAAAACCAGCGTTACCAAGTTATCGGATCGCTGATGAGCTTCGGCTGCTTTCTCCAAGGGCAAATCAGTCAGAATATCGCCGTTGTAAACGATGAGTCCATCCTCTTGGACATGTTCTGCAATATTTGCCAACCCTCCTCCTGAATCTAGTATCTCCGGAAACTCACGGACGAAGGTAATAGAAGATTGGCTATACCTCCCATCCGGAAACACAATATCATAGCATTCCGCCAAATGATGAGTATTTACTATTAGCTCCTCCACCCCAAATTCTAACAGATGATCAAAGGCATAGGTGATCAAGGGCTTATTCCAAACCGGGATTAAGGGCTTAGGAATTAGTTGCGTCAACGGCCTCAAACGCCTTCCCTCACCTGCTCCAAGAACAAACGCTTTCATTAGCCAAATATCCAGAAATATTCTTTGATTCGCGTCATCTCACTTCACTTCTTTAACGTAAGGCTACGGGCCTTAACTATTCGATCCTCTTTCACCATGAACACAACCTGAAAATTGTTACAAAGTAATCAATAGGGTTAAGGAAGGGAGCTGAAGCTCCCTGTGACAACAGTGAATAATTAGCACAAGATGGGAATTCTCTGATCGAAAACTTGAGACTTACTCCAAGGGCCTTTTCCTCGGTTGGAGTGTAGGTTTGTGTTCCTAGCTCTCTCATGCCTGAGAATTAAACCAACCTCAACCGACTTCTGAGGAATTCGGCTAGATCAGGAAGCAGAGTGCCCGTTTACCTTGATCCGAGTGGACGAACCCAAACGATACATGGTTTGCTTGACCCGAAATCCCAACCGAAAAAGATCGCAAGAAGGAAACAGAATTTTATCGTTATTCTCCTTCGGTAAAAAGCATGTCAATACAGAGAACCTGGAGAAAACTATGTCATTCGAACTGATCCTTAAAGGCGGCCACCTTCTTGATCCAAAGAACAACATCGATGGGCTGAACGACATCGGAATCAAAGGAGGAAGAATAGCCGCCATTGAATCGGAGCTGCCTTGCGAAAATGCCGGCCAAGTCATCGATGTCAACGGCCACTACGTGACTCCCGGTTTAGTGGACATACACATACACGCCTACGCCACAGCTGGTCATCGGAATGCCTGGGCAGGCGATAACTCAATTTTTCCGGATGGTTTTAGCTTTCGCAGTGGAGTGACAACCATGGTCGATACAGGGAGTGCCGGTTGGAGGAATTTCGAAGACTTTCGCTTCCGTGTAATCGACCGATCTCAGACCCGTCTTTTTGCCCTAATCAACATCACCGGCACCGGGATGATGTCCACTGACCTGGAACAAAACCCCTATGATATGGATACCGATAAGACAGCAGCAATCGCGAACAAACATAGTGACGTCGTGGTCGGCATCAAGACCGCCCACTACCAAGGACCGGAATGGATCTCAGTGGACCGCTGTCTTGAGGCAGCTGGAAAAGCATTTCTTCCAGTCATGATTGACTTCGGTTTCTTCAGAAAAGAACGCCCCTACTATCAACTCCTAACGGAGAAACTAAGGCCTGGGGATATCAGTACACACATCTTTCGCGCTCCCACCCCCTGGTTTAATGAGGAAGGCGCAGTGCTACCTTACCTTCACCAGGCGCGGGAACGGGGTGTTATTCTCGATGTAGGTCACGGTGCCGGCAGTTTCTGCTTCCGTAACGCTGTACCTGCCATCGCCCAGGGGTTTTATCCAGACTCGATTTCGACCGATCTTCACACCCAGTGTATGAACGATGCCATGCTCGACATGACAACTACAATGTCGAAATTCCTTGTCATGGGAATGCCTCTTTTTGAAGTGATCCGAGCTTCAACCATCAATCCAGCCAACGAAATCGGCCATCCGGAATTAGGCCATCTCTCAATTGGCTCTGTCGCCGATATCGCTGTACTCAATCTGATGAAAGGTCATTTTGGTTACAATGACTCTCTTGGGGGACGGATGGAAGGAGACAAAAGACTGTTTTGCGAACTCACCCTAAAAGATGGCAAAATCACCTGGGATTGGAACGGCAGGTCTGGTATCGACTATAACAGGATCGATCCAGCCGATGGCATTCGTCCGGGAGAGTTTCTCATTTTTCCAGAAGATGCCTAACATATCCTCAGGACGCCATTTTCTACAGATTCCGGGACCGACCAACATCCCTGATCCGGTGTTGCGCTCAATGGCTCGTCCTACCATCGATCATCGAGGTCCCGAATTCGCGGATCTATCGAAGCGGGTCCAAGAACGACTCCAAGGGATCTTTCAAACTTCTCAACCTGTCCTTATATTCCCATCATCGGGAACCGGAGCGTGGGAGGCGGCTCTCGTCAATACCCTCTCCCCAGGCGATCAAATCTTGATGTTTGAAACCGGATATTTCGCCCAGCTCTGGAAGCAAATGGCAGAAAGTTTAGATTTGGTAGTCGATTGGATAGCTGGGAACTGGCGCTCCGGGGTGGATCCTAACAAAATTGAAGAAAGACTCCAAGGGGATAGGGATCACCGCATAAAAGCGATCGCGGTGATACATAACGAAACATCAACAGGAGTAACCAGCCAGATCTCCGAGATCAGGGGAGCAATCGACCGATGTGATCATCCAGCACTCCTCATAGTGGATACAATATCCTCCCTAGCCTCCATCGACTATCGTCATGAAGATTGGAATATCGATGTGACTGTCGGAGCGTCACAAAAGGGACTCATGCTCCCGCCTGGCCTAGGATTCAATGCAGTCAGCCACCGAGCCTTACAAGCTTCCAAAAATGCAAAGCTTCCTAGATCTTATTGGGATTGGAGAAATTACTTGAAATTGTTCTCTACCGGGTTCTTTCCTTACACTCCTGCAACCAATCTTCTCTATGGCCTCGATGTGGCCCTTGATCTCATATTAAGTGAGGGATTGGAAAAAGTTTTTGCTCGGCACCGGAGACTGGCTGAGGCAACTCGAATCGCTGTCAATTCCTGGGACTTGGAAATCATGTGCCAAAACCCGGAAGAATATTCTGAAAGCGTGACGGGTATTTTCATGCCGGATGGTCATAACGCTGATAAGCTTCGAAAAATCCTCCTTGATCGATTCGATATTGCCCTTGGAACCGGCTTGGGTAAGATGCAAGGTCGAACCTTTAGAATCGGGCACCTCGGCGACCTCAATGATCTCATGCTCGCCGGAACACTTTCTGGAATCGAAATGGGACTACTTACCTTGAAAGTCCCCTTTCATCCCGGGGGTGTCCAGGCCGCTCTCGACTTTCTGGCAACCCATGTCAAACCGTAATTTCAACATGGGAAAACTTATTCGGGATCGAAACCAGCTAATCTTTCTAATTCAGGCGTTGGGAAAATACTGGCGTCAATCAGTATCAGAAAGTTTTCGTTTTCCATAATTGTCTAGTTTCTCTGCGTAGAGTTTTCTCAGAAAATAACCAGTTCTGAGTATTGCTCAGGATTTTTGTCTATTTGTTTATAGTTGGCTCTTAGCCTGAAATTTTAACAGGTTCATCCAATATGACTCGAAAACGCTATTCTAGCCGCTCTCTTGAGCAAACACTTCAGGAAGAAATCAAAGGCGAAGTCCGTTTCGATCCTGTTAGCCGAGCCATCTACTCAACCGATGCCAGCGTCTTTGAGATAATACCTGAGGGAGTCGTAATACCAAAATGCCCAGATGACATTATTAACACGGTAAACATCTGTCGCGAACAGGGAAAGTCTATTACAGCAAGAGGTGGAGGAACAAGCCAAGCAGGACAAGCGGTGGGCCAAGGAATCCAACTCGACTACTCTAAGTATCTCAACCGGATCATTCAATTAGATGTAAAGGATCGTACGATTGAGGTAGAGCCTGGTATCGTTCTAGACGACCTCAATGCCCTAATCGCTCCTCACGGCCTCCAGTTACCCCTCGACATCTCCACATCGAACTGCGCCACCATCGGAGGGATGGTCAACAATAACTCCGCCGGAACCCGATCAATTCTCTACGGGATCACAATTGATTATGTACTAGAACTTTTGGTGGTCCTCTCCGATGGTAGCGTAGTTCGGCTCAAACCACTCAACGCTGGAGCTTTAGATTTAAAGTGTAACCAGAATGATCTGGAAGGCCAATCTTATCGTGTGGTGCGAAACCTAGCCACCTCGCATCAGGAAGAGATTGAGAAACGCTACCCAAAGATCCAGCGCCGCGTAGGCGGATTTAACCTTGACGCGTTTACTCCAAGTAAAGGTGTCGATAAATTCAACCTTTGTAAGATGATCGTCGGTTCGGAAGGGACTCTGGCTCAGGTTTTGGCCGTAAAACTCAAGCTGGTTGAGTTTCCTAAAAGACGCGCCGTCGTATCTATTCAGTTTCGAGAACTCCTCGAAGCAATGACAGCAACACCTCTCATCTTAAAACACAATCCATCAGCAGTGGAACTCGTTGATGACCTAATTCTCGGAATGACTCGGGATAAACCAAAATATGAACCTCTTCGTAGCTTTATCGATGGGGATCCCAAAGCAGTCCTAATCATCGAGTTAACAGACAACGGTAAAACTGAACTTTCAGATCGAATCGAGAATCTGATCACAGAATTAAAGGATAAAGGCCACGGCTATCACTTTCACCGTGCCCTCAACAAAAAAGAGCAAAGGGATATCTGGAATCTCCGCAAAGCGGGATTAGGCCTCTGTATGGCTCAGAAGGGCGATGCCAAATCAATTTCATTTGTGGAAGATACAGCAGTGGATCCGGCGAATCTTCATGACTACATTCGAGACTTCACTGAGATACTCAAAGCACACGACACGAAGGCAGGTTTTTATGCTCACGCCTCTGTTGGCCTCCTTCACATAAGACCGATCGTCAATATGAAAACCACAGAGGGGATAGGAAAATTCCAGTCCATTGCAGAACAAGTCTCAGACCTGGTTTTGAAATATAATGGAGCCCTCTCCGGAGAACACGGCGATGGACTTATCCGTGCACCTTTTCAAGAAAAAATGTTTGGATCAGCGCTCTACCAGGCGTTCAAAGAAATAAAGCGGACCTTTGATCCTAATGGCGTTTTTAATCCTGGAAAAATCGTTGACGCCCCGAAGTTGACATCAAATTTGCGGTTTGGTGCCACCTACAAAACTCCCGACCTGAAGACTGAGAACAATTTTTCAGACTTTGGAGGGCTTGCTCGCGCCGCGGAACAATGTGGTGGAGTTGGAAACTGTCGTAAGAACCTTGAGGGTACGATGTGTCCATCTTACATGGCAACTCGGGAAGAAAAGGATTCGACTCGAGGGAGAGCAAATGCACTCCGTATCGCTCTCAGTGGAAAAATAGGTTTTCAGGGACTGTCTGATCCAGACCTCTTTTCGGTCTTCGATCTATGTCTTGAGTGCAAGGCCTGTAAAACCGAATGCCCTACTGGGGTCGATATGGCCCGGATAAAAAGCGAGTTCCTCTACCAATACGCGAAAAAGAACGGTTATTCTTTTCGCTCCCAAATGATGGGTCACACCAGAAAATTAGTGGAATTTGGCAGTCAATTTACACCGCTTTCCAACTGGATCCACCGATCCCTGCTTTCCAGAAGCCTTCGAGAATCCCTCTTTGGTATTTCAGCACAAAGGGAACTTCCTATGCTAGCGTCTCAATCATTTGTCAAATGGTGGCGGGAAAACAGTCCAGATTCGGAGTTGGAAAATCCAAATCAGCCTTCTATCGCCCTGTTTCCAGATACCTTCTCTAACTTTTTCGAGCCAGAGATCCCTCAATCTGTTAGCCGAATTGCGAGACGGCTCGGATTCAAAGTATCACTCGTAGAACCCGTATGCTGTGGTCGTCCTTTAATCTCGAAAGGACTTCTGTCAGAGGCTAAGCTTCAGGCTAAGAGGCTTCTTTCAGCAATGTACCCAATTGCCAAAAATCAAATCCCAATAGTATTTTGTGAGCCTAGCTGTTATTCAGCCGTTACCGATGATTTCCTTAATTTTTTCACCGGGCCTAGTCGAACACACGCTGAGCGTGTTGCAGAGGTCGCTATTCTCTTTGATGATTGGGCCCTGAAGCAAATTGAAAATCCGCATAAAATCCATTTGTCGCGTACTGTGACAAATGCTTCTAACAGATTGCTATTCCCCCGATCAGGGCCATCACAGGTAATAATCCATAATCACTGCCACCAAAAAGCACTGTTGGGTAACGACTTCACCAATTCCCTTCTAAACAAACTCCCAAACTGTGAAGTCTCGACACTAAATACAACATGCTGCGGTATGGCTGGCTCTTTCGGATATGAAAAAGAACATTATGCTATCTCTCAAGCCATCGGGGAACAACGCCTTTTCCCTGCCATTCGGAGTGCATCGAAAAATACAGTCGTCGTCGCAAATGGGTTTTCCTGCCGCCACCAGATTTCCCACTTTACCGGTATCAAACCTTTGTCATCAGTGTCTCTCCTGGAATCTCTCATGAACCGAAAGTAGGTCAGATATTTAACCTGCGAACTGTCCCCTTGTGCATTACCGATTCCTCCAAAAAGCAAAGCCCAATTATGATACTGGAACCATTTACAGCACCAGATAAAATGGCAAAAATGCGCCCTAAGTATGTGGACCAAACAACAAAACGATCGATATTCATTGTCTGGGTTACGCAACCGTTCTAGTATCTTGCAATCGGACTTGAGCTACCTTTGATTAGTAAAAGAACTTAGGACCAGTAGTAATGCCTTAAAGTATGCTATTGCCCTCAGCCACACCTAGGACAAACTTCCTTTTAACGTTAACTGAAACTCTGAACCCAATCATGTCTAAGATATATACTGCCGCTGTCATTGGCCTCGGTCGCATAGGGAGCACCTTTGATGATGAAATCGAGCAGGGCGGCGCAATCTATCTTCCTTATTGCCACGCCCCGACTTACGTTGCAGCCCCCAACATAAAACTGATCGCCGGAGCTGACCCACATCAGGAACAACGTGAGATTTTTGGCCAACGCTGGGGACTCGCCAGAGATCATCTTTACGAAGATTATCGTGATCTTCTCGAACGCGAGAAGCCTGATCTTGTAAGTATCGCAACAACCGCTAGGGTCCGGGCGGAGATTACTATAGCCACAGCCCAGTCCGGGGCCAAAGGTATTTGGGCAGATAAGCCAATCGCCTTATGTCTTGAAGATGTCGACACTATGGTCGACGAGTGTGAAGCCAATGGAGTTCCCATGGTGATTAACTGTGGACGACGCTATAGCCCTTCCTTTGTAGAAACCCGACGCATGATTGATGAAGGAATTCTCGGTGAGATTCTCCAAGTGACAGCGTATACAGAGTGTGGTCTTTCTCATAACGGGAGTCACGCGATTGATATCGTGCGGTACCTAGCCGGTGGTAACGTACAATGGGTTTTTGGTGAAATGCAGTCTGACGAAGCCGCCAACGGAGAAAACGATCTATCGGGTAATGGCTACCTCGCTTTTGACAACGGGGTCAGGGCATATATTCGAGCAACTTCATGCGGTGTCTCCAATTGGGAAATCGACGTCATTGGCACCAAAGGTCGTGTCCGGTCAATCGCCAATGCGCAAGATACAGAATGGACTTACCTTACCTCAGGCGGACCCAAGGGACGAGGCATCCCGGCTCGGTCTCCACTCGCGATGCCAGCCCGGCCCGAAGGCGGAGGCCTTACCCTAGTCCGGGATCTCATCCAGGCAATTGAGTCTCAATCCCAGCCAAGGTGTTCTCTATACGACGCTCGCGACGCCCTCGAAATTGCTGTGGCTCTCCGAGAATCCCACCGGAGAGGATGCGTTCGGTTCGATCTACCAGTCGAAGATCGTTCTCTCAGAATCCTATCCGCTGAGATCCATCAGGACGACAAGCCAGCCCGTATCCGCAGACTAGAGGCTGCCAGATAAGGGCTGATGCTACATCCCTTCGTTACAAAAACCTCCTCCCAACAACAAAACTCCACTATTTAGCCAAACCATCAGTCTGAATTGAACAATCTGGATGGTCAAATCAGACCCAGGTCCAATAACCTGCGCGCAAAATCTCTCCGATGTAGGTTCTTTTCGCCCACAAGCATTTCGCTAGTTTACTTGTCGGGATCCCTAATCCAAGATTCTTGAGCTTCCGTCGTAAGAGGAGAGTCAGGGTTGAAACACAGCGAGTCATTCTTTTCCCCGTGTCCGTAATTCAAGACCAACCGCTGAATCGCTTCAAATCCCCCCACTTTCTACTGGCACATCGATGAGCCAATTTAGAGGTACCCCTTCAGCGAGCAGTGGGTGCTGAAAAGACCGTAAACTTGAAGGGTTCTTTTGGATAACTCGCGGTTCCTTATCCTGCTCCAATGCAAATGCCACCAACAGTATTCCATTCAACCGGATGTAAACGATAACATCCATTCGTTATGTGAGTTGTGTCTATATTCTTGTTCGCTGCAATGAGGTTTTTAACCCGCTTAGGAAGTAGTGTGCTCCAAGTGGAATTTGAAACGGCTTCGTTCGGGTGCTCACACCAAATTCATTTTCGCTCACTACATTAGCTGACAATATGTCCGCAATAACAGCCCCATCTTAAATGTCTTTGGCCACCGTCACTCTTGACACTCTTGCCTCGCGATTTACGCTTCAGGTAATGGGGTTTCTGTTGCACGATAGCTGCTTCTCTAGATGAACCAACTCTCACACAGCGACCTCCAGGGCAAAACACAGACCGTGCGAGGGATCATTAACCCAGCGGTGTTGGGCGCCACACTAATGCACGAACACCTGCTGTGGGATATCCGCACACCCACCGAGCAGGGTGAACCAGATCAGGGTCTAGACATCGGCCTGGATAACGTTTGGCGCATCAACTATGGGTTGCGCCGAACGCCAAGCAACCTCGTGTTCTTCGATCGGGACATCGCCACGGCAGAAGTAGAAAAAATGCGCGCCGCCGGAGGGCGGACTATCGTTGAACTGACCGTTGGCGGATTGAAACCCGACCCCCATGGGCTGGTCCAGATCGCGATCGCGACCGACACCCACATCGTTATGGGGTGTGGCCATTACGTCGATGCGTATCAAGCGGCGACCAACCGGAACCGGGCGATCGACGATTTCGCCACCGAGATGGTAGCAGACATCCACGAAGGGGCCTGGGGCACTGATGTACGGGCTGGATTAATCGGAGAGATCGGCTGTCAGGCACCCTGGACGGATTTAGAGAAACGCGTTATGGACGGGGCGCTAATAGCCCAGAATGAGACCGGCGCATCCCTCAACATCCATCCGGGTCGCGATCCAGACCAGCCCCAAGAAGTGGCTGATTTCGTCACGTCACACGGTGGCGATCCATCGCGCCTCATCATCAGTCATATCGAGCGTACGATCTTCGATGATCAGCGCCTCTTTCGACTAGCGGATACAGGCTGCGTCATCGAATTTGATCTCTTTGGCCAGGAACAATCCTTCTATCCACGCGATCTTAAAGTCGATCTGCCAAACGACGCCGCACGCCTACGCTGGATCCGCCGCCTAATCGATCGCGGCCATCTCGAACAGATCACGATCTCTCACGATATTTGCCATCGAACGCGTCTCACCCATTTTGGCGGGCACGGTTATGGTCATATTTTTGAGAACGTCTTACCCCTTATGCGTCGACGCGGCTTTTCGGAGGCTGAGATCCAACAGATTACGATCGGGACGCCTCGGCGGCTGCTGACGTTCGTGTGATTTTTGTTACCCAACGGGCCTCCTTGATTTATCATAGCTGTGGGCTCTATGTTCGATACGGTCACACAAAATAGTCTCCAGTAATTTTTAGAGGCTGTTCTGACACTACTCCGCTCAGATCCGTACGCGAAGTTTTCCCTCATATGGCTCCAACCTCGGGTAGGCCGCGCTTTCACTGGCTAGGAAGGTTTGCAGCCTCTTCCGGATTCGCTGCGTCGAGATGTCTCGCCACAGTCACCTCAGAGAGGGACGACAGCGGATAGAGATGGTGGAAGTCGGAACCGTTATAGAGGAGAAGGGAAATGGGTTGCCTAATTGCTTTGCAAGCTGTCAGATTGTCAGCCTATCTTGATTGAGAGGAATTTGTCGAATACCCGTACCGATAGATTCCTCGTGAGCCGTTTCGTCCTTTCGATTACTTCCCATGGCATTACACGTTCGAATAAGCACTCTCGTCTTGTTCGCCGGTGTGTTATTATACTGGCTCTTTGCCGACACATTAAGTCGGCACGGGACGATCAAAGATGAGCAACCCTTGGTGGTGGCTCATTGGGGCGGCTATCAAGACTATCAAATGTGGAAGGAGATCTTTGCGGCGTTTCGTCTAAAACATCCGGAGATCGATTTTGAAAGTCGCCATATGCCATCGACAAGGTACCACCAGAAGATCCAACAGCAGATTGTCTCCGACACCGCTCCTGATCTTTTCATGATGGAGAATGAAACATTTCCAAAACTAATTATATCGGGAAAGATCGAGAACATTTCCCCGTTTGTGAAAGCAATGGGACGATGGGGAGAAGACGGAGAAGATTTAAAGAATCAGTACTGGAATACTGCAATCCGTGATTTCGGCGAATTCAATTCGGCTATTGGGGAATGGGAGCAATGGGGCATGCCGTTGTATGGCGGTTGTAACTTACTCTTCTACAACAAGGCGAATTGGAGTCGCGCCCGAATTCGAGTCAGCGAGCACCCCGATTCTCCCGGCCTCAGAAAATCGAATTCGGGCTGGTGGCACGTCAATGACGAGAAGTGGAACATGGAGGAGTTCATCGCAGTCTGCAAGCGGCTGACCATGGATCTGGATGGAGATGGTCGAATCGATCAGTACGGACTATTCGTACCTCAGAAGCATTGGCAGACCTTTCACTGGATCTTGGGGGCAAGTTTTCTGGACGAGACCTATACGCGGTCCACATTCTATGGGCCGGAATGCGAAGCCTCGTTGGGACTCTGGCAAGATTTCCACCTCAAGAACAAGGTTATGCCCACCCCTTCTGCTCTGAGCGCACTTAATACAAATACCGGATTCTTCACCGGCATGATCTCAATCTTAAACACTAACACTTCGGCTCTGATGTTCCTGAATTCGACTGATGTGGACTACGATACGCTACATCTTCCCAGGGGCAATAGCGGAAGGCGTTACACTCGTTTTTTCTGGGAAGGCATGGCTATAAGCAGTCTGTCTCAAAAAAAAGCTGAAGCGTGGATAATGCTCGATTTTCTGACCTCTATCGATGCGCAGAAGATCATCGCTGACTACCAGATGTCTCTGCCAAGTCTAATCGCCTCGGAACCGTACTTTCTAAGGGGCGGAAAAGGTCAGGCCCGAGACGTAGATTTGCACAAATTCATCGAAGCAGCTGAGAGCTATGCCAGACGCCAGCCCATCAGTTTGCACTGGGGGCCGATGCTTCGAGCGCTTACCAAATGCTGGGAATCCCTCATCAGTCAAAATGAGGAATTCCGGATGACCCCACGACAGGCAATTGCTAGGTATCTTTTCGAAAGTCCCGACCTCTCAGAAAAATTACCACCAATTGACCCGGCTGCCGCCGAAGAGTATAGACCGGTCTGGGAAGCAATACGTTAAAGAATGAAAGCTTTGGGCTTGCCTGAGAATGGTGAACTTGGAGTAATAGACCCCACTCCACGTATTTCTGAGGAGTTTGCGTTCATTGGTTCTTTCCAATTTAGAGGATTCTTCTTCCCTTGTATCATTGGTGCTCTTCTGTATCCTTGACGGGTAGAAAATCAAGAGTGATTGAATTGTTGATACCGATTCCTTGATAATAACTAAAATTGCTCGGTAGCTCAGCGGTAGAGCAGGTGGCTGTTAACCACTTTGTCGCAGGTTCGAATCCTGCCCGAGCAGCCATTTTCCCATCCCAATCAGCTGTCGGAAAATATGGAAACAGTTTACTAGAATATCTTGACTTTTTGTTCAAGAAACCAGCCTTTACAACTTTCGTGTAACGACGAAGTCTGTACCTTTTCCCTAATGAAAGCCGTCAGAAGTTTATTGCATTTGCTCTCAGCAGCTACCGTCTTGCTTTTGCTATATGCAGGCAGCAGTGGTGATCTGCACAGGCTGCTTCATGAGCATGAAGACAAGGCACGATCTGGCTCCCCCTACGAAGGTTCCTGTAATTCTAATTCCGACGATCCATCGGATGAAAATCGCTGTAAAAACAGTTGTGCTGTTGTTCTATTTTCTAGCGGTCTGATCCTGGACAATCCAATTGAGCCTTTACCCGTAGAAAGGCATCTGGTCGCAATCCATACCCACAGAATGCTGGAAAAACTGGTTCAAGGGGTCCAGCTAACAACACAAGCTCGGGCACCTCCGGTTCTCTGAAAAATGATCCATTCCCTTGGACCTGCCAATTCTGAGCAATCAGATGGGCATGTCTTTGCCTTTTTCATCATTTTAAGAGAACTGCCATGCATATTTTTAGAAAATCGAAACCCGTTAGATCCACCATTCTTAGCTCAATTGCTTTCTTACCATCCTTTTCGCTGGCTGACACAATAACCAGTGATCATTCACATACTGAAATCCATGAACTGAACCCCTTTGTCGTTAACGCTTCCCTTACTCCACGGAGTAGTCAGGACATGCTAACACCTACTACGGTGGTTGCTTTCGATACGCTGGAAATCAGCTTGGCACCCACTCTTGGCGAAGCGTTGGACAACCAACCGGGCGTGCACTCCACTGCGTTCGGCGCAGGTGCCAGCCGACCCGTGATTCGCGGACTAGAGGGCAACCGCCTACGAGTGATGGAAAGCGGAGTGGACATCGGGGACCTCTCTGCTGAAAGCCCCGATCACGCTGTTTCCTTGGAACCGTTCTTCATCGAACGCATAGAAGTCCTGCGCGGTGCGTCGACCCTTCTATTTGGCAGTTCTGCGATTGGAGGTGTCGTCAATGTCATCGACAAACGCATCCCCCGCACCCGACCGCTGCAGAATGCTTCACTGGCAGCTATAACAGATTACCAATCAGCATCTGATGGGTGGAGTTTGGGTGGCCTGACAACGGTTTCCCTACAGGATATTGTCGTTTCGGTAAGCTACCTCGACAGGGACCACAAAAATTACTCGATTCCCGGGCATTCCGATCATGATGAAGAACCAACAGGAATCCTTGAGAATTCATTTCTGGAATCTAAAGCCAACTCTGTGGCTCTTTCATGGTTCGCCTCCGGAAATACGCGGTTCAGTATAGCTCGGACAACCTACGAATCCCAGTACGGTGTTCCCTGGCACGAACACGGCACGCATCAGGAGCATGAACATGAAGGAAACCACGAAGAAGATAAAGAGGAAGAATCGCATCACGAAGACGATGAACATGGTATCTCCATCGATCTGAACCAATCGACAGTGGACCTTGATTTTGAGCATACTATGGAAAACTCCTGGCTAAATGCCATTGAAGGGAGATTGCGTCATGTCGAATATGATCACCAGGAACTGGAGGGGGACGACATTGGAACCGACTTTAACCGTGAATCCACAGAGGCCCGTCTTATCGCCACCTATCTTACCGGACCGAATGACCAAGGAGCATTTGGCATACAGTGGCTATCACTCGACTCCATGGCAGTAGGTGAAGAATCGCTCACTCCAGACTCGACCACAACAGACACAGCGCTGTTCCTGTTGCAGGACATGCAGATCAATAATATCCGTGTTGAAGGAGGCATACGAGTGGAACATCGGGAGATCCAAATAACGGATGACGAAGGTTACGATGGCTGGGCACTCTCAGGATCACTTGGTGCAAAGATTCAATTGACTGAACATTGGTCGATTGGGACTCTTTTCAATCACGCTGAGCGGCATCCCGTGGCGACAGAATTGTATGCATCTGGCCCGCACGCTGCTACCCAGCAATTTGAGATTGGCGATTCATCCTTCGGTTCTGAATCAGCCAATGGTATTGATTTATCGCTTCATTGGGACGAAAGCGACTTGAGCGCCAGCCTAACGGCTTTTCATACTGATTTTTCCGATTTTATCTACGCTGCTCCAACAAAGGATGAGCAACATGGATTTCGCGTGTACCAGTATACACAGGCAAACACAACCTTCTATGGCCTCGAGGCTACATTGACCTGGCATGCATGGCAGGCTAACAATGCCTATTTCGACATCAGTTTTCAAGTAGACACCGTGAATGCCAATATCGAGAAAACCAACGACCTCCTGCCAAGGATTCCCCCATTGCGTCTCGGACCCCGGGTACAATTCGGATCCGAGGACTGGATGATCAATTCTTCTATTCTCCATAGTTTTCCCCAAGATAGGACATCACCATTCGAAGCCTCCTCCGATGCCTACACCAATTGGTCTGCATCCTTGCTAATCGATTTACCATTCCAAACAGGTAATTGGCATCTCATTCTCAGTGGACGAAACCTGCTGGATGAAGAAATTCGTCCACATACGTCTCCTCTGAAGGAGGTTGCTCCGGCTCCGGGTAGGCATGTGAAAATTACTCTTTCAACCGCCTTTTAATCATGGGTAAATGACCCTTTCGAACCACGAATACATTTTTGCCACGGATTCAATCGGTCCTTAATCCGAACAAATCTGGTCTAGAGCTCGAATTTATACCTACATGGAATGAGCTGCCATTGGACACCTACAGCATCCAAACGACCAAATCTCCCACAATATAAGCGACAATAGCCACCCCAAGTCCAACAGCAAACATATCAGTTCCACTGCGAATAAGACTCCGGCCCGTAAAGATGCTACGTATTGCTCCCACAACAAAATGGGATAACATGGAGACAGCAAAGCAGGTCACGATGGCAAACTTACCTTCGAGAAAGAAGAAGGGAACGACTGGAATAAGCGCACCAATCGCCGTGGCTAGCCCAGTGACCCATCCCTCCTTTATGGGTGTGGTGTGGGGTTCTCCAATTCTAAATTCTTCTCGGACCAATTCCTGAAGCGCACGCTCAGGGTCCTTCATCACAATACTCGCAAGTTCCCTCGCCCTTTCTTCATCCATTCCTTTCGACCGGTATATCAGAGTTAGTTCATCCTCCTCAAGTTCCGGCATGAGCTTGATCTCCTCCTTCTCCATTTCAATCTCATGGGTATAAACCTCCTGCTCGCTCTTAGCAGCAAGGTAACCGGAGGAACCCATAGAGAGCGCATCTGCAATCATTCCAGCGATACCTGTGACTAAGATCAGTCGATAGTCCACTGACGCCCCAACAACTCCTGCTACAAGCCCGAAATTCGCTGTAAGTCCATCATTGAATCCGTAAACAACATTGCGCAAAAAACCACCTGACTCGATCCGATGCCAGGGCTCCCCTGTTTGATCTGCAAGCCCGCTCAATGTCAGCGCGTGTTGAGCTGACTCTTTGGCCAGTAATAGCGCAGCTTCCTTTGGATTCCCACTCTTACTCTGATTATAGAGAGCCATATATCCTTTCACTTCCTGGCCCTCTTCCTTTAGAAGCATCTCTAAAAGCGCACCCGTCCCCCATCGGGAAGCAACCCAGGCTAATAGCCGAGCACGCAAAGAGGGTCTCGCCTCAGGAACCGCCAAGCCCTCACCGGAAATCAAATTTCTCCAAATATTGGCATGTCGATCTTCAACTTCGGCAAGTTCTTGATAGATAACCGACCTCTTCGAATCCAATTCAAGTTCAGCCAGCCTTCGATAAAGGAAGGCAGCATCCGCTTCGTCCTGAAGATGATCCTTCCAGACGGCCAAATTCTCTTTTTCAGCTAATGCCATATCTCGATCAAAGGCCCTCTCTCCCCACAAAAAGGATCCATCGGGGGAAGAGGAACACGAGCAATAATCTCATCCTCTCCCGGCCGCTGTCCCTTCTCTCCATAGCACATATCCATCCGTTGACCCCGCGGATAGGCTCCCACCACTCCGAATCGAAAACTTGATCCCAGATTCTTATGAACTACTCCAGATGGAATAATCACCGCATCCCCTACTCCTACCTCCTTTTCAATTCCATTTTCTCCGCCAAACTGAAGGACAGCAGTTCCATTGTATATCCCAAGCACCTCGTGAGTGTTGGCGTGGTAGTGATGGAAACCGTAGACCCCGTTACGCCAGCTGTGGACCCACCCATTCTCAGCCAATACTTCTTCGAATGCATCTGCCGTTACTTTTGACGGCGGAATCACCCTATGGTAATAAAGCAAGGGCAGCGCCCCGTCGGTTGACATTTTCCCGGTAACACCTAAAGGGAAACTACTGACATTAAGTTCTTGGGGTGCTATTCGCATGAACCTCGGCTCTAATCTCGTCTGGAGAATTTAAGTTCTGTCGTCCATAAGAATTTAATTTCGGCAAGCCTCTTTGAATCTAGGGCTGCCGCTAACTAAAAAAATCGGCTACCAAGCAAAACCACCCAGAGTTCCTTCTTGATTAGACTTTAACCCGCCTTCTCGATTCGTTTCTTAAAATCATTCGCCCCTTCCTCTAACCAGCCCGCTACGCTGGTCATGACTACTTTAACTCCGGCCGAGACAAAGTCAGCGACATTGCTATTATTTGTCAAAGTCCCTGCTGTGCGACCTGCCGCCTGGATGCGTTCAAGACTCCTGAAGATTGTATTTTGTACTTCAGGATGACTCATATTACCGATGTGCCCCATTGAAGTCGCCAGGTCCGAAGGAGCTACAAAAAAAACATCAATGTGTTCTGTGGTAAGTATCTCATCTAAATTCTCAACCGCGACGATATCTTCAATTAAAGCAATAAGCAATGTCTCATCGTTAGATGTTTCAAAGTAGTCGCTCACCCCAAATCCCTGCCGGCTTGTGTACATCCCTCGACGACCAATCGGAGCAAACTTGCCGCCCTCGACAAGGTTCTGTGCTTCTTCCTTAGTATCCACATGTGGCACCACGATCCCTTGTGCGCCTCGATCCAGGGTTCGGTAAATCAAAGCCTGATCATTACGATTAATGCGACATACCGAAGTCATGCCCCAGATATCACAGGCTCGCGTCAAGTTTCCGAGCTCCGCTGCATCAACAGCACCGTGTTCCCCTTCTAACCATACACCATCAAACCCGTTGGGCCCGAAGGCATCTATATCGTCGGGGTGCGTAATTCCAGAAACTATACTAGCAACCTCACCCTTCGCTAGTTTTTCTTTTATTCTGTTGGGACGAATCTTCATTATTTCTCCTTAAGCTTGTAGTTCACGCTATGCCACTATCGATGGCGTCTTTTGAAATATCACTCATTTTTGCCCGAAGGGAAAGGGTTTTTTCCATATCTGTTTCCACATTGGGGTAAGCACCGGTACCGTCCTCCTCCTATTCTTTATCACCTTAAACTAAGACCCCAACGAAAAAGATTTCGAACTGGATCCCCCCAGCAGTAAATCGGGAACAATTGTACTTTTTAATCTCTCTGCCTATAAATATTAAAATTTCCCTAGTTCCTTAGGGAAGGACTACCTCAACAAAAAATCAAAAGAACACGACATTCCATCACAAAAATATGCATAGCTATGTCTGCTTTTATACTTAATTCTTCACCAGGAACTGTCCCATATTTAGTCCCAAAAGCCGCGGATTGAAATTCACTTGATTCTGTGTTGTGCTCTTCAAATAAATTACTAATTCGACAATCTTAATTATGGAATACACAAAATTAGGCAGAACTGGATTGAGAGTTTCCAAACTCGGGTTCGGAACCGGCGGACACTTTTGTTTAGGCCAACGGGATAGTGTTCCGGAGCAGAAAATCCATAGACTTATTCGTGAGGCATTGGACCTTGGTTACAATCTTTTTGATACATCCCCTGATTATCTGGAAAGTGAATTAATCCTAAGACGATCTTTGAAGGGAGTACCACGTGATAGCTATTTCCTGAGCGATAAGGTAGTCGTGAGCGACGAGGAGAGAGGGATCCCAAGTCCAACCCAAGTCAGACAATCCGTTGAATACAGTCTGAAGAGACTAGGAGTCGATACTCTAGATATCCTTCTGGTCGCAGGTTCATGTCTCTCCAGTCACTTTGAAAGGGTACGGAATGAGCATTTCCCAGTTCTCGATAAGTTAAAAAAAGATGGGAAAATTCGCTTCGTCGGCTCTTCGGAGAAATCATCTGTTGACGGCCCACATGACTGGCTTAAACGGATGCTCGAGGCCGACCTCGTCGACGTAGTTATGGCAGGATATAATATCTTCAATCAGTCGGCAGACAGGAGCATATTTCCACTATGCCAAAAAAAGAACGTTGGGGTTCTCAGCATTTACACCGTCCGCAACGCTTTTCGTGACAAGGAACGGCTCATGGAGACCATTGCGAACTTAAAGTGCCGTGGCCTCCTTGAAAACAAATTTACTACAGACGAGTTCCTCGCGTTGATTCCAAGAGGAGAAACACTGGCTAGTGTAGCTTACAAATTCGCCGCTGCAAATGCAGCTGTAACCACCGCTATGGTGACGAGCAGCAATATTGCCCATCTTAGAGAAAACAGTTCCATATTCGCCACTCCGGATCTGCCAGATGATCTTATTTCCAAGTTCCGGGAACTTTTTAATAGAATCGCTATTCCCGTTGGAACCTAATGGGGGTAACTTCTTCTGTATAAATCATGAAAATCACCGATGTTAGAACTATCTTTGTAAATCCTGGTGGAACAGTTAACTATGGAACCGGCTATAACCGTAGTTGGGCCTTTGTGAAAATACATACAGATTCCGGTATTACTGGAATCGGCGAAGCTTTCCACAGTCTTGATGAGCTAGTTGAAGGAGCCATCAAGAAGTATAAACGTTGGCTGATAGGACAGGACCCATCTCGAATCAATTACCTTTGGCAAGGCATCTACCGAGGACTTCGGTATCCTTTAGGTACGGCCGAACTTTCCGCTCTGAGTGCAATCGAGCACGCTCTTTGGGACATAAAGGGAAAGGAGCTTAATGTACCCGTCTACTCCCTCCTTGGCGGTCCCACCCGCGATCGTATCCGATTGGCTGCTAATCCCCATATGTTTAGTTCTGGACAAAGTGATTCAGAGATGAATGACATCGTTGAATCCATGCGAATCCTGAAAAGAAAGGGCTTTACCGCTGCTAAATTCGAACCTCATCCGGAGGGTTGGGAGAGCATGTCAGCCTCAGAGATCGTTGCCCAATCAATTCGTAGGATTAAACGCATCCGGGATGCAGTTGGTGAAGAGATCGACCTCTGCCTGGACTACCACGGACGAGACCTCAATCCTGCTACTGCGATCTGCTTGGCTCAGGAACTTGAACCTTTCCACCCGCTCTACTATGAAGAACCGGTCATGAGCCAATCATCTGAGATGATGGTTGAAGCGAGGACCAAAATCAAAATCCCAATCGCCGCCGGTGAACGAGCTGTTACCCGAACCCTGATGACCGACCTCATTGTTAAAAAAGCCGTCCACATAATCGAACCTGAACCCACTGCCAATGGAGGAATTACGGAAACCCTGAAACTTGCTGCCATGGCTGAAATGTTCGATCTCCTGGTTGCCCCCCATCAGGCTCAAGGTCCGGTCTCCCTCATGGTTTGCGCCCACATCGCTGCTGCTATTAATAATTTTCTCATTCAAGAGTTTAATAACACCCTTCAGATGGAGAGCTCTTGCTATCGTGATGTATTTATTGGAGGACCGAAAATAACAAATGGTTTCCTAGTCCTGCCAAATGTCCCAGGCCTCGGGATCGATATCGAAGAAGAAGCTGCTAAGGACTACCCCTTTAAGCCTTACGACCGTCCTATCATCTTCAATTCGGATGGTTCAGTAGGATTGGAGTGAATTCTGGTCCTGAAACCCTCCACCGTCACATTCCCAATATTTTCGGCGAGATGTGGAAGGATCCATTTCCTCGATATCCGGATTCAAATTATAGATTATCCCACCGGCTCGGATTAATTCCTGGCGCGGCTCTTTTCATGCCCTTCGGTTTATGAGGTTGGACCCATTCCGCACCAGTTGTGTTTAAACTTTTAAGGAAGGGTCGAGAGACCTTCGGCGCCATCTCAACAAGTCGCGGGTCCCACTCGTCAACCGGTTGGATCGGACCCGCCCAACTGGGACGATATCCTAGCTGTACCAGCTCACGAGGCTTAGAGTCTTTGTTTGGATGACTACCGTGCAGTAGCATCGATGGAACCACCACGGCGGTGCCTGCCGGCGCCACAATAGTGATTTCTTCCGGATGCGACTTGTAGCGAACATAGGGGCTTGCATCGGCATGAAATGAAAGATGGGAACGAGGGATCAGGCGAAAAGGAGCTCGTTCCGGAGTTAACTCATCAAGATAGTATAACACTCTTATGAGTCGCGGACAGCTTCCCTCATACCCAAATAGATTAGACCCATGAGGTTGCCCATCAGTATGAATCGAGATACCTGGACAACCCGGTTGCGTGCGTTGATAAAATCCCCGAGTGAAAACAATATCAGGTCCCATTAGATCAATGAGAAAATCCATAATTGGGCGATACCCAATTAATTCCCCTACGGCCTGACTAGCCCACTGGGGTTGAACCTTCGCACGAGATTGGTTGATACTGTAGTCTGCGTAACCCATCTCAATTTCAGCCAGTTCCTCTTTCATTCGTCCAATCAACTCGGAACTGAGAATCTCCGGGAAGGCAACATAACCCTCTACTTCCAAATGACGAATCTGCTCCGGTCGACTCATGGAAGCAAAGTCCGTTTTATCCAAGTTCATAAACCCAATTTCTTCTTCAGGTAAAACCTTCTCCATTTTTCTCTCCTATCCCATAGCTTGGCGTTTTTCTAGGCATTCACTACTATTACCCACGCTCTGTCTGTCCATCTTTTCTAACCACTACGCCGGGAAGAATATCGTAGACTAATCAAACCGTTAATTCCTCCATCAGCCTACTAATCAAAAATTCCACATCCCTCTCCTTAATACAGAGCGGGTTGATAATCAGTTTGCCTTGGGCCAGGTAGCCGTGCCCAACGTAAATTGGGGGCGATCCCTTTCGTAACCTCCAACAAACTTCAGTAGCAGACTTGCTTAAAGCTAATTCATCTATTGTAACTTCAAGCAGTGGTATAGATTCGGAGTGCCGGCCTCTGTTTATTCGCATTGTCGCCAGAGTTGAAGAAAGACCGACAGAAACAGTTTTTAATAGGTCTTCAAACCGATCTACATGATCATAGGCACCACCCACGAATAAATCCAAAGCCGTAAGGAACGCAACAATCTCCTCCTTTGAAACTTTGAGAGACCGCCCAATCCCATGCCGGGGAAGGCCCTGAATATTCCCTCTATCAATCAACTCATCCGGAGGATCCCACAATTCCAAATGTTCGTCCATATCGAGCATTTGTAGGGCGGCTGAGGAAATTAGATCCCTACGGCCACATAGTAATCCGGTCGACTGCGGACCCCTAATTGACTTCCCTCCACTGAATGCAACCAAATCAGCGCCACTTCCAGGAATTGCAGTTAAATTCTCACGTGGCGGCAATTCCCCAGCTGCATCCACTAGGACAGGGAGATGATGCTTTTTCCCAATTTCAACGACTGTCTCAAGAGGCGGGTGCGAATGCGGTGAAACAACATAAAGAATTCCAGCTGTTTCTGATGTCACCCCCACAGCGTAATCAACTGGCTCGGTACGCCGGACACCAGCCCCCGATATTATTTCGTTGTAACCGACGTCAACTAATTCAGCGCCTGCCGCCCGAACAGCATGGTCATATCCACTTCGTTGGTCTCTTGAAATTAGAAACTGATTGGGAAACCCTCGAGAATGCGGCAACGCATCCATACGGGCAATATCATGTCCTGCTAGAATAGCGGCTGTTCCCATGGTCAAAGCACCTGCCGCCCCGGTAACCACTAGACCCGAATCCGTCCCCGTAGCCTCAGCAATTCGAAGGGAAGCAAAGCCTTGTAGCTGCTCCAAGGGGACCCAATCCTCTGCCGCTGAGTGGAAAGCCTCCAAAACTTTTTCTGGCATGGGGGCTCCCCCGAGCCGCGTCACTCCCCCAGAAGCATTGATTATAGGCTCGAGGCCAAAGTCACGATAAATGCTCATTCTAGTGCAATTTTGATGGTCCAGTCTTTCTTCGAATCCAGACCCTTTGATCTATTTCCGATAGCAATTTTTTCTGTTGTACTCTCCTTAAAGTTCTACCAAGTCTCCCCAAGACAACTCTAATTGGGATAGTAGACCCTAAAGATCAATGACCAACCTCAGACTCTGTGGTCCAGGTTACAACCCAAAATGAACCGGATCTCCTCGTTGACATTCTACCACATGACATGGATCGTGGGTACAAAGGTGGCAATCTTGTTTCCATATTTAGTTCCTGAAATCCAAATCCTTAGGATAAAACAAAAAGCGATAAGAAATAAATACAACGCAGACGATTGTTTCATCCCAATAATCTCCCTTCTGCTAAGGAGCAGAATTGTTGACTCTACTCCAATCAGAATATCAGGGTAAGTTCTTTTCGAAGCCATTATTAACAATCCGTAAACAACAATGTCCGATCAACCTAATCTTCTATATATCCATTCCGACCAACACAGCCCTTTTGTGACAGGCTGCTATGGTGATCCGATAGTTGAGACACCTCACCTGGACTCCCTCTCTGAGAATGGCGTGGTCCTCGATAACGTATACTGTCCATCGCCCATCTGCGTCCCTTCTCGCATGTCAATGCTAACCGGAAGGCATCCTTATGAAAATCGTGTTTGGACAAACAGTCAGATCCTAAGTTCGGGAATCCCCACCTTCGCCCACGCCATGGGAGCTGCCGGATATCGTCCTATGCTTATTGGACGTATGCACTCCTTAGGCCCGGATCAGCTTCATGGCTATGCCGATCGCCTGGTGGGGGATCACGGACCTAATCAAGCAGGCAGCGGGGGAGGAGTTAACCGAGGTGCGCTCGAAGGTTGCGCAGGTCCATCACGGGTAAGTCTTATAAATTCCGGTCCTGGACAAAGCTCTTATCAGGTTCATGACGAAGACGTTACTGCCGCCACGGTTAATTATCTAAATCGTTTGGGCGTTAAGAAAAGATCTGGGATTGGAGACGAACCGTTCTCGGTATCGGTTGGCTTTATGTTACCCCACCAGCCCTTTGTTGCGCGCCGCGAGGATTACGCGATTTACGAGGGGAGAATGTCCTTGCCCCGAACTGCTGAACCATTCTCGGAGAAATTACATCCGTATATTGCGCAGTGGCGGAAAGCCACTGAAACGGTTGAGGTCACCGAAGAAGAAATTCTCCGGGCCCGAACCGCCTACTGGGCTTTGGTCACCCGAATGGACTTCATGATCGGAGAAATTCTCGAAGCGTTGCACCGCAATAATCTGGCTGAGAACACGCTCATCCTATACATGTCCGACCATGGCGAACAGGTTGGCGAACATGGCTTATGGTGGAAACAGACTTTCTATGAGGATTCCGTTAAGGTTCCAGCAATCCTTTCTTGGCCTGGACGCCTACCCAAAGGGGTTCGTTGTGAGCGTGTCGTCAGCTCGCTCGACCTCAACGCCACCATGATCGATGCATTGGAAGGCCCTCCTTTACCGAACTCTCGCGGACGAAGCCTATTACCAATATTAAGTGATCCTAGCGCCGACTGGGAGGATGTGGCCTTTTCAGAGTTCTGCCTCGATTCCGCAGGCTCAGGGGGACCGTTCTCCGAAGATGGGGTGATTCAGCGGATGATTCGCCGAGGGCCCTGGAAGCTCAACTACTACCACGGGATGCCCTGTCAGCTATTCAATCTGGACGAGGATCCCCAGGAAAGGGACGATCGAGCCGGGGATCTACAAAGCCAGAAAATCCGAGACGAACTCCTCGAGCTTGTATTGCAAGATTGGGATCCCGAGTGGGTCAAGTTGCAGATGGCAGCGCAAAGGCAAGACCAGCGGATTCTTGGCCAATGGGGCCGCCACGTACAACCACCCGACTCGATCCGGTGGCCGCTTTTAGCAGGTATGGATTATCTTGATCCGACCGATTAAAATCCATGAAAAATGCAAAGAGAACAGCTAAAGTAGAAATGTTCTCTGACTTTTTAAGGATGCGATGCCGAGATCTATACTGTCATGGAGGAGGGCTGTCGCAAGCCCATCCGAGTGCTTACCTCTACGTATATCACATCTAGTTCAGAGACTTCTTAACCAGACTGGAATATTCGTGTGACCCAACAATAATCGAGTTTGGAATTGAAGATTCGAACCCCAATAAGGCTTATTTCACTCCCTCGGACTGACCTGTGACTTGCGCCCGGAAATAAAGATGTGCTCCATAATGGACATAGTGTCTTCATTGAATACGACTGCTCCCAACCTATAAAACTGAACTCCAAAATGGATTACAAAGACCTGACTCCGAATTTGACACCAAATGAACTAAGACAACGCCTCAACAAGGTCTCTCGCGTTTCATTAGCGCATCTACCAACACCCTTAGAACTGTGCCCGCGACTGACGGAAGAATTGGGTGGACCGCGCATCCTTATCAAACGGGAGGACTGCACGGGGTTAGCATTCGGGGGAAACAAAACCCGAATTCTCGAGTATGTACTGGGAGAGGCTATCCGAACTGGAGCCAATTGCGTGATTCAAGGTGCAGCTGAACAGTCTAACCATTGCCGGCAACTGGCTGCGGCAGCAGCCAAGCTAGGGCTAACAGCTCATCTGGTTCTTCACAAATATGATGTCACCACTGAAATTCAGGGAAACTTACTTTTGGATCATCTCCTTGGCGCCGAAATCCACCTGGCTGACGCTCCCCTGGGTGAGAAGATGGAAGAGGCCAAGATACAGCTGGGTGAACAGCTGCGAGAAGACGGGGAAACTCCCTTCGTTATCACCAAGGAAATCAATGAGTCTTTTGCTCCCCTAGCCTACGTTGATTTCATTCTGGAACTTAGTCACCAAACAGATTCTGAAGACATCGAGCCTAATCACATCTACTGTTCTAGCGCCGGAGCAACTCAAGCAGGAATGGTACTGGGGACAAAACTACTAGGCCTTTCTTGGCAAATAACAGGGATCGCTCCGATTCAGTGGGAGGAAGACCATGCAGTGATTCTCACACGCAATGCAAACTCAGCAGCGAAAAAGTTAAATCTAACTCCGAATTTGGAAACGCAACACTTCACTAACATAAGCAATTACATTGGCGCAACTTACGGAGAACCTTCCCCAGAAGGATTGGAAGCTCTCAGTCTAATGGCACAAACTGAAGGCATTGTCCTCGATCCACTTTATTCCTCCAAAGCCCTAGCTGGACTAATCGACCACATCAGAAAAGGGAGACTCTCCGCAAACGACACTGTGGTGTTCGTTCACACCGGTGGCACTCCTGCCCTCTTTGCCTACAATAGGAATGTGTTACCCAACTCCTAGCCCTGGAATCTTGAAAATTTGGAGAGCCACCTACAGCTTTTGAAACGCCATTTCTACAGCTCTCATCGTCTTACTAAGTTCACACTCCGTGTGGACTGCACTCACATACCATCTACCGTCTGGAAGGGTATGGACTCCCGCCTCTAGTAGAGATAGACGAAAGTTTTGGTAGGTTTTTACGTCAGCCCTAAGAGTGTCGGAATAGTTTAGGGGCAGTGTATCAAGGCCGAAATGGACATGGAAAACACTGCCCACGCCACTCGCTATTAACTTAATACCTTTCATCAAAGCCAATTGTTCGATCCTCTCTCGTATGGCAAACCCGTGCTTTCGCATATTCGGATAAGGACTAACCTCCTGAAGCGTCTTAATTGTTGCCAGAGATGCCGCAAGATTTAGCGGAGAACCATTGTAAGTCCCCGCGTGGATGGTTCTTGAATCCCTTAACACTTCAAAAATTGAGTAGCTCCCTGCTACCGCCCCCATCGTAAACCCACCGGCCATTGCCTTTCCGTAAATCGAAAGATCTGGAATAATGTCGAAGTATTCTCTGGCACCTCCAAGGGCAATGCGAAACCCAGTGATGACTTCATCAAAGATAGAGATTGCTCCGCTCGACCGACATAAATCGACTAAGAACTGGAGGTACCCTTTCAAAGGCATGCACGACCCAGAATTAGCCAAGATCGGCTCAGTTATGACACAAGCAATTTCGCTACCTCGTTCCCGAAACAATCTCTCAAGTCCATCGAAGTCATTCCACTTCAAAACGAGAGTATCTCCAAACTCAGCCGCAGGTTGTCCGCCGGTTGTAGGAGAAGGAATCCCCAGCTGCTCCTCTGTCGGATGATAACTGACCAGTACATTGTTCATCCAGCCGTGGTAATGGCCTTCAAACTTTACAATCTTATCCCGACCGGTGGTAGCTCGCGCCAAGCGGATCGCAACTTGCACAGCCTCGGAACCGGTGTTTGAGAAAACAACTTGGTCAACACCCGAAAGAACCTCAACTAACTTCTCAGCCAGATCAATTTCTAGTTGATGCTGAGCACCATATGTGTAGCTCTTTTCAATCTGTGCCACTACCGCAGCATTTATCGCAGGATGGTTGGAACCCAAAATGAGAGGTCCCCACCCAAGTGTGTAATCAACCAACTCGTGCCCATCGACATCATAGAAGTAGGGGCCATTTGCTCGTTCGAAGTAAAGCAACGGTTTCACGGATTTTCGAAGTCCACTCGAAACTCCTGTTGCAAGAACTCGGGAAGCCCTTTGATGGCGTTCTTGCGATCCCCTTATGTCCAACATTATACTAACCCCTCCTTGGTCTCAATTCTGAGTCCCTAATCTAACACACCTGAGAAAAGTTTCTAACAATCTTTCCTCGAATGTCCACAAGCTTCACCAGCTATAACGCATGAATCCCGGTGGTGTTGCATTCACAGAGCAAATATTGCAATATCCTCCAAGGTTTTCAGGGTCTCGGTAAAAGCCGCAAAATAATAATCATTCCAAATGATCAGTCTGCTCAGTTCTTTGATGAAGCATGTTTGCCAGGACGACCGCAGCAACAGACTCGGTTCAATAGGATCGACGAACGGACGTAGGAAGTCGGTTAACCATGAAATACAAGATCTACCTGATTTTCCAAAGCTGAGTTTAGATATTCGGAGTCAGCTGATTCTGGGCTAAATCATTTTCTTATTGCAACCGCTAGGTCCCGTGAGTCAAGTGGGCAAAGGAGAGATATTCTGCAAATATTAAATCCTAGAAATCATGAAAATCACTGACGTCACCGCCATAATTCTACGATTGCCTGAAGTAACCGCTGCCTGTGACGGAACCCAGGATACATGCCTTATTAGGGTCGACACAGATGAAGGAATTTCTGGGTGGGGTGAAGTCGACTCTTGCCCAAGTGTGATTAAGGCGATTGTGGATGCCCCTCTTTCCCATCAGATCTGCAGCGGCCTGAGGAATACTCTCGTTGGAACTGATCCCTTAGCCATCGATGTTTGTACGGGTTTGATGGAACAAGCTACCAACTATTATGGACGGGCTGCGGCAGCTACTCATGCAATAGCCGGAGTTAATGTAGCCCTTTGGGACATTGCTGGAAAGGCCTGTGGTCGGCCGGTCTACGCACTCCTGGGTGGTCCTTTCAACCGGAAATTTCGGGCTTATTGTTCCATTTTATTCGGCGACACCCCGAGGGAAACTGGTGAACTAGCTCGGAAATTCACTGACCTGGGGTTCACCGCTATTAAATTTGGATGGGGACCGATGGGCCGGGACGAAAGTACTGATATTGCCCTAGTTAGGGAGGCCAGGAAAGGGGCAGGAGATAAAGTCGACATACTCATTGACGCAGGTCAAGTGTGGGATTGGAAAACGGCTCTCCAACGGACGAATCAATTCATGGAATATCGCCCATTCTGGCTAGAAGAACCACTCCACCCCGATGATGTCACTGGATACTTTCGGCTAACTGCCGAAAGCCCTTTACCCATTGCCGCTGCTGAGGCCGACGCAAGATACATCGAGTTCGAACGACTTGTGGTAGAAGGTGGACTTGATTGGATTCAACCTGATCCTGGGAGATGTGGCATCTCCGTATTCGTGGAAGCCGGAAAGATGGCCTGTCGTCATCACAGGAAGGTTGTAAACCACAGTTTCAAGAGTGGCATCACGATTGCCGCATCGCTTCACGCTTTGTCCGCTATCCCCAACACTGAAGTTTTTGAATTCTGTATGGCGGAATCCCCTCTGAGGCATGAGCTCACGCACGAACAATTCGAAATTGTTGACGGCTACGTCGCACTTCCCGAAGGCCCAGGCCTCGGGGTAACTATTAACGAAACAACGGTGGAAAAATATCGATTTGCATAGAAACGAAATAATTTCCCCGAGGGAAAAACATCCCTAGATTCCAATAATTATTGGTTTTTAGCATTCCGGGCTTGGTGCTGCTGAAACGCAGCCAACTAATCCCCAATTGCCTCAGTTCTATCTTATATTTCTGGATTGAAAAATGTACAAAGTTGGTATCATCGGCTGCGGTCGACCAAGTAATTACGAAGGCTCAACCGGGCATGGGATTGCCCATCATCACGCCGTCGGGTATAAAGGGTGTAACGACACTAAACTCGTCGCGGTTGCAGATATTGTTCGGGAAAATGCAAAGGCATTCGCTTCCCAACACGATGTACCTAGAATCTATGAATCCTACCAGGAAATGATTGTTAGGGAAAAACTCGATATGGTCAGTGTCTGTCTATGGATCCCTCTCCATGCCCCGGTGGTAAAAGAGGCCGCTACCCTCGGCGTTAAGGCAATTCACTGTGAAAAACCAATGGCGCCAACCTATGGTGAAGCAAAGTCTATGGTCGAAACCTGTAACCGTTCAGGCGTCCAGCTAACATTCAATCACCAACGACGTTTTGGGGAAGTTTTTCGGAAAGCCAAGGAAATCGCACATTCCGGTGCGATCGGCCAGATCCACCGTTTCGAAGGTTACTGTAGCAATATCTTTGACTGGGGAACGCATTGGATTGATATGATGTTTTTCTACAATAATGACGAACCCGCTTCGTGGGTTATTGCCCAGATCAACAGCCAGACCGAGAACAAACTATTTGGAGTGGACATGGAAAATCAGGCTATCTGCCGAATCCAATTCAATAACGGCGTTACAGGTCTACTAGATACGGGAATCGATAAAAGAACATGTGCTCTTAGGATTATGGGCTCCGATGGCCTTATTGAAGTGACCGTCCCTGATGGACCTGCGCTCCGCTTCCTGGCGAAAGGATACAGGGGCTGGCAAGAACCTGAGATCCGAGAACTGAAGAGCCAACACATGCCGATAGTATTTACCTCTGCCATCACCGATCTTGTCGACGCTCTAAAGACTGGAAGAGAACCGGAATTGAGCAGCCGTAAAGCTCTCCAAGCTACCGAAGTGATCTTCAGTGCCTATGAATCCAGTCGAAGGCGCTCCCGCGTCGACCTGCCTCTCGACATTGAGGACTCCCCTTTTCTAGATATGCTCGAAAGAGGAATGATCGGACCAAGAAAAGGCAAATAGCAGGACCTGAATCTCTACTTAATCCATAAAAATCGGAAACAACTCTTCATCCGAAGCTCTATTTCAGCTTCGGATGATTCACTTCCCCCTTTACAATTGTAACCTAGGAATCAGCTGGCCAAAACGTCCAACATTGCCTTCATGTAGCCAACCGTATAGGCTCGGCCCCGCTGCTTGTACCAGCCATCATCATTCATGACCGGGACATGATCGGGAATCATAAAACCTCTGAATCCGGAATCCTTTAGGGTTCGAATCACCTCGATTATATCCGAATTGCCTTCACCTATCCAGCACTCGGTAAAATCATCGATTCGCCCCTGAACATCACGAAGGTGAACATAAAAAATTTTCCCTTGCACCCCAAAATGTCGAATCGCGTCGATGACTCCCGCACCGGCTCGCATTTCCGACCAACATCCGTGACAGAAATTGAGGCCGTGCATTGGGCTATTGAACTTTGTCATGGCGCGATCAAAATTTTCAAAGTTCCGAAATATCCGAGCCACACCTCCAAGGGGATAGTTCACGGGAGGATCGTCGGGATGCAACGCCATTCTAACATTGGATTCTTCACAAACGGGAAGGATCCGCTCCATATACCAATCGTAGTTTTCCCACATCTCTTCTTCCGTAATCTCGCGCTCAGATATGAAATTTCCTCTCTTTGGAAGAGGATCCGCCTTCGCGGATATCGCTACATCTAGATTGAACGCGGTCGTTTTCGCACCTCCACGGATTGGGGTGGTTCGCGATGTTCGCCAAACCTCAGTAGGCATGAAGTGATAACCCAAAATCGGAATTCCTGCCTGCCCCATGTTACGCACTGTCTGGCACATATTCTCCAACTGTAACTCCCGGCCATCCAGACCAAGCATGATCTTATCGTAAAAAGAGTAAGGCACATTCTCTAAAGCCATTAACCGCAGTTCGTAATCCTCGATCATTTTACGTAGCGAAGCCAATTCCTCGTACTCCCAAAGATCCTGTCTAGACCACTCCACCCTATTTAGTTGAACATCATCTACCCCGCACTGCTTAATGAATAAGAGTAATTCCCCGGTAGCGGTAGGAATGTTAAATTGACCTAGCCCAACGCGGATGGGTAATTTTTCAAAATCGGTCGCGGAGATCATAGCTTTCTATTATGTCTTCCGTGGAGTATTCACCAGCATACTTGAAAGATACCGAAATTGAACGGGTAGCTCCTGGAATTGCAATATCTTTAGGTGAGGAAGATCCACCACGACCAATATCATCCTTAGCTCCCAGTATCCCTTAATGAGCTGTTTTGGTATCGAGCTCTAAACTGACGAAACCTACTAACAAACTATTGGAACCAAAACTAACATAGAAAGATAGAAAAACTCATGGTCAAAACTGCGAAATTAATATTGTCATATTTGTATTCTGTAACTTCTCTATGGCAGAATTTACAGGCCCAACAAAACTACGAAGTCCCCAAATTTTGAAGTGCTTAATCTTAGCTGCAGGCCAAGGAACGCGACTTAAGGAGCGAGGGGAGGTTAAGCCTCTAGTTCCACTTCTTGGTCAACCCCTGATCGAACGCGTGGTCTGCTCCGCTATTGATGGCGGGGCAGACGAATTCTATGTCGTTACGGGATTTGAAGGGGAAACTGTTACCAACTTCGTGGAAGAACTCGCCGAAAAGCTAGAGATCTCAATTACGACGATCGAAAATCAGAATTGGCAAAAAGAAAACGGCTACTCCGTACTTAAGGCGAAACCCCACTTGCAAGAGCCCTTCTTTCTACTAATGTCTGATCATCTTTTCGATCCTACCATTCTCCATACTCTACAAGCCCATCCGCCGAACCAAGGAGAAATCGTGTTAGCAGTAGACAACAATCTCACAAATCCTCTTGTTGACTTGGAAGATGTAACTAAGGTTGATACATCCAACGGTCTTATTCTGAACATCGGTAAATCCATTGACCACTTCAGGGCCTTCGATACTGGCATCTTCCTCTGTACGCCTGCCCTTTTTGGAGCCTTAGAAAAAGCCGGGGATTCCTACCAGGACACTACCCTATCGGCAGGCATCCGCGTCCTGGCGGAATCCCGCTGTGCAAGGTATCTGAGAACCGATCGATTCTGGATCGATGTCGATGATGAGGTCGCCTTCAAAAAGGCGGAAGCCGCCGTTCATGAATCGATTGCAGACTGAAAAAGTAGCTGGCAAATATAATGCGAGAACCATTCCAAACACACCAAGGGAGGAAATGAGGAATCATGTCTCTGCATTTGATTTTACTTAGATACGCAAAAAAGAATTCCTATCTTAACAGCAGTCCTGTTTCCCAATTTACCGATTGAATATCGATTTCCCCAGGCTTGCCAAGCAGCTCCTATTCAAAACAAAAGTATGTCGAAAAAACCTTCATCTAAAACTCTGTCTAAGCAGCGACTTCTTTATCTTCACGCCCGCACCCCCAATGTTTTTTCTCCATTGATCGGCCTGACGCAGATCGAACCGACCAGTGGCTATCAAGCGGAAATCACAGCTGAACCCCCTAAATGGCCCTACCAATCAGTTCATGAGGCTATAATTGACGGATGGCACGTCATCCAGTTTCCTCACCTCCAGGCTCCGTTCGATGACCACGATCTCGAGTTTGTCGGCTACGAGTTTATACTTCAAAAAATTGAACCTGTAAAATGAGCAATCGTCGATATTTACTTTCCGACTTAGATGTAGCCCGCTTTGTTGTTAACGGCTATCTCATTCTGAAACCTCGGTTCAGAAAGGGCCTTCACGAGGAGATCACTCAAAAGCTGGATAAGATGAGGAGGAATCCCGGAGACGCGATTACCGATGTCGTACCTGAACTCAAAAAGATTGTAGATCACTCTTCAGTCAAAGGAGCCTTCACTAGCCTTTTAGGGAAAAACTACGAACTCAAAACACATCGACACTGGCACCTAAAACCCCCTGGATCCGATTTTATGCGCTGGCATCAAGACAGCACGAATAATCGACGAGCAGGTATAAATCAAATACTCGCCTTGTATTATCCCCATAATGTGACGGCAGAAATGGGACCTACAATAATTGCCCCCGGAACTCAGTTTCGAAATGCTCCGACTGATCGCATGGCAACATACACTAACATAAGGGGCCAGATTCCACTCACCGTCAAGGCGGGGACTATCGCTCTAACTCATTATGACATCTGGCATGGTACAGCTGCCAACCGATCTCGGAAGAAACGGCATATGGTAAAGTTCCTGGTTAAGCGCACTTCCGAAAACATCACCCCTTCTTGGAACCACCAACCAGATGTACTCGCTAGACCAGCTAATTGGGATATTGATGCAGGTGATGTTCGAAATATCCTGACCTCATCGAATCCTCTGAATGTCGGCCAGAGCGATCATTTAAAACAACGTGCCATCCGAATCCATTGCTGGAAGTTGTTGATGGGGGAGCCGGCAGAAAAAGGCTCTTTAACTTTGTAGACCTGATATTCAGGTTATAAGTCCTAATTTCGGACTTTACATAAAGCCGCTACAACTGGATTATCGCCGTTTCTTATATTTAAGAGAGTTCGGAATCGTCCGTCTTTATTTCCCCCAAGTATCTTCCTCTCCCTACCGTGTTGCTAGCTCCTCTCGTTTTTACAATAACTTATCTTTGGTAACATTGAGAAGCAAAGGACGCTCTGATTTCATGTCACACCCTCCTATTAAATTAATCAACGGCTCCAACAAGACAAATGGATAGCACGATGAAAGAAAACATAAGAATCGCGATTGTTGGCGTTGGCAACTGCGCCAGTAGCCTAGTCCAAGGCATCTGCTACTATAGAGATAAGGACCCAGAATCGGCAATTGGATTAATGCACTGGGAAATAGGAAACTATCGCCCATTCGATGTCGAAGTCACAGCTGCATTTGACATCGATAGCCGTAAAGTGGGTAAGGACATTTCGGAAGCGATTTTTGCTGAACCCAATTCGACCAAGATTTTTTGCCCGAGTATCCCTAAATCGGGTGTCATCGTGGAAATGGGGAAAATACTCGATGGCCTTTCCCCCCACATGGGTGACTACCCTGAAAACCGCACTTTTTTGAGGGCAGATGCGATTGAGTCGAAGAAATCGGACGTCATCGATATTTTGCAACAGAAAAAAGTTGACGTCCTCGTCAACTATCTGCCGGTGGGATCGGAGGCAGCAACCCAATTCTATGCAGAATGCGCTCTAGATGCAGGGGTTGCCTTTCTCAACAACATTCCCGTATTCATCGCGAGTGATCCCAAGTGGGAAAAGAAATTTTCGGAAGCAGGAATTCCCATTATCGGTGATGACATCAAGGCACAATTGGGAGCAACAATTGCCCACCGAGCTCTAACCGACCTTTTTAAAAAGCGTGGAGTCAAGATGGAGCGGACCTACCAGCTCAACACAGGAGGTAACACAGATTTCCTCAATATGCTCAACCGTAGCAGGCTCATGTCGAAAAAGACTTCCAAGACGGAGGCGGTTCAGTCAGTAACTGCGGAACGTTTGGGTGACGAGAATATTCACGTTGGACCCAGCGATTATGTCCCTTGGCAGAACGACAACAAAGTTTGTTTCATTCGTATGGAAGGAAAGATGTTTGGAGACGTTGAGATGAATTTGGAAATGCGTTTATCAGTGGAGGATTCGCCAAATTCAGCCGGAGTAGCAATCGATGCAATTCGTTGTCTGAAACTGGCTCAAAAATTAGGAATAGGTGGCAACTTGGAAGGACCTGCCGCTTTCTTCTGCAAACATCCACCAAAACAATTTCCAGATGATGAAGCCTATCGTATGACAGAAACCTTTATCGAGAATATTGGCAGCGCTTCTCTCCCAGCGCAGGAATTAGATTCCAATGGGCCGAAATCAGGAGAAATTCCGGCCCATTCGTCACCAACTTAATTGGTTCATAGAAAAGTTGACACCTACGATAGGCTTCGAGTCCCCTAGTAAGTGCAAACACCATAGGGTATTTCAAAAATCTCATGGTTTATAGACCACCGTTAGAAAATTCTTGTACCTCCAGGATATGCCCAAGAATCCTCTGGCGCCACCAACGGATGACGACCTACTCAAGCGCTACTTGAGTCATTTTTCTCTCAAAGAAAGCGGTAACAAAAGGGAACTTCTGCACCGCTTGGCTAAGACCTTTGCCTTACTCCCTTACGAAAATCTAACTAAAGCTATTAGAATTGTCGATGAGGGATCTCCTGAACGAGCCCGTCGGGACCCCAAACGGGTAATTCAAGATCATTTCTCTACGAAAACTGGGGGGACCTGTTTTTCGCTTTCAGCCACTCTAATCTACCTCATTCGCTCCCTCGGATGGAATGCGGAGCCGATCCTGGCAAACCGGAAATATGGCGATAATACCCACAGTGCCATCATTGTATGGATCGACCGAAGACCCCACCTCCTTGATCCAGGCTATCTAATCGTCGATCCTCTGCCACTCGATTTAGAGGAACCACAAAAAATCGAGACCTCCTTTAACAAACTGATACTCTCACCCAGGCGAAAAGGAGATGAGATTGTCTTACACACAGTGCAACAGGGAAAGCGGACTTACCGGCTCACTTTTAAAACTCAACCAGTGGATGCGGGTGATTTCCTCGAAGTCTGGGACTCATCTTTTGGTTGGGATATGATGCGTTACCCCGTCCTAACTCAGGTCAGAGGAAAAGAGCAGTACTATTTACAAAAAAACCGCATTCAAATTCGTAATCATAGAGAAGTAAGCCACCAGAAGATCGAGACCGATGAAATGGTACAGCAAATTGTGGCGTGTTTCGGAATGGATCGTGAAATTGTAGCGAGAGCGATTGACATCCTGAAGAAAGGAAGCTGAAGGTTCGGATTCTATGGCCCTTAAATCCTCAAAAAGTTTTCCGTGTGATTAAACCTAATAAAACCCGATACATCATATATGGTGCAGGCGCTATTGGCTGTTCGGTGGGGGGACATCTGCAGCGGACAGGACATCAATCTGTCCTCATCGGAAAACATGGCCATATTGACCGTATTAATGAATCAGGACTTAGGTTAATCACACCTCAGGACAGTTATCAGATATCGATTCCTGCCGTAACCTCTCCCTCCGAAATCGATTGGTCTTGGAATGATATCGTTATGCTGTGTATGAAGTCTCAAGATACCGAGGAAGCGTTGCGGTCACTCGTGCAAACTGGGGTCGACACCTTCAACATCCCTATTTTTTGCGTGCAGAACAGCATTACGAACGAAACCGTTGCAGCCCGTTATTTCGAAAGAATATACGGGGTTATGGTGGGGTTTACTGGTATTTATCTAGAAGAGGGAAAGGTATACAATCCAGTAGAAGGAAACGCAGGCTATCTCGAGGCTGGCATTTATCCATCCGGGATCGATGATCTCGTGAACCAGGCGGTCTCCGACCTAAGCGAAGCGAGTTTCGCAATTCAGGCAAATTCGAATATCATGACAGCAAAGGGTGCGAAACTCCTTGGAAACCTGGGAAACGCTCTCCGAGCAATCTGCAACGGCAAAGGCGACGAGGAATGTTATATGGAGCGTGCTAGGAAAGAAGCTGAACAGTGTCTGATAGCCGCCGGCCTTCCCTTCGAGCAGAGAACTGAGTTAGCCGGAAGAACACGTGCACACCGCGGCATCAACAAGCTACCCGCCAATGTCCGAAATCAGGGATCCACATGGCAAAGCCTAATGCGCAGGAAAGGGTCAACGGAAGCTGATTTTCTTAATGGGGAAATCGCACGGCTGGGGAAAGTATATGGGATACCAACCCCTTTTAATAGACTTCTTCAGCGGATTGTAAGGGACATGGCACGTAACCAAGCCACTCCCGGAAAATACACCGCAAATGAACTCTATAAAATGGCAGAAGAACTCTCGCTTAAACCAGATTGACCCGTGGTTCAAAGCATAAAGTTACCTGCCAAAATCTCCATTGATCACACTACAACGAAGATCCTTCGTTATGTAGCCGTACGCAGAAAAACTCTATTTTCTCCAACTCCATAAAAAATTCGATGAATAAGAATTCGGAATTCTTCCAGTTTTATTTCCGCCAGCAGAAACTCACCCAGGATGATCGTGGTTACAACATTTGGAAAAGCGAGACCCGGATCCAACCCTGTCCCGCCAACAAATCTGCTGTCCTGCTTTGCGATGTCTGGGACAAACATCCATTTCGCGGTGCTGTGGAGAGACTTGAAGCAATAATACCTCGGATGAACGCCGTTATCGCTGCTGCACGAGAAAAAGGCGCCGCCATTATCCATGCTCCTTCCGACACAATGGATTATTATGCGAACTCACCAGCACGTCAACGAATCTTCACCCTCCCAGTGATTGATCCACCTGCCGAAATCGAACACGAAGATCCCCTGTTGCCTTTTGATGCAAGGGAAAATGGCTCGGATACCGGCGAAATTGAAGGGAACCGGAACTGGACCCGTCAGAATCCAGGTATCGACATCGATGAAGACCTCGATGTGATATCAGACCGTGGAGAGGAAGTATATTCATTTCTAGAGCACCGAGAGATCGAATGGCTCCTCATCATGGGGGTACATACTTCAATGTGTATTTTGCATCGAAGCTTCGCCATCAAACAAATGGTAAGATGGGGGGTGAACATCGCCCTGATTCGCGATCTTACAGACTCTATCTACAATCCAGCACTTCCTCCTTATATAAGTCACGAAGAGGGAACACAGCTTGCAATCGGTTTCATTGAGAAATTCTGGTGTCCTTCACTGCAAAGCACTGATCTAACCCGACAAGACCTTGAGGTGTCAGGCTAGGAGACTCACAGTTCGTGGTTCATGATTTACTGACGAGAATGGCCAGAGTATCCGTTTAATCTATCCCGCTCCCTTGCTCTAAAGTAACTCTTCACCATCTATTACAGTAAAGGTTCCTGTTCAATGTGTTAAAATGTCACAGTGAAAAGAGCGAAGCATCATTGGTCGATCCCCAACTGTCGCTATTCTACCTTTTATTTCTACTTGCTTCTACCAAAAGATCAGAAAGAGGAACAAATGGAGTTCCACTTCGGTTTTGCCTTTCGTCATGTGTTCGTCTTCAATGGAAGTTAATACATAGGAAATGCTAAAAATCGGACAAGAAGAGGCAGCTGCAGTCAATCGCGTTATAGATAGAGGAAAGATATTTCGCTATTCTCCCGATGGGGAATGTGGGAGATTCGAAAGACGATACGGGGAGTTTCTCGGTGTTCCCCATGTTGCCCTCTGTTCAAGCGGCTCGGCTGCCATTACCGCCGCCTTGGCTGGTATCGGAATCGGGCCCGGCGACGAAGTCATTATCCCTGCCCATACCTATATGGCAACCGCTATCGCAGTTCTTGCGGTCGGCGCTATTCCCGTCATAGTCGAAGTGGATGAATCGATCACCTTGGATCCCAATGCTCTAGAAGAGGCAATCGGACCTTTGACCCGAGCAGTGATTCCCGTTCACATGTGGGGGGCTCTTTGCGATATGACTTCAATCCTGAGGATCGCGGAAGAGAAAAATCTTTTTGTCGTAGAGGATGGCTGTCAATGTGTTGGCGGATTCTACAGACAAAAAGGCGTCGGGTCCATGGGGGACGTCGGCGCATTTAGTTTCAACTATTTCAAAAACATGACTTGCGGAGAGGGAGGGGCAGTCGTGACTCGCGATGAAGCTACCTTCCAGCGTATTAACTGTATGATCGATCCCTGCAGTTTCTACTGGGAGGGAAGAGATGACACATTTAGGCCCTTTATTAATTGTGGATCCCGTGCTTCGGAGTTTGAGGGTGCCATCCTCAATGAGCAGTTGAACCGACTGCCGCAATTACTAGAGGAATTACGCTCTCAAAAAGCCCAGATTCTAGAGGCCACTAAGGAGTCGGGGCTTTGGCCTTCGCCACGCCACTCTCCTGATGGGGAGTGCGCCACTTGCATTATGTACCTACTCCCTAGTAAGGATTCCTCTAAGAAGTTCGTCGAAGACACTAAAGGTAGAATATTGTCTGAAACAGGGCGGCACAACTACACAGAGTGGGATCCAATCCTCAACCACCAAGGCTCCCATCATCCCGCTCTGAATCCTTTCAATCTCCCTCAAAATGCGAACTGCCGGATGGATTATAGTAAGGATATGTGCCCAAATTCACTCGATATCCTCAGTCGTACAGTTTCAATTGGGATCAAACCGAATCAAACTGAGGAGGAACTGGAGGACGCAATCACAACAATCAACGCAGCCGCCGACAAAGTTCTGAACAGCTTAAAAAAATAAACTAAGAACAGAAAAGAACACAAATCAAGAAAGGATACAATGACCGACAAGGAAATGCTGGAAGCTCTCCAGAAAATTGACACCCCTACAATCACTAATGTGGTTGCCACCTATCCAGGAAACCCGCTATGTCTTGGACTTTATAATCCCTGGACTGAAAACTGGTACACCGATCGTTCCCTCAAATGCTGGTATCCCGAATTGGGAGCTATCGCAGGATACGCAGTAACTGGCGTCTATGGTTTACCCGATGCAAACTACAGTGAGTTGTCTTTCATAGACATTCTAGAGGCCCTAGATAATTCTCCCAAACCGACGATTTTCTGTTTCGAACAAAAATTCCCTCCCGAACTAGCGGACAAAGTGGGACTATCTGGTGGAAACATGACATCCTCGATGAGGGCAGTGGGTGCTATTGGTGCTATTTCCAACGGCCCCTCCCGTGATATTCATGAGATCCGACCAATGAACTTTCAGTATTTGACAAGCGGGGTCTGCGCAGGTCATGGAGATCAAGCGATTAATGCAGTCAACGTACCTGTCCGCATCTCTGGCATGGATGTCGCACCTGGAGAAATCGTGCACATGGATGAAAATGGCGCTTGTAAATTTCCAGCGAATCGCCTGGCAGAAGTCCTTGAAAATGCCACCAAGCTGATTGAGGAAGAAGAAGAGAGAGTAGGCAACCTTCTCAAGGCCAAAGGCCTAGAAGAAGTCAAAGCTATCATTGGAGGCCACCAGTACGCGAAAAAAGATAAGTAGGTTTTAATAGTACAAAGCTCGATCCGCTTGTATTTCGCTGTAGCCATCTACGCATATTATATTATCGAGAAATATGACTCGGAGGGTGCGATTTTTGAGTACAAACAGTCGATGACAGAGCTTTAAGTTAAGTCATGATTTTATCAGATAATTCGATCCTCCATGCCATCAAATCTGGGAATATCGTCATCGACCCCTTTAGAAAGGATTGCCTCGGAACCAACAGCTATGATGTCCACTTGGGGAAGGAACTGGCCACCTACAAAGACAAAGTCCTCGATGCCAAGAAACACAATCATACAGTGTCACAGTCAATTCCTAAAGATGGGATTTTACTTACGCCTGGTCGAACCTACCTTGGGATCACCGAAGAGTATACAGAAACCCACCTCCACGTTCCCTTTCTTGAAGGTAAATCGAGCGTCGGACGACTTGGTATAGACATTCACGCCACTGCTGGCAAGGGCGATGTTGGTTTCTGTAATCACTGGACCCTAGAAATCTCAGTCCACCAACCTGTTCGGGTGTACGCCGGAATGCCCATCGGACAACTGATCTACTTCGAAGTTAGCGGGGAAGTAGAGATAACCTACGATCAAAAAGCCTCCGCCAAATATGGTTCCCGTTCCTCCCACCCAATCGAATCGATGATGTGGAAATGCAATTTTTGAAATACGGGAAAAGCCTATCAATGATCGCTTAGTTTTGAAAACCCCAATCGGACCGATCGCCCGGTATTGTTGAGGTCTGTTAGCTGGTCTATCTCATCGGGGAAACCTGTCGTTACAAAGTTGGCCTTAAAATATTTGTACACACCTCTACTATTTCACCGTCATCACACCCTTCATAAGAACCCAATGTCCTGGGAAGGAACAGAAGTAAGTGTAATTTCCAAGTTTGGCCGGAGCTATGAACTCTATTGTATCGATCTCGCCAGGACCAAGTAATTTTGTGTGGGCGATGATCTCTCCCCTCTTTAGCTCTGGTATAAACTCCGATTCCTTCGCAGTCATTGCAACCTGAGCAAACTCAGCCATCTCTATTCCCTCCTTGAGGACTATGAGATTGTGTCCCATCGCAACCTTGGGAAGCTTGCCAACATTTTTAAACACGATACGCACATTCTGGCCTGCGTTAACTTCGAACGCTGTCACGTCATACCGCATCGTATCGTCAGCATTGATCTCAATTATCTTGATATCCGCCCCGTCCGCTCCAACCAATGCTCCCACAAATAGCAAAAAGCAACTAATCACCGACCTTGCGTAGAAGGTCGGAAACAAATGGCACCGGAATTGAAAGGTCCTTATCGTTGCTGATAGAAAGCAATCCTGCTTCAGTTTCATAATTCTTAAGTTTATTCCTTTAATAATTTCAATAAAGCCCAGACCTCATCTTAATATGAGTGTTGGTCAAGCGTAATTAATCATTGTATTCACACAACTCGAATTAGTGTGATTCCACCTTCAAATCCTTTCGGAGAAAATTCAGTCAAAATAAATACAGTCACCCTTCGGAAAGGCATACCGAGAATCTTAAAATATCGAGACCGTTAAATCCCTAGCCCCCGCCGATAGCAGGTATAAACTGTAATTCGCTGTCCGGTCCAACCTTTCGCCGCATCCCTTCGTTGGAAATCTGTCCATCAACCGCAACTGCGATGCCAGGATTTATTCGGTCTTCCTGACAGATTCTATCCCGAATCCCTGGGTACTCCACTTCAAGATTCTGGACGACCTCTCTAACCGTAGAACCTTCGATCTCAACGAAATCCTCACCTGAGGTGAAACGCTGGAGAAGAGGGGGTATAAAAACCCTGGGCATACTCTCTCCCGGGGAAAACAATTGAGCAACCAATCAGTTGGTGCCGTCCTTCGCGGCTCCCTTGTCTCCAGTCACTGCTGCTGCTTTGAGGACGGATCTGACGATCTTGTCGTAGCCCGTGCAACGACATAAATTTCCAGCCAGCCAATGCCTTACCTGATGTTCGGTTGGATTCGGATTTCTCTCCAGTAGCGCTTTGCTTGCAACTAAAAATCCTGGAGTGCAAATTCCACACTGTAATCCGGCCTCCTCGAGAAAAGCCTGCTGCAATGGATGGAGACCGTCTGCGGTAGCAATACCTTCTACAGTCCCGACTTCACGTCCTTCAACTTCTGTCGCCAAGACAAGGCACGAATCCACCAACACGCCATCCAAGGTCACTGAACAGGCTCCACAATTCCCGTCATTACAACCTTCTTTAGTACCCGTAAGACCGAGTTCCTCTCGTAAAACTTCAAGGAGACTCTGTCTTGCTTCACAAAGGAACTCCGTCTGCTCCCTATTTATTTTCGTTTGAACATGTGTCTTTCGTGCCATAATTCTTCTCCCGCTGAGATTACCTTTTCCCTGTTCCCTATTACGAGGCTTTGGCCTCCTCTACGGCATTGGGTACAAACTCACCCCTAGCTCGGGCAACCGCGCCCCTAAGCGCTCTCTTCGTCAACACCCCCGTCAGGTGAATGCGAAACTCCTTAGTCCCTCTCATATCGGTGATAGGGCTAACAATACTCTGTGCCACTGAAGCTGCTGCTTCATATGACTCTTCTCCGGCTTCTTTCCCAGATAAGAGATCACCCGCTTCACTCGCCAAAAGCGGGGTAGGAGCAACCGCACCAAAAGCGATTCTCGCTTTTTTAATTGTTTGCAAATCTTCTTCTAGCTCGACCGCTGCTCCAGCTCCGACTACCGCTATATCCATTTCATTTCTAGGAATAAACCGGAGGTAATGGGCACCAGAATTTGGCGCCGGGGTCGGGATATTAACCGCCACTAATATTTCGCCTTCATCCAAAACCGACTTCCCTGGCCCGACACAAAAGTCCTCAACTCCGATCGAACGCATGCCGTTTTTTCCAGCAATCTCACATTGGGCACCATAAACGATTAGAGTAGGAATGGAGTCTGCGCTCGGTGATGCATTGCAAAGATTTCCTCCTATACTGGCCCGACCCTGGATTTGGATTCCTCCAATAATCGCAATCGAATCGATAAGGCCGGGGTAAACCGAACAAATGCTCTTGTCTTCGTAAACCTGGTGACACGGGACAGATGCACCTATCCGCAGACCCTTGGTGGACTCCAATTGAAGGTCATTCAATTCCGGGACCTGTTTCATATCAACCAGTCGGTCAATCTCAAAGCGTTTCGCTCGCAATTGAACCAAGACATCGGTACCCCCGGCAAAACCTCGTGCTTTGACACCTTCTTCCGACATCAAACCCACTGCTTCGTCCAGGGACCTCGGACTGCAAAACTGAAAGTCTTTCATACTATCAATCTATCCACTACAGAATTTAAACTCACACCTCACACAATTAATTCCGGAAAACCAAACCTTTTCTGTATCGGATCCGGAATCGGTCGCTGACTACTACGATCTACGGGTAACATCTTTTATCAAGGATTTTCTCCTCTAACCTGTCAAAATCTTATTAGAGTTTAAGTTTACCTACCTAATAGCCCTACAATATATAGTTTTGAAGGCTCTAACTCAGCTCGATGGCCAAGATTATGTCGCTTTCTTTTAGTCTGTCATCTATCGATCGCCTTTATCGGTCTTGTACTCGTACCATAAAAATTGAGTTTCACCTGGATTTTAAACCATTGGAATTAAAGAGAAGAGGCAATATTGTGATTTCCAGGTATCTTGCAAAGATACAGATGGGAAAACTTCTGTTTCTTATCCCCAATTCGTTTGGAATCACATTCTCTCCAAATCTTGACTCAGCCTCTGTTCCTTCACATCCTTTGAAACAGGATGGAAATTGAAATCGAATACTGCGCCGCTTGAGGCTATGAACTACAAGCCGTCAGTCTGACGGAAAGAATCCTACAGTTCAAGCAACAGATAATCGGCCTTCGGCTCGTCCCTTCCAGGGGGGGCGCATTCGAAGTCAGTTTGAACGGTGAGAAGATTTACTCAAAACTGGCAACTGGCTGCTTTCCTGAGCCCGATTCGATTATTAAATCAATCCGCGAAAAACTCTGAATAATCCGAAGATACGACCCATCTTCGGATTATTCGGAGAGTGAAGGGTGCCTGGTGGTCCCCGCGGTCTTCAAAACCGTTGTCGGCCTTCTCCGAAGGTCGAGGTAAGTTCGATTCTTACCCTCTCCGCCATGTTCCGCTTGATCTAATCGAGATTAAACACTAGTTCGTATCCTGTGGATTGAGAGTAAGAAATGTAGGATTGATTTACCCCAAATCGATCAAGAGACATCTAGAGCCCGTGGGGTAATCCGCGGGAAACAAAACCGCCCCTGGGTCGAGAGGGACCTCTTCCAACAGAACGAATTTAACTGCGACAAGAAACGGCCTATAAATTGGATGCTACTTTATAACCCCCGTATTTCAAGACAAGGCTCCTCTTTCTCCCGTACAACTACCTCTCCAATCACAGCAGCATCTAAATAACCTACACTTTTGAGATCACCTAGGCAAGCCTCTGCATGCTTCAATGGAACACTAGCAAGCAATCCTCCTGAGGTCTGTGGATCGAAGAGCAGCTCATAACGTTCATCTCTTTCCCCTTTAAATTTCAAAGATGCTTCCAGCTTTCGATTTTGGGGCTGCAAAGTGCTCAGTATCCCGGCCTTCGCTGTTTCCACCGCCCCAGAAAAAAATGTTACTGCTTTAAGATTCATTTTAGCTCCTGTTCCGGAAGCATGCAGCATCTCAATCAAATGCCCAACCAAACCGAAACCGGTAACATCAGAAGAAGCACTTGCCCCATGCCTCTTGAAACAATCGATCGCCGGCCCATTAGAACGCACCATTGATCGAACCGCTTCCTCAATCCAACTACTCTTTGCTCTTGCCCGCATATCAGCAGCAAAGATCGTCCCGGTTCCCAGAGGTTTTGTCATGATGAGCTGATCGCCTGGCCGCATTCCTCCCTTGCGCAAGAGACTTCCCTCTTCCGCCAGACCGTTTACAACCAACCCTATACCCAATGGCGACCCTTCTGAAGTGTGTCCTCCAATAAGCGCGACCCTATGTTCCTCCAACAGAGAAATCGCTCCACTCATTACCTGAAAAAGCTGCTCTTCCATCGCTGAATCAGAACCTGGATCCACAGTAACCAATACCTGCGCAGACTGAGGTTCAGCTCCCATTGCAAAGAGATCGCCCAGACAATGGTTGGCAGCAATCTTACCGAACATGTAGGGGTCATTTAAGAAAACCGGGAAACTGTCCACTGATTGAACCTGTATCATTCCTTCCGGGACTTTCAAGGCAGCTGCATCATCGGAACTCTTGAGGCCCAGCAAAATGTCCTTTCGCTCAATAATATCCACCCGGTTAAGAACTTTATTCAATACAACGCTCCCAACTTTCGAGCCGCATCCTCCACAGCGAATCGTTTCCTTTCCCTCTTCTGGAAGGGTATCCGAATTGGGGATAAGCCTTTCCGCAATTCGAGAATCCCCCTCATCCTCCGACATGGCAGGCAACTCTCGATACTGCTTCATCCAGCGGCGATCAATCCAATCTTTAATCTTCCAGATTATTTTCCCTTCCAATGCCCATCGTCCTCGTGAAGCAACCGCGTACTGATCCCCTGTACTAATTAAGCTCAGAAAATGTCTCTGGGGAACAAAAGGCTTAGAAGGCAGATCAGCCAGAGCCAAACGGATGTTTTCGCCTAAGGGAGGCCCTTGTCGAACTGCAAAGACTCCTGACTTAGGGCGCGGATGCTCCCTCACCGAGGCAGCATCTCCTGCAGCAAAGACAAAGGGATGTGAGGGCGACCGCAAACATTCATCTACGACAATGAAGCCTTGGTGATCGGTTGTTAATCCCGATTCTCTCAGCCATTCCGATGGGGCACCATCGGTCGCCAGAATGATTGCGTCGCTAAGGATAATTGCACCCGGTTCGCAAAATAAAGCGTCGGCTTCAACCTTCACTACCCGATGTTGGAGGTGCACTACCACTTTCCGATCATCCAGAATGCGGGTGTATTTTTCCTGCACTCTCGGATTATGAGTCGGAAGGAGAACATCGCTTTCTGTAACCAAATGAAATTCTATCTGAGAGCTCGTAATATTGCGTTTTTTAAGTTCATTATAGAGGCAAAACTGAGTGGCAAGCGTTACTTCGACACCCCCGGCTCCCCCACCTATCACCGTAACCCGATATGAATCGCCTTCCCTTTTTATCGCCGCTTCCAAGATTCTATCCCAACCACGGAGAAACTGCATAATCGGCTTCACTGGAATGGAGTACTTGGCCGCCCCAGCAATTCCTTTAGTTCTCGGTGTCGATCCATTGTTAATTGAAATTAAATCAAATCGAACTGGAGGTCTCCCTTCACAAAGCACTCGCTTCCCTCCCAAATCCAGTCCCTCGACTCGGGTCCGATAAAACTGAGCTCCTGCTAACCGACAGAGCCGGACTAGGTCAATATGTACTTCTTCGTAATTGTAGTGCCCCGCGATTAGGCCCGGAAGCATCCCTGAATACGGCGTTCCGCCATATTCCGATATAAGCGTGATTCGCAAACCCAAAACCGGCCGCATTCCAAACTCTTTCAGAATAGCGATATGAGAATGGCCCCCGCCGACAAGAACGAGTTCCTTCAGTATGCGCTGACCTTCCGCCTTCACTGCTGGAAAGTTCGCTTGTCGATATCCCTTTTTCAATTCAAATTCGCTCAGATACTATTTCTCATTAAAAGAAAGACCCATTCTCCCAACCGAGGATAGACAAGATGACTAACCCCGATAGCGACCGGCGCACCATACCTTCCGTCGATAAAATCATCCAGGCGCTTGCTTTCAGAGAGCTTCCGCACGAAATCGTTCTCTCCGTTGTTCGGGAGTATTTGAATATTATTCGAAAAAAGAGAAAGATTCCTCCCTTCGATTTGATCGTCACTCAGATCGGAAAGGAACTCAAAGCTATCGAGCTGAGCAGGATAAAGCCTACTGTAAACGGAACCGGAGTCATTGTTCATACCAATCTTGGGCGTGCCCCCCTCGCACCCCAAGCCGTTCAGTATATGAGTGAAATCGGACAAACATATAGCAATCTTGAAATGGATCTGCCCACCGGAAATCGAGGAAATCGAGGTCAATATCTCGAGCTGTGCCTCTCTATTCTGTGCCAATCCGAGAGCACAATCGTAGTTAACAACTGTGCTGCCGCTCTTGTTTTAGTCATCCGACATTTTACATCTGGGGACCAGAAAAGCGTCATCATTTCAAGGGGAGAGCTCATCCAAATTGGAGGCGGCTTCCGAATACCGGAGATCCTTGAGTCAAGCGGTGCCGACATCCGTGAAGTCGGAACTACCAACCGGACTACCGTGAAAGATTATGAAAGGGCGATCAACCGAGATACAGCCCTCATACTCAAGGTGCATCGAAGCAATTTTGCTATGGAGGGTTTCGTCAAATCTCCGACATCTGAGGATATCAAACTATTGGCCAATACCCATCGACTACCAATGATCGAAGACCTTGGTAGCGGTGCCCTAGTCGATACCGCTCAGACCACATCTCTGGAACACGAGCCTACTCCTGCCGAAGTGCTTCGCCAGGGTGTTGATTTGGTCTGCTTCAGTGGTGACAAATTGATGGGTGGTCCCCAGGCTGGCATAATAGCAGGGAAAAAAGTGATTGTCGATGCCCTCAAAAAGGAACCTTTTTTCCGAGCCTTACGCTCCGACAAACTCATCCTCGCAGCCCTGCAGTCCACCGCCGAACTTTACCTCAGCCAACGGTCTAATAAAGAAATACCGGTTTTCCAAATGCTTAATGATCCCGTTGCAAAGCTTCGGAAACGTGGGGAAAAAATCGCTCGGAGCCTAAAAGACCTGCCGATCAAAATTAACATTAACGATGGAGAATCGCAAATCGGAGGAGGCGCCCTACCGAAATCAAGTATACCATCGGTGACCATTGATTTAGCGTCGACAGCAAAAAACCTCGAACTACTCACCTCTGAACTACGGAAGGGAACCCCTCCTGTCATAGGATATATCTCAAACCAGCAACTTCGGCTCGACTTACGTACAGTCTTTGAAAGTCAAGACGAGTCACTTTCCTGCGCCATTCGATCAGCACTGAAATCTAAACCGTCCTGGACTGAAAATTCAAAGTAAATTTCTGATTAAGTCCGGCAAATTCCTGTGACTAATCATAATTTAATCCTTGCAACCGCCGGTCATGTTGACCACGGAAAAAGCTCCTTGGTAAAGGCATTAACGGGTGTGGATCCAGATCGCCTTCCTGAAGAAAAGAAAAGAGGGCTTACGATTGATCTCGGTTTTGCCTTTCTCGATATCAGGTCTCCTGAAGACCCTTCTGTCATCTTTAATCTTGGAATTGTCGACGTTCCCGGACACGAAGATTTTGTCAAGAATATGGTCGCTGGCGTTGGATCGATCGATCTCTGTCTTCTCGTTATCGCAGCTGACGACGGATGGATGACTCAAACGGAAGAGCATCTCGAGATCCTTTCTTATCTTGGAATCTCACGTGGCGTTGTGGCACTATCCAAGTCAGACCTTGCGGATAAAACTAACACTTTAAAAATCAATGAGATTAGAAAGAGACTAAACACGAGCCGCTTAGCTAAGGCTCCCATTGTAAGAACATCATCAGTAACCGGAGAGGGGATCGAGGACTTAAAGATTGCCTTGGGAAGGGTCCTTAAAGACACCCCTCTCCCACGCAATATTGGAAAGCCACGCCTGCCCGTCGATCGCGTCTTTTCAATTCCGGGCATTGGGACAGTCGCCACGGGAACCCTAACCGGTGGAACTTTGATTCGTGGCCAGCAAATCCTCATCCAACCCTCAGGCATCGAATCCCGAATTCGCAATATACAATCTGTAAACCAACATCTTGAAGAGAGTCGGCCTAGCATGCGAACTGCCACCTGCCTGGCACACGTCTCCACGCCTGATTCACAAGGTCCAACAAAGATCCAAAAAGGTGATGTAGTAACCTTACCAGAACTAGGGAGTCCCTCCCAAACAGCCGATGCCCTCATCGAGCGATCACCTGATTTCGCGAGATCGCTACCAAGGGGAATCCGTCATCTCACTGATGGAAGCCGCGTCCGAATCCACCACGGAAGCAAAAATGTACCCGCAAGGATGCGATTTTTTGAGAAACAGGATCTCTCCCCAGGGCAAAGTACACTTGCCCAACTTCGCCTAGAGTCCCCGCTTTTTCTTTTTGCCGGTGATCGATTTATTATTCGAGACTGGCCAGGGAAAACTACCGTTGGAGGAGGAATTGTTCTTTACCCTCAATCCCGTCCCTACCTATTCCAAGATTGCGCTCATAAAAATTTCCTCGAAATACGTGCCAAGTCACTCGGGAAATTAGATCACTGGATCAGCTCTCAGCTTCTGCGCGACCTAGCTATCTCGCCCACCGAAGTCTTGCTCCAGTCCATCTTCAGTGCTGATGAGATCGCCGAAACAATTCGAGGACTAGCAGAATCCGGAGCCGCTATACTCCTAGGGCCCCTACTTGTTGAAAGGAAATGGTGGGACAAATTATTCCACACCGCCTCCAAGGCTATTGACCAAGAACACAGTACAAACCCGGAACGTGGCGGTCTCACGCTCAGTAAGCTCCGACGAACTATTCGTATTGAGAATCGCCATAAAGATATATTTGAAGCTTTGCTGGAAAGACTGCTTCGATCGGGATTTCAGAAACAGGGTGTATTTCTCATGAGAGTAAATCACAAAATTGCACTTCCCGAACGCCTTAGACCACTAGCTGATAAAATACGCAGCTCCCTCAATAACAAACCTCTGGAACCTCCATCGCGGAAAGAGTTGGCCTCTGATTCACACTATCTTGAAACCCTTACTTTTCTTATCCAATCCAATGAAGTTGTCGAAGTCTCAGACAAAATCGTTATGTCAAAGTCTTCCTTCAACCTTGCAAAAGATAAAATCATAGATCTCATCCGTTTAAATGGTCCCTCGACTGTAAGCGAGATTCGCTTCACCCTCGGGACCAGTCGACGAATTGCCCTACCTATCCTGGAGAAATTAGACCATGAAGGCATCACCCTGCGACAAGGAGACCGAAGAGTGCTTCGCCAACAACAGAAGACTGCCGTACCCTAGCCTAAAACTGATTAGCATGGTCTTGACTTTTTCATGACCCGCATACGGGATACCGATGTGAGCAAATCTGATTCTGAAGCCATAGGAAGTCTCTTCCAGTACCTGGAGCCAGAGAAATTGATTCGACCTTTTAACCGAGTCAGTCTTTGTGTTTTCGCGGCAATTCGACTAAGCTAATGAGTCGGTTCCTCCCTAGATAGTCACAGACGTACACTGCAAGCGTATGATAATAGAATCTGACCCCACCCGATTCCAGATAATCGACGAAAGTGCTTTATTTCCGAAAAGTCTTCGTTCTATGAAACTTAGGCCAACAGTCATTGATTTAAATGCCATTTGTTGTGCATTAGCTACTTTTAATTGATGATGATCCAGTAACTTTATGGCCTTCAAAATTTGCAATAGAGAGACTCCGAATGACGAGAGTCTGTTAAGTTTTCGGTCGGAGAGAATAGTCCGAGCTCTTCTCGACATAGGAATGACTCACTCCGTGGGAGTACCGGATAATTCATCCAGGCTGATCTTCGAATTATGTGATCAAAATCCGAATGTGCAGACAATTCTAGTTTGTCGTGAAGGCGAAGCCTGGTCGATCGCGAGCGGTCTCTGGATAGGAGGCGCGACTCCCATCGTAATTATCCAGAATACGGGTTTCTTCGAATCAGGAGATGCACTTAGAGGAACCGCAATTGAAATGGGTGTGCCGCTCGTTGCCCTGCTGACCTATCGAGGATACCGATCACTCGGAACCGAATCAGTCGATACTGCAGCATCATTTTTTGAACCGATGCTGAAGGCCTGGGGAATGCCCTATCACATACTCACAGGAGATACTGAGTCCAAGGTTTTCCGCAAAGCCCAGAAAGAAGCAGAGGCGCTGAGAAAACCAGTTGGGGTCCTTATGATATGATGAATCGCTACTCATGTCTCGCCGCGCTACAGAAGCTGCGTCTCCCCGATACAGTAGTCGTGACTACCATGGGGAGTGCGGCTCCATGGAGTCATCTCTCGAACTCGAACCTGGATTTCCCCTCAGTTGGAAGCGCAATGGGGCATGCAGCGGATTTCGCTATGGGAATTGCCTTGGCCCGGCCAGAACGAAAGGTTTGGGTGCTAAACGGAGACGGAAGTATGCTAATGTCTCTCGGAACCCTGGTAACAGTTACACAAACTCCCCCCGCTAACCTGGTTATTTACGTAATACAGAACAATACTTACGAAGTGACTGGGAATCAGCTTATTCCGGGCGGAGATTATCTTTCCATGACAACGCTAGCTAAGGGCGCGGGGATTCTACATTCCCACCAGATAGATTCGGTTAAAGGAATTAACGAAACATTACCTGAAATCCTTGACCAGGAAGGGCCTATCTTCATCAATCTACTTGTTGAAACAGGCCAGGAACCACCTCCAGCGCTTGATCGACCTCTCAAATTGATAAGCTCCGAGTTTCGGGATACCCTAACCCGATCCTCTCTCTAACGATAGGTCTCAAGCATATTAAAATAGGATGTGAGCTGCGCCAAACTTTGCTCAGTAGGCAAGAAACTTTCTTCCCAAGGGATTCCCCCCATCTTTAATTCCAGGGAATAGACTTCCAGTTCCATCGGGCGCTTTTTCTTCCATCACCTCGACCAGATCTCCCTGTCGCACTCTACTACCTTGCAGTTTCAACTCTAAATCTGAGCCAACCAGCCACCATCTACGGGCAGGGCAACTCCAGTGATCCATGACGCATCATCAGAGGCGAGAAAGACGGCCGCACGCCCAATATCCTTCGGATTTCCAAATCGTGGCAAGGGCGTCCGTAAACGACTGTTCTCAATATCCTCATCGGACAAGTAATCCTGAATCGGCGTCTCTATATAACCCGGACAAATTGCGTTCACAGTTACACTATCGGGAGCCAATTCTACAGCAATGTCTTTTGTAAGATTTACAACTGCTGCTTTAGCCGAAGTATAGGGGGGGCCGGCCCCACCAGCAAAGGCGTGAATCGAAGCAATATTGATGATCCTTCCCGCAGCTGAAGACCTTAAAAAAGGAATTACGAACTTCATCGCCAAAAAAACCCCCTTCAGATTAACACCGGTCATGCGATCCCATTCCGCACTTGAGACATCCTGAATCCCTCCGGGATTATAAATCCCAGCGTTATTTACGAGAATGTCAATTTGGCCGAAGTGATTCAGCGTTTTGTGGATCATCTGCTCGATCGAAGAATCATTTCCCATATCGGCCTCAGCAAAGCATGCCTCGCCCCCTAAATCGACTATGGTATCCGCAGTCGACTTCCGTTTTTTGGTTTCATGATATTTACCTCGCTTTGGCTCTTCTCTAACATCTACCACACAGACCTTGGCCCCTTCTCGGGCAAACTCGAGAGCGATCCCTCGACCGATCCCAGAACTAGCTCCTGTCACGATTGCTACTCTATCTCCCAATTTCATCACTCCCCCGCATTAAAGCCCTTCCTTCCTGCCCATAATTTTCACACTTTGTTAAATACATCCAGTGCCAGAAAATTAAGAGCCGCCTCATGAAATTTATCAATCCCCCCGAAACCCAGTATCTACAAAAGACAACGTTTCTTCATAACTTCCTATCAATCAGAAATCACTGAAATCATCCACTCGAAAAACATCCATTGAGGCCATTACTTGCTGAAAATTCCCACTTTACAATATTCTTCAAGAATACAAACGAAAATAAGATTCGTTCCCTATCCTTAGTTCTACGGAAACTTCTCCAAGTATGCATCACTCGCAGCTTCGAGTCGCATCAACTGATCGGCGTTCAATTCAAAATCGCCAGCGATAGCAAAACCGGAAACCTGGTCTACCTTTCGAGAACCAATAATAACTGTCCAAAGGTTTGGCCTTGCAAGCACCCAAGAAAGGGCAACCGCAATTGGCTGCACATCGCATTCTACTGCAATTTCTTGTACAACCTCTAAGACCTTTAGGGACTCAGAAAAGCGCGGTTCTAGATAATGAGGATCCCACGATCTAGCAGGATAGCTTCTCGCCTCTGCATCCACCCGTCCAGCTAACAATCCTTTTCCAGTCGGGGAATAAGCAATATAGGCCAGACCGTGTTCTTCGCAAATCAAACGAGTTTCGCCATCATATCGTCGATCTAACAAACTGTAAGGCACTTCGTTAAAAGAAAAGTTTCTTAATCCATCGGCCAGCAGCGACAAGTCGCTTTTGTGGAAATTTGAAAGGCCAACCCGTGTAGCTTTCCCGCTCTCCACTAAGGAAGCCATTAGATCACACATTCGGGCGCTCTTGTCAGGCGAATCAAAGTTATCTCCCGGCCAATGTACTAGGTAGACGTCTACATAGTCTCTCTGGAGCGCATGTAGGGTCCCATCAAGTCGCTCCCTGTAGGCATCCATATCCAACTTCGCGTCGGGCCAAATCTTGGAGATGATAATCACATCGTCCTTATTAGATCCCAGCGCCTTGCCCAATCGCTTTTCTGATTCGCCGTCACCATAGCCCTCCGCTGTATCAAAAGCGGTAATACCCGAGTCGAGAGCGGCCTTCACGACCCCATCGGCTGCTTCCTCAGAACAAATAGCTCCCCAGCCTTCACTCGGCGCAATCTGCCAACAGCCAAAAGTGATCGCACTCCAGTCCTTTTCAATGCCCTCGAATCGTCTGTAACGCATTTGGCCACCCCTAGCTTACTAGTCAAGATCCCTTAATTGATCACGTAAAACCGCAGCTTTTTCGTATTCTTCACGTTTTACCGCCTGATCCAGTGCTCTTTTTAAAGCCTCTTTGGGATCCAAAGGCATTTTGTCCCGAACTTCCTGAGCCAGGTCTTTTAATGCCTGACGGGACCTATCTCTCTCATTATGGAATTCCTCCGAATCAACCTCTTCAAGATTCTCAATTTTACCTTCCGCTTCCGAAATTAGACGGAGAGCCACACTAAATTTGTTCTCCTGAACCTCCAGCATTACCCGGGCCACATAATGAATTCTTAGTATATAGGGCCACCACCTTTCGAGGTGTTGCCGATCCTCCCGGTGTGCTCCATACTCCTTCACGAACCGGAACACCTCCATATTACGTTCGGTATCTCGTACAACCCTGTCGTAATCCTTTATCTGCAAAAGGAAGACGTATCTCTCATAGACCGTGAAACTCTCATCGAATATTTCTCGACAATCCTCGCGACTAAGAAGGAACTTCTCTATTGTGCTTTTATTGTTCTGGGACCCAACAAGCTTCTCTCTGAAATGGTCCAAGACAAACTCTTTATCATATGGCCTCCTTCCATCGGGACGACCGTCAAGATCCATTTGAAGAATGCCTTGGAAAGCACCCTGCTCAATACGCACCTGTATCTTCTCAACACCGTTCGTATCCACGATCTTGCGCACGTTATTCTGGCCGTCAAAAGGCCAAGACTTCAAAATCTCGGTTATGTCTTCGGACATAATATTCTTTGGACGCAGGGGGAATACAGATAGTCTTAGTCGTATGCCTTCCGGTCCTATAGTTAAATTAAAGATTCAAAACCAAGAGGAAACCGAAGACAAGGCCGAAGAGTAGATGGGAAACTCTAAAGCAAATCGAGAAATTCATAGATAGTATGCTATCCGAAATTCCTGGAAAAATTATGGAGTCGTTGCATGTACTACTTTATTCCCGCTATTTTCCCATTGATCTACTCCATGTATCTGCCAATTACAATAAATCCAGCTAGGCACCCTCCCCCGGACTTTAAATCGTCTTCAAAACTCATTATAACTCCCCTCCTCTTCTACAAAAGCCTACGTTGAATTTAAATGATGCCAGCAATTTACAGTACCCCCTTTCAATAGTTCGTGAAAACAACCTCCCTACTTCTGCTTCTCCTTCTGAGCATTGCCCTAGTCAGCGGTGCTATCGTCGCTATCCCTGAATCCCCAAATAATCACGGACAAGCTCACGAAGTATTCTCTACCATACATAGTGGTGGATCAGGGCTGGAACGACACGGAAGCGTGCTTCTATTCGGATGGCTCCTTGGACTTCTTGTAGTTGGTACCATTGTAACGGGATTTGCTCTTGGACTCCAACGCAAAGAGAAAGTCGGCCCATTACGAACTTATCTGACCATAGGAGGGATCATCTATGGAGTGCTTTTTTCCGTCCTATTTCTAACCTACTTTAGTTACATCCAAGGGGATGAGACACCACAGCTCTTCGGATTTCCCTTACCTACTGCGATTATGCTCTTCGCCCTCTGGCCAATGCCAGTCTACTTCATAGTTCTCTACGTTTGGGGATTTGACCGTTACATCGTAACTTCGCAAGACCTAGAAAGATTCAAAGAAACCCTCAATCGACGCCGCAAAGGCGATTAAGGGCAATGATATGGAGTATAACCGCAGTCTCATAATCCTTACCTGTATTGGGATTTACATGCTTTTCTGCGTCGCTATTGGGGCCTGGGCTATGAAAAGGACACGCTCCACGAGCGATTTCTTTATGGCTGGACGTAACTTGGGGGTCTTTGTCCTTGGGTTGGCCGTTTTTTCAAGCAGTCTGAGTGGTTTTGGATTTATAGGAGGGCCAGGGCTAGTTTATCGGATGGGCATGAGCTCCATCTGGCTGATTGTCATCTCCGCCTTGGGATACAGTTTTTCTTTCTACATTGTCGGTAAAAGACTGCGTTATTTTGCCGAACTTTTCGAATCTGTCTCTCTTCCTGATCTCGTTGCTGCTCGATACAGTAGCGAGACGACCCGCTTTCTTGCCGCCATTATCATTCTAATTGGAGTGGTTGGCTACCTCGCGGCACAAATCCTAGCAATGGCTGAGGTACTTCGGGACCTCTTCGCCAACACCGAATCTATTGGATCGCTCAGTATCGAGTGGTGTGTCGCCATATCTTGTTTCGTGCTCGTCTTCTACTGCGTTTCCGGAGGAATTCTTGCCTCAGTTTACACAGATGTATGGCAAGGCTCCGTAATGGCAGTTGCTTCCATACTCGTTTTCTTTTCCGCAATCACCGCCTTTGAAGGGGGCATGGCGGGAATAGCAACGACCATTATGGCAGATGATCTAGAAGCTATTGGGCCCTGGGGTACCCTCGGAATGATGGCCTGCATTTCCTGGATCTTTCTTTTCGTCTTAGGAAACGCTGGACAGCCTCATCTCGTAACGAAATTCATGATGTGCCGCCGATTACAAGACATGAAGCATATTCTAACTGTCACCTTCGTCGGCTTCTCAATCTGCGCCCTCCTCTGGATCAGTATCGGGCTGGTAATGCGGGCCCTGGTTCTAACTGGGGCCCACCCGGAAATCCAGTCGGCCGATCACGCTGCGCCACAGTTTCTTCAATTTTATGCTCATCCTATTCTCGCTGGGATCGTCTTCGCTGGATTATTTGCTGCTATCATGTCAACTGCTGATGGATTCCTCAATGTCGGCACTGCAGCCGTTATCCACGATATTCCGCGTTCACTTTTCAATAAATCCTTTGAAAACGAACTTCTGGGCGCACGTATCGTAACTGTGCTTATCGCCTTTTCCGCAGCTCTTGTCGCTCTCTATTCTGGTCAGGACCTCGTTGCTTTGCTTGGGCTGATCGGATGGGGAATCTTTGCAGCTGCCCTTGTTCCAGTCGTGGCTATAGGATTCAACTGGAAAAGAGCCACAGCAACCGCTGCCAATGTCGCTATTATTTCCAGTCTACTTACTAATTTCCTGATTCGAATTGCTAGCCTTCTGGGAGACTTCACAATTCCCTATCGCATCGACCCAGGCGCCATCTCTCTACTTGTTTCCATGATTCTATTTCTTACAATTTCGTTTCTCTCAACTCCACCCCAACTCGATCCTGATATCGAGATAGCAATGGATCTTTAAAATTGGTAGATCTGGCCAATAAGATCTAGATTGTATTGAGGAGTAGTGGAAGGCGATATGGTTAGAACCTTGTTCGGGAAGCTAAAATAATCAGAGCGGTGAATTTTCACCATTCAAAGCCTACCTGAACAGAAATGTTGCGTCCTGGTCCGCTAATTCGCTCTCCAACTGGCACATCACTGATTCGGACACGATTGAATCCACTTAGATGTTCGGCATAAAGCCTATTGAACACGTTCTCGACTCCCAGCACGAAAGAAATGTGCTCATTAAGGTGCCACACTCCCAAAAGATTCAGAAGCGCATATCCCGAGGTATTACTGTTGCTGGAGCGTACCTCATTTAAGACAATTTTCTTTGACAAGTGTCTACCCCTGCCAAAACCCACCCCCTCCACGGTCAAGAAAATTTTTTCTGAACCATATTTCATGGCGATTGAAGCATTGGGGGGTGCGATACGATAGAGATTATCGTCGATATCGGTTCTGTTGCCTCGAACACAAGAAGCGAGGAACGAGACAGTCCAAGCTGAGGCTATGCGCCATTCTCCGGAGAGATCAAAACCGTACATCTCAGCATTAGTATTAGTGAATTTCATCGGAGTCGGATCCCCATTGAGTGCACTCACTATCTCTACCGGCTTATCAAAAGGTGGGCCAATAGTGATCGGATCAAAAGGGGATCCCTGAATAAAATCTTCGATATCCCTAAAGAAAAAGCGGACTGAGAATCGTGTCCGATCAGGTATTCCCAAGTGAAAAGCCAAATCTACCTCGTGTGCAATCTCTGGATTAAGGTCAAAGTCACCTACATAGTTATTAAAGTCGGAGAGACCGGCAGTCGCTTCGATTGGAAGCCAACTATAACGTTCAATATGCGAAGCCGATCGGGTTTTTCTACCGATGCCTAACGAAACCGCCATACTCCGATTCAATTCGTGGTCCAGATTTAGGGAGAAATTGTAATGATTATCGCTTCGTGTTCGATCAGCTCCATTAAATCGATTCTGCAAGATCACAGGTGCAGACATAGAGTATACTGCACTAGTGCTGAGTAAGGGCGGGAGGGATACGGGACCTGCAGCCATTACTACTCGGCCCCATAGAACTCCAAAATCCAATTGAGTTGATTCTCCAATCGCTCCTTTCCACTCCAAGGTGAAGCCGTAACGGTCCCTTATCACATCATTGAAATTCCTAACGAAAAAAGCTGAATCAGGGTCATTAATCAGCACATTGTATGATGAAAGGTGGCCACTCCCTCCGATTGAAAGCGTTCCCGTAAACATGGGAAACCCAACTAAAGCCGCGTATCCAAGTCCACTACTCTGCGCCGAAACATCCCGACGATCTTCTCCATCGAAGGCCATGACAAGGGGGACTAATAGCTGCGGTGGATCAAATACATTGAAATCTGGAGGTGATCGCAACGTATAGTTGCTCATCCAATGATCCACTTCGGAGTAATGAATCTTGGCCTGAACCCCAAAATTTGACCATTGGCCTTCATAACGAGCAGAATAAATGTCGGTATTAACAAATTTGATGTCCATAGGAAGTGAAGGATTACCAGAATCACCGGTCGCTGTGTGGTGCAAAGCGAAGGAAAATTGTTGTTCACCTTTCTTCCAATCGTAGGATCCTCGATGGGTTTCCCGCTTATATGATGAATGTCTGAGAACACCACCGGGAAATTTATAGTTGTCTCCTTCATCGTAGCCCGAACTAAATTGAATTCGATGAACATTGTTGCTTATTCCTGCGATTAGAGCAGCAGAAGTTCCTCCATCAACACTCCTCCTTACCAATTCCGTCCGACCATGTTTCTGAAACCTTTTCTCCCCAGAATAAGGAATGGAATAATACTTCCCTGAAACGCTGCCACCTATCACCTCCATCCCCACACTAACTGGTGCTACGCCTTGTATGACCTCAAGCGATTCGGTCAAATTTCGAGGCATGTAGTGGAGGGGTGGATCCATCCAATTTGGTCCTCCCGGATTGACATAAACGCCTTCTAAGAGAATATTCACCCTTGGACCAAACAAACCACGATACTGCGCTTGGCCGCTAATGGGGCCATTGTTGACCAGCGTCGCACCCGGAATCCACCTCATCATTCCAGCCAGGTCGGGAGCAGTACCCAACTCACCTAGCGGTGAAACAGATGTTCGATTGATTGATTCCTGCGATCCGTAATACGCCGCAAAGTTGGCTAGTTCGGGAACCTCTTTTCCCAAATCTGGTTCCGATTGAGCATTCGAAAGATTCAGAGAAAACAAGAAGGCGCAGGTCAGTGATAGTACACCCCAATACTTCTCCCATTGTGATTCTCGAGGAAGTAATTGCATTTCAATACCCTTAACTTCGGTACGCCAAGCTGTGGTAAATATACGCAGCGCCCCTAACATAGATTTAATTTCCTTAGATTTCTCTACATCTCTATTTTTACCATCAAAATTAAAATTTCTATTCATGGTTGAGAAAAGTTTTAGCAAAGGAATCCGAAGCTTCATTTAAATCCAAAGATCAGCTACCGATTCCATAAAATGTGGTTTTGATTGCCTTCCCATCCAAACCAAGATTCGCAAATGGAAATCGGGATTCTTTCAGGATGTGAAGATACATCCGGAAAACGAAGATGCCCTATCCTAATACCTTCCGATAGGGTATTCGTTCCGTTTAGGGACTAGGTCACTCTAAACTCTAGGAGGCGGCGAACCGACAAGAGGAATAGATTCATCGAGAAGGAGGACCTCCTCAGAAAACGGGCACCCCTTTGCCCAAACAAGCGAGGTAGGCGGAGGAAAGAACGGGATTAAGTGATTTAGACTTTTTGGGGAAATCTCTGATGTCTTATTTCCTTCGTCTTGCGCCTCCATAGAAGCCTCGATGGATTGACAAATCCGGCACGGGAACTCACCGCTAAAAGTCTTATCAAGAACAGATGATAGCGATTCTGTATCAGAATAAAACTGCTTTGCCATAGTTCCCCAAGCAACACCCTGTAGAAACACAAAGTGCCCGTTCGCTGAAAAGAACAGTGCTATAGTTAACAGTAGGGAAAGGGCCTTTAGTTTCATTTCCGAATGGCCATAATCTTGTAGAAACTAAAATCAAGCAAGATCAAATCTTGGGAAAAGGGAAATCGATCATATATCCTCTGCCTTTCATTTAGCAACAAACACTAAAGACGCATAGCCTATAACCACCCACCTCTTTATCCACCAAGATAGGGATCAGAAAGATTCTTTACCCGTAAGATCCATCATCTTTCAATATCTCGTCAATATCTGGTTTTCCCAATGAATTGACCGGGATCTCTGATAATTTAATCCATTGCTTGGGGATCTCGTGAGCATTGAGATTTAATCCCATCGCATTCCGCACAACGCTTTGTGCTGGTTTCTCCGAAGGCACCCTCGGAACATATATTGCTACAACTTGCTCTCCCCACTCCGGATCCGGAGCACCGGTGACCAACACTTCCGAAAATTGTCCAGTCTCCATCAGGACCTTTTCCACATGGTCAGGATTGACCTTTTCACCCCCCGTGTTAATCGCCTTGTCCAGTCTCCGAACGATGTGGAGAAATCCGTTTTCGTCAAAGTAACCCTCGTCCTCGGTAGCAAAACCATCTTCGGAAAAATCAGTGACTTCAGGATAGTATCCTTGGAAAAGAGCATCTGATTTAATGATGATTCTTCCAATCGTTCCAGGCCTTGCAGGCAAACCGGTTGGCTCTCTGATAAAGACCTGAGCATGAGGAAGAGAACGACCAACACCAATTTCACCCGCTAGGAAATCCTTCCTTTCTAGCATAGTTACTAGCGCCCCAGACTCTGTAAGCCCGTAACACGGTGAAAGCGGTAGTTCCTCATCGCGGGCCGCCTGGAGAAGTTTTTCTTTGGCTGGGCTCCCGCCGAGCAATATGCAACTAAACTGACGCAACCAATCAAGAATGAGTTCATCACGCATTAGGCGGATCAACTGCGTCGGAACCAGTGAAATGAACTGCCCTTCCGGGCTGATTTCCGGAAATTCGCACCTCAGTATGGAGTGGTAGTCTAGGAACTGGATCCTTCCACCGCTCACCAAAGAACGCACTACCTGCATAAGCCCGCTAACGTGGTAGAGCGGCAACATACAGCAAGAGTTGATTGCTTCCCCTCCGTGGAAACTGTTAAAACTCCTTGCCGCCACACAAAGCGTTTCCCAAGTATGAATTGTGTAACGAATCTCTCCAGTTGTACCGCCCGTTGGAATCATCACAGCAGGCTGGTCTAGTCTTTTCCCAATCATTTCCCGAACCTCATGAGGAACCTGGAAAGGGCGGGGACCTTGAATATAGTGGGGGCGAATCAGTCTAAGAAGGTACTCAAAGCGTCTCCGGTTCCAATCAGGAGAAGCGAGAAAAATTTCACACCCCCTTGTAAGGGCCGTAAAAAAAGCAACAAGAAATGCCTTGGGTTCACGCTCTGTAATCAAAACCCGCTCCCCTGCCGCTGCTTCCTTTAATTCTACACAGCCCACGGGTCTATTATGAAATACGCCCCATTCTGATAACCGAGGCTTCAGCTCTTTCCAATTTAGCCCCATTTTTCCTGAAAGTTTTTCTCCTTGATTCAAAATTCGTCGAGGATATTCTTGCCTCACCGAGAGTAGAATATGAGAAACATCCCCTCTCTGTTCATATCTGCATAAGTTCTATCCCAATCATCACAATGGACCTAATTGCCATTTCTCTTTAAGAACAATAATATTACTCCTAAAATGAACCTGCCCGAAAAAGTCGGAGAAATCGTTAATCAGTCAAATATGATCGACGATCGTTTCTATTTGGATGCAACTTCATTCTTCGAGGAGAGCCTACCCACTGGGCTAACATATGATGATGTTTCTTTGGCCTCCCACTATTCTGAAGTTCTTCCTAGGGAAACCTTACTCGAAACTAAGATCTCTGACAGGCTTACTCTTCACATTCCTATCATCTCAGCTGATATGGACACTGTAACGGAGTCTAAAATGGCCATAGCAATGGCACTAAACGGCGGCATGGGAATCATCCACCAAAACATGAGTGACTCCCAACAAGCCAAAGAAGTTGCCCAGGTAAAACATCATATCCACGGCCTGATTCAGGAACCTATTAAGGTGACTGCAAATCAGCTTATTGGCGACATCTTGGAACAAAATCTAAAGTCGCGCTTTGAGTTCAGCACTTTCCCCGTGGTTGATTCTGAAGGGAAGCTCATCGGGCTTCTCGCAGGGAACACTCTCAAAACGCGTTTTCGACATAAAACTGTTGCAGAGACTATGACCCCGAGAGATCAGGTTGTAACAATCCAGGAAGAAGTAATAGGAGAAGACCCAATTGGGGAAGCCGACAAATTCTTCAATAATCACGTCGGTATAAATAAGCTTCCAGTGGTAAACAGGGAAGACCACCTTCGAGGACTTTTTACGCTGAAAGATATCGAAAGCATCATAGATGAAAGTCGGGCTCGATTCAAATCTGCTCGAGACTCGAAGTTTCGGTTAATTTGTGGAGCCGCCGTCCCCGCTTCCCGTTCCCCTAAAACCTCCAAGGAGCGTGACCGGATCGTCAACCACATTGGTTGTTTAGTCGATATAGGGATCGACGCTGTGGTCGTATCGACAGCTCACGGGCACACACAAGGAGTCGGCCAACTAGTCAAGCTACTCCGTGATCAATTTTGCAACCTAACTATAATGGCAGGTAACGTGACTACAGCGGCAGCAGTTGAGTTCCTTTCAGGATGTGGAGCCGATGCCATAAAAGTTGGTCAAGGGCCCGGATCTATTTGCACCACCCGTCTCGTCGCCGGGGTCGGAATCCCCCAGCTGACGGCCCTATACGTCGCGTCGAAATCGGCTGCGCTTTCCGGTGTTCGGATTCTGGCAGACGGTGGAATTACCAAGGGGGGTGATATCGTCAAATCCCTTACGCTTGCGGATGCTGTCATCTGTGGTTCGCTTTTCGCAGGCTGTAGAGAAGCTCCGGGTGTGTTGGTAGAGATCGACGGTAAATTGTATAAACAGTACCGAGGCATGGGCAGCTTTGAAGCAATGAAGAAAGGATCAGCGGCAAGATACGGCCATTCCAAGAAAGATAGTTACCTCAAAACCGCTGAAGAAGGCATCGAGGCCTTGAAGGAAACAACCGGGACCCTTGACGAAGTACTTGCGGGATTACTCGGCGGAGTTCAGTCGGGCCTCGGATATCTCGGAGCAAAAGATCTCACTGCACTGAAGCATAACGCTCGCTTCATTCGAATTACTCCGGCCGGTCAACTTGAATCAGCTCCTCACGACGTCGTTGAAATCAAAGCGACCCACAAATAAAACTACCAGACTCTTGCCGGAGATTTATGCCTAACTGCACCTGCGTATAAAAGTTATCTGAGACTTATGGCACTCACGAAAATAACTAATAGGATAATTGCCGATGTAGGCATTAGTATGGGAGACGAGGGGAAGGGTCGTCTCATTTGCGAAGTAATCTCGGAGTTAAAGAATCTCTCCGGAAGCTCATCTCCGGTTTCGATGGTGATAAAAGTAAACGGGGGTGCTAATTCGGGCCACACAGCAGGAGGACTGAAACTGAACCTGCTTCCCGCAGCTGTTGTAGACGAGAGCGTGCCTAAGCTTGGAATAGGAAGCGGGGTGGTGGCTGATCCAAGGAAGTTTCTTTGGGAATCCAATCCTCTCGAAGTTCAAGGATACGACGTCCTTTCGAGGCTTATCATTGATGAACGCACACTAGTCAGTGATCTAACACATCGACTCCTTGATCTAGCCTGCGAAAATTACCGGGTACATATGCTCAAGCAGGAGAAAAGAGGTACGACCGGACGCGGCATCACGCCAGCCTATCTAGATGAAGTCGGGCAATGGCCCATTTTTTATCTCGATTTCTTGGGATCAAGAAAAAACTTTTCGAAGAAATTCTACGAGCGCATTGATCGTGCTGAAAGAACTATCAAGTTCGTCTACCAAGTAAGCGAGGAACACTGGGACGGATTCTTCGATACCCTTTCGAAAGCCGAGATCCGAGCCAATGCCGAATCGATTAAAGGCAGTGTCTTTCCAGAAGAGGAATTCAACTTCCAGCGATTTAAAGGACCCGAGCCCTTTAAGATTAATCGTGAACTTCTTCTAGATACCTACTGGCAGGCAGGGACACAGCTCGTAAAGAATGTTGGTGAGATAAGGGAAATTGCCCTTAAAGCTCTTGGAGAGGACAAGTACATTATTGGAGAATTTGGCCAATCCTATTGGCTGGATAAACGGCTGGGATTCACCCCAAATCTTACCGCCTCTCACACCTTCACTCCAGAATTTTTTCAGTCAATTGGTATTCCCCTCCAACCGGTACACACCTTTGGAGTCTGCAAAGCCTATGATACTAAAGTTGGGACCCACGTTTTCCTCACTTCGATGGCTGAGAACCATCCTCTCGGCAATCGCCTTAGACAACTGGAATTCGGGACCTCCACAGGGCGAGGGCGCATGGTAGGCTGGTTTGATGCTGTAGAAAAGGGTGATGCCCTTCGCTACGGTGGGTTCAATGACCTCATGATAAACAAGTTGGATGCACTGAGTTATTCGGGAGACTGGGACGGGGGCGAGTTACTTATTTGCGTGGCTTATCGAGACCAAGCTGGGAAACTGCTTCACCATGTCCCGCGAAACCCTGCCCTTCAAAGAACTCTTAAGCCAGTGTATATTGAGATGCCGGGTTGGAAAGAGAACCTCAGCGGCATCCGGAGTTTTGCTCATCTCCCACAGAATGCGCAACGCTACGTTGCAAAACTTGTTCAATCAACGTTTAGGATTGCCTATCCCAACAATGATGCTCCGCCAATTTTACCTAATCTACGCTATATTGGCGTCGGTCCCGACCCTAACCAAATAATTAAAGACGCCCCCTCAACCGAAAAGCTGCTGAGTCTGGTTGATTAGAGGTATCTTCGAATTTTAACCAAAAGACCCACCTCCCTTGAAGAAGCGGGCCTTCGGGAATTTCGGAAAGGTACCAACAAGGCTGATAACTCCACAATGCTATACGCATCACTGGAGAATGTGTTCCCCCACTGGCAAACGGTTATTGATCGCCTCCATTATCTCGCCAATCAGGTAAATCGAGCCTGTTGCAACGATGATATCATGCGGTTCGGCACAAGTACATAACCCCGGAGTCGGAAAAATTTCGCGAACTGAAGACTCCACGACTGCACCACAGTAATCATGCGGTATCGAATCACGCAGCACCTGAAAAGACGCGGCACGAGGCTGAACTGATTCTAACAGGAATATCTGTTTAGCGAATTGAGCAACCACAGGCATGAGCACCGAAGCCCTATAGCTTCCAAGAGTGCCTGCTAGGATTACCGGCTTCCGCCTACGTTCCCTGATTAATCGCTCCAGATTATCAGCTAATCCCTCTACCCCCTCAGGGTTGTGGGAAGCATCAAGATACACAAGATGATCACCAACTTGATAAGCATCCCAGCGTCCAGGCCAATAAACATCCCGTAGTGCAGGGCCAACTTCTTCCATTCTAACGGGGACTCGTTCATTAAGCGTCTCGACAACCAAAGTTGCAGTGGCCGCGTTCCATCGTTGATAGTCACCTTCCAGGTTAGTTGATGGGCAGCACTTCGGTTCAAAACCGAAGCGCTCGTGAATCGATCGCACTTCCGCATTCCGCTCCTGAGCTATCTTTCTCAGCACCGCTTCCGCACAATCCGGTATGTGTCCCAGAACAACTGGCTTACCTTCCTTTATTATTCCCCCTTTCTCAGCTGCAATCATTTCCAGTGTGTGACCGAGGATATCGCAATGGTCCAAACTAATGGAAGTTATCACGGAGATCTCTGGATCAACGATATTGGAGGCATCACGGCGACCTCCTAGACCCGTTTCAATGATCCCTATATCTACCTCCTCATCAGAAAAACACATGAAAGCTATCGCCGTGATCAACTCAAAGAACGAGGGATGGTCCTCCGGGTCATTCGTAGCTAACATCTCGACATGGACCTTGAGGCGGTTTGTATACTCTACAATCGATTCCCGATCAAGAATTCGACGGTTTACCTGAACCCTTTCTCCTTGGTAGACAAGGTGTGGTGAAGTAAAAAGACCAGTTTTGTATCCATTGCGTCTGTATATTCTCTCGAGCATCGCACAGGTCGACCCTTTCCCATTAGTTCCAGCCACATGTATTATAGGGTAGTTTAGTTCTGGATGTCCGATCAACTTGGAAAGAAGCACCATCCTATCGATGCCGTACTTCGAACCTTTATTCTTAAGTCCGTAAAGATAGCGTCTTACTTCCTCGTAAGTCCTTAAAGCCATGATTCTATAACTTAACCGGTCTCACCAACGTGCCGCCAAGGCAAAACAGACACCTAGAGTTTTTTTCGGATGTTGGAGGGGCGGCGCCCTCTATGAAGTACATTCAGGAGTGTAATAACCCGTTCACGAAGTACCATGCGAGGAACAATTTGATCAATAAGCCCCCGTTCGAGAAGAAATTCGGAAGTCTGAAATCCTTCAGGCAATTCCGCCTGAATAGTCTCTTTAATCACACGTGGACCAGAAAACCCAATCAAAGCGCCTGGCTCAGCCAAGATTACGTCGCCCAATGTTGCGAAACTAGCTGAAGCTCCACCCAGTGTAGGATTAGTAAGAATGGAAATATAGGGAATCCCAATCTCGTGAAGACGCGAGAGCGCTGCACTCGTTTTCGCCATTTGCATAAGGCTGTACACCCCCTCCTGCATCCGAGCCCCTCCACCAGAACCAGATACAATGATAAGCGGAATCTTCCGGCTTACAGCCCTTTCAATCGCACGGGTAATTTTCTCACCTACCACATTTCCCATACTTCCGGCTATAAATCGGAAATCTGATACTGCAATTGAGACCTCGATTTTATTCATGACTCCGATTCCTGAAAGAAGCGCATCAGGCATCTCGGTTTTCTTTTGCTCGGCCTCTAATTTCTCTTTGTAACCGGAGAGGCCTTTGAAGTTAAGGACATCGATTGTCCTCAACTCAGCATCCTGTTCATCGAACGAACCTTCATCGAGGAGAGACTCAATACGCTTCTTTGAATTCAATGGGAAATGGTATCCACTTCCTGGAACCACCATGAGATTCTTCTCTAACTCCCGATGAAAGACGATCTCCCCAGAAACTGGACACTTCGTGAAAAGATTCTTGGGTATATCTTTGGTCCGGACTGATGCAGTTACAGTGGAATACTGAGGTTTCTTAAAAAATGCCATGGCTGCGTGATTTTAAAATACCTGGCCCCAAGAACCAACTCACCTTTTGGGGAGGACAAGAAGCTTCAATACCTCAATGCTTGCATTTCCGTCTAGCGAGCGTTTTGAGTTGTACCAGTCGTAAACACATTATTACGCAAAAAAGTAATTTCACATCTAATTAGGTATCCTCTAACATTGCAAAGGCATTTTTTACAATCTTCACACCGACTGGACACCTAAAGAGAATCGGCCAGAAATCCACTTTCAATAATACCCGCACCCAATTCTTCCTTTGCCTACCTACCCGGCAGCGCTCAAGTTACTCCAAATTGATTAAGGCAGAGATTTAGCAAACAACGACTCTTTCTAATTCCGTAAAATGCTACGAGACTTTGTTGCCTTCACCCGGACGATTATAATCTATAGAAAAACTCGCTAACCCCAAATCGAGAATCGACCGATTGGAAAATATCAGAATTCAGTAATCAAATTTTTTGATAGGAAGGCGCAAGAAAAGGAAAGAGATAAAACCCAGGAGAATAGCAGAGGAAAGTCCGTCTAGCATTCGAGAACTCCCGAGAAAAAATTGGATTACCCCACCCTGACTAACTACCAGATCATCGTAAACAGAAATAAAAGATACCCAACCCGCATGAAGTCCTACACATGGCCAAAGTGAACGACTGCGGAGAAACAGCAGACCCAGTACCATACCAACCAGCGTGAGATTCAGAAATGGGATCGCATCAAAAGTATGAATAATACTGAAAACAGTCCAGAAGGCTGCTAAGAATCCGGACAAAACCGTAACTGTGCCTTCCGGTGAAGCAATCTCCTGGGGTAATTGCTTAAAATGGACGAAAGCAAAAAACAAGGAACTTAAAAAGACTGCGATAAAAGGAGATAACGCAGTATAGAAGATCCTTAACACAATGCCGCGAAACACCGCTTCTTCAACCAGAGCAACAACAAATCCCGCACACAAACCTTTTCCCAAAATCCCCAGTATGTTGTCAAAAGATTGATACTCCGTATGGTAGACTAAAGCCTGGACCAAAGCGATCATCGCCAACAAGCCAACACCGAGACACAACCAGGCTAGAACGACCTTCCCTGATGCAATTTCGAAATTCAGACCCAGCTTCGACCAGGATTTTATACCGGATCTCCGAACGAACCAAGGTAGGAAAAGGATCACAACCAACCAACGCAACCGATCAAAGTACCGTCCGAACTCTTTCTCGGCGAGATAGGAGTTCAAACCATTCGGGTAAACCTCTCCCCAAAATATGATTCCCCAGTAACAAAGGGGACTTAAAATCGCCGCCACTAGAAGTGCGCCGAAAAAATAACCTACAAGTAAATAGATGCCTTTCAAAGAGAAAGCGTGTGGGCGGGTTCCAAAGAGAATGAACTCAGCATGACGTAACATCATGAGACTTTGATACTTATCGGACTGCTCTCTCCCCACTAGTAAAAAACTCTTTCCAAACAAAGTCCATGGGCCGGTGCAGTTGGTATGAGAGCTGTCCTTTTCCTAGCTTCAAGTACGACGCAGAGATCTACAGGCTTAAGCTTGCCTATCCCGACATCTACTAAGGCGCCAGCAAGAGTCCGGACCATTTTGTAAAGATAGCCACCTGCTTCAGTTGTCATTCGCATCCGCCTCCCTTCTCTTTTAACTTCAAGTCGCTTAAGGTTCTTCACTGGATTCTCATTAGATCCATCACTTCGATTCGCAGTAAACGAAGAGAAATCGTGCTCGCCAAGAAGGGTTGAGGCAGCTTCATTCATGAGTGCCACATCAAGTCTCATGTTTCCGAGAGACCAGCAGTAACGAGTCTCAAACGGAGATGCTAGTCCTTCATAAAATCGGTAGCTGTACCTCTTTCCTTTTGCAGAATAGCGGGCGTGAAAATCCCGGACAGCCCGACTGACGCTTTTGACCCTAATACTTGATGGTATTCCGCTCTGCAGAGCACGAAGAAGGTGTTCGGTCGGGTGGTTCCACTCTGCGTCGAAGTGAAAAACCTGACCTTTGGCATGAACTCCGCTGTCCGTACGCCCGCTCCCGTGTACACGCACTGGACATCCCAATATGACCTCAAATCTTTGCTCGATTATATCCTGTATTGTATTCCCGCCTACTTGACTCTGCCAGCCATTAAAGCCAGTACCGTCATATGCTACGATTGATTTCCAACGGATGGGCATCTGTCCGATTCTCGAGTTTTGATTTTCAAGAGATCATGCTATCATCGGCCTCTAATTTTGGGCCAAAAATCGAATCTAAGTGATCCTGCAAGATTATTGTGGCAGCTCGAGAATCGACTTTGCCACTGCGACGAGTTGGCCTCTTCCCCGATTCCGAAAAATCCTTCTCTGCCTGATAGGTAGTCAGGCGTTCATCAACTCGATGGATTGGGATACGAAAGCGTTCCCGCAATTTATCGATAAATTGATCAACTTCCCTGGCTTTATAACCTGCACTCTCGTCCATGTTAATTGGATACCCGACAATTATATCCGTGATTCCTCGATCCTCGACCAGATGTGAAATATGGTCCAGCCTGCCCACTTCGTGTTTTTCCACTGCTGCTGGTAGAGGCACGGCAATGCCAAGCTCATCCCCGATACTCAATCCAATCCGCCTTTCCCCATAGTCGATTCCAAGAAAATTCATCAACAAAGATGTTTCCATTCCGGATGGCCCGCAATCTTTTGAACGAGATTTTTGATATCCTGCGAACGGCTTTTGGGGCAGACTAAGGTGGCGTTAGGGGTTCTTACAACAATGAGGTCCTCTACCCCATACATGGCTATCAAATGGTCTTCAGAACTGAAGGCGATATTATCCGAACTCTCCTGGAAAAGAGCGCTACCTTTCGAAACATTTCCGTTCTTATCTGCCAGGTAGTGTCGTGCGATCGCGGCCCATTCGCCCACGTCATCCCAATTGAAACTCGCTTCAACCGTCAGCACCCGATCAGCCTTTTCCAGGACCGCGTAATCGATTGAGACCTTTTCCATCAGAGGGTAGTGAGTATCGAGGAGGAAGTCTAGCTTAGTCCCTCTGTTTATTCCTTGCTCAACCTCGTCAACTTTTGCCCATAGTTCTTCAGCGTGAAGTTTAAACTGGGATTCTATGACCGAGACCCGCCACAAAAAGATTCCCGCATTCCAAAAATAATTCCCAGAGGCGACATACTCTTCTGCAGTCTGCGTACAGGGCTTTTCAACAAATTTTTTGACCGAATAGACTGGGGCTCCGTCAACATGAAAGACCGCTGGGCCTCTATGTATATATCCGTATCCAGTCGCTGGATAGGACGGCTTCACTCCAATCGTTATGATCGCGTCTTCTCTTTCCGCCGCCTCGAAAGCATGTACCAAGTCAGCCTGAAATGCTCCCTTCGGCTGAATAACTGCATCCGCAGGCAGCATGGCAAAGGTAGCGTCTGGATTCCTGGACTTTACCAATAAAGTAGCAAGAGCTACTGCTGGAGCTGTATCACGGCCGACCGGCTCGGCGATCACACGCTCCGGAACCAAGCCTGGGACAATTTCCAGCATCGAATCCCTTTGTTCCTGATTTGTAATCACAAAAAGATTTTCTTCAGGAACAACCCCATCGAGTCTCTCCACCGTCTGAGTTAACATAGGCCCATCCCCAACAATAGGTAGAAGATGTTTGGGCTGCTTCAATCTACTCGCTGGCCAGAATCTTTCTCCCCGTCCCCCAGCCATTATTACAGCAAATCTCTCACTCATACTCACAATGCCCTGTTTTCGCAGCAGCTAGTTATTTAATAACTTCTGATCCATTAGGAACCTCGTGTAAATGTGATTCTTGGAAAAATTTTAAATATCCCAGGTTAGTTGACAGTCTCTCCTTCATGCTTTGAGTTAGATCCGATTAGAGGAATTTCTCAATGAATCAAAAGCGAGAAAAAAGAAACCCACTCAGCCCGGAAGAAATCGCTCGTTATAGCAGACAAATCATTCTTCCTAATGTCGGTCTTAAAAGTCAGGAAATTTTGTCCCACGCTAAGATTTTAGTGATTGGAATGGGAGGCCTGGGCAGTCCCGTTGCCCTATATCTTGGAGCCGCTGGGATTGGCACCTTGGGCCTGGCAGACTTCGACAGAATCGAAGAACACAACCTCCAGAGACAAATCCTACACAAAACATCTCGAGTTGGAAGCTCAAAAACCGAATCTGCAATAGCTGAAATCAAAGATCTGAATCCGGCTGTCACGCTTCAAAATCACTCTGAAGGTGTAACTATTGATAATGCTCATTCTCTCTTTATGAACTACGACCTCGTGGTTGATGGGAGTGATAATTTCCCTACACGATACCTCGTCAATGATGCAGCGTTCTTCACTAAGAAACCGTTAGTCTATGGCAGTATTTTCCAATTCGAGGGACAAGTTTCAATCTTCGACACTTCAGAAGGAGGACCCTGTTACCGGTGTCTATTCCCCAAAATGCCGGCCCCAGGAGTCGTTCCTAACTGCGAAGAATCTGGAGTATTCGGCGCCCTCTGTGGGATAGTAGGAAGCATTCAGGCCATGGAAGCCATCAAGTACCTACTGGGTCTCGGAGAAGCTATGAAAGGCCGGCTTCTTGTAACCGAAGCCCTTTCGATGAATTTTCGAACCTTAAATCTTAAAAGAGATCCAAATTGCCCCCTATGCGGGGACAATCCAACAATTCTTAACTTGAAAGCCCAAAACTATGAGTTCCAATGCAACGTTCCAAACGCCGAGGACGCTGCTGGAAGCAATGTTGCCACACACCCTCTAGAAATCACTGTGGAAGAAGCACATTCCATTCTCAATTCTGAAGTCGACTGTCTCCTCATCGACGTCAGGGAACCCTACGAAGTAGAGATTTGCTCCATTAAAGGAAGTATTAACATTCCCTTGGGCCAAATTCCTGATAGATATGAATCACTTCCAACAAATCACCCTATTTTTATCCACTGCCATCATGGATCACGCAGCCTTCAAGCCACCCAATTCCTACGCTCCAAAGGATTCAAATTCGCCTCAAATATCGGGGGCGGAATTAACGCCTGGGCACATAAAATCGATCCCTCGATCAGATTTTACTAGGCATTCTCCGAGAATAAAGATCTATTGGAATTCAGATCCTATGGATTCCAGGATTAATAACGAGTTACGATACAGATCCGTTGGAATTAAGAAGACAAAAATTTTCCTTACTGATCCTCTATGAGAACGATTTGGCGAGTCTCTCATTACCTCTTCCGCTATCGAACGCTTTTCATCCTGACACTCGTATTAGCCATCGGAAGCGCTCTCTTCACGCTGAGCGCACCACAGGTGGTACAATGGGTAATTGATGATATCATACGCCTCAAAAAGATCGACTTGATTTGGATCGGAGTCCTTCTAGTCGCAGGCTGCTACTTCTTCGGCGAGTTGCTTAACTCCCTGCGGATTCGGCTTAATAATATTGTAGAGCAGAAAGTACTCATCGATCTGCGCCATGATCTGCATGCCAAGCTACTTGATCTACCAATTGCCTTTTACGATCAGCGAAAGACCGGAGAAGTTGCCTCTCGTGTCATTGAAGATGTGCAGGATGTAGAGAGGGCCCTGCTTGATGGAACAGAACAAGGCTCTGTTTCCCTCGTCTACGTATTCGGCATTTCATCAATGCTATTTCTGAAGGAACCGCTCCTCGCTCTGTTCGTCGTTGCTCCCCTCCCAATTCTCTTTTTTCTCGGCTGGAACCATGCCATTGTAACACGAAGAAGCTGGCAACTGGTTCGCGAATCAGCCGGCGCTCTGAACGGTCTCCTTGTTGAAGATATTCAAGGCAATCGGCTCATCCATTCTTTTGCTCTCAAAGAAAACGAACGTGCTCGATTCCGGAAGCAAGCAGAGATTCTAAAATCCCGAACGCTGACGGCGGCGTTTCGTTGGTCAGTTTACAACCCTACCTCTAACTTTATCGCCAGTCTTGGAACCGTCGCGGTAATTGGGATGGGCGGCTACCTTCTGATAATGGATCCTTCCTTCACATTTGGCAAATTCGTCGCCTTCTTCTACCTCTGCTCGATGCTCTACGCACCTCTGAATACTCTTAATTCCCTCACTCACATGTTGAGCACAGCCAAAGCATCAGGCGAACGTGTTTTCGAGATTCTTGATCATCCGATCTCAGTCAAGGACCCTACCATTCCCGTTAAATTTCCAACTGGATCTGTACAAGCGGAACTCTGCGGTGTCCGATTTGCCTATCCCCAGAGAGACCAACTCATTGAAAACTTTGACTTGAAATTCCCAATGGGACAGGTAACCGCTCTTGTCGGACATACTGGCTCAGGGAAGTCAACTGTAGCAAATCTCCTTCTCCGCTATTACGATGTCGATCAGGGTAAGGTTCTTGTCAATGGAACTGATGTGAGACACTTTCGACTCGCCGAACTCAGGGAAAATATCGGTTTTGTTGCCCAAGACCCATTTCTTTTCGACGGAACAATTGAGGAAAATCTTCGCCTGGCCCGAAAGGAAGCAACCGATGAAGAATTGATCGAGGCCCTTAGAGGTGCCCATTCTCTGGATTTCGTTTTAAAGCTCCCCCAAGGGATCCAAACCACCATTGGAGAACGGGGCATCAGATTGAGCATGGGTGAGAAACAACGGCTCACTATTGCCCGTGTTCTTCTTAAGAACCCTCCCTTTGTTATCCTGGATGAAGCCACGTCAAGCGTTGATAGCGTCACCGAACGTCACATTCAAAATGCACTTGAAAATCTCATGCAGGACCGAACAGTCCTAATTATCGCCCATCGTCTTTCTACCGTTCGACGAGCCGATCAAATTGTGGTTCTCGAAGCAGGAAGAATTGTCGAGCAGGGAGGTCACGAAGAGCTTTTGGATAACGACGGCAATTATGCCCATCTTTGGCACGCCCAACACGACGTTATCTCACATTCTTTGACCTAGTGCTGAAACCGTAATTACAGTCTCACCCAGCATACCTAACGCTAATATAAAAAGACAGGTTCCATTGAAGAAAATTCCATTGATCCGCGAGTCCCGTTTCATATTTTAAATAAATTGCCCTTTATTTAAAGACTACTCCCAGATCCTAAAAATCCATGACGCAGCTGGATAATAAACCCCCGGACCAGCCGAAAACTGAAAAGACTCTAGTAGTCAAAAACAAGATGGGCATTCACGCTCGCCCTGCCGCCATGATAGTGAAAACGACTAATCGCTACACTGGCGAAATTTTCGTCGAAAAAGACGAAGAGCTAGTCAATGGGAAAAGTATCATGGGCCTAATGATGTTAGCAGCCGGCCAGGGATCGGAACTCAAGTTCACTTTGATCGGCTCCAATCCTAACCCAATCCTTGATGAGCTGAGTAAGCTCTTTGAGAGTCAGTTCGAGGAGGTTTAGAAAGCCTGCATCCTTCCAAGGGGACCTACAATCCCCCTTCTGGTCATTTCCCAACCCGAAACCCACCATCATCTCCTCCGACCAAAGATGCTTTATCCGATACGCAGCGATGTTCTGGATCACAAATTTAGGGTCCTCGTGCCCGTTGATTCATCGCAGAGTCTCTACATCTGTGATTCCGGGTTTACCTTAAAATATACTTATCTTCTCTTACGGCGGCCAATATTCATAGTAGGCGAAGAATCATAGCCCCTATTGCGTCTTTTTCGTTGTACCGTTCTTTCTTCCAGAATGGGAGACCAGTTGTAGGGAAAGTTTTCGATTTTTTCCCTTTTGATAGTTTGTCCTATAAAGCGTTCAATGTTCTTCAGGAAATCCTGATCGCTCGCTGTAAAAAGAGAAAAAGCATCACCTTCTCGATCCATCCGCCCAGTCCTACCAATACGGTGCACGTAGTCCTCCGGATTTTGTGGCACATCATAGTTTATAACGTGGCTCACATCCATAATATCGATACCTCGCGCTACAATATCAGTAGCAACAAGAATCTCCACCGCTCCCGACTTGAATCCCTCAAGTGCCTGATCACGTTCTTTTTGACTACGGTCTGAATGAAGGATAACAGCCCGGTACTTGGTGTTTGATAGCCACCTTGCAATCATATCTGCGCCTAATTTGGTACGGCAAAATATGATTACACTACGATAGTCGATCTGTTCCAAAAGCGCTAGCAGTAGATCAAATTTCTGCCGATCATCAACTGGATAAATGGAATGTTGCACTGAACTCGCCAGGGCCTTGCCCCCTCCAATCGAGATCCGAACTGGGTCGCTAACCACCCAGTTTGCCACCCCTTCCATTTCAGGACCCAGCGTTGCCGAAAACAACATACTTTGGCGATTCTGTGGGCAGTGCCCAATAATCCGCCTGAGATCAGGGATAAACCCCATATCCATCATCCGGTCACCTTCATCAAGAACCAGAAATCTAATATCCTGAAGAGTAAGCGCTTTTTGCGAAAGATGGTCGAGAAGACGTCCTGGAGTCGCAACCACGATATCTACACCCCTTTGCAAATCCTGTGTTTGTTTACCATAACCAACCCCACCGTGTAAAAGGGTGACTTTGAGTTGGAGTGTACGTCCGTACTTAAGAAATGCCTTCTCTACTTGCTGCGCTAGTTCACGGGTCGGCTCTAGAACCAAACATCGTAGGGGACCCGACCTATGCAATAAACTAAGGATTGGAAGTGCGAATGCCGCCGTCTTTCCTGATCCGGTATGGGATGCACCCAAAAGATCTCTTCCTTTCATGATAATTGGAATTGCCTGCTTTTGTATCTGCGTTGGTTCTTTATACCCGCATAGCGATACACCTCTAACGATGGCATCGCTCAACCCAAGCTCACCAAATCCACTTGTATCTGATAATTCTTCTATAGAAATCTCGCTCATAGCGTTTAAATCCAATCCATCCATTTATCCATGACGCATTAGTGCAAGTCTATGAAAGATGGTACCCGAGTTCGAAAAACGATTGCATATCACGAGGCTATAGCCTTCGAAACCGCAACAAAATCCTTGCCTCCTTATCTCGGAGTACCCCCTATCGTGCAACTAACAAAACGACGAGGACCGGCCGGAATTAACCGCTGAATTGTCCCTATTACATAAACATTGGCAAGCACTAACATCAAGCGACCACTAGAAGCGATACTCGAAGATCATTACAGGGGTAGAATAGCACCGACCCCAACCGGGTTTCTTCATCTTGGTCATGCCCACACCTTCCTTATCGCTCAGAGTCGAGCAAAGCAGCAACAGGGAATTCTTATCCTGCGTAACGAAGATCTGGATCAGGATAGGTGTAAGCCGCAGTTTGCTGATGCCATGCTGGAAGACCTTGCCTGGGTAGGTCTCGTCTGGCAAGAAGGCCCTAAAAAGGGCGGTATCCATGGCCCCTATACTCAAAGCCAACGCCTTTCCTTTTATCACACCACCTGGGAGCAACTTAAGAACACCGGACTAATATATCCTTCACCACAATCGCGGAAAGACATAGCGAGATCCCTCCTAGCACCCCATAGTACAGCAGGAGAAAACATCTTTCCAGCCTCTCTCCGGCCCAATGAAAACACAGGCCTCAAGTTTCAACAGCCGGGAAACCAAAATTGGAGATTTCGCGTTCCGGATGGTCAAACAATCGAGTTTTTTGATTTCCGACATGGCAAAGTTGCATTTGTTGCAGGGAAAGACTTTGGCGATTTTGTTGTCTGGCGAAAGGACGGATTTCCATCCTATGAGCTAGCAGTAGTGGCAGATGACCACGCGATGAAAATAACCGAAGTGGTCCGAGGGGAAGACCTCCTCCTTTCTACTGCCCGCCAACTTCTTATTTATCGAGCCTTGGGATGGCGACCACCTCAATTCTACCACTGCCAACTGATAAGAGACCGTTATGGTAAACGTTTGGCAAAGAGAGATCAGGCACTTAGTTTACGTTATTTTAGGCAAAATGGCCTCAACCGGAAAGATCTTCACAAGATCTTCCAACGAATGGGCTATCCACTTTCTTGCTAACAAAGATTATTTGAAGACTGTTCCGTATGGCACATGGCATCTTTAGCCTTAATGTTATCTAGCTCGAGATAAGCAGGCCATCGAACTTTGGCAAAATCAATCCCAGATATTATTTCCGAATCCAAACGGTAGCCTCGGCAACACTCCATTGAAATTTTCTAGCGTGCTCTCGAATGAGAAAAGGAAGGTCCTTGCGTCCCTTTAAACGGAATGCATCTGAGAGCTTCACTTCAAGAGCTGCAAAAGGATCCGGAGAATTTACTGTTGCTCCAACCCAGTTTTCCGATGGAGTAAACTCCTCATCCCAAGTGTAAGGACTGGTAATGATCAGTTGCCCTCCCGGGACAACGAGTGAAGGGAGACGGTTTAACAGCGCCATGGGTCGCTCCATGCGGCAAAGCAGATTCGCGGCATGAATAACATCGTAGCCACCGATTTCCTCAGATAGGTTATGAGCATCGCCCACCTCGAAATTAACTCGATTCGGTTCGACTCCTTTCGGGACGCGGGCTTCGGACCTCCGGTAAACTTGCCCATGTATTTTGAATTGGAATTTCAAGCTACCTTGAGCCTGTAGAGACCTGGCCGCTTCGATGAATTGTGGAGAAAAGTCAACCGCGTCAACCTCATGGCAATGACGCGCTAGCTCGAAACTCGATCGTCCTACGGCGCACCCTAAATCCAATGCACGAGCTCTTGGTGGCAAAAAGTCGCGGATCAGGCACTCCGATACCGACCGGGTGGCAAAGTCCAAGGCTCCCCGGGGCCCAAACGAAAAGGGAAGTATTTCCTCAGCAGTTCCGTAGTGAAAGAGCAGATATTCTTCGAGTAAGCGTTTCGTCTTATAGACGTTCCTCATCACTCCCCATAATCCAATTAGCTATCGAGGAGCGAAATCAGATATTCTGAAGGTTGGTACCCTGCCAGGATTATCGTTGTCACCCCATCACGTTGCATTCGCACCTCAGGAATTTTAATATCTGGTGTTTTAAAGGGAGCAAAGAGAATATCATCGTGAGTCGCATTCTGATGTTCAGAAAAAAGATCCGGAGTTAGGTGCCCCCCGAGATGGTCACTGCGTCCCGTGGCTACATGAACGGTACCCAGAATCTTTTCGTCCTGAATGTCGCGCCCAGAGACCGGTAGAACCTGTGTTCCGAAACCTAATTCTCCGATCTCACCCACAACAGGATCAGATTCAAGTTTCCGATTATGAGCTTCAATTGTTTCATTAGATCCCCTCAGGAGAGCAGCACGGCGAATCCTACCTCCCTCAACTTGCATGATCCCCAATGTTCCATCGCTGTATTGCATGGGAAATTCGCCCTCAGCATTTTCCGGTACGAAATAGACTTCTCCTGCCGGCAAGTTCGCCACATCCGGCCTATTCCCTCGGCAGAGGCCATGGCTCTTTTGTGCTTCTTGCCCGTTGCATTTCAGAATCAACCTACATGAATCTCCATTTATTTCGTAGTCGATTTCAAACTGATCTGCTCGCGTCATACCCAACCTTAATTTTTCCGCGTCCCGGCTTACCTCATTGTAGTCGACGCAGAGTCCGGAAGATAGAATCACATCATTTAAGCCGTGGAGAGTAGCCCCTCGGAATCCGAATTTCTTAGCTGAAGCGGTGAGAGGTGCTGTCGCAGAATACGTCGAAATACAAAGGATGATATCATAACTCGGATAGATATCTGACGCAAATCTTAGATGCCTCCCGCCCGTATCATACAAGTCATGGGGAAGATCTAGATTACTTCCCCCAGTAATCTTATAGGCGTAAAGATCACCTGCCTTGAGACCGAGATCATCCAACTCTCCTCTCTCGAAGACCTGATAGAATTTTTCAAAGGCGTTACGTTGAATGGATAGATTCTTATTTTCAAGAAAGCCGAAGTTTTTCACCTCCGATGGATCCTCAAGGTCGATTAAAATCGCTACTTTCTCGCCTCCTTCGGGAGCAAAAACAGTGCCTAAGAGACGGTTAAGACTGAATTCCGGGTAGATTTTTTTCGCTGGGTCTAATATCATAGATTTAGTTTAAATATAAACTTGTACCCCCTTTGTAAAGCCGCCATCCCTAGGAATCTATCTGACAATTCACTCTAATACAATGCCTCTTGGCAATATATTCAGCGGTGGCCCCCCAGCTACTTCAATTCGAAAGATCCTCCAGGAAAATAGCCATTATAATCTCTGATTAAATAAAAACCCCCGACAATAGGATCAACACTTTAATATTTCCCTCCCAAGAATTCTCATTATCTCCTCTCCCGGCAATGATTCCCGAAAATTCCAACCAGTCTAATATCTGATTGAATAATTTGGAAATGTACATTTACCCGACCGCCTGAATCCTGAGTTCATTTAGACCTGAGAAATTCGGGAAAGCACGTTCTGGCTATTCGCTCATTACGGTTTAACCCGAATTTTTGGTCCGTTTTCGGGATCCCGAAAGAGTTTTCTCAGGGAATGCTAGCTTAACCTTTTTCTTCCCGCGCATAACATCCGCCCCCAGAGCGGTCAAAGAGATCATGCGATACTCATCAGCTGAAGCTTGAATTAATCTAGAGCGTTCCATCTCTTTGAATAGCGCCTTTACGAAAACTACGCCATGTTGTTTTAGTATACCAAAAGTCGAGAGTGAATCTAGTCCGGCATCGACAACCTGAGAACTGCGGCTACCCGTCAACATCAAGATAATTCTGTTTGCTCCAAAACGAGGGAGCATCCTACCGGTTTCTCCTCGATGGGAAGTTCGAGCAACCCCGCTGAGAGCTTTTTGCAGCATGATAAGCTCCTCATTTGTAGGATCGCGCACTCCTGTATTCGGATCTGGGAAACATCTGTCACATACCTCGCAAAGAGACCTCTCCCTTTCACCGAAGTAATTAAGAATCCATTGCTGCCGACAGGTTTCAGCATAGGCGTATTGAATCATCTCTTTCAATTTTGACCAATCGCGTTCCTTTTTCTCGGACAGAACTTCCAAATCAATTTTCAAATCTCGTGCCATCAGATCTGCTCGGGTAAGGCGGGTTCCCTTTGTACGTGAGCCAACTACATCAAAGCGCTCTACGGCCCCAATTCGACTCAATATAGTGAGAGCAGTTGAAACCGCTATCCCGTTGGTCCGACCCCCCATTCGTTTGATAAGTTCTCGCGTTGGGAGATGGATCTCTCCATTCCCATCAGCAACATTCCTCAAAAGAGAATAAACCGAGCGAATGACCTTATCGCTCGGATTTCCCCCTTCAATGAAAAACTCTTGAATACGCTTATCGGCATAGTTAAAGAGTAGAAGACAAAGTGCAAACTCGCCATCTCGACCTCCTCGGCCGGCCTCTTGGTAGTAAGCTTCAAGGCTTCCCGGCAGCTCAAAATGGACGACGAAACGAATGTCGGCGCGGTCGATTCCCATTCCGAAAGCATTTGTGGCCACTGCCACATCTGCCTTCCCCGTCATGAAAGACTCTTGTGCCTCTCTTCTTTGCTCATCATCCATTCCCGCGTGATAGGAGATATGGGCAATATCCCAAGTGGAAAGCTTCTCCGAAATCAGCTCTACTCGTCTTCTGGTAGCACAATACACAATCCCCTTCTGACGCGACTCAATGATTTCGCTTAACCGTGCCATCTTAGCTGCCTCCGATGAGACATGCTCGACTCGAAATCCAAGATTCGACCGCCTGAACCCTGTGACAAATTCGATACCCTCATTAATATTAAGGTGCCTAATAATATCCGCTCTGACTTCCGGAGTCGCTGTGGCCGTAAATGCAGCAATCGGAGGGTGTCCCAACTTATCGATAGCACGACCAATCCCAAGGTAATCAGGCCGAAAATCGTGACCCCACATCGATACACAATGAGCTTCGTCAATGGCGAAAAAGGAGATTTCAACGCCCTTAAGGGCGTTGAGAAATAGCGTATTTCTAAATCGTTCTGGGGCCACGTAGATGAGCGTATAGATACCCATTTTCATATCCTGAACCCGCCGATCCTGCTCCCTTCGGCTTAAACTGCTGTTTATAAATGTGGCAGGAATCGATCTCCTAATCAAAGAGTCCACCTGGTCCTTCATCAAGGCTATCAGGGGAGAAACAACGATTGTTATACCGCGAATCATAACCGCCGGGAGTTGATAACAAAGAGACTTTCCCCCGCCGGTAGGCATTACGACCATGATATCCCTTTTCTTTAAAATCGCATCAATCACTGCCCTTTGCCCAGGCCGAAAACTATCAAACCCGAAATGGGTTTTCAGAGCTTTTTCCATATCGTCACCAGCCCTTCCCGCTTAAAATCCCCTACTCCCCTTAAACATGCTTTTAATCCTATAAATCCTTTCCCTTGCTTGTACAGGCAAACACCAAAATAATTAGCCTGAATTATCACCATCTTATTAATCAGAATAGTGGGCATCATACGAACCTTAAGAACTTTCAGATTCGAGTAGGACCACCTATTCTCTGATGGGAGCCGCCTCCTCAAAAGTATTCCAAAGTTCGATTTGATAAGAGTAACAGACCAGGCCCGCTTCAAAATACGTTAGCCGGAGCACACTTTCCTTTGTGTCTCCCAAGATAAACTCCTTTTCGATAATTTCGATTCTCAAATCGTTTCAAGAAATCATGTAGATTATAGTTCAATTTTCTGAGGATCAATTGCTGGAAAACGCGTCAAACTAAAAAGCCCAAGATGGTAATCATTCCGAGCCCTGCATAGAAGCCACTAAAAGGTTGGATCCAAAATTGAAGAAGATCTCCAATATCGACAATATACTTGAAATTGCCGAATCATCCCCCGATAAAATTTGCTTCCTGTTCCATTGATTTTATCTGCATGCAACTTTTTTATTTTACAATGGATACGAATCCGAAACGAAAATGCTGAGCATAAAAGGAAAAGTTGAGGCTATCTACGTTTCCCCAAAAGGCGGCGCCTTGATGGAAATAAAAGAGATGGTGAATGCGATTGAGAATAGCGGGCTCCAAGGAGATCGTTATCTGAAAAAGACCGGTTACTGGTCAGGAATCGATGAGTGTCAACTAACGCTTATTGAAGGCGAAACTCTCGACGAAATTAGTCAGCAGACCAGCCTAAAAATTAATAGCGGGGAACACCGCCGTAATCTCATCACTAGGGGTATTAAACTTTACGAATTACGAGGGAAAAAATTCTCAGTCGGTGAAGCCATCCTCACATTTGATCGTCCCCGACCACCTTGTTCTTATATTCAATCCCTCACTCAGGTAGGTATGACCAGGGCTTTGACCGGGACCAAAGGGGGTATCTGCGCTCGGATTCTCAGGTCCGGTACAATCCGGACAAATGACTTAATTCAAATCGTTCAGGACGTTTCATGATCTCAAGATTCTATCGAACATTCTCTCGTATTGCAGGGCAAAGGGACCTGAACTCATTTTGTTGAAAGGAATCTTTCGGAATTAATGGGGTTGCTAACTGCACCCAGAGAGTCACGATAACCGTCCAGCCATGTCACAAGATAAAAGGTTGACAGATTCTTAGTGCGCGAACTGTGGGATGTCCAACCTCGATCCTTTCCCTATTCGGCATTCGTTCCGCAACTACCGTTCAACGGATGCGCAGCGCGATTTTTGGAGCGGTCTAAACGTCGCCCTTCTCGCCTTCCCACAAGGAATGGCTTACGCTTTGATTGCCGGTCTTCCAATCGAGTACGGGGTCTACGGTTCAGCCGTTGCCGCTTTGATCGGGCCACTCTTTTCCGGGTCAAGATTCATCATTCTGGGACCAACTAATGCGACGTCGATTCTTCTGTTTACGACCTTCCTCGGTCTCAATTTTGCAGCATCGGAGAAATTAGCACTTCTGCCTGTCCTCCTTCTACTGGTTGGCCTATTCCTTGTTCTTGGAGCCTTACTAAGAGTCGCTGACCTCATTCAGTATATTTCGCACTCGGTGATCACCGGTTACATTACGGCTGCAGCCCTGCTGATCATCGCCAATCAAACACGCAGCATCCTCGGAGTGTCATTTGAGCTTCCACCCGGCACAACCATAGTGGGGATCATTAGTCTTACTGTACAACACCTTAACCAAACTGATATCCCCTCGATTCTTCTGAGCGCAGCCACTGTCCTCATTCTAGTCGTACTGAATCGCAAATTCCTTACCTTTCCCAATATCGCAATCACCTTAATTATTGCATCCCTCATCGCCGGGATAATTAACACCCTCCCGACAAAAGCGATCGAGGGTGATATTAGTTCATCCTCATTGCAAATGCTGAATGCCATCGATTCTTCGGAATGGTCTCTCAAAATTCCTAAGATCGGTAGCGCTGCAGTCGGTAACCTGGCTATTTCAGCTCTTGTGATTGCCTTTCTCTGTATTCTAGAAGGAGCTTCAATTGGAAAGTCGTTAGCCGCCCGGTCAGGGAAACGATTCAATACTAATCAAGAGATGCTAGGTATGGGAATAGCCAACATTGCCTGTTCTTTTTCCGGAGGGATGCCGGCATCCGGGTCCCTAAGTCGCTCCAGCCTAAACTACAACAGCAATGCCACATCACCTTTCTCAAGTATCATCAGCGGTCTTATTTGTACTTTTGTCGCCGCCCTTTTTGGAGGATTAGTTGCCTATGTTCCCAAAGCCGCCTTGGGAGTTGTTGTAATCTCTATTGGGCTATCTCTAATCAACCGTTACGATATCAACGTGTCTCTGAAAACAACCAAGTCTGACGCTATAGTATTCACTACTACTTTCCTTTCCGCTTTGTTAGTTAAACTCGAGTTCGGGATCCTTTTGGGCACCATAACTTCAATTTTCCTCTTTGTTCGCAAAGCGGCTGTTCCCGAATTAATCGAGTATACTGCCAGTAAAGATGGAGACCTCGCTCCTTTGGAAAAAGGAAAATCCCGTCACGATCCGGAAGTCTCAATTGTTCATGTTGAAGGTGAACTCTTCTTCGGGGCCGCCGAGCTTTTCCGCGATCAGATGCGACGTCTTGTAGAGGATTCTAATCTCAAGGTGGTAATCTTAAAGATGCGGAATGCCCACCATCTTGACTCGACCAGTGCCCTCGCGCTCATCGAACTAGTTCGAAACATGCGTGAAATCGGGCGCTACTTGTTGGTCAGTGAGGCTCGCGAAGAAGTTTTTCAGGTCTTTCGAAACTCAGGCCTAATTGAAGTCATTGGGAGTGAGAACATCTTCCCGGAAGATTCCCAGAACCCGACCCTCTCAACTGCCCAAGCTTTGCGGAGAGCCAAGGAAATAGTCGGGGGGAAAAGAACCCGCGTCAGCATCTTCACTAAGGGAGGGAAGAACTCCTAACCTTGGGATCCAATGATCCTTAGAAAAGTAACGAGCCTGTATAGATCGGATCTTTACGGTAAGCGAAATTACCTAAAAATTGAAGATTGATACTACGCTGGACGGTCTTCTCTACGCTTTCCTTGGATCGTCCTTTGGTTGGGAAACATCGCTAATTATGCAATCTTTCGGTCCCTTCATGTATCTGCTTCAAGATTATGAAGCATTAAGGAGAAGAAATATAATCCCTATTGATTTCCAGTTGTTAAGTATCACAAAACTCGTTTTAAAGTGAGAATGCTTGGCGGAAGCTGAAAACAAAAGAATCAAAAGCTTTTTACTGTAGTTCAATCGGCTGCTGTGAGTGGATCGATCGAACGATTCGGGCAACTGTTTCCGCCTCCTCTTGAGAATACAGAGAACCGACCGGTATCTCGAAAGAAAAATCAAGTGAATCAAGCAGTACACAGTACTGCTTGTTGATCATTAACCCTAAGATATCTCCTGATCTGGCGAGGACGAAATCGCCTTTTTCAGGTGAAAATTCGCCGAAGAGACGATTGAAAAGACGACTCTGCATTTTGAGATAATCCCCCCTAGAGGTCTCGATTTTGAAACTGGATTCACCATAGTAATCAGCCGTATCGCTAATGAGAACGGCGTCGGGAAATCGATACGGATCATGGGAAAGCCGAATTGCTTTAAAGCCATCAGCCGCTACAAATGAAGGGGCTACTCGTGCACCCATCACCCTTGGGTCAATGGATAAATGGGAAACTTCTCCAAGAAGCATCTTCCTCCCACCCAGAACGAAGTAGGCCGTAACCGAACTATATTTGGAGGGAGAATCCTCCATGCCGAAAGGGGTACGGTCAGCGTCAAATACTGCTATTGCCGTCTTACCCGAAGAAACTAAAGCACTTGGAACCGATACTTCCTTTCGTTTTCCGCTGCGGGCCAGAGTCTGGAAAACAACCTCTCCTCTGCTCTGGCTGAACTTGCTGAATATAGCGTTAGCTGAAAGCGGTTGGATCTGCCGAATCTCTTCGTGAATAGCACTGGAGGATTCAGCTAGAACTGCCACTCCTTCAACTAGCTGCGCTGTTTGTTTCTGAATAGCTTCTTTTTCCAACCTTACTGTTTCAATCTGAAGGTTAGTCGTTATTAAATTTTGTTCTAACATCCGGTTCTCAGTTTCCACTATTTTAAGTTCAGTTTCCAATCGCTGTCTTCGAATTTGTGCACTATTTTTCTCCTTTTCAAGAGCCTTAATCCGCTCTCCTGCCTGTGTAACTTCCATATCTTTGTTTTGCAGTTGTTCCTGCACGAAACGTAGCCTCTCCTTCCCCGTTACAGCCTCTTCTCTAACCTTGTAAAGTGTCTCGGCCATAGATCTTCTTTCGCGATCGGCAAAGACTAATTCCTCCTGGATGGTGTCAAATCGGTTTGATAGCTTAAGCTTATCATCCTGCAGCAATCTGTTGGCTTGGCTCAATTCTTCTTTCTCTTTATCTAGTCGATTCGCGTCCCACTGTGCTTCCACCAAACGATTTGACGTTTTATCAAGGTCTTCCGTTACAGAATTTAACCTTTCTGCTACCACGCCCAATTTAGCTTTTGTCACTTGTAATTGGCTGATTAATCCAGCCCTGTTTGCCTCCTCCAACTCAAGAGAGAGTTTGAGTACTTCCATGAGGTCCTCATCCACCAATGCTTCCTTTTTAATCTCCAACATCTCCTCCTCTTTCCGAGTCCCATCTGGTAAATCAAATCGCGCCAAAGCCAGTAAGCTGAGGAGCAAAAAGTCACAAATAATTAAGAGAAGTGTCTTATTCATAGACCGAAGTTTCGCCCCCTAATATCAATGTTCGGCGGTAAGGTCGAACATGGAAAACTTTAAGAATGGCTACAAAAATGATACCGAAGAGGGTTGAAGAGTAAGCTGCGATTAAGCTCGCCTGAACAACATCAACAGCCAAGAGAATTAGAGATGCCACGGTGCCCCCCAATCCTATGTACAAGCCCAAGTCGAAGAGATTATCCTCGTTCTCGAGCAACTTTATCTTGAGATCGAAACTCGCTTTCCGTCGCTTGATTTCCGAAATCCTAATCAGACAGAATACATAGACAACAAGTTGGAGTAGGAAGAAAATCAAAATTATCAAAATAGTAATTTGATCAAGCATCGGAGTGAGTAGATTCTGTGATTTTAGAGCTTCAATTCTATTAACAAAATCGAAAACTAAACGCAACTGAGCTTTCGGTTCTGGCCCAGGTTCGAAAAGAGTCGGTTCCATCATTCCCCATAACGTGACCGTAAAAAAAAGCGCGACTATACTGTTGCGTAATACAAACAGCGGATTCGATCGAGACAGGAGCCGTCTTCGGGTCGAAAATTCCAAAAGATTACTTAGAAAAAGAGAAAGAGCATACCCGGCCACCGCCATTATGACAATCTTAAGATTAATCGCTGCTTGGGGGTAGCGATGGGTAAAACTAAGCAGGGGAGTCTGTCTTACCCATGTTGTCCACCGATCCACCGCTTGGAAAATCACTGGTGGCTGATAAATCGACTTCCCACGCTTAATAAGTTCGTGGACAGCGCCAGCCCCGTAAGCAAGGGCAAATCTCAGATCTTTCCAGCCTTTCATACCAAATTTCTCAAAATAGCGAACAATTGCACTCGGTTCTTCGACGAGGAGAATAAGACTATAAATCAAAGGGAATTCCTTCTCGTTACTCCGTATCAGGTCTGCCACTTCTTCCATCTCTTTAATAGATTGGAATCGAACAGTCCACTCAGTCAGCTGCACCCAGTTCATTCTGCGCCCAAATGCAAGAAGGGAGATATAGGCCGACTCCAGTTTATCCACCGCCAGAAATTCGCCTCGTATTGCACCCTCAGCTTCTCTCCTTATTTCCTTTGTTAATTCGGGCGAAAAATCATCACCCTGAATCAAGAGTGCAGTCATCAGAATAGTCGCATCAAGCGGTTGTCCAGCAGCGGTGGAAACAGGCATGAAACGTACTACCGAAGATAATGACCGGGTGATAAGAATTTTTGCGACAGTGGAGTTGCTCGAATTCTCGAGGAATTCTAAGAGATGCTTTCGGTAAGTTGCATCAAGCAGAAACGGTATTACTCTAGACTCTATTTGCTCGCGGCCCTTCGTATTAATGAAATCTAAATACCGCTCGAAATAGGCCGAGGGTCCCCCGGAAATTCGATAGGCCGGATGTTTTTCAAATAAAAGCTCTCGTCGATCTCTGAATCTTTCCAAGTTAATGCCTGACAGTGCTTCCATCGACAGAAGGTCTACTGGACCAATCTTCCCCGCATCTAGATAGGAGGACGAAAGATCAACAATAGTATCACTTCCGCTTCCTGCTTTCGTCAACACGCTTGGCGCGAGGGCGCGGAAGTGTACGGGTATACCCGCTCCAAATAAAAGAAGGACTAACGAAAGAATCAAAAAGAGAAGACCTTCTAAAAGTATAGAGAATTTCGACACGCTCTATTTTGTTGCTGAAAGAGGGGAAATCTTAGATTACTGTGATTTACATTCCAGTCGATGATTCTAAGAGTGACAGAGTACGATGAACCGGTCCTTCGTTGCAAAGGAGAAAGGGTCAAGAGATTTGACGCGGACCTCAAGCAACTAACTCAAGATATGTTAGAGACCATGTATGCTAAAAAAGGGATCGGTCTAGCCGCTCAACAGATCGGCCAGAAGAAGATGGTCTGTGTCGTAGATCTTCTGGAAGCCGCTCGCGAACTCAATCTTGAATTTCGTTGGGATAATCGTTTCCTTCCAATAGATCTGATTATGCCTCTGATTATGATAAATCCCACCATATCTTTTCAGTCGGAGAACAAGTCTTCCTACGAGGAAGGTTGCCTCTCCTTTCCGGGTATCCATGGACCCATCTATCGCTCCGAATCCATCGAAGTAGACTACTTAGATCTTGAGGGTAGCTCCCATCGGCTGGAATGCAATAATCTCCTCGCTCGCGTCATTCAGCATGAAACTGATCACCTCAACGGAATTCTGTTCATCGATCGCATGGGAACAGATACTCTAGATGAAATCAAGGATGATCTCCAGGCCATGAAGAAGAACACTCGAGCTCGGCTCAGGAGCCTTGCCCAATGTCTAGGAACCGAAAAACCCGACAGCGAGAGGTAATATCTCACATCGTCGAGCAGACTCGGCGACCCCTCACCGCAAAGGAGATTTTCTTGGCTGGTCGCCTCGATGTTCCCACTCTTGGTCTGCGGACCGTCTACCGACAAATTGGCCGGTTGGTAAATGAAGGAAAACTTGTCAGTCTCGACTTCCCCGGACAACCAACCCGTTTTGAAACCGTTCGGGGGGGCTCCCACCCCCACTTTATATGTAATCGGTGCCGGAGGGTATTCGATTTTGAGAGAGCGGCTTCGTCTCCTGTTTATCAGGCTCCTCCGGGCTTTTCTATTGATGGTACCGAAATCGTCTTCTACGGGATATGTCCTGACTGCTCAAATAGTTCGGGATGAATCGCTCTCGCTAGAGTTTCGAGTGCATCGATCATTCTCGGGCCTGGGATTTCCAAAATTTCGCTATCGATAACTTCCACCCGGCCATTTCGAACCGCCGATACATTCCGCCAAACTTCGTCTTTTCTTAGCAACAATAGCTCATCCCCTGACTCCCAGAGGCCTTGATCCTTAGTTGGCACCGCAAGGATGAGAACCTCAGGATCAGCTACTAAGATTCCCTCCAAAGACAACTGTGGCCAAGTTGACGATGCCGAGGCCGCTATGTTATCAGCATGGCATAGCTCGATTAAATCCCCGGCCCAGGATCCCGCTCCCGCACTATAGAGTCCTCTTAACCCGTAGAGAAGAACAACCCTTGGGCGTGGTTTGTTTACCTTGTTTCGGAGCCTTTCCTCTATTCTCTGTCGCTTTTCCTCTATGGAACTGATCAATCGAATCGTCTCACCAATCTTTCCTGTTATCCTACCAATGGAACGAATATCCTCCAAAACCCCTTCGAAATCACCGTGACGAAATGCAATTGCTTTAATATTCATCGCTTCAAAGCGCTCATAAAGAGATACAGGACTCAATACCGTTCCTAATACTACGTCAGCCTGTAACTGAATAATTTTCTCAAGACTAGGCTGTCGTATTCCTCCTACCTTTTCAATCGCTTCTGCTCCAGGGGGATAGGAACAGAACTTCGTATTTCCAACTAACTGCTTTTCCCCTCCTAACCGGAAAAGAATTTCCGTTACACTCGGCGCCAACGATATAATACGCCTCGGCCTGTAATTCACCTCCACTTCCCGGCCAAACCCATCGTCAATTCTTACTGGATAATGCCCATGAAAAGCTCCTGGGTCTTTCTCTATTCCACTTCGTCTAATCGGGCGTGGAAGAACTATTAGCAGTAAACATCCCAAACCGAATCCGATCAAGTAATATCTCAACCGCCCTCTCATAACCTCTCCTGTTTTCATCTCTGATCATCACTCCTATGTCAAATCCTTAATTGGCAATCAATTGTCATTAATGCTTGCCAAGAGAGTCTCACTCCCATTAGGGATAGGACATTTCGAAAAATGAGATATTCAAATCCCTTGGGAACAGCGAGAAAACGACTCTTGGCAAGCGCGGGAATACTACTGCTTTTCCCGACTAGCTTTGGAGAAGAGGGAAAGAAGGATAGTTTTAAAATTGAGAAGGAGCTGGATCCCTACTTTGTCGTCTCGACCCGTACACGTCAGCCTCTAAGTCAAGCATCTCCTTCAATTTCGGTTGTAACAAGTGACAAATTTCAAAGAGGGCAATACCAGACGCTGGACGAAATTCTAAACCAAACAACTGGTATGAGTTTAGCGACTACGGGGCAGATTGGTGGAGTCACTTCCCTTTTCACACGGGGCTCGAATAGTGACCATACTGTCATACTTCTCGATGGGAGAAAACTAAACGGAGGTTTCTCGGGTAATTATAACTTGGCACAACTCAACCTGGATAATCTTGAAAGAATCGAAGTAATGAGAGGCGCCTCCTCTACTCTTTATGGAGCGGAAGGTATAGGCGGCGTCGTTAGCTTATTCAGTAGGTCGCAGAGTATGGAGAAAATGAAGCCACGTCTTGAAGCGGAAGTTGGATCTTACGGAACCTTTCGAAATAAAATGAGTGCCGGATTGGCAAATGATCGCGCAGAGATGACGATAGGCGCTTCCTATCTAACAACGGACAATCAGGAACCAAATTGCCACTATCAGATCACAAACTTGATGACCCGTGGTAGGGCTAAAATATCTAAATCGCTCGATTTTGACTTTACATCAATCTTCTTCGATGCCCTCTCTGGAAATCCAGACAACCGTAAGGCTCCTACATATCCAGCTATGGAGGACTTCCAAGCCACGCGCACCTGGCTTCTGTCTCCTGGGATTGACTACCAACTCAACGAGAAGCTTAACATCCGCCTATTCTATGCCCAATCTGAAGACAATCTCGAATCGAAGACATCGAGTTTCCTCCTTCACACGAATTCGGAAACAAAAACAAACGAAGTGGACCTCCAAGTAGACTGGACAGTTGGAAAATATTTTTCAACAACCGGCGGAGCTGTTTATCGGAACGAAGATTTTCTTCAAAAGGACCTCGAATCCAAAGTCACTACATTCGATAAGAATTGGAACAGTCTCAGTATCTACTTCCAGACACAATGGCAGCCAGCGGAAGGATTTTATGTCAGTGGAGGAGGTCGCTTTGATGACTATTCTGACTTTGGAAGCCCAATGACAGGGAACCTTATGTTTGGAAAATCATTTTCATCACTTGGGTCTAGTTTATTTGGAAAATTGGCCACAGCCTACTCGGTACCCCAGGCTGTTGATCTTTATGGTTTATTTGGCAACCCTAGTCTCAATGCTGAGGAAAGCGATTCATGGGAATTAGGGTTCCGACAGGAACTATGGTCTAATTTCATTCGCTTTGAAACCACCTACTTTGCGAATAATATATCAAATTTGATCGCCGGATTTCCTCTTCTAAACATTGGCAACGCGCAAACAAAGGGATTGGAATTCTCTGTCACCCTTGCTCCTGATGACAGAGTTCAAGTCTACGCAAACTACACTTTCTTGGAGGCAGAGGATAGGAACGACAACCTCCGACTGCTCCGCCGACCCCGCCACAGCGGATCCCTAGGAATCCATCTTCTTCCTTCTTCCAAAACTACGGCTGGTTTCTATCTTCGTTTTAATAGCGACTCCGTTGATATAGATGGAGGTACATTCACCCGTATCGCAGCACAGGATTACGTCGTGGCACGTCTTTATGGGAGCTATCGAATCAATGAGAAGGTCGAGATTTTTGGCCGAATCGAAAATCTCTTTAACCATCAGTATGACGAGGTGGACGGTTTCAAGGCCCTTGATCGGGCCACCTATCTGGGTGCTCGAATTATCCTTGGTCAAAACTAGGACCCTTTCAAATCTCAACAAAGAACCCTACAGCATAATAAAACACCACAAGGTATTTGTATATCTCTTTGCAAATCTTATCAGTATCTACCCTGAAGCTTAGCCAAAAAGCAAAATTCATATTCAGCCGACTCGATCAATAGATCCCCTTATTCTCCTATCTAATCGTTGATGAATTTCAATTAAGGAAGGTCCTAAAGTTAGGATTTAAATCTGGTCCGAGTTTTCCTGTTTTGGTCTCAGATCTTGAAAATCTGTTTGAAAATTTCTTCAAAGATGTCTCAAGTTTTTATCTTAGTTCCATAAACTCCCTGTAATTTTACAGTTGCAATTGTATCTGCTTTCTAGAAGGCAATCTCAGAATAATCGTGAATTCCTGCCAATCCATACTTGAAGCAATAGGTAATACCCCACTTGTGAAGCTGAACAAGGTTACCGGGGGAAGCCCCGTTAATCTCTTCGCCAAACTGGAATTCATGAACCCTAGTGGAAGCGTGAAGGACCGTATGGCTCTTTTTATAATCGAAGAAGCCGAGCGCCAAGGATTCCTCAAACCAGGCGGCACAATCGTCGAGAATTCTTCCGGGAACACGGGGGCCGCTCTAGCCACAATAGCCGCAATTAAAGGTTACCGCTGTATCATAACAATCCCGGACAAAATGAGCCAAGAAAAGATCGATCTTCTGCGATCATTTGGCGCTGAAGTGGTCGTAACTCCAACTGCAGTTTCGGCAGATTCTCCTGAAAGCTACTATAGCGTCGCACGCCGGATTGCCAAAGAGACTCCAAATTCCTATTACCCCGATCAATATAACAACCCCAAAAATATCGAGGCTCACTACCGAACTACCGGCCCAGAAATTTGGGAACAAACCGAAGGGGAAATAGATACTTTTGTCTGTGGAATTGGGACAGGTGGGACCTTAAGCGGAGCCGGCCGCTTCTTGAAAGAGAAGAAACCAGAAGTCCAGAATATCGCTATCGATCCAATTGGATCAGTCTTCTACGATTATTATAAAACCGGCAAACTGCCCGAACCGAATGTCTATAAAGTAGAGGGGATCGGCGAGGACTATCTCGTTAAAGCAGTAGACTTCGATATCATCGACGAAATCATCCAAGTGAATGATCGGGATTCATTCTTAATGGCACGCCGTCTCTGTAAAGAGGAAGGGCTCTTTGCTGGCGGATCTAGTGGTAGTGCGGTCTCTGGAGCTCTCGATTGGGTCAAAAGTAAGGCTGATCCCGGAAATGTAGTCGTCGTTCTACCCGATTCGGGGAGCCGATATCTCAGCAAATTCCACCGAGACGAATGGATGGAGGAGTTTGGATTTCTTTAGCCTAAAACTGCGGCAGAGCTTCCGTAGAAAAATAAAACCGGGGCAGGTTAACCAGGCCTACCCCGATTCGTATCGGTTTACAGTGGGCATTTATGTGGGCGTTGGGGGAAAGTTTTACTGGCAAGCTTCACACTCTTCTCCATTCATGGAAGCATCTATTCGACAGGCAGCTGCCTCCCTCAGTTCCTTCGACTCAGCAACCGACTCACTTTCAGCTGTTTCAGCCACAACTCCTCGAGTCTCCTTTTTTACCTTGATAGTCGCTTTTTCAATGTTGGATGCTCCCAACGTCCGTAAATAGTAGGTTGTCTTCAGTCCTTTGTGCCAAGCCGCACGATACATGTGCGAAAGTATTTTCAGATTCGGTTCTCCAAGAAACAGGTTGACCGACTGCGATTGGTCGATCCATTTTTGTCGGCGAGCTGCAGCGTCGATAAAGTAACGGTAATCAATATCAAATGCCGTTAGATATTTCTCCTGTATCTCCTTCGGTATCAAGTCAATAGACGAAAGATCTCCATCAAAATATTTGAGCTGATCAAGAACATCCTGATTCCAAAGATCCTTACTCTTTAGATCTTTTACCATGAATTGATTTAGAACTATGAAATCACCCGAGAGATTACTCTTTACATAGATATTCTTATAAGCCGGCTCAATACAGGGTGTAGTACCCATAATATTTGAAATCGTAGCAGTAGGAGCAATTGCCAGAACATTACTATTACGCATCCCTTGGCGACGGACTTTTGCGCGAAGCGGGTTCCAGTCTATTCGGCTGGACCTTGGAACTTCTATTTCGATTCCCCGCTCCTCTGCCAACAGATCGAGCGTGTCTTGCGGGAAAATTCCCCGTTCCCATTTCGAACCTTTATAACTACTATAGACACCTCTTTCCTTGGCCAGATCTGATGATGCTTCAAAGGCGGAATAGGCCACTGCCTCCATTAATTCATCGTTGAATTCCAACGCTTCCTCCGAGGCGAATGAAAGATTCTTTTTGTAGAGCGCATTCTGCAGACCCATTACTCCGAGTCCAATCGGGCGATGGCGTAAATTCGAGTTCCGAGCAGCCTGGGTAGGATAGAAATTTATATCGATCACATTATCCAAAACCCGTACCGCGATTCTGGCGGTCTCCCGTAAGGCATCTACATCAAGGGAACCCTCCTCATTAATATGAGTATCAATGACAATAGAACCAAGGTTGCAAACTGCAGTCTCGTCCGCACTGGTATTAAGGGTGATCTCGGTGCAGAGGTTTGAACTGTGAATGACCCCGTCGTGATCCTGCATATTTCTTACATTGCAGGAGTCCTTAAAGGTAATCCAAGGATGCCCGGTTTCAAAAAGCATTGATAACATCTTCTTCCAAAGTTCAATTGCCGGAATTGATTGACCGGCAATCTCTCCCCGTTTCGCCTTAGCCTCATACTCAAGATATTTCTCCTCAAATTTCTTACCGTAAAGTTCATGAAGTTCGGGCGCCTCGTTGGAATGTAGTAAAGTCCAATCCTCACGATTCTCCATACGCCTCATGAATAAATCTGGTATCCAATTCGCCGTATTCATGTCATGAGCCCGCCGACGATCATCACCGGTGTTACGTCGCAACTCGAGAAAATCGAGAATATCATTGTGCCAAGACTCAAGATAGGCACACCCTGATCCTCTACGCTTTCCCCCCTGATTGACCGCTACCAATTGATCATTGTGGAGCTTAAGAAAGGGTATAACCCCTTGGCTTTCTCCGTTTGTGCCCTTGATGTAACTTCCCGTTCCCCGAACTGCAGTCCAGCTTCCCCCCAACCCACCGGCCCATTTAGAGAGAAAAGCGTTCTCCGCGATACCACGAATCATAATTGATTCGATGTTATCATCAACTTTATATAGGTAACAGGAAGAGAGTTGGGAATGCTTTGTTCCGCTGTTGAATAAAGTTGGTGTAGATGAGCAAAATCGCCGACTTTTATAAAGATTGTAGAGTCGAATAGACCAGGCCTCGGGCTCCTTTTCCTCCATTACCATCAGCCCCATCGATACCCGCATCCAAAACATCTGCGGGGTCTCGATGCGCCTTGGTTTCGCGCCTGTCTTGTCCACAATGAGGTATCGATCGTAGAGAGTTTGAATCCCGAGGTAATCAAAATCGAGATCAGCTGAAGGATCGATCGCATTGGCCAATTTCTCCGTATCGAGATCGAGCAGTCGCTCATCTACCCGTTCGATTTGGACGGCATGCTCGAGGAAGCCTTTGAATCGCAAACGGTGCGACTCCTTGAGTGATTCTATTCCTTCTCGGGCAATATCCCACCCCAAGACCTCTTCGTATATGTAAGTAAGCAGTATACGTCCCGCGAATTTGGCAAAATCAGCGTCCTTTTCAATTAAGGACTTCGCGTTCAATATTATCGTCTTCTTTAAATCTTCGAGACTGACCTCGGAATAGATTGATCGCCGTAACTCATTCTCGATTTCGTCCTTATCAAGGCATAAATCGAGACCAATAATCGCATACTCAATTCTCTTTTTTAGGTCGATTCCGTCCCAGAAAAAGGTATCTCCATCGGCAGTGCTAACCACTACCATCGAGTCCTGACGGGCCTGCTCTTCGGGTGCTTTAGCCTGTTCTTCGCGAAGCCGCGCCCTATAAGACCGGTAGAGAATATAGGACTCCGCAACCTTATAATGACCTTGGCGCATCAACTCTTCCTGCACTATATCTTGGAGGTCTTCGATATGGATGAAGGATTGCCCCAAGGCACGCACCCGCTCAGTTGCAGCACTGGCAATTTTGACCGCCGGGTTGGAATCGAAATTATTGGACAAAAAAGCTTTGCGAACCGCTATTTCAATCTTGTCCACATTCCACGGGACAACTCGCCCATTTCTCCTGATCAACCTTACTGTGAGCGAATCAACACCTTTATTTTCCTTACGTCTAGTTCCTTCCCTCGAACGCCTTAAGACAACACTCTTCGCTACGTCGTGAGCGTTTCGCTGGATCAACGCCTTCTCGATCAATTGATAGATCTCTTCTTCTGCCAGCTTAAGAGGAACCCCTTCGAGATTCTCAGACTGCAAGTAACGGGCCACCTCCTTCGATATTTCCGCTACGAACTCCTGGTTCTCAATCGTGAAAATCTCTTCTTCTCGGCGCGATAGCAAAAGATCGGTAAGAGCGTTACCTATCGTTTCCGCGACTTCTGCCAGATCGAACTCTTTCTCATTCCCCTTGACCTCGACTTTGATATCCGGCTGGACAAGACGATCATCAAGTAGAACTTCTCTCCAGTTGAACTGCGGCTTCTCCTTTGATGGGGCTTTCGCGAATCGTTTAAGCTCAAGATCTTCTTCGAGAGAGAAATGGCGGATCATAGATTTCAAGGGCAGAGGACTGCCAGGTTAGGAGAATAAGCAATTCAAGAACATATTTCTTCTAAATCAGAGGTTCAAGTTCGGTTAAATAGTGAAATAGTGGCCCTAGAGTTCATCATCGCTAACCGAATCTAATGCGGATGCCTTCTGATATTCGGTTACCCGGCCTTCGAAAAAATTTTGTTCTTTATTAATATCCATTAGCTCAGCAAGCCAAGGAAAGGGATTCTTAGTACTGCCATTAATTGGCTTTAACCCTACACCTTCAAGACGTCGGTCCGCTATAAAATCTATGTAGGACATGAACTCCTTCGCACTTAACCCAACCGCGTTCATAGGGAGACAGTCACTAATAAACTCCTTTTCCAATTTCACAGCCTCTGCCATCGTTTCCCTCAACTCTTCGCAAAATTCGGGAGTCCAGATTCCGTGGTTCTCTTCCACTAGATCCATCAGCAAATTGCGCAACAACTCTATGTGGTTAGATTCGTCCCTCAGGGTGTAGCGGAACATCTGACCTATGCCGGGAAATTTATTCTGGCGTGCGAGAGAAAGAATCATGCCGAAGAGGCCATAAAATTGAGTGCCTTCCATGCACTGTCCAAAGACAAAAACATTTTTTGCCAATTGCTGCTGATTTTGGGTATCAGTCAGGTCGATTTCACGTCGCATCTTACTCGAGACGCGAGTCACAAACTCTGTCTTCTTTCTTACCGTTTCAATGTCTTCAAGAATGGCCTCACACTCATGCGGGTTGACGCCCAGGGAGCTAATCATATAGACAAGGCTGTCGGCGTGGATATTTTCTTCGTGGGCATGTCTCCCTAAGACCAACTTCAATTCTGGTGCGGTAACTAGTTCCCGGATTACATGAATGACATTATCACCCACTATTCCTTCAGCTCCAGAGAAATAGCCTATACCCATTTTTATGATCCACCGCTCGATATCTGAAATCTCCTTCGACCGCCATTGCTCGCAGTCGCGTTGCATAGGAATATCCTCGGGCTCCCAATGGTTGGCCTTCATAGTACGGTAGAGTTCGTAAGCCCATTTATACTTGAGCGGCAAAATGTTGAAAAACATCGTCTTACGACCGTTAATCACCCTTTTGGCACCAAGCGCAGCTTCCGCCTTCTCGCTATTGAGAAGGAACTTACGGTCCCCAATTGATATAGTAGACTCCATTTTCAGTTTCAAAAGCCGCGATTAGCCACTCCTTCTAATATATCGACAAGGACAACTCTCCGTAAGGCACACATAGCTTCAATCCCTAACTACTTGCAGGCGGGCAGGAAATCCATCTCTCTAGGCTCAACCCAGCCACAATATCTTGTGGTCAAAACTTAAACGGACCACAAGATATAGTGTCAATAGATTTCAAAGTTGATTTCTTATCTTTTTTGAATTCCTTTCAAATTCTATCCAAGTTTCGTGCTATTAACTCGCGGAAAGATCACAGGAAGTAGCGTTGGGTTCCTTATCCGATCCTTCTAAAGCGTCAGTACAATCTAGACTCGGAGCAACTCAAAGTTATTCCGAGTTGTACTCTGGCTTATTCACAATCCTATTCAACCTCTTCGTAATGAGGCTCTCTATTATTCGCCATTTTACTGCCGCTATTTACATTTCACCACCCATTATTGCTCACAATCGTCCTTTGCTAGACCATAAATAGAAACAGCATCCTTGAGATCCGATTTCTACACCGGTTTTAGTTTTACTGCCTTAATAATTCCAGAATCTTTAGGAAATAATTGAGCGCTTTTAGAGAACTCAAATGAAAACAAGCCCCCCCGTGGCACAATAAGGAGTATGACAAACAGCACAAAATATAACCTAATCTCCCCTATACCTAGGAGGACACATAGCATGAGTCAGACAAAGGGATACGAATTCCCAAACAGGTTATTAATCAAGACCTGATTTGGCCTGGATTCAGAAACTAGTGATAGACACCCCAACAGGATTGAAAATATTCCCAAGAAATGGGCGACTAAAGATTCAGATTAAGCTGAACGAGAACCTCCTTCAAAGTCGGATCCATGGGATGGCCATTGAAGAGAACCTGACCCTCCGGATTAACTAGCACTGCATGGGGGAGGGAATCGACTGGAAGCAGTCTCTGAAGGGGATTTCCCTGCGGCTCAACTAGCCAGGGGAATTCAATTTCTTGTTGGGTCCGAAACTCTTCCGCAATAGCCTTGGATTCTGTATTAAGCCCTACTACGAGTAAGCCTTGAGGTTGAAGCTTTTCCGCCTTTCTTACCAACTCCGGCATCAAAGCGATACAAGGACCACACCAACTGGCCCAAAACTCCATAAGCGCTCCTTTTTTATCACTGATCAGCTCACCCAAGGTGACTTCCTCCCCCTGCGAGGTAACAAGTTCTAGTTCCATTGGGAACTCAAGATTGGCCAACCGATCTTTTTCTCTTCGATCTTTGATCAAGATGGTCAGTATGCTGGCCATATCAGGACTATTCCAGTAGCTTTCTTTAGCGTGGAACTCGAGCTTTTCCAGGTTATCCTCTTTTATGGCTTCAACCGCACGAAAGAAATTGTAGTATCCTAACACCTCGTGTTGATCGCGAAATATTTTGCCCTTCTTTAGGTCCCACTCATGCAATAACTCTTCAAATACCGGTAGCAGTTCGACCAAACGGTCAAATTCATCTGCTTTCCAATACCGGGATACTTGGGCCTCCAGGAGAAGCTGTCTACTCAACCCCAGGTCCCTGGCCTCCTCTAAAATAGAATTGAATTCCTCATCTGGTGCGGAGTCCGCCTGAAATAGTCGCATTGTCACTTCAGAAAGCGCGTCCTCTATCGATGAACCTTCGCCCACCTGTAACCATACGATCAACCATATCAACCAGCGCAGTGCCAAAATCTGTCTTATTGGGTATTTCATTATCATCTTGTGGCACTACTCTAATCTGCGTTCTAATCGCCTTACCAAGGACCCAATCCTATATTCGATTCTGTTCTCTGCCGAAGAACCCGAAACATGTCGATATCATTAGTTGAAAAGGCATTCTGCCGTTTCAGAATTAGCCTTCTATTGACTCTAACATGAAATTCCTGAACCCTTTAGACATATACATAAGGTTTGACCCTTGTCAAAATTCTACGATTATTCAACATCCCATGATCAGATATAGAGATTTTTTAGGTAACATCTGCGCTGTCGTAGTAACTTCATTACTCACATTCGGTTCCTTTGTGGTTGGACAAGACGAGGCCTCCGAGGAAACAGATAGCGATCAACTCAATATCCAGACACTCCAGGCGATCGGCTGGATGATCGCTTCCCAAAGTCCTCTTGTCTTTGATTTCACCAAGGAGGAAAAAGAACAGATCATTGTTGGTATTCAACGAGCCGCGGACGGACAACCCGCACCAAGGGACGAAAAGGCGCTAGCACCAAGAGTGGACAAACTCCTTAGTGAAAAGGGAAAGGATTTCGAAAGAGAACAAGAACAGATAGCGAAGGAGTTGGCAAAAACCTACCTTGAGGAAGCAGCTAAAACAGAAGGTATCGAAAAAACCGAAAGTGGCCTAGTTTACCAAATTATGGAAGAAGGGATTGGCAAGGTCCCCGGCCCTGAAGATATTGTGCGTGTCAATTATCAAGGCCGCCTCATCAACGGGCAAATTTTTGATAGCTCCTCTCAACAAGGAGGGCCAGTTGACTTGCCACTTGCCAATGTCATACCGGGGTTCCGGGAAGGTATCCGACTTCTACGAGAGGCAGGGAAAGCCGTTCTCTTTATCCCTCCAGAACTTGGCTACGGAGAATCCGGATCGGGGAATATCCCCCCCCACTCCCTTTTAGTTTTTGAAGTCGAGCTGATCGAGGTCAATCCTGTTGGTGCCCGTATTCCTGGAGCCACTCGATAGAATTCTGTGGAGACGACCGACTTCTAGTCCATTTCCAAATAATTCACCCCTCAGACCTGGGAATTCTTTTCCCAAAGGAGAAGAGTAGGAAAAGGGAAATTATGGGAAATAGGATAAAGTAGGACCATATAGGCATGCCGAAGGCCACTCCTAGATACCCTGCCCCGGAAGCAATGATCATCGTTGTGACCGCGTAGCCAATCTGCGTGGAAACATGGTCAATATGGTCACAGCCAGCAGAAATTGAGGAGAGTACGGTTGTGTCACTGATTGGACTACAGTGATCACCGAAGATGGCTCCGTCCATTATCGCAGCGGCTGTGAGCCAGAATATAATCTGAGATTCCGATCCGAATGCACCCATAGAAAACGAAAGAGGCAGGATCATGGGAATAAGGATGGCCATTGTTCCAAAACTCGTACCGGTAGCAAAAGCCATTCCTGAAGCAGCAAGGAAAACAATAAGAGGAAGAAAAACAAGTTCCACCCGATTTCCAAGTAAAGATATCAGATAGGTATCCGTGTGGACACCCTCAGTGCATATTTTGCTCATGCCCCAAGCCATTACCAAAATGAACAGGGCCATCCATAGCGTAGATAGCGCTCGGAAATAAGCTTTAATGGAAGCTGAAAAAGAGAGAATTCTCTGGGCCACAAGCATCAAAATAGCAACAGCACCACCAACTAAAGACGCAAAAAAGAGAACCATCATGGCACCACCGGGGGTTACACTGGGATTGGTCACCATCGCAAATGCATTCCTCCAGTCCTCCGGTTGGAGGAATGAAAAGGAAGCTCCGGACCCAACGATTTTTGAGCGTCCCAATACAAGAATCCCGCTAACCGTACCAAAGATCACGCAAGCAAGAGGTACGACTGCATTGTACCACCGCTGAGGTTGGTTCGGATTTGGATCAAGATTCTTCCTATCCTCGCTAACAAGAAAAACGGCATTTTCGCTAGCTACCTTTCCCTCTTGGACCGCGCGAACCTCAGCCCGGTACATGGGTCCGAAATCGCGATCCAAAACAGAAGTCAAAAAGACAAAGGCTAAAGTCCCCCAGCAATAAAAACGAGATGGAAGAATCTCCACAAACATTCCGTACCCACTCAAACCAAGACCTAGTTCGAGGGAAACTTTATCAAAGAGGAATACCTCAAAGGCAATCCAGGTTGATAGGAGTGCTAAACCTGCAATCGGAGCAGTTGTGGAATCGATCAAATAGGCCAGCTTTTCCCGGGAGATCTTCCACTGATCTGAAAGCTCCCTCATAGTCGACCCGACGACGATGGTATTCGAATAATCGTCAAAAAACACGGCTACTCCAGCTAAACTGATTCCAGCCTTTGCTGTCCGCGGGCCCTTCACCACGCGATTGATGAAGTGAATCATTCCGTGGATTCCTCCCCCTTTGTACACAAGGTGAATCATGCCCACGAGGGAAAAGAGGAAAGCGAATATATAAAGACTGAACTGTTCAGTGAAGTTCGGCCAAATAAATGTTTTTAGCCCAAGGGACAATGCTGTCGTATAATTAGGCCAAAAGGAGAGGAAACTCCCCAGCAAAAATGCACTGGATAACGCTGCTACCAAAGACCGGAAATGAACTGCAATCAAAATCGCGAGAAAAGGCGGAAGGATGGAAGTCCAGTGTCCGATCTCCACAACCTCTGGAATGGTATCTTTACCTTCTGGAAGAAAAGCGAATATCAAACAAACCGAGAGGGAACATAGGCAAAAAGACAACCACCGCAAAGGCCTTTTCCAATAGGGTATTTCCCGTCGATGCATACCTTAGGTAAGCTAGGATGGCCTAAAATTCAACGAAGTCCAATTCTAACCAAGAGAAAAGGTCCGGCTATTTATAGAAACAGCCCTAAATCCTAAAAAATGACTTCGTGTTCTGAACGGTAACAGCAGAAAATTTTGATAGCTCAACCCCAAGCAAATCAGAACAAAAGGTCGCTATATGTGGAAGAAAGGCCGGTTCGTTGGGGCAACCCCTCTTAGGCTCTGGCGAAAGATAAGGTGCATCCGTCTCGACCATCAAATCTTCTAGTCCCTGCAAAATAGCAGCTTTCCGGATTTCGGGGGCGTTCTTATAAGTCACGATTCCGGTGAAAGATCCTCGACCCCCTCTCTCTCTTAGCATCGCCATTTCTTTTGGACCATCAGCGAAGCAATGGAAAACAACTTTTTTCCAATCGAATCCACTTTCGTCAATAACCCGTATGCAATCGTAAAAAGCGCCACGAGAATGGACAACAAGAGGACAATCGATTTCTCCCGCCAAAGCCAGCTGTTGCCTAAAAACGATCTCTTGCACAGTTTTAACTTCAGTTTTCGCCTCATTAGACCGGGGAAGATGAAAATGATCGAGGCCGACTTCACCCAAAGCAACAGGAGGAAATTCTAGATCAAAGTAGGATCGTATTCGAGAAACTTCACTCTCCCAGCACGATCTGATGTCTGTCGGGTGCAACCCAACCGTATAGGCAACCCGACCACTATGTTCCTTGCAGATCTGTCGGTTAAGATCCCAGTCATTTGCACTTGTTCCAATCGAGACGATACCTCCAACCCCAACCTGTTCTGCCCGTTCCAATGCCTCCTCGAGATATCCTCGATTTCTCAGGGACACTAGGTGACAGTGACTATCAATCAATTGTGGCATTATCCGATTTCATTTCAGTTCAATGCATTTATCGCTTGCTCGCAAACCTTGAATTCCTATGGATTTACCATCTCGCCCATCTTTTCTATGGAGGAAGTAATTATCTTAGGTACCGGATGTGCAGGCCTTACTGCGGCTGTTTATGCGTCCCGTGCTAATCTAAATCCTCTGATAATTGAGGGGGCTCAGCCTGGCGGTCAATTGACGACGACATCGGAGGTCGAGAATTTTCCGGGTTTCCCAGAAGGAATCGACGGCTTTGAGTTGATGGACAGATTACGGAAGCAAGCTAGTCGCTTCGGTACGCGCTTTACTCACGACGTCATAACCACCACTGAACTGAGTGAAAAGACAAAGCGACTCACCTCTGCGACTAGGACCTACGAAGCGAAAACTCTGATAATTGCTACCGGTGCCTCGCCTCGCCTCCTCGGAGTTCCCGGAGAAAACGAGATGTTCGGCGGAAAAGGAGTAACCACCTGTGCCACTTGTGACGGGGCTTTTTACCGCGACATGGATGTAGTTGTAATCGGCGGCGGCGATTCAGCCTGCGAAGAGTCGCTTTTCCTGACTCGATTCTGTTCTCGGATATCGCTGATCCACCGGCGTGAACAACTCCGAGCCTCTCGGATCATGGCTAATCGTACACTCAACGCTGAAAATATTTATCCTATCTGGAATACCGTTGTAGAAAAAATTCTTCCGGATGGGAACCAACAGGTTTGCGGTATCGCTGTTCGTAATGTTAAGAACAACGATACAGAAGTAATTCCCTGCCGTGGTGTTTTTATCGCGATAGGACACGTTCCCAATACTACACCTTTCGAAGGAATCCTGAATCTAGACCAAGATGGCTATCTTCTGCCCGAAGAAAGGTCTCCAGTTCATACGGTAGTTCCGGGTGTTTTCGCAGCAGGAGATTGCGTCGATCATGTCTACAGGCAAGCTATCACCGCTGCAGGAATGGGTTGCCAGGCTGCCATTGAAGCCGAACGATGGCTCGCTCAGTCCGACTTATAATCCGATGGTAGACCAAAATGACGCTGGTTAAAAAGTCTCAAGGGACCAGTTCTCAGCGTTCCCTTTTTCCTCCGTACCGAAAGGACACCCAGGAGAAGAATCCTCCCTCCTCGTACGTTCAAAAGAAACCGAATTTCCGATATTCTAAAGAAAGTCTACACCAGTAGCCTCTCGACCTCTTCATCTTCCGTAAGGCTCAAATTCTTATATTAGACCAGCGCAACATCCTGGACAAAAGCAACCTCGACCTCCCCGAATTCCAAGGTCTCGTCAAGTAATAGATCGGGCTATCCATCCCCTCTATGGAATCGGACTTGCTTCTTATTAAGTTAGCTTAAAGTGAAAACTCCTTCGAGTATTCAGTTATAGCTATATTCTTTCCAAAAACACTGCGTTGATAATGAATCGCTCTCGAGCATCAATCTGCGATTTATGGGCCATCGGGTCCATCTGCCTCTCCGCCGCCTTTCTGCTATGCGGCTATGAGTTTGCTCGCAGCGCCTCCAATACTCTCTTCAAGGCTACTTTTGGCACTCGCAGCCTTCCCATCGTTATGGCAATGACTCCGATTGGTGTCCTTGCTGTTCTTTGGATATACGGCCGGCTTCTATCAGCATTAGGACCTCGGAGAACCCTCTTCTGGACATCAATTGGATCTGCCGGTATCATTTCCCTAACCACCTATGGATTCAATCTTGGATTTGCTCCCGCTATTTATCTGCTCTTTATCTTTAAGGAAGCCTATGTGGTCCTCTTAATTGAGCAGTACTGGTCTTTTCTGAACAGCACAGCAGGCGAAAATCAAGCACGTAAATTTTACGGTCCCATAACCGGTATCGCCTCTATAGGTGCAATTGCTGGCGGACTTCTTTTAAGCCAACTCGCGGAACCTCTTGGCACCATTCGTATGCCTTATTTTGCAGCCCTAGTCCTACTTCCCGCTGCTTTCTTCTCAGACTACGGATATCGTCGCGCTGGAGAATTTCCAGCAGGGGGAAATGCCCCTTCGTCACCACGTGAACACTTGGGCTTGGGTGTGTTATCGCGCTCACGGATGTTGCTGATAATCCTTTTTGTCGTTCTAACCACTCAAGTGGTTTCTGCTATGCTGGGCTTGCGTTTTCAGGGAATCCTGCAGGTCGAAATTCCTGACCCTGACAAACAAACTGCTTTTTCTGGGGCCTTTTTTGCAGGACTCAATGGGGTTGCGGCTCTACTTCAATTCGTTGCCACACCTTTACTTCTAAAGTTCGTTCCAATCGGAGTAATTCACATCGCCCTTCCCATAATTCACATTTTTGCTTGTGCGGCCCTGATCGCGACTCCCTCTGTGGCAACATCTGGAACGGCTTTTCTTCTCTTCAAAGCTTTTGATTATTCCATTTTCCGGGCCGCCAAAGAAATTCTATACATTCCACTATCCTTTGACGCCCGGTATAGGGCCAAGGAATTTATCGACGTTTTCGGATATCGGTTTTCTAAGGGAGCTATCTCCCTTTTTGTTGCCCTAGGACAGAGGGCCGGGTTCGTTTTTGAATCCGCTTTCGGATTGCTTGCCCTCACTGCGTCCTCCATCTGGCTCGCTCTAGTCTGGAATCTAGCCCGTCACATCAAACCTAACCCCATTAGAACCGATAGGGATCAAACCAAAGGGTGAATAGGGTCCCCCCTCGGGATTTTTGTCCTCAAAATGCAGCTCACCCCGTAGACAGAATCAAACTTCATCAACAATTTGATTAATCTACGTCAATCCTTGGAAGGCGCCTAAAGGAGTAATTATGGACAGGAGTTAGCCGGCTGCGACACGCAAGGGTTCAACAAAATTCCAGGACCCTGGGTTTTCCCTGATCTACACATCTCTCGGAAAGATACGAAGGAACAGATCTGAGCGAGGAACTCCCACCAGTGTTCCTTTATTTCCCGATCTACACCACCGGTGCCGCTCCACCGTCCATATTGATTGCTGTGCCCGATATGTAACTTGCCCGCTCCGATGCCAAAAAACAAATCAGGTCACCCGCTTCTCTTGCTTCCCCAACGCGACCCAGAGGAATACCCTTGCCGTTGTTCGCGTAGTACTCGTCGAGTGTTAATTTCGATCCCTCGGCAACCATAGCTTCCCAATGGCGATCATTCTGACCGCTCTTGATGGATCCAATGCACACGGTGTTCACCAGGACATTGTCAGCCGCATATTCCTTCGACATCGCTTTGGTCATGGCGATACCTGCAGCACGTGACATTGAGGTAGGAACACTTGAACCGGAAGCCGCTTTGCCAGCAGCAGTCGTGATGTTAATGATCCGACCCCACCGACCTTTCCGCATACTAGGCAATACTGCCTGTGAGCAATAAACAGCACCATAAACTTTCAGCTTCAAATCGTCTCCGAGCAATTCATCGTTCAGGGCATTGAAACTATTGGCGTTTCCATAACCCGCATTATTGATCAAGATATCGATCTTGCCCCACTTCCGCAGGATTCGATCAAACGTCCTGTCCACCGTCACTCGTTCTGTAACATTACAGCTGATGGACTCAACTTCCCCTACTGCAGTCGACCGAATTTCCTCCAAGGCAGAGTCAAGCTTACTTTGAGTCCGTGCCAGAATGATGACGTTCGCACCCTCCGCTGCAAGCGACACTGCAGTCGCTTTCCCTATTCCTTCGCTTCCTCCCGTTACAACAGCCACTCGATCCGAAAGTCCTAGGTCCATAAATAATATTCCTGTTAATTAATGATTCAATCTAGAGTCTCGCTGGAATTATTACTATGTCAACCGAGAGACGGCTCATGACAAGCCGCATCCGGCGAACACGACCTGCCACTTTCCCTTATACCAAAGGACCCCTAACCAAATTGATATCTTTGCAATCTCCATGTACCACCTATCGCGACAGTGAAGCAGCCCCCACCCGCTTCAAAGCATCCTCAAGACTCTGCTCCAAAAGTTCGCACATCTCATCGATCTCTCCTTCAGTAATCACGAGCGCCGGAGCCAATGCGAACCATGATGGATCGACACGAAGGATCAATCCATTTTCCAGTGCAGTCTGTTTAAGAGCTATCCCAAGCTCAGGGAATGGATTCATACTCTGTATATCTCTAACCAATTCAACACCCAGAATAAGACCCTTCCCTCGGATCTCGCGAATCACTCCAAATTTTTTCAGTTTTCCTAATTTCATCGCGAGATAGTCGCCCCTTTCTCGAGCTTGGTCCTTCAGTCCCTGATCGACGATCTCGTCGATCACTGAAATCCCAGCAGCACACCCAAGTGCATTGCCGGAAAAAGTATGCCCATGGGAAAAATTCAATCCTGCTTCTGGGTCACCTTTAAAAGCTTCGGCCATGTCTTCGCGCGCCATCATAGCTCCCATTGGCACTGTGCCGTTTGTAAGCGCCTTGCCACTGCAAATGATATCGGGTACCGTTCCAAAGGTCTCAGCTGCAAACATGGCTCCGCTCCGTCCCCAACCTGTAATAATCTCGTCGAAGATCAGAAGTACATCATACCGATCACAAGTCTCTCGGAGGATCTGAAAATACTCATCTGTCGGCGTTACAATTCCCCCGGTGTTGCCGATCGGTTCGACAATAATACCAGCTACTGTATCAGGATCCTCGTTAACAATCGCATCCTCGAATAATCTGGCGCTAAAGCGGTTACACTCCTCCCAAGACGAAAAGCGGTCTCGGAGATAGATCGGTGGATGAACCTTGATAAACCCAGGCATATGGGGTTCAAAAGACGACTTACGTTTGCCCGTCCCACTCGCTCCCATTGCTCCGAAAGTGCCACCATGATATGCCTGGTAGCGGCTAATAAACTTGTACTTTGAGGACCTGCCGCTTTGTTTGAAATACTGTCGAGCGAATTTAATCGCGGCCTCGATCGACTCTGAGCCGCCGCTGAACGGTTTCACATAATTCAAAGCTCCGGGCGATACTTTTCCGACCCGTTCGACAAAATCCAGCGAGATATCAGAAGTCCCGTGCATCGGAGGCGAAAAGGTCATGCGATCGAGCTGTTGCTTGATCGCTTCTACTACTCGAGGATGCCCGTGCCCTAAGCTTACCGCAAAGATCCCTCCGATCCCATCAAAGTAGCGCCTCCCTTCCGTGTCCCAGTAATATAGGCCTTCAGCCCTCGATACTACGATTGGGTTCTTTAAAAAATCCTCTGTTGCCTGGTAGTCAACATAGGTGCGCTTAAGAAGATATTTCTGTCGGTCGTCGAGCTTCATAGAAAATTATGGTAGAGCGCTGCCGCATGTATGGAGCATACTCAAAATATTGGCTATCTCGCAATGTCGCTGCGTAGCTCTGCACGTAGACTGTGTTAAAAGAAGGTTGGCAGGCAGGGTTAAAACTCAATCGAATAGAGCTATCTGTCACAACCTGTAGCGAGATGGCAAAGACTATCACGTGTCAATGTCTTTCGAATCGCAAGTGATCTCACCGGGTGGGATCACCGTGCCAACACCTCGACATTAGGCCACACCCATGCAAAATCCTCTCCATCGAACATTCTTGACGCCGTTGCTCAGTGGACCCAGCTTAGAAACATTAAGGTCCCTCCCCAACAACCCGCCTCTAGCCAACTTGACGATGGCTCTCAGACCCGAAACCCGCAAGGGGATTGGACACCTCGAGTATTACAAAAATCTCCGCCATTCTCCTGGCCCATACAACCCAAAAAGCTTCTCCGTTTTTTCCTTGGATTTCCGGGTTTTCTCTGGCCACTCGGCAATTTTACCTTCTATGGCCTTGCCGCTATAACGTGGTGCTATCTCCAACCCGGATCGGACCAACTGAGTAACTTCAGTGTGCTGAGTACAGGATGGATACTGCCGATGTACTTGCGCAACGTGCTATTGCTATTAGCCTTCGCAGGCTCCTTGCATTTCATATTTTACTTGCGCCGGGTTCAAGGCACTCGGTTCAAGTATAATTCGAGTTGGCCGAGCACCAACAGTAAGGCCTTCCTCTTCAAAAATCAGGTTCATGATAACATGTTTTGGAGCCTTGTCAGCGGTGCATCCATTTGGACCTTCTATGAAGTCCTCATGCTTTGGGCCTACGGAAACGGATGGTTGCCTTTTGCAACCCTACGAAACAACCCGATATGGTTCATTGCCTTGGCCGCAATCCTACCCTTCTGGAAAGATCTTCATTTCTACGTGACCCATCGTATTACCCACTGGAAGCCTCTATATAAAGCAGCTCATTATTTACATCACCGAAATACCAATGTAGGCCCTTGGTCCGGTCTATCGATGCACCCGATAGAGCATCTCATCTACTTCACCCGTCCGATTCTCCTCCTTCTCGTACCATCACATCCCATCCACATGTTCTATCTCATGCAGTGGGCGGCCCTTCAGCCATCGCTTGGGCACAGTGGATTTGATAGGATCGTCCTTGGAAAGGATGCCGATGGGATGTCTGTCGACAGCTATTTCCATTATCTGCACCATCGTTATTTTGAGTGTAACTATGGCTCTAACGTGGTGCCTCTTGATCGGTGGTTCGGTTCTTTCAACGACGGGTCCCCCGAGTCTTTCGAGCGCATGCGCAAGAAGCGTAAATTGCCTGAGGGAGTTAAACCCGTTACGTTGAGCAGTTAATTAGCGTTTTTCTACTTCAGCCTTGCCACTTAACCCATTTGAAATGCCTTGATGCCACACTCGGGGCGCTTCTACGGAAGCTTCTCGACACTTCAACAAGTTTCGTCTCTGGAGAAGAAGATCGCCTGAATTATTCTCGGGTATCACATATGATAGGATTCTAAATGCTTGCGAAGAATCAATCGTTGTTTCGGAAATAGGAACCCTTCTTGAATTTATTAATTTTCCGGGGAGAATGCGCGTATGCCAAAAGAACCATCAATAGTATCCATGGAGGACCTGATTGCCAGATATGTGGATGGAAACCCGCTTTCGCAGGAAATGGCTGGACGGGCCAAAAGGTCGTTGCCAGGCGGGAACACCCGGACTGGCGTCCACATCGATCCCTTTCCAATTTACATTGAGCGCGGCGAGGGCCCATATCTAATCGACATTGACGGGCATCGCCTGATTGACTTTGTCAACAACAACACTGCACTGATTTTGGGGCATGCTCATCCCACAGTAGTTGAGTCATTACAGAAGCAGATAGGTAGAGGAACCGCTTTTTCTCGTCCAACACCCCTTGAGGTGGAAATGGCAGAATTGTTAAAAGAACGAGTGCCCTCCTTAGAGCGCATCCGCTTCTGTAGTTCTGGATCCGAAGCAGTATTAAATGCACTCCGCGCCTCCCGGGCCTTCACCAACAGGAGAAAAATAGCCAAGTTTGAAGGAGCCTACCATGGTGTTGATGCACATGCTATGATCAGCTACGTGCCACAACTGGGGCCTGATTTGGGATCGTCAGAACATCCCCATTCGGTGCCTTCTTCCGCAGGGCTGCCTCCCAACACCGCGGAAGAAGTGATAGTGTTGCCATTTAACGATATTGAAGCCTGCACCAAGATTATTGAGGATCACGCACATGAACTAGCTGCCGTAATTGTAGACCCCATTTCCACTGGTGCAGGTTTGGCCCTCCCCGAGGATGGGTTTCTCACCCACTTAAGGGAGATCACTGAGCGAAATGGGATACTGTTGGTTTTTGATGAAATTATCAGCTTCAGGACGGCACCCGGTGGAGCACAGGAGCTTTTTGGAGTAAGACCCGATCTCACCACACTCGGCAAGACGGTAGCTGGAGGAACAGCCGGTAGTGTTATGGGAGGGCGCGCTGACATTATGGAGCTTTATAATCCCACTTCAGGAAAGCCAAAAATCCCCCATTCTGGGACCTACAATGCATGGCCCATCGCAATGGTAGCCGGTCTGACTACACTGCGACTCCTCACACCACAAGTTTATGAGACCTTAGGAGCATCGGCTCAGCGGATTGGAATAGAGCTAAATGCCGCATTTGAGGAAACGGGAATCGCGGCCAGGGTTGTGGTAGCAGGTTCCTTGTTCAGGATACATTTTTCATCCTCTATTCCCCGTAACTACCGAGAAGCTGCGGTGGGGAACAAGCTTATGCATAAATGGCTCTTTTTCTGGCTCCTCAATCACGGGATAAACTGGTCAGAACATGGGAATATATCCCTGGCAATGCCGGATACTTATGTCGATCTGTTCATCTCCACCGTTAAGGAAAGCTTACCACATTTTCGGGAGATCCAGTGAATTGTACTTGAGAATAGATGCAGACGCGTTTAGCGAGGCTCGGATCACTGATCCACTTTATCGCAAACTCTGGCCCAAACTCCCACTTTCTGTTTCGCTAAGATTACCTGAGGAGGAAAGGTTAGTTAAACACTCCAAGGGGATTCAATAAGAACTATGTGAAGAGGTATATTTGCTTCCTAAAGAGCTACTATATTCTTCTTACAGTGAACTATCTCTCCCTTCTTCATCACGAAATCAACGTCCCTTAGAATGGACAGATCGTCCATGGGATTGCCCCGGACGAGAATTAAATCTGCCTGCTTACCCGGCTCAATGCTTCCAACCGCTGCCCCAACCCCGAGTAACTCCGCAGCTCGAAATGTAGCAGCCTTAATTGCTTTCATTTTTGTCAATCCTCTCTCGTGTAATAGACAAATCTCCCGCCAGAGCATATTTGGATAGACTCCAGGCATGCCACAATCGGTTCCTGCTGCAAGATTAACGCCTTGTCGAATCGCCTCTTCACAAGAAGCCCAATGCATATCTCGGATCTCCAAGATACGTCGCCTAAAAATCTCGTTACTATTTGACTGCTCAAGCGTAGCAGCCGTAACCGTTAGGGTGGGAACTAAGGTTGTACCGCACTCCTTCAAAACCCCGATAGCCTCTGAACTTGCTAGGAAGCCGTGTTCGACACTATCGACACCTGACTGTGCGGAGCGCACAACGGAAGTTGAATTCTGAGCGTGGCTGAAAATTCGTAACCCGCGGCGCCGCGCTTCGCAAACTAGCATTTCAATTTCTTCTCTAGTCAGCTCCTCGACCCCAGCTTCAGCGGTTGTAAGCATTGCTGCTTCACTTGCAATGATCTTGATTACATCGGCACCATCCCGCATTTGGGCACGGGCTGCCTTCTTCAATTCGGTAATACCATCTGCCTCGATTCCAAATCGATACCCATGACCCCCTGTGATGGTAATAGCCATACCAGGAGCTAGAATGCGGGGACCCGGGATCAACCCACCTTCGACCGCATCGCGTAGTGTAAAGTTTAACTGCCGCGGGGCCCCTGCATCGCGGGTTGTCGTAACACCAGCCTCTAAGGCAATCCTGGCACTACGGGCCGCACGCAAGATAACCGCAGCATCGGACTCAAGCTCCACCAACCCGAACGGATCCTGTTCCCACGGGTCAACAACATAGTGGGTGTGGCAGTCAATAAGCCCTGGTAACATTGTATATCCCGAGGCCGCGATAACGGTTGAATCTCCGGTCGACCTATTTTTCGAGTTTTCTATTGCCACTAAGCGATCGTCTTTGACCACGACATCACAGGACTCTCTGGGATCTGGACTAATTCCATCGATAAGCCGGCACTGGTTGAATATCAAGGTCATCGGTTCTAATAGCCTCTCGGCCATTGCTCTCGGGAAAGTTACAGCAGGAAATCCTCTGCCAAACAGGCTCGTAGCAATAAGAAAATTAGAGTAAGCAATTACCTTACAAATACAATACTAGGTTACTCTAAAACGTGTTCTAGAGGGAGGCATTCCCTTAAGCAAACTAGATAGAGTGGCTGCATCGAAATCTAAAATATACTGGAATAATAGAAATCAAAGAAAACCTAGTGAAATGCCATCTTCTCTTTCTGATCCTCATTCCCCGCAATGATTCCACCTCAAACCTCGAAATCCGGTCCTCGTAACCCATAAAATTACTCCCTTCGTATAAGGACTGTTGCTCAGGAGGCTGGAGATTAACCATAGTGTGGTCCCTAGTTTCAAGAAACTCGCTAAAGTCGCATATAAATGCCAGGCTTGAACACTTCGTTTTCCAAGCTATCATTATCATTCGAAGATGAAGATACTCGACCTTTTTGGTTTAAACTGACCGACTCTTGGGAAAAGACCACCTTGATCTATCCTTTAAGGCTCATGATATAACCCCCCGCCCAACCGGCAATTGCAACTATGTCGAAATCACTGGAAGAAATTAACCAACAGGTCCTCGGCGGCTGGCAATCAGTCCTGAGCTGGTTTACCAGCCCGAAGACGTATGCCGAGCTGGTTTTCATTCTGATAGCCATTGCCTTGGCATTTTTCTTGGCCTCTGTCGGAAGAGCTCGAATCCCTGTCTTCCGCAAACCACCGGAAGAAGGTCCCCTTTTTCAGCTACGCTCCTTACTCTTTCGTGGAGGCGTTTTAGTATTTCCCCTTCTCAGCATTACGTTTCTTAGCGTAGCGATGGGTTTTGCAGATTCAGCCCTGTCTCAGAGCTGGCTGATTAAGTTCGCTCAAGGAATTGCCGTTATCTGCTTCCTCTACACTATACTAACTCAGTTCATTAAGAGTCGATTCCTTAATGCCCTCGCCATCTGGATCGGGATTCCAGTCGCAATTCTGCATCTATTTGGGTGGTTGGACGATATTACGAGATATCTCGACGACGTAAGTTTAACCGTTGGGAATATCCGACTGTCGCTTTATGCGCTCATTCGAACACTAATTTTTGGTTCTCTCCTCTTCTGGCTTGGCAGAATCTCCAACAGCGTAGGGAAAAGGGCCATACGGAATCAGGTATCGCTAAACGCAGGCACTCGAGAAGTGTTTGCTAAATTGTTTGAGATTTCACTCTTTATCGTCGTTTTCCTGCTCTTACTTCAAATATTAGGAATTAACCTGACCGCACTAGCGGTTTTTGGTGGAGCACTGGGGGTTGGAATCGGCTTCGGCTTGCAACAGATCGCCTCCAATTTTGTCTCCGGAATTATCATTTTGCTCGATCGGTCTATCACAATTGGCGACCACATCCAGCTCGAAGATGGACGCTCTGGAATCTTGCGCGAACTGAATATGCGATGTGGTGTAATTGAGACCTACGATGGGAAAGACATCATGGTTCCGAATGAGAAATTTATTACTTCTTCATATACCAATTGGACGCACAAAGATCCTAGGCAGCGCTATTCCCTGGAGTTCCAGGTAGCATACTCAACTGATTTGGATCTCCTGTTTGATAATGTCAGGGAGTTGTGCACCAACCATCCCAAGGTCTTGAGCGGAGACCATCTTGCAAAGGAATTCCAGCCTGATGCTGAAATTGCTGGGTTTGGTGATTCAGGGATCGACATTCTAGTAGAGTTCTGGATGGAAGGAATCGATGAAGGCGAAAATCGGGTAGGGGCCGATCTATTCCACGCGATATGGCGTTCGATCCAAGAACATGGTATGGAAATTCCATTCCCACAGCGAGAAGTTCGAATACTTGGAGACAATTAGCCTACTCCAATCTTTTTCAATGCCCACCCGAAACCATTGGATTTGGCGACATCCCAGGCTAACCATCATTTTGACTATCATTATTGTCGTCATAGGACTGGACTTCCTTTTGGCCAATGTTGCCATAATGTTGGGTCTGTATAGACCTCAACACAGCATCGAGACCTACTATCGAATTAGGCACGAGGCATACAACCACACCCTCGCGCCTAATATTGACTTTTCAGAGGGACGCTGGGGAGGAATTGGTTACAGATTGGATACCAATTCTCTCGGCTTCAAGGATCGGGCTGCTCGAACAGTTCCCCTGTCTACTGGAAGTTATCGTGTTCTTTTCATTGGTGATTCTTTTACTGAAGGCGTTGGAATCCAGTACACCGATACCTTCGTGGGGATTATCCATGCAATGCTTGAGAAGAGGGGAATCGAAACCCTGAATGCAGGGGTAATCTCCTATTCTCCCATCATATATCTCAGGAAAATTCAGTATCTGCTGAATGATGTGGGGCTCGAATTTGACCATCTAACCGTGTGTATTGACCTATCGGACATTACTGATGAGGTCGATTTGTACAAATACGATGAGCAAGGTAATGTTGTACTCCAGTCTCCCCCAGGACTAGGCGTAGCCCTCAAACATTTTATGACCGAGAACTCAATTCTCTTAAGTAACCTCAGGATTCTTTTCCGTGTCATCAAGAAATCTGCGCAGAAGGATAAAGAGTTCTATGACGCACTAAACAGACCCCGCAACCGTTGGTCCCTGGATGATAAGGCCTTTCGAACCTATGCAAGAGAAGGACTCGTCAAAGCAGCTCGATACATGGACGAACTCGCTGAACTGTTACAACAGCGAGGAATTGCCCTTTCCATAGTTGTTTATCCGTGGCCAGACCAAATCTACCATCGAGTTCTAGAATCGAAACAAGTAGCCTTTTGGAAGGAGTGGACTGATCATCACGAAGTACAACTCATCAATCTGTACCCGACCTTCATCGAAGATCGTGAACCTCGTGCTGTTATAAAGGAATTCTATATCAAAGGAGACATTCACTGGAACAAGGCTGGTCATGCTCTGGTGGCGAATAAAATTCTAGAGAAACTGGATTTACCGGTCGATCCACTCTGAACTAGTCCCATTCATAAGACCTGCCATCTCTGGTAACCTCGCCCTTCAACATTCCCTATTATTAGTGTATTCAATGGAAGCCACTCTATTTACAAAGGGCACAAACCTGATAATCTCAAACTTTTCGAACTACGGGAAACCCGAGCTGCTCCAGTACAGCAAGATCATCAGCTGCAAACTGATTGAGGTCATGGTTCTGGTACCGGCCCTTAGACGCCGGCCTTTTTGGAATCTTCAGAATCCGCTGGACCGCCTCTTCGTTAGGCTTAATATCAAGAAAAGAGATAATACGTTGCACACTCTCATATGGAGCTGAGCATAGCTCATCGAAGTCAACCAACAGAAACCGCTCCGGACCCATCTCTTCCCCAATTTGGATAATATCTCGATTGACTCTAGCCCAAAACCGAAGAGAGATTGCGGGTAATTCTGATTGATTTCTCGGTTGCTCCACCCCAAAAAGACGTCCCCAAAGATGCAATTGCTCCTGATTGTCGCTAAAGGCCATATCTAGACCATGCCTCAATACATGTATGTACCTAAATGAGTCAAAGTAGCAGTTCATTTGCCGAATGAGCAGTAATGAATGAGGCTCCTTCCATCCCCATCCAACGTAGCTAATGTCTTTGTATTTTTCTGGCCCCATTCCCAGTATCTTTTTGAGCCGCTTTAGGGGCCAAATCCCCCGTCCTCTACCCTCATATTGATGGCCTATAAATACCTTAGAGCCAACGGCTGTAAGCAGAAAGCCCAATTCCTGTTTTGATAGCCCTTGCTTACCTGTCATCACCTTTTGGAGCAAGCTGAGGCCCGTGTTGATGGTCTCCGAGTCCTGGTTGTTTTCGTAATACCACTTCGGTCGTTTAAAGAGCAGTGTAAAGAGGAGATTATCTTTTGCGCTGTTCAAGTCATTTCCTATGAAGAATCCGAGTTCCGCAAGAATATCGGCGACAACCCTCGTCCCGCTCCCACAGACTCCCGCTACAACCACTGGGCCATTGTCTATTTCAGACATTTTAAAAACCTTTTATCGAGACATATTATAAATATAAACAACTGACTGTAAGTTCTTTATGAGACGTTATATGAAAGTCGCTCTTTAGCACTGCACAGCGTCTAGCAGTGCCCTTATGTAACCATAGGCGTAAGCACGCGAACGATATTGTTTGGCAGGAATTAAGCCGTCTTCCAGAACTGGTACATGATCCTCCACCATCGTAACATCAACCCCGGCTTCATGAAAAACTTTCATCGCCTCCATCATATCAATGTGCCCCTCGCCGATGAATGTTTCCGAAAATTTCGGGACCGGCCCCGTTACATTCCTAAAATGGACATGGAAAATTTTGCCCCGCGTGCCAAAAAAACGGATGGCTCCTAGAACGTCTTCCGGCATCGATCCAATAGTCCCTGTACAAAAGGTAAGGCCGTTTGAATCGCTTGGAACAATCTCAATGAGGCGACGCAAAGATTCATGATTTCGAAAGATCCTTGCAACCTGACCAATCGGTGAGATAGGAGGGTCATCCGGATGAAGAGCCATTTGAACACCTACTTCTTCAGCAACCGGGATAACTGCTTTGAGAAAGTATGTCACATTATCCCACATCTGCTCATCGCCTACTTCCAGCAACTCGGGAACCGGAACTCCCCAGTAATCTTCTTTTTCGTTCCTGACATCGTCATAATTGAAGCTCGTGAGTACAGAACCGCCCCTTCCCGGCATAGCTCGATTGGTCCGTAGTCCATAGTTTCCGTACCAGCTCCGAAGAGAAAAATTGTAGACCAATGTCCGTATACCGACTTCACCAATATTGCGGAGGGTCTTGCACCAGTTTTCTATTTGCTGGTCCCTGCCCATTAAGCCCAGTTTGATTTTATAAGTATACTCCTCTGACAACGCAGTAAGAACCGAGAGCTTCAATCCCTGCTTCTTTACCTTCTCACTGAGATGTCTCAGATCCTCAACCGTATAATAGCCCTTGTCCTCAGGAAGAGAGCCACCATCGACCACGTCTGTTGCACCCAACTGCAACGCAAATTTGAGATCCTCATTAGTAATACCCGCCATCGCTAGTTTCATATCTGATCTCTCTCCCTAAAGCTAATGTTGTGATGTTTCCAAAGCTCCTTTTCCCGTCCACTGAAATTGTGGCACCTATCTCATTAATAATTCCAGGATCGGCCGGGGGCTTAGTTTCACATTTCTCAATATGCTCTAGAATTACAAGCATTCATCTAGTCTCTTAGACTGACAAGGCTCTCTCTAGGCCCTCTTTCTCATCAAATCAGACCTCCAATACGCTGAAACGATATGGTGCCGGTTTCTGTCCAAAATTCGGGACTAACTCTCTAATTTCCGCATATTCAGATTTCCCGCCCTCCAAATTTGGGGGAACATGAGGACGATCAGGATAAGAAAAAATGCTGCAAGAGAGGCCGAAAGTTTAACCGCGAAAGGGGCACCATATTCTGAAGCCAGAGTTCCCACTAATAGATTGCCAAAGGGGCTGACCCCGATAGCGAGCACAACCAGTCCCATAGCCCGGCTTCTCATATCGTCGCTTGAAAGTGTCAGCATAAGCGAACTTTGCATAACTCCAAAACAAGAGTGTCCGATGCCAGCTATGAAGAGCATTGCGAAGGAAATTGAAAAGGACTTGGAAAGAGCAAACAGGAAAATCCCAAGGGTAAATCCGAAAGTTCCGACTGCGTAAATCATGCCACCGGGAATAATTGCTTTAAGGCGGTAAACGATAAGAATCCCGGGAAGCGAGCCTAATCCCGATGCCATACCAATAAAACCGAACCCAGCTGCTTCCACCTTGAAAACATCACGGGCGAAAACAGGGAGTAAGGTCATGAAAGGAAACCCGAGGGAGTTCATTGTAATAGTTATGAGCAAAACTGCAAGAATGACTTGATTCCGTCGGGCATAATCAAAGCCTTCCATGAGTTGCTTCCAGGGTGAGTTCTCCGAAGACATAGAGCCACCCTGGATCGTATCTTTGGGTAATTTCCTTAGGAAGTAAAGAGGAAGCAACCAGACAAAACTGAGGAACAGGAAGCAACCGAGTGGACCGTAGTATTGAATGATCAAGCCGCCAGCAAGAGGACCTAACACCCGCGCCCCATTCGTCGCGATGGCCCCAAGGATAATAGCGTCGCTCGTTCTTTCCTTGCCTACAAGGTCAGGGACTAAGGAACGCCTGGCAGGAAAGTCGATCGCCCACGCAGACCCCAATATGAAGGCAGCCACGGCAAGTTGCCAGTAAGCAGCTTTACCTGTCCAGAAAAAGAGCGCCATGGCAAACGCCACTCCACATTGAGTACACTGGGCCAACAGAATTACGCGACGTCGACCGAAGCGATCAATGATTACCCCCGATAAACTCCCGATTAGGACCGCTGGAATCATGCGAAAAAATTTCACCAAAGCCACGAGGAAGGGGGAATTGGTCAACTCGAGAGTGATCCACCCAACAGCCAGAAAATCCATCCACAATGCCAACCACCAAAGAGTATCTCCAATTAAGAGTTGGCGGAAGGAACCGACGCGCAAAACTGAGCGTATCCTTTCGGGCAGTAATTTATATTTCCGAAACACTTTTCTATTTGTGATCCACTTTCAATCGCTCCCGAGTAAAATTTTATATTAGATTACGAAACACTTCCTCTAAACAAAACGGTTTTTTTAAGAGCAAATTTAGAATTACCTCTGAACCCCTTAGGAAAGGTAATTAACTGAGGCTTATTTTTCACTTTTGCACTCGTACTTGATTAACCTCGCTTTCGATCTACTCTCCTGAAAGAATCAAGCTTGAATCGCTTATCGACTCTGTCGACAACAACTTGTTCCTGATAAAACCTCCTGACCACTCTGACATTTTGTTAAAATGTACCTTTTCCTCTGTCCTTCGTTAGAATCCCGAAAAACAATAAATTGTTTGGACAATCGAATGGTGCGGCTGTCTCAGCCTAATCGGTCTGAAATGGGAGCACTAAGTCCTGGAATAATGGAGGTCCGGACTCAAACTAATGATGTAAGAGCAATAGAGCGTACATGGGAAACTGTATCGGGAAAGGTCTGACTCATGCCTGTTCGCCTAGGATTTATTGGATTAGGGCATATCGCCACACGGGCTCACCTGCCCACGCTGAAGACGATGGCAGATGGAGGACGCGTCAAGTTACAAGCATTCTGCGATATGAATGCAAATTTGTTGGAGTCCCAAGGGAAGGAATATGGAGTGACCCGTCTCTTCACTGATCACCGGGCCATGCTGGAAGATGAAGAACTAGACGCAGTTTATCTCTGTATTCCTCCAACCCAACACACCGATGAAGAGTTTCAAATCGCAAAACGCGGTATCCACATCTTCGTAGAAAAACCTCAAACTCTCGACATCGCTCAAGCAGCCTCCTTCAATCAGGCAATTTCTAAGGCTGGGATCCTTTCCCAGGTCGGTTTTCAGAGCCGCTATTACTCCACGTCGGAGAAAGCTGCAGAATTGTTGACAACCCGAATTCCACGCCATGCTCAAGTAAGTTCCTTTTACTCTGGCCGGCCTATCCGGTATTGGACAAGCCGGATGGAGCTCTGCGGGGGCACTTTTGTAGAAAACACCATCCATATGGTAGACTTGCTCCGCTTCTTATTAGGCGATATCGATTCGGTTTCCGCCTTTTATGTGGACCGGAAACCAGGCGAAGGCCCGGAGCCAATGAATTTACCCCACGTCTATAACGTGAGCTACAGATTCGTCTCAGGGATCACGGCTAATGTTACGATCTCCCGTGTTCTGACAAACGTAACAACTTCACGTCGAGATGTGTATTTAATCTCCGACGACTCGTTGATTGAATGGGCTCCCGGGAAATTAGTGGAAAATGATAATACTGTTTTGGAGGTCCACCCGATCCCGAATGCTTTTGCGGCTCAAGCCGAAGCGTTCATCTCAGCCATTGAAGCGAACGACCCCAAGCTCTTGCGAAGTCCTTACCAAGATGCTATGAAAAGCTTAGCGGCCGTGCTGGCCGCCAACCGATCGGCGGAACTAGGCGGAGAATTAGTCCATCTAAATCGTTTAAGATAAAGGCCTAACACCTAAATATGAATGCACACTGATTCCCGAGGTCTTCGATAAGCTAAATCTGTAAAATGACTATTCCGCTAGAAACAATAACCTATTCTTTAACCTTCAAGTGCGGTAAGAGCAGGATCGTAAAGGACTTCGTATGCCAATGAAAGAAAAGTATTGGATTCAAGGCCACAGCACGAAATCGAAAAGGAATAGAACCAATAGATAAAAGATCAACTGAATGGCGTATATAGATTGTTCAACTCATTCGCTAGCGGCAGGTTGCCGAACTCTGTGATTGGGAATAACAGCAATAGCTTCAATCTCTATCAGCCAATCTGGGTCAATAAGTTGAACAACCTTAACCAACGTGCTCGCCGGATAGGGCTTCGTGAAAAATTCCGCTCTTACTTCGTGGATTTGCTCGATCTCAGTGACATCGGTTACAAAAACTGTTACCTTTACGATATCATCCATTGTGCCGCCAGCGGAAGAGAGAACGTCCCGAATATTTTTAAGCGTCTGCCGCGTCTGGGCTCTCATGTCACCCCTGCCAACTATCGTACCGTCGACGGACTGAGAAACATGACCAGAAACATGCAAAACATGCCCTTCTGGTTGCCAAGCAGCGCTGGAAAATATCCCGAACGGTCGAACTACTCCGGGGGCGTTAAATGCATCAGCCATAGCGTTCTCCCTTTGAGTCAAACATTCAGTTTAAATTAATCTCAATATTAGTTGATAATCTAATTTCTGTAAAATCTCCTACACCGTTAGGCTAGATGTTGCGCAACCTATCCTAGCGCAATCGATAGTTACTCGAGGTGAAAGTCAGCGTTTGCCCCGCTTCCATGTCGACGACCTCAGTATTAGGTGAGAGAAACTTAACTGCATCCTCCAGCTCTCTAATATCAGCCGTCTGTCCCATTATCGAACTGTGGTGACAGGGAATAACGATGTCGGGTCTAATAAGGCTCGCCGCCCGAGCTGCTTCACGGATGCCCATAGTAAACTTTCCGCCCACCGGCATGATTACAACCTGGGGACCGTACATCTGGCCAATAAGTTGCATATCGCTAAAGAGACAGGTGTCTCCAGTGTTGTAGACTGAAATACCGTTATCGTAGGCAACAACAAAGCCGTTGGCGGAGCCGTCAGGATGGAAGAGCAATCCAGGCGGTAGATCCGAACCAATCACGTTCGAGGACAAAGACAATGAATGGTGACCTTGCACCATTGTAATCTGAGCGTCCTTAACCCTGACCGTACCACCAGGGTTCATTGGTAGTGCCCTCGATTCCATCTTCAGCCCGTGAACTTCTTCTGCGATCATGCAGAGCTCTATGTTGCCGACAAATGTTGCCTTAGTCTTCTTACAGATCTCATAGGAATCGCCGATGTGGTCGTTGTGGCCGTGGCTGGCGATGACCATATCAGCCTTCCTCACTTGGCTAAGCTTCATCGTAGCAGTGGGGTTGTTATCGATCCAGGGATCGAAATAAGCGACTGAACCTTTATCAGATTCATATCGAAAAGAAGCGTGTCCAATAAAATTAATTTTTACAGATGCCATTGATTTATGTTGTTCGTTCTTCGCGACTATACAGTTGTAAGTTCAGATTGTTCGGACCTTCAAAAAAACTGAGGCTAATTCCAGTATCACCTCCTACATCTATAGGTTCTTTGGTAATAGAAACGCCTTGCTCCCTCAATCTCTGTGTAGCTATTCCTAAATTGTCTACCTTAAAAGAGATATGATGGACTCCAGGAGCTACGCCCATAGTCCTTTGTGGCATCAACTCCAAGATGATTCCTCCAGCATCTAAAAAGACGTAATCCTCGTCGCCTTCATTACTGAATCGTTCTGTAACCTTCAGCCCAAGTTTCTGCGTGTAGAAATCAACTGCATCTTCGATATTATCGGTTACGATCCCGATTTTGTGGATTTTGTTTATCATCGGATTCCTCCTCTTCGACTATTCAGCTCAGGTGCACTAGTTATTAATTGAAACATAAAGGAAAAAAAACGACACTCTACCCTAATCGGTCCACCCGGACAAGGATCGGGTTGGAGCAGTTTTCAGATTCAAGGATCCAGCCCATCAGGGTAGCCGTAAGGAGTATCGTTACGGAGGGCGGGAAGCGGCCAACTCTGGCCGCCTAGATTCTGGTAGACGTCATGCTTACCACAGAGCCAAAGAAACATCTCAGCGGTTTTACAATCTCCGCGAAACTGTTCGGCGAAAGCTTCCGCTGAACCACCATAGCTAACCGAAGAAAAATCAAAGTCCGGGTCGATGATCCAATCCCGTTGTGGAGGATTCGTACGCCAATAGACGTATTTCAACATGTTTCGCAATACGGACACCGTTGCCCTGCCGCGTCGGTGCCAGATCTGATATACCGTAAGGAAGACAGATCCGGCTGGCGAAGCCGTTGGAACTGCTCCTCGAATGCCGTTCAAATGCCCCATAAACCGGGCCTTATTACGGATAAGATGGGACCCAGGTAAAACCTCGGTGGGTCCCACCTCTAGTGGAGTGTCCTGAGGATAATAAAACACCTGCAAGTAATTGAGTTCGGGACTCCATTTATAATTACCATCAACATGCCAACCACCGGTTGCTGAATAGGGACCTGTAACCCGGTGGTTGCTCATAAGGATTGGTATGTGAAAGTTCGCGCCCAACAGCGATCGCACCGCTCCAGCAACCTGCTCGTTAAGAATAACTCCTTCAATAAACCAATCTTCGTCAAGAATTCCAGTGGGCTCATAGTGGGTATCCCGTTCCATAGATTCCATCACCCTAGAATTGACCTCGTCAGGAACCACGTCCTTGAGGAGCAAATAACCGTTCTTACAGAACTCTAGAACCTGCGAATCGGAGAGTGTGGGTTCACAGTCGTAGGTCTTGTCATTAAGCTGTTCCATTACTTCAACTCCAACGCTCGAGTACAAATTGAAAGCCCAATCCATGAAATTCATCATCGCTCATCGTTAACAACGACATACTAGGGAAGGAGATAACTCGCCAACCATCCTTTATGGCGTCCAACACCGACTTATAGGGCCACTCCTCCGGATCAGAGTCCAAAATAACTTCTTTACCACCTTCGATCAGGGACATTCCCAATATCTCAGCGCTTAGCGACGTTGACCGACCATGGAGGTACAGGAGATCCTGACAAAGTTTGTTACTGGCCACAATTTTGGCAATACCCTCTCGTAAAGACTGCTCAGTCAATCCACCTCTCTTAAGGTCAGTCACAAGCACTTCCATGTGTTCAGTTTGTTGGCTTCTCATAACACGCAATTCTTAAAGGGCAATCGCTAGAATAATCTGCAGAACTTTATCCTCTGCTTGAAGCTTTAAATTTTAACTCCTTAAAATCAGTTCTTGGCAAGAGGAATTCACTCGTGCGAATTTAGTGTTGTACTGCGACATTTAACATGCGCTGAAAGTCTGAGGATTAGCAGGAAAGTTTATCACTGCGTATTCTAGGGTCGAGATAATCTGACCCAACAGGATTATCTAGGCCGTCACACATTAAAGGATCGAGCAAGAACACAATTTCTAGAGTTATAAATCTCAGGAATTCAACGACACGTCCCTCATATAGAAGCATGCATCCTTCTATATTGGTTGGATATTGGACAGCAGATATATTCATCACAGCCAGTTTATTCTTGAGAACTGAAACATTGATCGCGACCATTTCCCTCATTGATCTTATTGGTATTCCCATCGGTTCAGCATTCTGTTAAAAAATTGCCTATCAGCTAACTCTGGATGAACCACACGACTTTTTACAAAATCAAACAAGACTTCGCGAATGACATGGCAGTTGCCCCTCTCTCCGCCACAATTCGACGCGAAGTCCTCGCTTCGGGAATCCGAGATCAGTTAGAAACTGGTGCAAAGATCGCGATCACGGGAGGCAGCCGAGGGGTCTGGAAAATACCAGAGATTCTGCGTACAGTAGGCAATACTTTCGCAGATCTAGGGATGGATCCCTTCGTAATCACTGCCATGGGAAGCCATGGAGGAGCCACGGAGGAAGGGCAGTTGAAGGTCCTAAAGGAGCTAGGGATCACCGAAGAAAGTGTCGGAATGCCGGTCCGATCAACCATGCAGACACGACAGATAGGGAAAACTGATAAAGGGATGCCGGTCTATATCGATGAGTTGGTCGATAAAGCAGACGGCGTCTTTATAGTGAACCGCATCAAAAAACACACCGATTTCCATGGCGCTATTGAAAGTGGTCTCTGCAAGATGATGGCCTTAGGGCTTGGCAAGGTAAAACAAGCAGATCTTATCCACGCCAACAAGGTTGGCGATCACTCGCAGGTGCTGGAATCACTGGCTCGCGTTATGATCCAGACCGGAAAAATCGTGGGCGGTCTAGCCATTGTCGAAAACCGGCTTGGCCAAACCGCTATGCTCAGAGGTATGAGTGCAGAAGAAATACCCGATACGGAAAAGGAGATCCTGAAAGAATCATACCAATTCTTCCCCCGTCTTCCATTTGAAGAAGCCGAGTTGCTTCTAGTTCAAGAAATGGGTAAGAATATAAGTGGTACTGGAATGGATCCTAATGTTTTGGGTCGGCTCTATATCGAAGGGGAATCCGAGCCCACAACGCCGAATATTCAATTGGTTGGCGTTCTCGAATTAACCAAGGAGTCCGAGGGGAATGCTTGTGGGATGGGGCTAGCCGATTTTGTGACTCAGAGATTACTCAATGCCTCAAATAAACAAAAGACTCTTCTGAACACCATCACCTCGAACTTTGTTCAGCGGGGGAAGACCCCGATTGCAATGGGAAACGATCGCGAATTGATTGAAACTGCTCTATCCTGTATCCAGGGACCTCACCGGAACCGCCCGAGAGTGGCGATTATTCGTAGCACATTGCAACTTGAGAATTTGGTCGTGAGCCAATCGCTGCTCGAATCGCTGGCCCCTTCAATTAAGGTGTTAGGAGAGTTTCCCCTGGAATTCAATTCGTCCGGACATCTTAGCAACCTTTAACAAATGCTCAACTGGTCAAGTTCTAGTTAAACTATTCCCCAAATTTGATGTCTTTAACTGACAAGTGAAACTAGAATGATCCTCCCTTTTGACAATTCTTACGCACGGTTGCCAGAAAGGCTATTCGAAAGGACAGAACCGGCTAAGGTACCCAACCCGAATCTCATCCGTCTAAATCGCGAGCTTGCCGCCACACTCTCTCTAGACCCCGACTGGCTAGAATCGGACGAAGGGATAGCCATGTTGGCGGGCAATTCAATTCCACAAGGAGCCGATCCATTGGCTCAAGCCTATGCGGGACACCAATTCGGAGGGTTTGTACCTCAACTTGGAGATGGACGAGCAATTCTGCTGGGGGAGATCCACGGGGTCGATGGCGTGCTGCGTGACATGCAATTGAAAGGATCGGGAAGAACTCGATTTTCCCGTAACGGAGATGGGAAATCCGCACTAGGACCGGTACTCCGCGAGTATCTAGTAAGCGAAGCGATGCACGCGCTTGGAATTCCCACAACCCGTGCCCTTGCTGCCGTAAGCACTGGTGAAACAGTAGAGCGGGAAATGCGCCTGCCTGGAGGAGTATTTACACGAATTGCGGCAAGCCATCTTCGGATTGGCACTTTTCAGTATTTCCAAGCTCGGAATGACATAGATGCCGTGCGCCTTCTTGCGGATTATGCCATTGCCCGGCACTACCCAGAGGCTCTAGGAGCAAACAATCCCTATCTGTCATTTTTGGAGGCCGTCATCACTACCCAATCTAAACTGATTGCCCGATGGATGTCAGTCGGATTCATCCACGGTGTAATGAACACAGATAACACAGCTATCTCGGGCGAAACGATTGATTTCGGCCCCTGCGCATTTATGGAAGCCTTTTATCCAGGTTGCGTATTCAGCTCAATCGACCGCAACTCCCGTTACGCATGGGGCAATCAACCGGCAATAGCTCAATGGAATCTAGCTCGCTTTGCTGAGTCCATCCTAGGTCTGCTCGATGCCAACGGCAGCGAAGCAACGAAAATGGCCGAAAAGGCTCTCGTTGCATTTTCTGGACAGGTTCAGCGGCATTTGTCCAAAACATTTCGAGCCAAGCTTGGTCTAAGGAATGACGAGGATAGCTTCATCACTGAAACCTTGAAGACCCTTGAAGATCAGAAGGTGGACTTCACCCTGTTCTTTCGGCACCTTACCCTGGTCGCTGCGGGCGACAATCCGGAGACTTTAGCCGCACTATTTAAAACCCGCCCCGATTTCGAATCCTGGCTCACAAAGTGGAAGAATTTAGCTGATCCTGTTAATTGCCTTACCCATATGCGTGCCAATAATCCAATTTTGATTCCGCGCAACCATCGCGTTGAGCAAGCCATCCAAAAGGCGTACTCTGGGAACTTCGCTCCTTTTCACCGGATTGTCGACGCCTTAGCACATCCCTACGTCGAGCAGCCGGATTATGCTGACCTCGAAACGCCGCCCAAACCCGAGGAAATTGTCCATCATACATTCTGCGGTACCTGAGCCCATCGGATCAAGCTCACGGGAATGGATCCTGTTTCCATAGTGCCCAATCTATAACGCTTGAGTCGAACTGGGAATCACCCCCCCAACTCAAAGCCAGGATCTGATCTTTTTCTGAGTAAGACGACCAGGGTGGCCTCGCCAAATGATTGTACCCTCCTTGAAGACTGCCGCCATCGGAATTCCTGACACTACGAATGTCTTCCCTATGCTACCATCTTCCTTCGCGACAGGAAAAGATAGATTAAATCGGTTAATTATTTTCTGCACACCTCGCTCGGTAGCGCTTCCGCTCACAGTTGTTAGCCCAACGATCTCCAAGCCTTCTGCTTTCAATTCTTCATAAAGAGCTTGGATTTCAGGCAACTGCTGTCGGCAATAAACACACCAGGTTTCCCAAAAAACAAGGAGGGTTGGTTCCTGGCGGCTTTTTAAGGCTGATTCTCCACCTTGAAACCATTTGTCAATTCCCCATGTCGCAGGGACATGAGAGCCTATAACAGATAATTCCTTAGCCAAAGACTGAGCTGCTGGAGTAGTACGAGGATCATCGTAACTTCTTAGAAATCGTTCCAGTTCCGACTTCGCGTTATCGAATTTATCTTCTGCAACAAGAGCTCTAATGGCAGAGAAATCTATTCTGGCCCTGGCCTCTAATTCCTCTTTTGTGTTTTTTTGTCCTAATGTTTTCTCCAACTGCTCCAGCCGCTCCTCGAGAGCTTTAACGCGGTAAGCAAGTTCCGTTTCCTTAGGAATCATTGCATTCTCTGTTGAAAACAATGAATTAAGCCCTAGCAACATCGTCGGCAGAGCGAAGGCTACAACCCGAAATTTAAGTGATTTTGTCATAATCTTCAAAGGGTGGAAAACCATAAAAGGTCACGGCCTCCTCATTGAGGCAACCTCATTGTGCCGCAAATAATTATAATTCCAATTGTAAAAACGGAAGCCAGACTGACCTTTTTTCATTCAAATTACTCCGCAACCTCCTAAGTAAATGAAAAGGCCCCGAAGCAGAGGTATTGCCTTGCTTCGGGGCCAGTAAACTCTGGAGCCTCCGTCAACTTGGTCTTATGGCATTGCTCCGGAGGTTCCATTAATCAAATTAGACATAGGACCACCTCCTTTCCGGGGTATAACACAACCAGATCAGGTCCCCCGATTTGAACCCGGCCCGGTAAGACTACCGCAAGTCTCTAAGAACTATACTGTGCGTGGCAAGATCTAATGACATGTAGATAGAACAACCCGGAGTTGTGAATCTCGAGTTAGAAAAAAAGAGTTTCAGAGTTTTCAATAAATAGGTTTGTTGCCTCTCCAATCTAGTCGCTCCTGAACCCAGCAACTCTATCCTTCGCAGAAGCACTCCGGAAATGGGGTCTAAGGGACAACACTACCGGGCATTGTAGTTACACGATATCAGCTTTTGCTCAAACCCCCTATTTAGATTAATTACCTCGTTACCCCTCCGGCCCTTCCCCAATCTGAGAAAGACGCCTCTTGGCCTCCTCGTAAATACCAGAAGGCAGCGTACCGTTCTTGGCTGTAGCGATATTAGCCTGGAGGTGATTGGCATTCCCCGTCCCCACGATGGTGGTGTGACATTCAGGATGCGTCAGGGTGAAACGGAGCACAAATTCGTGCCGACTCATCCCCCCAATCAATTCATCAAGTTGGGCCTTTTCCCAAACTGAAGATCGCTCCTCCCTCATTTTATGGCCTTGAGCTATTCCACCTCGGATAATGATTCCCGCCCCCAGAAGAGCTGCCTCCTCGATCATCCGCTCATGCTGTCTCTCCAAAGCTGAGTAGGGGATCTGGAAGCTATCAAAAACACCCATTCGCGCGAACGTGAGAAGGTGCGGAGCAGTGGAGGAGACCCCGATAAAACGCGTTTTACCGGCTTGCCGAATTTCCTGTAGTATATCAACAAGCTCACCCTTTTCAACATCCTCAACAGTCGGGTTATGCATCTGTAACAAATCGACGTAATCGGTTTTCATTCGCTCTAAACTCTGTTCGATATTTATGCGGATCCGGTCAGCCGTCCAGAGATGCCCTGGATCCATACGCTGCCCGTTGGCATCAATATTACAGCCGCATTTTGTTGCTAAGAAGTACTCACTCCGCCTATGGCTGATGGAGTTCCCGATAAACTTTTCGGCATCCCCGTAGTCCGGCGCCGTATCGATAAAGTTGATTCCTGCATCGAGAACCGCATTGAGTAATCGTTCTGCATCTTCACTACTTGGACCGTCGCTGCGCCCCATACCTACGGCTGATCCATAGCCAAGCTTTGTCAATTTCAGGCCAGTGAGACCGAGAGTTCTCTTTTCCAATTTATTGTCCATATTCAACATCCCTCTTTCATCATTCTTGTATGTTCGTATCTGTCATGTGGTCGTTAAGTATTTAGCGCAAGATCGTGATGACCACTTTGTGGATCCCTTTTCATTCTGAGAGCCGTTTCTTGCGTGAGGCTTCACCAATCCGAAGCAACCCTCTTGGAAAACCAAACCTCGCTTTTCGGGAATTCAGTTGCGAGTCTAAATCTTTATCCTAAGGTTTGATGCGCTTTGAGTTCGAGGAAATTAATTCTATCCCATCTGAGAAGGATCGGCAAAGGGAGTCCTCTGATGGGTTATAACGAAATAATCTTTCCCGTCATTTCTGACTTGTTCAAAAGATTTCGCTCCCCCTTACTTTTCTAATGTTACCACTAGTAGACACTCACCAACACATGTGGGATCTGGAACAGTTTTCACTGTCCTGGCTGAAAGATCCCTCTTTAAAACAGTTGAAAAAAAACTTTTCAATGAGTGACTACCTTAAAGCATCCTCCGAATCTGAAATCTCGGCTACGGTATATATGGAAGTTGACGTCGATCCGACACAACGGGAGGAGGAAGCAGATTTTATCATAGAGATATGTCGCCAAGAAGATAATCCCATGGCCGGTGCGGTACTCGGAGGCAATCCGGACGATGATGGCTTTGCCGCATATGCAACCCGGTTTAAGGAGAACCCCTATGTCAAAGGCTTTCGCCAGGTCCTGCAAACCCCAAAAACACCACGAGGACATTGCTTGGGCCCAAAATTCGTTCGAGGAGTTCGCGCGCTAGGAGAAATCGATAAGAGTTTCGATTTGTGTATGCGTCCTTCTGAACTCTCAGATGGGGTTCAATTGGTTGATCGCTGTCCAGATACGCTCATTATTGTGGATCACTGCGGTAACGCGGACCCAATGGTTGTTAATGGATCCGTTTCTCCCGATCCGAATGATCCATATTTTCACAACGCAAGCCAATGGCGAAGAGATATAGCAGCGCTAGCAAAACGTAAAAATACGGTCTGTAAAATTTCTGGTGTTGTAGCTCGCGCTCCCAGCGGGTGGCACCCAGAAATTCTAGCGCCGACCGTTGAGCACTGCCTCGATTCCTTCGGGCCAGATCGTGTTGTATTCGGCGGTGACTGGCCAGTCTGTACCTTTGGAGCACCCTTAGCTGACTGGATCAGCGGTCTGCGACAGATTGTCAGCTCCAAACCCCAGGAGGAACAAAGACGACTATTCCATAAGAACGCCCAAAGGTTATACAAGCTCACCTAATCTTTATCTTTCCTCTTTTTGAAATTCTCCTAAAGGGTACTTTGTTACCACCAAATTGATTTTTCGGCTAATTAATTCAAAGGATGAGGAAAATGAAACCGACCGACTTCGAACCATCTGAATCGAAGTTTCAAAGAAACGCCGTTTCTGGAATCGACTTTCTTAATGCTCAAAGAGCCAACCGTGAGCCTCCGAGATTCTTGACAATTTTCTTCGATTAAATGAGCTTAGAATCTCGGATATCGAAACAAGTTCCGAACTAAATCGAAAGAAACACCATGGGCATCTCTAGCGGAGTTGAGCCGGTCTACGGACCCACTAATCCTTCACCAGAAGAACGCCACAAAACAAAAGTTAAGCGATTTGGATTTATTATTGGTCTGGTATCGGAAAAAGAGCAGTACTATCGGAAACTGCATTCTGGGACATGGCCGGAAGTTCTAGAGCGCTTGAAAAATTCCCACATCAGGAACTATTCCATCTATACAGCCAAACTGGACGGTAAGAAATACTTATTCAGCTACTGGGAGTACACTGGGGCAAACTACGATACCGATATGAAAGCAATCGCCGAAGACCCTGTGACAAAGCTCTGGTGGGAAGAATGCTTGCCCTGCCAAATTCCTCTGCCCAATCGTAAGCCAGAGGAACATTGGATGGAGACGGAAATGGTATTTCTAATGGAGTAACCGTCTTCTACGATCATATTATATCATGTCCATATTGGATGATGGAGAAAACCATAGAGCTTTCGTGTTTCCCCAGATTAGGGCTTGTGTTTTCCTAAGATAAAAATAAATACCCCCATGGCTTGAGTATCCTCCCAGGAAAGCTAGCCCGTTTCTATTCATGCGGGGGTGGGTAAGATTTGGTGTTTCAATTCTTCGACCGTAAATGGGGTGTGATCCGGCGTTTTAGTTCTTCGACCGTAAATCTTTTGCTCTCCAAAAATTTGAAGAATTCAGCCTCTTCACGCCCAACCTTCGTGGCCCTTTGTACAATCCCTCCAACGATCTCTTTGGGAATGGAAACCAGACCACTTTCGTCACCATGGAGCAAATCACCTGGTTGAATGGTCAACCCACAGATCGACACTGTGACGTTCAGATCAAGAAATACACCGTAACCATGCGAAACAACCCACCCTGTGCAAAAAATTTGAAACTTAGGTGTGCGCTTACGAATCGATTTCCGATCACGGCCGTTAGAGTCAGTAACGATCCCGGTGCAGCCGAGTTTTTCCAGAGAAGTACAAAACATGTCTCCAAATAAACAAGATCGCTTTCGGTCATGTCCTAAATGTTCGACAACGAGCACGGATGGTTTGGGGGCAGAATTGACCAACTCTATCAGTTCCCCGAGCCCGGAAGGACGTCGGTCACCAGGAGTCGTGGAATCAAACTTACAGGTAATTGCACAACCAACCATCGACTGGGTAATCTCAGGGGTCTGACAAACTAAATCGCCAGTAGCGTAACCGGTAGTCCGGTCGCGTGCTTCAAAATATTCGATGGCATTCGCTATAGTTGCACTGTCAAAATCGCGAAGGGATTCGATTACGGATGGGGATAGAGCTTCGGACATAACATAGGCCTCCGCAACGGGCTGAGACAATTGGATTGAATATTCAAGAGCAATGATTGCAAGACATTCCCTGCTCTTAAAACAGGATTCCAATCAAACATCTACTAAGAACATAGGCGAGGGCTCATCGAATAACGAGCTTGAGATAAGTTGCATCATAAGGTTCTCCCGTGTGTCCTAATTTGGTGAGGTCCCCTTTCTTTTAGAGTTTGGATTAGAAATTGACACAATTTCTCAGGATTTGGGTAACAGGATTCAAATTTAGGAAGAATCAAGCTGAGTTATCACATCCCGTAAGCTAAACTTAATCCTTCCAATTCGTTCATATAAAGGAAATAAAAATTTCTTTCGGAGGCTAACCGCGAACAAACAAAAATGTATCGCCTGGTTCAGGGCTGTGATGGTAAACCCTACTCTAGGCGTTCGTTAAAACCTTTTAAAGTAAAATTGAAAATCGAATATTGAGAGGGAATATGCTATGCTTTACGAACTGAGGATTTACGAATGTAACCCCGGTATGCTTCCGGCCTTAAACAAACGATTTGCTGCTCACACCATGAAACTTTTTGAAAAACATGGTATTCAAAGTATCGGTTACTGGACTACGGCCGTAGGGGATAGCAACCATGAATTAACGTATCTGGTCGCCTTCCCCGATGCCAACCATCGACAAGAGGCGTGGGCTAAATTCCGAGCTGATCCGGAATGGCAGCGAGTCTTTGAGCAATCCCACAAATTCGGAGTCATTGTTAAGAATGTAAAGAATCAGCTTCTTGAGCCAACAACCTACTCTCCGATGCAGTGATTGGTAGACTTGGATCAGGTTACAGGATGAGGCGATCCCTCTGATTGGAATTACTTCATCCGTCTTTGGTTTGTTTCAAGCAAATCCGTTCATGTTGGAATAACTCTCACCTATTGGCTGAGCAAATTTGTGGACTATTGAAACAGATTAGTTGGACAATCCACCCCGCGCCCTCCAGGGAATAGGGTTCCCATAAAGGAGAACATCCAAAATAGGAATACTCGATCTCCCTCTTTTCTCCATCAAGAATAATGAATAGGGCGACCGATAATCCATATCACCTATTCAGAAACTCCTCAACTACTCGACGGCTGCGGATTAGGCCATCGAGAGGGTCATCGAGGTTTGGGCTTAGCTCTAAGCTGACGTTGCCGACATACTCATTGTCATAAAGAGCTTGAAAAGTAGTCTCCAATGTTTCCAGATTTAAGATCCCATCGCAAAGGGGAAGATGCAAATCGTCTTTCCCATCGTTGTCGTCAAGATGAACGTATCCGAGAAGAGAACCGGCAGCATCAATGATGGCGGCAGGATTTTCATCGGATATTTGCAAGTGACCGAGATCCAGAAGAAGAAAAAGATTGGGATGATCGATGTTTCTCAAATATTGAATAGTGCCGAGAGCGGTTGAGAGCGCGCTTCCAGGAAAATGCTCCACGCACAGTTTTACCCCAAAGGCCGCAGCTTGATCTGCTGCTAAGGTAAGCGAATGAGCATAGCGTGAAAGATTCCTGCGATCTTCCGACTTATCGGGAACGACATAGACAGTATTAGCGCCCAATTCACCACTAGTTTGGATCCCTTGTTCAAGGTAGGAAACCGCTTGGCTTCGCAGAAAAGTTTCCTCATGATCCAAGGAAATTCCATCCGGAAGTCCAAAGGATGCGCCAAAGCAGGAGACATCTAGTTCAAGAGCCTGAGACCGGACAATCTGCTCATAGGTATCCAAAAAACCAGGACAAACATCGATTGACTTAAATCCGGCAAACGAGACTTGCTCGAGTGCATTTCCCGGAGACTCTGACAATGCCCATATGCAACAGGATAATTCCATAGTTATGTTTTGTTAAAAGAGGTGGCAGAATGCAACTTTGTAACTGTCAAGCGCCAGGAAAGTTCACTTATTAATCGAATTCTTTTAGACACTCAATCATAGAGAAGTTAGCCTAGAATGTCTTTAGAGGCTTGATCTATAGAACTGCAATATACGGTATTAAATTTTCCATTGCTTAAAGCGGAATTGCTGTTAAGGATTCGGGTCTGTTTCTTGCTTAAACTCGCCTTGCGACTGTGCTCCGCAAGGTTCCCTTAGGAGGTCAATCCCAGGTAGTCTTCAGAATAAACGAATCGTCCCGGTAAGGATAGGTGCAATTAACTTTTAGTCGATCAAGATTCCTCCGATGAATAATAGGCATAGTGGGTTGCCGCTTTTTGCGACTAATCAAAAATTATTCAGACAATCGATCAGCAGATGGTTAAGTGAGAAGTCCCCAACATCCCCAAGTTCCTAAGACGATGTTAGCAGCTGAGGTTTATGAGCCTCGCCGAGTACGGGTGCATCAGGTGCCAGTCCCAAAATTGGGGCCAGACGACGCTCTGTTAAGGATTCAAGTCTGCGGCATTTGTGGATCGGACGTCCATCGATACCTAATGGACGCCTACGGCAGCCGATTCCGTTACCCTCTAAACTCGGGGCACGAATTTGCCGCTCAGGTCGTATCCGTAGGGGAGCGCGTTACCAACATTAGTCCTGACCAGCGAGTTACCGGACATCCACAATGGGTTCAATTTGGGGGAGCATTTGCCGAATATGTGTTAATCCCGGAAGCAGATCGAAATTTGATATCAGTCGATGGTTCAGGCAAAGCCAATAAGTACTCCGTTATCGAACCAGATTTGGTTACCCTTATAGAACCCCTGACCGTGGCACTCCAGGCCCTTGACCGTTCCGAGGAAATTATTTCAAAAGACGTTAAGAGTCTTCCGAAATTAGTGATTGTGGGAAGTGGAACGATTGGCCTCTCTGTACTGTTGGCTGCTCAAACTAGAGGTTATAACCACATTGTCGTGAGTGAACCTTCCCCCCTGCGACGCGAGATTGCAGAATCCATAGGCGCGATCACTGTGGATCCTTCTGGTCCAGAGGGTGTCGATCGATTACGTTCAGCCGTATCCAAATGCCCCGGGAAAGCCGGTGAAGGTGCCGACATGGTATTCGAATGCGCAGGCACAGCAGATTCAGTTGTCCAAGCGGTTGAGATTTCTGCTCTCCAGAGCCAACTGATCATGGTGGCACTCACACGAACCAATTTAGGCATCGACGTGATAAAGGTAGTAACAAAGAAACTTACTGTGAAAGGAACAATCGGTGCACCTTTGCACAAATACGCTATGGAAGCGGCTCGGATTCTTAGCTCTAGAAACAAGGACGCAGCGAAGCTAATCACTCATCGATTTCCTCTGGAAGACGCAGAAAAGGCCTTCGAATTAGCCTGTGATCCGCACAGGTGCTGCAAGGTACTGGTGGAAACATTAAATCGGTAATCCGTTAGTCGGAAGACGTCAAAAAAAGCACTCTTTTTATAAGACCACATCTACCACCACCTTCCAGGAAGCACTTCTACCGAACAGATTTATTATCAAACCTAACGGAATTGGCGTTATATGTATCCAGGCGTTGTCAGTATATCACGAAGGTCACCCAAGCGATGGAGCACGTGATCGGGATAGATTGACATACGCTGTTGCGGAAGGTTATCGGGTCTAATCGCTGGTATATAGTTGAAAAACACAGACCGGCGGACAGACCTATTTGTAACTGGATAGGCGTTATGCGTCATCCCTTCTGAAAAAATTATGACATCCCCTGGTTCTGTGAAAACAGGGACGGCTAAAGGGTTCTTGGTAGCATCACTCAACTCAAAGGGACACGTAAGATTAGCCTTGTGACTCCCAGGGATAGCCGCGAAGGGGCCATCTTCGATTCTGCTCATGTCTGAGAGGATCACTACGCTCTTTGTACTCGCGCACAGAAAGCGCTGGTTAGTATGATCAAAGTCGTAGCGGGCGTCCCGATTCACCGGATAGCCAGCGCTGTGAAGCCCGCCTCCGCAGCAAGGGCCCACCTTTTCAATGTAATAGGTTGCCGAAAGCATAATTGGGCCACCCGCTAGCTCGGTATGGACGGCCCTCAGGATTGGATCACGCGCTATACGATCGAACTTTTCAGTGCCACATAAAGCGTGATCCACTCGGCCTATCCCTCCGGTTTCGGGATTTGGTTGCCGATCTATGCGGTGTTTCCCGTGCCAAAAAGGATGGTCTGGATCCTCCATAGCTGACGCCAGGGAGTAGCTAGCTATGCCGATGCGCTTGTAGGTCTCGTAGTCGATGGGGATAGCCTGCAGTTCGTCAATACCAGCATGGAAATCCTCAAGGGCCTTCCCATCATAATGTCTTCGTAGTACAATGTAGCCATGAATATCGAATTCATATTTCTGTTCAGGGCTCAATTTAAAGCCTGGAATGGATTGGGAGCTGGACTCGTCGGATGCATCCTTTCCCATCTGTTTTTTCCCTACCCTCAATGTATTCTCCTCATTTCCTTAAGTTTTAAAAGATCACGGAGATTAACCCGTTAACAAATCTACTTCAATCATTTGCCCTATGGGGCGGGACATCAAGAATCCTCTTTCACAAATCTGAGCTCCATTAATACGACCCCTAAATTCTGTCACATTCCCTGGGAAATAGAAGTTTTAATTAGAACCGAAGTAGCCTAATGCAACCTCCCTTATCATCAAGAACTCAAAATGCCAATGGAAGGGCCTTAAACACTGACAAAGCCGAGTATCTTAGGTATGTCCGCCAACCGCATTCTTGCTTTCCGGTCAAAGGGATGAGAGGACAATATTTAACCTGTTCGCGACCAGGATATAATTGGATATTAATCATTCCAAAACCAGTATCAGTTAAGCTGAAAGTCATTTCGTATTACCTGATGAATAATGGTTGGGGAATCTCAATACCAACCCATTTGTACAACATAGTGTAGACTTCATAAGAAATTATGACTTCAATAAAACCAATGTTTTGGGAAGTATAAGAAAAGGCTCAGAGAAAACGAGGAAAAGAGAAATTGAGCAAATCCATGTCTGACCGAAAGAAAATAGCTGCCATTATTACAGAATACCGTGTGCCTGCTCATGCCGACGTCATCGTAGGCAAATTTATTAAAGGATTTCCGACCGACGAGGGAATGCAAGAACCTCGGGTAGACATCGCCTCAATGTACTTAGACCAGATTCCCGATAACGATATCGGCATTAAGGTTTCGGAGAAATATAATATCCCTATCTTCCTGAGTATTCCCAAAGCCCTCTGCCTCGGAGGCGATAAACTAGCTGTGGACGGAGTGATCTCGATAGGTGAACATGGCAACTATGCCTTTAACGAGAAGGGACAGCAACTCTACCCCCGACGACATTTCTTTGAACAAATCAGTGGAGTTATGGCAACAAGTGGTCGGTCTGTTCCCGTTTTCAGCGACAAGCACCTCTCTTACAATTGGATCGACTCAAAGTGGATTTATGATCGAGCCGTTGAACTTAACATACCCTTGATGGCTGGTTCGTCGCTCCCTCTGGGGTGGCGCGACCCTTGGCTTGAACATGATCTTAATGCACCTATCGAAGAGGCACTTATGATAGGCTACGGAGGGATAGAATCCTACGGCTACCACGGTTTCGAAGCCTTGCAAGCCATGGTCGAACGACGACAAGGTGGCGAATGTGGTATCGCAACTGTGCAATGTTTAGAAGGCGATTCGGTCTGGCAGGCTGGTGTGGAAGGCCTTTGGTCGCAGTCGCTGGCCAATGCGGCGGCCGAGAGGGCCAATACTGAAAGCGGGCCGATGGAAGAAGCCTGTGAACATCCGATTGCCTTTCTGCTGGAGTACCGTGATGGGTTTAGAGCCACTCTACTCCAACTCAACGGCTTCATAAAGGAGGAGTGGTCTTATGCTGCAAAAACGAATGGGCGGATAGAGGCGACAGCAATACGACTGCCAGGTCCACCCTACCCACATTTCAGCTATCTGGGCCTGAATATTCAAGAAATGTTCCTTAGCCATGAACCTCCATACCCAGTAGAACGCACCTTATTGGTATCAGGAGGATTAGATGCCCTTATGGAATCAAGACATCTTGGCCATGTGCGTCTAGAAACCCCACACCTTAGTATAACCTACCGGGCTCCAGATAAGATGCCCATACGTCCGACCATTGTTTCACCAAAAGGTGCAAGTTTATCACCTTTTGATCCAAAAGAGTATTAGTTAATGATATGATTTCCGGAAAGGGACACATAATCTTTCCTGAAACCCAACAAAAGACTACATACACCGAAAACGTGACCCGTTCTCCTCCGTTCCAGCTAATAGGCTGAAGGATTGAAGCCCGTATAGCAGATGTATTTGCCGTCCTCCTAATCCGCCTAGGGTGCCACCGGAGGCCCGAAAAGTCAAAACTCAGAGGGCCAAATTGATTACAAATTCCTTCTAAGAAAACCCTTTGTTTCAGATCCAATGACCGCAGGATAACACTTGCTTGACATCGTTGTAATCCCGGAGACTACCTCACATGCTAATGAAAAATAAACTTCCGTTGAAAATTTACCCTGTTGGGAACGACCCATACTCAATTAACATCGAAGTAAAGAAGTTAGGCTGCTCTCGTCATGCCGCACGCGACATTGATTCAACAAATCAGTTACTGGATGAAATCAGAGAGAAGGGTTACCAGATTCATCCAGCAGCCGGTATCTGCTTGAAAAGCCGTTACCTTATAACTGTTGAAGATGAGATAGAAGTGCAAGGATCTCAAACCTCTGGCGAGGTGGAATTCGTAGTCATCGCGAACAAGGGGGAAATCTACATTTCTGTCGGCAGCGACCACAATGACAGGTCTCTAGAAAAACTTTGGACAAGCATGTTGGGCAAGGTTTTCGATACGGCTAAGTCAAAGCAAATGGTGCCGACAATCGTTGCGAGCGAAGCCTGGCTGTACGACGATGTAAAGGGACACTGGAATGCTCTCGTCCTAAAAAGTTTTATCACGGAATCCGGGCGAGAGATTGCTTATCAAGAATTTGGACTAGAAGAATTACTCGATCCAGATTATTACTTAGACCAATATTCGTGGCTCAGCGAGGAGGGTAGCATTCTTTTAAGCGGATCCGGCGATGTACTGCCATCTGTTCCACCTCGTATTTATCAGGGCCAGTCAACTTTAAGTGAGGTCACCTTCCCATCCGATTTTCACTTTGAAATATATGACCCCGTCCTGGAAAGATCCATTTCTCATACTTACACTGTGTCATCCTTAGAAAAGGAAGGCTCTTTAAGCCTCTAATATGGAAGAGCTAGCACAGATTTAACCCGCCTGAGTAGCGCGAAGAAGGGAAGATCCCAATGCGTTCAATACCGGACTATTCAATCGTCCCGGTTAGCCAAGGTTAAACGAGAGCGTGCCGAATCGCTGCAGCTCTACTTCAAGGCAATCCCTCTATTGCAATCGGTTTTTCTAGAGGTCGGATCAGCGTTGACCCCATGACATTAAACCCCGGATAAGCAAAGATCTTTGGGCAACGTCTCAAAGAGGAATGTCCGAATTTTTAACCCAGATCCAAATTGAAATCAGCGGGGTTTATCCCGCTGTCTTCGGCCAGACCCCGCAAACTGATCAAAACATCCTCAGGCATCGAAATGCCTTCGATAAGGGCTTTCTCGCGATTGTTCCACTCGATTTCACCCGGCAAAAAGATCCTTCCCCCCTTAGCCATGGAAGCTCCCTTTATCTCGTCACTCAAGGAGGCAATCCGGGCACAAAATTCGGCAAGCGGCATCATGGATCCAACGTTAATGGCTAGGAAAGCGTGCCCCTGATTAGATGACTCATCAGTATCCGCAACCCAACTCTGAACTCCACTCATCATTGCCGCGCCCGAAAGGGTTGCAGTTAGCAACTCCACTAACACCGCCAACCCGTATCCTTTGTGACCAGCCATGGGAAGTTGCGCCCCTTTTTCCGGAAACTCGTTGGGATTGGTAGTGGGGATTCCATCCTCATCCACCAGCCATGTATCCGGTATGTCTCGACCTTCATTCTTAGCTGCGAATATTTTTGTGGCCGCAACTGCACTGGTAGCAATATCCAGCATAATTGTACGATCTGTACCCGTGGGAGCAGCATAGGCTATCGGATTAGTCCCCAGAATTTTGCTCTTCCCTCCCGGCACGGTCATGCAGGGTTCTACGTTGCACATAGATAGACCAATCATCCCGTTTTCGGCAATTAGATTGGCATAAAATCCAGCAGCACCGTAATGGCTACTTCCTCGAATACCGATGTAACACATGCCGCTATCTTGGGCTTTTTTTACGGCCAACTGAATGGCACGGCAACAAATGGATGGAGGCATCCCGTCACAGGCATCAATAATAGCCCAAGACGGTCCTTCATTCACAATTTTCTCCCTGGCTTTCACAACCAGTCGGCCGCGACGAGCATTCTTCATCAGCCCCCGTATCTGCCTTGTACCATGAGTGAAAGTACCCCATGTATCAGTTTTTACGAAGACGTTGGAACTAAGCGCGGCGTCCTCTTCGCTGAGACCGGCTTCGACCATAGCAGCAGTACAAAATCTCCTTAGGTCATCTGGTTGAATATTCTTTCGGGTTGAGTCAGTCATGAATAGGCTCCTTGTTTGATGATGCTTACATAAATCTTCGACGCTGAAGGATCTCTGTTCCAGGACTTTATCCCAGCTTAAAGGGACTCCACTTCTAATCCTGATTCCTGAGTTAATTGCAGAGAACTCTTTACGATAAAGTAATTTTTTGGGTACTGGGTCAAGCGAAGGGGGACCAGAGAGAGATATTAGGGTCCAATTCTCATTGGTATTATTTAGCCGATACTTTCATGTGTCATCATAATTCGTTAAGATCCTTGACCATATTATCCAACTTTCCTAGGTTTAAAATATGAGCTCGAGGCAGAAATCAGGTGTGTTTCAAGATTCCTCCTCTGTTACCTCTCGTATCAATTACCACTCCACTGCTTTCGCCGATTCTATGCCCGGACTTGCTGCGCCTGGGGCAACTTCACAGCGACTAGCTCATTTAGAGGAGCATGGGTTTGTAATAATCACAGATTTTGTCGGGAATCCATGGATTCCCGTCCTCCGCGAAGCTGGTCGTCGGATCACTGAGGCATGTGCTCCAGAATACGGTTACAGTAAACTCGATTGTTCAAAAGGCTATGTCCATCGAGCGAAAGCGGACGAAGCTTGGGCTATCCGGGGACTCATCCACCCAGCCTTTGGGGAACCGTGCTTCGCACAGTTCCTTGGATCGCCAGATTTTTTGAATTTTGTCGATTCCTGGTGCGACCTTAAGCCCCATGAATTGGAGATGACTGCTATGCTTTTATGGTGTAATCCGCGCAAAAATGAGCACAAACTAGGCTGGCACCGTGATGCAACCTGGTGGGGTACTGGCGAGCCTCATAGAGCACAACGAGTTGACCGAGGATCAACGCTCGACGACTATTCGGAAGAAGTAGAAAAAATCCGTTGGAAAGAAATTCAGGAAAAGAATGCAAAGTCTCTACAGGAACGGAATGGAGTGAGCCTTTTTTTGGCTTTGGTTGACGAAGAGTGTCACGAGCTAGTTCCAGGCAGCCATAAAAGATGGCGAACACCCTTCGAACATGACGTTCTCCTTCCCAAAAAGATGAAGGATATGGGGGTGCCATACACACCTAGTTGGAACGGAATAGATCCTCTCCCGGATCAAGTGGCGATCCGCCTAAAAGCAGGTGAAGCACTAATTCGTATCGGCTCTAACATTCATACAGGACACACGGTTCCCGAACAGGAGCGGAACACTTTATCTATTGGTTGGTCTAAATGGGAGGATCCCAACACCAAAGAACCCATGGTAGCAGATGCACGATACGCCTGGCAACTCGACCCGGCGGTTCGAGAAGCCTTACCTCACAAATGGATGAAAATTGCCTGGGATCGCTGGGCAGAAAAACAGAAGCTAGGTGAAACACTTGAAGATCGGTACACGGAGTTCGACATCGAACGTATTAAGGGTGGTGAGCTAGTGGGATGGCGAGGAGAGCTGGAACGGCAAGCAGTAGAGGCAGGAGAAAAGTGGGAACCTTTTCAGACTCTGAGTTAACCTGGAATTTCAGCGACTATTCCAACTTCTCAGCAATCCGAGATTGACCCGATATTCGCCAAAGACCTTCTACTACAAGACACAACCCCGCCCACATTGGAAGCGTCGTTCCCTATCCTACTCGCTTACCTGATACAGTAGCAATTCAGTACACCATCGGCAACCCTTCCTTAGCTAGGATATTTCCCTACAGCATCCCCCTTCAGAGAATTCTCAGATCCTCAACTTCGTCCCTCAATATTTACATGCACACGCAAATGACCAATTTCAATTACCATAGTTACAAAAGGGCCGAACTAAAGATTTGCGCTCTTATTAAAAGCCCAGCCCTACTGTATTTTCGGTTTAGAGTTAAGTGATGAGAGTTATTAGGATTTCATTGCCGTTTTTGATTCTCGGGATCGCCATATCCATGGGGTGGTACCTGATTGCGACAAAACCCGAACCCCGGCAGCGCCCTACCCGTTCGACAACCCCGGAAGTTGATGTTCTAGTCGCAAAGCCAAGGGAGTACACCGTAATTCTGAAGTCTCAGGGCACGGTAAGGGCACGAACGCAAAGTGCGTTGGCAACTGAAGTCCGAGGTCGGATTATATCCATATCCCCCAGCTTCAGGGAAGGAGGATTCTTCGAGGAAGGTGATATACTATTGAAAATCGATCCCAGTGACTATGCGATGGAATTGACTGTGGCAGAGTCGACTCTAATTCAGAGAGAACTCGAATTAGAGGAAGAAAAGGCCCGCTACGAACAAGCCCAATTGGATCTCGAAAGATTAAACCTGGGTACACCTTCATCTCTTGCACGACGAGAACCGTATTATCAATTGGCGAAGGCAAAGGTAGCTGCAGCTCAATCAAGAGTGGCAACCGCTAGGAAAAATCTTGAGAGGACTAGTATACGTGCGCCCTTCGCCGGGCGGGTGCTACAGAAAAATGTAGATGTTGGTCAATTCGTTTCGCAGGGAATCCAACTGGCTCGTATTTACGCGGTAGATTTTGCCGAAGTACGTCTGCCACTGACGGAGAATCAACTTCGATATCTCAACCTCGAAGAAGTCTATCGGGGAGAGAATCCGGATTTCCCTGATAGCCCTGTGGTTTTTTTGAGACACACTTCGGCTGGTGCCACCTATCAATGGGAAGGTCGTGTTGTGCGGGCCGAGGGGGCCATCGACACACGCAGCCGACAATTATTCGTCATCGCCCAAATAAGTAATCCATATGGTCGAACAGAGAGCAAAAAACCGCCCCTTAAAGTGGGAACATTTGTGTTGGCTGAGATTACTGGGAAAACCATAACGGAAGTATTCGTCCTGCCACGAAAACTCTTAAAAGAAAATCAATATGTGCTAACAGTGGACAACGAGAACCGTTTGAGACGAACGGACGTGGAGATCCTTTGGCATGATGATGAGCACATCGTGGTTGGGGAAGGAATTACTGCAGGTGATCTCCTGAACCTGACAGACCTCCCTCTAGTGCTTGAGGGGCTCCCAGTCCTCGCGAAAGAACAAGAAGACTTTGCGCAAAACGGTGACTCCTTGATGGATACCAATGTGATCGAACCGGCAAGACAGAAGCCGATTATGGATAGGGGACATGGATCCCTTGTTGCTCACTTGATGGCAAAAATTCCCGCGGACAAGGCCTTGCCCGAAAATCTTAAACAGAAGCTAGACGAGGCTGTCAGCAAAGGCGATCTACAAGGGATCCAACTTGCGACGAGAGAAATAAGAGATTGGGCTAAAAGCCAAGGGATCAACCTTTCTAGCAAACAAGGACAAAGACCAAGCAGAATGAGATGATAGGAATATGAAAAGCATCATTGAATGGTTTGCCCGTAACGGGGTAGCCGCCAATCTGCTGATGGTTGCCATCCTGGCATTAGGAGTCTATGCGGCAGTTTACAAGATCGTACTGCGGGAATTTCCCGATTTTCCTCTGCGGAGGGTCGTAGTCGCCGTCCCCTATCGAGGGTCAACTCCTACGGAAGTCGAAAAGGCGATTCTCACGCGTATTGAGGAAGCAATCTACAGTGTCCAAGGCATTAAGGAGATTGAGAGTCGTGCTTCATCAAATTCCGGTACTGTGTCCATCGAAATCGAGGATGGTTACGACCTGGGAAAGACGCTCGATGAGATAAAGAACTTGATTGATGCAATTCCCAACTTCCCGGTTGACGCGGAACGCCCCCAAGTTTCCTTGGTAGACTATCAGGAACGTGTGATCACCGTAGTTCTCGCCGCTGACATGAGTGAGATGCACCTGAAGCGTCTCGGAGAGCGCCTCCGCGACGAATTAATGTCGTTACCTAATATTTCCCTGGCCTCACTACAAGCGGTACGGCCTTACGAAATCGGTCTTGAGGTTTCGGAAATAACTTTGAAACGGTACGGACTGACCTTTGATTCAGTTGTCCAGTCAATTCGGAATTCCTCCATCAATCTTTCGGCAGGGAGGATTATGGCCGAGGGCGGAAGCATCCTCTTGCGAACAAATGAGCAGGCCTATACCACCGAAGAATTCTCTCGCATCGTAGTTCTAACTAGAGAAGACGGCACACGTATTTCGGTTGGAGATATTGCTTCTGTAACGGACGGTTTTGACGAGACCCCGATCGTAGCTCGATTTAACGGTCGTCGAGCTATTGGAATCAATGTCTACCGATCAGGAAATCAAGACGCTATCGAGATCGGCCATTCGGTTAGAAATTATATAAGCGGCATTCGCGAAACGCTGCCTTCGAGAGTCGTAATTGATTACTGGGACGACGATTCAGAACGCATCCAGCAACGTCTGCTGACACTCAAGGGTAGTGCCACCTTTGGATTCATCCTCGTCATGTTAGTACTGGCTCTATTTCTCCGACCGATGTTAGCTTTTTGGGTAGCATGGGGAATACCTATAGCCTTCTCTGGTGCCTTCATGCTTCTCCCACTGCTAGGGGTTTCTCTAAATCTTATCACTCTTTTTTCCTTTATCTTGGTTTTGGGAATCGTGGTAGATGATGCCATCGTAACTGGCGAGAACGTATTTCAACACATGCAACGTGGGGAAGATTCCCTAACTGCTTCTATAAGAGGCACGCAGGAAGTGGCCATTCCCGTAACATTCGGTATCCTCACTACTATGGTTGCGTTCTATCCACTCGCGGCCATGACCGGTATACGCGGGACTTTTTTCAAACAGATACCCATCGTAGTAATACCCGTTCTAATATTTTCCTTAGTGGAATCAAAGCTGATTCTTCCTGCCCACCTAAAACATTGCAAAAACCTGAGAGAAGGGACGACGAATCTGAATGCCCTCATTCGCTTTCAGCGACTTTTTGCCAATGGTTTGGAGAACTTCGTGGATAAAATCTATCGGCCGACATTGCATTGCTGCCTTAACTACCGCTATGCAACTCTAGCTACCTTTTTAGCAATATTGCTTATCTTCATTTGCCTTATCCTAAGTGGGAGAATTGCTTGGAGAAATTTCCCGCGCATACCACGGGATACGGTGAGTATTTCCTTGATTATGCCACCGGGGACGACCTTTGAAACCACCAATGGGCATATTGAAAAAATTGAGTCTGCGGCCCTTTCCTTAGAGAAGGAGCTAGAAGAGGAACACGGACGCAAGATAATTAAAAACATCTTCGCGGCTACTGGAGGTCACCCTTTCCAAGGCCGTTCTAGGTCCAGAAACAATGCCGGTGTAGCGGAAAAAGGGGAGGTGATCGTGGAGATGATTCCCACAGAGCAGAGCGGTATAAACTACGGCAGCATGCAGTTGACAATGGCTCTGCGAAACCGCGTACCGCCAATTCCAGAGGCGGAACAACTCAGCTTTTCCTTTGGTTGGAGGAGCGGCTCGGCACTCTCTTTTACACTTATCGGTCCAAACGTAGAAGATTTGAAAACGGCATCAAACGAGCTCCAGAAGAAGCTGGCAACCTATAATGGACTCTATGACATCGAGGACTCCTTCGACCGGGCAACCGATGAATTTGAATTGAAATTGAAGCGCGAGGCAGAGCACTTAGGGGTAACAGCTACGCAGTTAGCCAGGCAAGTTCGACAGGCTTTCTTTGGTTCTGAAGCACAACGGATCCAGAGGGGTCGCGATGACGTACGGGTAATGGTACGTTACCCTGAAAAGCAACGGAAATCTATAGCCAGTCTCCATACTATGATGATACGAACCGGCAACGGGACAGAAGTGCCATTTGAGACCGTTGCTGAGATCGTACCCGGCAAGAGTCCGCCTTCGATTCTCCGTGTCGACCGCAAACGAGTCATTGAAGTGAGGGCGGATGCAGACGAAGATGAAGTAGATGTCGAAACCATCCAGACCGAAATTGAAGAAAACTATCTTCCAGAACTCTTTGGAAGATACCCAGGTCTAGAGTATGGGCTTAGAGGGAGGGCGCGCGAAGTCCGTGATAATTTTGTAGAATTCCAACGTGGAATAATATTTGTCCTCGTCCTTATTTACGTCCTATTAGCAATCCCGTTCAAAAGTTACAGCCAGCCTTTAATTATCATGTCGGTCATACCTTTCGGGGTTGTTGGCTCCATTTTAGGGCATGTCATCATGTCCTTATTCCCCTCGCAAAATCATGTTATTAGCATGATGTCTGTCCTCGGTATGCTCGCCCTGTCTGGCGTAGTTGTTAACGACAGTCTAGTATTAGTAGATTTTGTGAATAGGCAGCGACGCGAGGGAATGTCACTGCCAGAGGCAGTCCGCCTCGCCGGAGCGCGGCGCTTCCGTCCTGTAATATTAACTTCCTTAACTACCTTCGTAGGCCTGATGCCACTCATGTTCGAAGAGAGCCGGCAAGCACAGTTCATGGTACCCATGGGTATCTCATTAGGGTGGGGAGTACTCTTCGCGACCTTCATAACTTTGATTCTTGTTCCCACTGTGGCCCTTATTTTCAACGATATCGGCATCGCCTTCAGAAAACTCTATGGCCTACCATTAGCCGAGGGTTCGGTGGAAATCAGAACACCTGAGAAAGTACGAGAGGGAAACACGGTCCTCGAAGGACATGATGAGACAAATTAGCAATAGCTCGCGATCGAGTAATAGTTCGATCTGACTCTCCTAGATCAACAACTGCCCAAGAACATCGATTCCCCTGTCTGCAGCTCTCGATAGGAGCTTATCGATATTTTCAATGCAGATCTGCGACCATGACTCATAGCTAGAAATCTCACTCACCGCCCTATCCAAGGAAACAAACTCCAGCCCAGTAATCCCATCACGACCACGCGCGACTTTGGGATCAGGAATCGTCAAGACGTGAACGACTCCAAAATGAACGGCACCTACATCGGTATCATCATCGTTAATAAGTCCAACAGCAGCATCCTTAACTTCACCAATCGCCACCTCTTCCATGAGCTCACGCCGCATGCCTTCTTGGTAACCCTGGTCGCTAGAAAACAACCCGTGATCGTCCTCTGAAATATGTCCGCCAATCCCTATGGAATAGAGACCATGCAATCGTGACTCTTGCCCCTTTTTACCGCGCCTATAGCGCAGTATTTTTCTTCCCCAGAAAATCAAAACGTAAGGAATCAGTTGCTTAAAGGACCTGTCAACTTCAGCATCACTCCGATTAAGGTAGCAAAGATTATTCGATGAAGTTATAACAGGCAGGTATCTTTCTACATCAAGGCAAATTCCCTGAAACTCCCCCAATTGATCAAATAACTTTCTCTTGAAACAGAGTACTCTTTCTTCAGTTGCCATTATTTTCCGCCTTCTAGCATAGAAATGTCAGAACTCGGTCATTGAGCCAAGCTACAATGAAGGAAATTACTTGAATACATTTGCTTATTGTTCACAGCCTTCTCGACATCTTCTACATCCCAACCATTCAAACTCCCGTTATTAAACGGCGCCGATATTCCAAAGTTTCACCCACTTCCCTTCCAATTCGTATCCAGTCCCGTGTAACCCTCGGTGTAGGTCTTCAGACGCTCGGGAAGTCGATCAATCATTGTGATTGCGGACTTCGTTAAAGGCCACGGAGCTATGACCCGATAACTCTTAGGGCGCCAGCCGATCCCACAGGAATAGCGACGTTCATTCGTTGTCATATTTGCATGATAGGTCCGATCCGCAAAGCAGATTAAATCTCCTGGCTCCGCCCTAATCGCTACGCACCCTGGCACATCCATGTCACTACAAACTTTGTTTTCATCTTCCCCAATTCGGTAAATGCCCCCCTCTGGGGAGAACTCATAGCCAAGCGGTTTCCAACCAGGTAAATGGGACTTCTCGATCACTGCAATGCCACCCCGATCTGGGTGGCTGCCATTCAGGTAAAACCAGAGCCCACTGGGTATAGGAAATCGATTTAGCACCTCGTTAACATTTCTTGGATTTTTAATGTCTCCACGAAAATCGCTGTGCCACTTACCCATTGATTCTCCAGCCGTCCGGAGAATCGCTGCCGAACGATGGAGGCACAGATTGGACGTACCGTGAACTGCGCAGATAAAATCCCAATAAGGACCATTGTCGACTAAGTTCCAGAGAGTTTCACAAACCTCTACAAAAGCAACGTGATACCGATTAGAGGCCAAAGGAAGTGTCCGATCTTGATCCAGGTGCTCGTCAATGGAGTCTTTAAGGGCCTGGATCACCCCTTCCCCAATCAAACAGCGAATAACGCAGAACCCATTCTCTAAAAGACAACTGATAGCCTCGGAGTGGTCTTCAGGCTGAAAGTGATATTTATAAAGGGGCTGCTCTGTACCCAGTGATACACTCATTGTTAATACATACTTATATCAGAGAACTAAAATAGGTCAACCGTCTTGGTCGAAACGAAGACGGAGACTGGACCACTGTAATCCTACATTTCAAAATTGATTAAAACTGGACTCCTTAAGTTCCTTCCGGAAGAATTCAAAATCCTATGGAAACGTCGTTACCCCTGTCCCCAAGAGAAAATCTAGCGGATTATGTTCAGGCGATGGAGGAGGAAGGTTTCGCCTACTTCCCCAAAGTTCTTAGAAATTCAGAAATCTCAGATTTGCGTGCGGCAATGGATCGGTTGACCGCGATAGAGGAAAGTTTCGACAGGCATACCGAACCTCCTGAACAACCCTTTCTCAACAAGAGTATCAACAATGTCTTTAACCGAGACCCAATCTTCCTTTCTTACCTAGACCGACCCGAGATCATCGACCTTATCGAGATGGTGCATGGAGATGATTGCCACTGCATCGGGATGACAGCCTGGATGACAGGAACAGGCCGACCACCGCAAAAACTCCATACCGACTGGCAACCACTGACTTTGCCAGAATCCGTGATGAAAATGCCGGAGATCAAGATCCCAATCTATATTACCACCGCACATTATTATCTCGACGACCTGACCGAGGAATTGGGGCCAACAAATTTCGTGCCCGGCAGCCATCGATCCGGACGTCAGCCCAGAGAAGGAGAAACAAAATTCAATGGAACTGGTGAACAGAGCATTCTCTGCAATGCTGGTGACTGCATCGTCTTTCGCTGTGAAGTGTGGCACCGAGGTACTCCTAATACAAGCGGACGTACTCGATACCTCCTTCAGGTCCATTACGCCCAACGTATGATCACTCAGAAATATCCACCCTATCTTAATAAGTTCCAATTCGACAAACAAATCCTAGAGCAATCCTCGCCTCGCCAACTACGCCTGATGGGTAACCATATCAGCAGTAACTACGATTAGCTTAGTAATTCCATGGAACCGGGAACTATCTCATCCCTCCTGTTCCGTGACACCGCAGAGAGCCGCTGGAAATGTCTTGGTTGTTCAGGACTCAAAGAATAAATAACCGAAATCAGTATTTATCCCTTTCTGATAATTCATTAGTATATTTCACTAGTTATCAGAGGCTTGAATATGCATGACCCTATCGAAATTTCTCTTAGCCTCTTCTTTATTAATTTGCACTAGGGCCGATACAGGCCAATGTTGCGCGACCTTTACGTCAACATTGTTTAGAGCTCTAGAGGCTCCGTCCAGCTCCGATCTTGGGGTTCCTGTCTGGCATCTTCGACACTAGATAACAAACACATAGCAAATAGAAAGGAGGAAACCTGTTGCAACTTGCGTTGTAATTCACAATCGTGTCTGAAATCGAAGGTCTGGAGAGTTCCACTGTTCTGGTGGCTTCTAATAGACATTTTTGATCAGATATCTTAGAATCGTTCGTATTTAAGAGTAGAAAGATGCCCCTGGTACAAGATATTCTCGTTCTGTTCCAAACTACACCAGGACTTGACTCGGATGCAATTGGTTGGTCTCGTTACGAGGCCTCCAAGGGTATCCGGATAAGCGACCTTGCGGATGAGGCGGATCCACCCTATCTCAATGCCATGGAGGCCATGAGGGATGGATGGCAAGTCATCCAAATGTCGGAAGTCAAGCCTCGCTCTGCAGATGATGCCTACGAAGATGGTCCCCTTCCCTACCAAACAGTGCTAGCTAAAAACCGCGAACTGCAAGACGAAAAAGCCAAATTAAAAAAGTGAACAAGTATTTAATAAATTCGAAACAGATGGCTCAATTCGTGGCATCTGGCTATCTTAAATTTGATAGCATGATACCGAAAAAGCTGTGCAAAGCCTGTTTGGTCGAAATGGCAAAAAAGAAGCGCGGGTACTACACCGTTGGCACACCCTTTGAAGAAACTTGGCCAAAAGGTACAGCTCTGGGCGACGCCTTCCGGCTACCGAAGGTTAAAGGTCTGATCGATTCCCTAGTTGGGCCACGTCCCCTTTATGATCACCACGCTGCTCATTTCGTGGGAGCGAAAAAGATGTATGGCCCCAATACTCATCAGGACTCGGTGATTGATTTTCGCGAAAATTACTTCGATATCCAGCTCTCCTTTTTTCCTGCTGATACACCGGACGAGATGGGGGGCACATTTCTGATACCAGGCACACAGTTTCGCAATGTGCGTACCAGTGAAATCACTTTCTACCAGCATATGCGGGGCAAGGTCTGGGCATCATGCAATGCCGGCTCCATGTATGTTTGGAACACTCGCGTTTGGCACGGGGCCCGTAGCAATCACACGCGTCGAGACCGTTTCATGTACAAGTTGCGACTCAACCCAACGCGACCTCAGATTCGCAATTTCGACACCTCCGATCTGGATGATCCGAAAATCGCAGAAATTCTATCGACTAACCACGGCTGGGAAGGCAATGAACACCGCTACGAAATGATGCGTCGTGTCCGCCTCTGGCGTTTCGTTTCTGGTCAGCCGAATTATGATTTTGGAGAACGCTTTCTACGGCGAATTGAATACCTTCCACCTGATGAAGGGGGAACGGGAGTTGCGCTAGCTATTTAGGAGGCACAAGGGCTATTCGTCTTACACAGTCTGAGAGTTAAAAAAGCTTCGATTAGAACATCCATAATCTCTTTCCGTACCAATAAAAACCATCTGCGTCTAATTTTAGATGAATTCACACATCTAAGGATTCTCGGCGATACTGGTGGTGATTCAGGAACTTGTATCCTAGCCTAGAAAAGGATTGGGCAACAAGTTTTCCCTAATTTAGTACAGTACCCAACCCAAGAGAAGATAGGGAAACGGGAACGACCTTTATAATTGTCAAGCCTCTAGAAATTCGTCAATCAACTCAGTTACACGCGGGTTGATCACTCCGCGCCCTGGATGAACAATCCAACGGTAGCGGAAGATCTTTTTATCCCCATCGAGAATGGTCATGCTTTCATCGATGCTCTTATCACCTTTGAAATCGTGGACCCCGAAAGGATTAGCAGTGAAGAGGCCGTAGCCTCGCACATGCCAATAGGTCGGATGCCGTGGATTATCCTTATGGTCGATTACGGTATGGCCCCACTCGTCACCGTTTGCCAACGGACCAGAATAGTCGACCCAAACAGCTTGTTTGCCCCATGTAACCTCTTCTGCTCTACCACTATCATAGAGCAGACCCTCGGAATTCTCAATTCGCCCCTTGTCTTTGGCATCCATAGAGGTTGGCACCCGAATCGAAAATAGGCCACCCTCTTTAGTATCTCCAAAGGACACATTACCATACTTTGCCCAAACTTCGCTTTGATGATCTATAATACGGAAATCCTCCTCTGGGCGAATCTGGATGCTGCGTTGCTCCTGCAGAATCTTCTGCCCTTCAGGGCCAACCCAATCGATTCGACCTTCGATTGTGGCAATCTCTCCATTACTTGACACTACCGGTTCGCCACACTGCAACATGGAACCGTGGTCGGTAGACTCTGACCACAGATCAAATCCATTAACAAGCCCATGAGCCACATACACACCACGGTGGTGGTAGTGGTCTTGAGTTTCACCCTCTACGGATTCCATAGGATACCTTCGAGTGAGATGCTGCCTATCACTAGTCAAAACGGGATAGAAGAACGGCCGACAGACGTAGTGTCCGTAACGGTATTCCGTAAAAAGCGCACCATCGATGGTAACAGCTACCTTATTCTCCTCCGGCATCAATTCGATTTCGATCATTTCCTTAATTTAGATTCTTTTAATTGTTGGGTCTGCCGGTCAAAACGGGCAAGCAAAATTACCTAATCCGCAACTTAAATGCCATGCAAAAGTCCCCGGGCCATTTGCGACTCAGGAAAATCGACCAAAAGATGAAAGCCCGAGAACTCCACCCTTGATTGCCGCAAATTCCAAAGTGGTGGCAACAGACAATTGGAGCTGATTATCGTCCTTCAAGATAGGATTCTCACTTCATGCATAGGAAAGGTTAATCTTAGATAGTGTTAAAAGGGAAGTTTCTTGGTGATAGGAAAAGGTCCCAGTAAACACTGGAAAAGAAAATTGTCTCGTTCTGTTTGATTAGGAGCGCTTGTTCGATCCTAGAGTTTCCAAGATTTTACCCAGTCGAGCCTTTGACGCTCCACACTGAACCAGTAGTATAGGTGTTGCGTTCGGAGCACAAAAATTCAACTACTTCAGCCACCTCTTCGGCATCGGAATAACGTCCCAAAGGATTGCCCGGGTCAGATAAAAATCTCTTTGAAAATCGCGGGACTACCATATCGGTGAGCGCGCGTCCCGGTTCCACTCCATTGACAAAAACCCCCTGGCGCGCATAGGGATTTCCTAAAGCGCCTATAAAAGAATGGAGCGCCCCTTTCGAAACACCATACGGGACCTGATTGGACGCCGCACGCCTCGCTCCCGATGTGATACTGGCACACCGACCCCAGCCCCGTTTTAGCATATGGGGCAACACCGCTTGATGAGCATAGTAGCTGCCGTAGAGATTAATCTTCATCACCTTGTCGAAATCGGAGGAGGATTGCTCAAGAAAAGGTGCTTCTAGGCCTAGTATTCCGGCACAACAAACAAGAATATCCAAGCGCCCAAAGATCTCGACGGTCTTCGAAACCGCCGCTCGAACCTGTGCTTCTTTGCTGACATCAGCTCGGATAAAGATAGCCTTTTGACCGAAGTCTTTAACAGCTTTCACGGCATCATTAGCCTCTTCCTCAAGAATATCAATAATCGCGATATCCCTTCCCTCTTCAGCAATTCGGAGCGCACAGGCACGCCCCAAACCTCGAGCACCACCAGTTACAAAGGCAACCCGTCGCTCAACCGATGCGGCAAATCGTAATTTAGACATTTTTTTAATTCGTTTTTAATCTTGAAATTTCTTGCGAATTTAAGGCTAAAACATCCCATGAATATAGAAAAAATCGAGCCCATTTTTATGGGCAACGGATATGTCGTTCGAATTCATACCGATAGTGGCCTCCATGGATTAGGTAAAACAGCTTGCTGGGGTTATCCCGAAGCGGTCGAGCGAATCGTCGACAAATTCAAGGACTACCTCATTGGGCAAGACCCGCTACGTATCGAGCACCATTGGCAATATCTTTATCGAATGTCTCCATTTAGGGGAACTGCTATATCCGGGGCCGTAAGCGCGATAGATATGGCCCTGTGGGATATCAAAGGTAAGCACTTCAACGTTCCCATCTGGGAACTTTTAGGAGGAAACTGCCGCGATAAGTTACGCCTGCACTTAATGAATGGAAGCAGCACTCCTGAGGGCATGCTCAAGGTAGCTAGGGAAGCGGTCGAAGAAGGTTTTACTGCTCTAAAGTTTGACCCTTTAGTTGGAGACTATCAAAACATGGCGGTAGATCGATTGGTCAAAACGGCTAGAGACCTTACTGCTGCTGCCCGTGAAGGAGGTGGTCCAGATCTGGACTTAATCATCGAAATCCACCGCAAACTCACGCCCCTCACTGCAGTCACCGTAGCCGAGGCCCTGAATGAGTTCAACCTATATTTCCTGGAGGATCCTATCCAGATTGACAGCATCACTGCTCAATCCGACATCGCTCGGCGTATCAACGTTCCTGTCGGTAACGGCGAGCGGCTTTGCACAATATGGGAATTCAGTGAATTGCTAACCCGAGGAGGTCCCCAATATGTCCGCCCGGATGTCGCTCTTGCTGGCGGGTTGACCCATTGTAAAAAGATTGCTGCAATCGCCGAGGCCTATCACTGTGCTGTAGTAACACACAATTTTCTAGGCCCACTGATTAGCGCAGCATCTTACCATCTGGACACCTGTATCCCCAATTTTGTTACTCAGGAGTACACCAAGGCAGATGAAAGCGAAGACCAAGCTGTCTTCAAAAGCAGCTGGAAGAGAGTTGGAGGATACATGCCGATATCTTCAACACCTGGGCTAGGAGTAGAATTAGACGATCGCCTTGTTGAACAGACTCCTTACATTCCGATGAATGCGGCAAAAACCCTACTTAGGAGTGATGGTTCAGTTGCCTATTCGGTTTAAATTCTTTTCAATGCTAGAGAAAGTGAGAATCGGAGGAAGCCAGCGATCACTCGTGAAATAATGGATACGAGCCACATGGGCCCCAGTAGTGATATCCGTCTTTTAATGCTCAACCTTAGTTAAGATCCTTATGCAATTTCCACAGGACAATTTGTTTGTTCTCGAGAGCAACGGCGTCTCAGATTCATTAAACAAACGCGTGAATTGATGAGGGAAATCTAATGCTATCCAAGTTAGCCATGTTTTTTAAGAAATATCGACTCATGATCATTGTTGTACTGGCACTCGAAGCAGAGTCAGCATCCGCCTATTTTCCTTATCAGACAGCCGAACCAGTCTCTCTTATCGGTATCGGCTCTTGTAACGACCAGGAAAAACCACAGCCGTACTGGGATGTACTTACAGATGCCAAAGTCGAGCTCTGGGTGTGGCTCGGAGACAACGTCTATTGCGATACAGAAGATATGGCTAGAATGAGAAACATCTACGCAAGTCAGTTCAACCATGTTCGATATGCCAGATTTCGAGAAACTGTACCAATTATAGGTGTTTGGGACGACCATGACTATGGAGAAAACAACTCGGGGAGGTGGTACCCGAAAAAACGAGAAAGTCAGCAGCTTCTGCTCGATTTTCTCGAAGAACCGGATGACTCGCCTCGCCGTACCCGCGAAGGGGTCTTTACTAGCCATACCTTTGGTCCAAAAGGAAAGCAGTTGAAGTTCATCCTCCTCGACAACCGCTATTTCGCTGACATCCCAGGACCAGAGTCAGATATTCTGGGAGAAAGCCAATGGGAATTCCTCCGGTCGGAGCTGCAAGCTTCCACCGCTCAGTTAATCTTTATCTGTTCGGGAACTCAGATACTCGCGTTCGATCAGACGTTCGAAAACTGGGGAAATTTCCCCCGCAGCCGCCAGCGGCTCTTGGATTTAATTCGTGCGAGCCAAAAAGGTGGTATAATCCTGCTTTCAGGGGACCGGCATTTCCATGAGATTTCAATAGTGAATGACGAGACCGTGCATTATCCATTAATTGACTTTACCTCCAGTGGAATGAACATTTCTGCGACAAGGCTCAAAGCGGAGAAAAACCGTTATAGGATTGGCTCGTTCTACAAAGATCTTGGTTTCGGTTTCATTGTCATTGACTGGGAAAAGGAAGATCCAACCATTTCTCTTCAGGTACGTGACCACAAGAACAAGATAAGACGCAAATTTGATATAAGCTTATCTTCCTTACAGCCAAACAAAGATCTCGATGATGAGTGGTTGATCGAATGATTTGGGAAGCACCGTTATGGTATGATGGACGCCATGTTGTGCGCAAAACCAAATTTGCAACCTTGGGAAGACCATTTGAACGATACCAAACTCGAAAGCTGCTTCCTTGTTGTACAGAAATCCCATTAATATTTCCGATTTTATGACCGCGAGTAATAATTAAGGAGGTCTCGAAATTTAATGTTTCGAACTAAATTTTGAGAATCAAATCAATCATTTCAGACTATTTAAAAGGAACGAAAAAGCGACGCTATTTAGGGGTGTTTCTGGGGATTTCTCTTGGTATTCTGTTTACTTCTCTTCTCTCTTTCCCAGAGCAGAACAAGTGGGTTGCCAAGGGTCCTATGAATACTGGACATGAAGAAATTAGCTGCCACGAATGCCATATTCCTATTGAGGGTACAGTGGCACAGGAATTTAGTTCCAACGTCCATTACTGGCTCGGCCTACGCAAATCCGCTATTGGATTCGGGTCCGAAGATGTATCCAGCGAGTCCTGCCTTGAGTGTCACGAACGCCCGGACGACCGACACCCAATCTCCCGCTTTCTCGAACCGCGTTTTGCCGCAGTTCGGAAAGAGTTCAAGGTCTACCAATGTATCACCTGCCACACCGAACACCGGGGGAAACGGGTAACCCTCCCGACTATTGGATATTGCACCCACTGCCATAAAGACACCGACCTCAAAAATGACCCAATCTCCCCCACCCATGCCATTTTGGTTCGTGACGAATTGTGGAATACCTGTCTTCAGTGCCATGACTTTCACGGAAATCATAAGATGACAACACCTCACCGCATCGAGGATGGCGTTTCAGAACAACGAATTTGGGAGTATTTCAACGGAGCCCCATCTCCCTACTCGCTCGAAAAATTTGCTTTCCCTTCAAAAATTAAATCCTCAAGTAATCCATCAAGCCATAAATGAGGAAGACCATCGTTATTTCTATTGCAGTCACGCTATGTTTCGTCGTTTTGATAATCGTTAACGCGCCGCCGGAAGACTCTGCCCTAGACGCCGCGCGACCAATCCCAATCTCTAAAGTTTTCGAGGTCCTAGAAGCAGAAAATGACACAGTTCGCAAACTCTGGACGGAGGAAATTGTGGGCGCTGGTCAAAAAAGAGGTTTGGAATTCAACAAGAGTTGGCGCAACCCCGAACTCGAAGCAGGACCCCTTCCCGCCCTTTTCCTACGGGAAACTGCAGAAAGCCTCCGCCGAAGTCCCTTGCGCCTCTATCTATTTCTCGGCTCAGACTTTCCAATCAACGATGCCAATCAATTCACCGGCCTTCAGAACTCCCGCTTTGCGGAAATTAGAGAAACTGGCGAGCCACAATTTTTTTATGATGATGACACGAGTTTTCAAATTGCCATGTTTCCGGATGTTGCCGTCGCTGAGACCTGCGTAAGATGCCACAACAAAGAACCAGAAACTACAAAATCCGATTGGAAACTAGGTGACATCATGGGTGCCTCAACCTGGTCTTATCCAGCGAGTTCGGTTAGCCTCGATGAGGCTATCTCAATGGTACAAGCACTTCGGATAGGATTTCGTGAGAGCTACGATCAATACATTGAAAAAGTAGCCACCTTTGCCAATCCGCCCAAGGTCGGAAAGAATTGGCCAACGGATGGTTACTATCTTCCGTCCACAGATGTCTTTATAGCCAAGGTGGGGGAACGAGCCTCTCCCATAACATTGCAAACTATTATCGAGTTTCAACGGGGGATGGAATGATTCCGAAAAGGCAAATTCATGAGCCTAGTCCATGAATCAGATTAGGAGATCCCAGCTTTTAATTGAGCGGGGGCGTCGCCTCTTGTCGTCTGGGAATTTTTCGAGCCGACCACCGGAACGAATGCCGCGCGAATGGAAATGGAGATTGGTTGGCATCGCCTTAGTTTTACTTTATTTTGTCCAAGATGTGGCCGGTTTTCACTGTGATTGGCTCCATAGCTTACAGGCATTGGACGAATACAAATACGCAACCGGCACCTGCTTGCTCTTGTTTGTGGGATACCAGTGGTACCTTTTCCTAGCACGCATTCGAAGAAAAAAACTCCTCCGCCTGTTGGCCTTCCATCAAAGAACAGGGACCTTTGCTCCGATTCTTTTTTATCTCCACAGTACTGAATTCGGATATGGATACCTTGCTGTACTCAGCTGGGTTTTCTTGATCAATATTGTTGTGGGATTAGCCAATCCAACCAGCTTGAGAATTCCTGTTTGGTCTTACTCTTACAGAACAGTATGGATACTCCTCCACGTAACCCTGGCCGCGCTCACGATCATCATCGCTCTTTATCACGCCCATGTCGCCGTGTACTATAAGTGAGGAAAGGCAGAAAAATTCCCTCGCATACGGTGCTCCTGTTTATTTCTCAGCAAGCCGACTCCTGGACGATTCAGCCCTAATCCAATACTCCGTTTGGTGATGGAACTGCCGCACCACAACACCAACCGACTAGGATCAGGCACCTTATCCCACAAAACCCACAATACACAACAACACAAAATCCTGTTCTTTAATCGCTCTACTTACTCGAAGCAGGTCCGGGCAAATACGCCGATGTGTTCTCGCTGTAATTCTTCGGCTCCGGGTAACCCAGTAACGTTAATTCGGCATCTTCCATCAGTGAAAACGGGATAGATGTGTTGGCCGTAAAGGACTATGTCAGAATCTTGATGACATCGGGGATTACGGAAAAGACCTGAGTAGGATTCGGAGAAAAGATGTTCGATGGGAGTATTGCGAGTTAAACTCGCCCAGAGGCCTTCGGTTTTAGCCAGGCGATTTAGGACCTGAGTATGCTCTCTTTCGAGAGCAGGGAGGTCAGATACTAGGGCCTTAGCGAAGGCTCGGGTTACGGGATGTTCAAAAGAACAACCACGGGCCCTCATAAGAACTGCGGCAAGAGTTGAAATTTCGCCGCGTGTTGCTTCGTCGGGAATATAGGCAAGAAGCATTCCAGCTGGCCGAAGGGCAAAGCTTCGGAAGCATTTTGTTGGGCTGATGGCGATGAGAAAAGGTGTTTGCGTCCCAACAAAAGGAGCAATCTGCCGTTGGTAGCTCATTTTCATGACGGCGTCATAACCCTTCGCTTCTAATCGTCCAGAGAATTCGAAACCAGGATAGGCCCGATCCAAGATTACAGGGCAGCTCCTCGCGGCAGCGGCGGTAGCTCGTTCGCGTAGAACTGAAGCTGCAGTCACTCGACCTGTAGTATTCATGGGCCCGGCTTGATAAATGGGGAGGATCTCATCGCTTTCGATAACACAGTCGGTGGGAAACTTCTGGCAGCCTATACGACAACTTTGTGCAATAGCAGAATAGGCCGGCCACCCTAGCTCCTCTACGCCAATCGAAATCACCTTGTTATTCAGTCTAAGGGCAAGATCAACAGCCGACTTAACAGCACCAGTTCCAGCATCAGAAGGAAGGAAGAGAAGAAATTGACCCCAAAGGGCTTCTGGAATCCGCTGCCATTTCAAAACAGCGGTTTTGAGATCGTCGATGATCGCCGTAGAGCTCTGGTAGTTACCGCGCCGACTGTCTTCAATCTCTTCTAGAGTGTATTTAAGGATAGTCTCTGAAGAGGTCATCGCTCGACCATCAGCATCGAGGACGATGCCAATTCCGTAGTTGTGGCCGACAGCATCGGTGTCGCAGAGAATCTTAGCGATTTGGTTGGCGTCTCTTCCCTCGGCGGTCAGAGAGAGGGCTCGCTTTCGAACGCTCTCGCCAAACTTCATTTCACTTCTTTCCGATCGATCTTGGCTAGATAGGGACATTTTCTTTAAACTCGTTTGAATACTGAATAATTTGACCGGAAACTTCACTAAGATTTGCGTTCTGCGCAATTGGAATCTGCCAAGCACCCTGTATTCGTCTAGATGCGATCGGAGGCTTCTTGTTGTGGCAGAATGCTCGTGACATTGAAAAATCAAGGGGAAGCAGTAAGTCCCGGAGAATCATCAGCGAACAAGATCGGACAGAAACAAGGAAAGCAGCTTGCCATCACTATTTGGATAGGACTGGGGTAACCGATGATATATAGAGGGTCCGTGGATTACCACAAAGAGGCGAAAAACAAGAGGCAATTCAAGCACAAGGCAGTGTTAAGTAGGATTGACCATGGATAAGGCAAAAGGTAAAGATGGGAGATAATTAAGTCGCGAACACAGGAATACCAAAACTATCGGAAAGGTAATTAGAACACTGGAAACTGGAGAAGGGACAGGACAACAATTGGATTGTTCTAATGCGATAAATTTTCGAGCCTTTCTGGATTGGCTACTATGGCAGCGACTAATGGTCGCCTACAACAAAACATGAAATTCGATGAAGTCTCATCGATCCCTAGAGTCTGTTACTGTCATCATCCCGACTTACAACCGGCGTTCCCTGCTGCCTCGAGCGTTGGATTCGGTCCTCAACCAAACGGCTTTGCCTTCCGAAATCATTGTAGTCGACGATGGTTCTAGCGATGGGACGAGGGACCTCATCCAAACAAAATATTCCTCGGTCCGCCTGATTGAACAGGAGAACCAAGGCGTAAGCCAAGCGCGCAATCGAGGAATCAAAAAAGCTGCCGGGGAATGGATTGCCTTCCTCGACTCCGACGATGAATGGCTCCCACAAAAACTAGAAATTGCATTTGAGGCTCTGAACCAAAACCCCGATTACCTAATCTGTCACAGTGGAGAAATCTGGATCCGAAAAGGCAAACGCGTTGCCCCCCCCGCCAGATATGCTAAGTCGGGAGGATACATTTTCAAGGAATGTCTACCGGTCTGCATGATCTCTCCATCAACCGTTATTATTCATCGAAATATCTTTGCTACGATTGGTCTGTTCGACGCTTCTTTGCAAGCTGCAGAAGATTACGACATGTGGTTGAGAATAAGTGTTCGATATCCCATTCTCTATTTACCTGACCTTCTCACTATCAAATTCGATGGCCATTCCGAACAACTTTCTCATCAGTGGGGCATTGATCGTTACCGAATCAGAGCCCTAGAAAAGATCCTTAAATCTCCGTACCTCAGAGGCGAAGAATACGTCGCCGCGCTGGCAATCCTAACGGAAAAATGTAAGATTTTTGCAAACGGCGCCCGCAAGAGAGGAAAACTCCAGGAAGCAAATTTCTACACATCGGTCGCATCGCAGTTTCTACTCGACGGAACAGGAAAGAAAGAGTGACAAAATTATAATGGCTAAGACACACTAAATTCTACATCTCTATTATTGATCACAGTTGGAACTAATGGGGAGAGTTAAGAAGCATCGACAAGATCAGGCGATGGAATTATTGGGAATGATGAAGTGCCAATTTCCATTATTTGCCCTCTGTCGATTTGCATGTGGAGCAGGTTCTTCGTCACTATTGACACGTGCTTTCAGATTCACCTATTGGAGTATTTTTATTATAATCCCAGTAACCCGGTCCCTCAAATTCCTTCAGATGCTCTATTCACATAGGAAATATCAACCATGAGTAACGTGATTAACGAGAGTCGAATTCAAACCACATGCCTTCTCATTCTCAGTGCTTTCTGCCTTGGGACCGCCCTTTTCTTCCTCCGCCCCGTCCTCATTCCCTTTATACTGGCCATCTTCCTAACTTATTCACTCACACCAATAATCGACCTTCAGAGGAATTGCTTCAGAATGCCCCGATTCCTGGCTGTTCTGACCACGATCCTGCTCGGATGCCTCCTGCTTTTCCTGCTCTCTCTCATCGTCTCGGCATCAGCAAGCGAAATGGCGACTCATGCCGACGAATACCAGAAGCGTTTTCAGCGACTTCTTGATAGCGCTATAGTAGCCATCCCGTTTGACCGTTTCGGCATCCAACCCCAAGCATTTACCTCTTCAATTGTGCGTAACCTCCAGGATACTGTGGGAGGAATGTTGGGATCTACGGCCAGCGCCCTTATCAACGTTCTTTCTAAAGGGATACTGGTCCTCATTTTCATGATCTTTATGTTCCTAGGGAGAAAGGATGGAATAGATCCCAACGCAGGAATCTGGGGCGAAGTAGAGCTCCGGGTTCGACGTTATATTATCAACATGATCCTTATTTCCGCTGCAACTGGTCTGATTGTTGGGACCTCTCTTACTCTAATTGGAGTAGAGTTTGCTCTCGTTTTTGGATTTTCTGCGTTTGTACTCAATTTTATTCCTAGTATTGGATCGATGATCGCAACCCTACTGCCACTTCCGGTGGTTCTTCTCAATCCAGATTTGAGTGTTACTCTTAAGACCCTGGCCATTGTAATACCAGGTCTCGTTCAATTCGGAATTGGGAACCTCCTCACTCCAAAGGTCATGGGAGACTCTCTTGACCTTCATCCCGTAGCCGTCTTATCCGCTCTCATTTTCTTCGGGCTAATCTGGGGCATTGTAGGTATGTTTCTCGCAACGCCCATCGCTGCGATCACCAAAATTCTACTCGAAAAAGTGGAGATAACCCGTCCCATCGCCAATCTTCTTGCCGGGCGCATCCATGCTACGGGCTAGAAGTTAACTGGGCTTCAGGGTGCATCTATCCTCCTTCTCCAATCCCGTCGGTCCGGCGCCGCGCCTGGAGCCAATAAACGAATCGTCTCACCGCAAAGCGAGGGAGTAATCGGATCAGGAAGGTTCCGATTTTGTTAGTAATTGAGGGAATGATAATCACATCACCTCTCCGAAATCCCTCAACCCCTGCCCTTGCCACTTTATCAGCATTCATCATCCACATTTCGAAGATACGGATTTCCCCCATTCCTGATCTTTTTCCAAATCCCGTCCTGGTTGGACCCGGAGCAAGACAGGTTACTCGCACCCCTGATCCCCTAACTTCCTCAGCCAATGCTTCAGTAAACGAAAGAACATAAGCCTTGGTGGCGAAGTAAACAGCCATATTCGGCCCTGGTTGGAATCCTGCCACCGATCCTACATTGAGAACACCACCCCTGTCCCTCTGCAACATACCCGGAAGAAAGAGGCGAGTCAGTTCCGTCACAGCAGAAATATTGACCTCTACCATATCCAGTTGCAGCTCATTCTCCAAGTTAACAATTGCTCCTAGTGCACCAAATCCCGCATTATTAACCAATTCATCTACCTCGATCCCCTCTTCCTCTAATTCTCTAAAAATCTCCTCGGCGGCGTGCTTCAAACTTAGATCTTTGGCTATAATTTTTACCTCGATACCTTCTTTGCACTCCAGCTCCTCTGCAATTTCTCTGAGGGCCTTTTCGTTCCGTGACACCAGGACCAAATCCACACCTTCTCTGCTAAATACCTTCGCCATCTCGAATCCAATCCCCATTGAGGCACCCGTGATTAATACTCTGCCCATAGCTCTTCCCTTTCTAGTATCATAGCACTATCCTTTTTTATTGATCTTTAGACTCATTCTAAATTACTGTGGTACTTGCTCCCTTTAAATTAAATAAGGTCAATGAAACTGAATAAAAGAACAACCGCATTACTAAATGGTGCATTGAACAGGGAAGGGCTCCGCTCTACGAAGCAACGGGAACATGTATTCAGTGTTTTGTTGGGCCAGAGCGACCATCCCACGGCGGTTGAGATTCATGCCAGGGCCAAACTAGGGATGCCTTCGATTTCCTTAGCAACAGTCTATAATTGTCTTGAAACACTTGTTGACTGCTCGCTTGTTCGCCAGGTTAACTTTGAAAGAGAATCCTCAAGGTTTTGCCCCAATCTCGCCGAACACGCACACTTTTACGATGATAGTCATGACCGTATATACGACATTGATTTACCAAATAATTTTCTCGCTGAAATGAAGATGGTATTGCCGGAAGGATTTGAGGCATCGCAGGTCAATCTGAGTTTCAGGGGAAAGAAGAGCAAAGGTTAGAACTATGGGCAAACTTGAACTCGAAAATCTTACAGTTACAGTAGACGGCCGAGAAATCCTGAAGGACTTCTCGTTGAGCATCCCGAAAGGAGAGGTCCATGCTTTAATGGGCCCCAACGGAACCGGCAAAAGCACACTCGCTAAAGCACTGGCCGGTCATGATGACTATGAGATCACAGCCGGTTCGGCGCTCTTAGATGGAAAGTCGATTATTGGCCTAGAGTCGGATCAGGTGGCCCGCGCCGGATTGTTCCTGGCATTTCAGTATCCCTGTGAGATTCCGGGAGTAAGCATCGCCAACTTCATTCGCGCAGCCGTCAAATCAAGATTAGCGACGGGTGAGGAACTCGATGCGGCCCAATTTTACCGGCGGCTTTACGAAAAAATGGACAGTCTTAAAATCGATCGAAAATTCACTTCCCGTTCAGTCAATGAAGGGTTTTCAGGAGGGGAAAAGAAGCGGAGCGAAGTCCTACAAATGGCTATGCTTGAACCAAGTTACTCCATCATGGACGAGACCGATAGCGGCCTGGATATAGACGCACTCAAGATAGTTGCCGATGGAGTTAATGCAATGCGAGGCCCCCAGATTGGGGTCCTAGTGATCACTCACTACCAGCGACTTCTGAACTATATAGTCCCAGATCATGTGCATGTTCTCTGGGATGGACGGATTGTGAGAAGTGGAGGGAAAGACTTAGCTCTCGATCTGGAAAAAAAGGGATACGACTGGGTAAAGGCAGAGTTCGCCGAAGCGATTTAAATAAATCTGCATCCAGGAGTACAAGGTAATTCAATTAGCAGCTAGGAGTCTAAATATGGTTTCGACAAAGACACTTGATATTGATCGCGACAAAGGTAACTTTCGCTTCGCCGAAGATTACAGTTTCGACGCTGGTCATGGCTTGAATGAAAAAACAGTTAACTATATATCCGAGGTCAAAGAGGAAGAGGACTGGATTCGAAAATTCCGCCTCAAGGCTCTCAAGGTTTTCGAGAACAAGCCGCTACCAACTCACTGGGCCTCAAAAGATCTTGGCAATATTGATTTCGATAAGATTCGCTATTATCTCGCCAAAGGGCAGCAACCCAGCCGAAGCTGGGACGAAGTACCAGGTGATGTTAAAGAGACCTTTGAGCGACTTGGGATCCCTGAGCAGGAGCGTCGATTCCTAGCCGGAGTAGAAGCACAGTTCGACAGCGAGGCTGCCTATTCCAATGTTAAAGATCGATTGGCCGAAGAAGGGGTTATATTCGTGGGTTCTACAGAAGGCCTCAAGGAGTATCCCGATATATTTCGGAAGTATTTTGGAAGGGTCATTCCCGTAGCAGACAACAAATTCAGTGCTCTAAACAGTGCCGTGTTCAGTGGGGGCAGCTTTATATATGTCCCTCCCGGGGTAAAGGTAAGTCAACCTCTTCAAGCCTATTTTCGTATCAACGCAGAGAATTTTGGGCAGTTTGAACGTACCCTCATCATTGCCGACGAGGGCGCTGAAGTAACTTATATGGAAGGCTGTACAGCCCCAAAGTTTGAGACGACCACCCTCCATAGCGCCGTAGTCGAGCTAGTCGCTCTGCCAGGCGCTAAAATCCAATATATCACGGTTCAAAATTGGTCGAACAACGTCTTCAATCTTGTAACAAAACGTGGGATGGCACTCGACGAAGCGGAGATAAAGTGGATCGACTGTAATATCGGAAGTCGATTAACTATGAAATACCCTGGAGTTGTCCTTAAGGGACGTAAATCGCGGGGCGAAGTTCTTTCGATTGCCCTGGCTGGAGATGGCCAACATCAAGATACGGGAGCGAAAATGACTCACGTCGCTGACGAGACAACATCAAATATCGTCGCCAAAAGTATCAGCGTTGGGGAAGGACGTTCCTCCTATCGAGGCATTGTCGAAATGCCCAAGCACCTCAGAAATTGTCGCAACAATACTGAATGTGATGCTCTCCTTATCAATTCTAACAGTCGCACCGACACCTATCCTGCAATCACTGTTCGCGGTGATGGGAACTCCGTCCAACACGAGGCTAGTGTTTCCAAAGTAAGCGCTGAACAAATTTTTTACATGCGCCAGAGAGGCCTTTCCGAGGGGGAGGCAATGAGCCTGGCCGTAAATGGCTTCGTCAACGATCTTGTAAGAGAGTTTCCCTTGGAGTATAGTGTCGAACTCAAACGTCTAATTGAAATGGAAATGGAAGACTCTATCGGATAGAGTCCAGTCAAATTCTAACACTTGATCACAGACCATTTTATTAGCCTGAATCCAACAGGATCGACATGATTCGAAGCCCTAATATTGATCCGAAACCGGTGGAAAATGAACACGATATTCAGAGTGATTCGACCTTCCAGAAACAGGTCAAAAATGTAACACCGCTTTGGTTGCGGGAACTAAAGGAATCGAATTGGGCATACTTTAAAGAGCTTCCCCTCCCTACTAAGGAAACTGAAAGTTGGCGTTTTGCAAAAACCGATGACTTATCGCCAAAAGGTTATTCTCTTGCTTCTGGCAATCGGTCTGCTCCGTCCAATGCTATACCTCCATCTGAAGATCTCTCTATCAATTCATCCGGTAAGATTGAACTGAGAAATGATAGTACTCTCAATTTTATAGAAGCCCATCAAGATTTCCACAAAAAGGGTCTGATCTGGATGACCCTTGAGGATGCACAACGTCATCATCCCGACATTCTTCAGGAATACCTTCCCCAAGTTGGACCCAACCTAGGGTCCGAAAAATACCAAGCGCTTCATGCCGCCTTTGTCCAGAACGGCACCCTTCTTTATGTTCCTCCTGGTCTTGAGATTAAATTACCGTTCATAACCAGTACTTCGATCGGGGGACAAAACCTAGCTGGATTCCCCTGCACTTTGGTGATTGCCGACACCAATTCATCCGTTGACCTTGAGGAGTCTTTCCACAACTCCCCAGGGAGCAGTTCCAGCCTTGTCTGTGCCACAGCAAGTATATTTGCCCGCCAAGGATCTCGTGTCTCCTACAAAGCGCTTCAAAACTGGGGCATGGATACCATCTCCTTCCATCTCAACTCGGTGACTGCGGATCGAGATGCTGAGGTTAAAACTGTGGCTCTCAACCTTGGATCCTCACACACACGAAACGAACAACATACACGTATAGTTGGTGAAGGATGTAATGTTGAAAATTATTCCATTAGCGTACCAACTGGGGAGCAAGAACTCGACCAGCGCACTCTCCAATCTCACTATGCACCTAATTCCCGTTCAAACCTTCTGTTCAAGAATGCCCTTAGTGACAGTTCGCGCTCGATATTCTCCGGCCTGATCAAAGTCGATGAAATTGCCCAGCAAACAAATGCCTACCAAACCAATCGCAACCTTCTGTTAAGCAGCGAAGCTGAGGCCAACGCTCTGCCCGGTCTTGAGATCCTCGCCAACGACGTCAGGTGTAGCCATGGTGCCACGACTGGGAAGATCGACGACGAGCAACTTTACTATCTTCGTGCCCGGGGAATCCGCAAACCCTTGGCACAAGAACTTCTAGTCTTTGGCTTCCTCGAAGAGGTTATAACCAAAGTCGAAAGCGAAAAACTACAAAACCAGCTTCGAGAATTAATTCGGCGGAAGCTCCAAGACCAATAATGCAACCTGAGAGCCACACTCTGAACCGTGACTGCTCTGCCACCATTGTTCCTTCTGGTGAGCAGATCACAATACCTAATGGAACTGAGATCTTCATCACCCATCGCCTGGGTGGGAACTTTACCGTTCAATGGGATATGGGAATGGCCCGAATCGCTGGAATCGACGCCGATGCTCTAGGAGAAGAAGTGCAAGCCCCTGCTCGGTCAGCGAACTCCACCGCACTCTCTCACCAGGGCCCACCAGACGAAGAGGCAATCTGGGAGGAACTAAAAACTGTCTTTGATCCTGAGATTCCGGTTAATATTGTCGATCTAGGACTAGTATATTCGATGAAAATTATTGATCCCGATGAGAATGGAGAATACGAGATCCAAGTCGACATGACACTCACTGCACCGGGCTGCGGGATGGGTCCCGCAATCGCCGAGGATGCCCAATCTCGCGTTGAGCAAGTTCCCGGAGTAAGTCGAGCTCATGTTGAAATAGTCTGGGACCCTCCTTGGCACCAAGAGATGATTTCCGAGGTCGGAAAAATGGAGCTTGGGCTCATCTAGCCCAACATTTTGCGAATTCAGGTAATTTTTCTTGGTGTTATAACTAGGAAGGTACCGTAGAAATAACATGTAATGCGAGAAGAACCTTAACAATGAATCTGCTGAAAGAAGAAGAATCACTAGCCCCCCCCCAGAGTATAAATCACATCATGCAGAAGCGTTTTCTCGAAAAGAGAAAAGTCTTCTTGTGGGGAGAGGTAACTGACGAAACGTGTAGTGAAGCAACTGAGAAACTTCTCTATCTGGAGTCCGTCAATGGAGGAAAGGAGATTTCCTTTTACCTCAATACCCCCGGAGGATCCATAACGGCTGGTATGGCACTCTACGACACGATGAAACTGATAAGTTCTCCCATTAAAGTGATTGTCACCGGCATGGCTGCTAGCATGGGGTCGATCCTCCTATGCGCAGCAGCAAAGGGCAAACGCCTCCTTTATCCCCATTCTCGTGTTCTTATCCATCAACCTCTTATTACAGGACGCATGTTGGGTGCGGCAGTCGATATCAATATTCAGGCCCAAGAGATGGAAAAACTCCGAGCAGAATTAAATCAGATCCTCTCCGATTCCTCAAAGCAACCCATTGAGAAAATTCAAAAAGATACGGATCGAGACTTTTACATGTCAGCAAGAGAAGCAATCGATTACGGCCTTGGCGATGCAATCGTCAAAAAAGAATCATAGCCGTTTTTCTTATAAAACTCTGCGATTGTAATCGTTACTGGTTTATCCTTCCCATAAAGGGTTCTAATCTGAGTCGCTAAATATCTCACAGCCTTCCAGAATAAGCACAGTTGTACAGTGCTCTACGGTCCCCGTTTCCAACTATCGATTTGAGGTTGGGAACTTTGTCTATTAACGTTTCCGGAGGCGAACAAGCGTCTTATGGTATCGAAGGATACCTTCAGACACCACTTTTGCAATTTTTTGCCTATAAGCCGCCTCTTTGATCTTTCTACCTTCTGTCGGATTAGTGATAAATCCGGCTTCGATCATAATCCCCGGACAGGTCAGATCACGGAGAACGGTCCATCGTGCTCGTTTCACTCCCCGATCAACGGTTCCCAGTTGCCTGATCATTTCATCCTGAACATAAAAAGCAATCAAGGTGCTCCAATTGTTGTTTTTATTCCCAGCATAGTATTTTCGAGCACTTGCCCCTACCGATTTGTTTCGTGTTGAAGGCTGATTTCTTGGGGTGAAAACATAGGTCTCAGATCCCGCCACCCTTGGCGAGTCAATCCCGTTAAAATGGATGCTAAGGAAAAGATCAACCCCCCGCCGATTAGCATTCTGAACCCGATCTGTAAGTCCGATATATCGATCTCGCTCGCGTGTGTACACTACCTCGTATCCTTTCCCTTCGAGAATCACACCGAGTCTCCGTGAAACATCTAATACCAGATGTTTTTCCAGAAGACCTAGTTTCGCATTTTGTGTCCCGGGATCCTTTCCGCCATGACCGGCATCAATCGCAATTCGTTTGAGGTTTGGAACAGGCAATCCTATTTGAGGCGTGAGAATCGGATATATCGTATCCTTTAAGTCGAGTCGACTGATATACAGATCGGATCGGTGGTAGGTCACTGGAAATCCTAAAAAGACCCGGACTTTATTGATCCTAATATCTCTCTGATGAACCTCGAATTCCATTCGTGTCCATTTACTCTGCAGCAAAATCCTGTTCCGCCGCTGAATCCAGTCCCTCTTCAATCCCAATTTACCTGCAACTTCCTTGAGACTGACGTACTCAGTTCCATTAACTTTCAGCCCCAGTCCGCCCCAAGACTCTGTCTGAATAAGGAAAAAGAAAAATACTACTACTATGTATCCAATCCTCATCTTTCTCCTTTCTAAAAATCTGAATTTCTGGGCGGCGACGGGGCTTCCAGATCCAATACTAAATGGCGAAATCCTACCTCTTAAAAGGTAGGATTCGGCCCAATAATCTCTTAACCGGCGAAAATAGTACTAGTCCTATTCCTCGTCCGGATCGTTGTATTTCAGAATCCGCCTACTCTCTGGCAGTGGGTTCATGAGAAGGGTAATGTTCCTCCCAGCCATTTTAGGTTGCCCATCTCCTACACCAATATGGGTAAGGTCTTTAACCGCCTTATGGACGACATCAAATCCCAACTCTTTGTGCTCCATCTCTCTCCCTCGGAAAGACAGGGTCAATTTCACCTTGTTCCCCTTGTCCAGAAACTCCTCCGCCCTCTTCAATTTCACCAAGTAGTCATGTTGTTCAATACGGACACGAAATTTTACTTCCTTGAGCTTTGTTTTGGACTGACGTTTCTGATCCTTACCCTTCTTAGCAATCTCGTACTGATACTTCCCGAAATCAAGGATTCGACAAACTGGAGGTTGTGCCGTTGCCGATATCTCAACGAGATCCAGACCCATTTTTCGGGCCATGTTGAGTGCCTCGGGTGTCGATAGTATTCCGATCTGCCGGGAATCAGGGCCGATTACACGAATCTCACGAGCTCGAATCCGCTCATTCTTACGCACACTTGGCTGGCGACTGAACCGTCTTCCTCGATTGCGGCCACCGGAATTGAAATAATTGGCCATCAACGAGAAGTCACCAGATCGGGATTGAAAAGGGAAGACATTGACTGTTCGTGTACTAGTTCCCGTTACTTTCGTCGAGGTCTCCGCTACGTTCGGCCTGGCTTACGGATTGATCTATCATAAACCCACATTAAAGCTACATCTCTACCTGTTTACAATCTTTTTCAGTTCGGTAAACAAACTGATACCTTCCACTAAACTCTTCTTTTGATTTAGCATTGCTAGGCCAGCCAGAAAGGGTCGATCGCACATTACACACTGAAACTTTCGCCACAAGAACAACTACTTTTTGCATTTGGATTGGTGAATTTGAATCCTCCCCCTACCATTTCCGCCGAATAGTCTAGCTCCGTCCCCTTAAGATAGAGGGCACTCTTTGAGTCAACCAACAACCTCGCCCCACTAGACTCTACATAGATATCTCCCCTTTTCGGTTCTCGCTCGAATCGCAATCGGTAGGATAGTCCGTTGCAACCACCTCCCGTAATTGCCACCCGCAAGAGATCAGCCTTGTCCTCGAGAATTGCTAACTCGTTGATCTTATCGCCAGCCAACTCTGATAGCTGTATCAGCATTTCGCTTCCAACCCGAACACCTTCGGGAAGGCCACTTGCTTTTGAATCATTCATACTAAAATGCAGTAAAGATTAAATCAATCGTAACTCTTTTTAATTCAAGTTGTAGGGGTCAATCTCTGAAAGCTGTTTGCCAAAGAAACCGCGCATTCAAAGCTAGATGAAGACGCCAGCCCTTTACCCGCTATGGGGAAGGCGGTCCCATGGTCCGGACTAGTTCTTAACCAAGGTAGACCTAGAGTCAAGTTGACGGTTGTCTCGAATTCCAAGGTCTTCACCGCAACTAACCCCTGATCATGATAAATGGCAACTACGACATCAAATTCCCCATTCAGATGCCTATGAAACAGTGTATCTGCAGGTTGTGCAAATGAGAGCCCAGGGATCTTCTGCCTCAATTCTTCTAAAACTGGATTGATAATATCCTTTTCCTCATCTCCCAATAAGCCTTCTTCACCCGCATGCGGATTGAGCCCGCAAATTCCGATTCGCGGTTTCTGGACGCCTAAAGCATGAGCCATCTCAACCGCATGAATCACCGCTCGCTCAATATTTTCCGGAGTCAAATGGTCAAATATTTCTCTGAGAGGAACATGCCAGGTCATGAGTACTAACCTCATACGGGTACCGACAAATGCCATTGTTGGTTGGCCTCCCCAGCGATCCGCAAAGAATTCCGTCTGTCCAGGATATGAGAACCCGACCGCTCGCATACGCTCCTTACTTACCGGTCCAGTGACAACTGCTGAAAACTGCCCCGCACGACACCCCTCTGCTGCCTTCTCAAGCGCCTCTAAGGCGAGTTTTGCCCCCATCTCCAAGGGTTTTCCTGGAATCATTCGAAAATCATCGGGGCCTACCGCCAATGTTGAACAGCTATTTCCTGTATCCAATTTTTCTAGCCAGGGACTTGGTCCAATCAAACAGACATCGACACAATCTTTCCGCCTCCGGCCCATCCATTCCTCGATAATCTCAGGACCTACTCCCGAAGGATCACCACAAGTTATCGCGATTGTCCCCATTTAGGATTCTATCCATTCAATCGCTAATCGAAAGCTAACGCATACAAATTTCTTCATTGCACAACTTCGAGTACTCTTGGGAAGTAAAATTCTAACGTCTCCCATTTGAGAAAAGTTCCATTTGGGGATCTTTGATCATATCATAGTTCTTCAGAATTCGCAGAATTTGGAGCGTTTCAGATTTTTGATAGTTTAGGTTTGTCTCCACTTTGGCCAAAATATCCTGCAGCATGGAACGGAATGAAATGATTCCGTCCACACCATGTTCCCGCAAAAGTTGAATGCTCTCCGTCCGATGGGGATCAGACGTGGGCAATCCTGGAAGGACGAGGATCTTAAGGAAACCACCGTCTTCATACTCTTCCTTGTTCTCTCCAAAAAGATCCTCAGCCTTTTTGAGGACGTTTTTCTCCAAAAATCTAAGGACTTCCGAACTGTTCTTGAGCATTGTCGGTGTAAATCGCAGAGTAGTATGCCAGCCCTTAACAACGACAACAGCTCTTTGAACAAAAGGCAGTTCGCTCGAAAATATAAGGAATTCAGGCCGTCCATCCTCTTTTACGCAGGAGGGATTGAAGACAATCAAATCGATCTCCTCTTCTGCCAACTTCTTTCTAGACTGCACCTGGTATTTACGAACTTGTCGTACCAAGAATCCATGTAACTCGAAATATTCCCGAACTATGTTTTCGTCGAATCCAGCCATGTCTCTTTTCTAAATGGTCGCCCCGGCGTCGGCGAGAAGTTTACGAATCAACACTTCGGGAATGTCGTCCCTCAACTCCGCCCGTCCGATTCGGTTCAATACCACAAATCTCAATTTGCCTTTCTTTACTTTCTTGTCCCGTGTCATTGCTTCAATAAGCCGATCTTTCGAGATTGGTTCCAGCATTTTGGTAGGAAGATCATAGCGGGCTAGTAGTTCAATAATGGATTCCACTTCGGCTGTTTCTATCAACCCTAATTCCTCTGATAACCGGGCCGCTAAACCCAAACCAACCGAGACTGCCTCTCCATGCAAGTAGCAGCTATAGTTCGTTGCTACTTCAATCGCATGTCCGAAGGTGTGACCCAAATTCAAAAGTGCCCTACCCCCTTGTACAGCAAGTTCCTTCTCATCCCCTATTACCACACTTGCCTTGATGCGACAGCATCTCTTCACTATATCCGACAGCAGCTCTCCATTGTCTGGACTGAGTCGCTGCGTTTTAAACAAAACCCGATAGAACTCTTCGTCCGCAAGTAAGGCAGTTTTAATCACCTCCGCCATCCCGGAAGAGAATTCATTTAATGGCAAAGTCTCAAGCAGCCCCGTATCGATAAAGACTCCTCGCGGCTGATGAAAAGCCCCCGCCAAATTCTTACCCGCCCTTATATTGACTCCTGTCTTTCCGCCCACCGAACTGTCTACCATTGCCAAAAGGGTCGTCGGAACCTGATAGTAGTCTATACCCCGTAGGAAACTCGCGGCAGCAAAACCGCCGAGATCGCCAGTTACCCCGCCACCAAAGGCGAATAAAAATCCCGCTCGGTCCACTTGGGATTCGGCCAGATAATCGATCACTCTCCTAAGTGTTTCAAAATTTTTATTACCCTCCCCATTGGGAATCACGAAAGTGGGAAGGTTTCCAAACGCACTTCTTATATATTCGTACTGCTTCTCTGCTACAAGAGAATCGACCAGCAAAACACCACGTCGATCTTCTAATGTGAGCTGCCCAATCTTGGCTCTAAGCCGATGATTCAACTCGTAGCCGAATTGAATGCTGTAGCTCCGCGGACCAAGATCCACACTCAGATTATCTTTCATCTCCGACTCCAAAAATCGCATTAGAATATCGTGTCACCGAGAACTCCTGCAAATCGTCGACTTCCTCCCCAAGCCCAACGTAATAGATTGGGATTCTCAGTTCTCTGAAGATACCCACCAGGGCACCACCTCTACTAGATCCATCTAGTTTGGTTACCACGATTCCGGTAACCCCTATCTCTGAATTGAAAACTCTCGCCTGTTCCACCGAATTTGATCCAAGGGTTCCATCAACCACCAGCCACCGGTGTTGCTCAACATCGCAGTCTTGCTTATCCAAGACTCGTCGAATCTTCACCAATTCACTCATGAGATTGGACTTAGTGTGAAGCCGGCCAGCTGTATCCAAAAGGAGGACATCTCTAGATCGGCTGCGAAAAGCCTGAAAGGCATCAAATGCCACGGCTGCCGCATCAGCACCTTCGTGACTCCCAATTAGATCCAAATGGAGTCGCTCTGCCCAGATTCCAATCTGTTCATTTGCCGCAGCCCTAAATGTGTCGCATGCTGCCAACAAGGGATTTAACCCTAGCTCCCGGAAATGGGAACCAAGCTTAGCCGCCGTCGTCGTCTTGCCCGATCCATTTACACCCATGAGGGTAATTACTTTGGGGGTCATGTCTACCGAGTCCAATCTTCCTTCGGCGCCTCTAAGCGTTTGTCTGAGAATATCAACACCTAATTGGGAGACTTCCTTCCCCTCGATTCTCCCTTTCCGATGGGACTCACGACCGATAGCAGAGATAATTTCTGACGCTGTTTCTACGTCAAAATCGGCGTTAAAAAGGGCTTCCTCAAGGATATCTATCGATCCGGGCTCCAGGGAACTGGAAGGAAGTATTCGGTCTGTGATATGGGAAATCGACTGAGCAGTTCGCCGCAAGCCAGCTCGAAATTTAGAGACGACTCCAATCATCACCTTGTGGCTTCTCTTAAGGGGCGTTGAAGCTTCAGCTTAAATTCATCGAGAATTCCATTAATAAACCTCTTGGCATCTTCTATCGAGAACAGCTTGCTCAGTTCGATTGCTTCATTAATCGTGACAATCGGTGGAATGTCATCCCGATAGAGCATTTCGTATATCGCTAGTCGCAGAATAGAGAGATCGATTTTAGCAATTCTATTGAAGTCCCAATTCTGAGCATGCTCTTTAATCACTGCGTCAATCTTATCACGTCGTTCAATCCCTCCCCAAATTAACTCCTCCGCGAAACGGTAGTAATCGAGATCCCCTTGAAGACTTTGCAAAAAACCGTTGATTTCTTCCTTTAGCTCTCCTGAAGGGTTGATCTCCCACATATAAAGAAACTGCACCACAGCCACTCGATTGTCGCGTCGGCGGCTCATCTATCCTCCTGAACCATCTCTTCATCTGATCCAGACTCCCATCGACTCGATAGAGTTGCCATTTCAAGCGCAGCGACTCCGAAATCTGCCCCTCTATCAATCTCCTCACCACAACGAGCCGCTGCTTGGGCTTTAGTTGCAACTACAAGAATCCCATTGATTACAGGGATACCGGAATCAAGGCCAATCTGTATCAAAGCTTTTGAAACATTCATTCCGATAACATTATGGTGATCAGTCTCACCTGCAATTACAACTCCAAGTCCGATCACGCACTGAAAGTCCCCTGTTCCCGCCAGAAGATTAGCCGCAAACGGAATTTCATGTGATCCGGGAACTCTAATCGTCGTAATATCCGATTCTTCAACCGAAGCCCCAACTAGGGTCGTTATGACCCTTTCTAGCAAAGGTTCGACAAACTTACAATTGTACCTCGCGGCTACAATAGCGAAGGAAAGCCCGGACCCATCGACCAAGCTTTCGCTGAGATAATCCCGGCTCATGAAAAGTCTCGGACTCTCCCTAATCCAGCTATATCTTTCGATTTATTTCCTCTGTCTTCCAGGGAAACATTTTCCACTATCTCCAATCCATAGCCTTCTAGTGCTACGATCTTTCTTGTAGTATTTGAGAGGAGGCGAATTTTCTTTAACCCGAGCTCAGCTAAGATTTGGGCACCCATACCATAATCTCGGAAATCAAACGGTGTCGTATTCAAACTTTTAACTCCCTCTTCTACTCCTCTATCGAAGCTAAGTCCACCATTCGGCTTCTCTAAATAGAGAACTACTCCACACCCTTCTTCCTCGATTCTATCCAGTGAAAGAATCAGATCACGACCGCCGTTTCGACCACTTTCTCTAAATAAGTCGCTGAGGAGATTTTCGGCCTGCACCCTCACTAACGTCGGCTCCTCATCGACTTCTCCCTTCACCAAAGCATAGTACATCGCACCATCGATTACATTTCGAAAGATCCTCAACTGAAACTCACCAAAGTCAGATAAGAATGGCTGATTTGCCACCTCCTCTACAAGCCTCTCTCTCTGATGCCGAAAAATAATTAAATCGGCGATTGAAATCATCTTCAACCCGAATCTCTGCTTGAAATCAACCAGCTGCGGCAACCGAGCACAGCTCCCGTCTTCATTGAGGATTTCACAGATTACACCTGCCGGAGGGAGACCCGCCAGGGAAGCTAGATCTACGATCGCCTCTGTGTGCCCAGCCCGCTCGAGGACTCCTCCGGATCTCGCCCTCAGTGGGAACACATGCCCAGGTCGAACAAGCATCTCTGGAGTAGTCTTTGAATCTGCCAGAAGCCGAATCGTCACCGCTCGATCATAGGCGCTGATTCCTGTTGTGATTCCGTCTGCCGCGTCCACTGAAACAGTAAAGTCGGTACTATGTACCTCTAGGTTTTCCTGCACCATAGGATTCAGGCCAAGCATTCTCAGCTGGTGTCCCTGGGTCGGAACACAAACTAAACCCCGAGCGTGCTGAATCATCATATTGACCTTTTCGGGGGTCGCCTCTGACGCGGCCATTACAATATCACCCTCATTTTCGCGATTCTTGTCATCTGTCACGATCACAAGGTTACCCTTCGCGATTTCATTTACCGCTTCTTCGACGGAATCAAATGGTGCTGTAGAAAATTGTGACACTATCGATTATTGGATTTGTCAGAAAATTAGAATAAAACTCCGAGACTCCCTGCCAACGCCAAACTTTAGTACTAGGATTAACAATTTCGAGCACAGGAGCTGCAAACTAAATAGGATTCTAAAAACACATAGAAATAATCAAAATCAACAACTGTTAGTGGCAAGAAAACTGATTGATTCGTTCGTTGTTCTTAAGACACAGGTTGGAAAACAAAATTAGAGTTGCCAAATGCTCAACCTGACCGGGATATGGGCCACCTCTGCCAGGCCGGGCTCCAGCAGGTAGTACGTCCTCTTATTTTTCGGCGCTGCAAAGGTCTCCCAGTTTTTGGACAACGGCCTCCATCCTTCCATCGATGGTTAAAAAGCCACGAATCCGGAGGGTCTTTCCAGTCGGTTGCTACGACATCGAGAGCTTCTCGACACACTCGCCCGATAGATGAATGGAGATGCGAGAGTTTGACTCCATTAATTCTAGCCGCCATACAGTCAGGACGAATCCGCGCCCGCCAGAGAATCTCATCTGCCATCCAGTTCCCAATTCCTGGAAAGCGCTCTTGAAGGAGAAGGACTGATTTAATTGGGGACCGACCGTGCTGCTTAAGAAAGTCCCGTAAAAGATCGCGAGTGAACCCGTCTGAGACCAGAGCTGGAGGAAGATTACTCCACCATTCCGGAGCCTTTCTACCGATCGATAAAAGGATCTTTCCAAATTGTCGAAAATCTGAAAAGACTAGCTTCTGTTTCGTCTGGACGATGACGAAGTGGGCATGCTTATCCGGCAAATATCTATCGGATTCTAAGTGCAGTTTACCCGTCATCCCTAGATGTACTCCGAGCCACATATCACGTGAAAATCGAAAGAGCATGCGTTTGCCGTGGCTCTCCGAACTCTTTAGAGTCCGACCCAAAAGGCTACGCCGGAGATTTTTAACATCGCACTCCCGGAAACACCGGACATGCGGTCTAAAAATCACCTCCTTAACCCGGCGCCCCAGCCCAGGATCCCACACCTTCCTATAGTACTCAACTTCAGCTAGTTCGGGCATAAGTGGGTTAAGTAGGGGAATCGGGAAATTGAGAATTAAGGGTAATGGTCTCTATGTCCATATGCCCTTTCCGATATTCAGCTTCATTGTGATAAATCTCAGTCGAATAAACTTGGTTTCTCCACTCGGGTTATCCCTTTTGTATGGAATATAAGAGGATTCGAAGCCTCTATTTTGTGAAAATAGCAATCTGTCCATTGCACTTCACTTCAACATTCTGAGACCACGGTGAAATCAGATTAGGTTTCTACGAATAAACATTGCAGAAGTACTTCAGCAAGCTAGATTTGTCGATTACAACAATGTCAAGACCTGTTACTCTATTTACCGGCCAGTGGGCGGATCTTTCTATTGAGGAGTTAGCTCCGAAAGCAAAAGAAATGGGCTACGATGGCCTCGAGTTGGCCTGTTGGGGAGACCATTTTGACGTTGATCAAGCCACCCGAAGTAAACGGTACTGCCAAAAGCATTGGGAGTTACTCTTCGATCACGGCCTGTCTTGCTTCTCTATCTCCAATCACCTTGTAGGACAGGCAGTTTGCGATCATATTGACGAGAGACATAAAGCTATCCTGCCACCCGATGTTTGGGGAAAAGGTGATCCGGCTGGTGTGCAGCGGAGGGCCGCCAAGAAGATGATCAAAACCGCCAGAGCCAGTCGCAAATTCTTCGACTTGAAGCCTAAGATCAAAGGTGAAACTGAATTCCCCTTGGTAGTTAATGGATTCAGCGGTTCCAGTATCTGGCACGCCGTCTATGCATTTCCTCCTACTAGCCAAGAATTCCTAGAGAGAGGCTTCCAAGACTTTGCCCATCGCTGGACACCGATCCTCGATGAATTTGACAAGGTAGATGTCAACTTTGGCCTGGAAGTTCATCCCACCGAGATAGCATTTGACATCGCTTCCTCTCAAAGAGCCCTTAGATCGGTGAATTACCACAAGCGCTTCGGATTTAACTATGACCCCTCCCACCTTGGTTATCAGGGAGTCGACTATATTAAGTTTTTACGTATTTTCTCGGATCGCATCTACCATCTCCACATGAAAGATGCTTGGTGGGGTCACGGGGATGGCACCTCAGGCATCTTTGGAGGGCACACTGATTTCGGTGATCCGCGACGGTACTGGGATTTTCGTTCCCTTGGCCATGGCGATGTTAATTTCGAGGAAATCATTGTCGCTCTAAACGATATCAACTATCAAGGTCCCCTCTCTGTCGAGTGGGAAGATATGCGGATGGATCGTTTCCACGGGGCAGCTGAAGCCGCAGCTTTTACCCGGCGGGTTGACTTCAAACCCAGCGGTGTCGTCTTCGATGCCGCATTCGAGAAATAAGGAACCAGGGTCTGATGGAAACTATATCTGTAAGCCGAAAGCTGTACGATAGGGTCCAACCAATCACTTCTCAGATGTCTTAACCGGCAGCTCTCCGTCGGCGAATCGGTTAATCAATATCTGCCCGGGTTTCACGCCTTCCTTGCGGACTATAAGCGTTCCGTTTTCGTCACTAACAATAACGAATCCCCTTTCTAGGATACAGTTGGGACTGGCATTCTCCAACCTTCTAAGAAGAAATTTCAATCTCAGAACTATTCGATCCAAAGAATTACTCTGAGCACGCTGGAACCGTCTACGTAAAGATTCCAATCTAACAGATACTAATCTCACTCTCGCATTAGGAGCAATGGCGGCAAGCCGGATTCGGTGATCTTGAAAAAGACGGTTTTTGACTTCGATCCCAGATAGGAGACCGTATCGAATTCGATTCTCAAGGTCATCCAGACGAATGAAAAATTGCTCTACCTGCTGGATAGGTGAAAGACCCGAAATTTTGCTGCTCAGCAATTCGAGCCGAGTTCTGTATCTATTGATTGCCTCTCCAAGGATCACCTCGAGATTGTTAGCTACCCTGCCTAATCTCTCCATAACTTCAAGATATTCGCTAGATATCATCTCGGCCGCAGCAGATGGAGTTTCGGCCCGTTTCGAAGCCGCAAGGTCGCTTAGAGTGAAGTCAATCTCATGTCCTACCGCAGACAGGACAGGAAGACCGCAATGCGCGACCGCACGCGCCACTATCTCTTCATTAAAAGGCCAAAGATCCTCTAAACTACCACCTCCTCGTCCGACTACGATTAGGTCAAACAACCCCAATTCCTCGGCAAATTGTAGGCGTTGCACAATCTCTTCTGCCGCACCTGCTCCTTGCACCTTGGTCGGGAGTACAATAAGGCGGCCACGCCAACCCCTCCGCTGAAGAATACTGACAAAATCCTGAATGGCTGCACCTGTCGGTGATGTTACAAATCCGATAGTTCGAGCGAAGGTCGGAAGCGGAAGCTTTCGACCCGGATTGAAGAGATCCTCTGCCGCCAGCTTTGCTTTAAGCCGCTCAAATTCGAGTTGGAGGCGCCCCCTGCCATCTTCAATCGCATATCTTACAATTAACTGGTAGGAACCACGAGGTTCATAGACTGATATACGGCCGAAGGCGATAACCGCCATCCCATCGGCCAAGGCTAGCCCCAGGCGTGTCGCATCTCCACGGAAAATCACCCCCGACACCTGACTTTTCCCATCCTTAAGGGAGAAATAAGCATGTCCACTGCTCTGGAGTCGAAAATTAGAAACCTCTCCTCGCACCCACACTTCGGGCAGTTCTTCTTCGAGCATCGACTTAATACGCCGCGTAAGAGTCGAAACTGTCAGAACTTCACTATCTAAAGGTGGCTGTTTCATATTCATCAAGACGATTGGCAAGGCGCTCTCTGACGATCTTTGTTACGATCAACAAAGCAATAATGAAACAGACGCTCATCAATCCTATACTCAAATTTCCTTCAAAAGCAGACTCACCCAAAAGAATGAACGCTATTCCCCATAAGAACTGGATAGGCCACGAGACAAAAAAGAATACCCGAAACGCGATTCCGCCCAACCCTAGAAGATAATTCTGCAAAAAAAACGGGATGCCGGGGGTAATCCTAAGGACAACCGTAAGCTTTACGTGTTCAGAAGAAGGGATCCGAGGTAAGTGATATCGGCTCCGTGAAATCAGCTTAGAAATTAGGCCTCGGAACAATCTAGAAGCAATCCAAAATGCGATAACGAGATGAACCATCAAAGATGCACCCACCAACAAAATGCTAGGCACCCTTCCGTAGAGTTCAGCAGCTATCAGGTAGAAAGGGAAAACAGGAAACCCCAGAAGCGGCAAAATCACGAAAGCTGTGAAGAAGACCCATGGTTCCGAATCTCCAAGATAGTCGCAGACTTCCCCCGCCCAAACAACAAAGACCAAGCGAACCGCATCGTTCAAGATCCCAATGAAAGCCGCGGTAATCACGCCAATTATTAACAACACTAGGAAGATAAATAAGCGTCTAGGCTTCACAACGAATTCAAAAAATCTGTAACAGGGAAAGTTTGATCAAATATTCATATTCGCACTTTTGTTCCTAAGGTTTCCCTTGAAAAATCAACGGAGGAACTTAACGAGAGGCCCTGGGAAGAGACATCAGAAGAACATTAAGGCTAAATACTTAAGGTAGTACCTATAATGAATCAGAAACCTTTTCTGGCAAAATGATGTATAATAATCGTCGCATATCGAGGAACTTTTGAAAAAAGTCTCCTGATCTTAATCGATTTCTTGACCCCGCTTGACCTGGCCACAGAAAAGCCGCCTCCCAGAATTATGGAAGGCGGCTCATTCCAAACTTTAATTAATTAGAAATTATAATGGATCTCCCGCCCATTAATCGTTGCGGTCAACCGAGTAGTCTCCGGACTTACGGTGAATAAGTAGGTCTCATTAGCCACCTGCTGCAAATTATTGATGCGCAGCCCCTCCCCGACTATGTCAGCAGATGTCACCTGAGAAACACCCTCTTCGAGCATATGCTGCTGTGCGGCGGACGCGAATTGACGCAAATTATTGATAACCGCTCTGTCCTGAGAAGTTATTCGAATTTTATTGAAGGCTGGAATCGCCAGCGCCGCTAAAAGACCGATGATGACAACAACGATCATAATTTCAACAAGGGTAAACCCCTCCTTCCCCGATTTACGATTCATTACGTTCTCCTGTTTTTTGATCATTAAAGACAACAGCTTTCCCCGATTGAGTAAGATGTCGAAAGAATACGAAATAAATCCGCTATTTGCCAAGATGGAAAGCCCTTGCCATAAAGATTTTGAAGAGTCTTCCACCAAGCAGAATCTCTCCATAACCCAATTCCATTTTTCAGATTTTTGATTCAATAACGTTTCATTGCTTAATGGGGGTAAACGGCGCGGGGAAGGCCTATTCCACCGCCAGAAAAAGGGGAATCGGATATCGGAATGAACCATCACCCGTTTGAGGAAAATATCGACAAAAATGTCGAGGGAGCCAAAGCTTCACTCATTCAAAGACTAGGGAATATGATACTCCGTCCACTCCTCAACATCATAACAGAATAACTGCGACCTTCACACACATAACAGTTATAAGAACACGGAAGCATCAGGATCTGATTTGGAGAGAACCAAAGGTATACCTACAGGGTCAAAATAGATAAATAATAATAGACGAAATTAGAAGTAGCCTGATTCACACAATCGTACAACTTACAGCTCGCCCCGCCTAGGCCAATAAAATGATAAATGGCAATACGATAAAAAGAGCCATAACTAGGTAGAGAATCATCAAATGGAAGCGAGCCCTCTTCTGTAATTCATCATCATCTCGTCTTTTCGTCATCGTATCACCATAATATCGTGCGAATCATTTGAAAACTCAATACTGTGTTTGAACAGATTACAATACTTGCTCCCGGACTCTTAGGTGCGTCCCTCGCTCTTGCACTCAAGAGCCATGGGTTATCTCAGCAAACCGTGGTCTGGTCACGTAGATCAGAATCAAGAATAAAGTGCAAAATGCAACCATGGTGCGATGAAGTAGCAGAAACACCGGAACAAGCAGTGGAGAATGCGGACCTTACGGTTGTTTGCTGTCCCGTACAGACAATTCATCCCTTGGTTAGCCGTATTGCCAAAAACTTCAAATCCGGAGGGTTGGTCACGGATGTTGGAAGCGCCAAAGGTTTTATCGCCCACAACTGTCATGCATCCATGCCAGCAAATGTCGCATTTATTGGTTCTCATCCTATGGCGGGATCGGAAAGGGGCGGTATGGCAAATGCTCGAGCTGATCTCTATACCCGAAAGACCTGTTTTGTAACGCCTTTGGCGGATTCCAAATCTAAAGCAGTGGAATCAATCATTCGCTTCTGGGAAGCACTCGGTATGAATGTGGCAACAGTCTCTCCCGAGACTCACGACGAGATCGTCGCTCATATTAGCCACTTGCCTCATTTAATAGCCAGTGTCCTGTGCTCTTCCCTTTCAACTCGCAACCAGAACTGGCAGGGCTTCGCAGGTAATGGACTCCGCGATGCCACCCGTATCGCATCGGGTAATCCCGAGTTGTGGAAGGCAATCATCGAGCAGAATCGCGAAGAGATCATTCGTGCAATCAGCGGTTTCGAGGACGATCTTCGATCTCTCAAATCGTCAATCATAAATCACGAGAGTTTAGAAATTCTTAGTACTCTCAAACAAGGTAAAACCTTCCGGGATAGTATGTTCCCTCCTCACGATATAATTCCGTAGAATTCGTTGCCCATCCAATCCACCATGAGTCTCGGCTCTTCAGATATCCTGCCAATCATTCCATTCACTCAGCCTTCATGTCATTCTGTGAAGCTTCCGGGGTCTAAGAGTATTACCAATCGGGCTCTCCTACTAGCTGCTCTCTCGGATCAAAAGGTCACAATTAGAAATGCCCTCTTTAGTCGAGATACCGATATCATGATTCGAGCTCTCTCCATTCTCGGCTTTGATGTGAAACCAGAGAAAGGGGCCTCAAGAATTACGATCATAGGACAGAGAGGCGATATTCCTAAAAATACCGCCGAGCTTGATGTTGGGAACGCTGGCACTGCAGCTCGCTTTCTCACCGCCTTTCTCTGCCTAAAAGAAGGAGGTTCTTACCGTCTAGACGGTGATCGAGAGATGCGGACACGGCCTATGGCGGAACTACTTGAAGCTCTTGTCTCACAAGGAGCCAAAATCGAGTACGAAATAGAAACTGGCTGCTTTCCCTTTCATTTGCAAACCAACGGGCTGAGTGGAGGAAGTGTCCAAATCGATACCAAAAAAAGCAGCCAGTTCGCCTCCGCATTCCTCTTGGCGGCACCAAAAGGAAAGAGCTCCCTTGAACTGGAACTCAAAGGGAAGACAGTTTCAAAACCCTTCATCGACATGACACTCCGCATGATGGAAAAGTTTGGTGCCGGACAGTCCATCAAGCAGACCGATTCGAGCATCTTCATTAAAGAAGGTATGGGTTATCACCTCCCGACAGGCATATTTAATGTCGAACCAGATGCTACAGCAGCCAGTTATTTCATTGTCCTTCCTCTTGCATCGGGGAAAACCACAATAAAAATCCCGCTCCCGTCCAATTCGATTCAAGGGGATATTCGATTCGCCGACACCCTAGCCCAATTAACCAACCTCCATCAACTTACTGGGGAAAAGGTCCGTACATTTTCCTTCAGCAGTAGTAGAATTTTGAAGCCGGGTGTTACAGGAATCAATTTGGACTTTAGTGAGATATCCGACACATTTCTCACCTTGGCCGCAATCGCCCCCCTTCTGGAAGGTCCGTCACGTATCACTGGAATCGGCCATACCCGGCACCAGGAAACAGACCGGATTGCCGCAGTATCAGAGGAATTGAGGAAGCTGGGACAGAATATCGAAGAAGAATTAGATGCAATCACGATCCGGCCCAACCGCCACAAGCTAATCGAAAGAGCTACTGAAGGCATCTCTATCGAAACCTATCAGGATCATCGCATCGCGATGAGTTTCTCGATCCTTGGCTCTAATGACATACTTGGTAATGGGCAGCCCTGGCTCTCCATAAAAAATCCGAACTCTGTTGAGAAAACTTTTCCGAAATTCTTCGAAGTCTTAAGCGGAATTCACCAAGTTTACTAATTTTATGGATTTTATCATTGTCGCAATCGACGGCGAGGCCGCATCTGGAAAATCCTCCACTGCTCGCATGGTCGCGGAGGAGTGCAAACTACTTTACGTCGACAGTGGCTCTCAATATCGTGCCCTCACCCACCATTGCCTCAATCTTGGGATAAACCCAACGGAGCCGGAGAAATTGGAATCAGAGCTTGTCAGCCTTCCACTAAAAACCGAAATTAGAGGTTACCAGTCCCATCTTAGCCTCCCTCGAGGGGTCTTAGAACAATCTCAGCTTAAAAGTGCTGAAGTAAATCGTATGGTCTCACGCTTTGCTGCCCTCCCGGGCCTGCGAAAAGTACTTCTATCATATCAACGCAGACTTCCCAAAGTTGCCAGAGAAAACAGATTTAACGGAATCATTATGGAGGGACGTGATATCGGCTCCGTCATTTTCCCAAAAGCCGATTACAAGTTCTTCCTAGAAGCCAACAGTAACGCACGAACCCTTCGGCGCATAAAAGAGGGGCTTGATGATGCCATTGAAGTTCGGGATCATACAGACAAAACACGGCAACACTCCCCTCTCGTATGCCCTCCAGATGCAATCCGCATCAACAACACTACGATCTCACTTGAGGAAGTCGTCAACCTAATCTGCCAGCAGATCGGATTGTAGAAATTCGGCCATCCAGAATCTTCGCGATTTATTGGACGTGGACAGATAGTCCATTCCCGCTATTGGTCTAAACTGCGGATCCCAAATCCTTAGCACTTGACTTTTCTAAACTCCCAGAGATCGACTAAGCCCTATGCATTTAGTATGCCTCGACTTGGAAGGCGTTCTCCTTCCTGAGATCTGGATTGCGATTTCCGATTCAACCGGGATCAGGGAATTGCGGTGTACCACAAGAGATGAACCAGACTACGAGAAACTCATGCACTCACGCCTCGCTCTACTCTCAAAGAATAATATTGGCATTGAAGATATTCGAAAAATAATCGAGACCCTTGATCCTCTTCCAGGTGCCGTTGAATTCACGCAGTGGCTGGTTTCGAAAACTCGGCTGATTATTCTTTCCGATACCTTTATCGAATTCGCCGATCCTTTGTTGGAGAAGCTCGGATTCCCCACCCTTTTCTGTCATAGCCTGGTGATCAACAGCAAAGGGAAAATCGTCGACTATAAGCTTCGCCAAAATGACCACAAGCAAAGAACAGTCGAAGCCCTAAAAAAACTAAACTTCACCGTCATCGCCGCGGGCGACTCCTACAATGACGTGCAAATGCTCCACACAGCCGATCATGGGATTTTATTTTGCCCTCCTGATTCTTTAATAAAAAAGCACACTGAGTATCCCGTAGCAAAAGATCATACCGCACTGAGAGAGTTTATCGATAAGTTCCTTGTATAACTAGAAATTTTGGTTGCTCCATGAGACGAGAGTTTGCATTCACACTCGACACATCCTCCATTAAATTTGGACCGGGGGTAACTAAAGAAGTCGGATCTGACGTGGCGGAACTGGGAGCCAGCCGGGTAATGGTTCTGACCGATCCCAATCTAAGCCAAAGCGATGCCGTCGAGATTACTCTGAAATCATTGAGGGACGAAGGCATCGATTCCGTATTATACGATCAAGTCCGAGTGGAACCCAGCGATTCCTCCTTTAAAGAAGCGATCGCCGTAGCTACCAATGGTGGTTTCGAAGGTTTCATCGCTGTTGGCGGTGGTTCCACCATCGACACAGCCAAGGCGGCAAATCTTTACTCGAGCTACCCATCTAATTTCCTCGATTATGTCAATCCACCAATTGGCGAAGGACGTCCTGTTCCTGGTCCGCTTAAGCCTCTCGTCGCAGTACCCACGACCGCTGGCACCGGAAGTGAGACCACAGGCGTCGCCATTTTCGACTTTGAAGAAATAAAAGCAAAAACCGGGATTGCCCATCGCTACTTGCGTCCCTCAAAAGGAATCATTGACCCAAACAACACAAAGTCGCTTCCCAGAATGGTCGCCGCATCTTGCGGATTGGATGTTCTTAGTCATGCTATTGAATCTCTCACAGCCCTACCTTACAACGACCGACCAGCACCAGATGATCCCAAGTTGCGGCCCGCCTATCAAGGAGCAAACCCAATCAGTCAAATATGGGCTTCTCGGGCCATTGAGATGGTCTCGAAAAATCTCCTTCGCGTGATTGACGATCCATCGAATGATAAAGCGCGTGGCGAAATGCTACTAGCTTCTACCTTTGCCGGAATAGGATTCGGCAACGCAGGCGTCCATCTGCCTCATGGGATGTCTTATCCAATTGCCGGACTTGTTAAGGACTATGTCCCTAATGGCTATGTTGTCGATCATCCCATCGTTCCACATGGTATTTCCGTAATCCTCAACGCACCAGCCGTATTCCGATTCACTGCCCCTGCCAATCCAGAAGCACATCTTCTGGCTGCTCACCTATTGGGAGTGGATACATCCGACTTCTCTCCGAGCGACGCAGGCCAGGCCCTTTCTGGCGCAATCGTAACCATGATGGAAAAAACCGGAATGCCTAACGGCCTCGAAGCCCTAGGCTACAATGAAACCGACATCGATAATCTCGTGGCCGGAACTCTTCCTCAACATCGGGTAACTAAACTCTCTCCAAGACCGGCCACTGCTGAAGACCTTAGAGAACTCTTCCGCCAATCACTTAGAATTCTATAAGCGAGAGTTAGTCCCTTTTTAACCCTCTAAGGGCGCTTATCCGTATTTGGACTTTGGTGTCGAACACCCGTTATTTCCCATCCCAAACCTCTTGTTTCTCGAACATTTAACTTTGGGAAGAAGGGCCTTCTTCGACTCAATAGCGTGCTCAGAAATCCAAACTTGAAAGGACCTGATTTTCTCCCCTTTTCAAATGGGCAACACTAGGGCAATTCTAAACGGACGTTTGGATCTGCGTCTTCTTTGATTTCTCCTAACTCAAAATCACCACCCAATGCAAGATACAGATCAACCCTATTTTGCAAGCGCGCATTTGAGATTTGAAGAAGCTGTCTTTGCGAATCGAAGGACCGCCTCTGAGATTCAAGAACCGTCATGATATCGTTTAGTCCCCTTTGGTACTGGTCCCATGCCAAATCTGCGGCACTCATCGACTCCTCTGCCGCAACTCGCAACTCCTCCTCTTGACCAGCAAGATACGATTCGGAGGCGAGCGCACTCTCAACTTCCCGAAATGCCGTGAGCGCGATCTGCCCGTAATCGGCTAAAGCGATCTGGTACTGAGCCTGCCGGCGCTTTACATTAGCAAGCAATCGACCACCCTGAAATAACGGCTGAATTATACCACTGCCAATATTCCAGACCTTAAAATCCATATTGAGCAACTGATTAAAATCGTCTGTACTAGTTCCTCCACCTCCGGTCAATCGGATCGTCGGCAATCGGCTCTTTTTCGACACTTTAACTCTTTCTCCAGCAGCTGCCAACCGTCTTTCGGCTGCAGCAATATCGGGACGACGTGCCAGGAGCTCGGAAGGGAGGCCTGCCGGTACCGGATGTCGGATTTGAGGGAGCCGATCGGCGACTGACAATTTATATGCCGGATATTGTCCCATGAAAACTTCCAACCGTCTCACAACGGCATCTAGTTGCTCTTTTCGTGCCTCCAGTCTACTTCTCGCTACAGATACGTTGGCCCGCGTCAGCCGAAGATCCAAAGCTCGGCTGATCCCACTGCGAAACCGTTGTTCGATGGTCAAGAGATTCGCCTCAAAACTCCTCACCGTATCTTCAGCCAGACGGACCTGCAACCCCGCTTCAACCACATCAAACCACGTCTGTACAGTCCTCGCAGCCAACGAGAGACGAGCTGCCCGGTAATCTTCTTGGGCTGCCTGCCAATCCGCAAGCGCTGCCTGATGCGCATCACGCAGCTTTCCCCAAATGTCCAGCTCCCAATTGAGAGAAAGAGAAAGGGAGAAGTTGTTATTACGACTACTAGTAATTGCAAATCCCGTGGTACCTGTTCGCTGTCGGCGAATATTATCTTGTCTTCCAGTAGCCTGGGGCCATCGATCCGCTCTCGATATTGAGGCTGTTGCTCGTGCCGCCTCCAAACGTCCTGCCGCTGCCCTCAGATCCAAGTTGTGAAGCAACGATTTCCTCACTAATCCGACTAGATCCCCCCCTTCAAAATCATCGATCCATCCGTCCTCGAAGGGGAAAAGAACCTTTTCCTGATCAACCGTCCATGTGGATGGAGGTTCCACTGGAACGCCATTGTTTCGATCTATCAAAGGAGTGACACAACCACCTGCAAATGCCACTACCATAATCGTGAGCACCACCTCTTTCATCCTAACTTCTCCCTATGAATCCGTCGGTTCCTCTCTCTGGAACACCAGCCAGATCGTATATGGCTACAACAGATTGACATCAAGCAAGTATTTTAAACCCTTGTTTTGGATCGCTCGTTAAAATGAAGAACTAGTCAATCGTTGAAACATCCTATGCTTTTTGGCTTACAGGGGAATCAGAGTCCATCATTTTTATCGTGCTGCGTTTAATAATTTTTTGAACTTCTGAGACCATAGAATTAGTCTAAACGACTCGGGAGTATCTTTCGATACAGAGACTTAAAACATTATTAAAAATTTGCACACGCACTCATTCTCTTGACGAGCACCCAAGGCCTTGAAGCACGAAAAACTCCTAAGGAATCCAACTTCAATTCGATGAGGATATTCAGAACAATATTTTCCTTATTCGTTTATCTTCTCGCAGTTACGAATTTGGAAGCAATCCAAGTCCGTGACAAACATGTAACAGCAGAGCTTATATCGGAAGTAACTGCGATACAGCCTGGGATTCCCTTTACCGTAGCCTTGTTATTTAAGATTGACCCACAATGGCATACCTACTGGGTAAATCCAGGCGTCGCCGGCCTGCCTACCGCAATCGAATGGGTGCTCCCACAAGGTTTCGAAGCAGGACCGATCCAGTGGCCCGTGCCAAAGATCTTCAACCTTAATGAATTGATTAACTACGGTTATGAGGACGAAGTTTACCATTTGGTTGAAATCACACCGCCCCTAGATCTTAAAAGAGGGAATTCAGTTAGAATCGCAGCCAAAACAACTTTTCTGATGTGTAGTGATATCTGCATACAAGGCAGTGCAGATCTTCAACTTGATCTTTTAATCAGCGATTCCACAGCTAGGGCAAATGAGGAGTGGCGAACTGCCTTGACGAAGGCGCGAACTGCTCTTCCTAAAGACCCGGATCCATGGCAATTTTTTTCCTTCGGAAGTGAGGATACGATTGAACTCCTGATCCATACTCAAGGAAAGGTCAATGATGCCATAGAGCACCTGTATTTTTTTTCTATGGATGGACAAGTTGACCCAAGCGAACCACAGAGTTTCTCAATTAAGAAGGACAAGGTTCTCCTAAAAGTTACTCGAGCCAAGTATACTGAGCCTCTAGAAACCCTTCGAGGAGTGCTTTTTTCAAAGGATGGTTTATTTTCACAAGGCGTTTCGAAAGCTATTTTTGTGGAGACCCCGCTCCAGCAAGGGATTGCACCTCCCGCGGGGCTAAAAACATCAGCTGGGGCTATTCCAACTCACACCGGATTTAACTCCCCAACCTTCACTGCTACCCTTGGTTTGGCCTTTCTTGGGGGACTCGTTCTCAATCTTATGCCGTGTGTCTTTCCCGTTCTAGGCCTCAAAATTCTTAGCTTCGTCAAACAAACAGGAAAAGATCGAGGGACAGTGGTTCAGCATGGGATCGTTTATACTCTTGGAATCTTAGTCTCGTTTTGGCTTCTCTCCCTTCTCCTAATACTCCTTCGGGCAGGAGGTAAGGAACTTGGATGGGGTTTTCAGCTGCAGTCTCCTTCGTTCGTTTTCTGCATCGCGACCTTTCTCTTTGTTTTTGCCCTAAACTTAAGCGGTCTCTTTGAAGTAGCACCTAGCTTAATATTCTTGGGGAATCGGCTCAGATCCAGAGATGGCCTCAGCGGATCCTTTTTAAGCGGAGCACTCGCTACTCTTGTCGCTACTCCCTGCGCAGCCCCGTTTCTCGCTTCCGCTCTCGGCGCTGCTTTAACATTAAAACCCTTACTCTCCTTGTCCGTATTTACCCTCATTGGTCTCGGTCTCGCAATGCCTTTCCTACTCCTTTCCATCTTCCCCAAATCAGTCTCGCTTCTTCCTAGACCGGGACGTTGGATGGAAACCGTTAAGCAATTTCTTGCTTTTCCCCTTTATGGCGTTGTCGGCTACCTCATCTGGGTACTAAATGGACAACTGCGAGAATCCGAAATGCTCGAAGCAATATTCTCATTTGTTCTGATTGCTTTGGCTTGTTGGATATTCGGCCGATGGGTCACACCGATTGTTCGCCCTATAACAAAAAAAATTGGGGCTGTAACAACTGCCTCGATCCTAGTCGTGGGTCTATATTCCGGATTTCCTGACAGTTCTCCAGAAGCGATAACTTGGTTAGAATGGACCCCAGAGAGATTGAACTTATTACGATCCGAGGGGAGGCCGGTTTTTGTCGACTTTACAGCCCGCTGGTGCGCTACTTGCCTTACCAACAAAAGATTAGTTTTTTCTTCGAAAAAGGTTCAGCAAGTCTTTCAGGAAAAAGAGATCGCGGCTTTAAAGGCGGATTGGACCAACCAGGACCCCGAAATTACCGCTGCACTTGCCGATTTCGGCAGAGCTGCGGTTCCATTTAATGTGCTCTACGTTCCAGGCCTTGATGAACCCTGGATTTTTCCGGAGATCCTTACACCGAGGATCGTTCTCAAAAAAATTAGGACATTGTAATTCGCAAACCTTTTACAGAAAGAATAGGACGTCGACTTCTGTTAAAAGTTTGCAATCTCCGCGCCTCCCAATTCGGTCCTCTAAGATTTCAATCTCAAGCGAGCTACATTTCGAATAAAAGACGACCCTTGGAATCATGCTTCACCGGTATCTGCGATACTAAACCGCTCTTCTTTTTGTCCTTTCGTGAAGCCTTCATGTGGTTACGGTAACGCTTGGGCATTTCCTTTTTTCGCCAGTCAAGGAAAGCATTCTCGTGGCGATTCCGATTTGACTGAGAGGGGGTGGCTGGAATTGAAATGTCACCAAATGTAATGCCATCGATTTTGCGTGAAACTGCAACGATTTCTCCTTTACTAACAATCATTGTAACTCCAACGTTAGCCTCAACTATTGGCACTCCGTTTTCACGGGCTCGCCTGAGTACAGCTTGGTCCTGAGCACGAGATCGATCGCCATACGAGGGAATCAGCAAGTAACGCGCTCCATCCAGGACCGAAATGCGTGCAATGTCTTCGTTCCATCGATCATTACATATCAGAAACCCAGCCCGCCCGAAGGGGGTACTAAAGGCCCGGCTGCGTTTTCCAAGACGATTAAACCACCAGGCATCACAATACCCTTCTGCCAGTTGCATCTTGTGGTACTTACCTCTTGTCCGCCCCTTGTGATCGATAAAGACGGCACAGTTGAAAACCCCATTTTCGCATCGCTCAGCCAGCCCAAAAGCGAGACAAATCCCCCTATTAATCGCCAAGTTTCGGAAACGTCGAATGAGAGGACTACGCATAGTCAGTGCCACGTCGTTCATCCTCTCAGCTGGGGCCCGGCCGACAAGAATCTCGCTGACGATATAGCCCTCTAAAATCCCTTCGGGGGCTACTGCCAACTGCGCTCCACCATCAGCAGCCTGTTCAAACCTCTGCTCCAACCGATCTACATTCTCCTGGAGATTGAATTTCTCTGGTCTAAAGGATATAGCGGCTACAGGCACATCGATAAACATGGTCAAACTTTCCTAATTTCTTTACATTGTGTTTTCTTCGAGTTGTCCCCTATCCAATTTAGCGAGAAAACATCGAGAAAAATTTAGGGTATAAGCTTTACCTAACTATCAGCTCTGTTGGGACATATTGCTAGATCAAGCCTAACTTTGCAATAATTCGAGCTACGAAGAGGGGACGCCTCCCCAAGTCGGCTGAGCAGTCATCATGCCACCGTCAACTGGATAGGTTACACCAGTTACTGCCTCTGCCCGGGCAGAGGCCAGAAAGAGGATCACCTGAGCTACTTCGTCTGGTGTCTGAAGTCGGCCAATAGGTATGCGACTGTTCCAGTGGTCAATCGTCCCCTTTTCATCTCCCGTAGCTTGGGCAAAGCCACGCAACAGTGGGGTATCGATATAACCTGGAGCAACTGCATTAACACGGATTTTTCGATGGGCAAAATCCAGGGCCATACATCGGGTCAGAGATACGATACCACCCTTGGCCGCTGCGTAAGCAGAGGAGCCAGGCATATTGAAGTAGCTCTGCATTGAAGCTACGTTAACAATGGCTCCGCCCCCGCCCTTTCCCATTGCGGGGATACAGTACTTCGAACACAGGTAGACGCTGGTGATATTAGCGTCTAGAACGCGGTGCCATTCATCCTCAGGCAATTCGACAACATCAGACACCATACCTTGTATTCCAGCTACATTGGCCAGGATATCTATTCTACCAAATGCATCCATTCCCGCTTCGATCATGGTCCGAACTTCGTCAGCACAAGTCACGTCTGCTCCGACAAATTTTGCGCGACCTCCAGATCTGACAATAGCATTGGCTGTGGCAGAACCTGCGTCCGAGTTCAAGTCTACGACAACAACCGCAGCGCCTTCTCGGGCTAAACACTGAGCGGTTGCTTCTCCGATGCCTTGGCCGGCACCAGTCACAATTGCTACTCGGTTTTTTACTTCCATTTTTTGAACTCCCTTCCGCTAAATAATGCCAATTCCCAGTACTAAAAATCAAGCCTTAGTCAAAGGCTTCTCCCTTTCACTTGTCATCTCATTCCAGACAGTTTCAATCTCCTCGGAGCCGAAAACTGGAAACTTGGTTTCCAGCCATCTGAGTGCCAGATCATGACTCTCCTGATTGTACGAAGCTACACAATCTCTAACGAGAACGGGATAGTAGTTATGATGCGAAGCATCGATCGCACTCTTGAGAACGCAGCCTCCCGTAAGACAACCTACCATAATCACGCTCCGGATGTCCCGTCCCCGTAAAACATCGTCCAAACCTGTGTGATGGAAGGTACTAGACCAACTTTTGTTGAAAACGTAATCCCCAGGCTGAGGTTTTAGTTCTTCAATAGTCTGCGCCTCATGGCTACCTTCAACTACATTATTTGGCTCCGCGTCGTCCCGGTGACAGTACAGGTGGGGACCATTTACCAGGGAAACCCCACCCTTCGTCCGGTCGATCCATTGCGCATAAGCCACGAAGAGGCTGGCACTCCTCGCAGCGGCCAGAAGGCGTTGGATGTGAGGAATGACGGCAGCTAAATTCGAAATCTCGGTACCTCTTCTTTCAAAACCGGGTTCCTCATAGGCCAGCGATTTTAAACCACTGTTTTGCACGTCAACGACTAGGACCGCAGTACGTGATGGTTCTACGAGTTCATGAATCGTGGTTAGAACTTCGACATCGTTGATGATTTTCATCTGAAATTTTTTTTTAAATCCCTAAGGCATGTACCTAGAAATACTTGGTCTCTTAAATCTCCTAACCCCGCAGTCATATGTTGAATACATGGATTGCAGAAAAGCGACACTATTAGAGTGCGAACCGATCGAAACGGCATAGCCCAATGTAGGAATAGAGCAATGAGATCCCACATGTTCTTGTGAAGACGACTGCCGAGGAATGAATAATGTTCCTACGATAAAGTTTCAATGCCGAATCCAGAAAACTGCAAATAATGGGGCAAAAGACTGCCCATGAGGTCCTCACCTCAAACGGGGATAAGTGCTTCGCCCCAAGCAACAAGTCCCCGCCGCACTGAGGAATCCCATACTGCGTAAAGCCAGTATCTCGAAATTTAATTTATCTTTTTCGTGCTCCTATTATCCGCGCTCCACCCAAAGCCGTCAATCGCCTCCGGGTGCCGGAGGCTTAAGAGTGCAACATCCTGTGGATCTGATTCAAATATTACCCCATCTAATTCCAGTCCAATCTTCCCTTTTATGAGCATCCAGTGTTCGTTTTTATGTAGCTCTAATTCCTCTATAGTTTCCCCATCTTCCAAGGCCATCTGTCGCCATTCACTCAGGGGACAGCGTGGACCTGGATTGTCGATCGGACTCTTATTGTCAGAACCTGATATAACAAATCCTTGAACAGTCTTTTCCGGCCATCCATAATTGTCTACTGTGACGTGAATCGGGCGCTGTTCCCGTTCCAAACGGGTTACAATTGCATTGTTCTCGTAGGAGCTAAACATTTGAAATCGATGGATACAGCCCATCGGAGTGTAGACTAGGGTATTGGGAGTAATATCGTAACAGGTTTTATCAAGCCATACTTCGCCCACCCCATCAGTAAAAAGCCAAAATTCATCGTTGTCATGGTAATGCGGCTCGACACCGGTTGCAATTTTTTGGTCCAAGAAGGGTATGTGTCTTGGTCAAAATAATTAAGATTAGAATTAAATTTTTTAGATCGGATCTGGTAATGGTCTTTCGAAATAATCATTTTATAAACCATATAAAGTGTTGAGTGTTATTGTTTATCGTCGGGAGAATGATTTTATAATTAGAACCGGCCAAGGATAACAACATCCCATACATCCTCCACATCGATTAAAAATTTTTGCTCTGCAATGTTCTGATCGACAAATCTGTCATATAGCCTAGAAAAAAACCATGAAAATTACCGAGATCAAATCTCACGAATTCACCGCCACAACACGGCGCATGTCCTCGAAGTACGGTTACAGTGCATATCCCATAGAGATGCTGCAGTCTGAACCGCGCGAGATCTCCGTCCAGATCCAGGAACTTGTTACTGACACTGGGACCAGCGGCTACTGGATGGGTCCACCCCTGACTCCGTGGATTAACCAACTAGCGATTGGGGAAGACCCGATAAATCGAGAGTGGCTGTGGCACCAGAGTCGAGGAAACTCGGATTTAGACATGCTGCTTTGGGATTTCGCCGGTCGCTATTTCGAAACACCTGTTCACAAACTTCTTGGAGGCTATCGTGACAAAATAAAGTGTTACGCCAGCTCGTTCCCCAACATGGGATCACCAGAAGTATTTGCAGATCACGCAGAAGAATGTGTTAAGAAAGGATACCTGGCCTACAAGATTCACGCCTATATGTATTGGGATCCCTTTAAGATGGAACCCGCTCCTCGCAGTCCCGCTTTCCCTAAAATGGATGTAGAGGTCTGTAAGGCAGTAAGGGAGCGCGTGGGCGATGACATTGTTCTAATGCTCGATCAAGCCTGCATCTATAACTACGAGGAAGCTCTTTACGTGGGGAAAGCTATCGAAGAATTAAACTTTTTTTGGTTCGAGAGCCCAATGCCCGAGAATATCATTGAGCCCTACATTCGGCTGGTGGAAAATGTCGGGGTGCCAGTATGCGGCCCGGAAGGAGTCGAAAACCTTCCCTACAGCCGTACCTCTTGGATTTTAAGAAAAGCCTGTGATATGGGTCGCTCGGAATTCAAATACAACGGGATCACAGGGTGCATGAAAACAGTGGCCCTCTACGAATCCTTCGGAATGCGATGCACCATCCATGGGGGAAATTGGGGCAATATGCCTATTTACGGTGCCACTAATCACAATACCATAGAGTACTATGAGCGCGGCCTCTTCGCTCCCGGGCACGACGAAGCCTACGAAGAGCCCCCGCCCTATCTGAAGGAAATTGCCGATCCCTTAGACGGTCAGGGTAATGTTCTCATTCCCCAAAAACCCGGTCTCGGCTTTGAAATCGATTGGGACTATATCGAGAATAACAGGGTCTAGCCAAACCCCTAAAATTTAGTGGTTTCAAAATACCGAGCCATCCATCTAGATGACCAAAGACACCCGATTCCTATACCATGAAGATCACAGAAATAAAAACACACAAATTTAAAATCCCCACCCGGCAGTACGATAATTTTAAGTACGGCTATTGGATCTACCCCATCGAGATGCTCAAAATGGGGACACGTGAGATCAACACAGTCATCTTGGAAATGGTTACCGATACGGGGATCAGCGGGTTCTGGCCTAGCTCCAAGACCGTAGGGATGGGTTTCGATGACGGGAATCTACCAGAATACATTAACCAGCTAGCGATTGGGGAAGACCCTATGAATCGAGAGTGGCTGTGGCACCAGAGTCGGGGCAACACGGAGTTAGACATGCTGCTTTGGGATTTCGCCGGTCGCTATTTCGAAACACCTGTTCACAAACTTCTTGGAGGCTATCGTGACAAAATAAAGTGTTACGCCAGCTCGTTCCCCAACATGGGATCACCAGAAGTATTTGCAGATCACGCAGAAGAATGTGTTAAGAAAGGATACCTGGCCTACAAGATTCACGCCTATATGTATTGGGATCCCTTTAAGATGGAACCCGCTCCTCGCAGTCCCGCTTTCCCTAAAATGGATGTAGAGGTCTGTAAGGCAGTAAGGGAGCGCGTGGGCGATGACATTGTTCTAATGCTCGATCAAGCCTGCATCTATAACTACGAGGAAGCTCTTTACGTGGGGAAAGCTATCGAAGAATTAAACTTTTTTTGGTTCGAGAGCCCAATGCCCGAGAATATCATTGAGCCCTACATTCGGCTGGTGGAAAATGTCGGGGTGCCAGTATGCGGCCCGGAAGGAGTCGAAAACCTTCCCTACAGCCGTACCTCTTGGATTTTAAGAAAAGCCTGTGATATGGGTCGCTCGGAATTCAAATACAACGGGATCACAGGGTGCATGAAAACAGTGGCCCTCTACGAATCCTTCGGAATGCGATGCACCATCCATGGGGGAAATTGGGGCAATATGCCTATTTACGGTGCCACTAATCACAATACCATAGAGTACTATGAGCGCGGCCTCTTCGCTCCCGGGCACGACGAAGCCTACGAAGAGCCCCCGCCCTATCTGAAGGAAATTGCCGATCCCTTAGACGGTCAGGGTAATGTTCTCATTCCCCAAAAACCCGGTCTCGGCTTTGAAATCGATTGGGACTATATCGAGAATAACAGGGTCTAGCCAAACCCCTAAAATTTATTCATATTTCTTTCTTAGGCTAATCTCTGTCCATAGCTTACCAAGCTTACTTATGGATCTGGGTAATGGAACCCTTAGTTGGCTTAAGTTCTTCTTGACCAAATAGGCGCCACAAGGGCTTGGCAATTCAGGTAATCAGGAAGAATCAATATTGAGCAACCGTTTGGCGTTTTCTCCTAGGATCCCATCGATTTTTTCTTGCGAAAGAATCGGCCATCCAGAGTTTTCTAGCTGTCTATTCAAGCTATGCTTGATCCATGACGTTTCTCGTTCGACCTTGGCTGAGTAATATGTAAAATTCCAGTCATCATGCCAGTAAAGATCAGTGTCTGATCCCCACACGATCCGATCCAAGACTCCGTATTCGTTCGCCATCATCAAGTTCCAGGCAAGCATGATTGGTCGCGTAAAGAGCTCAGAGACATCAGCGTAAACATTTTTTGCCCGTTTCATGAGCGCGAAAGTCTCTTCAGTCCACGGGTAGGCCATATGCTCAATATTAATCCGCAAGTCGGGAAAATCGATTACAACATCATCAAGATGAATCGGCTGAGCGTATTTCATCGGGGATGAAGCTGGGCGTCCACCCCCACCGCCAATTCCACCTCCATGATGAAAATAAACGACGGCATCGAATTCAACGCAGACTTCATAAAATGGATAAGCGCTCTTGTCGTTAGCATAAAAGTGTCCATAGGGAGGACCGAACCATAAACCTCGAATATTGTGATCCCGGGCTGCTGCCCGGAATTCAATCAATCGTTGACGATTAAATACATTTTGCTCATCCATCGGTTCGGCCCCGAAGATCCCGTTGAACCGTTCAGGGTACTTCTCCTGAAGATCAACGATTAATTCGTTCGTTCCCGTCCACTTATTCCAGATACGTCGTGTCTCCTGTACGACAGAAACAAACCGTTCGATTCCAAGCTCGTCCATCCGATCGAACAACTTCGGAATATCGATTTCGGTGAGGTCATTGACGGAACGTCGCTTGATGCCAAGATTGTCGCCATCCATCAACATATGACTGTGTGCATCGATCATCAGTTGTTAAAATTAATAAGCCCGGATCAATTTCAGACATCGGGTTGCAAACCCGAATGGGATCGATTGAGATTGAAAATGTATTCGAATCAGAAGCTCTTAGGCCTCTTCGTTTTCTGTCAATAACCTTAAGTCATGCAACAGAAAAATTGGGACCCGCTAGTTTGAAATAGCTAAGATACCTTCCGTATTTTCCAAGACCCAATATACATATTGAGTCCCATGTCAGCACGGCACTCAAACCAAAGCGAGAAGCTTCCAAATCAGGACCGTGGCCACCTCGAGGGTGGTTTTCTATAGGAGACCCTTGGCAAAGGTAACACTTCTCTCAAGCATTTCCAATTCTCCTTTCAGGCTTTCCTCTAGATCCGGCAGCGGTGGATGAACTGCTTCAATCACAAACCGCGCTTCCGGGCTGTTGGCATGGAGTTGCTCCATAGTATACTCAAAGTCAATAATCCCTTCGCCAAGAGGTACACACAAATGACAAAAATCCACGAAATGATGGCGCCCGATAACAATGTCTTTTACGTGAACAGCGACCGTATAGGGAGACAACATCTTAATCGTGTCGCTCGGATCCTCGAAGACTACAACTGAATTGCAGAGATCCAAGAGAACGCGAATTCGTTCGGAACCAACACGCTCAATTAGTTCAATCAACTCAAGACTCTTTATATCTGCGTGGTTCTCTACCCCAAGTGTCATCCCTAATTCATCAAGCACAGGGATCATTGCCTTCAACCCAGAAACTGCGGATTCCAAAATCTGTCTCTGTTGCTGGGAATCCTTATAATTGTAATTCCCACTCACAAGAGTGCGAATGAACGACCCTCCGAGTCGATGAGCGCGTCGGATATCTTCGGATAATGTCCCGATATCCGTACCATTAGTACGAAACTCTAACTCGATCCCTGTTTCATCAGCAACCGACCGCAATTCCTGCCAATCAGTTTCGGTCCCAAGAGTGACAGATACGGTTTCTGCTCCTAACTTCGCCGCCAATCTGACAAATTCTCCTTTAGTCATACGACCCACTCTAAAGTGTTCGTACATGCAAATATCGGCTATTCCCAATCGCATTGGTTAAGAGGTTTTAAAAAATCCAGAGACTCTTAGTAAATAATTGGAATCATCCACCATAATGAGCACCAAAGTCGATGCTTTATGCTGGAAGGAAGCGTATAAGGGGTAGGGGCATCAACGACGAGTAGACCAAAGATATTATAGTTTAATCCTTCGTGCAAATGTAAATTACGGAATACATTCATTCTCCCCATCAAATTTCATATCAGGAAATTATTGCACCTACACGTGTATGGGTTGCCCCGCAACAATAACATCTCCCAGACCGGTTGATGAGGATGAGGATTGAATTTTATTGGGAAGATGCTCTGATACCAAAATGAATGTCTCAGAAACCCAGAAACAGTCCTTTTACCAAGACGGATTTGTCATTTTTCGTGGCGCGGTTCCTAAACATAAAGTACTCGAAGCCCGCCGTCTCATCCATACCCACCTCGGCAAGCTAAGTGACGCGGCAATTGCAACTATGTCGAATAAAGATGTTGAGTCTGATCCGTTGTCCGATCGCTTGCGCGATATGTTAAAACCCACTCCCATAGCAGGATCGGATCCGCTTATCCTCAATCTCTTCGAAAAGACCAGTGTTAAGCCATTGGTCAGAGAGCTAATGGGCGGGCCAACTCAGCCAATTCGGAATGCCCAGATCGCAACACGCTTTCCAAGCGATCCGACTAGTGAAATTGGCGAATCAGGATACCCGGAAGACCAGATCCCTTTCAATGGCTGGTTGGGGCACCTGGATGGACTGTGGAACGGAGGAGGACCGGTCTTTCAGCGAATCGGAGAACGGATGACTAAAGAGGAAGAAGCGCAGTGGTATCGCGACCCAAGTAGAAACGGTTGCCCCCGACAATATGAAAATGGCAGCACCATAGCGAATTTTGCAGGACTGGTTGGGATCGCTCTTTCTGATCAGACAATCGAAGGTAGCGGAAATCTTGGTTTGCTAAGGGGCGCCCATCACGAAATCGAGCGTTTTTTTCAATCCCAACGTGCTGCCGGGGGTCCACTGGGACCCGAAGGCCCAGGTTGGCCGCGCGAGCATGTAGAGTCACCTAACGGGTATGGACTTCGACATTACCCAGATGCTGTGCGGGAGGCTTTTCGTGAAGGATCCGTCACATCTCCCGATGGACAGATCTGGCCAAAACCAACGCTTGTGAAACTTGCACCAGGTGACGCCGTTATCGTCCTGCATGCGGTTCCTCACGGCGTCACCCGCGTAATCGGCTCCGAACCTCGATTTATGGTGTATTACCGAGTGACTCCTGCATCTCGTTCGGAAAAATACATGTGTGATGGAAGGTTTCAGCGCTCGAGACCAGAAGCTTTGTGTGATATTTGGATGGAATGGGAAGGAATGCGGGAGATCGTGAAGCAGGCTCACAGAATTTAGCCCCTACGTCTTGTCGATAACTTCTAGGCCCTGAATTTAGGCAGTGCAGCTTGAATCTATTATTGCTCCGATAACAAAACGGTTCCATATTGTATTAACCTGCACCGAACACATCAAAACCTGTCTGTTCATTGACGATGTCGGTAATTAGTTTCCGATTTGATAAATAAAACGTGGAACATCGCATTCAGTGTATGTTTTAAACTTCTTTAAAAACCCATAATGACTCCAGAACAGCGTTATTTCTTCGACCTTACTGGCTACCTTCATCTCAAATGCGTCTTGCAAGGTGATGCTCTAGCCCGAGTACGAGAAGCGGTTGCCCGGTTCCTGCATACTCCCCCTGATCAAAGACTGGGTAAATATAAAATCGGGGAAAAGACCTACTATCACGCTATTGGCTTCGATCCAGCCATGGATGCCCTCGCCGTTCATCCTGGAATATGGTCAATCATCAGGGAGTTCACGGGCGGAAGACCTCAAATGTCCGGCAGTGAGGTGATCTGTAATAAAAAAGGGGAAGGGGGACTCCCCCTCCACTGCGCGAGGGAAAGCTACGCCTCCCATACCACGAGTTACGCAGTCAAAGAAGGTCACATATTTTGCAACAACTGCGTTGTTTTCTTCTATCTTACGGATGTCAACCCCGGCGACGGAGGGTTGGTTCTTCTCCCAGGATCGCATAAAGCTTCATTCGACCGCCCAGAGCAAATGTACAGTGGTGGGCTTATTGGTGATGATATCCCTCCGGGGGTTGTCAACATCACGCCGAAGGCCGGGGACGTGGTAATTTTTTCAGAGCTTACAACCCACGGAGTTATTCCCTGGCAGCCATTGGACCGCGAACGAAGAATGGTAAATTACCGTTACAAAACTCAGGAGAGCGGCTGGAAACATCGATTTTCGGACAAGCTAAAATCTCAGTTGCATCCGGCTTTGGTCGAACTCATTAGTGATGCTGGCTCCCATCGTATCAGCAAAGGTATTGGTAAAACCAACGTCGTTGCGCTCGATTAAGTCATCTGCAATAATCGGTGACGTAAACTACCACCGCAAGACCCCGCATCAGGAGAACTGAAATTACGCGGGAATCAAATACAAGCTTGAGTCAAGGAACACTCCTTTTGCTAACACCCAGCAACTTCATATTTAAACATAGATTGAAAAGGGGATTTCACCTTTTTATCGCTTTCTCCTTTCAGTTCGAGCACGATATAAAAATGAATTACCAACCCATCCCGATTCTAGTCGGATTTTACGGGTAAGTAGGAGGCCACTATGACGAATGTCGAATTTGAGGCCTATGTGAAGCAGTTGAAGGAAGATGGCTATACTGTCCTTCCAGGCGTTCTTACAGAAAAGGAATGCGATGCCGCAACAATCGAATTGGAACGGCTCGCAAAAGACAAGGAAAGGGGCGGGCTTGAGTGTATATTCAATAAAGGTCGTATCTTCGAGAGGATCTATCAGCTACCGGATCTACTGCAGTTAATCCAGCACTTCTTAGGGGCTGACGCGCGCCTTTCCACGGCGCACGGCCGCATATTGGAACCGGGACAAGGCGATGGGAATTTGCATGCCGATGGCGAAGTTTCCGGCCATTTGCGCCAGGAATCTCAGGCACCCATTGATAAAGGCCGGCGTATTATCAGTCATACCATGTCGGTTAATACAATTTTCTGCATTAGCAAATTCACCAAGACAAATGGCGCTACTCAAGTCGTACCGGGTAGCCATCGCATCGAGTCAATCGGAATTCCAGAAACAGCGATCAATAAGGCACGGATTATTGAAGCAGATCGAGGATCTGTGATTGTTTTCATTTCTACTATCTGGCATGGGACTTCTAAGAATATTTCATCGGACAACCGTTATGCGGTGGTTGCTCCATGGGGACGAAGTTGGTCTAAAGGATCCTACGATCTTTGTCGCATCGTTAAACCGGATGTACTGGAACGAGCTGGTGATGAGGGGCGGATTATTTTCGGATTGAACTCGCGTGCTCCTTACCTCGAGCACTGGCAATGGGACCGAGAGAAGGGCGAACCAAAGCCAGGGTTTATGACCCATGAGCAGAACTGATCAGGATCGAGGAGGAATCACGGTTAGTTAGTAATCCGCTGAAAGGCCGCTATTCTGGATATCGGGGCCTCCTTAAAAGCATGGGAGCCTCAGCGTTCATAGATTCTCGTTTTTTGCAGACTTTTAATGAAAAAGACTAGGGTAGGAATAATCGGATGTGGAGGAATGGCTCAATCCCACACATCAAGATTCCTGGATATACTAGATCGCATTGAAGTAACAGCGGTCGTTGATATCAATAAAGAGAGGGCACAGTCTGTTGCTGATCTCCTGCCCAATAAACCTATTGTAGAAACAAATTTCCAGGCGATCTATGCTCATATTGATGCTGCCCTCGTCGTCGTACCTCACCATCTTCACCATTCCGTTTCGATCGACTGCCTTCGAGCGGGGAAGCATGTTCTTGTGGAGAAGCCGATGGCACTGAACGAGACAGAATGTTTGGAATTGATTAAAGAATCAAAAAATCAAAACCGCATTCTCATGGTCGCCTACTGCATGCGATTCCATCCCTTGATCATTCGGATGAAAGAACTGATTGACACAAAGACCTACGGCGAGCTCTTTCAGCTCTCGATTTGGACGGAGCAGCTAACGCTAGCACCTAAGGGCCACTGGAGAAGCAGCGCAGCAACTTTAGGCGGCGGTCAATTCTTCAGTCACGGCTGTCATTACGTCGACCTAATGTTGTGGATAGCCGGACAGCCGATACGTGGTAGTCACTATGGGACCAGACGAGGCACCCCTTGGATGGAGAGAGAAGGAACTAGCAATCTTACCATTGAGTTCGAGAACGGCGTTCTCGGATACCATTTTGGAACTTGGGGTGCCCGTGGCACCCGTCTTAAGTATTCATTCCACGCCCACTGTGAAAATGGTATGCTCGAAATCGCCCTCCGAGATGGTCAGCTAATCGCACATACAAGAGCTGAAGAACATAACTCCGGCAAACTGATCGTCAGTCAGCAAGAAAAGGTTTTGCTTGAGTCCGAGAACACTAAACCGACAGAAATCGAGTTGGCACATTTTATCGACTGCATCGAAACGGGGGCAAAACCGCTGACAGATCCAGTCAGCAGCCTAGAAGGACTGAAAGTAATTTGGAAACTATATGAGGCAGAAGCGAGAAACGAGATTGCTAATCTGAAAGGGCTAGGACTAGGGACCACAACAGACTGACTTCAAGGGGTTGCGTTGCAAACTTGAGGAAATCTGAATTTTAGCGTAAGCCACAATATTCTTTCTTCCTTATTTCTATCGTTTTTTGATTTTAAACTCTTTTTGCTGCCACGTCATTTTTTATCTCGAGTGTTTAGAATATTCCACTCGAATAATTTCCTTGTTCTGCGCCCAAGTCGGGTAGATATCATAGATTTCTGCCTCAGGAATGGGTTTACCCAGTGGTTGAGGCGGTACTTTAAATGGTGGCGGTCTTCCCGATAATTCGGACAGGACATACCGCAATCCAACAGAACGCAACAGGCGAACAGAAGGGATGTTCCACTGCGCCGAACTTGCCAAGATTAACCCATCTTGATCGAGAATCCACCGGCAAGCGGCACTCATTACTGAGCGCCCTAACCCGTAAAGGCCAGAGCCCGGGGCAACGTCGACCCCTATCTCGAAAACAGAGCCTCCGCGCGGCAAAACCGTTGTCAGGGCAACCAATCTATCACCCTCAACGACACCAAAGTTTGCCACCGCTTTCTCCCAGTCACAGTGCCAAAAAACTTTGGCATCCACGACCCGTGCTACTTCTTCCGAAGTCATTGGTACCGCGATTTCTCGATTACTGGACCGAAAGGAAGTAGCATCACCAAAATAGTAGAGACTCGGACCCCAAATACTCATACCTTGCCCAAGCGTGACCCGAGCTAATTCGTAGGAACCGAAAATTGAGAACAACTCGTCTTGCGAGAGCCGATTCACAACACCCTCCACTCCTTTGGCTAAAGATTCCACAACTCTTATCATTGCCAAATCTCCAATACGATAAGCCAGCAAGCGTTCGGGATGAGAACACTCGGGTGTTCCAAAAACCCCAGACTCAATTTCACGTCCCATATTTGTTGTCAGCCATTCTTCCAGGCCATCAAATCTTGATACAGGCTCCCTCATTTTCTTCTTCGTTAGTGTCTTGTAGTTCCTAGATCTTCGTTGGAGAAGTAGACCAAAATGGTCCAGCAGGAATCTAGATCAACTAAAAGTAAAATCAATGATTTTCACCCCATACCCTCTTTACCAAAACTGAGTGCCGTCAAACTCTCCATTTCTAGCATAAGACCTATCAACTCTCCGAACCTAAAGCTTCCACCACCAAAACTTCTGTATCCTCCACCATCTGTTTCCAGGCATCATCGCTGTAAGTTCCGTTTGGTCCAGGAGCAAATGGTGCGGTTTCGATACACATACATCCGGAGTATCCGATTTCTGCCGCACGTTTAAACACCATGCCCCAATCAACCAGCCCATGTCCTGGGGCAAGGTGTGAATCCCGGTCACCAGCATTATCGGCCAGATGATAGGCCACCATGTAGGGAGCCATAACTTTGTGAAATTCATCCACCGCGTCAGAATCGCCGGACATCAAAGCATGGCCAGTATCGAGTACGAAGCCTAAATTCGGATGACGAAAGGCTTTGGAAAAGCGTTCAAAATGTTCCGGACGAGAGCCGAGTCTAGGACCATTCTCCCCGGGAGGAAGATTCTCCAAAGCTAGGGTGAGATTCAGTTGCTCGGCTGCAGGCAGTAACTCCTTCAGGCTCTTCTCCAGTTGCCTCATGTAATTATCAATCCCTTCTAAATCAACATTCAGCCGATTCGTTCCTGGATGTTGGATGCCAATCGTTGCCCCTAGTATCGTGCTCCGCTCCATCCAAGTCCTGCAAGTTTCCACAGCTCGCCGTCGTATCGTCTCATAGAACGAAGTAATATCATCCTCCAGAGAGAAGGGGAGATGAAAAGTTTCTATCTTGATTCCGGCGTTCTGGTACTTTATCGCAACAGCTCCTAACTGGGAATCATTCAATCCCTTAAACAGAGGTACTGTCCCTTCGATGCCATCTAAGCCCGCCACACCACAAAGCTCGATGATTTGGTCATGAGTTTTACTTGTTAGCCCGAATCCTGTTGTCGCCCATTTCCAATTTTTCCCCATTTCGATACAATTTTTTTGTTGGTGGAAATTTCTACTATTGCGATGAAATAGAACGGCCGCACCTCCTACTCTCTCCTTACACTATAACGTTAATTAGACCAAGATCAACGGTACCGTCCACTCATCGACTGACTCCTGAACAACCTGCCGGATCCTCTCTTGTTAAGTGAATTATGGCCAAGAATAGGAACCGGGAGGATAGAGACAAAGAAGTTACGATCAATCATTTCGGCCAACTGTAGTAAGGAACTTTCATCCACTCCCCATCCCGAAGAGCCGATTCATGAGCAATGATTCCGGGCACCGTCATATTCAACGACCAGGCAATGTTTATGAGGGGGTCTCGATCCTCGAGAATAGAAGTTATAAATTCATCGGTCAAATAACCGTGGGATCCTCCATGTCCACCAGCTTCCATTCCCGGCGGCAATTGCGGCTTGGTAAACAGATCGGGGTTCTTGATCTTGTCTTTTGGAGAGAATTCGGTCCCAACCACCGTCCCAAATTCGCCATGAACTTCACCACGTTCTCCGCCGGACCCAGCTGCACCAAAAGTAACATTCATACGCGACATTCCTCCTTGATCTGTTTTGAGCAGAGCCGTTTCGCTATCGAACAGGTTATGATATCGATTTTCGCCCATCTGGTAATGGCCAATATTACCCCTAAACCCCAAACAGGAAACATCGGTGTAATAACCACCCGTTACCGCTATGTAGTAAGCAGTAGAGTGAGTCGGGTACCACATTGGAGGCATACCTGTTCGCCATTTTTCGTGCGAGCCAAGCGCTTCTCTGAAATAATGATAGTACTCTCCTTGAGAATACACAATGCGCCCCAAGAGCCCGGTATCAAAGGCCTTCCTCATTATGTAACAATCAGGCCGGAAGGCTGAAGTTTCGAACATCATGTACCGCATTCCAGTTGTTTTCACCGCTTCGTAAAGGGCATCCGCTTCTTCCAGTGATCCAAAAGTTGCAGGGACGGCGCAGCCGACGTGTTTTCCACGCTCTAGAGCCAGAATACTCAATCGTGCATGGCTTGGAGCATCTGTAGCAATGAATACGGCTTCAACTTGATCATTGCCGATCATATCCTCGAAGCAGGAATAGGTATTTTGGCAATGAGTGGCTTCGGCTAGTTTTCGACACCCTTCCGGATCCAGATCCGTCACCGCGACAACATCCACATTTGGATGACTCTGAAACCCGAAACTTGCTCCGAATTGGCAGATGCCATATCCCGCAATACCTACCCGAATTTTTCGATCGGACACAGGCTCCCAGCTTTTGTTTTCTAGCTTACCAGGATCCGTTTCATCGAATCCCATGATTTTTTCTGTTTCGTTCGACATCGATTGTCTTTTCTAAAGTTACAGTGGTCTTCCCGATAGCGGGTTGATATACTTTGCTGCCTTGGCCTTACTGGTAATCCTTTTTAGGCTCATGAGCTGAGCCGTTCCTTCCTCCATAAAGACAGCATACATTCTAGAATTAGGGAACCTCAAAACACAAAATTTTTGCAAGTTCATTAATCATTCTTGAAAAATCTGGGCTCTGTGAGCATCTATTTCCATACTATCATTAGTCGAAGTCTTGAACACAAAACTGTGTTCACAATTATAAATTCTTATTCCATGATTTTTCTTGTGGAGAACTGTCTACGCGTTTCTATAAACTCCATAGATCGATAGCTTAAAAATCTCACAATCCTGAAGATTCTTCTGTCATTAACGTTGAGGACTCATATGAAAACAATCCGCGCCACAGTTCCCATCACCCAACCACGTTCGTGGGCCGTTCAGCAACGCCACCTGTTCCATGCTATGGAACAAAGCGTCCATCCCTTTATCAACCGTTACGTGCGTCCCGACGGCGAATTCATTTGGGACGATACCTGGGGTGGCGGGAGCCCAGACGATTATTACGAACCCTACTTCAACTGGCCTCTGCTCTACATCATGGGTGGTGGCAAGCATCTAGTTGATTTAGCTCATAGAGGTTGGGAAGGTATCACAAGACAGCTCACCCGGTGCGGCACGGTCCATAATGACTATCACCGAGCAGAGGATGTTTTCCATAATTCCGAAAGTGACGTTTTCTTCTACCACCTGTGCCTAGCCGATCCAAACAATGGAGATCTCCATCGTCGAGCGCGCAAGTTTGCCGGCTTCTACAACGGCGATGATCCCGAAGTCAGGAACTATGATCCTAAACACAAAATCATCCTCTCTCCTCGCAACGGCTCTGGGGGTCCCCACTATCTTCCTGAATCAGATAGGGACAAACCCTCCGGTGGCGGCGAACGTTACGGCCTGCCCTTTTACGATGTACCAGGCGCCAAATCCTGGAAGGACACTGCTAATAACCCCGAGAAAGCCCGGGAGATGGGTCGTCGGGTCTACGAGCGTTGGGGCAAGGGGGACGTAATCGCCAACCTAGCCCAATCCAGTCTAGTCACCAACGCTTTTCTGCTTACTGGCGAAGAGAAATATCGGGACTGGGTTGTTGAGTACACGGATGCTTGGATCGAGCGCGCTAAAGCTAACGATTGGATGATTCCCGACAACGTGGGTCATTCTGGGAAAGTTGGTGAGTATATCGAAGGCAATTGGTACGGCGGAATGTACGGATGGACTGCCTGGCACGGTTGGTACAATATCCAAATGACCGCTCTCGACGCTGCTGCTAACGCCTATCTAATAACTCGGGACAGCGACTATCTTGAGCTACCACGGCGTCAACAGGACCGCATCTTTGAGATGGGAGAAAAGCGCGACATCCGTAACGAACACATGAGCCTCCAGGAGCACTGGTACGGGCAATTCACGGCTATGGGAGAACGCACTGAGACCTTTCTTGTTCCCTACCGTTACGGAGATGCCGGATGGTTCGATTGGCAACCAATGTCCCCAACCTTTCCAGCGGCTCTTTGGAACCTATCAATGGCCAATGAAGATTGGGAACGCATTGAAAATTTGCGTCACCAGGAATCCTACGACTGGCGAGATATTGTTGGTTTCCATAATAAGGAAGACGCTTGTCACGACCAGCCCTGGCTGCGTTTTTTGGCGGGGGAAAACCCTGAATTCCCCGAACGCATGCTCCAAGCCAGCTACAAGGAAATGTCACGGCGCATTGCCCTTATCGGTGCAGAACAGAGCGTCGGAACACATCATAATATTCACTTATGGCAGTCGGTAAATCCGGTAAGCTCGGAGGCCTTGATCCAACAAACTTTGGGCGGACCACAACCTATATACAATGGCGGACTGCTCCATGTTAGATTACGCTATTACGACGTCCATGCCCGTCGTGCAGGACTGCCGCCCGATGTCGCCGCATTAGTCGAAAAACTGGAAGCAAAGCGAACGATTTTGAGACTACTCAATCTTAACCCTGTTGAAGATCGTTCTCTTGTCATCCAAGCTGGTGCCTTCGGCGAACACACTTTTACTGGTGCAACTTACAACTCCCTCGATAGTGAATTCCCAGGCCACCATTTCGGCTATGCTGCCCCCCCTATCAAAACCCTCTCCCAAAAAACAGACCTGTCTGGGGTTTACTTAAGGGTAGAACTTCCAGCGGCAACCGAGATCACCTTAGACTTGGCAATGGACCGGTACGTTAATGAGCCCTCATACGGCAGCCTGTTTTGATGGCAAAGTCGAGTACTCAATCTCACTACAATACGATCAGGCGTAAGCAGGAGATTAATGACAAAGCAATGTGAAGACATAGACCTCGATTTAAAGATCGATGAGTTCAGAATCAACGGTTACGCCGTCTTAGAAGACGTTTTATCGGTTGAGACTGTAGATCGGATCTATGAAGCGTTTCTGCCGCTTTTGGAGCACGTGAAAAGTCGTGAATCGAAAATCGCCCTTAAAGAGTGGGGGGAACTGCGTACCGGCTTCGGACGCCAACAAAATGTTAACCGCTACACCCTGACCATTCCTTGGGTCCCACCATTTGCCGATCCGGAAGTCTATGCAAACCCGGTTATTCTCGAATTCCTAAAGCGTTATTGGAAACGAGAAGAATTCTATATTCGGTGTTTTCACTCAAACAATCCCTACCCCGGGAGTGAATATCAACACTGGCACCGAGACACCCTCATTGCCAGGGAAATTCCTCATGTCGGCCTAGACACCTGTCCTATTCTGGGAGTTAAATTCCCGTTGGTCGATACATCTGAAGAAAACGGCAGCATCGAAGTCCTTCCTTCAACCCAGTACGTGGCCAATACCAGCTTAGAGACCCGCTATGACGAAATCCTGAATCGTGGGCATTTCCCATCGACTCATCGACTCAACATGAAGAAAGGTACAATGTGGATACAGGACGTCCGTACACTACACCGAGGGACTCCGAATACGTCTGTAGGACCTCGCCCTGAAATTGTCGTTTGCTATGGTCTGGAGTGGATGAGCATCCGACAAAAGGTTAAAGTTCCACCTGAAGTCTATGCCGGATTCTCAGAACGAGCGAAGAAGCTTTTCGAATTTTGTGAGATCGTTGAATACTAGGACCTGTTTTAAAAAGAAAAGAAAACCGCCTGAGCAGATTTTGACCTGCACCATTTTGAGATCGACAATTGAAAAGAAGAATTTTAGCTCCTCGATGCGTATCCCGCTATTTAGGGAGAGGCTCTTGACTTGAGTTTAATTTCAGTACTCTTTCTTTTTGCTGTAATTCCGTAGGGATGAATCATACATAAATTATAAAATGAAAATATACATTGATGCTGATATGGAAGCCATTGCAGGCGTAAGCTTTTTCGAGCCGCATGCAAAAACTGGTTCAACCGAAATGTATCATTTCTGGGAAAGAATGCGACAACTGATGACCGGCGAGGTCAAAGCGGCAGTGCAAGGAGCGCTAGATGCAGGAGCAGAGAAGATTTACATTAATGACAACCATCATTCAGGTTCCAACCTCGCTATCGAGGAATTCGAACCTCCGGTTGAATTGCTCCAAGGGCGTGGGAAGCGACGACCGACATTCTTGCCCTGTTTGGATGATAGTTTTGCCGCTGTTCTTGGGGTCGGCTGCGGTTACGGTATGCTTTCTGGGAAAGGTTCAGAGATGAGTCCCATGGGCCATGCGATGTGGGAATTCAACGACGGGAAACTTCGCATAGGAAGGACGGGAGTCCTTGCTGTTGAAGCTGGATGCAAAGGAGTGCCCCTAATATTTATGAGTGGAGACCAAATCGGCACGGCGCAGATTAAAGAGCTGATCCCCAACATCGAAGTTGCGGTAGTGAAAGAAGGATTGGGAAAATGGTTCGCACGCCATCTGACACCTAAGGGAGCTCAGGATTTGATCAGAAAAGGTGTCAAGCGAGCAATTGAGCGGCGCCACGAATTCGAACCCTTTCGGCCAGATTTTCCTGGTCCTTACAAAATCGGAATCGCTGCTTACGATGAATCCGAACTAAAGGATCGAGTTGTAATAGATGATGACCTAGAAACCGCTATGTGGAAGGGCCAAAATGCCACTTGGGCCGAGTTCGGGCGAAACGAAATTGATTCCTATACTTATCCCATTGAAACCGGAGGCGGGGTGAGTGTGACAACAGGAGCCGGACTCAGCAACAAGGAGAGTTGAACTATGGAAACAATCCTATTCTTCGATGATTGGGCGCTACAGCGCCGTGATAATTGCGTCAGAAGGCTTGGCGAGCCTGAGTGGCGCCCAGAAGCAACGCTTGAGGACGATTTAACTGAAGGAACATGGAATTTCCCAACGGTCTGGTACGACAAGGAGAATGCGTTATGGAAGGCGATTTACTGCGGTGCTGCCGAGTATCCTTTTCCCCGGGAACGTTATCAAGAAGCGCTTCGACGCAACGTTGAGCCTAAGACACAAGTGCTGCTCTACGCCGAAAGCAATGATGGAATAATCTGGAATAGGCCTGATCTCACTGACCGAGTCGACCTTAAGGTTCGCCATCGGAAAAACCAGGTCTTGGAAAGTGGTGTTCACATAAATGGTGCGCCGGTATTCGTTGACCGGGAAGACCCCGATCCGGAACGTCGCTTAAAGTACCTTTGTACCTACGGCGCATGGGAAGAATCAGAGCAACGCATTTTGACTTCTGGCGACGGAATCACATGGAAATTTCAGGACCAAGGATGGGGCAAAAGAGTCCACTTGGATACTCCTATTTGTGTCTTCTACAATGAGCAGAAAAAAACCTACGGAATTGCCAATCGTCTCAGAGTGGGCGAACGCCGAGTCGCTTTGATCGAGACCAAAGACTTCAAGGAATTCTCTGAGCCACGTCTAATAGTTTTCCCAGACTCCGAAGACCCGCCCATGGTTCAGTTCTATGGAATGCCTATATTCCAATATGAAGGCATGTTTGTCGGACTTCTTTGGTATCTCCACACGGATCCTAGTGAAATTGGGCATATTAAATGGTTCGGCCCAATTGACTCTGCCCTAACTTACAGCTATACTGGCGACGGCTTCAATCGAGCCTTCCACCAACCATTTATTAAACGGAACGAACGCGGCGAACATGGCGGTGGCAGTGTCTATGCTAGCTCGATGGTCGTTGCCCCGGATAATACTATAAGATTCTACTCAGGCGGTTCCAAAGCAGAACATTTTAGCAACCAGAAACTGAATGATGCTGCACTGATGCTCCACACGCTTCGCCTGGATGGCTTTGTTTATCTCGAATCCTATGCGACTCAAGGTCGGATTACGCTAAGGGGCTTGGATATCAAGGGACCAGAATTACAGATTAATCTTAAGGTGCCGTATGGCTCGGCCCGGGTGCAGATTCTGGATGAAACCGGAGCCCCAATCCCAGGTCTAAGCTTCGATGAATCAGTGCCTTTTACCGGAGATGAATTATTTTACGAACCACAATGGAACTCCGGCAAGGACCTTGCTGAAGTTGTGGGGAAACAAGTTTTCATCGACATCGAGCTCTCAGAGGGAAATCTTTACGCGATAAGAGGGAACTTTGAGAGGACAAGGTTTTGGTAACCAGAGATGGAAGAAAGGTTCAGGAGGCTTGTATACTACTGCCCTCCGACCTCTTCTTGGGATAAAATCTCATCAAGCGTCCGCGCCGTTGGCAAGGGATCCTTTTTTTCCGTTATATTCTCAGCAGCAGGTGCTCTATCTGCATTGATGGCTATCCATCTCTGATGAATCTCAGGAACCTCGGATTCCTCGAAAATGGCTTCCACTGGACATTCCGGAACACAAGCAGCGCAGTCGATGCAACTGTCCGGATCTATGTAAAGCATTTGGTCATCTTCGGAGAAGCAATCAACTGGACAAACATCCACACAATCAGTGTGTTTACAATTGCGACAGCGTCCTGTTACAATAAAGGCCATTAACGAATCTTAGGATATAATTATAATATTGTCATGCCAATAGTCGACCGTAGGGAATTTGGAGGAAGATTTACAGTTAGGGAGACCTCACGTAGATTGCGCTGCTACCGTTACACTGAAATCCAAATAATGGAGATGCTTGGGGGGTGGTGTCACACCACTCCTTCACTCGTTGTCCGAGCAGCTTTCGGCTCCCATCTCTGGGAAGATGCGCAGCATTCCGACCAAGTTGGTACTCGAATCGCCCAGCTGCGCTCATCATCGGATCGCCAGGAACCGCCCAACGATAAATTTGCACATCTTTGCGAGAAAATATGGCTGGCTCCACTGACTTTGGAACGGTTGGTAGGCGTTTATAAGGTCCTTAAACCACACCTGGTTAGTGCTTACACTTACCACACTGACACTACAGATCCGCTCGCTGACGAACCAACGTGTAAACTGCTTACACAAATGGCCGCATCTGAGCAAGCTCATGTCCTTTGGGGCCAAGCAGTAATCGAGTCCTTTACCACAACTGTAGAAGACCGGTCTCGAGCTGTCGCCTGGCAAGGCGAGCTCGAACAGGACCTTCTTGAATGCGGGGGAGTCACCGGATCAGGCGTAGAAGCTCATTGGCTTCCGTATGCTGAGCCCTCCGAGAGCTTTGTCGCGGATAAGACGATTGATGCCGAGCTTCGACAACAGAGAAACGGGGATACATCAAAAAGGACAAGGGTGAGTAAGGGAACCTACTCCTATTCAAAGAAATCCAAGCCGGTAGACTACCCAATCGTCGAAGAACCATTTTGGTACTCCGAGGACGAAGAAGTCTTTCGATCGACCGCTCCGATATGTGAACTCGGCTCGCGGGAATTTTTTGCTTACAGGCTTCACACCCTTATTTATGGTGAAATCGACACGGTAGATCGTCTGGGAAAGATGCTCGCGGATTTTCCGGATCTCCCTTGGAAAATGAGAATGGATATCGCTCACCAAATTTGGGACGAAGCACGCCACATACAGATTGTAGTGAAAGCAACGCAAGATCAGGGCGCTAGATTAGGCCAGTTCCCATGGTCTGGCATAATTTGGCGGTTGACCCAATACGGGGAAGATCCTCTGAGCCGCATCTCAGTCAACAACTGCTGGGGAGAGTCCTTGCTTTGTGGTACCTTAAATGTATGGATCAAGTTGGCCCTTGAGGCGAAAAAACACAAACTCGCGGAGCTCTTGGATTTCATTCTAGCTGATGAGTTAGTCCATGTTGAATGGGCCACACGTTGGATTCGTGAACTCACTGAAAATGACCTCCATCGCAGACAGGAACTAGCTGACTGGTCGCGAAATACAGCATTCGAGATTCAGCAATTCCGCTATCGCACCAATCGTGTAGCTGCTCAGGATGATCCCGTGAAGATTAGAGCGCTGACTGCTATACCCCCTTACAATACCCCGGATGACGTGCCATTGACATTTGCATGAGGCACAATTGCGGTTTTGCTCCAAAATTGGATCTGCTAATTAGGCCCCCTTGAGAACACCGATTTGCACCAGAAGTGCGAAAAGCAAACATGCCAAGATCACGGTCACCGAGCAGAGAAGGAGGGCCGCCGTTATACGACTCATTCGTACTCTTAGATCAGTCTTAAATGCAAGCCAGCAGATACCGATTATGGCCAAGGGGGTTCCGAACATCGCAATCAAGTATCCGCTCAGAACTACAAGGGTAGCGGGAGGTTTCTGAATCCAAAGAAACAGAATCAGCAAACTTCCAAGAAACACACTTTGGACGATCCGATGCGATCGCTGGATGTCTTTTGGTCTATTTCGATCCAGAAATCCCAAGCTACAGAAAAGATCGGCAAACGCCCTACCGTTGGCTGCGGCCCCTGACATCACAGTCGAAGTAAGAGTGCAAAAAGCTCCAAAAAGAAATAGCGAATGCGACCAGGTCCCATAGGTGTCCGTGTAAATCAGGGCCATCTGCTCGACCACCCCCATCCCTTCTGGTGTCTTTCCCTGCCGAAATAAAATGGCACAACCCAGCAAAAAGTAAGAAACTGTCACTGTGGTTGTGAGGAGGGTGGCTAAGCCGGCATCAATTTGCAGCGTTCGTATCCAGCCACGGGCTCGTTGCTGCCAGCCCTCCGAATCTGGAGGTCCCACGTTTTTAGCATAGCCCTTCTCCAGGACCCAGTAGGAATAGACAAAAAGTTCAGTTGCAGCAACCCCCAGAGCTCCCATCAAACTGATTACTGCATAAGCCGCTAACTGAGGCGCGTCACCTAGGGAAAATGTGAGTCCGGATAGAATATCACCCGCATTTAGAGCATAATCCGTGCCCTGCAACATAGCTAGGGCAATGAAAACCGAAAAACTGAAACCCAAGACGAGAGTTATAATTGCCCGTTCCAAATGGCGGTACAGACCCTTCCAAAGCACAGCCTGAATCGCACAGACCACGATCACTGCCCAGATGGGGATAGACCAGCCTTCCTTCAACGGTAGTAATCCGTGCAACAGCCCGGCTAATGCTCCCACCATTCCTACGGCTCCGATCTGGGCCAGAGTCCACGCTAACATGAAAAGCAGCACAATCCATGAAGTCCCACGAAACTTTGGGCCAGTACATGCATTGAGGGATTCAAAGATAGTACGCTGATGAACAATACAGTGCCTCCCCACTTCGACCTGTAAGAAGTATTTAATAAGGCAGGAGATAACCACTGCCCAAAGCAGCACGAATCCAAACTTTGCAGCCTGAAGTGGGGTAATGATGAGCTCTCCCGAACCGATAACACCGCCCGTTATTACAATTCCCGGCCCCAAGGTTAGAAGCATTGGGAAAATCCCTCTGGGAGGATTCTTAACTTCGTTGTCCATGATCTATATTGAAAGGCTTCACAATTGTATAAAGATAAGGGCGGCAGCTGAAATATAACCCTATTCGGTCACAAAACAAAAGAGCAAAGGGATGGTAAATTCTTATCCGGAAAAACTAAAGAGGTAGATTGGAAATCTGTCTCTTTGGCTCCATTACTCAGATTCATAGAGCTCTTCATGGACTAAATTTGAAAACTACTCAATTTTGAATTCTCTTTTGACTCCCGAAATCTTGACTGCCAGGCCAAGCGCTAGATAGGATAACCATCAATTGGGCTCACGAAACACTCTGTGCATTGTAGTCAATTTCTGCCTGTGTAAACTCAACCCCTAGCAAAGTAAACTAAGATGCTAAAAAAAGAAGAGATATATGCTTATAACCGAGATGGGTTTCTCAAGGTTAAAGATTTGTTCACAGATGAAGAGACAGAGCAGCTAGCAACCGATATGATCCGTATCATCGAGCAATGGGGCCAGGAAACAATAGGGTGGAAAGGCCCTTGGCGAAATCGTTATCTATCAGAAGATGAACAACTGAATACGAAAGCTATTTTAATGCACAACCCACATTATTATTCTGCAGCATGGTCCCGTGTGATATTGCATCCCAAGCTGGTTGGATGTGTTGAAGACCTCATCGGCGACACCGTTCAATGGCACCATACCGTTCTGCACGCGAAACCGCCGGAACTCGGAACCCCCTTTCCCATGCATCAGGACTATCCCTTTTATCCATACAATGGCCCAAATTTTGTCGACTGCCTTCTTCATCTGGATGACACCCCTAGGGAAAGTGGGTGTCTGTGTGTGGTCCCCGAAAGTCACAAACTAGGGCCACTTGAGCATATCATGGGTCCGGAAACAGCTCCCCATCTTCCAACGGAAAAATTTCACCCCGACGCATTAGATTACGTTGAGATACCAGCAAACTCGGGCGATGTGATTTTTTTTAGCTATCATACGATCCACTGGTCAAACTGTAATCGAACGGATTCATGGCGTAAGTCGGTCCGTTTCGGCTACCACGATGCAACTCTTCGACCAATTGGTAGGGCAGCTAACGATGCCCACAGGATCGACAAGGATAATATTCTCGACCGCAAAGATAACATCATCGTCAGCGGATTCCGCAATATCGATGAGACTGAGACTGCGACAAACACTGTACCTAAGTCAGCGGCGAGAACGACCTAGACGGCTGTTAACTGTATCCCCGTAGAAAATAATCTTTCGATCGGACTTCGGGCTATCCTTTCAAACTTCTTTCACTTAACCCTGAATATCACTTCTTCTCAATCGACTAGCGCTACGGCCTCGATCTCAACCTTTATGTCGATCGCCAATTTGCTAACCTCTATGGTGGATCTAGCCGGTGGAACATTGCAAAAGAAACTACTATAAACTTCATTCATCCGCGAAAACTCACTGATATCAGTTAGGAAAACAGTACATTTAACAACTTTATCCAACGATGATCCCGCTGCTTCAAGAATTTCACTAATGTTTTCGATGGTTTGAAGCGTTTGCTGTTCAATACCTCCTTCGACGATCTCGCCTGTCTTTGGATCAACAGGAACTTGACCTGAAACGAAGATGAATCCACCAGCTTTGATACCTGGTGATAAGGGGGCACTCGACTTGTTCCCAGTATCCGGATAAATCGCTTCTTTTTTCATGAACAGCCTTTCATTAGATGTAACGCGTGAAAAGACCTTCATAGCATAATCGCCCGCATCAAACAACCTTCAAAGAAAAGAATTATCCATTTGTTTGATACCCGTTTTATAGTTCTTTACAATGGTTTCCCCAAATCCAGCTCGAGAATTCGTGGAACCTTCTTAGCAAAGAATGACGAACCTCATTACACAACTCTCCAGATGATGGTAGAGAGTATGAGAAGTTGACGGCGGCTAAATGTCTTGTCACGGTGAGAACACTTGAGACTTCCAAACAGTCGACGCCGTGGTCTGCTTTAATATGTCGGAGTCTATCATGAACACATCTGTGAATCGCAAATCGAGAGCACCATATCGCACTTACGCGACAACTTTAAAAGAGCAAATCGTGCAGCTAGAATCTGACGAGCTGCTCAACCGATTTCGTGCTTCCCGAAAAAAGCTTTCCACTGACCCTCATCGACCCATCTACCACTACGTCAATCCGGAGGGGAACCTGAACGACCCCAACGGTCTCTGTTTCTGGCAAGGACGATACCATTTATTCTACCAGGCTTATCCTCCTGAAGACACACGGCAGCACTGGGGCCACGTCTATAGCGAAGATTTAGTCCACTGGCATGATTTGCCCTTAGCAATATATCCTGACCCAGAGGACAAGTGCTACAGTGGTAGCATATTCGTCGAAGAAAACCGGGTGATAGCGATGTATCATGGAATCGAGGAGGGGCAAATGGTTGCTGTTAGCTCCGACCCTCTTCTTCTGAACTGGGAAAAGATCACAGGTAAAACTGTCATACCAGATATAATTCCCGATGATAAAGGCCGCCCCTACCGGGTGGGTGATCCATGCATCTGGCGCGAGGAGGATGGCTATTACTCACTCTCAGGTGGCTTTACAGACGGTTCTATTTTCGACGATTGTCGCATGGCGGAGTTTCTATTTTACTCTCAAGATTTGGAACGATGGATATTTCTTGGTAGCTTCATTGAGAATGACATTTTTACGTTACCAGGCGAGGACGGGGCTGTCCCCTATTTTTGGCCAATCGGCCATAGACACATTCTTCTCTTCGCCAGCCATCAGCGCGGGTCCCAGTATCTGATTGGCGATTACAACAAGGTCCATCACCGTTTCCATGTTACCCATCACGGTCGATTCAACTTCGGACCCCTCCGTAATGGTGGGGTGCACGCCCCATCAGCTTTCCCAGACGGGAAGGGAGGTATCTTAGTAATTCACAACATCAATCAGGGCAAAAATACTGAAGGTTGGAATCACGTCATGTCCCTAGCTCGCCGGCTCACACTTGTTGACGAGGGCCTGCTACAAATCGAACCGGTATCAGCAATCGAGGATCAGCGTGGCGACCATAAGCATATGAGCAATATATCCCTTCCCGCAAACAAGGAGATTTTACTTGATGGAATCGAAGGAAACACGATGGAACTCTCGGCTAAATTAGACTGTGGAAACGCTCGCGAAATCCGCATCGATCTGTTGCGTTCACCCAACCGCGAGGAATACACTTCAATCCGGTTCCTCAAGGCCGGCGGTTTAGCCACGAGCCCCGAGGACTATCAAGACAAGGATGACTCTCTAGTCATCGATAATTCGCATGGATCCCTTTCAGACAATCTTCTTGCACGTCCACCCGAAACCGCTCCATTTAAATTGAAAAAAGGGGAATCGCTCGACCTCCGAATCTTTATCGACAAGAGCGTCTTGGAACTGTTTGCCAACGGTCGTCAGGCAATGGGTTTACGAGTTTACCCCGAACGAGAAGACAGCGTTGGAGTCTCGATGTGCGCTTTGGGAGGAGACTCTATTCTGCAATCCGTAGATGCCTGGCAAATGAGAAGTATCTATACTTAGGGCCGGTTGCTTTAGACTATTGCCTAGATTCCCGAACGGGGGAATTCTCTGAAAATCTAGTCAGAGAGAATGATCGAAACCTAGAAACCAAAGATAAATCCCAGAAAATGCATGTTTGTCTCTTAGGCGTCGGTGCGATTAGGGGAGTTATCGGAAATTATCTTTGTCCTGCGGATATGACCGACAGTCTGATTGATTCATGGGAATAAAATGTCGATCGTATCAAAGCAGAAGGACTGAAAGTTACAGCTGTGGAAGAAGAGTTCATAGTGCGCCACGAGCCCTACACATGAAGGAGACTTCAAAGGCTAACCAAGCCATCGATATCGCAATTCTAACTGTAAAGTTCTATGAGACGAGCATTCGACCTCCTATCTCTGCGAATGTAGCCCCGCAATTGTAAGCATGATCTAGCCTCAAATGAAATTAAGAATTAATCGGTTATCTCCCGTATTAGGTGCTGAGATCACTGGCCTTGAAGTGACAGAGCCTATGAGTAGGGACATCTTTACCCAGATCCGCCATGGACTGCGCCAACACGGCGGTGTATTGGTACTCCGTGATCAGCATTTAAGCCCCGCTCAACACATTCAATTCAGTCGCCGTTTCGGTGAACTTTTTGGAGACCAAGAACATCTTAAGTACCAATTCCAAGATACTGTGAAGAAGTATCTCCTACCCGGCCATCCGCAGATATTCAGGGTTTCCAACAAAATCGTCGGAGGGGAACAGCAGGGCCGATCGCGCGCTGGCAATTACTGGCATTCCGATGTTTCCTTTCGAAAACACCCCGCTTCTTTTTCGCTACTCTACGCTATTGAAATTCCCGAAATCGGTGGCGATACTCTTTTTTGCAATATGAATGCAGCTTTTGAAGCGCTTTCTAATTCGCTTCAGGATTTCTTATTTTCGCTTTCCGCTCGGCATGATTTTGCGGTTAATACAACTGTCGGATTCTCGCATGAGACGATAAGTGAAAAAGACCTCTCGGGTCAAAACACAACCGTTCATCCGGTAGTCCGTACTCATCCAAAGTCTGGCCGTAAAAGTCTCTTCGTTAATCCGGGCAATACCTCAAATATAATTGAACTCAGTCCAAAAGAAAGCAGGCACCTACTGGATTTTCTTTACAACCATTGTACCCAGCCAGAGTTTGTTTTCCGACATCGTTGGGAAACGAACGATCTGCTCATCTGGGATAATCGCTGTACTATGCATTACGCTATCGTGGATTACACCGACGATAGATATATGCATCGTACCACGGTGATCGGAGAGGAACCAGTTTGAATTGTGACCGTACTCCTTAAATTGCGGATTAAGTGAATTTGAGGAAGTTTTTTGGCGAATTCATGCCCCAGATTGGTCCTGTCTAAACCCATAGGAATTGAAGAAACCTCGTATGGGAAGAGAAGAGAAATAGACTCAACTGCACTCCCTTTAAAATATCTTGATTTATTCGGTGTTATCTTATCAGTAAACGGTTAACTGACTACACTGAAAATCTTCGCAGTGCTTCCTCATCTATCTCGACTCCAAGCCCCGGACGATCTGGTATTGCCAAAATTCCGTCCTCTGGCTTGAAAGGCAAAATGGCAAGATCGGTTCGGAGTCCGTTTTCCATTATATCCCATTCCAGGTAAGTGGGTATTTTGTCCTCAACAAAGGGATCATCCGGGATCGTCGCTAACCACTGAAGCGTCGCTGCTAAGCGGACTACCCCTCCGAACATATGCGGAATAACGTGAATGCCATGGGCGAAGGCCAAATCACAGATCCGTCGTCCCTCCATGAATCCACCAACTCGCCCTATGTCAGGCTGGAGGACGTCTACCACCCGCCCCCCTACTAGATCCCCGAAAGAGCTGAAATCAGAAAAACTTTCTCCTCCTGAAATTCGAAGGCTAAGCGCTTCCCTGATTTTATAATACCCTTCGAGGTTTTGACTGTCGATTGGTTCCTCGAACCACATAAGATCATATTTCTCCAACCGCTTTCCTACGTCGATTGCATTAGCCAAATCGTAGCCTGTGTTCGCATCAACCGAGACTGCAACATTAGATCCAATTGCCGTCCGAACCGCTTCAACAACTCGTTCATCTTGACTGAGCCCAAATCCGATTCGAATCTTGAGAGCATCAAATCCTGAATTCATACAACAATTTGCTGTTTCGGTAAGGTCCGCAACATGGTCTACTCCTGCCCGCTCAAAAAATCCACTCGCATAGGCTGAAACTTTCTTCCGTCTGGGAACTCCGAGTAACTCATATACAGGCACACCGCATTTCTTGCCCATTAGATCCCATAAGGCTATCTCGATACCACTGGAAAGTCGCCTGTTGCACCCGTTACGCGTAAGGTTATCGGAGATCATTTCAAAATCAAAGGGGGACCAACCGATCACGAATTTATCGATCGCTTCTAGAGAGGGCATCCCATCACCTTCACCCCACCCCACTAGTCCGCTATCTGTCCTGATCTCGACTAAATTCATCTCTCTTGTCTGGATCCAACCTGAACAGCAGTTCCGATATGGTCTCTCGATTGGCGCGACGAGATGGTGAGACATGACCTGGGAAATCTTCATAGAGTTTGGATTAGAAGGTCATATTAAAGGTTATCCCGTGAATTCAACCTTAACCCAGAATTCTGACGAACTTGCCCAGCTGTCGCTTTAAGACAAGAAATCAGTCCTCCATTAGGTCAAACCGATTAAAGGGAGTCAAACCTCGCTTGTAAATCAGTCTCCCTGAGTTTTACTTTCAGTAAACACTTGGGGTATTCGGGTTTCCCGGTCTTGAGAAACACTTTAGAAAACAGCGATTCAAAAAAACTTCGAATACCATGGCAGATCCTGAGCCTCCGACGAAATTAAAACTCGACCATATTCTCGAGTTAAATAGACAGTATACTACAAAGTGCCCGCTCTACACGTAGTTGCTTGTTTTGGACCGACTTTTACAACCATATTTTTCTGGTCATTTAAATCGTGAGGCGTTGAAAACCCACAGGGAGAAAAAATCAAAATGAAGATAACAGACATTGAAGTCATATCATTCCGCTTAACCTCAAAAAGCCATCCATCGAGGTGGGGTTACGGTGTTGTGGGCAAGGAATACGACATGGTGCAACGTATCATGAAGATTGTTACGGATGAGGGCTTTGAGGGATACACTACAGGCCCCCATGGCTATTCCTATTGCGCATCAACGGCTGAAGTCGAACGAACAGTAAAGCCCCTTCTCCTCGGAGAAAACCCTATGGACCGGGAGCGGATTTGGCAATGGATGATGAAACACAAGGGCATTTCCGAGGGGCTTCAGGGATGCGTCGACAGTGCTCTTTGGGACCTGCTTGGGCGCATGACAGGCCTACCTGTTTCCAAGTTGCTAGGGGGTGCTAGGGAAAAGGTCAAAGCCTATGCCAGCACCGCTCCCAATCTGGGATCGCCGGAACTCTACGCTAATTACGCTTTGGAATGCCAGCAACGAGGTTACCAAGCCTACAAGATTCATTCCTATATCTACTGGAATCCACATACTAAGCAACCCGCACCTGGGTTGCCTGCCTTTCCAAAAGAAGATGTGGCCGTATGCAAGGCGGTTCGAGAGGCCGTGGGTGATGATATGACGCTTATGCTAGATCCTTGGGGCATCTACACCTATGAGGAATCGCTCTACGTTGGGCGTGAGCTGGAAAAGCTTGATTTTTACTGGCTCGAGCATCCAATGGATGAACGCAGATTAGAGCCTTATAGAAGGTTGTGTCGGGAGCTAGACATTAATATATGTGGGCCCGAACATGCGACCGGTAGTTACTACAGTCGCGCCGAGTGGGCCCTGCAAGAGGCAACTGATATTGGCCGCATTGATGTCAACTACGGTGGTATCACCGGCTGTAAGAAGGCGGTTGCGATGTATGAAGGGTTTGGCATCCCTTGTGAAATTCATGTCGGCGGCTTTGCGAACTCCCAGATCCTGGGAACAACCACAAATGAACTGTGTGAATTCTTTGAGCGAGGGCTGCTTACCCCCGGAGAGGATTACGATGAAACGCCTTCCTACCTTCTTAATCCCTGCGACCCAATGGATGCCGAAGGCTATGTCCACCTACCGCAAACTCCGGGTCTAGGAATGGAATTTAATTGGGACTATATCAACGATAACTTGGTGGATGAGTGACGGGGTTTCGGGAAAGCTACCATATATCGCGGACCTTATTCTTGAAACACAGAGAAGTTGAGAATCGCAGGCCCGTTCCACTACCTCTCACAAATCCTGGCATCTCGTAAGCATTTTGGCGCTTAATCTTCTGTAAAGAAGAACATCCCAGATTCGGTTGAGGTACCAAAACTTGATCACCTAAATCTCATCCAAGCGTCATCTCGAGCTTGCTTCCTCCTTCGTTAATTTTTCGTTCTGTAAGCAAGACGCCTATTAAAATTATCGGCAATTGATTTTACTGGAGTATAGGGGTCGTATTTAGGTTTATTCCAATTCCTAATTGCGAACAAATAGCCCCTTTCGCGCTGCTACTTCCATTGCCTGTTGTGCGCATACAATCTTGGGGCCTTCAGAACTCATACGGATCAGCACACGTGAATCAGAACGCAGTTGAATTTCACGTTCACCATCCAGAGCGAGGACACAGGGACGCTTGGCATTAACGGTAAGCCAATCTCCTGGATGGATGATTCGCGATTCGGCTACATGCACTCTGCGAATCAAGCCTGGGGCAATGGGTGCCGTGACTTCTTTACCTTCAGGACTCATACGAAGATACAATCCATTACCATAGCTGGAAAGGGTTTCATCAAAGCCTAATAGATTCTCCCTTGGGAGATGAGCGCCAATCGCAGACAGTCCGATATTTCCCGGTTCAGGTCGGGTCAAAAATAGCTCCAGAATCTTAGACACATCCCAGATTGCCCGGGAAGCAACAAACCTCTCGTCGTAAACAGTAGCGTCTATTAAGGCAATATCGCTCGGAGGTCGATTTTCCAAGGAGGAAGATCCTTCAAAATCCTCGCTATCCTGTCCGTGAAAAATCTCCAAACGCGGCATTTGATGTACAGCACTATTGACCAATCCTTGTGCGGCGAGACCAGCAGCCATACCTGCGATAGTCCCCTCGACCATGTTTGGGAAAACGTTGTTTGTCCCCGTAGAAATAGCCATAAGGGGAACCCCACGACTCGCCTTGGCTACAACACGGTTGGTACCGTCACCCCCTATGGTAACAATGCATCCGACTCCTTTGGCAACCATTAGCCCTGCTGCTCGTATTGAATCCTCTTGAGAAAAACTCACCCGCATGGGAAACAGAGAGACCGGCATCTTAATACTAAGACCGTCAAGAGCCCGTCGCCCGATACCATAAAATTCAGGCATAATCCATGCCTGCTCTACACCTACCGACTCGAGACCGAGAAGCACCCGGCGGACAATGTTTGCTTTCTCTCCGTTATCCAAAGGGGTGCCGTGCGCCACAAGACGCCGAATATCCGTTCCCGATGCCGGATTCGCCACGATACCAACAGAAGTCATTCAGGCGGAAAAAGTTCGTTAAAACGACCAATTGTGTGTCAATTCTTAATATAAAGAAAAGGATAAAAGACTTTAGGAATGAAATTCACCCGCCACCGAACATTCCATCTGATAGGATTTCATTTTGACAATCAAATCAATGCCTGTCGGTTTATTCGTTGAACATTATACAGCAAAAAAGGATGAAGGGTGATTCGGAAGAGTTGTCCTGCCAAACTTTAAAGATATCCCAAAGACTTAGTCCGTTTCTTACAAAGAGTAATTGGACAAAAATGAACTATTAAATTACTGTGGAAGGAGCATCCCTGAAAAGGGTAATTGCCATGAATGGAGATCAAACTATAGCAAAAATCCTTAAGAAGGAGGGTGTGGAATGGATTGGAGCTTTCCCACACCAACCACTAATTGACGCAGCGGCTATAGAAGGTATCAGACCAATATTAAGTCGAACCGAACGTACTGGAGTGAACATGGCGGACGGTTTTAGCCGTGTTAGCAACGGTAAGAGAATTGGCGTTTTTACAATGCAAACGGGACCGGGGGCGGAAAACGCCTATGGTGGAGTGGCTCAGGCTTTTGCCGATTCCATTCCAATTCTGCTCCTCCCTGGTGGACAATCACGGGATCGCACTCAAGTACATCCTAATTTTGAATCAGTTGAAAACTATAGAGGCGTGACCAAATGGACTGCCGAAATCAACCTGGTTAGTCGAATTCCTGAGCTAATGCGCCGTGCCTATAGTCAGCTCAAACATGGGAGACCAGGTCCAGTCTTATTAGAGATTCCGAGCGATGTAGGCCCAGAGGAGTTTCCGAGTAAGACCATAGACTACCGGCCGGGAAAACCGTACAAGTCAGGAGCCGATCCATCAGATGTACGGGAACTTGTTAGCAAGCTCCTGAAAGCCTCATGTCCGATTGCATATGTGGGACAAGGTGTTCTCTGGGCAGAAGCGTCTGAAGAACTTTTAGAACTAGCTGAACTTATCCATATTCCAGTGATGACCACTCTGGCAGGCAAAAGTGCATTCCCCGAAAACCACCGGCTGGCGCTGGGTACTGGGGGACACACGGGTACGCTGATGGTAGACCATTTTATAAAAAAAACCGACTTTGTCCTTGGAATTGGATCCAGCTTTTCGATTTCCACCTTTAATGCTCCATTACCAAACGATGTGCCTCTTGCACAGATTACTAACTGTTCTGAAGATGTGAACAAGGCCTATACGATCGACTACGGGGCGATTGGCGACGCCCGAATCGTGATTCGGCAAGTCATAGACGAAGTGAAACGACAGTTGGGGACACAAGGGCGAGAGGATATTTTAGGCACTGCCGATGAAATAGGTAAAGTCAAAGCAGTTTTCATGCAAGAATGGAGTCCCAGGTTGAATTCGGACGAGGTTCCAATAAGCCCCTATCGAGTATTCTCAGAGCTGGCAAAAACGATTGGTGTGGCAAATACAATTATCACCCACGATTCTGGTTATCCCCGTGATCAGCTTGTTCCCTTTTGGCAGACCGAAACTCCAAGAGGATATATTGGTTGGGGAAAATCAACCCAACTGGGATACGGCCTTGGCCTAGCTATGGGAGCGAAGCTTGCAGCACCTGAGAAGCACGTTGTTAATGTCATGGGAGACGCCGCATTCGGCATGGCCGGGATGGATGTTGAAACGGCTGTGAGGTCGAAAATTCCTATCTTAACGATTGTGCTGAACAACGGGGTGATGACCCATTACGATCATCACATGTCTTTTGCCAGCAAGCATTGGGGCAGCAATAAACTCGGAGGCGATTATACCAAAGTGGCAGAAGGGTTGGGCGCTTACGCAGAAAGGGTTGCAACACCTGATCAGATAGGTAAGGCGATTCTCCGAGGAATTTCCGCCAACGCAGAAGGAAGACCCGCGCTGCTCGAAATGATGACAAAGGTGGAGGAGGAAGTCCCAAAGTTCTGGTAGTACAATCCAGAGGCTATCTAATTCTAATTTGCGCTGTAAGGATCGGAAGCATCCCGCAACCCGTCCCCTATAAAGTTGAAAGCGAGCACCGCCATGACGACAAAATAGATAGGAATCAAGAGCCACGGGTAGTTGGCAACAACCTGAAGATCGAGACAGTCTTGTAGCATCACTCCCCAACTGACAATTGGAGGACGTAAGCCCAAACCAAGAAAACTGAGCGAAGTTTCGGCCAAAATCATAACCGGAACACTTAGAGTAAGCGCGACGATGATATGACTCGTGAATCCGGGAATAAGATGGCGAAAGAGGATGCGAATATCATTCGCCCCAAGAAGACGAGCGGCCACAGCATAGTCTTCCTCGCGTAAAGATAAAATTTTTCCCCGAACTATGCGCGCCAAGCCTGTCCAGTTCAGTAAGCTGAAAATAAGGGTAATGCTAAAATACATTTTAAGGGAGCTCCATTCAGCGGGGAGAATGGCCCCAAGAGCCAACCAGAGAGGTAGATGGGGAAAAGAATTCAGAACCTCAATAAGTCGTTGAATTATGACATCCACATTCCCTCCCCAATAGCCAGAGATTCCTCCCATCGAGACTCCCAAGACGAAGGTGAAAAAGATAGAAACAAGTCCGATCGACAGACTTATGCGTGATCCAAAAATGATGCGGCTGAAAATATCGCGCCCAAATTGGTCTGAACCGAAAAAATGAAAATCAGGAACTGCTCTGTCAGGGTACTTCCTCTTAAATACCTCCTCTTGAATACCGAAAAAATGACTCTCGCTCGGGATTAAACCAAAAAGCCGATAGGGCTCTCCCCTTACGAAGAATCCAAGAGGAATCCTAACTTCGTGGTTGACCTCATAGTAACGAGCCAATGTCACTTTATTAGTTTTCTGGACCTGTTCATAAACGTAGAATCCATGGGTAAAGCTGAAACGAGGCACTTGAGGTGGAGCGTAGGAATACTGAACATTACGTCGTGATTTTGAATATGGAGAGACAAACTCGGCAACGGAGACCAAAACGTAGAGAAAAAGTAAAATATAAAGAAACCAAACGGCCATCCGGTGACGATGAAATCGCAAACCTATAAGCTGCCATTGCGAAAGACCACCCTCCTCGCGAGCGTTAGATGATGATTCTGCAGCCGTCATAGGGTTTTTGCTCCGCCAATCATCTGTAAGTCGCGTACACTTTCATAATTAGTTATCATTAAAGGATCTCGAGTTTCTAAATTCGAACCATCGGGGGAACGGCGGTAACCCATTTGAGAGGAGCAACTCCAAGTTGCCTCTTTTTGAGTAGACTGGATAGAAACCACTTCATCGCGAGCCGGCCTCCTCCATACGTATTCGGGGATCAAGAACCAAGAGCAGCAAGTCACTGATAAGTGTACCTACCACAGACAACAAACTAAGAATCAAGAGCATTGAACCAGCAAGATACATATCCTCCCGCATGAGGCCTTCCAACAACAACGGTCCAACGGTGGGAAGGCTTAAAACAAGAGCGACGATAGTCCCTCCAGAGATCAGTTGAGGGAAAAGCGTTCCTAGCCCGGAAACAAAAGGATTTAGAGCGAGCCGTACTGGATATTTGAGAATCAACTTTATGGGACGAACCCCCTTGGCACGGGCTGTCATAACATAGGGTTTTTTCAGCTCATCGAGTAGATTAGCTCGCATTATTCGAATCATTTGTCCTGTTCCCCCGATACCAACCACGAGCACAGGGAGCCAAAGGTGCATAAGGAGATCTTTCGCCTTGGAGATTGTCCATTCCGGTTGACCGGCAAATTCCGGAGAGAAGAGCCCTGTGACCTGAATTCCAAAAAATTTGGTTCCGGCGTACATAAGAAGAAGGGCGAGGAGAAAGTTGGGCATAGACATGCCAAAAAATACGATCAGTGATGCAAAATAGTCTCCTAAAGAATACTGGCGTACCGCTGAATAGGTTCCGATTGGAAGCGCCATTAACCAAGTAAAGAGCACAGTACTCAAGCCGATGCAGAGGGTTAGGAGCAGGCGATCGCCCACGAGGTCGTTAACGGAGGAGAAATTGTACATAGACCGTCCCAGATTTCCCTGAAGAAGACCTCGATCTTCACCTTTAAACGTGAGGAACCAACGAAATCCAAACCAGTGCAAATAGCGATAATAGGCGGGCTGATCTAAAAGAAACATCTCTTTTATGTCCTGAATTTCCTGTTCTCCTGTAACCCGACCCGATTCCTCAACATTGGCGATATAGGTATCGAGGAGATCCCCAGGTGGGAGCTCAATAACAACGAAGATCAAAACCGATATAACCAATAAAGTCGGCACTATGAGGGCGAGCCGTCGCACAACAAATGGATGACGGAAGCAGACCATCAATACAAATCCTGCAATGATAGTAATAAAGAGGAATTTAATTATCCATGCGATGATGCGTCCGCCATTACTTCCCCCATCACCAACTCTAGTCTGGCTATCGTCGCTTTTACCGTAGATCGGAGTCGGATCCAAAATATCCTGTTGTATCTGCTTAATCGCCCCAGGGGAATCTCTGGAACGAGAGAAATAGAAAGTTTCAACGCCTGCATTGGATGGAGAAAGAAATTCCCAGCCTGCACGCATACGGTGAGGTACGTTCTTCATGTCATTACTCACCACTGCCAATACGGGTGCAGGCGTCGAGATATTGATCGACCACAGGTTATCCGCCGCGATCTTTAGGACGTCCCGAAATATCTCGACCTGTTCAAGCAAGCTGCTTTTCTGAAGAGCTTCATCATAAAGTTCCATAGCTCTTCTCACCGGGTGCCCCGGGGGTGGTTCTTCAGCTCCAGGAAGTAGTGCTTCGGCACTTCCGAAGAGACCACCACGGCCCATCCACTTTCCGTAATTTGGTGCAAAGCTAGAGGTCAAAACTGGAACGTAATTCTGGGGATTAATCAGAGGCAGGAAATCAATTGGTCCTCCGCCTAAGAGCATATCACCAAGAGAGGAGTAATAAGTTAGTGTGAAGAGTCGCTGGGCACGCTGGCGTGGAGTAACTCGGACTCCTACTTCGGCCCAGTCTTCCGCTACGAATTCCAGGAGACCGCGCGGGAAAGCGGCATGATCAGGGGAATCAAGAAAAAAATGCATCGATGAACCATCAGGAAAGGTACGGAAACCATCGACGTCCCTCTTATCCAGACCAATTTCGTCAAGTAACCGATTAGCAACGGATGGATCATATTTTATGAAGGCGTGGTTAAGAGAAGGCTCGAAGAACGGTGAGTCGGGAGGAGGCGCAGCTTGTGAAGGTTCAGTGATCCCAGCATAAAGGGAATGAATAATCGCCGGCCTATTTATGGCTACGGACAGTGCCCTTCTGAAGATCTTATTATTGAGATACTTCTTCTTGAACCGAGACTCAGGCTTAGATTCCTCAATCCGATGATTCAAATTAAAGCAGATTACAAAAGAGCCTCCAGCCGTGGAAAACCATTGTCGAACTTTGTAACCCCCACGGTTTCTATCCGACATAAGGAGAGTAAATTGGCCAAATCCTATATTAGTTGACTGGTACGAGAACTCACCATGAGCAGCTGCTACGCCAATTAGATCCTTCTGTTTCTGATCAAAGAAAAGACGATCGATATAGGGGAGCTGATTTCCATTCGTATCGACCGCAAAATAGTATGGATTTCGCACAAAGGACAGTGGAGGATTAGCTTTGTAGCCCCGGAAGAGCCATGGCCACAAGCGAGGGTGTTCCGTGTTATGGGGATCTTTCATGAAAAAGTAGAGCGCTCGACGACTCGGCATACCATACCTCTTCATAGTTGTCTCAATCACCTTTGCATTCCCGTCTACGGGATGGTATTGCTTAAGATAATGGGCAGGAGTATTGCAAAACGGAAGCCCTCTCCATGTAGCCAGGCGTTCCCTAAAGAGCCCATTAGGAGCATCAAATCTGATTCTCACCTTAAGGTCGTCCAATTTTTCAACCTCCGCTCTTTTCCCCCTATAAATGAGAAGGTTCTGAGCAGAATTTTGCATTCCTACTTCCGGTTCATACGCTTCCCGATCAACAAAGAAGAGAATATCGTCGGCTGTGTAGGGATGCCCATCCGACCACCGCATCCCCTTTCTCAGGTGAATAATGTACTCCCGATTGCCATCATTTACCTCCACCTTCTTCGCAATATGAGGCACTAACGGATAACCCATAGGTGACCAACGCAAGAGATTGGGCCCACACATTGTATCCTCCAACATTCCTGCAATACGCCTGAAGCTGGTGCTTGCCGAGTACCAAGTTCCTCCGTATTTTCCAATACCTTCGACTCCTTTGAGAACTACCGGCTCTTCACCTACTCGCTCGTCGACATGGGGGAGTTCACCCCGAGCCACAAGCTCCGCGAGCAGGGGTGACTCGTTTCTCGGATACCAATCTGCATTCGACCCTAGGGTATAGTCTACATCCTGCCAAATCACAGGACCCTTATCTTGAGCAACTTGATCGAGACCTGATGCCTCCCACCCGTTACTCGACAGGTCTTCTAGAGGTGGAGCTCCCTTATTTCCTCCTATAGAAAAAAGTGTCGCCAACAAAACCCATGATGCGACGAAAAGAAGCAAAACAAAACCCGTCTCGAGATACGCCCTAAGTTTTCTTCTAATCATTGAGATTCTATCCGACTCCAGTAAGATCAATTCTACTGAAAAACCAATACGTACTCCGAGAAGTCACCCCATGCAGAAAGCTATAAACAGAGAGGAATTGCAAGATCATGATTGTAAATGGTCACCACATAAACACGATAGATATGACGTGATTGCTATGGGGCACAGGTCACCTGTTGCGCCGTACAACCCGTCCTCGGAAGATAAAGACCGATCCCGGTTAGGAATCTTTTATCATAACACTCAGACAAATTTATTCCGCAAAACACCGAAAGACTATGTCGAGACTTGAGGTATTAGTTTTGATGCGTTGACTTGTCATACTATGGCCGACTCAAAGAAATTTCTTTATCCAGCTCCTCCCGAGCTATTATCCAGCCTAAGCATACGTCACGCCCTCAAATATATGGGCCCTGGTTTAATCGTGGCTTCAGTGACAATCGGGAGCGGCGAACTGGTGATGGCCTCTAGAAGCGGTGCCATTTTCGGCTACACCATGATGTGGTGTTTTCTCTATGCCGGAATCTTCAAGGCAACACAGGTTTACTGTGCTCTAAGACACTACACTCTTAGCGGCGAACATCCCATGGTAAGTTGGGGCAGGATTCCAGGACCTCCTCTCTGGTTTCCAATTCTGCTCACTATTCCTACAATTTGTGTTATGCCGATTGCCTTCTCAACACTACCCGAGATTCTTGGAACCTTTATTCACCGACTTCTGAAAATGCCGCTGGAAGGCCCCTCCGTGGGAGCATGGAATCATGAAGAGTTCTGGCTCAATCTTTGGGCGACGACGACATTGGTAGGTTGTCTGGCTTTAGCGCTTTGGTCTTCGTATGATTGGGTTGAGCGAGTTTCGAGTATTATTCTCGGAGCTTTAGTATTTGCTGTCATCATATCAGCAGTAATTTTTGGGCCGGATTTAGTTAAAATCCTTCAGGGCATGCTTGTGCCTCAAGTGCAGAACTATGAGCCTTGGATCACAGAAAATATCGCCTACAGACCGTTGATTGAACGAAGTCCTTGGCTTGAAATTGCCCTTTATCTTGGTGCGGTCGGGGGAGGGACTTTCGACTATATCGGATATGTGGGAGTCATTCGGGAGAAGGGATGGGGTCTGGCTGGACGTGGTAGCGCATCACGGGAAAAGCTGGAAGAAGCAACAAAAAACAAGGAAGATTTGAAACGGGCAAGAATCTGGACCAGAGCTCCTTTGCTCGATACGGGCATCTCTTTTTTCTTTGTCATTCTGGTGACGCTTCTCTTTGCCACTCTGGGTGCACTAATTCTTCATCCCAGGCAATTGATACCAGACGGTGGCGAATTTTTGACCGTACAAGAGAATTACCTCACCGCGTTGCATCCTAAACTAGCGCTTCTCTATCGTACAGGTGTCTTTCTTGCGTTTATTGGTACTTTGTACGGAGCTTTTCTAATATACCGCCACACCGTGGCTGAATGCCTAATAAGTATCTTCAAAAACAGAGTCCCCAGAGCATCTTCGCCTCTGTGGCGAAGATGGGTCTACAGCTACTGTTTCATTGGCGGATTGATTCTGGTATGGCTCCCCCATTCGATCGCTGGCAATATCATCGACCGATTAACTTTTTCTACGATAATTGGAGGAGCTACCACATGCGGGTTATGGTGCTTTGCTATGCTATGGGTCGACGGTATTCGATTACCTAAGAGCCTTCGTATGGGATTCGGACTAAGAACTATAGTATTGATCTCCGGATTGGCCCTTACTGGGTTGGGCCTGAAAACAATCGTTACGTATTTCGGCTAGGAACCTTTTCGGTTCAGTTTGAAATCGTTCGAATCGCCCTGATTAGTTCATCACTTTGCTTTCATTAGCCACTAACTCGTATCGTCAAAACTTGCTGTACCCTTCTTTAGAGGTCCTCGAAAGCCCCTCTCGGAAGGAATGTATTGATTCTAGATTGGAAGGACTGATCTAATTAAACCAATCACTCAGTCTGGATTTTGTAGAAATCTAGGCTATTGGGAAGCGTAAGGGTCAGCGGCATCCCGTAGCCCATCGCCCAGAAAGTTGAAGCTGAGAACCGTCAGGACGGTAAGGATGACCGGCATGAGAAGCCATGGGTAATTGTCAAGTACCTGGAGGTTCAGACAATCCTGCATCATCACGCCCCAGCTAACCACTGGAGGGCGTAATCCGAGACCAAGGAAGCTAAGAGCTGTTTCACCCAAAATCATCGCAGGAATACTTAGCGTTAATACAACGATAATATGACTGGTGAAGCCGGGAACCAAATGCCGAAAAAGAATTCGAGGGTGATTGGCACCGATCAACCTAGCCGCGGTAACATAGTCTTCTTCTCGTAAGGAGAGAATTTTTCCCCGTACAACTCGAGCGAGTCCGGTCCAATTGAGAAAACTGAGAACAAGGGTGATGGAAAAATAAATACGAAGAGGTGACCAATCCGAGGGAAGAATAGCCCCAATAGCCAACCAAAGAGGAAGGTGGGGAAACGAATTTATTATTTCAATAAGCCGCTGGATAACTAAATCGATCTTGCCTCCAAAATAGCCGGAAACACCTCCCATTATGATGCCGAAAACGAAAGTAATGGCAATCGAAACTAGTCCGATTGACAGACTAATCCGAGCACCGTAAATGAGCCGGCTTATAATATCTCTACCGTAACGATCACCTCCAAGGAACATAAACACAGCCTTTGGTTCGTCTTCTCCGTAGGTATCATGATAGCTTTCATGATCAACTCCAAAAAACCGTCGTTCCATAGGAATTACTCCCAAAAGCCGGTAGGGCTCACCGCGGACGAAAAACCCTAAGGGTACGATCTGTCCCTTATCGCGAATATAGTACTTGCTTAGAGTAATAGGATGCATTTGAAGGCGGAGTTTAGTTACATGAATTCCATGTTCGAAATTCAGCCTTGGCACTTGAGGCGGATGATAAATTGCCTCGATATTATTCCAATCTCTCGCATAGGGAGCGAAAAATTCCGCGAACAAGGCTACGAAGTAAAGGACCGCAATGAGATATAGAGAGGCAACCGCCGCTTTATGCTTGGAAAATTTTAATCGAATCAACTGCCACTGCGAAAGGGACCCTACTCCGGCGCTGCCATCTGCTACCCCCGGCTTAGTTATAGGGTTCCTCCCGCTCACTCCGTCTGCATCTTTAGTCATTGGCAATTAGTTTTGCTTCAGGTAAGTCTCGCTGTAAGAATAAATGAGTTCATTCCGAACAGTAAACAATGAAAAACATTCCATACAACATCGCCTTTTTACCAAGAGAGAGGCGCCACTTGTCGTGAACATAGTAGAGCCCTGATGGTGATCCTCCTCTCATCGAGAGCCCCCCCCCTCCATCCGGATCCTTGGGTCAAGAATAAGCAATAGTACGTCACTGACCAGGGTTCCTATAATCCCAAGGATACTCAGAAGCATGAGCATGGAACCGGCCAAATACATATCTTCCATTTGCAGCGCTTTTAAAAGCATAGGCCCAACTGTGGGCAGGCTAAGAATGAGAGCAACGATCGCTCCACCTGAGACGAGCTGAGGGAAAAGAGTCCCAAGTCCGGAAACGAAGGGATTAAGGGCCAACCGGACGGGATATTTAAATAGTAGTTTAAGAGGACGTACCCCTTTAGCATATGCAGTGGTAACATACGGTTTGTTCAATTCGTCGAGCAAATTACCCCGCATGATTCGGATCATTGCTGCTGTTCCTTGAAAGCCAACCACTATTACCGGAACCCAGATGTGTTTGAGCAAGTCGAACACCTTGGGCCCATCCCAGTAAGGCTGTGCCACAAACTCAGCCGAAAAGAGTCCCGTAATGGGAACTCCAAAGAAACGGTTGCTGAAATACATAAGGATTAAAGCAAGGAGAAAATTGGGCACGGACATCCCTATGAAACCAATGAAAGTTGCGAAATAGTCACCCGGAGAGTACTGTCGGACGGCAGAATATACCCCGATGGGGATTGCTAACGACCAGGTGAAAATAACGGCTAACACACTGATGCAAAGAGTCAGAATAAGTCGGTCGCCGACAATATCATTGACTGGATTTTGCGACTCCATAGACAATCCCATGTCCCCTTGAAGTAACCCTCGGTCTCCCTCCTTGAATGTAGTAAACCAAAGCAAACCTGCCCACTTTAGGTAGCGGACAAATACTGGTTTATCCAATTCGAACATAACCCTCAGATCTTCGATCTGGTCCTGGTCAACTTCATCTCCTCCCAACTCAAGGAGGGCCATATAAGAGGTAAGGAAATCTCCTGGTGGCAACTCGATAATGGTAAATGAACAAATCGAAACTACCACCAAAGTTGGGAACATGATGATTAATCTTCGGCCAACAAAGGGATGTCTGACTGCAAATAGAAGTAGTCCCAAACCAACGATCGTCCAAAGAGCAAGGCGGATAAATTTTGCCAATGACCCATCTTCTTGAGAAATACCTGTACCTGGATCAGCACCCGATTTAGATGTGATTTTGCTTAGGGCGGATTGAATATTTGCGTCCACTTTAGGATCGCGATCGAACTCCTCCCAGTAAAAGGTTTCGATGCCAGCACTGGAAGGCGCCTGAAAATCATGGTTGAGAACACAGACTTCAGGAACATTCTTGAGGCCGTCCTTCACAATGATCAGAAGTGGCGGTGCGAAACCGGTACTGATCACCCAAAGATGTTCAGCACTAATATCGAGAGCCTCCCTCATAATAGCCTGTTGTTCTTTCAAAGACGGGGCGCTAGAAGCCCGGGCATGCAGGTACATCATCTTACGGTAGATTGAATCCTCAGGAGGCTCGATTGCACCTCTTCCGGTAGCATCAGGATTTCCGAATAGTGAGCCTTGTGAATACCAATTCCCATAACCGCGGGCCCAGTGCGCTTCTTTTGTAGCGATGTAATTTTTGGACTCTACGAAAAGGTTTATCTTCCCACTCATGCCTCCCGCTGAAAGCTCTAACTCGAGGGCGTCTAGGGCTGTGTACCAGATGCGTGGGGCTCGATATCGCGCAATAACACGTAACCCTACTTCCCGCCATTGTGCGGCCACGACCTCGGCCAAATCCCGTTTGTTATAGGAAAGAAAGTCGAAGTAAATGAGCAACTTCGATCCGTCCGGGAAAGTCCGATATCCTTCATCGTCACGCCGATCGAGATCTATCTGATCAAGCAGTTTGTCAGCCAGAACGGGATTGTGCTCAATGTGTGAATTCACCAAACCTTCATGAAAGAAGTTAGATTCGGGAGCCGGTGCTAATTGAGCCGGTTGAAGAAGTCCGCTGTATTCTACATTACTGATAAATTCTCGATCCATGGCCAGCGAAAGGGCTTGGCGAAAGGTCTTATTTTGGATCAGTTCCCGCTTTCTAATGACCTCAGGATCATTGGAAAGCGGTTTCAGGTTCTGATTGGGGAAAATCAAAAAATCGGTGCCGTTTAGCCGGGCCCAATGGTATACCTCGTAACCACCCTGCTCCCGCTGCTCCATAGCTAGACTGTATCCGCTGAATAAGAACCCCATGTACAAACTAATTTCCCCGTTGATTGCGGCAACTTCAGCCATATCCCCTTGGCGCTCCTGTAGGATACATCGGTCAATGTAAGGGAGCTGATTGCCCGCAGGATCAACGGCGAAATAATAAGGATTCCTGACAAATACGTACGGAGGGTTGGGCTTGTATGTACGATACACCCAAGGCCAGAGCCGCGGATGATGTGGATTATTCCACCGTTTAACATACGAATAGAGCATCTGAGGGCTAGGCATGCCGACCCGTACCATTTCTTCGGCAATAAATTCGTGATCACCGATTATTGGATGATAGCTTTTGAGGTAATGTGCAGGAGATCGCAGCAATTGCTGGCCATGGGAAGTAGCCATTCGATCCAGGAAATCCCGGTATGGATCTTCAAATCGGATTTTGAGCGTGTATTCGTCAATAGCAGCCATTTTTGCTGGTTTCCCCATATGTCGAAAAATATGGGTTAACCGTTGGCTGATTGCTGGCTCGTTGGCTTCATTCTCCCAGAAATAGAGGATGTCCTCAGTGGTGAGAGGATGTCCATCTGACCAACGAACCCCTTTGCGCAGATGAAAAACATATTCACGAAATTGATCCTTAATTTCCCAGCTTTTCGCCAAATGGGGAACGATGGGATATCCGTAGGGAGACCAACGAACGAGGGAACATCCACTGTAAGAAGATGACAGGGAGACGTTCTCCCCTGAGGTTGCGTTTTCTACTTTTATCAGTGCTCCACCGTAACGTCCTATCCCTTCCGGCCCCTCCAGGACAACCGGCTCCGACCCGACACGTTCCTCTACGGGAGGCAAAACACCCTCGGCAACAAGATCGGAAAGAACTGGGGATTCACCCTTTGGCCACCAAGCCCCACTCTTCCCTTCAGAGTAGTCTGCTTCGCGCCAGATCACCACAGGGTTTTCCGGATCGATTCGAGAATCCCGCATTCTTTTCACTTCAGCCGCCTCATCCGGATCAACGACTATCTCTTCATCATGGACCTTAGGTTTCAATCCGAGAGCCCAAACCGCGAGAAAGACAAACAAACTGCTGAAGGCAAAAAGGAGCTTGAGGAAGAAGCGAGACACAGATGACGCTCCTTTCGTATTTATATGGGACATCGCAACCGGTGAATCTGATTCAGATTGATGAGTCGAACATGGGATTCTCCTATTCACGTTCGAAAGACCAATATACTATGGACTGGAATTCGATCTTCAATCTATATTGTTAATCTATGCCTATATTCCAGAATGCTCTACAGCCAGGCCCTGGAGACATGTTCACCCATTAGTCCTGGCATACGCCCATTCTGCTAGAGAGGCCAGGACAAGCAAATACCGTCTTCAAGCTTCAATTGCGCGGAAGAATTAGACTTCTGTCAACTAAGAGCTTTCAGCCGGAATTGATCCAACCCGCGACGAAAACTTTAGATCCTGTTTCAAATTAGCAGGAGAGGGCTTCCGTTTCCACGAAACTAATACCCATCAAGCTCTGCAACAAATCGATCTAATGTATCGCGCTTTCCCCGTGAATAGGTTCCCATATCGAGCCACCTTTCCAAATACTCAATATTGGCGTTCAGTATCTCAGGCGAACTTTCGCACAAGGCAAGGGCGGCATCCACTCCTCGGACAACAGACTCTCCTTCCGAGACTTCTATTATTCCTTCACGGGGAAAAGGCACTAAGAATTCGTAACAACTCAAATCATTGGAAACCACAATAGAACGGGCGTAAATGGCCTCGTAGTGCCGATAAGTCCAAGGCGCATAGCCGGCCGGAGCGAGAGTCACTTTCGATCTAAGAAGGCCTGAAAAATATTGAAGAAACCCTATTCTTCGTCGACTTAGCCAGCAACCATCCAAAGCCTTTGCATCCCATAATTGCTCAAGCGTCGTTTGCCGATTTTTGTCTGCTACCAATCCTCCCCAAAATTTTAGATCGGGACGGTGTTTCTTCAGATCGATAAGCCAGCTAAGACGTTGATTTCCTGCGTAATCTCCTGAAGGTCTCCCAACAAATCCAACGTCGTAGCGCTTTCTGTACAAAAAGCCTAATCTGTCTTTGACGGATGCGACACGGATAGCCAGTGGTAGCCAATTGTTCAAAGGGGGCCTTTTGATTGGAAGCAGTCCAATTGAATAATCAAATTCCCATCTTTGATCTCGCCAGTTCTTGAGGCAGAGGTTAGTTTCCGATAGGAGTAAAGATTTATCGGAATAGCTGAAATTGACGCCATTGAAATCACTAGAATCGTACAGAACGATCCGGCGAAAATCGATCCTTTTAAGGTGTTCCTTGCTCAAAGAGGTCGGTAAGCCAACGAAAAGCCAGTCCGTCTTGTACTTGGACGGACTCGTAAGCAACTGCGAAGGGCGAATAAGGGTCACTGACGAGCGGCCGAAATACTCGCTTAGGAACCAGTAGAGCCCTAGTTCCGCATATGCACCGATCCGATCAGCCATCCACCAAAATGCGCGGGTACCACGAATTCCAGTATCATGGCTCCCAGTGTCGCTAATTAGAATTGTGTATGATGTTTTGGACACATCCCGGAAATTCCTGAGGGATCAAAGCGAGTAAATAAGTCATCGGGTCCAGTCTCAATACCTTGAAAACTAGACCCTTACTCCGTTCTATTGCTGTTCATTTATTTGCATCGATCAAGAGGATTTCTAAGAGATTCATAAAAACTACGGTATAGGAGTATGCGAACACTTCATTTCTAACTCTATTTAAAAGATTCGCAGATTGGAGACATACTAGCTTGTCTCATTTTTCGATACTCATCATAGTCGATCCGAGGAGTCATAAAATCAACCTTCGGCAAGATTCAGAATTGGGATAAATATGAAGATCACTGGCGTACGAACCCAAGCTTATGAAATAAGAATGCATCGTCCGATAGGCGATGCTAACAATCCAATTGGAAGTAATCTGATGCGGTCTACTGCTATGTGGATCGATACAGACGAAGGAGTATCGGGAATTTCCATGGGGGGCGGGTCTCTGGTTCGTTCACTCGTTGAGGAACTTCTCGTTGGGAAGGACCCCAGAGGAGTTTTGGGACATTGGAACACTATGATTGATCGCGTGTTTAAAGGAGGCAATCGCGGTGAGGCAAGTTCAGCAATTGGAGCCATTGATGTCGCTCTTTGGGATCTCAAGGCGCGTCTCAATGGCGAACCGCTCTGGAAAACACTGGGCGCGTCTTCTAACCGTGTAAAAGCTTACGCGAGCGGCCTCGATTACCCATTGTCCGATAGAGATGTTCGGTCCTACTACGAGGGAATGGCAGCAAAAGGGGTACAGGGAGGGAAACTGAAAATCGGATTGGACCTTGAAGCCGACATAAGGCGGATCGGAATCATGCACGACGCTCTCGCAACAACAGGCAAGAAACCCGAACTGATGATCGATGTAAATGAATATTGGTCACCAAAACAATCCATCCGTTACATGCATGAAATTGAAAGTGAGCACGATATTACCTGGCTCGAAGAACCTGCTCGGAGATGGGATGTGAACGGATTGCGGAAAGTCTCCGATAATATTAGAGCGGCAGTTGCATCAGGCGAAAACCTTGACTCCTTAGATGACTACGTTCCACTCCTTCAATCGCGAGCGGTCGATATCGTCAACGTCGGTGTGGGAGCCACCGGAATCACCGGTGCCATGAAAGTTTCTGATGTTGCTTATGCCTACGAAACCCCTGTCACTATGATGAATTGCCCCGGAAGTTTCATGGCTCACCTTGCAGCAGTCTTACCCAATCACATTACAATGGAGGTACTCAACAACGGTCGTGATGCCGTCTTTACGAACACCCATATAATTGAAGATGGTTGGATTGTCCTGAACAATGAACCTGGATTGGGATTTACCTTTGACCAAGAGAAGCTAAAAGCACACCCTTTCACACCGGGCGAAGAAGGTTTCTACTCGGGACGCCGGCAGGGGGCAGGACTGTACGTCGCAGGGCTGGAAGAACCGAGTCAGAGAAACTACGAGTAGAAAATACCAGTTTTGGAGCCAATTAAAACCGTGCGATTGATTTCTGACAAGGTGGCAGTTAAACTCATTATACTCCCATCCATATAGATATAACCCATGAGATTTTGCTGCAACGACACCGGAATCAACCTGAACAAGGATATGTTCGAAAATGAGGCTGCATTGAAACGCCTCCATGAGATCGGCTTCGAAGTGATTGGGGTTCATGGGGTGGATACAGCAACTGAGGATACGGTTCTCCGATTCCGCGACCTGGCAGAACACTATGGTATCACAGTAGCTATGTCGCCTTGCGGATCTCAACCCGCTCATCCAGACACGCGGAAGAGGCAGATCGAGCATGATCGTCTGAAAAGCATCTTACGGAAGATGAAGATGATTGGAGGCGATCTGATCCATATTACAGGAGGGAGCTATGATGGGACTGGTTGGTGGTACCATCCAAAGAACTTCACCGAAGAAGCGCTAGATGATGTAGTGGCTGAGACTAAGAAACTCGTACCATATGCGGAAGACTCCGGTATCTGCATATGTCCAGAGACCACCCAATGGTGTATCATCTACTCTCCCCAGAGAATGAAAGAATTTGTCGACCGAGTTGCTTCGGATAATGTTCAAATAACCTTTGATCCCGTAAATCACATGCAACCTGGCCGAATCCATAATTCTGGAGTTTGGATGCGTGAAACAATCGATTTTCTTGGAGACAGAATCGGTCAACTGCATGTTAAAGATGTTCAGGTAGAACCGCATCTTGTCTCCCAAATCAATGAGGCCCCCTTGGGCACAGGGCTGCTGGATCATGAAGCCGTCATTACGGCGTCAAGAGGTCTCGAACCGTGGAAGCTCTTTTCGCTTGAGCACTTTAACGATCCGACCGTTGATCCCATGGTGCAACGCGACCGAGGCTACCGCTACATTGAAAATGCGGCCCATCAACTCGGACACAAGTGGTCAGAACGTAGGTTGACTCGTCAACGTTGGTTACATAGCAAGATATGATCCGCCACAGGCCATCATGCAAAACTATCTCTTTAAAAACTGAAACTCTCAGCTAAAGGTTGAAGGAATAATAGGATGAAAATAACCGATGTGAAACTCATTATTCTTGAAGATCCCAATCGGTTTCAGGGATATTTCAAACTAAGAGAGGTCCCTAATCTACGGCGCATTCAATATACTCATGGAAGTGTCTCTCAAGCTGACGAAAGGCCTCTACGTCAGGCTTTTCTTAAGGTGCTGACTGATGAGGGTGTGGATGGATTATGCACAACCGTAATGACGTCAGATCAAGTTGGGATTCTAAGGCACCAAGTTGTGGGCGAAGACCCTCTTCAGCGTGAACGGCTCTACCAAATGCTTCATAAGGGTACGCGTTGGTTGTACCAACACTGTGGCTGGTTTGGCGATTTTGATAATTGTCTTTGGGATATCCTCGGTAAGGTAGCGGGGCTCCCCGTTTATGATCTGATCGGGAAAGTTCGGCAGCGTTTCCCGGTTTACATCACCGGTGGGGAAGGAACTGTTGAAGATTATCTGGCAGATATTGAGTTAGGGAAACAACACGGAATCACAGCTTACAAGTTTCACACTTACAAAGGAGGAAAAGTAGATATTCCAATCTTTCGTCATATCCGTGAGGCGGTAGGGCCCGAGTATGGACTCCTCAGCGACTCCGTCTGTTCCTACTCGCTGGAGGAGGCGATAGAAGTCGGTCATGTCATGGAAGAACTGGACTTCATTTGGCTCGAGGAACCAATGCATGAACAAAAACAACAACAATATCAGCAACTTTGTCGAGAATTGACGCTTCCGATAAGAGCAACCGAGCGACTAAAACACGATATTGGGATCACTACCCAGTGGCTAATATCTGGGGCCACTGATATCTTGGGGGCAAACGCTTTGTTCGGCACGACCCAGGTGCTCAAAATGGCTCACTTCGCCGAAATCTACGATACGACCATCGAGATGAACGCAGCAGGAGGCTTATTCGGACTTCTCCACGCTCATCTCGGGTGCTGTATTGATAACACAACATTTTATGAGGCGGGGACCGATAGCCTTCTGAATAATGGCAATGAAGGAACTGTCTGGGGCATGGTCAATACCCCCCCCATCGCCAATGGATACATAGCTCCTCCCGAGGGTCCCGGATGGGGTGCAGAATGGGACTGGGATCGCTTTAATGCAATGACGGTTGAAGAACACTAAGTTGAGACTTCACTCTCTCGGGCAGTATCTTGAATCGATTTTTCGGACCCACCATGGAGAAATCGCCCTCCCTCCAATCATGAAAACCGGAAACATAGAGTTCCGAAGCCATGATGGATCCTTGATCGCTGAAAAAGAGGTGGTGAATCCATTACAATCCCTCAGGATTCATTTGCAGAAATCACGGCATTTCAAGAGAAGTGCTAGGTTGGATTGTCGTTGGCCTAACCTCTGACATCACTTATTTGGTGTCTCGTCAACGTTGTGTCCGCATCCTAAAGCCCAGCCTTTTCGAATCCTTTGAAATCTATCTTCCCTTGGTGATGATTGATTCCCACTATCAGTCGTGATGTGTATTCTCTAATCCAATCCCAAATTCCGCTTCGAAATCGTGCCAATGAACTTCGGAAACTTCGGAGATTGCGCTTTCATACACTCCATCAAACTCTTCCCGGTTGGCGGGTCCCACTAGTACGATACCATTCCCCTCCAATGGGGCCGCAAGGACGAATTGCATTGCTAGATCACGAATATTGACTCCTCTTTCCCGACACCATTCCCACATTCTTCGAGATCTCGGTTCCCGTCCGGGGGATTCCTTGATTTCAAGATTAGAATCTGGCTCCATTCCTGCAAGGAGCCCCGTTGCTAAAACACCAGCTAGTATAAGCCCAATATCCTGACTCCTCGCCCAGGGAATAATAGTCTCTGCAGCTGACTGGGCTAGGAGTGTGTAATCAAGATATGACAGAACAATCTCCATACAACCAGTCTCGATAGCTCGCTTGTGATACTCGTGCTCTCTTACCCCAATCCCTACATGCCCTATTCTTCCTTTTTCTTTCCACTCCAAAAGTACATCCAGGCAAGCGCCTGTCCTGAAGGGAGCCTCCATATCGGGCGAACCTTCGTGGATTAGAACAGAATCTATGTAATCGGTCTTCAGCTGGCGAAAACTGTTTTCCAGAGTCCACCTCGATGCCTTTTCCGAATAATCCCGCCACCAGTTCGGATGCGAACCCACTTTCGTCTGAAGGTACACTTTCTCACGCCATCCATTTTCGAGCGCGAGACCAACTCGATGTTCACAAAAGCCTTTTCCGTATCCAGCGGCAGTGTCGATAAAATTGACTCCATGCTCAATCGCGTGACGAATCGTGGCGATAGCCTCTTGTTCACTCGTCGTCGAAGGGTTCCCGATAAACCCGCAACCAAGCCCAAGAGCCTTCGGTCTAAGCTCTGTCTTGCCAAGTCTACGTGTTTCGATTTCAAGCATTTTAATTATGATCTTTTGTCGCTGATCCTGTCAAAAAGCCGGATTAGTGCAATCTAACAGATTTAAAGAATCGCCAAAGAGTTCCAGACCCTTTACTCAGAGCCATACGATATCTAGGTTTGGTCCCACTCGAAAGCGATTGCTAGAGGGAAGGCCTGTATTAACCCTACCGTTTTAAATTTCTTAACTCCGAATGCGCTCCAGCAAACTACTATAAAAAGAAAAGAGCAATGAGACGAAGTTTGATCCTTAAGAAACTAAAACGGGGAGAACATGTCATCATAGCCCAATCATGGATTCTCCCACATTGGAAGATTGTGGACATTATGGGAACCATTGGATTCGACGGCGTATGGATCGAGAATGAACACAGTGATTTTAGCTATGGCGAAATCTCACAGATGATTCTAGCCGCAAGAGCAAATGATATGGATTCGATTGTCCGGGTTGAGCGCTCCGGCTATACTGGTATCATTAAGCCTCTGGAGGCGGGAGCAACCGGAATAATCGTCCCCCAGATTATCGATGGGGAGGATGCCAAATCAATTGTCCGCGAGGCAAAATACAGCCCCATTGGGCTTCGCGGATCTGGGGGAAGCACAGATGCAGGTTTCGGCACTCAAAGCCGAGAGGAATATATAAACCAATCGATTAACGAAACCTTTGTCGCAGCTTTGATCGAAAATCCAACCGCCGTTGAAGATGTGGATGCAATTGCGTCCACTGAAGGAATTGATATTCTTCTTTTAGGCCCTGGTGACCTCTCGCAGAGCTATGGAATATTCGGACAAAGTGACCACCATCTTATCAAGAAGGCCACAGATAAGATAGCTCAGGCTTGTGAAAAATACGGGAAATGGTGGGGTGCCCCCATTGCCAATCGTCAGGAGGCAGAGGCAATGCTCGAGAAAGGCGGACGTTTTGTTCAGACAGTCAATGACCAAGAAGTTTTAGTCTCAGCATTTCGGAGCCTGATAGATTCTTATAAAGATATGTAGTTATAGATTGTTCCTTGACGACACTGGCTTTGGGGCCGTAAAACGAAAAATATCTTCAGCTGGAACTTCACCTGCTACCCTAGGAACCTTCAGCTTCTCCAACCTGTCCTAAAACATCTCTAACCAACAGGGAATTGTCGATTTTCGATTTCTTACTTCACCCTTTACACTAAAGCAACTAGTCGTTAGCGTAAGTTTATAAGAAATTGTTATCGGGCTCCATCAATGCTCGATACAACCGTTCAAAATAGGGCAACCGATCGGTGATATCGAAAGCAGCTGCAAAGGATGCTTTTTTATCAAAGCCAAGTTCGAACACTCCTTAAACTCGAAATTGCCTCATAGGCAAACTTTATCCAATTTTTGTACCGAACGGGTATTTTATGGAATTACTGTTAAATAGGTTTAGTCATGCCTAAGTTCTTTTCCATTATTGTCCCGAGTCTAAACCAGCCTCGCTTTTTGGATCACTGTCTGAAAAGTATTATATCTCAATCTGAACCGAGCTGGGAGTTGATCGTTGTCGATGGCGGATCAGGTGAAGAAGTGATGAACATTCTGGAGACCTACCAGAAACACTTTTCGCACTTTATTTCTGAACCGGACAATGGACAATCAGACGCAGTGAACAAGGGTCTCTCTCTTGCCAGGGGCACACTCGTTTCGTGGCTGAACTGCGACGACTTTTTTGAACCGAAAGCCTTTGAAACTATTAAAAAAGCATTCGCTCAGGCACCCGATCGACCCTTCTACGCCGGCAATGGGTACCGATCGAATGAAACCGGAAAAGATCGGAAGCTTTTTTATCCAAAAGGCTTCCACATATCTAAAGAAGCTCTCAAGTACGGAGAGAATGAAATCCTACAACCCGCAACTTTTATCAATCGAAGTAAGTTCAAAGCCATTGGAAATCAACTAGACCCGGGCTTGCACTATGCCCTCGATACCGATCTTTGGATTCGGTTAGCCGATCTTGGCGAACCCCTTCTTATCAATAAACCGATTGCTACGCTTAGGGAGTACGAAGAGACAAAATCTGCCCAAGGGGGATGGGCCCGATTTGAAGAGATAAGGAAAGTGGCCGAAAAGTATAGTGGGATCAACCTCACACCAGGGGCCCTTCATGTCCTTGCGGGCACCTTGTACAAGGAGTTAAGCAATCCGGAACTATCAGAATTAACGTCGCCACTCCTAGCCGAAAAGGCATTAGAACTCTGGGAACAAACGGGGCACTCACTTAAGATGCTGAATGGATGGAGCAAAGACCTCGCGGATAACTTTTCTAAGATTCCTCCCTCCAATGCCGAAGGGGAAAAGGATACAGAAACTGAACGCCTAAGAAAATTCATTGGTGTCATTGAGGAGGATCGACGAGAACGCGGAAAACAAATAGAAAGACTTACCGAAGTCCTCGTTCAAAGCGAACAACATAGAATTGACCTTACTCGTGACATCGAGCAACTCAATAAGCTGATCAGGGAAGCAGAGGATGATCGGAAAGCTCGGGGACTTCAGGTAGATAACCTTACTGAATTGGGGAAGAAGAATTTCGAGGAGAGCAACCAACGTACTCAGCAAATTAATGAGCTAAATCTCCTTCTGCAAAAGTCCGAAAATGACCGGAATAAACGTCTAGAAAACAACGACAAACTCACTCAGCTACTCAAGGATCTCAAAGTTGAAAAACAAGAACTGAGTAAACAGAATTCAGATGCAAACGCCCAGCGCATGCGCCAAATCGATGAGCTTAACCTCCTCCTAAAAGAAGCTGAGGACGATCGGAAAGCTCGAGGACTTCAGGTAGATAACCTTACTGAACTCAATAAGCAAAACTCCGAGGAAAGTAACCAACGCTCTCAACAGATTAGTGAACTTAACCTCCTCCTAAAAGAAGCTGAGGACGATCGGAAAGCTCGAGGACTTCAGGTAGATAACCTTACTGAACTCAATAAGCAAAACTCCGAGGAAAGTAACCAACGTACTCAACAGATTAGTGAACTTAG